>NZ_JBGCCJ010000001.1:2774676-4162015 GCF_041262565.1 Leifsonia sp. EB41 | reverse complement strand
GCGTCTCGCCGCGGACGGGGCCGTGCGCCCGGCACCACTCTGCCGCCAGACGGCGCAGCCGCGCGGCCTTCTCCCCCGTGATCGCCTCGAACGGGTGCCCGAACGCGACCGAGCTCCTGGTCTTGACCTCCACGAACGCGGTCACACGCCCGAGGCGTGCGATCAGATCGAGCTCCCCGCTCGCGCAGCGCCAGTTACGGGCCACGATCTCGTAGCCCCGCGCCTCCAGCCAGTCCGCCGCCACGGCCTCGCCGCGACGACCCAGACGGTCTTTCTCTGCCATGTTTCCTCCCACGACCAGCGTGGTCGGAGGGGCCAGGGCAGAACCGGGCGGAGCGAAATCTGTGGAGAAGTCGTCAGCTCAGAGCGTTGTGGAGGACAAGCACCACAGGCAGAACGAACCCGGCGAGCTCACTCGTCGAGCGCCAGCTCCTTCGGGAGCTCGAACTCCTTGCTCGAGAGCTCCTCGATGTTCACGTCCTTGAACGTCAGCACGCGAACGGACTTCACGAACCGGTCGGCGCGGTAGACATCCCACACCCAGACGTCGTTCATCGTGAGCTCGAAGTAGAAGTCGTGCTCCGTATCGCGGCGCACGAACTCCACCTCGTTCGCCAGGTAGAAGCGGCGCTCAGTCTCGATCACGTACTTGAACTGCGAGACGACGTCCCGGTATTCGCGATACAAAGCCAGCTCGACCTCGCGGTCGTAGTCGTCGAACTCGTCCTCATCCATCGTTCGCCAAGTCTAGCCGTGCCGACTCAGGTCGGCATGTCGAGGGTCGCGAGGTCCTTCAGCCAGGTGAGCCGGTGCAGCGCGCTCGGGCCGAGCTCGGCGATCGCGGCGAAGTGCTCCGGCGTCGAGTAGCCCTTGTTGCTCACCCAGCCGTAACCGGGGTAATCCACGTCGTGGCCGATCATCAACCGGTCGCGGTGCACCTTCGCGATGACGGAGGCAGCGGCCACCGACGCGCAGTCACGGTCGGCCTTGATCCGCGTGACCACGCGCACCGGGCGCATGACCGCCGGGCTGAGGTAGTCGTAGTTGCCGTCCAGGATCAGCGTGCTCTCCCGCACCTGCGCACCCTGGTCCTCCAGCATGGCGAGGGCGCGGGCGCCGGCGAGGCCCAGGCAGCGCATGATGCCGAGCGAGTCCACCTCCGCGGCCGAGGCCATCCCCACGGCGTGGAACAGCGACCAGCGCCGGCAGGCGGGCTCGAGCGCCTCGCGCACCGGCTCCGGCAGCAGCTTGGAGTCGCGCAGTCCGGGCGGGATGCGCTTGACCCCGGTGTCGATGACCACCATGCCGACCGCCACCGGGCCGGCCAGCGCCCCGCGGCCGACCTCGTCGACGGCCACGATCGAGGTGACGCCGTCGCGGTAGAGCGCCTTCTCGAAGCGCAGCGACGGCGAGACCGGGGTCATCATTCCTTCTTCTCCTCCACGCCTCTGAAGACATCAGGATAGTCGTCCAACCACGTCCATCTGCTGACCGGCCAGCTGATCACCGCGGCCCGCCCGACGACGTGGTCGAGCGGGACGAAGCCGCGGCCGGGGAGCGCCTGGTTGCGGGACGAGTCCTGCGAGTCGTAGCGGTTGTCGCCCATGACCCAGATGCGGCCCTTCGGGACCGTCACATCGAAGGCGAGCGTCGCGGCGTTCTTCTGGCCTGGCGGGATCACGATGTACGGCTCGTGGATCGCGGTGCCGTTGACGGTGATCCGGCCCGCGGTGTCGCAGCACACCACGTGGTCGCCCGGGAGGCCGATGAGCCGTTTCACGAGGTGATCGTCGCTGTCGGAGGCGGACAGCCCGACGAACGTCAGCGCGGTGTCCGCGGCCTGGGCCAGCGGGTTGCGGACGACCGGCGGGGATTTCGGGAGCCAGCCTCCCGGATCCCGGAACACCACGACGTCGCCGCGGCTCAGCGGGAACAGCGACGGCTGCAGCTCGTTCACGAGGATCTTGTCGTTGACCTGGAGGGTGTCCTCCATCGATCCGGAGGGGATGTAGAACGAGCGCACCACGAAGGTCTTCACCAGGAAGGCCACGAGCAGCGCGATCACCACCACGACCAGCACGTCCCGCGCGAACAGCAGGCCGCTGCGCCTGCCGCGCTCTCGCCGCACCACGCGTTCGGGCCGCGTGGGCAGTGTCTCGTCCGTCATCCACCCTGCCTGGCTCGTTAACCGCCTGAGCTCCCGGTCCAGTGTAGGACCGGGAGCTCAGGAAGAGTCGCGCGCGAAACGCTCAGTTGTCGCGCTTCTCCTTGATCTTCGCCTTCTTGCCGCGAAGCTCGCGGAGGTAGTACAGCTTGGCGCGACGGACGTCACCGCGGGTGACGACCTCGATGTGGTCGATGACCGGCGAGTGCACCGGGAAGGTGCGCTCGACGCCGACCTGGAAGCTGACCTTGCGGACCGTGAAGGTCTCGCGGACGCCTTCGCCCGAGCGGCCGATCACGACGCCCTGGAAGACCTGGATACGAGAGCGGGTGCCCTCGATGATGTTGACGTGCACCTTGACGGTGTCGCCGGCACGGAACGCGGGGATGTCCGACTTGAGGGACGCGGCGTCCACCTGATCGAGGATGTGCATTGCTGTTCGCTCTCTGTACCCGCCTGCAGGTCGGGGACGGATTCGGGGCCGTCGTACGGATGCGCGCTGCGCACGGCGACGGCCGGGATTCGATTGGGTGTGCACGCTCGAATTGCTGGCTCCCCTGCGGCAGAGCCGGGCGGCGGCACGAACAACCATTCTGCCACGCGCGAGGCTCTATTGCCAAAGCGCGGCGGCGCAGCCGGCGCGGAGGTCAGTCCTCGCGATGCTCTTCGATGACGATCACGTCCGCGTCGTCCACCACGGGGCTGGACGGCCGCGGCACCTGCTGCGGCTGGGCGGCCTGCTGGTAGGCGGCGAAGGTGACCGCCACCCGGTCGCGCGCCTCGGTCACCAGCTCCCACAGCCCGACCCAGAACATCGCCAGGAAGAACAGCACGCCGAGCACGGCGAGCCAGCCGGTGGCGCCGGGCGGGAAGAACCCGAAGGCGATGATGGAGGCGCTCCAGCCGGCGAGGAGACCGGTGTCGTACCACGAGACCGCGCGGGTCTCCCTGACGCTCCTGCGCGCCATCACGATGCCGCCGATCGCGAGCAGCGCGACGAAGAGGATCGGGCAGAGGATGAGCAACCCGAGGAACGTCCAGCCGCTGCCCTGGTTGAACGCGGCCCAGCCGATCAACAGCCAGACGGGCAGCACCACGGCGGACGGGAAGAGCCACCAGTAGAACGCCTTGCGGATGAACATGCGGCCAGCGTAACGTCGCGCGGCTGTGCGCTGGCTGCCGGTTCGCCGAGGGCGGACTGCTGGCCTCGCCGCATGGAAGACTGGACGCAGTCACACCACAGAAGGAGAACGTCCCGTGATCGAGCTGAGGACCCCCGCCGAGATCGAGCAGATGCGACCGGCCGGCCGGTTCGTCGCCGAGGTCCTCGCCGAGACGGCCGCCGCGGCGAAGGTCGGCGTCAACCTGCTGGAGCTGGACCGGATCGCGCACGACCTGATCCGCAGCCGCGGCGCGGAGTCCTGCTACATCGACTACCACCCGTCGTTCGGCGCGAGCCCGTTCGGCAAGGTGATCTGCACCTCCGTCAACGACGCCGTGCTGCACGGCCTCCCCCACGACTACCGGCTGCGCGACGGCGACCTGCTCAGCCTGGACTTCGCGGCGAGCGTCGACGGCTGGGTGGCCGACTCGGCGGTCAGCATCGTGGTCGGATCGGCCCGCGACGAGGACCTCCGGCTCATCGACACGACCCGCCGGGCGCTCACGGCGGGCATCGCGGCAGCGCAGCCCGGAGGCAAGGTGGGCGACATCTCGGCGGCCATCGCGGCCGTGGCGCACGCCGAGGGCTACTCGGTGAACACGCAGTTCGGCGGCCACGGCGTCGGCCGGACGATGCACGGCGACCCGCACATCCCGAACGACGGCCGCGCCGGACGCGGCTTCCCGCTGCGCCCCGGCCTGGTCATCGCGATCGAGCCGTGGTTCCTGGAGACCACTGACAGGATCTTCACCGACCCCGACGGCTGGACGCTCCGCTCCGCCGACGGCTCGCGCGGCGCCCACTCCGAGCACACCGTCGCCATCACCGACTCCGGCCCCCTCGTCCTCAGCGCCCCCTGACCATCCGTTCCGGAGTTGTGTACGCCTCGCGTCGGCGTGTCGCGTGCAGAACTCCGGAAGCGATGGAGGCGCGGCGCTACGGGAGGAGGTCGGGGCGGACGCGGGCGGTGCGGGCGAGGGACTGCTCGCGGCGCCAGGTCTCGATCGCGCCGTGGTTGCCGGAGAGCAGGACGGGCGGGACCTCGTGGCCGCGCCACTCGGCGGGCTTCGTGTACGACGGGTACTCGAGGAGGCCGTCCTCGTGCGACTCCTGGACCAGGCTCTCCGGGTTGCCGACGACGCCGGGGATGAGTCGCCCGATCGCCTCGATCATCGCCATCGTCGCGACCTCGCCGCCGTTGAGCACGTAGTCGCCGATGCTCACCAGCCGCACCCGCGCCCGGTAGGCGTACTCGTCGAAGACGCGCTGGTCGATCCCCTCGTAGCGGCCGCAGCCGAAGACGAGGTGGGACTCGGTCGCGAGCTCGCGGGCCATCGCCTGGGTGAACACCTCGCCGGCCGGCGACGGGAACAGCAGCACGGGGTCGTCGGAGCCGTCCAGCACGGCGTCCAGGGCCTCCCCCCACGGCTCCGGCTTCATCACCATGCCGGCGCCGCCGCCGTACGGCGTGTCGTCGACGGTGCGGTGCCGGTCGTGGGTGTGGTCGCGCAGGTCGTGGACGCCGAGCGCGATGATGCCCGCCTGCCGTGCCTTGCCGAGCAGCGAGATGTCGAGCACATCGAAGAAGGTCGGGAAGATCGTGACGATGTCGATGCGCATGCCGAGAAGTCTATTCGGGGACGACCGCGAGCTCCCGGTCGCGCGGCACCAGCGGGGCCGCCACCGCCGGGCAGACCGCGACAGCGGCGAACGCCAGCGGGAAGCCGACCCAGCCGATCAGCGCGCCGACGGCCGGGCCGACGACCGACGCCGCCAGGAACTGACCGGTGTTCTGCGCGCCGAGCGCCCTGCCGGACCAGAACGGCCCGGCGATCTCGGCGACCGACGTGTAGGCGAGGCCGTTGTCGGCGACGGTGACGATTGCCGCGACGATCAGGATGACCGCGGCGGCCACCGAGCCGAGGGCGGAGGCCGCGCCCATCAACAGCATCACCGCGACCGCCGCGACCGACACCCAGCGCAGCGGCACCAGGTGGCTGCCGACCCGGTCGCTCAGCACGCCGACGCCGATCCGGCCGAGCGCGCCGGCGAACTGGCTGACCGCGATGACGACACCCGCCGCGAGCGACGTGAAGTGCAGCTCGGTGACGAGCCAGACCAGCCCGAACGTGGACACGGTGAACTGCGGGACGACCAGCAGCATCGAGACAACGTGGATCCGCCAGAGCAGGGAGGTCTCCCGGTACGGGCTCCAGGTGGCCTGGGAGTGCGTTTCCTCCCCCTCTGCGGCGCGACGCGGAGGCCGGGGCGGGTCGACGATCCCGACCGCGCACAGCACGGCCGAGACGCCGCACAGCACCGCAGGCACGGTGAGGGCCGCGGCGATCCCGCCGGAGGCCGCCAGCAGCGGGACGCTGATCGCGGCGATCGCGACGCCGAGCGGCTGGCACATCTGCCGGATGCCCATCGCGAGCCCGCGCCGCTCCTTGGCGAACCAGCCGATGACCACGCGGCCGCTCGCCGCGTTGGGGCTCGCGGCCGCCATCCCGCCCACCAGGAACAGCGCGCCGAGCGCGATGTAGGAGGCGACGAACATGGCGGCGACCGCGGCGGCCGCGGTGACGGCCAGCCCGGACGCGATGACCCAGCGCTCCCCGATCCGGTCGCTCAGCGCGCCCCACGCGATCAGCGCGAGCACCAGCCCGAACGTGGGCGTGGACGCGAGCAGACCGGCCTGCGCGAGGCTCAGCCCGCGCTCGGTGTGCAGCAGCGGGATGAGGAAGGCCGGGGTGGAGACGAAGACGGTCGAACTGGCCTGGCCGATGACGCCGAGGGCGAGCATGAGCCACGGCCGAGGGGTTCTGATCGCCTGCCCGGTCTCTTCTCGTGTTTCTCGGCTCATGCGGTATACCCTAGCGGTATACCGGCTTGGTATACCAACGAAGGAGACCGATGCCCGAGCAGCCCCACGTGTACGAGCGCCTGCGCTCGGCGATCCTCGACCTGGACCGCGTCCCCGGCTCCCGCATCACCGAACGAGGGCTCGAAGCCGAGCTGGGAGCCTCGCGCACCCCGCTGCGCGCGGCGCTCATGCGCCTGGAGGCGGAGGGGCTGGTCCGCCGCGAGGGCCGAGGGTGGGAGGTCTCCCCCATCGACCTCGGCGAGATCGCCCGGCTCAGCGAGCTGCGCGACGCCCTGGAGACCGCCGCGGTGCGGCTGAGCGCCGTCCGGGCCGCGGACGACGACGTGCGCGCGCTGCACGACGACCTCGGCGCCTACGACCCCGACCGGAGCGACGAGGACGCGGTCGGCGCGGGCACGGGCTTCCACGTGCGGCTCGCGGCCCTCAGCGGCAACCACTTCTTCGCCGACTCGGTGTCCTCCGCGATGACCCGGCTGGCCCGCACCCGCTGGCTGGAGGTGCGCACGGCCGACGCGCGGCGGACCGCGTGGGAGGAGCACCGCACGATCGTCGAGCAGCTCGCCGCACGCGACGCGGACGCCGCGGCGGACAGCATCCACCGGCACATCGTCGGCACGCACGAGCGCCTGCTCGCGGCCCTGAACGCCGACACCCGCCTACTCCGTGCCCGCGGCCTCACCATCCTCCAGCCCGAAAGGTGAGTCGTCGCGGGAATGACCGCGCGGATTTCCGCGACGAGTCACTCCTCGGCGGGTGCGGCCTCCGGGTCGTTGTCTTCGGGGTCGTCGTCGGGGAGGTCCTCGAAGAGTCCGGGCGGCGGGGTCAGGGTGACGGTGCCCGCGGCGATGTCGACCTCGGGCACGATCGCCTTCACGAACGGCACCAGGACCTCGCCGTCGGCCGTGCGGACGACCAGCAGGTCCTGTGCGGGAAGGTGGTCGACCCGTGCGACGGTGCCGACCTCCACGCCGTCGCGGCGCGCGCTCAGGCCGACGAGCTGGTGGTCGTACCAGGCGTCGTCCTCCTGAGGGAGCTGCGTGGCGTCCTGACTCACCCAGAGGATGGCCTTCACCAGCGTCTCCGCTTCGGTGCGGTCGTCCACGCCGGCGAAGAAGCCGACCGCGTGACCGTTGTACCAGCGCAGCTCGATGAGCTCGAGGGTCTTGCCGTGCCACTTGGAGGCCGTGGGCACCTGGAGCGTGAAGACGGCGCCCGGAACGAAGCGGTGCTCCGGCTCGTCCGTGAACAGCTCGAGCTTCAGAGCGCCCTTCAGACCGTGCGCCTTGGTCAGCCGGCCGACGCGCAGCTCGGTCTGACCCGGTCGCGGTGCGACCTCCTTGCGGGGCAGCTTGTGGTCCGCCACCTCAGTCGTCGACGACGTCGACGCGGACGCGGCGGCCGTCGGCCAGCGCGGCCACGAGCGTGCGGAGGGCCTTGGCGGTACGGCCGGAACGGCCGATGACCCGCCCGAGGTCCTCGGGGTTCACTCGAACCTCGAGGACCTCGCCACGCGGCGAACCTTTGGCCACGACGTGCACGTCGTCCGGGTGGTCGACGATGCCCTTGACCAGGTGCGTGAGAGCGGGAGCGAGCAAGGTGTTACGCCTTCTCGCCGTCGGCCTCGGCCGTGATCTCCTCGGCCTCGGCGACGACCTCGGCCTCAGCGGCCTCCTCGGCCTCGACCTCGGCCTCGACGACGGCCTCCGCCTTCTTGGCGGTGTCGTCCTTCTTGGGCTTCAGGACCGGCTTCTTCTTCTCGTCGGCGACGAACGCCTCCTTGGTCTCGGCCGTCTTGACGGTCGAGACGGCGTTCTTGTCGCCCTTGAACTTGCCCCAGTCACCGGTGAGCTTGAGCAGCACGAGCACCTGCTCGGACGGCTGAGCGCCGACGCCGAGCCAGTACTGAGCGCGCTCGGAGTCGACCTCGATGCGCGAGGGCTCCTCGGTCGGGTGGTACAGACCGATCTCCTCGATGACGCGACCGTCGCGCTTGGTGCGCGAGTCGGCGACGACGATGCGGTAGTACGGAGCGCGGATCTTGCCCAGGCGCTTCAGACGGATTTTGACAGCCACAATTCTCCTGTGTTGACGTCCGGAACCCGCAGGGTTCCGGTGGATTCGTTGTCGAACTGACTGCCGTGGGCGTGGGGGCACACGCGGCAGGAGGTCTATTGTTCGTCCGCCGTACCGGATAGAGGGTCGGGCACGGTGAACTCAACTAGATATTCTGTCAGAAAAGCGCGCCCAATGAACAATCGGACGGACGGGGTCACAGCGATGCAGATCCAATTCGCAGAGTCGGAGCGCTCCACCGTCGGGATCGAGTGGGAGCTGGCGCTGGTCGACGGCTCGACAGGCGACCTGGTGCACATCGCCGACGAGGTGCTCCGCGAGCTCGGCACCCCGGACGGCCGGGAGCACCCGCAGATCACCCACGAGCTGCTCCTGAACACCATCGAACTGGTCAGCCGGGTGCACCACAGCGTCCCGGCCGCCATCACCGACCTGCAGGAGCTGGTCGCGCTGACCCGCGAGGTCACCGACCCGCTGGGCGTTGAGCTGATGTGCGCAGGCACGCACCCCTTCGCCCAGTGGTACGACCAGAAGATCACGCCGAACGAGCGCTACGACCGGCTGCTGGACCGCACCCAGTGGTGGGGCAGGCAGATGATGATCTGGGGCATCCATGTGCACGTCGGCATCGACGACCGCGACAAGGCGCTGCCGATCGTCAACGGTCTGCTCACCTACTACCCGCACCTCCAGGCGCTCAGCGCGTCGAGCCCGTTCTGGGCGGGCGCCCGCACCGGGTACGCCTCCAACCGCGCGCTCATGTTCCAGCAGCTGCCGACCGCGGGGCTGCCGTGGCAGTTCGGCTCGTGGGCGAACTACGAGGAGTACGTGCAGGACCTGGTGACGACCGGCGTCGTGGAGGACCATAGTGAAGTGCGCTGGGACATCCGACCATCGCCCCGCTGGGGAACCGTCGAGATGCGCGCGTGCGACGGGCTCTCGACCGCGGACGAAGTGGGCGCAGTCGGCGCACTCATCCACTGCCTGACCGACCGGATGTCCGGCGACCTGGACGAGGGCGTCGAGCCGGTCACCCTCCAGCCGTGGTTCGTGCGAGAGAACAAGTGGCGCGCGGCCCGCTACGGGCTGGACGCCGAGATCATCGTCGCGCCGGACGGCACCGAGCGCCTGGTGCGAGAGCAGCTCCTCCAGCTCGTGGACGAGCTCGGTGACACCGCGGAACGGCTGGGCTGCTCCGCCGAGCTCGCGACCGTCGCCGACGTGCTCGCCACCGGCGCCAGCTACCAGCGCCAGCTCGCCGTCGCGGAGGCCAACGGCGGCAGCCTGCAGGCCGTGGTCAGCTCGCTCACGCACGAGCTCCGCAGCGGGCTGGACCGGACGGCGCGGGACGCCGGCCACCCGGGCACAGGGGGCTCATAGCCGTGCATAGTCCATCCATAGACTCGTCATTTAGGCTCGTTGGCATGTTCGGCCACCGACCTCTCGCCACCGTCGCCACGGCGCTCGCAGCGCTGCTGCTCGGCACGGTCGCCCTGAGCGGATGCGCGTCCGCCTCCTCGCAGGTCGCCGTCGGCGCCGCGGTCCCGGCCGGCAAGCACCCGGTGGTCGCGATCGTCGGGGACTCGATCGAGTCGGGCATGGGTCTGGAGCCGTTCGAGGCCTGGCCGGCGCTCGTCGCGGTCGATCGGCGCTGGGGGCTGGAGAACTTCAGCGAGCCGGGGGCCGGCTTCGTCGCCGTCGGGGCCACCAACGCCGATTTCAACGGCCAGATCGACCAGGCCATCGCCGCGAAGGCGAACGTGGTGCTGATCGGCGCCTCCGACAACGACCTCGGCCAGGACAATTCCGCCGTCGCCAAGGCGATGGCGGCCGCGGTCGAGCGGCTGAGCGACGCCCTGCCGAAAGCCCACCTGATCGGGTACAACGCTCTCACCGGGGAGGCCAGCGACAACGACCTCGCTCCCTTGAACGACGCACTGAAGCAGGCCGTGACCGCGGCGGGCGGCAAGTGGATCGACCTCGGCCAGCCGTACCGCGGCCAGCTCGGCCTCGTCCAGGACGACGGCGAGCATCCCACCCTCGAAGGCCAGCAGGCGATCGCGTCGGTCGTGCTGTCGAAGCTCGACGGGATCGTGTGACGCAAGCGACACCTCGCGCGGGTGGAGTGCGCCGCGTCGCGGCCGTCCTCGTCCTCGCGGGCCTCGCTCTGACCGGCTGCACGACACTCACCCCGTCCGCGCCGTCCACCGCGTCTGCCTCGGCGACGGAGGCGCAGCCCACGGCCGCGGCGATCGGCGACTCCATCGCGATCGGCCTGGGTGTGCCCGCCGACGACGCCTGGCCGCTCATCGCTGCGACCCGCCTCGGCTAGGACCTGACGGACCTCGGCGAAGCCGGCGCCGGCTTCACCACGCCCGGCGTGAACACCCACGACTTCGACGACCAGGTGAGCGCTGCCATCCGGCTGCGCCCGCAGGTCGTCATCGTCGCCGCGACGCGCAACGACGCGGCTACCGCCGCCTCCGCTCCCGGGACGGTCACGCGCGACACCGCGGCGGCGATCGACCGGCTGTCCACCGCACTCCCGCACACCACGATCATCGGGATCGGGTCGGTCTGGGGAGCGACAGCTGCGGGCCGTACGGCCACGGTCGTCGACGAGGCCCTGAAGAGCGCGGTCCTCGGCGTCGGCGGCCACTGGCTCCCGCTGGGCCAGACGTTCCTCGGGCAGCCGACCCTCCTGCAGGCGGACGGCATCCACCCGACCAGCGCGGGCCAGGAACTGCTCGGGAGGACCGTCGCAGACGCCATCGCGAAGGCGCGGATCGAGCCGGGACCCGCTCGCAGCTAGGCCTGCGCCCGCACACTCCGACACGCCCGGACGGGATGCACAGCGATCTGTCAGTCAGCGCGGTCTAGCCTCACACCGTGTCCACCCGTCCCCGCCTGATCGCCGTCGTCGCGCTCGCTCTCGCCGCGGCCGCTCTCGCCGGCTGCTCCTCGGTCGTCGCCGCGCGCCCGGTCGCCGCCGACGGCACGGCTGTGGCGGCCCCAGCGGAGCGCTCGAAGCCGCAGGTCATCGCCATCGGGGACTCCATTGCGTTCGGCAAGGGCGTGCGCCCGGATCAAGCCTGGCCCGCGCTGGTGGCGGCGCAGCACGGCTGGACGCTCACCGACCTCGCGGTCTCCGGCTCCGGCTTCGTCAAGCCGGGCTGGAACGGCGACACCTACCGCGAGCAGGTCGCCACTGCACTCGGCCTGCACCCCGACTACATCCTGATCGCGGCCACCCGCAACGACCGCACGCAGGACGCCGCTCTCGTGGCCTCCTCGGCGGACGAACTGCTGGGTGAACTGCGCGACACGTTCCCGCGGGCGCGCATCATCGGCATCACGACGGTCTGGGGCGCGGACACGCCGCCGCCGACCGTGGCGACCGTCAACGGGATCGTCGAGAAGGCCGTGACCGGCGTCGGCGGGACGTTCCTTGACATCGGCTACCCGCTGGCGGGGCATCCCGAGCTGGTGCAGGCGGACGGGATCCACCCGAACGCGGCGGGCGAGCGCGCCGTCGCGAAGGTCATCGAAGACCGGCTCGCGCCGCTCGGCGTGACCTCCTAGCGGCTGCGGGCCTCAGCGCGCGGGCCTCAGCGCCCCATGAACTTCTGCAGGGCGGCCAGCTCCTCCTCGGTCGGGCCTCCGGCCTTCGCCTTGTTCCCGGAGCCGAGTCCGAAGCCGGTGCCTCCCGGCGTGCCCGTCGCCGGCTTGACGCCGGACGCGAGCGCGGCGTTCTCCGCAGCACGCTTGGCCGGGTTGCCCGAGCGGGAGCCCTTCTTCTTGGGCTGCTGCTTGCCCTTGCCCGCATAGCCGGCGCCGGGGATCGGGCCCATGCCCGGGACATTCGGAACGCCGCCCTTGGCCACGGTCTTCATCATCTTGGCGGCCTGCTCGAAGCGGTTGACGAGCTGGTTCACCTCGGTGACCGTGGTGCCGGAGCCCTTGGCGATGCGCAGCCGGCGGGAGCCGTTGAGCAGCTTGGGAGTGGTGCGCTCGGCCGTCGTCATCGACTGGATGATGGCCTCGGTGCGCACGATCTCGCGCTCGTCGAAGTTGTCGAGCTGCTGCTTCATCTGGCCGGCGCCGGGGAGCATGCCCATCATCTTCTTGATGGAGCCCATGTTGCGCAGCTGCTGCATCTGCTTGAGGAAGTCGTCGAGCGTGAAGCTGTCGGTCGCGAACTTCTCGGCGACCTTGCGCGCCTCGTCCTCGTCGAAGGCCTCCTGGGCCTGCTCGATGAGGGTGAGGATGTCGCCGAGGTCGAGGATGCGCGACGCCATGCGGTCGGGGTGGAACGGCTCGAAGTCGTCCAGGCCCTCACCGGTGGAGGCGAAGATGATCGGGCGGCCCGTGATCGACGCCACCGAGAGGGCGGCGCCACCGCGTGCGTCGCCGTCGAGCTTGGACAGCACGACGCCGGTGAAGTCGACGCCGTCCTGGAACGCCTTGGCCGTGGCCACGGCGTCCTGGCCGATCATCGCGTCGATGACGAACAGCACTTCGTCCGGGTCGGTGGCCTTGCGGATGTCGGCGGCCTGCTTCATCAGCTCGGCGTCGACGCCGAGGCGACCGGCGGTGTCGATGACGACCGTGTCGTACTGCTTGGTCTCGGCGAACTTCATGGCGTCCTTGGCCACCTTCACCGGGTTGCCGACGCCGTTGCCGGGCTCCGGAGCATAGACAGGGACGCCGGCCTGCTCGCCGACGATCTGGAGCTGAGTGACGGCGTTGGGCCGCTGGAGGTCGGCGGCGACGAGGAGCGGCGTGTGGCCGTCCTTGACCAGCCACTTGCCGAGCTTGCCCGCGAGCGTGGTCTTACCCGCGCCCTGGAGGCCGGCGAGCATGATCACCGTCGGCGGCTTCTTGGCGAACTGGAGGCGGCGCTGCTGACCGCCGAGGATGGCGACGAGCTCCTCGTTGACGATCTGGACGACCTGCTGCGCCGGATTCAGCGCCTTGTTGACCTCGTCGGACAGGGCGCGCTCGCGCACCTTGCCGGTGAACTCCTTGACGACGTCGAGCGCCACGTCCGCGTCGAGCAGCGCGCGGCGGATCTCGCGCACGGTGCCGTCGACGTCGGACGGGGAGAGCTTGCCCTTGGTGCGCAGGTTCTTGAAGGTGTCCGTCAAACGGTCGGACAGCGAGCCGAAAGTAGCCATGATCGTGCAAGTCTATCGGGCGAGGCTGGCCGGTCGCCGAGCCTGCACTGTGCGCGTCAGCCCTGCGCGTCAGCTGTGTATGTCAGCCCTGGGTGTCGACCGCGACCACGTCGCCGCGCACATCGAACGACACCGTGAGGATCGCGTCCGTCTCGTCCGGGCTGATCGAGTAGTCGAACGTCGCGAAGGCCTCGTCCTCGCCGGCCTGGTCGGCCTGCACCCTCACGGCCAGGAGCTGGAGCGAGCGCAGCACGTCCATCGCGATGTCCCCCGAGTTGTAGACCAGAAGGTCGAGCAGCGACTCCCCCAGCTTGTCCACGTGATCGTCGATGTAGCTCGTCGTCGCCGACTGCTGCGAGCTCAGCTCGGCGATGAGCGCGTCCCTCGCCCGGTTGTCGAAGCCTTCCATCGCCTGGATGAGCGCCGCCGCGGAGTCGAGCGCGAACTCCCCCACCGCGCGCTCGTCGTCGGCGCGCAGCTCGACCTCCACCGCCTGGTCGGCGAGGTCGACCGTGTCGTTCCAGGCGAGGCCGCCGGAGGCCGTCTCGTCGATGACGCCGAAGTAGTCGTGCTCGATGGCCATGACGTCCCTATCCGACGAGCTGCTGCGCGAAGACGTGCGGGGTGAAGCCGGTCAGGTCGTTGATGCCCTCGCCCTGGCCGATGAGCTTGATCGGGAGGCCGGTGCGCTCCTGCACGGCGAGCACGAAGCCGCCCTTCGCCGAGCCGTCGAGCTTGGTGAGCACGAGGCCGGTCACCCCGGCGTGCTCCAGGAACGCCTCGGCCTGCGCCAGGCCGTTCTGGCCGGTGGTCGCGTCGAGCACCAGGAGCACCTCCGCGATGGGCGCCTGCTTCTCGACCACGCGCTTGATCTTGGACAGCTCGTCCATCAGGCCGCCCTTGGTCTGCAGCCGGCCCGCGGTGTCGATGATGACGATCTCGGTGCCGTCTCGCTTGGCCTTCTCGACCGTCTGGAACGCCACGGACGCCGGGTCCTGGCCCTGCTGCTGCGGGCGGACGATCTCGGCCCCGGCGCGCTCGGCCCAGGTGGCGAGCTGCTCGACCGCAGCGGCGCGGAAGGTGTCCGCCGCGCCGACGACGACCGAGCGGTCGTAGGTGCGCAGGAACTTGGCGAACTTGCCGATCGTCGTGGTCTTGCCGACGCCGTTCACGCCGACGACCAGGACGATCGCGGGCCGCTCGCTCAGCTTGAGGGTGGTGTCGAGCCTGGAGAGCCGCTCCTCCATCGTCTCGCGCAGCATGCGCTGGAGGTCGGCCGGGTCGGTGGTGTGGTAGCGCTCGACCTTGGCGCGCAGATCGTCGACGACCGCCTCGGTGACGTCCGGACCGAAGTCCGCTGTGATGAGCGCCGTCTCCAGATCGTCCCAGGTGGAGTCGTCGATGGTCTTCCTGGCGAACATCCCGCGGAGGGCGCCAGACAAGGACCAGGGGGTGCGGTCTGCCATGCACTCAGACTAGTTGGTACGGTGGCGCCATGTTCTCCCTGGTGGCGGTGTCGGCGGAGCTCGCCGAGCAGCTCGTCGCGATCGACGAGGACGGGGAGGACGCCGTCCATCAAGCCCGCATCCGGGTCCGCAGGCTGCGCAGCGTCCTGCGGGTCTACCGGGCCGCTTTCGAGTCGCATGCCGCTCTCGGCATGCGACTGCGACTGGAGGCGCTGGGCGACCGGCTCGGCGCTGTGCGCGACCTGGAGGTCAAGGCGACGACGCTGGAGGACCTCCTGGAGGCCGACGACGAGCCCGAGCTCGTCGACGCCGTCTCGGCGCAGGCCGCGGAGACCCGCGCCGCCCACGGGGAGGCGCTGGCGGCGCTGCTCCGCTTCCTCCACGGCCCGAAGGTCCGTGCGCTGCTGGCCGACCTCCAGATGTTCGCCGCGGAGCCGCCGCTCTCGGCGAAAGGACGGAAGGACCCCTCCCGCGTCACCGAGCGCGGGCTGGAGAAGTCGGTGGCGAAGGTGCACCTGCCGCGCGGCGACAGCCTGGAGGAACGGCACGCCACCCGCAAGGCCGCGCGGAAGGTCCGGTACGCGGCAGAGGCCGTCGCGGACGAGCTCGGCCGCTCGGCCGTCCGCCTCGCCGCAGCGGCGAAAGCCGTACAGGACGCCCTCGGCGACAACCGCGACGACCTCCTGCTGGCCCACGAGCTGCGCGAGCAGGGCCACGTCGGCCTCGCCATGCGCTGCGAGCGGCGCGCGGCGGACGCCCTCGACGGGATCGACGGCAAGCTCGCGGCGATCGTGTTCGAGGGAGCTGACGGCTAGGCCGACGCCTTCTCCTGCACGACGCGCTGGCCGACGACCGCCGAGACGCCGTCCTGGCGCATCGAGACGCCGTAGAGGGCGTCGGCGATCTCCATCGTGCGCTTCTGGTGCGTGATCACGATGAGTTGGCTGTTCTCGCGGAGGTCCTCGAAGATCGTCAGCAGGCGACCCAGGTTGGCGTCGTCGAGCGCGGCCTCCACCTCGTCCATGATGTAGAACGGGCTGGGGCGGGCCTTGAAGATCGCGATCAGCAGCGCCACCGCGGCCAGCGACCGCTCGCCGCCGGACAGCAGCGAGAGCCGCTCGATCTTCTTTCCGGCCGGCTTGACCGACACCTCGATGCCCGTGGTGAGGAGGTCGTCCGGGTTGGTCAGCGAGATGTGGCCGGAGCCGCCGGGGAACAGGATCGGGAACACCCGCTCGAAGGCGGCCTCGGTGTCCGCGAAGGCCGACTCGAAGATGGTCTGCATCTTCTCGTCGATCTCCTCGATGATCGTCACGAGGTCCTTGCGGGTGTTGGTGAGGTCGGTGAGCTGCTCGGTGAGGAACTTGTGCCGCTGCTCCAGGGCCGCGAACTCCTCCAGCGCGAGCGGGTTGACCCGGCCGAGCTGGCCGAGCTTGCGCTCGGCGGAGGCGAGGCGCTTCTGCTGCTGCTCGCGGACGTAGGGGGTGCCAGGGCGCTCTTCGGGATCCTCGCCGTCGGCCTGCTCCTCGCGCGTGTCGTCCTCGTCGCGGGCGCCGTCCTCGTCTCGGGTGTCGGGCGGCACCGGCACGTCCGGCCCGTACTCGGCCACGAGTACGTCCTCGACCAGGCCGAGCTCGCTGCCCGCCCGCTCCAGGAGGCTCGACAGGTGCAGCTTCTTCTCGTAGATCTGCAGCTCCAGGCCGTGCACCGACTCGGTGATGCCGTGCAGGCGCTCGCGCAGGGCGGCCTCCTCGCGGCGCACGGTCGCGAGCTCCTCGTTCTGGCTCGCACGCTGCGCCTCGGCGGCGGCGAGCTCCAGCCGCGCCTGCGACACCGAGCGGTCGGCGGAGGCGAGCACCGCGGGCAGGACGTCCACGACCCCCTGCGCCGCCTCGAGCTGCCGGCGGCGGATGACGGCACGGCGCGCGGCCTCCTCCGCAGCGGCGCGCTCGGCGTCTAGCTGCCGGGCGAGTGCCTCTCCTCTGGCCTGCTCCGCACGGACGCGCTCCTTCGCGGTCTCGACTGCCAGGCGCGCCTCGACCTCCGTCTCGCGGGCGGCGTCCAGTTCGACGGAGAGCGCGTCTCGTGCGGAGACGTCGAGGATCGGCCGCGGCCGCGAGCGTGCGACCTCCAGCTCCGACTTCGCGGTCTCCGCCGCGGACTCTGCCTCGGCGACGCGCTCGGCGGCCTGCTCCAGCGCGCGGCTCAGCCGGTCGGACTCCGCCACGGAGGCCTCGAACTGCACCTTGACCCGGTTCAGCCCCTCGGTCTGGGCGGCGAGCTGGGAGTCGAACTCGCGCAGAGCGGTGAGCGCGGTCTGGGATTGCTCCTTGGCGACCTGGAGGACACCGCGCTGCTCGGCCAGCGCGAACCGAGCGCGGTCGATCAGGGAGGTGACCTCGCCGAGGCGGTCCTCCGCGGCGTCACGGTCCGCGATCAGCTCGATGCGGCTCTGCGTGGCGCCGGAGCCGCCGCGCAGGACGAAGTCGGTGAGCACTTCTCCGGTGCGGGTGATCAGGGTGACGGGGCCGCCGAGCTTCCGCGCGCGGAACGCGTCGGCCGCGGCGCGCGCTGACTCCACGTCCTCCGCGATGGCGGTGAACGCAAGCAGGCCGAGCACGCCGCTCGGCGCCTCCACGACCGACTGAGCGGGGACGACTCCGGCGACGCCGGTCAGGTCGACCGCTGGAGCCGTGGCGTCGGCGACGATGACCTCCACCCGGCCGAGGTCGTCGGCGGCGGCATGGGCGACCGCGTCGAAGGCGGTGTCCCTGCTCTCGGCGAGCACCGCGTCGGCCAGCGTGCCGAGGGCGGCGGCGATGGCCGCCTCGTTGCCGGGATGGACACGGATGTGCTCGGCGACGAGGCCGCGGACGCCGGGGAGGCGCGCGGCGACGAGCGCTGCCGACCCGTCCTTCTGGTCGAGGGCGAGCGACAGCGCGGAGGTGCGGGCCGCGAGGGCGTCGCGCTCGCGCTCCAGTGCGTGGAGGTCGTCGCGCAGGGTCTCGATGAGCCCCTCCGCCTCGAAGACGTCGGCCTGGGCGAGTTCGTAGGCCTCGTCCAGGGCGCCCTCGCCGAGGTCCGTGGCGGCGGCCTCGGCCTCCCGCGCGGCGAACTCGGCCTGTGCCTTCTCGCGGCGCTCGGTGGCGGCGTCGAGTGCGTTCTGCTGGCGGAGGACCTCTCCGCGCACGGCCGCGAGGCGCTGGGCGGCGGCCTCGGCCTGGCCGTTCAGCTTGCTGATCTCCAGGTCGTGCTTGGAGACGAGCGCGCCCTGCGCCGCGATCTCGTCGTCCACCGAGTCCAGCCGGCCGCGCGCGGCACGGGTCGCGGACTGCGCCGCCTGCCAGGCCGCTTCGGCCTCCACGACGGCGGCACGCAGCCGCTCGACCTCGTCGGCGGCGTCCTGCACCATCTGCGGGCTGACGCGCGGTCCGTCGGCTGTGGTCTCGGCCTGGCTGCCGAGGAGGGCGACCCGCTGGGTCGCGAGCGAGTAGAGACTGCGCAGGCGGTCCTGAGCCTGCTCCAGCGCGAAGGCTGTGCTGCGCGCGACGTCGACGGCGTCGCCGATCTGGGCCTGCTCCAGGCGGGTGCGGCGGAGCTGCTTCTGCTCGAGCTGCTCCTGCAGGACGATCTGCTCGCTGTGACGCGAGGCCTCCGTGCGGGTGTGGTCGTCGAGCGAACGACGCAGCCCGACCACGTCGTCGGCCAGCAGGCGCGCGCGGGCGTCGCGGACGATGGCGGCGATGGACTGCGCCTCGCGCGCGATCTCGGCCTGGTGGCCGAGCGGCTTGAGCTGCCGCCGCACCTCCCCGGCGAGGTCGCTCAGCCGGGTGAGGTTGGTCTGCATGGCCTCCAGCTTGCGGAGGGTCTTCTCCTTGCGGCGACGGTGCTTGAGGATGCCGGCGGCCTCCTCGATGAAGCCGCGGCGCTCCTCCGGGGTGGCGCGCAGCACGGCGTCGAGCTGGCCCTGGCCGACGATGACGTGCATCTCGCGGCCGAGGCCGGAGTCGCTGAGCAGCTCCTGCACGTCGAGCAGCCGGCAGGACTGGCCGTTGATGGCGTACTCGCTGCCGCCGTTGCGGAATAGCGTGCGAGAGATGGTGACCTCGGTGTACTCGATCGGCAGGGCGCCGTCGGTGTTGTCGATCGTGAGCTGCACCTCGGCGCGGCCGAGCGGGCCGCGGGTGGAGGTCCCGGCGAAGATGACGTCCTCCATCTTGCCGCCGCGAAGCGTCTTGGCGCCCTGCTCGCCCATCACCCAGGCAAGGGCGTCGACCACGTTCGACTTGCCGGAGCCGTTCGGCCCGACGACGCAGGTGACGCCCGGCTCGAAGGCGAAAGTCGTCGCCGTTGCGAACGACTTGAAGCCCTTGAGCGTCAGACTCTTCAGATACACGCTGTGAATCTACCCGACCCCCCGCGCCACCCTTCTTTCCCAAGCCGTCGAGTACGCGAAAAGTCCGCCGTTCCGGGCGGAAACGGCGGACTTTCGCGTACTCGGGGGCTGCCCGGCGTCAGCCGACGCCGAGGTAGGCCTCCTTGATGGCGGGGTCGGCCAACAGCTCGCGGCCGGTGCCGGAGCGCGTGATGCTGCCGGTCTCCAGCACGAAGGCGCGGTTCGCGCGGGCCAGCGCCTGGTTGGCGTTCTGCTCCACGAGCAGGACAGTGGTTCCCTGCTTGTTGATCTCCGTGATGATCGAGAAGATCTGCCGGATGAACTGCGGGGCCAGCCCCATCGAGGGCTCGTCCAGCAGCAGCAGCCGCGGGTTCGACATCAGCGCGCGCCCGATGGCGAGCATCTGCTGCTCGCCGCCGGACATCGTGCCGCCGGCCTGCGTCTTGCGCTCGGCCAGGCGCGGGAACAGCGAGAACACCCGGTCGAAGTCCGGGCCCATGTTGGACCGGTCCTTGCGGCCGAACGCGCCCATGTCGAGGTTCTCCATCACCGTCATGCCCGGGAAGATCCCGCGGCCCTCCGGAGCCTGCGAGATGCCGCGGACGACGCGGATGTGCGCCTTCATCTTGGTGATGTCCTGGCCGTCGAACAGGATGGAGCCCGTCGACGGGTTCAGGATGCCCGAGATCGTCTTCATCGTGGTCGACTTGCCCGCGCCGTTCGCGCCGATGAGGCTGACGATCTCGCCCTCCTCCACGGAGAACGACATGTCGTGGATCGCCTCGATGCGCCCGTACGAGACGCTGATGTTCTTCAGTTCAAGCAACGTCATCTTCGGGCTCCCCGAGGTAGGCGGCGATCACGCGCGGGTCGTTCCGGATCTCCTGGGGCACGTCGTCGGCCAGCTTGCGGCCGAACTCCAGCACCACGATGCGATCCGTCACGCCCATGACCAGCTTCATGTCGTGTTCGATGAGGAGGACCGTGTACCCGTCGGCCCGGATGGTCCGGATGAGGTCCATCAGGTCCTCCTTCTCCGCCGGGTTGAAGCCGGCGGCCGGCTCGTCCAGGCAGAGCACCTTGGGGTCGGTGGCGAGGGCACGCGCGATCTCCAGGCGGCGCTGCGACCCGTAGGGCAGCGACCGGGAGAGGTCGGCGGCGTGGTCGGCGATGCCCACGAACTCGAGCAGGGCCATGCCGCGCTCGATCGAGGACTTCTCCTCCCGCGTGTGCCGCGGCAGCCGCAGCAGCGCGCCGGGCACCGACGTGCGGTGCCGCGCGTCGAGGCCGACGACCACGTTCTCCAGCGCCGTCATCTCGCCGAACAGGCGGATGTTCTGGAAGGTGCGCGCCAGACCCAGCCGGGTGATCCTGTGCTGCTTCTGGCCCTTGATCGACTGGCCCTCCAGCAGCACGTCGCCGCTGGTCGGCTTGTAGACGCCGGTCATCGCGTTGAAGCACGTGGTCTTGCCCGCGCCGTTCGGCCCGATCAGGCCGAGGATCTCGCCGCGGCGGATGTCGAACGAGACGTCGTCGAGGGCGAGGAGGCCGCCGAACTTCACCGTGAGGTTGCGCACCTCCACGATGTTCTCGCCGACCTCGACCGCGATCTCGCGGTCGGGGGCCGCTGCCTCCGCGACGTCGAGGTCGATGCCCGCCGCCTCCAGCTCGTCCTCGTTGGCGCCGAGGGCCGGCTCCTCCTCCGGGACCGCCGTCGTGTTCTCGTCGCTCATCGCGCGCCTCCCTTCGCGCTCTGCGCCACTCTTCGGTACGCGAGCCGCCCGTACGCCAGGAGCTTCTGCCGCGCCGGGAACAGGCCCTGCGAGCGGAAGATCATGATCAGCACGAGCGCGATGCCGAAGATCAGGTACTTGTAGTCGGCGATCGCAGTGAACCGCAGCGGGATGTACGCCACGATCGCGCCACCGATCATCGCGCCGACCTTGTTGCCCGCGCCGCCGAGCACGACGGCCGCGAGGAACAGGATCGACGTCTGGACGTCGAACTTCTGGTTGTTGACGAAGCCGACCTGCCCGGCGAACAGCGCGCCGGAGAGGCCGCCGACGCCGGCGCCGATCGCGAACGCCCACACCTTGTATTTGAAGGTAGGCACGCCCATGATCTCGGCGGCGTCCTCGTCCTCGCGGATGGCGATCCACGCGCGGCCCACGCGGCTGCGCTCCAGGTTGCCGACCAGCAGCAGGATCACGATGATGATCGTCACCGTGAGCCAGTACCAGGGCACGCCGTTCGAGTTGGAGAAGATCGGGATTCCCTTGGCGGTCTCCCCCGGCGGGTGGCCGACGTTCTGGAAGCCGACCTGGCCCTTCATCGCCGGGATGATCGTGGCGAGGATGCGCACGATCTCACCGAAGCCGAGCGTGACGATCGCCAGGTAGTCGCCGCGGAGGCGGAGCGTCGGCACGCCGAGGATGACGCCGAACGTCATCGTGACCGCCATCGCGACCGGCACGGTCCACAGGTACGGGATCTTGATGAACGGCGAGTCGGGGCTGGTGAGCATGGCCGCGGTGTACGACCCGACGGCGAAGAACGCGACGTAGCCGAGGTCGAGGAGGCCGGCGTAGCCGACCACCACGTTCAGGCCGACCGCGATCAGGCCGTAGGTGGCCATCGCGAAGCACGCGAGCGGCCAGTCGTTGCCCGGCTCGGTGGTGAGCGGGAAGAAGTTCAGGTACGGCAGCGCGTACGCCAGGGCCACCACGATGAGCAGCCACGCCCACTGCACGGCCCGCGGGAGGCCGTTCCAGTAGTCGCGCAGCGGCTGCAGCGGACCCTTCTTCCGGCCGGCGCGTCCCGCTTCGAGGGCGTCGTCCGCCTGCTCCGAACGGCCGTCGGGCAGGACCTTGGGACCTTCCGTCGTGCTCATGCGCGGCTCCTTCCGAGCGAGGTGCCGAGGATGCCGGTCGGCTTGATCAGCAGCACCAGCACCAGCACGACGAACGCGACGACGTCGGTCCACTGCGAGTCGCCCAGCAGGATCTGGCCGTAGTTGCCGATCACGCCGAGCAGCAGGCCGCCGAGCAGCGCGCCGCGCACGTTGCCGATGCCGCCGAGGACGGCCGCCGCGAACGCCTTGACGCCGAGCACGAAGCCGCCGTTGTAGATCACGCCGGAGGGCACCAGCATCACGTAGAACAGCGCGGCGGCGCCGGCGAGGACACCGCCGGTGATGAACGTGATCTGGATGATCCGCTCCTTGTTGACGCCCATCAGCGTGGCGGTGTCGGCGTCCTGCGCGACGGCGCGGATGCCGCGGCCGGTGCGGGTGCGCCGGATGAACCAGTCGGTGGCGATCATCAGGATCACCGAGGCGACGACGATGATGATCTGCTGGCTGTTCACAATCGTCCCGAAGACGTCGAAGATCGGCGTCGGGATGAACATCGTCACCGCCGGCTCCGCGTTCGCGCCCCGGATCAGGAAGATCAGGTACTGGATCGTGAACGAGGCGCCGATCGCCGTGATGAGGAACACGAGGCGTGGCGCGTTCCGTTTTCGCAGCGGTCTGTAGGCGACGCGTTCGAGCACCCACGCGGTGAACGCGGACGCCGCCATACCGACGAGGAGGGCGAGCAGGAGGTCGCCGATGATCGCGACCGGGCTCAGGTTGGGGGCGCTCGGGCCGAAGCCGAGCGAGGTCAGGGTGATCACGACGCCGTACGCGCCGACGATGAACACCTCGGAGTGGGCGAAGTTGATCAGGTTGAGCACGCCGTAGACCAGCGTGTAGCCGACGGCGATCAGGCCGTAGATGGCGCCGAAGGTGAGGCCGTCGAAGGTGGCGCTCCAGAAGTTCTGGACGAGGGCGCCGACGTCGAAGTTGATCCAGGAGTTGTCGAGGACGGGATGGACGAGGAGGAGGGTTTCGAGCATTCGAGCTTCCAGGTGTCAGTGCCGGATCGTCGTTGGTCCGGCTCAGTTCTTACGAGCGTAAGTCGAAACAAAGGTGCCGCGGGCCACGGTGGCCCGCGGCACCTTCGCGTGTCGCGTTATCCGATGGTTCCGATCGGGACGATCTTGCCGCCCTCGACCTTGTACCCGTAGACGGTCGGCGCCTGGAGCTCACCGGTGGAGTCCCACTTGTAGTGCTTGCTCAGGCCGTCGGCGTCGTAGTTCTTCACGTAGTCGAGCAGCTTCGCGCGGGCCGTGTTGCCCTTGTCGATGCCGGAGAGCAGGACGGTGGTGGCGTCATAGCCCTCGATCGAGTAGGTGCCGGGCTCGGCGCTCGCGAGCGACTTGTAGGCCGACTCGAACGACGGGATCAGCTCGCCCGGGATGCAGGGGCAGGTGAAGTACGCGTTGCTGGACGCGTCGCCGGCCAGCTTGATGAACTGGTCGTCCTTCACACCGTCGGGGCCGACGAACGTGCCGGTGTAGCCCTTGTTGACCAGCTGCTGGTCGAACGGGGCGCCCTCGGCGTAGTAGCCCGAGTAGTACACGGCGTCGGGCTTCGCGTTGAGGATCTTGGAGATCACCGCGGAGAAGTCCTTCTGGCCGGTCGTCACCTTGTCGGTGCCGATCAGCGCGCTGCCGAGTGCCTTGGAGGTCGTCGTGCCGAGGCCGATTCCGTAGTCGGAGTCGTCCTGGACCAGGTAGACCTTCTTGGCCTGCAGCTTGTCGGTCATGAACTTCGCCGCCGCCGGGCCCTGCACGGCGTCGTTGCCGAGGCCGCGGAAGAAGGTCTTCCAGCCGTTCTGGGTCAGCGCCGGGTTGGTCGCGGACGGGGTGATGTGCACCAGGCCCTGCTGCTCGAAGATGTTGCCGGTGGCCTTGGACTCACCCGAGAACGGGAGGCCGACGACGCCGATGATGTCGGCCTCGTTGACCGCCTGGGTGACCGGGCCGGTCGCCTTGTTCGGGTCGCCCTCGGTGTCGAACTTCTTGAAGCCGACCTGGCATCCCTTGTTGGCCGTGTTGTGCTGGTTGATGGCCAGCTGGATGCCGTTGAAGATGTTGATACCGAGCTGGGCGTTCGGGCCGGTCTCGGCTCCGACGTACGCGATGGTGAGCCCTGACGGGCAGGTGGCCTTGCCGTCACCCGCGGGGAGAACCGCGTCCTTCGGGGTGGAAACCGAGGTGATAGCCGGGATGTTCACCTTCGAGTTGGTGTTGGTTGAGCCACCGGTTGACGGCTGGTTGGCACACCCAACGAGGAACAGTGCGACTGACGCTGCAACAGCCGCACCGATCGTGACTTTCTTTCCTAGCATCTTCTGCCTCTCGACGTGAATCCGTGTCGAACGCGGCGTGATTGCCTCGTCGCACCACGAATATGTGTGCTGAGACTACATGCGATGCAAGCATTTGCACCCGCCATTCGGGCCCAGATTTACACGATCGAAACCAAACCGTTCGGCGCTCTTCACAGCGATCCGCAGCCGGGTTAGTGTGGGCGGTTGGCCGCATATCCGAATCGACGACACCAGGAGGCAGCGGTGCGCATCGAGCGGCTCTCTCCTCCCCCGGCACTCGGCACTCCGGAGTCGCTGCTGTTCGAGGAGCTCGTCGGCGTCCTGAACGGGATCAGCGTCGCTCTCTGGAGGGCGGACGACTTCGTGGAGACGGCCGAAGAGGCCCTCGCGGCGTTCCGCGCGCAGGAGTACCAGGAGAAGATCCTGCTCGTCGCGATCGAGGACGGCGTGGTGGTCGGGCGCGTCCAGGCCGACTTCCCGCTCGACGAGGAGGCCGAGACGATGAGCCTCCTGGTCGACGTGGCGCCGGCTGCGCGCGGCCGCGGCATCGGCTCTGCGCTGCTCGCGGCCGGCGAGGAGCTGGCGGCGGAAGGCGGCCGGCGCGTCATCAGCACGTACACCGAGCACCCGGCGAGCACCCTCGGCGACAGCGTGTCGGTCATCCGCGCCCGCTCCGGTACCGCTGGGCTGCCCGCGGAGTCACGCGACGTGCGCTTCGCCCTCCGGCACGGCTACCGATTGGGGCAGGTGGAGCGCTCCAGCGAACTCGTGCTCCCGTTGCCGCGGGCCAGGGAGGCCGGCCTCGCGAGCACGGCGGCCTCCGCCACCGGCTACCGCGCGGTGTCCTGGCTGGGACACGCGCCCGACGACCTCCTGGAGCCGTTCGCGGCGCTGAAGGCGCGCATGTCGACGGACATCCCGCAGAGCGGTATCGCGGTCGACCGCGAGGAGTGGACGGGCGCCCGCGTGCGCGCCCAGGAGCGCGAGCTGGCCGAACGCGGCGAGCCGCTCCTGGTCACGGCGGCCGAGCACATCGACACGGGCGAGCTGGCCGCGTACACCGAGATCGCGGTCCCGGCCGACGGCGACAAGGCCGAGCAGTACGACACGCTGGTCGCCATCCCCCACCGCGGCAACCGCCTCGGCACGCTGGTGAAGCTCCAGAACATCCACGAGCTCGCCCACCACGCGCCGCACATCCACCGGCTGCTGACGTGGAACGCCGACGAGAACGCGCCGATGCTGGCGATCAACCGGGCGTTCGGGTTCCAGCTGCATGCCCTCACCGGCCACTGGCAGAAGACGGTGAACTAGCCGCGCACATTCGGCACGAATCGCCGCTTTCGCGGCGCCATTCACGACATTCGGCACGAATCGTGGAGGGTGTATTCACCGCAGCCGTTGACAGTGCGGGCACAAATGCGACGACCGGTTCATGAACCGCTCCCGCACGATCGGCGTTCCGCACCGCGGGCACGGCTTGCCCTCCTGCCCGTACGCGTTCAGGCTGTGCGCGAAGTACCCCGAGTTCCCGTTCACGTTCACATACTGGGCGTCGAAGCTCGTCCCGCCCTCCGCCAGCGCCTTGTCCAGCACGTGGCGCACCTCGGCCAGCAGCGTTCGCGCCTTCGCACGGCTCAGCGACGACGCCGGCTGCTCGTAGTGGATGCGGGCGGCCCAGAGTGCCTCGTCGGCGTAGATGTTGCCGATGCCGCTGATCACCGTCTGGTCGAGGAGGACGCGTTTGATCCCACTGCTCTTGCGGGCGAGTGCGGCGAAGAACCCCGCGTCGCCGAAGGCCGGGTCGAGCGGATCGCGGGCGATGTGGGAGACCTGGGTCGGGATGAGCGGCTCGGCCGTTCCCAGGCCGGCGGCGGCGCCGTCCGCGGTCGGGACCAGCGAGTCCACCGCCATCGAGCCGAAGATGCGCTGGTCGACGAAGTTCACCCACAGCTCGCGATGATCACCCGGCAGCGTCGCGGCGGTCTCGATGTGCAGGCGGATGCGGAGCAGGCCGGCCTCGTCCCAGCCGGGCTCGCGCAGCAGGATCTGGCCGCTCATCCCGAGGTGCGCGACGATCGCGCGGCGCGGGGCGCCCTGCAGCGGGATCCAGAGGAACTTGCCGCGGCGGGCCGGCTCCTCCATCACGCGACCGGTCAGCAGCGTCTCGAAGGCGCCGGCGACCGGGTCGTGGCGTTTCAGCGAGCGCGGCTCGAAGACCTCGACTCCGAGGATGGTCGCACCCGTGACCGCCGGCGACAGCCCGGCGCGGACGACCTCAACCTCGGGGAGCTCGGGCACGGCGGCGGGTCAGCTCGGTCCAGGCGCTGAGCGCGGCGGCCATCTCGGCCTGCTTCTTGCTCGTCCCCTCCCCCGTCGCGGTGACGAGGTCGCCGACCGAGACGGTGGCGTGGAAGGTCTTGGAGTGGTCCGGGCCGGTGTTCGTCACGGTGTAGACGGGGAGGCCGGCGCCGCGGTGGGCGGCCGCCTCCTGAAGGCTCGTCTTGGGGTCCATCGCCGCCCCGAACCGGTCGGGGTCGGCCAGCAGCGGGTCGACCAGGCGCAGTACGAGCGCGGTCGCCTCCTCGCCGCCGGCGTCGAGGTAGGCGGCGCCGATCAGCGCCTCCACGGTGTCGGCGAGGATGGACGCCTTCTCGCGGCCGCCGCTCTGGTTCTCGCCGCGGCCGAGGCGCAGGTACTGGCCGAGGCCGATGCTGCGCGCGACCTCCGCGAGCGCCACGGAACTGACCAGGCTGGCCCGGCGCTTCGCCAGCTCGCCCTCATCGAGGTGCGGGTTCTCCCGGAACAGCTTGACGGTGACGGCCTGCCCGAGGATCGAGTCGCCGAGGAACTCCAGGCGCTCGTTGTTGGGGATGCCGCCGTTCTCGTACGCGAACGAGCGGTGGGTCAGCGCAAGCACGAGAAGCTCGGGGTCGATGTCGACCCCGAGCTTCTCGATGAGGGCAGCACGGTCAGTGTTCTCGCCGACCACGTGCTGTCTGCCCCCTACTTCGTTGCCTCGCGTGCTGTTCAGCCTTACCGGCGAATCAGACGTCGGCGACCTTGCGGCCCTTGTACTCCATGAACAGCGCGGTGCCCGCGGAGTCCTCGACGACCTTCGCACGGTGCGGGAGGCTGTAGACGACCTTGCCGTTCTCGATCGACTTGACGAGCGTGGGGACCTCGGCCTTCCACTGCGAACGACGTGCGTGGGTGTTGGCGCGAGACTGCTTCCGCTTCGGAACGGCCATGACTATCTCTCTTCTCCAGCCCCGGCGGCCGGGGCGTTGTTGCTGGTGGACTCGGTGTCGGAAGCCTGGAACGCCGCGAGCGCGGACCAGCGAGGATCGACGGTCTCGTTCGGCTTGCGGTCCGGTACATCCGCCAGCCTCTCCCCGGTCTCTGGATCGAGACCCGGGCAGTCCGGCCGGCACACCGGCTGAAACGGCAGTGACAGCACTACCGCATCCCTGATCAGAGGTTCAAGATCCACGTGGTCGTCGTGAACCTCATAATCGAAAGCTTCCGTAGAAGGATACGCGAAAAGTTCCTGGAAATCGACTTCGACAGGCTGGTCGATGTCGATCAGGCAGCGCCCGCAGACGCCGCTTGCGGTGGTCTCGGCCTCCCCGGTGACGAGGATTCCCTCGTGCATCGACTCCAGCCGGAGGTCGAGATCGATGGTCGAACCCTCCGGCACGGACAGCAGTCCCTCGCCCAGCTTGTCGCCCACGGGCAGGCTGAGGTGCTGCTCCCGCATCTCGCCAGGGCGCCGCATGATGTCGTACACGTTGACGGCGTACGGGCTCTTGTAGTAGGTGGTCACGGTCGACCAGTTTACGCGGGGCCTCCGACGCTCGCAGGCGAGCGCCAGCCTGCTGGCAGCAACGACACAGGAATCAGCGCCGCTTTGAGCCGCAGCCCGCGGCCCGCCTGGGCCTCAAGGGCGTCGATCACCCGGCGGAGGTCGTCCGCGAGGCCGACGGCGACCGCGCGTGTCGGCGGCCCGAAGGCGTCGCGCTCACGCACGTCCAGCAGGCGCAGCACGGCCTCCTCCCCCGGCGTCCCCTCGACGGCGGCCGCGATGCGGTGGGCGAACACGCGCGGCGTCTCGGTGTCCGGCGCCGACCAGCCCAGGTCGCGTGCCGTGTCGCGCAGCTCGTCCCATACGACCGACGCGCCGCCCCACGACTCCGAGAGCCGTCTCAGCCTGGCGCGTCTGCGCATCCGGCGCATGACAGCGGGCGTCAGCGCGACCGCGAGCACCAGCAGTGCGACGCCCAGACCGGAGAGCAGCGGCTGCAGCGGCGACGGCGGTGTGGTGCCGCCCGCTCCCGCGACGTTCGGCTGGTCGGTGGGGACGAGGCGCTTCGCCGCGGCGGACGAGCCGGGAGCCGTCGTCGGCGTGATCTGATCCGGCGTGGCGTTCGGCCGGGTGTAGCTCGGGATGGTGCCGCGGCCGACCGTCGGCTCGAACGACACCCAGCCGACACCCGCGAAGTAGAGCTCCGGCCACGCGTGCAGGTCGTCGCTGGTGACCGTGTAGGTGCCAGGGCTGTTCGCCGTGCCGCCGCTGGAGGTGCCGGGCAGGTACCCCTCCGCTACCCGGGCCGGGATGCCGAGGCTGCGCGCCATCAGCGCCATCGCCGAAGCGAAGTGGACGCAGTAGCCGCTCTTGACCTCCAGGAACTTCGCGATCACCCGGGCGCCGTCGCCGTCGTAGCCCTGCTTCAGCGGCGTCTGCGTGGAGTACACGAAGCCGTTGTCACGGAAGTAGTCCTGCAGCGCCACCGCCTTGTCGTACTCCGACACCGCCCCTGCGGTTGCGGCCAGGGCCGTCTGCCCGACGATCGCCGGCATGTTGGAGGGCAGGAAGAGGTCGCGCTGGAGGTCGGCCGGCACGAAGCCGCCCGCCGCCTTGAGCTGGTCGGCGGTCGGCTCGAGCACCAGGCTCGTCGCCGTGTACTTCTGGCCCTGCGTGGTCACGTTGATGCCGCCGAGCGTGAGGTCGTCCGGGTCCCACGACCAGGTGCCGTTCAGGCCCTTCACCGACTGCACGGGCGCCGGCACCGGCAGCCAGCGGCTGGTCATGTCGTCGATCTGCACCGACGTGGTGATCTTGGCCCGCTTCACGGCGGCGGACAGCCCGGGGACCGGACCGACCGCGACGCCGTCGGACAGGCGCTTGGTGTCGCGCTCGCGGTGCTTCCAGACCGAACCGGTGAACTGGTCGAGCGAGGCGAGCTTGAGGTATTGGCCGGCGGAGGCCGTCGTCGTGTAGGTCAGCGCGCGAACGGCGGCGGGCCGGCGGAGGTCCTTGCCGAGATCGATCAGCGGGGTCACGGTGCCGCCGATCGAGATGCCGCCTGCCGTGAAGGAGGTCGCGCCGCCCTTGTCGAACCCCGGCGCCGTCCCGGACAGCAGCATCGCGACGACCACGGACGCTGCGCCGACGGAGAGCGCGGCTCCCGGCCTGCCTGCGCCGGGCCTCCTGGTGCGCACGTCGCAGCGCAGCAGCCAGAGGAACGCTGCGGCCGACGCCGCCAGCGCGATCGGGTCCAGCCCGTCGCCGAGCAGCGTCCCAGGCACCACCAGCACGGCGACGACGCCGATCGCGGTGTAGGCCGGTGCACGGATCGCGACAGCCAGGAGGTCGAGGACGATCGCGATGAGGCAGGCGCCGGCGACCACCAGGAAGATGAACTCGGGCAGGCTCTCGGCGGGCGTCCCCTGCTGGTAGATCGACAGGATCGCCTGCTGCAGGTACCCGCCCCAGCGCTGCACCGTCGCCGGCGTCGGGATGAGGCCGAGCAGCCCGGTCCCGTTGCCGAACGTCACCGTCATGATCATCGCCGCGAGCACGAGCTGGAGCACGGGGACGAGCCCGCGGGGCACGCCGACCGCACGCAGGCCCGCTCCGCACACCAGCAGGAACGAGCTGGTCAGCATGAGCGCGAACCACCAGGTGGGCCCCTGGATCAGTCCGCCCAGCGCGAAGCTGAGCGCCAGCATCTGCAGCACGAGCGCGCCGGTGATCCGCCAGTAGGCCTGCCGCCTGCGCCGGACGCGGGTGAACCCGAGCGGGAGGGCCTCGCTAACCATGACCCACCACCGCCCGCTGGCGGTCGAGGGCGCGCTGCCAGCACTCGGCCGGGTCGTCGCCCGCGGCGAACGGCACGCAGAGCCAGCCGGCGTCGCCGAGCACGTCCTCCACCTCCGGCGCTGCCCCCGCGCCGACGAACGCGACGGCGGGGTCGCCCATCCCGCGCAGCGCGGCGAGCGAGCCGAGCTCCGGCGTGCCGTCGAGCAGCACCGCGAAGATCGGGACGGCCCGTCCGGCGCGCCGCAGCCCGGAGGCCAGCTCGGCGACCGCGTCGTCGCGCGTGACCGCCGTGGCGTCGACCGCGGCCAGGTCCGCCAGCAGCAGCCGGTCGGCCGTCCCGCGATCGTAGGTGGGCGTCACCGACCCGAGGGTGCCGGTCCTGCCCGCCCCGCTGCGGCCGGAGAGCTGCCGAGGGGCCGTCTCCACCACGCTGAGGACGAAGCCCTCGTCGAGGAGGTGGACGCCCACCGACGCGACCAGCTCCATCAGTGTCTCGAAGAGCGCGTCGTCCGGCTCGTACGCGCTCGGGGCGCCGGGAGGCCGGATAGCGCCGGCCGGCGCCGGAGCGGGCCGGGTGTCCATCACGATCCAGGCCTCCGGGTTGCTGCGCTGCTCCTCCTGGCGGACCATGAGCTTGTCGTGCCTGGCCGTCGCCCGCCAGTGCACACGGCGCAGCGGGTCGCCCGGCCGGTACTCGCGCGCGATCAGCTCGTCGGCGCTCGGGATGCTGTGCCGCTGCAGCTCGTGCTCGGCGCCCTCGCTGTGCGCGACGTCCAGCTCGCCGCTCGACAGCGGCACCACGCGCGGCGTCACCAGCAGCTGCCGCGGCTGCCCGACCGCGTACTCCGCGTAGGCCACGCCGAACGGGTCGGTCCGGCTCACGATGAGCGGACCGACAGGGTGCGACCCGCGCTTGAAGGCGACGACGTCCTGCCGCAGCACGACCGAGTCGCGGCCGTGCGCGACGTTCACCTGGTGGGCGCCCAGTCGTGGGAACGGCGCGGAGCCCTGCACCTCGATCCCGGCAGGAGCGTACTCACGCCAGCGCGCGGGCGGGCTCGGCCGGGCGGACTGGTTGCGCGCGGTCGTGACGATGGTCGCCTGCTCCCCCACGGCGACGACGTCGGGATGGAAGCTGCGGGCCACGGTCAGCCGCGGCCGGTCCAGGGTGACCGAGATCATCGCCGCCAGCGGCAGCACGGTCAGGAAGACGCCGATGAAGAGCACGTCGGTACGGCCGAAGAACGCGGACGCGGCGAGTGCCACGACCCCGACGGCGCCGAAGGTCCAGCCGCGCGCGGTGGGGCGCGGTTTCTTCAGGGGCGACGGCCCCCCGCGCCCGGCCATGGCCTACTCCCCGCCTGTGCGCGCAGCTCCGGAGGCGGACCGGCCGGTGGCGGTCGTCGCGCCGGCGCGCGCGCTGCTCCTCGCGGTGTTCCCCGTGCCGTTCCGCTCCTGCGCGCTCGCGCCACCGATCGCGCCGGAGCCGACCGGCACGGGCGTCGCGGCGACGATCCGGCGGACGATGTCCGCGATGACCGGCGCGCTCTCGTGGTGGTGGCCGAGCGCGCGGCTGGTCGGCAGCAGCCGGTGGCCGAGTACCGGGACCGCCAGCGCGTCGATGTCGTCCGGCAGCACGAAGTCACGGCCGTCGAGCGCCGCCATCGCCTTGGCCGCGCGGACGAGCTGCAGCGTCGCGCGCGGGCTGCCTCCGAGCCGGAGGTCGCGGTCCTCGCGCGTCGCGCGCACCAGGTCGACCGCGTACTGCTTGACCGGCGTCGACGCGAACACCGCGCGTGCCGTCGTCATCATCGAGCGCAGCTCCTCCGAGGTGACCACCGGCCCGATCCGGGAGAGTGGGCTGGAGGTGTCGCGCGTGGTCAGCATGGCGAGCTCGGAGTCGTCGTCCGGGTAGCCCATCGCGATGCGCGCCATGAACCGGTCGCGCTGCGCCTCCGGGAGGGCGTACGTACCCTCCATCTCGATCGGGTTCTGGGTCGCCACGACGATGAACGGGGCGGCCAGCGGATAGGTCGAGCCGTCGACCGTGACCTGCCGCTCCTCCATGCACTCCAGGAGGGCGGACTGCGTCTTGGGGCTGGCCCGGTTGATCTCGTCGCCGATCACGATGTTCGCGAACACCGCGCCCGGCTTGAACTCGAAGCGCCGCTCGGCCTGGTTGTAGACCGAGACGCCCGTGACGTCGCTCGGAAGCAGGTCGGGCGTGAACTGGATGCGGCTGACCGAGCAGTCCACCGACTTCGCCAGGGACTTCGCCAGCATGGTCTTGCCGACGCCCGGCACGTCCTCGATCAGGAGGTGGCCCTCGGCGAGCAGGACGACCAGCGCCGTCTGCACCGCGTCGTGCTTGCCGTCGATGACGGACTCCACATTGGCGGTGATCTGCTCCGCGGCGCGTCTCAACTCGTCCAGGTCCATGCTGGGAGCGGGGAGGCCGACCTCCTCCGGGGCGACCGAGGATTCCGTCGGCTGACGCGTCGCGTAACTGTTCATCTCTCCACCCGGGTCATGTGGTTGACAGCAGCTCTGATACGGCGGGAGGCACGTAGGGGCTCACGTCCCCGCCGAGGTTGGCGACCTGGCGCACGAGGGAGCTCGACACGTGCGCGTTCGCCGGATCGGGAAGCAGGAACACCGTCTCGACGTCGGCGAGGTGGCGGTTCACGATCGCCATCGGGGTCTCGTAGGCGACGTCGACCTGGGAGCGGATGCCCTTGACGAGCACATCCGCCCCGACATCGGTGCAGTAGTCGACCAGGAGGCCGACCGACCAGGACGCCACGACGATGCGGCCCAGGATGCCGGCGTCCTCGATCGAGCGCTCGATCAGCGCCACGCGCTGCGCGATGGGCAGAAGGGCCGACTTGTCCGGGTTGTGCACCACCAGCACGTGGACCTCGTCCCACAGCCGAGCGGCCCGCTCGATGACATCGAGATGCCCGAGAGTGACCGGGTCGAACGATCCAGGGACTACGGCGATCCTGTTCATAGGGCACCAGACTATTACGCGATACCCGGCTATTCGTTGTGAATCCGTTATCTTCCCAGGGCAGAGTGTCGCGTGGCCCGGCGGCCCCGTCAGGACTTGCCGAGGAAGGCCCGCTCCGACTCGTCGAGCCGCCGGGCGAGCGCCGCGGCGAGGGCGGGATGCGCGGCGAGGCCGCCGTCGTCCAGCGTCTCGGCGGCGGCGACGCGCGCCTCCGAGATGAGCTCGCCGTCGGAGACCACGCGCAGCAGCTTGAGAGAGGACCGGCCGCCCGACTGACGGCTCCCGAGCACGTCGCCCTCGCGGCGCAGCTCGAGGTCGACATTGGCCAGCTCGAAGCCGTCGAGCGTCGCGGCGACCGCGTCGACGCGCTCGCGGGCGAGGGACCCCTCCTCGGCGTAAGTGACGAGCAGGCAGAGTCCCGGATTGTCGCCGCGGCCGACCCGGCCGCGGAGCTGGTGGAGCTGCGAGACGCCGAACCGGTCGGCGTCCAGCACGATCATGGCGGAGGCGTTCGGCACGTTGACGCCGACCTCGATCACGGTGGTGGCGATGAGGAGGTCGAGCTCACCTGCGGCGAAAGCGCGCATGACCGTGTCCTTCTCGTCGGAGGACAGCCTCCCGTGCAGCACGCCGACGCGCGTCTCGGCGAACAGCGGATCGGCGCGCACCTGGGCGGCGACCGACTCGACGTTCGCGGTGGGCCGCGGCGGTCCTGCGGCGTCGTCCGCGTCGGGCGCCGGTGCGTCCTCGCCGTCGTCCTCCGCCTCCTTGGCGCTGATCGCCGGACACACGACGAACACCTGGCGGCCGTGCCCGATCTCCTCCGACGCGCGCTCCCAGATGCGGCGCTCCCAGCCCGGCCGGTCGGCGAGCGGGACCACGAAGCTCTCGATCCCCTGCCGGCCGGCGGGGAGCTGGGCGATCGTGGAGACCTCCAGGTCGCCGAAAACCGTCATCGCGACCGTGCGCGGGATCGGCGTCGCCGTGAGCACGAGGACGTGCGGAGGCGTCCCGCCCTTCGCGCGCAGCGCCTCGCGCTGCTCGACGCCGAAGCGGTGCTGCTCGTCCACGACGACGAGACCGAGGTCGAAGAACGTGACGGCGTCGCCGAGGAGGGCGTGCGTGCCGACGACGATGCGGGACTGCCCGCTGACCGTGCGCAGCAGCGCCCGCTTGCGCTCGGCGGTGGAGAGCTGGCCGGTGAGGAGCGTCGGCATCACCTGGGCGGACAGGTCGGGGCCGAGCATGTCGGCGATGGAGCGCAGGTGCTGGGAGGCCAGGACCTCCGTCGGCGCGAGCAGCGCGGACTGGCCGCCGCTGTCCGCCACCGCCAGCATCGCCCGCAGCGCGACCAGGGTCTTGCCGGAGCCGACCTCGCCCTGCACGAGCCGGTGCATCGGCTCTGCCGCACCGAGGTCCTGGGCGATCTCGCGGCCGACGACCGCCTGATCGTCCGTCAGGGTGAACGGCAGGACGGCGTCGAAGCGCTCCAGCAGACCGCCGGGCGCCGCCTGCCGCGGGGTGGCCGCGACCGAGCGGTTCTCCGCGCGCTGCTGGAGGAGCGCGGCCTGCAGCACGAACGCCTCCTGGAAGCGCAGCGCGTCGCGGGCGCGCTGCCACTCGGCGTTCTTCTGCGGCCGGTGGATGCCCTCCAGCGCTTCGCGGAACGGCAGCAGCCCGCGCTCGGTCGCGATGGCCTTCGGCACCGGGTCGGGGCACGGCCCGAGCGCATCGAGCGCGAGGACGACCGCCTTCTGCACCTGCCAGCTCGCCACGGTGCCGGTCGCCGGGTAGATCGGGATCGGGGTCTGCGCCCACTCCTTCGCGGCGGCGCTGCCCGGGGCGACGGCGTTCTCGGCGTCGTCGGCGAACAGCTCGTAATCGGGGTGCGCGAGCTGGAGGGCCCCGCGGTACGCGGACACCTTGCCGGCGAAGATGCCGCGCACGCCCGGCGCGAGCTCCTTCGAGCGCCAGGCCTGGTTGAAGAACGTGAGGGTCAGGATGCCCTCGCCGTCGGAGATCTTGACCTCCAGGATGGACCCGCGCCGCGCGCGCATCGGACGCTCCTGCACCCGCAGCACCTCGGCCACGATCGTGACGTGCTCGTCGAGCGGGAGGTTCGCCAGGGCGGTCAGCTCGCCGCGCGAGGCGTACCGGCGCGGATAGTGCGCGAGCAGGTCGGCGACGGTGCGCATCCCGAACGCCTTCTCGAACGCGGAGGCCGTGCGGCCGCCCAGCACACCCGTCAGCCGGGTCTCGAGCGCGACGGAGCCTCCGGAGGCCGGGGCGGTGCTGGAGGTCATGGTTCGATCGTAGGGGCCGCCTCCGTCGCCGCGTCGCGGACAGGCTCGTCGGGGACAGGCGCTTCGGGGACAACCGCATCATGGACAGCCGTGTCGCGCACATGCGCCTCGACCTCCGCGAGCGCCGCGAGCTCGTCCGTCACGTCGCTCTCCCCCGGACGCTCGGCCGCGAGCCTGGCCTGGATGTCGAGCGCCTCCTGCCACCGGCCGACCTCGCGCAGGCAGCGGGCGAGCGACCAGCGGGCAGCGAACTGCTGATCGAGCGTGCCGTAACGCTCCGCCGCCTCCAGCGCAGCTTCGAACGAGCCGAGCGCCTCGTGCGGGAGACCGGCCTCGAAGAGCGCCCAGCCCCGGTTGTTGTGCAGGGCGACGCCCCAGCGCAGCGTGCGCGGGTCCGTGGTGTTCGCGAGCTCCGCGAGGCCCTCCTCCGTCCACTGCTCGGATCGGGAGGGGTCTGCGATCGCGAGCATGTGGGCGGCGTCGACCGCGAGGAACGTGTCGTCGTCGCGCCGCGCGGCCAGCAGCGCGCTCTCGAAGAGCGGGACGGCCTCCGACCGCAGCCCCTCGGTGTTCCGGAGCCTGCCGCGCTCCAGCAGGATGCGCACGGCGAGCGTGTCGAGCGCGGGCTCCAGGGAGTCGAGCAAGCCGTCCGCCTCGGCGAACCGGCCCTGCAGGCCCAGCGCGCGGGCGCGCTGGGTCTCCAGCTCGGCTCGCACCAATTCGGCGCGGTCGGGCTCGGCGGCAGCGATCGCGAAGCGTTCGGCGGAGGCGATCGGGTCGTCATACCGCCACAGGGCGTCGAGTTCCGCCTGCGGGAGGCGTTCGTCCATGCTCCTATTGTGCGGGCGGCGCGGCGGCACCGCTAGGCTCGGAGGGCTATGACCCGAATCGTCTCCGGCTTCGCCGGCTCGCTGACGCTCCAGGTGCCCAAGAGCGGCACGCGCCCCACCAGCGACCGGGTCCGGGAAGCCGTGTTCTCCGGGCTGGACGCGCGCGACGCCGTCCGCGGGGCGCATGTGCTCGACCTGTTCGCCGGCTCGGGCGCGCTCGGCCTGGAGGCCGCCAGCCGGGGAGCCGCGCGCGTGCTGCTCGTGGAGAAGTCGGCCGCGGCGGCGGCGATCTGCCGGCGGAACGCCGAAGCCGTCGTGCGCGCGGCGCCGAAGGACGCGCGGCCCGAAGTGGACGTGCGGGCAACCGCCGTGCAGCCGTACCTGGCCGCAGCCGGATCGTCCGCCGCGCGCTTCGACCTGGTCTTCGTGGACCCGCCGTACAACCTCCCGGACGCCGAGCTGCTCGCCGTACTCACCGCACTGGTCCCGCTGCTGACCGAGCACGCCCTCGTCTGCGTCGAGCGCAGCACTCGCGACGGCGAGCCGACCCTCCCCGAGGGCCTCGTCCTCGACCGCACGCGCGCCTACGGCGAGACCGCCGTCCACTACGTCTCCCGACGATCTATCTGACAGGACACGCCGCCTCGGCCGGCGGGCCGACGGCGTGTTCTGTCAGTCAGCTCGTCAGCCGGCGGCGCCGTCCCACTCCAGGTACGGGTCCCAGCCGCCGCGCTCGTCGAACGGGCGGCCGTCGACCAGCAGGCCCGCGCCCTCCCGGACCGTGCCGACGCGACGGAAGCCGCCCGGCAGCTCGGCGCCGGGAGGGAAGCAGGCGAGGAGGCCGTGGTCCTCTCCCCCGGTCAGCGCGGTGAGCGGGTCGTCGCCGAGGGCGGCGCGGTCGAGGTCGATCGCGACCCCGCTCGCCTCCGCCACGCGGCGGGCGTCGAGGGCGAGGCCGTCGCTCAGGTCGAGCATCGCGGTCGCTCCGGCGTCCGCGGCCAGCGGGCCGTCGGCGACGGGAGGCCGGGGCCGCAACTGGGCGGCGACCAGCTCGGGATGGGCGGCGGCGACCGCTGCGAACCGGTCGCGATCGGGCACGCCGTCCACGTCGACCGCCTCCGCGAAGAGCAGCCGGAGTCCCGCCGCCGCAGCGCCGAGACTCCCGGAGACCGCCACCATGTCGCCGGGACGCGCGCCGCTCCGCAAGACAGGGGCCCGCCCCTGCAGGTCGCCGAACGCGGTCACCGCGAGCGTGAGCGTGTCGGAGGCCGACAGGTCGCCGCCGACCACGCCGCACCCCGGCGCGAGCTCGGCGCAAGCCGCGCGGAAGCCGTCCGCGATGTGCTCCAGCGCGGACACCGGGAGGGTCTGCGGCGCGGCGATCGCGACCACGAGGGCCGTCGGCACCGCGCCCATCGCGGCCACGTCGGACAGGTTGGTCGCCGCGGCCTTCCAGCCGAGGTCCTCCGGCGTGGACCAGGCCAGGCGGAAGTCGGGGCCGTGCACCATCATGTCCGTGGTCACCACGAACCGGCCATCCGGCGCCGCGAGCACCGCGGCGTCGTCACCGGGCCCGACGAGCGTCGCCGACGACTCCGGCAGCCGCGGGAAGATGCGCTTCAGCGCCTCGCGTTCCGACGCGCCCGCGACGGTGTCGGCCGCGCTCCCAGAATCCACCATGACTGACAACGGTAGCCTGAATCCTGATGTCCGCTCGCCGCTCCGCCCTCGCCCTCGTGCTCGCCGCCGCAGCGCTCGCCCTGACCGGGTGCGCGTCCACGGTCTCCCTCGACCCCGCCGCCGACGCGAACGACCCCGGCTGCGCCGAGATCTCCGTCCGGCTGCCCGACTCGGTGGCCGACAAGGACCGCCGCGAGACCGACGCGCAGGCGACCGGAGCGTGGGGCGACCCGGCCGCCGTGCTGCTGCGCTGCGGCGTGCCGCCGATCGGGCCGACCACCAAGCCGTGCGTGAACGTGAGCGGTGTCGACTGGGTGCTGATGTCGGATCCGGCGGCCAAGCAGGTCGTCTACCAGACCTTCGGTCGCACGCCGGCGACGGAGGTCATCATCGACCACGTGTCCGGGGCCTCCGACGCCGCTGTGCTCCCCGAGTTCGCCTCCGCGATCTCGACCATCAAGCAGACCCAGAAGTGCCTCTCGACGCTCGACACGAGCCTCACCCCGCCGACGCCGTCACCGACGCCCTCGCGCTGACGACCGCGACATTCGTGCCGAATGTCGCGAATGCCGCCGCGATTCGCGACATTCGGCACGAATCGCGGCGCGACGCGTCGCTACGCGGCGCGCGCGAGGGCGACTTGGATGAGTTCGTCGATCAGCGCCGGGTACGACAGGCCCGACTCCTGCCAGCAGCGCGGGAACATCGAGATCGGGGTGAAGCCCGGCATGGTGTTGATCTCGTTCACCACGAAGCCGTCTTCGGTGAGGAAGAAGTCCACCCGCGACAGGCCCTCCGCACCGATGGCGTCGAACGCCCGCACGCCCAGGTCGCCCATCTCGGCCAGCTCGGCGTTGGTGAGGTCGGCCGGGCAGACCAGGTCGATCCCCGGCGCGTCCAGGTATTTGGCCGCGAAGTCGTAGAAGTCGCGGCCGGTGATGACGATCTCGCCGGCGACGGAGGCACGCGCGGGCTCGCCCGGACGGCCTCCCAGCACCGCGATCTCCACCTCGCGGCCGACCACCGCCGACTCGATGAGCACGCGGTCGTCCTCGGCGAGAGCGGTGTCGATCGCCGCGCCGAGGTCGTCCCACGACGTCACCTTGGACACGCCGACGCTGGACCCCGCGCGGGCGGGCTTGACGAACGCGGGCAGGCCGAGCAGTTCGGACTCCTGGCGCACGGTCTCCGGAGCAGTCGCCCACTGGTACGCGGTCACGGTCTGCCACGGCGCGACGGGGATGCCCGCCTGCTGCAGCACGGTCTTGGTGAAGTGCTTGTCCATCCCGAGCGCGCTCGCGAGCACGCCGCTGCCGACGTACGGGAGGCCGACGAGGTCGAGCATCCCCTGGACGGTGCCGTCCTCGCCCCACGGGCCGTGCAGGATCGGGAAGACGACGTCCACCGTGCCCAGCGACGAGCGGGTGCCGTCGGCGGCGACCACGGCCAGCTCGCGGGAGGCCGACGACTCCGGCCAGACGATGCGCGAGCCGTTGTCCTCCACCTCAGGGAGGACGTCGACGTTCAGCGCGAAGCGCGCCGCGTCGTCCGGCTGGAGTGTGAAGGCGCCCTCGTGGGTGATGCCGACAGGGATGACGTCGTAGCGCTCACGGTCGATCGCCGCCAGCACTCCCGCCGCCGTCGCGCAGCTGATCGAATGCTCGCTTGAGCGACCTCCAAACAGAAGTGCGACTGCGACCTTGTCCGTCATCCGTTGTCCTCTCTCCTTGGGGTTCATCGTCGTCGGTGGTCAGGTGCGGGGCGATGTCCCTCGGGGCGAGCGTGCCCGCGAGCACCTGGCTCACCTGGCGGACGATCGGCATGTCCACGCCGCGTTCCTCCGCCAGCCGCAGGATGGGCGCCACCGAGGCGAGCCCCTCCGCCGTCTGGTTCATCTGCTTCACGACGTCGTTGAAGCTGTAGCCCTGGCCGAGCAGCCGGCCAGCGGTGTTGTTGCGGCTGAGCGACGACTCGCACGTGGCGATCAGGTCGCCGAGGCCCGCGAGGCCGGAGAGCGTCACGGCCTCCGCCCCGTAGGCGACGGCGAAGTCGGTCATCTCGACCAGGCCGCGCGTGATGATCGACGCCTTCGTGTTCTCGCCGTAGCCGACGCCGTCCACGATCCCGATCGCGACCGCGATCAGGTTCTTGAGGACGCCGCCGAACTCCGTGCCGATCACGTCGGTGTTCACGAAGCTGCGGAAGTAGCGGTTGGTGGCGGCCATCGCAACCGCCTGGGCGGTCTCCAGGCTCACCGACGACACCACGGCGGCGGTCGGCTGCTCGCGCGCGATCTCCAGCGCGAGGTTGGGACCGGAGGCGACGGCGATCCGCTCGGCGTCGATCGGGAGTCCTTGCGCGATCACCTCGCTCATCCGCAGGCCGGTGCCCTTCTCGACGCCCTTCATGAGGCTGACGAGGATGGTCTCCGGACCGAGATGGGGTGCGATGGCCTCCAGGTTGGAGCGCAGCGTCTGGCTCGGGATCGACACGAACACCTGCTCGGCGCCGCGCATCGCCTCGCCCAGATGGGAGGTCGCGTGCAGGTTGCGTGGGAGGTTGATGCCCTCCAGGTAGTCGCTGTTGCGCTTCACCTCCTCGATCTCGCGTGCGAGCTCCGGGCGACGCGCCCAGAGGACGACGTCGTTGCCGCCGTCGGCCAGGATCTTGGCGAAGGTCGTCCCCCAGCTTCCGGCGCCGAGCACGGCGACGCGGCGGGGAGGAGTGGTCGGTGGTGCGGCCGTCCGGCCTTTCCTGTCAGCCATCGAAGCGGCCGGTCTCCTTCTGGTTGTGCGCCGCCGGGTCCCAACGGGCCTCCGGCGCCTTCTCGCCGCGCAGGTCCGCCAGCAGTGCGGTGATGGCGGCCATGATCACGTCGGTCGCCTCGGTGAGGGTCGCCTGGTCGAGACTGCGGCCCTTGAACGCCGAAAGATCGACGGGGTCGCCGACCTTGACCTCGATGGTCTTGCGCGGGAAGAAGCTGATCTTCTTCGCGTAGCGCGCCATGACCTGCTGGGTGCCCCAGTGCGCCATCGGGATCACCGGGAGGTCGTGCTCCAGCGCCATGCGGGCCGCGCCGGTCTTGCCGCGCATCGGCCACATGTCGGGGTCGCGGGTGAGCGAACCCTCCGGGTAGATGATGACGACCTTGCCGTCGTCGACGATCTTCTGCGCCTCGGCCAGCGGTGCGGCGCCGCGCCCGGAACCGCCGCGCGCCACCGGGACCTGCCCGGACTTGCGCAGGAACCAGCCGGCGACGGGGATGCGGAACAGGCTCTCCTTGGCGAGGAACCGCGGCAGCCTGCCGAGCTTCCAGACCACCATGCCGATCATCACCGGGTCGATCTCGCTGTAGTGGTTCGGCGAGATGATGTACGCGCCGTGCCGCGGGAGCTTTTGACCGTCGGTGATCCGGAACCGGGCGAGCAGGCTCCCCAGCGGGATGATCAGGCCGGCCAGCACCCAGAAGATCGAGGGCCGGCTCTTCTCCGAGCGCTCCCTCTTCGCGGAGTGCTCGGAATTCTGGGAGTGCTCGGACGCAGGCGGGTTCACGGGTTCATCGGGATGGGGCACCATCCCATTATCGCGGGCCTCACCCCGCGAGGACGAAGTCCGCTCCGAGCAGTTCGAGCTTGGTGATGAACTTCTCGTACCCGCGGCTGATGATGCCGACGTTGCTGACGGTCGACTGGCCCTCCGCCGACAGGGCGGCGATGAGGTGGCTGAAGCCGCCGCGCAGGTCCGGGATCTCCACGTCGGCGCCGGTCAGCGCCACCGGGCCCATGATGACCGCGGAGTGGTTGAAGTTGCGCTGGCCGAAGCGGCAGTCGTGGCCGCCGAGGCACTCCTTGTGGACCTGGATCTTCGCGCCCATGTCGATGAGCGCGTCGGTGAAGCCGAAACGCTGCTCGTAGACGGTCTCGTGGACGATCGACACGCCCTCCGCCTTGGTCAGCGCGACCACAAGCGGCTGCTGCCAGTCGGTCATGAAGCCGGGGTGCACGTCGGTCTCGATCACGACGGGCTTCAGCGGTCCACCGGGGTGGAAGAAGCGGATGCCGTCGTCGTGGATCTCGAACGCGCCGCCGACCTTGCGGAAGACGTTGAGGAAGGTCAGCATCTCGGGCTGGCGGGCGCCGCCGACGTAGATGTCGCCGCTGGTCGCGAGGGCCGCAGCGGCCCAGCTCGCGGCCTCGTTGCGGTCGAACAGCGCGGTGTGGCTGTAGCCGACGAGCTTGTCGACGCCCTCGATGCGGATCACGCGGTCGGTGTCGACCGAGATGATCGCGCCCATCTTCTGGAGGACGTTGATCAGGTCCATGATCTCGGGCTCGATCGCCGCGCCCTTGAGCTCGGTGATGCCCTCCGCGCGGACGGCGGTGAGCAGCACCTGCTCGGTAGCGCCGACGCTCGGGTACGGGAGCTCGAGCTTGGCGCCGTGCAGGCCCTCGGGGGCCGTCATCCGGATTCCGCTCGGGAGCTTGTCGACCACGGCGCCGAACTTGCGCAGCACCTCCAGGTGGTAGTCGATCGGGCGGTCGCCGATGCGGCAGCCGCCGAGGTCGGGGATGAACGCCTCGCCCAGCCGGTGCAGCAGCGGACCGCAGAACAGGATCGGGATGCGGCTCGACCCGGCGTGCGCGTCGATGTCGGCCATGTGGGCCGTCTCGACCGCGCTGGGGTCGAGCAGGAGCTCGCCTTCCTCCGCGCCGTCGGTCACCTTCACGCCGTGGACCTCGAGGAGGCCGCGGACGACCCGGACATCGCTGATGTTCGGGACGTTCCGCAGCACGCTCGGGCCCTCGCCCAGGATGGCGGCGACCATCGCCTTGGTGACGAAGTTCTTGGCTCCGCGCACCTCGATGCGGCCCCGCAGAGGGATACCGCCGTTGATCGTGATGCGGTCGGCCGTGAGACCGACGTGCGCGCCTGCCGCCTGAGCGTCCTGAAGAAGTGAGTTCAAAGTTTCACCGGGAGTGTCTTGGGCCGCCAGCTTGCGCGGGCGGCTTCGTATTCGGAGATTCGCGCCTCGTCGCGCAGGGTCAGAGCGATGTCGTCCAACCCTTCGAGCAAACGCCAGCGAGTGTAGTCGTCGATGTCGAAAGACACCTGGACCTCACCGACGGTCGCAGTCTTGGCAACCAGATCCACGGTCGCCGCTATTCCCGGCTCGGCCTCGATGGCCGCCCAGAGTCGCTCGGCGTCCTCCTCGGAGATGATGCCCGTGAGCAGGCCCTGCTTGCCCGAGTTGCCCCGGAAGATGTCCGCGAACCGGGGGCTCAGGACGACCTTGAAGCCGTAGTCCCGCAGCGCCCAGACAGCGTGCTCGCGCGAAGACCCGGTGCCGAAGTCGGCGCCGGCGACGAGCACGCTCGCGCCCTGGTACGCCTCGTTGTTGAGGATGAACTCAGGATCCTTGCGCCACTCGTGGAAGAGCGCGTCGTCGAAGCCGGTCTTGGTGACCCGCTTGAGGAACACGGCGGGGATGATCTGGTCCGTGTCCACGTTGGACCGGCGGAACGGCACGGCCACACCGGTGACGGTCTCGAACTTCTCCATCAGGCGCCCACCTTCTCTCCGGACGGCACTGATCCATCGGGAGATGGGGCGTCGTCGTGCTCCAGGTCCCACGGGCTGGACAGTGTGCCGCGGATGGCCGTGGCCGCCGCGACCAGCGGCGACACCAGGTGGGTGCGGCCGCCCTTGCCCTGCCGGCCCTCGAAGTTGCGGTTCGAGGTGGAGGCGCAGCGCTCCCCCGGCGCGAGCTGGTCGGGGTTCATGCCCAGACACATCGAGCAGCCCGCGAACCGCCACTCGGCGCCGAACTCCTCGACGATCTTGTCGATGCCCTCGGCCTCGGCCTCGATGCGCACGCGGGCGCTGCCGGGGACGACCATCACGCGAACGTTGTCGGCCTTCTTCTGACCCTTGATGACGGAGGCGAAGGCCCGGAGGTCCTCGATGCGGCTGTTGGTGCAGGAGCCCATGAACACCGCGTCGACCGGGATGCTCTTCATCGGCGTCCCCGGGGCCCAGGTCCATGTACTCCAGCGCGCGCTCGGCGGCGGCGCGAGCGTTGGGCTCGGCGATCGCCGCCGGGTCCGGGACGGACTCGCTCAGCGAGACGCCCTGGCCGGGGTTGGTGCCCCAGGTCACGAACGGCTCGATCGCGGCGGCGTCGAGGTAGACCTCGGCGTCGAAGACCGCGTCGTCGTCCGTGGCGAGCGTGTCCCAGTAGGCGACGGCTTCGTCCCAGTCGGCGCCCTCCGGCGCGTGCGGACGACCCTTCAGGTAGGCGTAGGTGGTCTCGTCCGGCGCGACCATGCCGGCGCGGGCGCCGGCCTCGATCGACATGTTGCAGATCGTCATGCGGCCCTCCATCGAGAGGGCGCGGATGGCGCTCCCGCGGTACTCGAGCACGTAGCCCTGGCCGCCGCCTGTGCCGATCTTCGCGATGACCGCGAGGATGATGTCCTTCGCCGTCACGCCGGGGCGCAGCTCGCCCTCGACGGTGATGGCCATGGTCTTGAACGCCTTGAGCGGCAGGGTCTGCGTGGCGAGCACGTGCTCGACCTCGCTGGTGCCGATCCCGAACGCCATCGCGCCGAACGCACCGTGCGTGGAGGTGTGCGAGTCGCCGCAGACGACCGTGATGCCCGGCATGGTGAGGCCGAGCTGCGGGCCGACGACGTGCACGATGCCCTGCTCGATGTCGCCGAGCGAGTGCAGCCGGACGCCGAACTCCTCGGCGTTGCGGCGCAGCGTCTCGATCTGCGTGCGGCTGGTCAGGTCGGCGATCGGCCGGTCGATGCCGATGGTCGGCGTGTTGTGGTCCTCGGTCGCGATCGTGAGGTCGGGGCGGCGGACCGGGCGCCCGGCCATGCGCAGGCCGTCGAACGCCTGCGGGCTTGTCACTTCGTGGACCAGGTGGAGGTCGATGTAGATGAGGTCGGGCGTGCCGTCCTCACCCTTCACGACCAGGTGGTCTCGCCACACCTTCTCCGCCAGGGTCAGCGGACTGTGCTGCGTCGTCATCTCGGTACTCCTTGAGCTTCGTTCACGGTTCAGCCGTCGACGGACTCCGCGGCGAGGGTGGCCTGAGGATTAGGACTCGCCGCGGCGGCTAAGAAGGAGCAGACCCGCGAACACGGATTCAGATTATCACCCGAGTTGGGGACAGGGCCGACGGCTCGCGGCCGTCAGGCGCGGTCCGCCACCTGGCGGACGACGAGCACCGTGACGTTGTCGTGGCCGCCCGCCGCGACGGCGGCCTCCACCAGCACGGCGGCCGGATCGGCGGGGTCGCCGGCCAGCAGCTCCGCGATGGTCTCGTCGCTCAGCTCCCGGGTGAGTCCGTCGGAGCAGACCAGGAAGGTCCTGGCGTCGTCCAGCGGGAGCAGCTCGCTGTCGGTGTCGACGAAGTCCTCCGCGCCGAGCGCGCGGGTGATCACGTTGCGCTCCGGGTGCACGGCCGCCTGCTCGCGGGTGATCAGGCCGGCGTCGAGCAGCTCCTGCACGGCCGAGTGGTCGGACGAGAGCTGGCGCAGCTCGCGCTCATCCCAGGCATAGACCCGGGAGTCGCCGACGTTGACGACCATCCACTCCTCGTCGGCCCGTTCCGGGACACGCACGCGCACCACGCCGGTGAGCGTGGTCCCCGCGACGGCCGCACCGGTCTCCTCGGCGTCGGACAGCGCGCGCACGGCGGCGTTCGCCTCGTCGATCGCGGTGATGACCTCCTCCGGCGTCGGCGTGACGCCTGCGGGGAGTGTGCGGGCGAGGCTCTCGATCGCCGTCCGGCTCGCGACGTCGCCGCGCGCGTGACCGCCCATCCCGTCCGCGACCACGAACACCGGGTCCTGCGCGAGGTAGCTGTCCTCGTTGATCTGCCTGACCGCTCCGGTGTCGCTTCTGGCGCTCACCTCGACGCGGGAAGTCATGTGCGTGGGTCCTCCGGGGAGTTCGCGGCCGGGGCGGCCTCTGCGGTCGTCGTCGCCGGGTCGTCATCCCCGTGGATGGCGTCCTCGACGGTGGTGCCGCTCAGGTGCAGCCTCACCAGACTAGCGACGGTCGCGACCACCATCGCACCGACGATCACCGCGAGCGAGGTCCAGGTGCTGATATCGGGCGCCCATTCGATGTGCTCGCCGCCGTTGATGAACGGGAGTGTGTTCTCGTGCATGGCGTGGAAGACCAGCTTGACGCCGATGAACGCGAGGATGAACGCGATCCCGTACTTGAGGTAGACCAGCTTCTCCAGCAGGTGCCCGAGCAGGAAGTAGAGCTGGCGCAGCCCCATCAGGGCGAAGACGTTCGCGGTGAACACGATGAACGGGCTCTGCGTGATGCCGAAGATCGCCGGGATGGAGTCGAGCGCGAACAGCAGGTCGGTGGTGCCGAGCGCCAGGAAGACGATGATCAGCGGCGTGAACATCCGCTTGCCGTTCACCGTGGTGCGCAGCTTGTTGCCCTCGTACTGGTCGGAGACCTTGAGCCGGCGCCGCGCGAAGCGGATGAGCAGGCCGTCCTTCGTGCCCTCGTCGTCGTGCGTGCCGAACGCCTGGTTGAACGCCGTCCAGAGCAGGAAGGCGCCGAACAGATAGAAGATCGCGCTGAAGCTCGCGATGAGGCCGGCGCCGAGCAGGATGAACACGCCGCGGAAGACCAGCGCCAGGATGATGCCCACCATGAGCACCTCCTGCTGGTACTTCCTGGGCACCGCGAACCTGCCCATGATGATCACGAACACGAACAGGTTGTCGATGCTCAGGCTGTACTCGGTGAGCCAGCCGGCGAGGAACTGACCGGCGTGCTCGGCGTCGCCGATCAGCAGCATCAGCAGCGCGAAGACGAGCGCGAGGCCGACGTAGAAGGCCACCCAGAGCGCGGACTCCCGCGGGCTCGGGATGTGCGGCCGCTTGTAGACGATCAGGAGGTCGAAGGCGAGGATCAGCAGCAGGACGACGAAGCTGCCGACCTCGAACCAGAGCGGGAGGGCGAGTTCCACGGGAGGAGACCTTTCGAAGGGCGTACGGGACGGACCCGAAAGTCTCTCCCGCACATCCGTGCCGCTGTGCCCGGGCCCGAGTGGACCGTGATGACGTTCACAGCGCGAGGCCGCCTGGCCTCTTCGGGATACTCCCCTTCGCGAGCACCCAGTCTACCGGGTCGGGCGGCTGCATTCCCTCCGCTACCGCTGCGCGAGCAGCCCCGCCTGCCGCTCGTGCACGCCGGCCACCCAGTCGTAGACGGCGTCCGGGCCGAGCCGCGGGTCGTTCGCCGGGTGCTCGCCGGCGCGCAGCGCGAGCAGATAGGCGCGGTCGAGCTCGACACGGTCGCGGAGGCCGTCCGGTCCCGTGACCGAGCCGTGGCCGGGGATGACCGTCCCGACGCTGTCGGCGATGCTCTCGATGAGCGTCAGGGCGGCGAGGTAGTCCTCGACCGGGTCCTCCGCCCTGTGGTCGACCAGCGGCACCAGCACGTCGGACAGGAGGTCCCCTGCGACGAGGATACCGCTCTCCTCGATCAACAGCGCCGCGTGGCCGGCCGCATGGGCGCGGTGCTCGACGACGCGGACGCGGGGGCCGTCCCACGGGATCCACTCGGCGCCGTCCGGGAGGCCGGTGAGCTCGCCGAAGAGGGTGAGCGGAACGCGCTCGGCGATGTCGGCCGGGATCATCGGAGCGACCCGCTCCCGCCACGCCTCGTTCGCGAGGAAGACCTCGATCGCACCGGCCCCGCGCGCCGTCGCGAAGCGGGGCGCCGTGCCGAACGCGGGATGCCAGAGCACATGATCCCAGTGCGGGTGCGTGGCGAAGCCGGCCGCGACCGGCGTGCCGGACGCACGCAGGTCGGCCGCGATTTCGCCCAGCTCATCGTCGAGGATGCCGGGATCGACCAGCAGCGCACCGGCGTCGCCGTCGACCACGACGGTGTTGGTCTGGCAGAACTCGCTCTGGTGGACGCGCACGCCCTCGACGACCGGACTCAGCATGGTGGCGACGGTAGCAGAGACGACCGTCGGAGCGTGATGAGGTCGGCGGCGCTCGAACTCAATCGTGCCGCTGGAGGAGCAACTCGGCCGCGGCTTGGTCCCACAAGTCGAAGGTTCCGGCTGTGTGCGCGGATCCGTGCCTCCGGCCCGCGGACGCGATGAAGCAGTGCTCAGCGCGGGTGACGTATCCGATGATCGAGCCGCCGAGCCTGATCTCGTCGGTCTCCGCGCGGATCCGGCTCACGTCGAGGATGACGCTCACGATGGTGTCGTCCGCACCGATCAGGCGGATCCGACTCGCGTGGGTGAGAGGCGTCCCGGGCGCGCCGCCGGCGACAGGAGGTGGCGTTCGCCCTGACCGAGCGAGTGTGTAGTGGCGGGGAGTTCCTGCCTCCGCCTTCAGTGTGGTGTGCATGACGAATCATCTGCCAGAGACTCGAGCGTCTCGTCGCGAGGGCGATGGTGGGCGCGAATGGAGGATCCCGCAGGACGCCGAACGGTCGGCACCGGCGACCAGATGGGGAGAGAGAGAACCATGGCGTCTCGTGGACGCTCCACCCAGTTTAAGTTCGCTCCGCCGCGGCTACAAGCGTCGACAGGTGGTTCTAGCCGTCGTCGCTCAGCCGACCGCCCAGCGCGGGTCGAGCTGGTGCGCCGCTGCTTCGTGCGCCTCCTCGTTCTGCGCCTCCTGGGCCGCCAGCCGATGCCGGGCGATGAGTGCGCGCCCCATCGACTGCGCCCGCCTCGCCGCGGCTCCGTCCCCCTCCACGGCGTTGATGATCGCGCCTTTCATCAGGATGTGCCACGAGTAGGCGAACTCCTCCGGCTCGGCCAGGCCGGCCTCCGTCGCGAGTCCCGACACCAGGCCGCGGATGTACGTGAGGTGCTCGACGCTTGCGCGACCGAGAGGGTGGTCCTTGCCCATCTCGAGCAGGACGTTGACGAACATGCACGCCTCGTAGTCGCTGCGGTGGAACCATTCGTCGAACACATCGAAGATCGCCAGCAGCTGCTCCTCGGGCCGGTCGGAGCGCGCCCGAACGCCGGCGCGGACCAGACCGATGGTCCAATCGCGCTCGCGCCGCTTCAGGCACGCCTCCGCCAGAGCCTCGAGCGACGCGAACTCGCCGTCGAGCTCCGACGCCGTGACAGCGGCGGCCTCCAGCACCTGCTCGCGGGTGACTTCGTGGACGGCGAGGTGCGCGAAGAGACCGTAGGCGGCCGAGACGATTCGCTCCGGGAGGTCGTTCACGGTGGGTCCGTTCCCGGTCGTCGGCGAAGCGGAGGCTTCGAGGTCCCGGACCACGATGGGCGTGGCGCCGGTGATGTGCAGCAATTCGACCCCGTCCGAGTGGGAGAGCACGGTCAGCGGGCATCCCGCGCTCGTGGCGTTGACGCGCGCGGCCCGGACGAAGATCTCCCCCATCGAGCGGGTCGCCCGAAGCGTTCGCCCGTTGACCAGCACCTCGATCGGAAATGCCCGACCCCGAGCGACTTCGTCGGGGCTCCGCTCGTCGATCACGGGACTGGACAACGTCATACTCGGACCCCCAGGTCGGTTCGCATCTCCGCCGCACACACCCTCCGTGAGCGACCGAGTTAAAGGTTGAATGATGCAAACGTTTGACCGAAAGCCGATATCCGTGGATTTCGCTGCGTATTCCCTTTCAGGACCCTGCTGGGATACTGAACCATCGTCATTGAACTTCTATTGTCGTTCGACTAGAGTTGTTCAATGCAGTTGAGCGTGTCCGAATTCGCCGAGGCCCGCGGGGTCTCGCGGCAGCGCGCGCTCGCCCTCATCAACTCCGGGCAGGTCAAGGCGAAGCGCATCGGCCACTCCTGGGCGATCGATCAGCTGGAGGTCAACCAGCGGCCGGCGATCAGCCGCCCGTTGAGCCCAAGGATGGCCCGCCTGCTCATCGCTGCGATGTCCAGCGAACCGGCCGAACTCGACTCGCAGGAGCGCTACTTCCTCGGTCGCTACGTTGAACGCCTTCGAAGCGATCCGTCCCCCCTGGGCCTGTTGCATTCGTGGTTGCGTTCTCGGCAGATCCGGGTAGTGGATGTGGCCGCCAACCCCGCCGACATTGCGGACGTCTCCTCCGACCGACGAGCCATCGCATCGGGCATCAGCGACGCCCGGGCCGGCCTGTCGGCGGCTCGCGAGTTCGAGGGCTACGTCGCTGCTTCCGCGCTCGATGGATTCCTTCGCGACAACCTCCTCATCGAGTCTGATGCGCCGAACGTCCACCTCCACGTGGTCGAGCAGCTGCCCGCCGCGCCCATCCCTGTGGGATTCGTGATCGCGGACCTGATCGACTGGAACCGCCCTCGCGAAGACGGTCGCGCCCGTGAACTCCTAGAGGCCGTTCAGTGGCCGCGCTAGAACTCCCGGCGATGACTCCGAGGCAAGAGGCCTCATGGCGCGGGATCATCGCAGTGGCGCGTCGCGTTCCGAGCGGATGGTGCCTTGTCGGCGGCCAGATGGTCCAGTTGTGGTGCTGGGAGCGCGAGGTGGAGCCGGTACGCCCCACCGACGACGGTGACGCTGTGCTCGACATCCGGGCGCATCCGGACATAATGATGCAGTTCACTCAGGCTCTGGTCGACTCGGGATTCGAGCCGGACGGCCGAGACTGGCAGGGTCACCAGCATCGCTGGGTGAACCAGGACCGCGGCCAGATCGACATTCTGCTCCCCGAAGGCATCGGCCTGCGGGCGAAGCGGGTCGGGATCCGCGGCGGCACGACTCTGGAGACTCCCGGCGCGCAGAATGTGCTCCACCGCGCCGAGCCGTTCGAGGTCTCGCTGCAGGGCCAAGCCGCGACGATCTTCCGCCCGGCCTTGCAAGGCGCACTGATCGCCAAGGCGTATGCATATGGCCTCGTCAACGATTCGTTGCGTCAGCGGCACCTACAGGACTTCGCCGTGCTCTGCTCGATGATCCGAATCTCCGATCGCGTCGGGGACGGACTCCGACGCAAAGAGCGCAACAAACTGTTCATGGCCTACTCCGCCGCGATCACGGACCCACTGGCGGTCAGCATCGATGACGGAAACGGACTTCGGAGGCTCGCTGCGGCGACCTGGGATGCGTAGCACCGTACCGTCATCGGCACATGAAAAAAGCCCGCCTCCCCAGTGTTTCCGGGGAGGCGGGCTGTTGGTGACCCCAGCGGGATTTGAACCCGCGTTACCGCCGTGAGAGGGCGAAAGGAACGCACCATACCTGCGCGGTTTGGCCCGCAATCCCAATGAAATGGCGGAATTCGAGATCTCCGGAGATCACGATAACTGCACGAGATTCATTTGGTTTGTTGCCATTTTGTTGTCACTCCCCATGGTGTACCCCGCGTAAGTTCGCGCAAGGTTGCACGTGACGAACGGCCGCTTACGTATTCGTTGCTCGCGCCGAAGCCCGTCGTCGGCCACGATGTCGTCATGCAACGACGACGATGGGTCATCACTGCGGTGACCGTGTTGACGGCTGGCGCAGCGATTGGCGCCGTCGCGTTAGTGGCACATGCTCAGTCGACCGGCATCATTCCACTCCCGATGGCGTGCCTGCCCGCACCGTTGCACCTGGAGCCGGGCGTCGCGCATCCAGGGGACGAGGTGGTGCTCTCCAGTGACGCCGCCGCGTGCCGCCTCGCCTACTCGCCGGCTCACACTTACCAAGTCGTGCTGCAGCATCGGGACGTGCGAACAGTGCCTCAACGCGTCGAGGTGGCGCCGGACGGCCGTTTCGAGGCGCACATCACCGTTCCGGCCTCCTTCCCGCCAGGGGATGCGGTGATCTCGGTCACGGGCAGCCCCTACGACGAATGCGACGACGAAGCCTCGTGCGCAGGCTATTGGAAGCAGCTCGTCGTCGAGTGGCGCCCGACACCGTGGTGAATTGGCGGTGCCGGCTCCCCGAAGCGGGCTGCGACTCCCGAGTTGAGATCGTCGGGTGGGTCCGCCCCAACGCCCGATGATGGCGAGTTGAGAGGCCGTGTCAAGGGCGCTGCGCGTCGCTGCGCGATGCAGCGGAGCCGCACCCTTGACTCGATCTCTCAGCGCGCCAGTATCCCTTGGGCGGGGCGGACCGGAAGTCGGACCGTTCGACCGCTACGTTTCTTCACGTGGCGGTATGGAACACGGACAACCAGGACCCCGGATTCAATCTGGTGCAGAACGGCTTCGTCTCGAAGTTTCGATCGCGGAACATCCTGGACGACGCAATCTGGACCCTCCAAGCGGCTGGCTATCGAATCGTCCGACTGGACGCCGGATCGTGGACTGACGAAAGCGCGCTGCACCAGTCGTTCTCGACGGCGCTACAGTTTCCGGACTACTACGGACGAAACCTCAACGCGTTGGACGACTGTTTCGGCGACGTCGCCGACCTCGACTACGGATGGGCAGAGCACGAAACGGGTTTGGTCATTGTGGTCGACAATTTCGATCACTTCCATTCAGCGATGCCAGACCTCGCGGTCACCATTCTGGTCATCAACGGTGCCGCTTTGCGGGGTGCGTTGCTCGGCAACCGGGTTCTGTGCTTGGTCCGCTCAGATGATCCGTTGCTAGAACCAGGTCCCATCGGCGGCTACACGCCGGAGTGGAATCCGCGCGAGTGGCGCACCGCCGACCGACTGGATCAATAACAATCGAAGCGCCGAGCATGTCGATTCCAGACGCCCAATAGGTCCGACACCATCACTTCAGGGATAGTCAGGTTCGCGAATGGCGTGCCCTTCAACGCCCGGCGCGGTGAGGAGAGCGCGAACGAGTTCCGCCGAGCCAGCGACCACTGTGTAGGGCGCATCTACCTCGATCGACAGGCACCAGGCTTCGTCAGCAGGCCAGACCAGCTGCGGCATCGTCCCGCCCATGCCGCCGGGAACCCAACCGAGCCCCGACGCGTAGACCCACTCCGGATCCGCTAGCGAAGTCAACGTCGTCGAACCGAGCACGTATCTCCGATCGGGTAGCTCGAGGAGCGGCCGGCTGAACTGCGGAACCATTCCAGTTCGCTGATATCGCGAAAACGCCGAGCGGCCGAACTCATCCAGCTCGATCAGACGAGGGTCGGTCGCCATCCGCTCCGCAGCCATCGGGTCCGGAACGGGGTCGGTCGGCGCATCGTCGTCGTCCCACGTCGTTCGGTACAGCGTTGTGCCCGATCCGCCAAAGCCCCACCCTTCCCAGACTCCCAACGTGATGTCGTCGGGGCGGGACGTATGCCCAGCCAACGTCGGCACGATGGATGCAAGGAAGCCCGGGTCGATCTGCCCATCAATCGGACACCCGACAGACCATCCATCCGGCCACTCCTCCTTCGCACCGCCCGCAGTGATGTCCGACCACTCGCTCGTGGCGTCCATAACCACGTCGTTCCTAGCTGCTACGTCCTCCCACCGCCACATTTCGATGGTCTCGTCAGCTTCGCGGAATGCGAAGACCGGGTGCAGGATGCGCGCATAGGCCAGCATGCCTGAGGGCACCATCATTCCGAGTTGTGGAATGCGGCCTTGAAGCCACCGGCCGCGGGCGGGATCAACAAACCAGTCCATTCGACGATGATGACAGCTTCCGCGTCAGCGAACGGGGTTCAAAGCCTCGCCCGATGTTCTCTCATCACGAATCGCGTAGACATCGCGAACGGAGGGACAGACCGAGCACCGGGAGATGGTGCAGGTCGCCGGCGATCAGGGTTACGGCCTCACGTATCCATTCGCTTGTCCGATCGCCACGCAGTCGCGGACGGACTGACAAGCCACGCCGTTCAACGTTCCACTCTTGATCCCCGTTGGAAATGCGGGGGTCGTCGCCTTCCATGAGTTGTCTGCATAGATCTCAACTAGCGGAAAGGAAGTCCCGTCGACAGAGTTGCCCTCGTATCCACCTACGGCCGCGCAAAGGGACGTTGACGCGCAGGCGACCGTTTGAGGATTGCCGAGCTTCAGCGCCCTATCGCCGGGATCCGCGTCCGCAGACGTCATCCCCCAGGGCGTCCCTGTGCCGAGGTATCCGCCTCCGTCCTCGGGCGCTCCGCTGAATGCACAGAGTTGGGATGAACAGCCCATCGCATGGAACTGGGACCCCGAAGGGAGATCACGAACGGAGGTCGACCCGTCTGAACCGAGCGTCACCAGGGCGTTACCCTCGTCCTTCTCAGCAAGCGCCTGGCAGGGGGCGGCGTCGATGCACGAGAGATCGTCGAACGTCAGCAGCCCCGGCTCCTTCGTCACTCGCCACCGACCCCCAGCCGACACGGCCGACCATGCGTGCAGCGAATCACCCAGCGCGTTGCTGGCGCTCCCGACGATCACACAGGACGCCGGCGACGTGCAGCTGAGCTCGTCCACTTGCGACCCATAGCCGGACGGCAGACCGAGTTCGGGACTCGGCACTGTCGTCCAGCGCTCGCCGTCGAACCGGACAAGTTCAAACGCGTCCTTCTCGAACTCACCGCCGACGTCGAAGTAGATGCTTATCGCCGCCATGCAGCCAGTGGTCGACCAGCAGGACAGCGCGACCCCGCCTTGCTCCTCCGGCCCGGAAGCAAGCTCGTCCGCCGCCTCGGCCGCCCCGGCGACCGGAATCACGACAGCCGGACCGGACTCACGCTCGAATCCCGTCGAGGAGAAATGCCACACGTGCTTGGCGTCCTGGAACTCGGCGACGGCGAGGCACGCCCGATTAATGCAGCCGACTGTAGCGACACCGGAGAGCGAATCGCTTGCCGGTTTGGCACCGACCGGCAGAGGAACAGTCTCCGGCGCCCACGCGTGACCACGTCGCTTCACCAGAAGTGGTCGATAGCCTTCGTGGGCGGTGGTGTCGCTTCCGTAAGCGACACAGTCGCCTTCCTGTGGGCAGACGACACCGTTGAACGTGGCGCTGCGTGCGGTGTCCCCTGAGGGGACTGGACTGTTCGAGTCCCAGAGGACAGAGACCGTCGGCGGCGTTGTTGCGAGCGGAAGACTCGTGCATCCTGCGAGGGTCGCGCCGATCATGACGGCAGCGGGAACCACAATCCACCGCGCCAGACTCGACCTCACCGTGGTGGTCGAGCCAGAAGCCCGACGACGTCCGAGCCACTTCTCCACATGTTCTCCATCCCCAACGAGTCGGTTCACGCTACTGGGATTGACCCGGCGCGCGCTCGCGGTTCGAGCCAAAATCATTCTCTGGAATGAGAGCGGTGCGTTGAGCGGAGGACAACGAGGAGACAGGCCGATAGACGAGACCAATGAATAGAAGCCAGAACCGAGAGAAGACCGAGGGATGAATAATCAACAGAGATACAAGCCAAGGAGAGATACACGAGCAAGGCCGAGACGTAGAAGCCAAAGCGAATGCACGCAGGCACTTTAAGTGGACCTCTTCGACGGCCCAGTGAATGACAGGGGTCGCGTGTAAACCCGGTTGCATGGCAAATCGGGGGAAATCAACCAGAACGAGGCGGCGCGAGGCGTCCTACGCGCGGCTACGTGAAGCGCACGATGCCGCCGCAGTCCGGCACGCCGAAGACCTCGAATGGGAGGCCGCAGAGCGGCACGCCGCCGACGCGATTTTGGAGCTGCGGGGCAAATGGGGCACGCGCGCCGACGCCCTCAAACGCCTGCACGACGTTTCGCGGACCATCGATCGACTCCGCGACGAGCAGAACTCGGCACTTCTCGAGCGGGACGAATTGATTGCCCAGCTTCGCGAGCTGGGCGAGAGCTGGAACTCGCTTGCAGCCCGGACAGGCCTCAGCCGGCAAGCGCTGTCCAAGCGGAAGTCTGGACCAGACGAATCGGCGGAGACTTAGCGACTGACGTCAAGTCGGGCCGAGCCGTCCGCGGCGGGCCGTCGGAACGAGCCAAGCAGGCACGCCACGCTAAGGAGAACGCCACCGGCGAAGTCGCAGAGACGGCAAACACCGCCGAGTACATCCGCGAGACCCGGCGGGAAGTCGCTCCAAGCGAACACCCCAGCCCCGCCAGATGAGAGCCAATCTGTGCCGAGTTGCAGCGTGGTGACTGTGACATCACCTGCAACATAAGCTCCCGCCAAAATGGAGGCCGCAACGACAAGGTGGCGAACAGTCGGGGGTCCCAAGCGGCGCGAAACAGCGAGCGCGTCTGGAAGCGCACGGCGAAGGATCGCCAAACCAACCGCGGCGCAGGCGAATGCGAGGAAGCAGACGAAGGACAGCCGGATGAGATAAATGTCGGCGATCAACGCTAATGAGACTGCCGGTCGGATATCACGCGGCAAGTCGTTCCACGGCACAAGTGGCGGCAAGAAGGCCACGAGAAATATCGTCGCCGAGATTGCGGCGGCGATCACGACTCGTTGTGATCGGCTGCTTCGCGTCATGCGTCAGCCTCTCGCGGTTCGAAGGATCCTGCCAACGGCCCCGGCTGGTCATTCCCGTCTGGCGCAGGGCTGGTAAGCGAGCCGATAGTGGCCGCAATGCACACGAACAGAGCGCAGGCGGCAAGGAACACGTAGCTCGAGTAGTAGGCGACCTCGAGCAGGCCTTCGGGAAGGCCGGTACCGCTTGCCCCCAACCATCCGGAGTCCCCGCCGAATGCAAAAGTCTGCCCGAAGAACGTGGGGCCTGCCGAGCCATCGATTAGCAGCGAGATGCCAGCAGAAACAGCCGCGCCGACCGCGAGTAGTTTGACCGCTCTCCCCCCTCGGCCATGCACCTGTGGGCTGTGCGGGAGTGCCCGCTCTCGGGAGAGAACCGGACCGAGTCCGAGCGCAAGCGTGCCCGCTGCGGCGAGCGCGAACGCCAGAACAAACGCCAGTTGCGAGAGCCTGATCCCTGCGGCAAACAGAACCTCAATGATCACACGCAAGGCCGGCGGCCCGGCTACGTACGGATCTACGAACTCGGTGAGGCAGAAAAGCGCGATTCCAACACCACCCGAAGAGACCGCAAAGACGAATAGTCGTCGCGGTGACAAGGCCCACATGAGCCTTGATCCTACGGTGATCCCCGACTCACCTCCCGGCAGCAAACGGTCGCCGAGTGTCGCAGGCGATTACACGGGGCCTCGTCAGATGGAGGACCGATGAGTTGAGAAGGCCTTCGGCTCACACACTACGCACCACCGTTGGGAGCGCCCGGATTTTGTCGGAGGCTCGGTGCAGTCTTTTCCAAGGGGGCGTCGTGGGAAGCATTGAGCCGTACGAGACAACCAAAGGCCGGCGATATCGGGTGCTCTACCGACGACCCGACCATCTGCAGACATCGAAACGTGGGTTCCGGACCAAGTTCGACGCCCAGATCTTCCTCGCGTCGGTCGAGGTGGATAAGGCCACCGGGCGTTACGTTGATCCCGCCAAGAGCCGGACAACCGTTGTGAACTGGATGAGTCGATGGCTCGCGAGCAGGTCCGACCTCCGCGCCACGACGCGGACCCGGGTCGAGGGGATCATCGCCAACTACATCGAGCCGGACCTCGGACGAATTCCGATCGGGAATCTGACTCGGCTTCGCGTACAGGAGTGGGCTGCGGAATTGCCCGGCTCCCCCGAGACCATACGCAAGGTCGTAAATGTGCTCAGCGGGGCTCTGCAGCTCGCTGTGGACGACGGACGGCTTCCAGCCAACCCCGCAGTCAAGCTCAAACTCCCGAAGCGCGTACGGGCGATCAAGCGATATCTCACCCATGATCAGGTCGCTGCGCTCGCTCAGGCCGTTGGGGACCGCTCCAAGGGCTCCCAACACGGATACGACGTCCTCGTGCTCACACTGGCGTACTGCGGGCTGCGCTGGGGCGAACTAGCAGGACTCAGGGTGCGAGACATCGACTTCGCGCGGAAGCGACTCGCGGTCCAGCAGACGGTCGTGGCCGACAAGGGCTACCAGCGCATCGAGCCGCCCAAGGACTACGAGCATCGCTCGATCCCCATTCCTGCCTTCTTGGTCGGCGCGCTCAGGGCGCAGACGATCGGCCGCAGCGGAGACGATCCGGTGTTCTATGGCAGTCGAACGAAGATCTGGCTACGGAATCACACGTTCCGAAACGGCTGGTTCGATCCCGCGGCGGCCGCTATTGGGCTCGAATCGCTTACTCCCCATGAACTGCGTCACACCGCAGCGAGCCTCGCTGTATCCGCCGGCGCAAACGTCAAAGCGGTCCAGCGGATGCTCGGCCACGCGTCGGCGAGCATCACCCTCGATGTCTACGCCGACCTCTTCGAAGATGACCTGGATGCTGTTGCCGTCGCACTTGATGACGCAGCTATGAAATCAAATGTTGCCAAAGTGTTGCCACAGACCCGGTTTTCGCCACCGGCGGGCGGGTAAGGAAAAAGCCCGCTTCCCTTGAAAATCAAGGGAAGCGGGCTGTGGTGACCCCAGCGGGATTTGAACCCGCGTTACCGCCGTGAGAGGGCGACGTCCTAGGCCGCTAGACGATGGGGCCGTCTTTGCAACTCATCGATAATGCCACAGAACGGGGCCGTGCGCCAAAACGGGGCCGACATCCCGGGAGTGTCGCAGCCGTCAGACGAGGACGCGGAGTGCGCCGGGGACGACGGTGACCTCTACGGGGAGCGGGCCGATCCGCTCGCCGTCGGCGTACGCGACGACGCCCTCGGCTTCGATCCGCACCGTGCTGAGGCTGCGGAAGGACACCTCCGGCAGATCCGTGTGCTCGCCGCGGAACACCTTCGGGAAGAGCCGGAGGAAGCGCGGGCGGGACATCTTCGTCACCACGAACAGGTCGAAGCGGCCATCGGAGAGGTCGGCGTGCGGGACGATGCGCATGCCGCCGCCGAGGGAGCGGTTGTTCGCGACGGACACGAGCATCGCCTCGGTGTCGACCTCCTCGCCGTCCACGACGATGCGGTACGGACGGGGGTGCAGGACGGCCAGCTCGCGGAGCAGCGCGAAGACGTATCGGCTGCGGCCGCGCGGGCGCGTCATCAGGTTGGCGCGCTCGTTCACGGTCGCGTCGAAGCCCGCGGAGAGCACGCAACCGAACCAGGTGCTGAGTTCGCCGTGCTGCTCGCCGTGCCTGATCAGCCCGGCGTCGATCGTGCGCGGCGGGCGTCCGAGCGCCTCCAGCAACTGCTCGGTCGCGGCGTCGGCGTCGTCGGTGGGAATGCCGAGGCCGTCGGCGAGGTCGTTGCCGGTGCCGCTGGGGACGATCCCGAGCGGGACCTCCGTCTGGGCGACGATGTTGATGCCGAGGTTCGCCATGCCGTCTCCCCCGACGACCACGAGCGCGTCGGCGCCGGACTCGACGGCGCGGATCGTCTCCCGGCGGAGCAGCTCGATGTTGGCCTCGTCCACCGGGATCACCGTGTGGCCGGCGGCGCGCAGCCGCTCGACGACGCGCGGCCCGACGTCGCGGCGCCGCCCGAAGGACGCCATCGGGTTGACCGCGACGACCACGGTCCGAGGGGTGACAGACATAGACCACGACTATGGCATAGCCGCCGTCCTCGAGCGCGCGACACGGCCGGACCTGGCGCGCGCCGCCCGGTGGAGGTTTGATGAACCCATGAGACTGACGAAGTTCGAACACGCCGCCCTGCTCCTGGAGGAGTCCGGGAAGAAGCTCTTCATCGACCCGGGCAGCTTCACCTCGCCGCTGACGGACACCGCCAACACCGTGGGCGTCGTCATCACGCACGAGCACGCCGACCATTGGACCCCCGAGCAGCTCAAGCGGGTGCTGGAGCTGAACCCGGAGGCGCCGATCTTCGCCCCGGAAGGCGTGGCCAGAGCCGCCGCGGACTTCGACGTCACGGTGGTGCACGCGGGCGACACGGTGGAGGCCGGCCCGTTCACCCTCCGCTTCTTCGGCGGCCGGCACGCCGTCATCCACGAGAGCATCCCGGTGGTCGACAACCTCGGTGTGCTGGTCAACGACGAGCTCTACTACGCGGGCGACTCGTTCGTCATCCCGGACGGCGTCGAGGTCGATGTGCTGGCGGTGCCCGCCGGCGCGCCGTGGATGAAGGTGGCGGAGACGATGGACTACGTGCTCGCGACCAAGCCGAAGCGCAGCTTCCCCACCCACGAGATGGTGCTGTCGCGCGCGGGCAAGGACCTCTCGAACGGCCGGATCGCGTGGGCGACCGAGCAGAACGGCGGCGAGTTCTTCGCGCTCGAACCGGGCGACTCGCTCGACCTGTGAGCGCGGCTCCCGACTCCCGACCGGCCGTCGTCTGGTTCCGGGACGACCTCCGCCTCGCCGACAATCCGGCGCTCGACGCCGCGGCGCACACGGGCCGACCCGTCATCTGCGTCTTCGTCTGGGACGACCGGTCCCCCGGCCTGCGCCCACCCGGAGGCGCCGCCCGGTGGTGGCTGCACCACAGCCTCGCCTCCCTCGACGCCGACCTGCGCGAGCGCGGCTCGCGGCTCGTCGTCCTCCGCGGAGCGGCCGAACCGACGATCGCCGCGCTCCTGGCCGACGTGGACGCTGCCGCCGTCTTCTGGAACCGTCGCTACGGCGGCCCGGAGCGGCGGATCGACACCGCCGTGAAGACCGCGGCGCGGGCGGCGGGGATCGAGGCGGAGAGCTTCGGCGCGAGCCTGCTCTTCGAGCCGTGGACGATCCGCACCGGCTCCGGGACGCCGTTCTCGGTCTTCACACCGTTCTGGCGGGCGTGCCGGTCGGCCCCGCCTCCGCGCATGCCGCTCGTCGCTCCGGCCCACCTGATGCCCGCCCCGGCCGTCGACGGCCTCGCGATCGACGACCTCGGCCTCCTGCCCACTCACCCGGACTGGGCGGCCGGCCTCCGCGACACCTGGGAGCCGGGCGAACGGGCAGCCCATGCCGCCCTGGACGACTTCGCCGCCGGGGCCCTCGCCCAGTACCGCGAGGACAGGGACGTTCCGGGCGTCGACGGCACCTCCCGGCTGTCCCCTCGCCTGCGCTGGGGCGAGCTGAGCCCGCACCAGGTCTGGCACACGATCACCGCCGCGCGCGACGCCCGCCCGCGCGACGGCGCCCTGGCCGAGGCCGCCGCCACCTACCTCTCCGAGCTCGGCTGGCGCGAGTTCGCCTATCACACGCTCTTCGAGCACCCCGACCTCGCCACCGTGAACATCCATCGCGCGTACGACTCCTTCCCCTGGCCGCGCCTGCACCCGTCCGTGCTGACCGCGTGGCACCAGGGTCGCACCGGCGTCCCCCTCGTGGACGCGGGGATGCGAGAACTGTGGACAACCGGATCCATGCACAACCGGGTGCGGATGGTCGTGGCGTCGTTCCTCACCAAGAACCTCCTGATCGACTGGCGGCGCGGCGAGCAGTGGTTCTGGGACACGCTGGTGGACGCCGACCCCGCGAGCAACCCGTTCAACTGGCAGTGGGTCGCCGGCTCAGGCGCGGACGCCGCGCCCTACTTCCGCGTGTTCAACCCCGAACTGCAGCGGACGAAGTTCGACCGGCACGGCGACTACGTGCGGCGCTGGGTGCCGGAGTGGGACACGGCCGACTATCCCGAGCCGGTCGTCGACCTCCCCGAGTCGCGGCGGGCGGCGCTCGCGGCCTACGAGACCGTCAAGAGCGCTCAGCGCGCGTGATCGGCGAGGATCTGGTCCACGTCGATCTGCTGCAGCAGCGCCGGCCAGTCCAGCCCCCGCGCGACGTCGGCCAGCTCCTCGTCGGCCAGCACCTTGCCGCTGCGCTCCACGACGATCCCCGCCGGCAGCTTGCGGTTCAGCTCGGCCAGGATGGCGTCGTCCACCGCCTCGGTGTCGAAGTCGGCGCCGACCTGCGCGTAGTAGTCGGAGGACAGCGTGTAGGAGACGATCCCGGTCTCGATCTGGCTCATGTGCCGCATGGTAGACCGGCGGGCACGCCGTCCGTCAAGCCCCGCGCCCTGCCGCCCAGGCCGCGATCTCGGATCGACGGGAGGCGCCGAGCTTGGCGAGGATGTGCTCCACGTGCGTCGAGACGGTCTTCGGGGCGATGTGGAGGGCGGCTGCGATCTCCCGGTTGGTCGCGCCTCCCGCGATCTGCGCGGCGACCTCCTCCTCCCGCGCGCTGAGCGTGGACGGCTCGACGCCCTCGGCCAGCCGGGCGGCCAGCTCGTCGGCCCGGCGCTCGAGGACCGTCCCGCGCGCCCGTGTCCGCGCCTCGGCGACCAGTGCGGCGGCCTCCGCCGGGCTGCGGGTTCGGCGCGCGCACTCGGCGCGGTCCAGGATCGCGTGCGTGCCCTCCCACCAGCGGCCCAGCGCGTCCCAGCCGGCGGAGGCCGACTCCAGCAGCTCTCTGGCGTCGGAGGGACGCCGCTCGCGCAGCGCAAGGACGCCCGCGGCGTGCTGGAGCGCGAACTCGGTCCCGGGGATCCGCCGTCGCTCCACCAGGACGCCCACCCGCTCCAGCCACGACCGCGCTGCGGCGACGTCGCCTGCCGCCAGGTGCGCCCGCACGCCGGTGACCGCGAACGGGAACGCGTAGGCGGAGTCCTCGACGCGGTGCGACTCGGCCGCGCCGCGCTCGCAGTAACCGACCGCCCCAGCCGGGTCGTCCGCGAGCAGCGCCGTCTCGGCCAGCCCCCAGAGCGCGGGCGACAGCCGCTGCAGCTCCTGCATCCGCTCGCCGATCCCCTCCGCCCGGCGCAGCAGCTCGCCGGCCCGAGCGAGGTCGCCGGACGACAGGGCGCAGTAGCCGAGGACGTGCAGGGCGGTCACCTCCGTGGTGATGCCGCCCCGGCCGTCCGCGAGGGCGTGGCCGGCGAGCTCGGCCGCAGCGCGGAGGTCGCCGCCGGCCCAGCGGACGTGCGCGAGGTGCGCGGTGAGGTAGTGCGCGTCGTTCCAGCGCTCGATGCGCTCGGCGTACGCGATCCCGTCGGCCAGCCACTCGGCGCCGCGCCCGTACTGCAGGAGCACCGACGCGCTCGACCCGAGCATGCGGTACGCGCGGGCGGCCGCCTCCTCCCGGCCGTGCGCCGCGCCCTGCTCCGCCGCCCCGCGCAGCAGGTCCCAGGCGGGCTCGCCCTCCCCCGCGAACACCAGCACCGAGCCGAGGGTGGCGTCGAGGCCGATCCGGTCGCTCTCCGCGGTCAGGAGCTCCCGTGCCTCCAGGGCGACCCTGCGTGCGTCGTCCAGCCGCCGCTCGAGCATGGCGGCGGCCGCCTGCGCGGCGAGGAGGCGCCCGCGCACCTGGACGGCCTCCGCGTCCTCGTCGCCGTCGATCCAGCCGAGCGCGGCACGGAGGTCGGCCACCCGCGAGGGATAGTCGGCTCCGAGCAGGTGGCGCGCGGCGACGAGTGCAGGGACGACGGCGGCGGCCTCCCGTGCGAGTCCGGCGGCGCGATACAGCTCGATGGCCCGCGCGAGCTCGGCCTCGGCCTCCCGGTTGGCGTCGACGGCGGCGAGCTCGGCTCCCAGCCGGCGCAGGAGGTCGGCGCGGTCGCGGCCGCCCACCGCGAGCGGCATCGTCCGCTGCGAGCGGCGGTAGAGGTCGGCGGCCTCGCGATGCGCGGAGAGCGTGGAGGCCCGCTCGGCAGCCCGCCGGGCGAGTGCGTACGCCTCCCGGGCCCTCCCCGCCCGCTCGGCGTGCAGGGAGAGCAGCGCGTCGGAAAGCCCGGCGCCGGCGTCGACGACGCGGCCGTGCAGAAGGCGCCTGCGTGCGGACGGCACGGCGGAGTACACCGCGTCCCGGATGAGCGCGTGCCGGAAGCCGTAGGTGCCCGTCGCCGCGCGGACCAGCAGGTGCTGCGCCACGAGGTCGTCGAGGGCGGCCTCCCGCGCGGTGCGATCCCAGTCGTCGCCGACGACCACCGTCAGCAGCCGGACATCGGACTCGCGCCCGATCACCGCGGCCGCCTCCAGCACCGCGGACGACGCCGGGGCGAGGGTGCGCGTGCGGGCCAGCACGGCCGCGGCGACCGTCTCCGGAGCGCCGTCGGAGCCCTCGGCGAGCAGCTCCTCCACGTGCAGCGGGATGCCGTCGCTCACCGCGTGCAGCCGCTCGGTCTCCTCGGCGGACGGCTCGGCGCCGCGGATCGCGGCGAGCATGCGCGAGACCCCCTCGCTGCCCAGGCGCGAGGGTCGCACCTCCTCCGCGAGGCGATGCCCCACCAGGTCGAGTCGCCACGCGGTGGCCTCGGCCGCGACCTCCGGATCCTCGGTGCGGAAGGTCGCCACGAGGAGGCACGGCCGCTCGCGCACGGCGACCGCCACCCGGCGGAGGACGTCGAGGGTGAGCTGGTCGGCCCAGTGCACGTCCTCCAGCGCGAGGATCGTCGGCAGCGTGAGCGCCGTGGCGAGGGTGGCCGCCAGCTCGGCGACCAGGAGGCGGCGGCGGGTCGAGCGCGTCGCGTCTCGGCCTGGTCCGGGGTCGGCGCCGTCGGCCGCGTCGCCGCGCAGCACCAAGCCCCTGATCCGCTCGGCCGCGGGGCCGTCCCCGGCGTCCGCGAGCGATGCGGCGACGCCGAGCAGCAGCATGCCAGGGGTCTCGCGGTCGTCCGCGTACGCGTCGGCGTGAACCCGGCGCACAGCGCTCAGTGCGACAACCTCCTCCATCAGCCGCGACTTGCCGATCCCGGCTTCGCCGGCGATGAGCAGCAGGCCTCCGCTGCCGTCACGTGCGGCGGCCAGACGGCGGCGGGCCAGCGCGAGCAGGTCCTCCCTGCCCACGAACACCGGGCACACGCGTTCGGCGCCCCGGAACGACGCCGGCGCCGCATCCATGCGCGAAGCATAGCGCCGCGCGAACGCGTGACGCACCGGGATCGGTCGGATGACCGATGCCACCGCCGCGCCCGCGCGAGGAGACTCGGGCCGTCGCGGGGAGGATCCTCCGCGCACGAGGAGAAGGAGCCGATCATGGCACGATTCATGGACATCCACGACGGATTCGTCGGCGTCACCGAGGACCAGCTCGCCGAGGCCCACGCCGCCGACCTGGCGGTCGAGGGCGAGGAGGGCGTGCACTTCGAGACCGCCTGGCTCGACCCGGAGAGCGGCAAGGTGTTCTGCCTGTCGACCGGGCCGTCGAAGGAGGCGGTGATGCGGGTGCACGAGAAGTCCGGTCATCCCACCGATCAGGTCTACGCCGTCGACATCATGGTCTGAGGCGGCCCGGCTCGGCGTAGAGTGCGCCGCATGACGGATCGAAACGACGCGCCGGAGCCTCCCGAGTCCCGGGAGCACGAGCTCCGCGACAAGGTCTCCGGCCTCGGGGATACGCCCGAGGACGCCCTGGAGGAGATCGCGAGCCGCAACGACTCGCTCGAGGAGCGGCTGCCCGACGAGGAGCTGAGCGTCAGCGGCGGCGATCCCGACGCCGACGTGCCCCGCGGCGAGGGGGCACCCGGCCAGGGGTAGGCCGCTGCGGTCGTCCCTCACTGGGGACTGGGGCGACCTCCCGCGCGTCCGTACGCTGGCGGGGATGAACGACGACGGACGGCGCACGACGCGCATGCGCGACCGCGCCGCAGGCGCCGCGGTGATGGAGCAGGTGGTGCGCCTGCACGCGCAGGCGCCGCCGCGGTCCACTCTCGCCCGCGCCCTCGGCGCCCGGCCGATCGGCGAGGACACCGCACCCTGGTTCGCGGGCGCGCTCGGCGAGCGCGAGGTGGGCGCGGTGCTCGACCGGCTGCCGGAGGGCTGGAGCGTCTTCCACGCCATCCCGGTCGGGACGCGCCCCGACGCCTCCGGCGCGGTCTCCGACGTCGACCACATCGTGGTCGGCCCGGCCGGCGTGTTCGTCGTCAACACGAAACACCACCGCGGCCAGCGCGTGTGGGTGGGCGAGCGCGCGGTGCTGGTGGCCGGTCAGAAGCAGCCGTACCTGCGCAACTCCGACCTGGAGGCCTCCCGTGTGCGCGGCGTGCTCGCACAGGCGGGCATCGCTGCGCCCGTCACGGGCGTGGTGGCGCTCGTCGGGACCAAGGAAGTCACGGTGCGGCAGCAGCCGCGCCGGGTGCTGGTGCTGCGCGCCGAGCAGCTCGTCCGATGGCTGACCCGGCGCCCGGCCGTGCTGGACGCCGCCACGATCGCCGACGTGGCCCGGCTGTTCGACGACCCGGCGACCTGGCGACCGGTGGACTCGTCCGCCGACACGGTGGAACGCTTCGCGGTCATCGAGCGCGAGGTCAGGACCGCGCAGCTCGTGCGCGCCGGCTGGATGCTCGCGGTCGCGCTCGGCGCGGTCGCCGTCGCCCTGCCGGTCGTGTCGGTGCTGACCCGCTGATCCGGTGCGTCAGACCGGGACGGCGGTCGTCCGCATCGTGAGCGACGCCGCCTCCCCGTCGTAGTCGAGCTCCACGCGGATGGCCGCGACCTCGGCCAGCGAGTGCAGGTGTGTTCCGCCGCACGGGATGACGACCACGCCGTCCGGCAGCTCCGCACGCCAGCGCCTGCGCTCCCCCAGCCCGTCGCCGTCGCGCTCGATAGAGATGGCCACGCCCTCCCCGGCCGCCACCCATCCGGCCAGCCGCGCGTTGGCGGCGTCGGTCACCTCATCGAGCGCCGCAGGGAGCTCAGCGGCTGCGAAGCCCTTCTTCCGCAGGCTCTTGCCGATGCGGTACTCGTCCACCGACCCGTCCGGGAGGATGCGCGAGGAGGCGATGGCGAGCTGGTCGAACGCCGGCTGACCGCGCCCGTCGAGCGGGACCTCCTTCGTCCAGAGACCGGAGAGCGCCTCATCCAGCGCCAGGGATGCCAGGTGGCAGGCCGTATGGCCCAGGGAGAGCCCCAGGCGCGTCTCCGCGTCGACCGTCACCTCGGCCGAGACGCCAGGCTCGATGCCGGTCGCGTCCTCCACCAGGTGGCAGACCAGGAACGACCAGCCCTCGGTCCCGGTGCGCACGGGGGCGTCGCCGATGTGCAGCGCCGTCCCGTCGGTCGCGCCGACGACCGCGCCGACGACCGCGACGGTCCTGCCTGCGACGGTCAGCGTGCCGGTGTCGGCGGGCTGGTCCGGCCAGACCGGGTCGACCGCGTGAAAGGCGGTGCGGTCGAGGATCACCGCGCTGCGGCCGTCGGCGAGGGGCTCGACGTGCAGCACGGTTCCGGTGGAGGCGAGGTCGCCGTCGGGGTAGGTGACGACGGTGTCGCCGGCGGGGAGGGTCATCCCTCCAGCGTAGAGGCTGGAGGAATGGCCCTCTCGCGGGCGACTACTTCGTGAGCGAGTCGACGTACGCGGAGTGCGCGTTCATCCACTTCTCGACGATGGCGTCGTACTGACTGGAGTCGGCCTTGCCGTTGTACATCGCGTTCTCGAGCGAGTAGAGCATGTCCGACTTCATCCGGAACTTCTTGACCCACGTGGTGATCTGCGGGAACTTCTGCGGGAAGTCCTTGCTCGCGATCGAGTGGATGGACTCCGCCGCGCCCAGCGTGTTCTTCGGGTCCTTGAGGTCCTTCAGGTTCCACTGGTCGTACGCCCAGTGCGGGCGCCACAGCGTCACGGCGATGTTGTCGTGCTTCTTCATCGCGCTCGACAGCTCGGCGAGCATCGCGGGCGTGGAGGACGTGACGAAGTTCATCTTCCCCAGCCCGTACTCCGGGATGACCTTCTTCTGGGTCGCCTCCGTGAGCCCGGCGCCCGGCTCGATGCCGACCAGCCGGTTGCCGAACTCGGAAGAGTGCGACGCGAGCTGATCGAGCGAGTCGATCGGCGCGTTCTTGTTGACCGCGATGGTCAGCTTCGCCTCGTCGTTCCAGGCGCCCAGGTCAGTCAGGTGCGCGCCGTACGTCTTCATGTACTGGGCGTGCGTGGTCGGCAGCCAGCCGTCGAACGCGACGTCGTAGTCGCCGGTGCTGAGCCCGGCGAACGCCGGCCCGGCGTCGGCGTACTCGAAGTCCACCTGGTAGCCTTCGCGCTCCAGCACGTGCTTCCACAGGTACGACGCCGCCTCGCCCTCCGGCCAGCCGTTGAACACGGCGACCTTCACGTTGCCCTTGCTGCCGCCCGCAGTGGAGGCCGCAGTCACGGCCGTCCCGCCGATCACGACGAGCAGGCCGGCGCCGAGCACCGCGAGCGCGCGCTTCGGCATCCGCAGTCTGGCCTTGCCGACAGCGGCGGTGAGCCGGTCGAGCACGATCGCCAGGATGACGACGGCGATGCCCGCCTCGAAGCCGAGCCCGACGTCCACGCGGCTGAGCGCCTGGACGATGTCGCGGCCGAGGCCTCCACCGCCGACCATGCCGGCGATGACGACCATCGAGAGCGACAACATGATGACCTGGTTGACGCCGGCGAGGATCGACGGCATGGCGAGCGGCAGCTGGATCTGGCGCAGGATGCGCCGCGGCGGCGAGCCGAACGCGCGTCCGGCCTCCACCAGCTCGGTGTCGACGCCGCGGATGCCGAGCTCGGTGAGCCGGACGCCCGGGGCCATCGCGAACACGATGGTCGCGACCATGCCGGGCACCACGCCCACCCGGAACAGGATGAGCGCCGGGATCAGGTACACGAACGCGGGCATCGTCTGCATGAAGTCGAGCACCGGCCGGATGATCGCCGACGCCACCCGCGACCGCGCGGCGAGGATACCGAGCGGCACGCTCAGCGCGATCGCGATGGCCGAGGAGACCAGCACCAGCGCGAGGGTGTCCATCGCGTTCGGCCACTGGCCGATCCCGGCGATGAGCAGCAGCCCGAGCACGGTGCCCGCACCGAAGACCCAGCCGCGCAGCCAGACCGCGAGGATCGCGACGATGAGGATGACACCCCAGAACGGCGGCGTCTGCAGCGCCCAGTCGACGCCGTCGTACATCCCGGTGAAGACCAGGCGGATGACGTCGAACAGGCCGCCGAAGGTGGTGGTGACGAAATCGACGACCGCAGTCGCCCACTCGCCGAGCGGGATCAGGTGGGCCGTGTTCACGCGACCACCTCCGCCTCGTCCGCCATGACCGGGATGGGGTCGCCCCCGGCGGACTCGCGCAGGGCCAGCGTCATCGCGTCCACCGGCACGGTGGCCGGAGGCTCGACCACGACCGGGATCTCGGTGGTGTCGCTCGTGACGTTCCCGAGCGCCGCGAGCAGGGTGACCCGCGGGATCACACCGAGCAGGCGGCGTTCGTCGTCCACCACGGCGAGCGGGAGGGCGCTGCCGACGGCGGGCTCGACCAGCTCGCTCAGCACTTCGTCGCGGGACACCGTCGCGATGTCCGCGTCGATCGCCTCGGTCAGGTCGCCCTGCCCGTCGCGCACCTGGCGCATCACGTCCCGGTCGCGCACGGCCCCGAGCAGCCGCCGGCCCTGGCCGACGACGAACGCGGCGGAGGTCTGGAGGTCGCGCATCGTCCGCATCGCCGCGCGGGGTCCGCCGGCGACGGTGACCAGCGCGCGCGCCGGCTCCATGACGCTCGCGGCGGTCAGCACGCGGGCGCGGTCGACGTCCTGCACGAAGCTGGCGACGTAGTCGTTGGCGGGGTCGGTGAGGATCTCCTCCGGCGTCCCGGTCTGGACGATCCGGCCGTCCCGCATCACGGCGATCCGGTCGCCGAGGAACATCGCCTCGTTGAGGTCGTGCGTGATGAAGACGATGGTCTTGCCGAGCGAGCTCTGCAGCTCGAGGAGCTGCTCCTGCATCTCGCGCCGGATCAGCGGGTCGAGCGCCGAGAACGCCTCGTCCATCAGCAGGACGTCGGTGTCGGCGGCGAGCGCCCGGCCGAGGCCGACGCGCTGCTGCATCCCGCCGGAGAGTTCGCCGGGGAGCTTGTCGCCCCAGCCGCCGAGCCCGACCAGCTCCAGCACCTCGGCCGCGCGCTCGCGGCGCTCGGCAGCGGACATGCCGCGCACCTCCAGGCCGTAGGCGATGTTGTCGAGGACCGTGCGGTGCGGCAGCAGGGCGAAATGCTGGAACACCATCGAGATGTGCTGCTGCCGGACGGCGCGGAGCTTGGCGCCGGCGAGGCCGGTGATCGTGGTGCCCATGACCTCCACCTCGCCCGCGGTGGGCTCCAGGAGCCCGTTCAGGATGCGGATCAGGGTGGACTTGCCCGAGCCGGACAGTCCCATCACGACGAAGATCTCGCCGCGCTCGACGGTCAGGCTCGCGTCGATGACGGCGGCCGTCCCGAGCCCGGCGACGTCCTTCCTGCTGGCGCCCTGCCGGAGCCGGCGCACGGTCTCCTGGGGTTTGCGTCCGAAGACTTTGAAGATGTTCCTCGCCTCGACGGCGATCGTGTTGCTCACAACGTGTCTCTCCGCGGTGCGCGATTCGCGTCTGGTGGACACGCGCACTCTGGTCGCGCCCGGGCCGACGACATGCGGCGACGGAGGCATGACTCGAGCGCGGGCCTTCCGCGCGAATCACCGTCGCTGGCGCGACCATCGGGGTGCGCCCATGCCAGCCGACCGTACGATCCTGGCGGGGCCACCGGTGCGGCCGCACGGCCCTGATCGCGGGCTGGTTCACTTCGCCCGCGCCGAGTCGTTCGGCGCACGAAGCCCTTCGACGCTATCAGTGTCCTTGCAGCGACCGCGAATCGAGAGCGGGTGAAACCGCGTGCGGCGACCCGGATGGACCTACCGCGGAGTGCGCGATTCCGGCAGAGTGTGCGCATGGCGAACTCCACCGGCGATCACCCCTGGCAGCGCGTCCCGATCGAGCCGCAGAGCGTCGACGCGCCGCTCTCCAGCGCGGCCGTCTTCCTCGTCGTCGCCGTCGCGGACACGCCGGATGCCGCCGCGACCGCGCGGGATGTGGTGGCGAACATCTCCGACATCGTCAAGACGGTGGGCTTCCGCGACCTGGGCGCCCACCTGTCGTGCAACATCGGCGTCGGCGCGGAGTTCTGGAGCAGGCTGACCGACGTCGCGTCGCCTGCCGAGCTGCACCCGTTCCCGGAGATCCGGGGCGCTGTGCACACGGCGGTCTCCACGCCTGGCGACCTGCTGTTCCACATCCGGGCCGAGCGCGGCGACTTCTGCTTCGAGTTCGAGCGGCAGCTCCTGGACGCGCTCGGCGACGCGGTGACGGTGGTGGATGAGGTGGTCGGGTTCCGTTACTTCGACGCGCGCGACCTCCTCGGCTTCGTCGACGGAACGGCCAACCCCACCGGCGGCGACATGGCGGCCGCCGCGATCGTCGGCGACGAGGACCCGGCGCACGCCGGCGGCAGCTATGTCGTCGTGCAGAAGTACCTGCACGACCTCGCCTCCTGGAACCGGCTGCCCGTGCCCTCGCAGGAGGGCGTGATCGGCCGCACGAAGGTGGAGAACATCGAGCTGCCGGACGTCGAGCACGGCCAGAAGGCGCACAAGACGCTCAACACGATCACCGACGAGGACGGCGTCGAACACGACATCCTCCGCGACAACATGCCGTTCGGGAGGCCGGGCCACGGCGAGTTCGGCACCTACTTCATCGGCTACTCGCGTGAGCTGTGGGTGATCGAGCGGATGCTGGAGCGGATGTTCATCGGCGACCCTCCCGGCAGCCACGACCGCATCCTGGACTTCTCGACGGCGACGACGGGGACGACGTTCTTCGTGCCCACCCGGGGTTTCCTGGAGGGACTCGGCGACTGACGGCGGCGGGGGACGGCGGAGGTGACGGCGCGGGTGAGCGCGCGTGGTGCCGGCCCTGTGACGCCGCGTGACGCGCGACCGCGCAACAGGTCGTCATCTTCATGGCGACCGATGGCGGCGGCAGGGTACAAAAGGCCATCATGTCGCGCATCTTCACGAGCAAGTTCAACCCGGGCCGCGCCCGCTGGGAGCTGGTGGTCAGCCCGCGCGGCGATGTCTACGCGTTCCCGCTGACGCTGCCGATCGCCCAGCGGCAGGCGCTCGGCGGCCACCGGCGCTACCTGGTCGGCAAGGTCGCGAAGAAGCAGGAGACCTGGACCGCGGCCGGCCCGTCGGGGCTCATCTACGGCACCACCTTCCCGACGCTGCCCTCCGCCCTGGAGGCCATCGCCGACGAAGTCGACCTCGCCCCCGTCCCCTGACCCTCCCGCCCCCGCCGAGGGCGGTGAGTTACGCGGACTTGAGGAGGGCGTCCTCTAGGGCGACCCACGGGAGCATCGCGCACTTGACGCGCGTGATGTAGCGCGAGACCCCGGCCAGCGCGACGGCGTCGCCCAGCAGCTCCTCGTCGCCCTCCAGCGCACCCTTGGACTGCATCAGCTCGCGGAACGCCGCGATCGACGCGGCCAGCTCGGCACGGTCCGTGTCGTGCACCAGGTCGCTGAGCAGCGAGGCCGACGCGGTCGAGATCGAGCAGCCGTGGCCCTCCCAGCTGATCGCGTGGATGCGGCCGTCCGCGTCCGGGTGCACGCCCACCGTGACCTCGTCGCCGCAGGTCGGGTTGTACTGGTGCGAGCTGGCCGCAGCGTCCTCCCGCAGGCCGTAGCCGTGCTTCTCGCGCGCGTGGTCGAGGATGACCTGCTGATACAGGTTCTGCAGATCGCTCATCGGTCGATCACTCCGAAGAAGTCGCGCGCGTCGGCGACAGCGGCCACTGCCGCGTCCACCTCGTCCTCGGTGTTGTAGAGGTACGAGCTGATCCGGGTGGAGGCCGTCACGCCGAATCGGCGGTGCACCGGCTGCGCGCAGTGGTGGCCCACGCGCACCGCGATGCCGCGGTCGTCCAGGAACTGGCCGACGTCGTGCGCGTGGATGCCGTCCACGACGAAGCTGGCGAGGCCGACCCGCTCGACGTCCGGGCCGGGGCCGAGCACCCGCACGCCGGGGATGGCCGCGAGCCCGGCGAGCATCCGCGCGCCCAGCTCCGCCTCGTGCTCCTCGATCGCCGGCATCCCGACCGCGTCGAGGTAATCGACCGCGGCGGCCAGCGCCACCGCCTGCGACACCCGCTGCGTGCCGGCCTCGAAGCGCTGCGGTGCCGGCAGGTACTCGGCGTGGTCGAGCGTCACTGTGGTGATCATGGAGCCGCCGGTGAGGAACGGCGGAAGCGCGTCGAGCAGCTCGGTGCGGCCGTAGAGGGCGCCGATGCCGGTCGGGCCGAGCATCTTGTGGCCGGAGAACACCGCGAAGTCCACGCCGAGCTCCGGGAGGTCGACGGCGAGGTGCGGGATGGACTGGCACGCGTCGAGCACGGCGAGCGCGCCCTGGGCGTGCGCCAGTGCGACGAGCTCGGCGACCGGGTTGATCGCGCCGAGCACGTTGGAGACGTGGGTGAACGCGACGACCTTGGTTCGCGGTCCGACCAGCTCGGTCGCCTGGTCGAGCCGCAGCAGCCCGTCGTCGGTCAGCCCGATCACGCGGAGGGTCGCGCCGGTGCGCGCGGCCAGCTCCTGCCACGGGATGAGGTTGGCGTGGTGCTCGGCTTCCGTGACGACCAGCTCATCGCCCGGGCCGACCCGGAACCGCTCGGCCGCCGCGCCGCCACGGCCGGCGGACGCGTTCGACATCCCGTAGGCGAGGAGGTTCAGGCCCTCGGTGGCGTTGGAGGTCCAGACCAGCTGCTCGGGGCGGGCGCCGACGAAGCGGGCCACGCGGGTGCGGGCGTCCTCGAACAGCTCGGTGGCCTCCCCGGCGACGGTGTGGGCGCCGCGGTGCACGGCGGATGTGTACCGCTCGGCGAAGTCACGTTCGGCGTCGAGCACCTGCCGGGGCTTCTGCGACGTGGCTCCGGAGTCGAGGTACACGAAGGGGTGCCCGTTCACCTCACGGGAGAGGATCGGGAAGTCCGAGCGGAGCCGGACCGGGTCGAGGATGTCGGTGCGCATACTGTGCTCAACGCTACCGGGGTTCGCTGCAATCCCGCCGTGCGTGAGACGCCGGGTGGCGACGGCCGGCCGCCGGTAGGCTCGGAGGCATGGTCGAACGGACGAACGGGTCCCCGTGGTTCTTCATCGTCGGCGTCCTGCTCGTCGTCGTGGGGCTCGCCGGTCCGCTCCTGGTCGACGCCGCGACGGGCGACGTGCAGTGGGCCGTCCGCGGCGTCGGGGTGCTCGTCGCGATCGGCGGCGGGGTGCTCATCGGGTTCGGGCTCCGGAGGCGCCGGGGACGCTGAGCCCGGCGGATCGTGGACGCAGGCGCGGCGAACAGTGCTGGACGCGGCCGCGGATGCGGCGTAAATTCGCGGCGTGCGCTCTCGGCTGCTGGTGCCCGCGGCGATCGTCGCGGCGATCGCTTTTCCCGCGCTGCTCGCATCGCCGGCCTCGGCGGCGACGACAGGCCTCTGGGCGGGCTGGAGCACGACAGGAACGAACTCCTTCACGGTCCAGGTGGCGAACACCCCGGCGATCACCGCGAGCGTGACGACGGACTCCCGCCAGGGTCAGACCGGGGTGATCAGTGGCACGTCGACGTGGCTCGGCGTCGGGACGCCGGTCGGCGCGAAGTACGGCTCCAGCCAGGGCAGGCCCTACCTCAACCTCCGGCCCAAGGCAGACTCCCCCACCGCGCCGTCGACGACCACCTACTCGTTCGCCACGCCGACCCCGACTTCCGGCTGGACGTTCGTGCTGGGCGATATCGACGCCGACAAGGTGCAGGTGCGCGCGATCGGGCCGGACGGCGCGCTGCTGACGGCGGCGCAGCTCGGCTACCGCGGCGGGTTCAACTACTGCGCGCCGGGTGTTGCAGGCAAGCCGTCGTGCACCGGCTCCGCGACCGACATCCCGAACTGGGATCCGGCGACCCTCACCCTCACGGGCAACGCCGCGGCGGCGGACACCAACGGCTCGGCCGGCTGGTTCGAGCCGAACGCCCCGATCTCGGCGCTGACCTTCATCTACACCCAGCGCTCCGGATTCCCCGTCTACCAGACCTGGTTCGCCTCGCTCGCACGCGACATCACCGGGACGGTCACGGCCGCGACCGGCTCGCCGGCCGGGGCCACGCTCACCCTGCGCGACGCAGACGGCGCCGTCGTCGCGACCACGACCTCAAATGCGGGCGGCGGCTACTCGTTCACCGGCGTCCAGGCGAGCGACGGCTACACAGTCACGCTCACGCCTCCAGCCGGCTCGATCGCCGACGGAGCGCGCACGAAACCGGCGGACCTGTCCGCCGCCGACGCGATGGTGGACTTCGGAATGCACGTCATCGTCCCGGTCGCCGTCGGCGGCACCGTGCGGGACAAAGGAGGCGACCCCGTCCCGAACGCGACCGTCCAGCTCGCGCCCGGCGTCACGACCACGACCGGTCCCGATGGCGCCTATCTCTTCGACACCGCGGCCGTCGGCACGTACCAGGTGCAGGTCGTCGGCGTGCCCGCGGGGTACACGGTGGTCGGCGGACCGGTCGCCGTCACCGTCCCCGCCGGATCGGAGACCCCGATCGGCGGCGTGGACTTCGCCCTGCGCGCGAGCCCGGACCTCTCCGGCCGGGTGACGGACGCGGGCGGCGGTGTCGCCGGCGTCGTCGTGACGGCCACTTCCGCCGGCGGATCGATCAGCGCGGTCACCGAAGCGGACGGCACGTACCGGCTGCCCGCACTCGCAGCAGGCGACTACACCGTGACCGTCGCGGCGCCGCCCGGCTACGGCGTCAGCGGCCCATCGAGCCGCACCGAGACGGTGACGACAGCCGACGTGACCGGCGTGGACTTCGCACTCACCCGCTCCGGAGCGGTGGAGGGCACGGTGACCTCTCCGGCCGGGCCGGTCGCGGGCGCGGAGGTCGGCATCCAGGGACCGGGCGGGACGATACCGCTCACCACCGGGGCCGACGGGACGTATGCGGCGGGAGGCCTCGCCGCAGGCGTGTACACGATCACAGTGACCCCGCCCACCGGATTCGTCGACGCCGGGACCGGGCAGCGCACCGTCACGATCACCGCTGCGGGCGAGTCGGTCACGGGGCAGGACTTCGCGCTGGCGGCGGTCGCCCCGCCGCCCGCGCCTCCGCCCGCCGCGTCGGGTGGCGCCGCGTCCGGTGGCACCGCGTCCGGTGGCGCGACCTCGACGACGGGCGAGCTCGCGGACACGGGTTCGGACGCCGCCCCCGCCGTCGTCATCGGCGTGCTGGCGATCAGCGCTGGATCGGCGCTCACGATCGCCGGCCGTACGCGCAAGGCGAAGGCAGGCGACCAGGCGCGGTGAGCCGCCGCCTGCCTACTCCGCCGCCGCCCGCGCCAGGTCGCGCAGCTCGACCAGCCGCCCCGCAGCGCCGCCGTGCCCGCCGCGGATCGCGATGTGCTGCCGCGCCGGCGGCGTGAACGCGGCATCCAGCGCGTACGTCACCATCAGCAGGTAGAACCGGAGCAGCCGCGAGGCGTCCGCCCGCAGCGGCTCCTGCTCCGGCTCGCAGATCATCCCGTCGAGCCAGCGCGAGAGCTGGGTGAATGCGATCCGCAGCCGGAGGCCCTGCCGTGCATCCGCCACCCCCAGCCGGCGGTCGGAAGGCCGCACCCCGACCGGGTGACCCGGCTCCCCCGCCACGGCGCACCGCTCCAGGAGGCTCTCGGCGGCCGACAGGTGCGAGACCGCCTCCTCCAGCACGGCCAGCAGTGTCAGCGCGCTCAGGCCGTCCTCGGCCAGCGCGACGGAGTCGGCGCGGCGTGTCCTGGCGAACCACCCCATCGGGCGCCTCCCTCCTGCCGGCCTCCTGCTGAAGTGGGTCCGATTGTACGCTCGTACCCCCGATGTCCGACCGGATCAAGGTCCTATCCCCGGGGCCGGAACGCGTCTACGGTCCGCTCCGGCAGATCTGACGACGCGCCCGCCGCTCAGGCGGGTGAAAGTGGAGGAGACAGCGAGATGACGGACCGTAGACCCCCAGCGGACGAACCGACGGAGACCCGCGCGTACGAGCCGGGGACCCGGGCGTACGACGCGGCGCCCGCCGACGCGACGGCGACGAGCGCAGGCGCGCACCGGGCGGCCGGTGAGCCGATGGAGGACGGGATCGACGACCCCGCTCCCACCCGCCGCGTGGACGACCGCTCCCTCGACGAGGAGCCGGTGGACGAGTACCCGCGGGCCGCCCGCTACCCGAGCGACACCCAGGAGGAGACGGACGAGGCCCTCCGGGTGGACGGCAACCGCACCCTCCGCGAGAACGTGGTCGCCCGCGAGCGCAGCGAGTTCGGCGGCATGAAGTTCGGCGCGGCCTTCTTCGGCTGGCTCACCGCGACCGGAATGGCGGTCATCCTGACCGCGCTGGTCGCCGCGGCCGGCGCCGCAGTGGGGTTCGGCGCGTCGGGCGGCAGCGGTAACGCCGCCGCGAGCGAAGCCAACAAGAACGCCGCGACGATCGGCGTCGTCGGCGCGATCGCGCTCGTGGTGATCGCGTTCGTCGCGTACTACTGCGGCGGCTACGTGGCCGGCCGGATGGCCCGCTTCGACGGCGCCCGCCAAGGCCTCGCGGTGTGGATCTGGGCGATCATCATCGCGGTCGTCGTCGCCATCCTCACCCTCATCCTCGGCGCCCAGTACAACATCCTCGGCAACATCAACGGCTTCCCCCGGATCCCGCTCGACGAGGGCACCGTCACCGCGACCGGCATCATCACCGCGGTGGCCGTGGCGATCGTGAGCCTCGCGGGCGCCGTGCTCGGCGGGGTGGCCGGCATGCGCTACCACCGCCGGGTGGACCGCGTCGGGCTGGGGAGCTGACCGGGACGACGTTCGGGTCTCGAACAAGAGAGGTGCGGCCGGTCTCATCCCGTCCTGTGGATGAGATCGGCCGCACCGTCACCCGCATCATGGAGTGACCTTCGGTCTGCGGAACCCCCGTACCGCTATCCCGGTAGAAAGATTGTCCTCGCCGAGGGTTACCAGCAGGTGAACCGCAGCCTGTGACTACCCCCAGAACGGGTGCTTCAGGCTGAGGATCCTCCGATGCAGGCACGACGGGCGATAGTGTCGGTGCACCCCGATCGAGGAGCCCGATGAGCCAGTTGCCGCCGCCCGGCTGGTACCCCGACGCCGACACCCGGTTCCAGCGCTGGTGGGACGGCCTCCGCTGGACCGACGCGGTCCGCCCGCTGGCGCCCTCCGCGCCGGTCGCCGGCCCGCCTCCGGGCAACGGTTTCGCCACTGCGTCGCTCGCCGGGGGCGTGGTCGCCGCCGCCGTCGTCGTGCTGGCGCTCGCCCTCGGCGGCGGCATCGACCCCCTCCTCGCCCTGCTGATCCTGGCCGGCGTCGGCCTGTCCGTCGGCTTCGGCATCCCGGGGCTGGTGCGCGCGCGGCGCCTGGCGCCGCACGTCGGCCGGGCGCGCGTGATCTGGGGGATCTGCCTGAGCGGCGCGGCGCTGCTGGGGTGTGTGCTCGCTGTGGTGATGGTGTTCGGCGCGACACCGGTGAACGGCGGGAACAACGCGGACGCCGCCGCGATTTCGACGACGGCATGAGCCGCCGAGTGACCTCGATGTGGAGAACGAGATGACCGAGAACCCTGAGACTCCTGCGCCCGTGCAGCCGGACGCGTCCTTCGCGCCCGTCGAGCCCGGGTGGGCGAACGCGCAGCCGCCGGCCGGTGCTTTTCCGGCGCAGAATCCCGCGCCGACGCCCGCGCCCGTCGCTCCGAAATCGCCTCGGCTGGGCCGGGTGGCGATGATCATGGCGATCTGCGTCATCAGCGTGTCGGTGCTGGCCTCCGTGCTGCAGGGCCTGTTCGGGACGACGCTCCGCACCTACAGCACAGGATCGAGCGCCGGCTTCAACCTGAACCCTGACCAGGGCGGTTTCGGCATCCAGATGCTCCTCGGCTCGGTGTTCGGCATCTGGGCCCTGACCCAGGGAATCGTCGCAGTCGCCCAGAACCGCGGCCGCCGCAACGGCATCGTCGCCATCGTCCTCGCGGGCGCCGCCCCGATCGTCAGCCTGATCGTGTGGATGGCGCTGGGGTTCGCGTTCGGGCATCACGTTCAGGGGTGAGAGGCGTCAGCCTAAGTACCGATTGAAGAACGCGACCAGGTACTGCGGCGTGAGGGCGACCGGCTGCGCGGCGGTCTCGTGGCCTCGGTCGGTGGATTGCGTTTGCGCGCCCGCGTTCACCTGGGTGTCGTTCAGGAACTGCATCGCCTGACCGTGCTGACCGTTCGGCAGAAGGACGAGTTCCGCCCGTCCTCGAGCTCGTTGGACCGCTTGGTAGAGCAGGAGGCTGTCCTGCCACGGCACCAGTGTGTCCTGCTGACCGTGAAGGAGGAGGAGTGGCGGGTCGTCGGCGGAGACATAGGTGATCGGGTCGGCGGCGGCCACGCGATCCGGGCAGGTCTGGATGGGGCAGCCGAGCATCGCCGAGAAGAACTGGTCTGCGGCAGCGCAGGCGGTTCCAGCCGGGGAGCAGGGTGTGGGCAGGTAGTGGTCCGCGCTCAGGAAGTCGGTCGGCGGGTAGAAGGCTGCGGCGGCCTGAACCCGGCTGGAGACGCCGGCGACCCCGACGTCCCCTTCGAGCGACGGGACGTCCCCGGTGACGGCGGCCATGACGGCGGCCCAGGCGCCGGAGGAGTCGCCGGCGATGCCGAATCGTCCGGGGTCGAGATGGTAGCGCTCGGCGTTGGCGCGCAGGAAACGGACCGCTGCCTTGATGTCGGAGAGCTGCCCGGGGAAGGTGGTCTCGCTGCTGGAGCGGATGTCGACGCCGGCGACCGCGTAACCGTGCGGGGTGAAGATCTGCGCGAGCTGTCCGGCCGTGTTCGCGCCGGTGTCGTCGAGCCACGCGTTACCGCCTGACCAGATGATCACGGGCGCAGGCCTCGTGCTGTCGCCAGGCAGGTAGAGGTCCAGGAGGTGGCCCGCCGTCCCGGGAGGCTGCGCGGGGGCATAGGCGACGCTGTCGATGCCCCGTGGCGTGGCCGACTCTCGCGCGGGCGGCGGTTGAGCGCACCCGGCGAGCAGCACCAACGAAGCCACCGCCGCGACGGCGATGCGGCACCAAGCCGACATGGCCGCATTCTCCTCCCCGACCGCTGTGTGTGCATCGCTGGGCCGGAGAAGCAGAAAGCCCCGGATTCACCGGGGCTTCGTCTGAATTCTTACTGCTGGGGTACCTGGACTCGAACCAAGAACAACTGAACCAGAATCAGCCGTGTTGCCAATTACACCATACCCCAAGGGCTTCGGACCGTGGTCCGGGCACGAGATACAACAATAGCCTATGCTTCGCCGCTTCCACAAAACGCGGGAAGGCCGGGCGAGCCGTCGCCCGGCCCGCCCGTTCACGCCGCGACGGTGGCCGTCTCCTCCTCCTCCGCGGTCGCCTCGATCGTGTCGTCGGCGGCCCGACGACGGCGCACCGTGAGCAGGTGGCTGACGCCGATCAGCGCCAGTCCCGCAGTCGCCCACAGCGCCAAGCGCAGGCCGTCGAAACCGAACTGCTGGCCGGGGAGGTAGGTCAGCGCCCGGGCGGAGTCCAGCCACGCGGCGCCCGTCCAGAACGTGCTGAGGCCCGCGAAGAACGGCGGCTGCATGTTCTGCGGGAAGATGCCGCCGGAGGTCGTCACATTGAGCATGACGAACAGCAGTGTGAGGACAGGGGTGGTCCAGCGGCCGAGCATGGGGTGAAGGCCGACGCCAATCGTGATGATTCCGAAGGTGTAGAGGGCGCCGAGGAGGCCGATGCTCCACTCGTTGCCGGCGAGCACGTGGAAGAGCGGGCCGGCCACCACGGTGGTGATCGCGGAGACGACGACGGCGGTCGCGGCGGACACGGCGATGCGCCAGCCGATGCCGAGGCGGCCGGCGACCGCGGCGATGGCGATGGCGCTCGAGTAACCGCCGACGCTCATCGCCACCATCATGAAGAAGAGCCCCTGGCCGGTCATGTCGTTCGCGGGCACCGGGCGCACGTCGTCGATCGCGACCGGCAGGTGCTGCTGGTACGCGATCGGGAGCAGGAGCTCCTGCGCGGCGGAGGCCCCCGCCGGGGACGCGGCGGTGGACACGATGATCGTCGCGTGTGTCGCGTCGGTCGCGTACGCCGCGGAGAGCCTCCCGTCGGCGACCTCCGCCCTGGCCTTCGCCGCCGTCGCGACCGTGCTGACGTCGAGCGCGTTGGGGGCCTTGTCGTTGAGGGACTGCGCGAACACGTCGGCCGCAGGGCCCTGGCCGACGATCCCGACGGGGATGTTGTTCGGCTGGGCCGCGTGGAACGCGCCGAGGTAGGCCAGCGCCATCCCGGCCGCAAGGAACAGCGGGATGACGATGTGCGACCCGAGCGTCTTCCAGAAGGCGGCGGCCGGCCAGAATCGCGGCGGCCGGGCGACGGCGGGGATGGGGGTGATGCGGTGCGCGGACATGCGGCGGGTGGACCCTTCGTGGATTGAGTTGCAGAAAGCAACGTACGATACTTCGTTGTATTGTGCAACTCTGATTCCGGTAGGGTGGAGGGATGACGCCCCCGACAGCGCCTGACAGCCACGACAGCAGCGGCCGCGACCCCATCACCCGCGTGCAGCGCGAGCTCCTCACACTCGGCCGGCGCGGGACGGCGCGCGTGCGGCGGGAGGACGAGGCGCTCTCCGTCGTGGACCGCTCGCTCCTCACCTACATCCAGGAGAACCCCGGCTGCCGGGCCATCGACATCGCGACGCACTTCCAGCTCAACCGCTCCACGGTGTCACGACAGCTCGCCACCCTCCTGGAGCACGGCTACGTCGTCGCCGACGAGGAAGTGGCGGGAGGTTCGCGCGGCACCGCCCTGCGGCTCACCCCCGCGGGCAGCGCCGCCTTCGACCAGTCCACCCGCACCGTGCTGGACTCGGTCGCGCGGCGGCTGGCGAGCTGGTCGTCGGCCGACCTGGAGGCCTTCGCGCGCATGCTCGAGCGCTACAACGCCGCGCCCGACGAGTAGCCCGCCGAAACCTTCGATCGAGGGGCACGTAAACGCCCCTAAAACCGCGTTTTCGGGGCGTTTACGTGCCCCTCGGCGGTGGCGGGGCTAGAGGACGGCGTCGTCGTTCAGCGCGATCCCGATGAGGTCGCGGTTGACCGCGGCGGCGACGACGGCTCCGGAGCCGGCGGCGACGATGAGCTGCTGCGGCCCGGGCGCGGTGGTCTCCCCCGCCGCGTACACGCCGGGCAGCGACGTGCGGCCGTGCGCGTCCGTCACCAGGTAGCCGTCGGTGTCCCTGTCCAGGTCGAGCGCGTCCGCGAACGACAGGGCGGGAGTCCACACCGGCCGGACGAACCCGCCTGCCCGCGGCACCACGGTCCCGTCCGCGAGCCGGACGCCGGTCATGGCGCCCTTCTCCCCCACGACGTCCTCGATCGGCCGGCGCTCGACGCCGACGCCGAGACGCGCGAGGGCGCGCTCCTCGTCGTCGCCGACCGGCGCGACGCCGTTGGTGAAGACGATGAGATCGTCCGTCCACTGGGTGAGCAGCAGTGCGCGCTCGGCGAGGTCCGCCGTCTCACCGATCAGCGCGAGCGGCTCGCCGGCCTTCTCGAAGCCGTCGCACTCCAGGCAGCTGTGCAGCTGGGTGCCGTAGAAGGCACGCAGGCTCGGGAGGGCGGGCATCGTCTCGGCCACTCCGGTCGCGATGACGACCGTGGCCGCCACGGCGTCCACGTCGGCGGCGCCGCGCACGCCTGTGCCGCGCACACGGAAGCCGTCCGCGTCCACGGTCACCGAGTCCACCTGCGCGAACACCACGTCGGCGTCGTCGTAACCGGAGACCTCCTCGCGGCCGAGTCGGCGCAGCTCCGCAGGAGGCACGCCGTCGCGGCTGAGGAAGCCGTGCGCCTGCAGCGTCGCCGCGTGGCGCGGCCGGTTGCCGTCCACGACGAGGACCCGTCTGCGCGCCCGCGCCAGGTTGAGCGCGGCGCTGAGGCCGGCCGGGCCGCCCCCGACCACGATGACTTCGACGCTGACGCCCACCGCGGGACCTAGCTCAGGCTCGCCGACAGCGCGTCCAGCCGGGCGAGCGACTCGGCCTTGCCGAGGATCTCCATCGACTCGAACAGCGGAGGCGACACCCGGCGCCCCGAGACGGCGACGCGCAGCGGCCCGAAGGCGACGCGCGGCTTGAGCCCGAGCGCCTCCACCAGGGCGTCGCGCAGGGCGGCCTCGATCGCGTCATGCGTCCAGCCGTCCTCCGGCACGACCTCGAGCGCACCGAGCGACGCGGCCAGCACCTCGCCGGCGTTGTCGGGCAGCGACGCCCGGGCGTCGTCCTCGACGGTCAGCGACGCGGCGTCCGTGAACAGGAAGCCGAGCATCCCCGGCGTCTCGCCGAGGAGCTGCACGCGCTCCTGCACGAGCGGTGCGGCGTCGGCCAGCACCGCGCGCTGGGCGTCCGTCAGCGGCTCGCTGAGCACTCCGGCCGCGACCAGGTACGGGATGGTCCGCTCGGCGAAGTCGCCGACCTCCAGCAGCCGGATCTGGTCGCCGTTGATCGACTCGGCCTTTTTCTGGTCGAAGCGGGCCGGATTCGGGTTCACGTCGGCGACGTCGAACGCGGCGACCAGCTCGTCGATGGAGAACACGTCGCGGTCGTGGGTGAGCGACCAGCCCAGCAGCGCCAGGTAGTTGACCAGGCCCTCCGGGATGAAGCCGCGGTCGCGGTGGAGGAACAGGTTCGACTCCGGGTCGCGCTTGGAGAGCTTCTTGTTGCCGGCGCCCATCACGTACGGGAGGTGGCCGAAGCGCGGCACGAAGGTCGTCACCCCGGCGTCGATGAGCGCGTGGTACAGCGCGATCTGGCGCGGGGTCGAGGACAGCAGGTCCTCGCCGCGGAGCACGTGCGTCACACCCATGAGCGCGTCGTCCACCGGGTTCACGAACGTGTAGAGCGGGTGGCCGTTCGGCCGCACGACGACGAAGTCGCTGAACGAGCCGGCCGGGAAGGTGATCTCGCCGCGCACCAGGTCGTCGAAGCTCAGGTCGTCGTCCGGCACGCGCAGGCGCAGCGCGGGCTCGCGGCCCTCCGCGCGGTAGGCGGCCTTCTGGTCCTCGGTGAGGTCGCGCTCGAAGTTGTCGTAGCCGAGCTTGGGGTCGCGGCCGAGCGAGACGTTGCGCGCCTCGATCTCCTCGCCGGTGGCGAAGCTCTCGTAGATGTGGCCGGAGGCCTTCAGCCGCTCGATCAGCTCGCGGTAGATGTCGTACCGCTGCGACTGCCGGTACGGCTCGTTCGGGCCGCCGACGTCGATGCCCTCGTCCCAGTCGAGGCGCAGCCAGCGCAGCGCGTCGACGATCATCGCGTACGACTCCTCGCTGTCGCGCGCGGCGTCGGTGTCCTCGATGCGGAAGATCATCTTTCCGCCGGTGTGCCGCGCGTACGCCCAGTTGAACAGGGCCGTGCGGATCAGGCCGACGTGCGGGGTGCCGGTGGGCGACGGGCAGAACCGGACGCGGACGTCCGCTCCGGTCGCGGTGGAGAAGGGGTGCGGATCGTTGTCAGACATCGTTGGAAATCCTACTTGGGTGTGCGCACCGGATTCACCAGCGAGCCGACGCCTTCGACCTCCACCTCGACGGTGTCGCCCGCGACGATCGGCCCGACCCCGGCCGGGGTCCCGGTGAGGATGACGTCGCCCGGCAGCAGGGTGAAGACGCTCGACGCGTAGGCGATGATCGACGGGATGTCGTGCACCATCTCCGAGATGCGCGCCTCCTGCTTGAGCTCGCCGTTGACCCGCGTGCGCAGGAAGGCCTCCGGGTTCAGCTCGGTCTCGATCACCGGTCCGAGCGGGCAGAAGGTGTCGAAACCCTTCGCGCGCGTCCACTGGCCGTCGGACTTCTGGAGGTCGCGGGCCGTCACGTCGTTCGCGACCGTGTAGCCGAAGATGTGCTCAGCGGCCCTCTCGGCAGGGACGTGCCGGGCGATCTTGCCGATCACGACGGCCAGCTCGCCCTCGTACTCGACCTGCTGAGACTGCGGAGGCAGCAGGATGGCATCGCCCAGGCCGATCACCGCGGTGTTCGGCTTCAGGAAGAGCAACGGCTCCCCCGGAGCCTCGCTGCCCATCTCGGCAGCGTGCTCGCGGTAGTTCTTTCCGACCGCGACGACCTTCGAGCGCGGGATGACCGGCGCGAGCAGTGAGCCGACCTGGCCGAGCGGCACGCGCTCCCCCGTCGTGTCGAAGCCGGAGAACATGGGGTCGCCGGCGAGGACGACCAGGGCGTCGTCGTCGACGATGCCGTAGTCGATGACCGGGGACTGCTCGGAGGGACGCGTGTGGCTGAACCGTGCGATCTTCACGCGTTCGAGCCTAGCGCCGCGACGATCCGGGCGATGGCCGGGGTGGGGATCCCGTGCCGGGCTCCGCTGCGCAGCAGCGCGCCGCCGATCGCGTCCAGCTCGTTCGGGTGGCCGTCGGAGAGGTCCTCCTGGAGCGAGGTGCGCATCCCGCCCGGCACGCTGTGCAGCACGCGGACGAGGTCGAGCGCCGAGGTCGGCACGCCCTCCGCGGCCGAGCACGCGACGATCTCGGAGACGACCGCCTCGGTCAGCTCCGGGTCCTCGCTGAGCGCGGGACCGGCCGACTGCCGCCAGTAGGAGGTCAGCAGCGCGAGCGCAGACAGCAGCCGGAACTTCGCCCACAGCACCTCGGCCTCCGTGCCGCCGACCTTCACCCGCGGTCCGGCGTCCGCCAGCGCACGGACGGACGCGAAGCCGCCCGCGGCCTCCGGCGCCTCGATGTTCACGAACGGGCTGCGGTGGTCGATCACCGTCGTGGAGGCGCGCAGGGCGGACACCGCGACGGACGCGCCGGCCACCGGCACGCCGGGCAGCGCCTCCCGCAGCGGCCCCATGTGCTCGACGCCGTTGAGGAACGACACCACCTCGCTCGGCCGTGCCGCTGCGATGCCCGGGAGGACGTCCTCCAGCCCGTACGCCTTGGTCGCCACGATGACGCTCGCGCCCTCCGGAACCTCGGTGGCGGCGGAGACGCGCTCGACGCCGTCGCCGAAGGTGGCGCTGCGCACCTCGATGCCGTCGGCGCGGATGGCGGCGACGGTCGCCGGACGGCCCACCGCCACGACATCGTGACCCGCGCGGGACAGCAGCCAGGCGAACAGGCCGCCGACGGCTCCTGGACCGACGACGGCGAAGACGGGTTCGGATGCGCTCATGGCTCGATCGTAGCCAGCGCTCAGAGCGCGGACAGCCCCCAGGGCGCGCCGTCGAGTGCGAGCAGCGCGTCCGCCGTCGCGGCGATCGCCGGGACCGCGTCGGAGCCGGTCGCGGCGACGAGGTTGATGGTGCGGTGGTCGCGATTCGCCGTCGGCCGCAGCACCACGCCCTCCACCGCTCCGGCGGAGCCGACCGCGAGCGCGGGCAGCAGCGCGACGCCGACGCCCTCGGCGACCATCCGCAGGACGGCGATGAAGTTGTCGGTCTCGTAGGCGATCCGCGGCGCGTAGCCGCAGGCGTCGGTCAGCTCCAGCAGGTGGCCGCGGCAGCGCGGGCAGCCGCCGATCCAGGAGGCGGAGGACAGCTCGGCGAGGTCGACGCTCCTCCCGGCGGCGAGGGGATGGTCGGAGCGCAACGCCACCAGCATCTCGTCCTTCCAGAGCGGCACGACCGCGAGTCCGCGGGCGCTCTCGCGGTGCGGGTCGACCCGGTCGCCCGGGTAGCCGAAGGTGATCGCGAGGTCGGCGGTCTGATTGCGGACGGCCGCGACCGCCTCCGGAGGCTCGGCCTCCAGGTAGGTGATCCGGACGCCCGGATGCTCGGCCTCCATCGTGTTGAGCAGCCGCGGGACGAGCGAGGACGACGCCGACGGGAAGCCCGCCAGGCGCACCCGGCCGGTGCGGAGCCCGCGGAGGTCGGCGAGCTCCCCCGCCGCCGCGTCGAGCGCCGTCGTCACCGCGCGGGCGTGCCGGGCGAGCACGCGGCCCGCCTCGGTGAGCCGCACCCCACGGCCGGCGCGGGCGACCAGCGGCATCCCGATGCGGCCCTCCAGCCGGCGCAGGTGCTGGCTGATCGCGGGCTGGCTGTAGCCGAGCGACTCGGCGGCGCGGGTGATCGAACCGTGGTCGGCGATCGCGCGCACCACGCGGAGGCTGTGGGAGTCGAGGTCGTCGAGGAGCATGCGCGAATCATAATGCGGAGTGATGGAAATGATTAGATAGCTGCTCTGGTGTGATGTGTGAGAGTCCCTCAGGCTGGGAGCATGCCCGAAACCCTCACGATGCCCGCCGTCTCGTTCGCGGAGGCCTTCACCGCCGGCGCCGGCTACCTCGCCGCCTGCACGCAGGGGCTGCCGACCCGCGCGACGGTCGACGCAGGCCACGCGGACCTGGAGCGCTGGGCTCGTGGAGAGGCCGCTCCGGGAGACTACGACGGGGCGATCGCGCGCTCCCGGCACGCCTTCGCCCGGATCGCCGGAGTGGGCGTGGACGACATCGCGATCGGTTCGCAGGTCTCGGTGCTCGCCTCGCTGATCGCGGCCTCCGCACCGGACGGCGCCGTCGTCGTGTGCGCGGAAGGGGACTTCGCGTCGATGGTCGCGCCGTTCCACGCGCAGGCGCACCGTGGCGTGCGGGTCAGGGAGGTCACGCTGGCCGACCTCCCCACGGCGGTGGGCGACGACACCTGGCTCGTCGCGTTCTCCCTGGTGCAGTCGGCGACGGGCGAGCACGCGGACGCGGACGCCATCCTCGCCGCCTGCGCGCGGACCGGGACGCTCAGCTTCGCCGACCTCACCCAGGCGCTCGGCTGGCTGCCGGTGGACGCGTCCCGGTTCGACATCACGGTCACGCACGCCTACAAGTGGCTGTGCGCGCCCCGCGGAAGCGCGTTCCTCACGGTGCGCCCCGGTGTGCGCGACCGGCTCCGGCCGGTGCACGCCGGTTGGTACGCGGGCGAGGACCCGTGGAGCTCGTGCTACGGACCGCTCGTCGCCCCCGCGGACTCCGCACGGCGCTTCGACGTCTCCCCCGCGTGGCCGGTCTGGCCCGGGACCGCCGCCGCTCTGGAGTTCTTCGCGTCACTGGACGCGTGGGCCGTGCACGCGCACGCCACGGCACTCGGAGATCGGCTCGCGGACGCGCTGGGGCTGGTGGACGCCTCCGGCGCCCCCGTGCGCGGCCGCGCCATCCTGACCTGGCCGGATCCCGACGGCGCCCACCTGGCGGCGCTGACCGCCGCCGGCCTGCGCGCCTCCGGCCGTGCCGGCCGCGCCCGCGTCGCCTTCCACCTCTGGAACACTCCCGACGACGTCGACCGGGTCCTAGCGGCCCTCCACACGTGACTAATCGCGGAAATCCAGGGTCGGATTCCCGCGATTAGTCACGACTCGGGAGCTGGTCAGGCGTCGAGGCGGAGCATCCAGTTGTGGCGGTCGTGCTCGCGGCCGTACTGGATGTCGGTGAGCTCTTTGCGCAGCGACATCGTGAGCTCGCCGGGAGGCGCGGTGATGTCGCCCACGGTGAACGTGTCGGACTTCAGCTCGCCGATCGGCGTGATGACCGCGGCGGTGCCGCAGGCGAACACCTCGACGATGTCGCCGGACTCCACGCCGTCGCGCCACTCGTCGATCGTCACCCGGCGGCGCTCCACCGTGTGGCCCCGGTCGCGCGCGAGCTGCAGCACCGAGTCGAGCGTGATGCCCTCGAGGATGCTGTCCGACTCCGGCGTCACGAGGGTGCCGTCCTTGTAGACGAGCACGACGTTCATGCCGCCGAGCTCCTCGATGTACTTCCCCTCCACGGAGTCGAGGAAGAGGACCTGCGCGCAGCCGTGCTCGTACGCCTCCGCCTGCGGCAGGAGGCTGGAGGCGTAGTTGCCGCCGGTCTTCGCCGCGCCCCGTGCCGCCCTTGCCCGCGCGCGACCAGTGGTCGGATAGCCAGATCGACACCGGGGCGACGCCGCTCGAGAAGTACGCGCCGGCCGGGCTCGCGATCAGGTAGAACGCCACCTTGTTGGCCGGGCGCACGCCGAGGAAGGCCTCCTTGGCGAACATGAACGGGCGGAGGTAGAGGCTGGTCTCCTCGCGGTCGGGCACCCAGTCGCCGTCCACCGCGACGAGCTGCTTGAGCGCGTCGAGGAAGTGCTCGACCGGCAGCTCGGGCAGTGCCAGGCGGTAGGCCGAGCGCTGCATGCGGGCGGCGTTCGCCTCCGGACGGAAGCACCAGATCGAGCCGTCCTCGTGCCGGTACGCCTTGAGACCCTCGAAGATCTCCTGCGCGTAGTGCAGCACGGCCGCCGACGGGTCGAGCTGGATCGGGCCGTACGGGGAGACGCGCGGGCGGTGCCAGCCGCCCTTGGCCGACCAGCACACATCGACCATGTGGTCGGTGAAGTGGTTGCCGAAGCCGGGGTTCGCGAGGATCTCCTCGCGTTCGGCTTCGCTGCGCGGCGATTCGTTGCGCGCGACGTTCCAGAGGAGGCCGGCCGTCTCGCTGGGTCCGGAGGTGAGGTTGATGCTGGTGGAGGTCATTGAGTGTCCTTTGCTGCGATGCGTCAATTCTGCGCCACGCGGGCCGCGATCGCGTCGCCCACTTCGGAGGTCGTGCGCGCGGCGCCGCTGCGGGCGGCGAGGTCGGACGTCACCGCCTGCTCGACCCGCTCGGCGAGCTCCCCGGCGCCGAGGTGGCGGAGGAGGAGCGCGACGGAGAGGATCGCGGCGGTGGGGTCGGCCTTCTGCTGGCCGGCGATGTCGGGGGCCGATCCGTGAACCGGTTCGAACATGCTCGGGAATTCGCCCGCGGGGTTGATGTTGCCCGAAGCGGCCAGTCCGATGCCGCCGCTGATCGCGGCCGCGAGGTCGGTGAGGATGTCGCCGAAGAGGTTGTCCGTGACGATCACATCGAATCTAGCAGGATCGGTGACCAGGAAGATCGTCGCCGCATCGACGTGGAGGTAGTCGACCGCGACCTCGGGATGCTCGGCGGCAACGGCGTCCACGATCCGCTTCCACAGCCCGCCCGCGAAGGTCAGCACGTTGGTCTTGTGCACCAGGGTCAGCTTCTTGCGGCGGCCCTCGGCCTGCTCGAACGCGTAGCGGACGACGCGCTCCACGCCGTAGGCGGTGTTGACCGAGACCTCGTTGGCGATCTCGTGCGGCGTGCCCTGCCGGATGGCGCCGCCGTTGCCGACGTAGGGGCCTTCGGTGCCCTCGCGGACGACCACGAAGTCGACGTCGCCCGGGTTGGCGAGCGGGCTCGCGATGCCGGGGAACAGCGTGGTCGGCCGCAGGTTGACGTAGTGGTCGAGCGAGAAGCGCAGTTTCAGCAGCAGCCCGCGTTCGATGTTCGCGCCCACCAGCCGCGGGTCGCCCGGCTTGCCGCCGACGGCGCCGAGCAGGATGGCGTCGTGGCCGGCGATCGCGGCCAGGTCGTCGTCGGTGAGCACGTCGCCGGTCGCCAGGTAGCGGTCCGCCCCCAGCGAGAAGTGCGTCTTCTCGAAGGCGAGGTCGCTGCCCGCTGTCACCGCGTCGAGTACTTTGACCGCCTCCGCGATCACCTCCGGACCGATTCCGTCCCCGGGGATGACGGCGAGTTGGACGGTTGTGCTCATGACGCTCCTGCACTGATCGGTGGGCGGACGGTTCCCCCTACACTATCGCCGCGCGGCTCAGGAGCGGACGCGGCGCAGGGTGAGGAGGGCGAGCACAGCGGCGGTGATCATCAGCCCCGCGCCGATGGAGGCGGTGAGCGCGATGCCGCTGTCGAACGCGTGGCGCGCGGAAGCAAGCAGTTCGGCCGCCGCCCCGCTCGGGAGGCCGCCGGCGACCGTCACCGCGCCGCCCAGCGTGTCGGCGGCGGCGGTCGCGTCGGTCGGGCTGAGCCCCGCGGGCAGCACGATCGCGGCCCGGTACGACGAGACGATGATGCTTCCGAGCAACGCCGTGCCGAGCACCGCGCCCAGCTCGTACGCGGTCTCGGACACCGCGGACGCCGCGCCTGCCTTGTCCGCGGGCGCCGTCGAGACGATGAGCTCATTGGACACCGTCTCGGCCGCGCCGATCCCGAGCCCCAGCAGCACGAACGCGGCGAGCAGGACGCCCCACGACGCGCCTCCCCCGCTCACGGCGACCACGATGTACCCGGTCGCCGAGACGCACAGCCCGCCCGCGATCACGAACCCGGGCCGCAGCCGCCGGGCGACGGGCACCACGAGGAGGCCCGACACGATCATGGTCGCGAGCCCCGGCAGCAGCACCATCCCGGCCCGCATCGGCGGCATCCCGAGCACGAGCTGGAGGTGCTGCGACACGAAGAACAGGAAGCCGACCAGCGCGATCACGCTGAGCAGGTTGATCAGCACGGCGCCGCTGAACGCCGCCCGCCGGAACAGGCGCATGTCGAGCATCGGCACCGGCCTCCGGAGCTGACGCCGCACGAACAGCGCCCCGGCGCTCACCCCGACGAGCACCGCCAGCACCGGCACCAGCGCGAGCCCGTGCACCGCGAACTCCTTGATGCCGTACACGATCGGCGCCATCGTCACGAGCGACAGCAGGATGGACACGACGTCCACCGGACCCGGCGCTGGATCACGCGACTCGCGCACGAGCAGCGGCGTGAGCACCAGCAGCGGGATCAGCACGGGCACCGCGAGCAGGAAGACCGAGCCCCACCAGAAGTTCTCGATCAGCAGGCCGCCGACGATCGGTCCGAGCGCTGCGCCTGCAGCGAATCCCGCCGCCCAGATCGCGATGGCGACGCGGCGCTGCTCGCGGTCCTGGAAGACGCTGCGCAGCAGGGACAGCGTGGAGGGCATCAGCATCGCGCCGAACACGCCGAGCAAGGCCCGCGCGCCGATCAGCAGCTCGGCGGTCGGGGCGAACGCGGCCGCGGCGGAGACGGCGGCGAAGCCGGTCGCGCCGATCAGAAGCACCTTGCGGCGGCCGATGCGGTCGCCGAGGCTGCCCATCGCGACGAGCAGGCCGGCGAGCACGAGCGGGTAGACGTCCACGATCCAGAGCATCTGGGTCGAGGACGGTCGCAGCGCCTCGGTGATGGCCGGGAGCGCGAAGCCGAGCACGGTGTTGTCGACGGACACGAGGAGGACGGGGAGCATGAGGACGACCAGGGCCACCCAGGCGCGCGCGCCGGCACGGCCGGGCGTGGGCGCAGGGGGCTGCGCCGTCGGCTCGGCGGCGGCCGGGGTGCGGTCGGAGCGGGTCATCGAAGTCATGCTTTACTGTACCGTCCGGACGGTACAGTGGTCAATGACGCGGGAGCGCAGGTCGGCGCGGCTAGCATGGCCCCATGTCCTCCCCCGCCTCACCGGCGTCCACCTCACCCGCTCCCCCCTCCCGGTCCGCTCGTGACCGCATCCTCGACGCCTTCGAGGACCTGCTCGCCGAGCAGAGCGAGCGCGCGGCGACGCTGGAGGCCGTGGCCGCGCGGGCCGGCGTCTCCAAGGGCGGCCTGCTCTACCACTTCGCGTCGAAGGACGCTCTGGTCGACGGTGTCCTGGAGCGTTTCGCGGCCGACCTCGCCGCGGACATCGAGCACATGCGCGCCGCGCCGGACGGGCCGGTCGCCTACTTCCTGCGGACGTCCATCCCCTCCGACAACCGCCTGGAGCGAGTTATCGTCGCCATCGCCCGCCTGGCCCAGGCCTCCGACGCCCGCGCCAGCGACGCCCTCGCCGACGCGCAGCGGCAGTGGCTCAGCGAGCTGGAGGCCGTCGTCGGCGACCGGATGGTGGCGCGCACCATCATGCTGATCGGCGACGGGATGTACTACAACACCGCACTGCTGCCGGCGGCGAACACCGTGCTCCGCGACGAGACCGACGTCCAGGAGCTGATCGGGCTGGTCGAGCGGCTGAGCGCGCGGGACTGAGCCGGCTGGACTGAACCGGGCTCAGGCGCCGCCAGCAGCGAGCAGCCGCAGCAGCGACCGTCGGGTCCGGTCGTCGTCGGTCGTCCCGATCGCCCGCCGCAGCTCGACGTCGGAACCGGCACGATCGCCCGCGAGCCGCAGCAGTTCGGCGCGGGCCGCGTGCGCCCGGGAGGCCAGCGGCCCGACGAACAGGTCGGGCTCGGCGTCGAGGGCGGCGAGGGCGACCTGCGGACCGGCGTCCGGGCTGTGCCCGAGCGCGACCAGCCGGCCGAGTCGCGCCGACGTGCTCGGCCAGACCCGCACCAGCCCGTCGTAGAGCCGGACGATCGCGGGCCAGTCGGTGTCCTCCCAGGCCGGCGCGATGGCGTGCAGCCCGGCGATGCCCGCCTGGAGGGCGTACCGCCCGTCGCCGTCGCCCATGCCATCGAGCGCGACGGTCGCCAACCGCTCCCCCTCCACCATCATCGCCACGTCCCAGCGCAACCGGTCGGCCTCCCGCAGCGTCGCGAACTCGTCGTCCGCGGTGAGCCGGGTGGCCTGGCGCGCCTCGGTGAGCAGCAGCAGGCCGAGCAGCCCGGCGCTCTCCGCGTCACCCGATACCCTGTGCGCGTCGCGGGCGAGGGCGATCGCGTCGGCGCGCAGCCGGTCGTCCGCGGTCGCGTGCCCGACCGTGTAGAGCAGGTAGATCGTGGTCAGCGCGTCCGGCATCCGCTCCGCGACCGCCGCCGCGTCGTCGAGGGCGAACCGGAGGCCGGAGTCGTGGACGCGCTTCTTGGCGCGGGTGAGCCGGGCGGCCATCGTGGTCTCGGAGACCAGGAAGGCGTCCGCGATCCGCGCGGTCGGCACGCCGCAGACGTGCCGCAGCGCCAGCGCGACGCGCGTCTCCGGCGCGAGGTCGGGATGCGCGACGAGCAGGATGAGGTCCAGTCGCTCATCGCCGATGAACACCGCGTCGTCCCCCCTCTCCTCGGCGTCGGCGGCCGCGGCGCTCTCTGCACGTTCGGCCTCCGCCGCCAGCATCGGCGCGACCCGCCGGGCGGACCGCTCGCGCCGCAAGGCGTCGAGCGCGACCCGGCGCGCGACCGTCGTGATCCAGGCCGCGGGGTTCCGCGGCTCGCGGCCGCGCGCCGCCTCGGCGACGGCGCGCGCGAACGCCTCCTGCACCGCGTCCTCGGCGAGCAGGAGGTCGCCCGTCGTGCGCGCGACCGCGCCGAGGATGCGGGCGGCGTCCTCGCGGTAAGCGCGCTCGATCCGGGAGGCCGCGGTCACGGCGCTGCTCAGCGCACCGTGTCGAGCACCAGCACCGGGTACAGCTCCACCCAGCCGCCGGTCGGCACCATCGCGGCCAGCTCCCTGGCCTGCTCCGGCGTCGACGCGGTGTAGCTGTAGAAGCCGGTGACGACCTCCCTGGTCTCGCTGAACGGCCCGTCGGTGATCAGCGGAGCGCCGCCCTCCCGCGGCGTGATCTTCGCCGCCTTGGTGACAGGCTGCAGGGCGCCGGTGGCGACGATCCGCTCACCGGCCGCGACCACGGCGTCCTGGAATGCCTTGTGGCCGGCCATCCCGGCCTGCCACTCCTCCGCCGTCATCGCCTCGGGGTCCCAGTTCGGCTCGCGGATGAGCAGAACGTACTCGTCGGACATCGTGGTCTCCTCACTTCGCCGGAACGCCGCCCCGTCCGGGGCGACATCCCTACGACGCAAGTCAACCGTCGAAATCGACAGCGCGCGACAAGAACTTTTCGAGGGGCACGTCGTTGTCACCTTTCGCGGCGAAAAGTGACAACAACGTGCCCCTCGGCGGGAGTTACTGCTCGGTGATGTCGATCTCTTGCAGGAGGTCGGCGTCGATCGCGACGCGGACCTTCTCCAGCAGGCCCTCCGGGACGCGCGAGTCGACGGTCAGGACGCTGAGCGCCTTGCCGCCGGCGGCGGTCCGCGCGATCTGCATGCCGGCGATGTTGATCCGCGCCTCGCCGAACTCGTGGCCGTAGACCGCGACGATGCCGGGGCGGTCGTCGTAGACCATGACGATCAGGTGCTCGGCGATCGGCACCTCCACGTCGTAGCCGTTGATCTCCACGACCTTCTCGATCTGCTTGGTGCCGGTGAGCGTTCCGGAGACCGACACCTGCGAGCCGTCGCTGAGCGCGCCGCGCAGGGTGATCAGGTTGCGGTACTCCTCGCTCACCGAGTCGGTGATGAGCCGCACCTCGATGCCGCGCTGCTCGGCGAGGAGCGGCGCGTTCACATAGGAGACCGTCCCCGAGACGATATTCGTGAAGATTCCCTTGAGCGCCGCGAGCTTCAGCACGCTGACGTCGAAGTCGACCAGCTCGCCGCGCACCTCCACGTCGACGCTGGTCAGCGGGCTGTGGGCGAGGCCGGAGAACACCTGGCCGAGCTTCTCCACCAGCGGAATGCCGGGACGCACGTACGGGTCGATGACGCCGCCGGCGACGTTGACCGCGTCGGGAACCAGCTCGCCGGAGAGCGCGAGGCGCACCGACTTGGCCACGGAGACGCCGGCCTTCTCCTGCGCCTCGTCGGTCGAGGCGCCGAGGTGCGGCGTGACGATGACGTTCTCGAGCTCCAGCAGCGGCGACTCGGTCGGCGGCTCGGTCACGAACACGTCGAGGCCGGCGCCGGCGATGCTCTTGGTGCTGAGCGCGCGGTACAGGGCGTCCTCGTCGATCAGGCCGCCGCGGGCGACGTTGACGACGAACGCGGTCGGCTTCATCTGCGCGAGCTGGTCGTCGGAGATCATCCCGGTGGTCTCCGGGGTCTTCGGCATGTGGATGGTGACGAAGTCGGCCTCGGTGAGCAGCTCGTCCAGGCTGACGAGCTGGACGCCGAGCTGCTGCGCGCGGGCGCTCGTGACGTAGGGGTCGTACGCGATCACCTTGGTGCCGAACGCCTGCAGGCGGGCGGTGATGAGCGCGCCGATGCGTCCGAGGCCGATGATGCCGACCGTCTTCTCGTAGAGCTCGACGCCGGTGTACTTGGACCGCTTCCACTGCCCCTGCGCCAGCGCGCTGTGCGCGGCCGGGATGTGCCGGGCGAGGCTCAGGATGTGGCCGACGGTCAGCTCGGCGGCCGAGATGATGTTGGAGGTCGGCGCGTTGACGACCATGACGCCGGCACTGGTGGCGGTCTTGATGTCCACATTGTCGAGGCCGACGCCGGCGCGGGCGATGACGCGCAGCTTGTTCGCGGCGGCGATCACCTCGGCGTCGACCTTGGTGGCGGAGCGCACCAGGATGGCGTCCGCGTCGGCGACGGCGGAGAGCAGCGCCGGCCGATCGGTCCCGTCGACGTTGCGGATCTCGAAGTCCGGCCCGAGGGCGTCGACGGTGGCGGGCGAGAGTTCTTCGGCGATCAGCACGACCGGCTTTGTCACGTGGCAGTTTCCTTACAGGGAGGCTGGCTTGGGAGAAGACGCGCAGCAGTCGTCGGTGCGCGGGTTGCTTAACTCTAGCGGGAGCGCAATGCTGCCTTTCGCCGCGTTACGACCGGGCGTCACGGACGGCGGCGACCGCCTCCCTGACCGTGATCGGGTCGGTGATGTCGTAGGTCGCGTCCCCGCCGCCCGGCCCGCTCGGCGCGCCGGACACCGACTCGCGCGCCGACAGGTGGACAGCGTCCACACCCGCGGCGATGAGCGGGTGGATGTCCTGCACGCGCACTCCCCCGCCCGCCATCACCTGCAGCCGGGCGCCGGCCCGCTGGGCCAGCGCCCGCAGTCCGTCGACCCCGTCGATGCTGCGCGCGGCCCCGCCGGAGGTGAGGACGCGCGCGACGCCCAGCTCCGCGAGCGCATCGGCCGCGCCCAGTGGGTCGGGGAGGGTGTCGAAGGCGCGGTGGAACGTCACGTCGAGCCCGCCGGCCTCCGCGACGAACCGGGCCACGGCCTCCCGGTCGATGCGGCCCGCTTCGTCCAGAGCGCCGATCACCACACCGTCTGCGCCGGCCTCGCGGGCGAAGCGGATGTCGGCCACGATCGTGTCCAGCTCGTCGGAGTCGTAGACGAAGCCGCCTCCACGCGGACGGACGAGCACGTGCACGAAGCCCGTGCGGCCGTCCTCTCGCGCCTCCGCGACCGCGGCGCGTACCAGTCCCGCGGAGGGGGTCAGCCCGCCGAGCCCCAGCGCGACGCACAGCTCGATCCGGTCAGCGCCCTCCGCGAGCGCGACGCGCACCCCCGCGACATCCTGGACGGCGATCTCGACAGCGGTGCGACGGGGTTCGGGCATGCGGCCACGATAGCGGCATTCCCGCCGCGGCGGCCCCGGCGTAACGTCGGAGGGGAGGGTTCAGGGAGGAGGCCGTCATGCAGGCGACGATCGGAGACCGGATCTGCATCCGGGGCACCCATGTGGAGTCCGCCGACCGCCACGGCTCGGTGATCGAGGTGCGCGGCGAGGACGGCGCACCGCCCTACCTGGTCCGGTTCGACGACGGGCACGAGACGCTCGTCTACCCGGGGACGGACGCGGTCATCGAGCACGAGGCGGCGTAGCGGCGCGAGGGCTGCGGCGAACGGCGGACGGGGCCGCACCGATCCTCCGGTGCGGCCCCGTCCGGGATGCCGTGGCTCAGCGCGTCGCGGTCAGCGCGCGACCTCGCCGTCGACGTAGTCGTCGTCGTTCGACGCGTTCCACGCGAAGAGCTTGCGCAGTTCGCGGCCGGTGGCCTCGATGGGGTGCTGCTCGCCCTTCTTGCGGAGCTCCAGGAACTCGGGCGCGCCCGCGTCCTGGTCGGCGATGAAGCGCTTGGCGAAGGTGCCGTCCTGGATGTCGGAGAGCACCGCCTTCATGTTCTCCTTGACGTGCGGGTCGATGACGCGCGGGCCGGAGACGTAGTCGCCGTACTCGGCCGTGTCGGAGACGCTCCAGCGCTGCTTGGCGATGCCGCCCTCCCACATCAGGTCCACGATGAGCTTGAGCTCGTGCAGCACCTCGAAGTAGGCGACCTGCGGCTGGTAGCCGGCCTCGGTCAGGGTCTCGAAGCCGTACTGGACGAGCTGCGAGACGCCGCCGCAGAGGACGGCCTGCTCGCCGAACAGGTCGGTCTCGGTCTCCTCGGTGAAGGTGGTCTTGATGCCGCCGGCGCGGAGGCCGCCGATGCCCTTCGCGTAGGAGAGGACGAGCGGCCAGGCGTTGCCGGTCGCGTCCTTCTCGACGGCCACGATGACGGGGACGCCGCGGCCGGCCTCGTACTCGCGACGGACGGTGTGGCCAGGGCCCTTCGGGGCGACCATGATCACGTCGACGCCCTCGGGGGCCTCGATGTAGCCGAAGCGGATGTTGAAGCCGTGGCCGAAGACGAGGGCGTTGCCCTCCTCCAGGTTGGCCTGGATGTCGTCCTTGTAGAGGTTCCGCTGCACCTGGTCGGGCGCGAGGATGACGACGACGTCGGCCCACTTGGCGGCGTCGGCGGCGGAGAGGACGCGGAAGCCCGCCTCCTCGGCCTTCGGGGTGGACTTCGAGCCTGCCTTGAGGCCGATGACGACCTCGACGCCCGAGTCGCGGAGGTTCTGCGCGTGCGCGTGGCCCTGCGAGCCGTAGCCGATGACCGCGACCTTCTTGCCCTGGATGATCGAGAGGTCCGCGTCGTTGTCGTAGTAGATCTCAGCCACTGTGGGGGTTCTCCTTCGTGATGTGGTGCTGGTTCCGTCCGCCGGGTGGCGGGTTCAGTTTTTGAAGACGCGCTCGGTGATGGACTTGCCGCCGCGGCCGATCGCGAGGAGGCCGGACTGCGCCATCTCCTTGATCCCGTAGGGCTCCAGCACCTTGAGCAGCGCCTGGGTCTTGCCGCTGTCGCCGGTGACCTCGATCACGAGGGCGTCGGTGGCCACGTCGACGACGCGGGCGCGGAAGAGGTTGACCGCCTCCAGAACCTGGGAGCGGGTCGAGTTGTCGACCCGCACCTTGATGAGGAGGTGCTCGCGCTGGACCGACTGCGCCGGGTCCAGCTCGACGATCTTGATGACGTTGATCAGCTTGTTGAGCTGCTTGGTGACCTGCTCCAGCGGCAGCTCCTCCACGTCCACCACGACGGTGATGCGCGAGAGGCCGTCGACCTCGCTCGTGCCCACCGCCAGCGAGTGGATGTTGAAGCCGCGCCGCGCGAACAGGCCGGCGACCCGGGTCAGCAGACCGGGCTTGTCCTCGACGAGGAGGCTCAGAACGTGTGTGCTCATGGGGGTCACTCCTCTCCGAAGGACGGGCTGTGGTCGCGTGCGTACTGCACGTAGCTGTTGCTGACGCCCTGCGGCACCATCGGCCACACCATGGCGTCGGCGCTGACGACGAAGTCGATGACGACCGGGCGGTCGTTCGTCTCCAGCGCCAGCTTGATGGCGGCGTCCACCTCCTCCTCCTTCGTGACGCGGATGCCGAGGGCGCCGTACGCCTCGGCGAGCTTCACGAAGTCGGGCACGCGGACGGTGTCGTGCCCCGTGTTGAGGTCGGTGTTCGAGTAGCGGCCGTCGTAGAAGAGCGTCTGCCACTGCCGCACCATCCCGAGCGACGAGTTGTTGATGATCGCCACCTTGATCGGGATGTCGTTGATCGTGCAGGTGGCCAGCTCCTGGTTGGTCATCTGGAAGCAGCCGTCGCCGTCGATCGCCCACACGACGCGGTCGGGCTGGGCGACCTTCGCGCCCATCGCCGCCGGGACCGAGTAGCCCATCGTGCCTGCTCCGCCGGAGTTCAGCCACGAGTTGGGGCGCTCGTACTTGATGAACTGCGCCGCCCACATCTGGTGCTGGCCGACGCCGGCGGTGTAGATGCCCTCCGGACCGGTCAGCTCGCCGATCCGCTGGATGACGTGCTGCGGCGCGAGCAGGCCGTCGCTGGTGGGCGTGAAGCCCAGCGGGAACTCCTCGCGGAGCCCGTTGAGGTACGTCCACCACTCGACCAGGTCGGGCGCGGCCGTGCGGGTGGCCTCCTGGTAGGCCGCGGTCAGATCGACGATGACGTCCTTGGCATCGCCGACGATGGGGACGTCGGCGACCCGGATCTTGGAGATCTCGGCGGGATCGACGTCGACGTGCACGATCTTCGCGTCCGGCGCGAAGAGCGAGGTGTTGCCGGTGACCCGGTCGTCGAAGCGCGCACCGAGCGAGATAAGGAGGTCGGACTCCTGCAGAGCGAGCACCGCGGGCACCGTGCCGTGCATGCCGGGCATGCCGAGGTGCTGCTTGTGCGTGTCGGGGAACGCCCCGCGCGCCATCAGTGTGGTGACCACGGGGATGCCGGTCGCCTCGGCGAGCTCCAGGAGCTCCTGCGAGGCGCGCGAGCGGATGACCCCGCCGCCGACGTACAGCACCGGCTTCTTCGCCTCGACCATGAGCTGCGCCGCGGCGAGGATCTGCTTGCCGTGCGCCTTGGTGATCGGCCGGTAGCCCGGCAGGTCGATCTTGGGCGGCCAGACGAACGGCACGGCGTTCTGCTGGGCGTCCTTGGTGATGTCCACCAGCACCGGGCCCGGTCGTCCGGTCCCGGCGATGTGGTACGCCGCGGCGATGGTGGCCGGGATGTCCTCGGCCTTCTTGACCAGGAAGGAGTGCTTCGTGATCGGCATGGTGATGCCGACGATGTCGGCCTCCTGGAACGCGTCCGTGCCCATCAGCGTGGAGAACACCTGGCCGGTGATGAACACGACGGGGACGGAGTCCATGTGCGCGTCCATGATCGCGGTGACGAGGTTGGTCGCGCCGGGGCCGGAGGTCGCCATCGCGACGCCGACCTTGTTGGCGGCGACGGCGTAGCCCTCGGCCGCGTGGCCGCCGCCCTGCTCGTGCCGGACCAGGATGTGACGGATCGCGGACGAGTCCATGATCGCGTCGTAGATGGGGAGGATCGCACCGCCCGGCAGCCCGAAGACGTCGGTGACGCCGAGGAGCTCGAGGGTGCGGACGACCGACTGGGAGCCGGTCAGGATTTCGGGCGACGCCTTTCCGGGCGCCGCGGGGGGCAACACTGAGCTGGGGGTTGCATCCGGCGTCATGCCTTATCGATCCCTTACGTGCGAGGTTGATGAATCTGAATGGGGGCGAAGGGTTACCCCGTGACCGCGCCTTCCGCAGCGGAGTGCACGAGCTTGGAGTACTTCGCGAGAACGCCACGGGTATAGCGCGGAGGAAGAGGAGCCCAGCCGTCACGGCGGGCGGTCAGCTCTGACTCGTCGACAAGTAGGTCGAGGGAGCGAGCCGCGATATCGACCCGTATCAGATCACCATCGCGCACGAAGGCGATGGGACCTGCGTCCACCGCTTCGGGTGCTATGTGGCCGATGCACAGGCCGGTTGTGCCGCCTGAGAATCGTCCGTCCGTCAATAGTAGTACATCCTTGCCGAGCCCTGCGCCCTTGATGGCGGCGGTGATCGCGAGCATCTCGCGCATCCCCGGGCCGCCCTTGGGGCCCTCGTAGCGGATGATGACGACGTCGCCCGCGCTGATGCGGCCCTCGGTCAGAGCGTCCATCGCTGCGCGCTCGCGCTCGAACACGCGTGCGGGGCCCTCGAACACGTCGGCGTCGAAGCCGGCCGTCTTGACGACCGCGCCCTCCGGGGCGAGCGAGCCCTTGAGGATGGTGAGTCCTCCGGTGGGGTGGATCGGGTTGTCCAGCGAGCGCATGACGTTGCCGTCCGGCGCGGGCGGGTTGATCTCCGCCAGGTTCTCGGCGACCGTCTTGCCGGTCACGGTGAGGCAGTCGCCGTGCAGCAGCCCCGCGTCGAGCAGGGCCTTCATGACGACGGGGACGCCGCCGTGCCGGTCGACGTCGTTCATCACGTACTTGCCGAACGGCTTGAGGTCGCCGATGTGCGGCACCGTGTCGCCGATCCGGTTGAAGTCGTCGATGGTGAGCTCGACCTCGGCCTCGTTCGCGATGGCGAGCAGGTGCAGGACGACGTTGGTCGAGCCGCCGAAGGCCATCGCCACGGCGATCGCGTTCTCGAACGCCTTCTTGGTGAGGATGTCGCGCGCGGTGATCCCCTGCTTGAGCAGGTTGACCACGGCCTCGCCCGAGCGGTGGGCGAAGTAGTCGCGACGGCGGTCGGCCGAGGGCGGCGCTGCCGAGCCCGGGAGGCTCATGCCGAGCGCCTCGGCGACGGAGGCCATCGTGTTGGCGGTGTACATGCCGCCGCAGGCGCCTTCGCCCGGGGCGATGGCGCACTCGATGCGCTTGAGGTCCTCTTCGCTCATCTTGCCGGCCTTGCACGCGCCGACCGCCTCGAACGAGTCGATGATCGTGACGTCCTTCTCCGTGCCGTCGCTGAGCTTGACCCAGCCCGGCGCGATGGAGCCCGCGTAGAGGAAGACCGCGGAGAGGTCGAGCCGCGCCGCCGCCATGAGCATGCCGGGCAGCGACTTGTCGCAGCCCGCCAGCAGCACGGTGCCGTCGAGCCGCTCGGCCATCATCACCGTCTCGACGGAGTCGGCGATGACCTCGCGCGAGACCAGCGAGAAGTGCATGCCCTCGTGGCCCATCGAGATGCCGTCGGAGACCGAGATGGTGCCGAACTGGAGCGGGTAGCCGCCGCCGGAGTGCACGCCCTCCTTCGCGCCCTGCGCAAGGCGGTCGAGCGAGAGGTTGCACGGCGTGATCTCGTTCCACGAGCTGGCGATGCCGATCTGCGGCTTCTCCCAGTCCGCATCCCCCATGCCGACGGCCCGCAGCATCCCGCGGCTGGTCGTGGCTTCGATTCCGTCCGTGACCACGCGAGAGCGCGGTTTCCAATCGATCTCTGGCATGTGACCACTCTAGAACCGTTTGGATGCCGGTCCGGCCATGAGTCGGAAGCGGTGGACAAGCCCCGATCGGGGCAACCTGTGGAGGACTGACCCGTCAGCCGTCGGAGGACGGACCCGCGGAGGCCCGCGCATCCGCCAGCAGCCCCAGCAGCACCGCGACCGCCCGCTCGTCCGCCACGCGGAACTGCGCCGCCGTCTCGCCGTCCCCGACCTTGATCCCGAGATCGCCTTCCGCCGGGCGGAGCACGGCGAAGCCGTCCTCGTCGGTCACGTCGTCGCCCGCGAAGAGCACCGCGGTCGCCTTCGTGTACTCGCGGAGGCGCTCGATGCCGTCGCCCTTGTTCGCGCCGCGGACCGAGAACTCGATGATGTCCTTGCCGTCGCGGATGGTCAGCGCTTCGCTGACCGAGGCGGCGGCCTCGTAGGCGCGGGACACGACGGCCGCGCCCTCCTCGCCCTCCAGCAGGCGGTAGTGGACGCCGAATCCGACCGGTTTGACCTCCAGGCGCGTGCCGGGGACGCTCTCCACCAGAGCGCCGAGCGTCTCGCCCAGCTTCTCGAGCGTCGCGCGTTCCTCATCGGTCAGGTCGAGGGAGACGCCGTCGCGGCCGAAGCGGATCTCCACGCCATGGGAGCCGATGAGCAGTGCGTCCTCGTCGGCCTCCGTGACGATCTCCAGGCTGGAGAGCGGCCGCCCGGAGACGAACGCGATCCAGGTGTTCGGCAGCGCTTCGAGACGGTCGAGGGCGGCCTTGGCCTCCGGGAGGGCGCGCGCCGACTTGGGCTTGTCCACGAAGGGCGCGAGCGTCCCGTCGAAGTCGAGCGCGAGCAGGAGGCGCTCGGCTCCCGCGAGCCGCGCGATGGCGGTCGCGAGGGCGATGGCGGCGGGCTGGGCGGAGGGTGCAGTGTCTGTCATGCGGCTCTCTGTCGATCGGCTCTCTGGGTCATTGGGCGCTCTGGCGTGACCGCAGGGGTCAGCGCCGGTTGACCGGCGGGTTCTGCAGGGGGTGGTCGCCGTGGGCGCTGCGGGTGAGCGCCTCCAGGAAGCTGGCGGACCAGCGGGCGACGTCGTTGGTGAGGACCTTCTTGCGCAGGGCGCGCATCCGGCGCACGCGGTCGCGTTTCGGCATCGCGACGGCTTGCAGGATGGCGTCCTTCAGGCCCTCGATGTCGTGCGGGTTGATCAGGAGGGCCTGGCGCAGCTCGTCGGAGGCGCCGGCGAACTCGCTCAGCACGAGCACGCCGTCCTCGTCCACGCGTGTCGCCACGTACTCCTTGGCCACCAGGTTCATGCCGTCGCGGAGGGCGGTCACCAGCATGACGTCGGCGGCGAGGTAGAGCGCGACCATCTCCTCCTTGGGGTAGCCGTGGTGGAGGTAGGCGACGGCCGTGTGGCCGAGGGTGGCGTAGTCGCCATTGATTCGCCCCACCGTGAGCTCGATCTCGTCGCGGAGCTGGCGGTACGTCTCCACGCGCTCGCGGCTGGGGCTCGCGACCTGCACCAGGGTCACGTCCTCCACCGAGATGCGGTCGTCACGCAGCAGCTCGCCGAAGGCCTTCAGTCGGTGGCCGATGCCCTTGGTGTAGTCGAGGCGGTCGACGCCGAGCATGATCGTCTCGGGGTTGCCGAGCTCCTCGCGGATCTCCTTGGCGCGTTCCTGGATGGCCGGGCGTCGTGCGAGCTCCTGGTACGCGTCGGCGTCGATGGAGATCGGGAAGGCCCGCGCCAGCACGGTGCGCACCAGCCCGCCGTGCCGGTTGGTGGTCACATGGCGGTGCGAACCGGCCTCCGGGTCGTCGCTGTCGATCGGCACCTCGATGATGGGGCCGCGCGTCTCGTAGCCCTTCAGCCGCCGGATGGCACGCGAGAAGTTGCCCGCATCGGCCACGCGCTGGAAGCCGATGACGTCGGCGCCGAGGAGGCCGTCGATGATCTGGCGCCGCCACGGGAGCTGCGAGTAGATGCCGTACGGCGGGAAGGGGATGTGGTTGAAGAAGCCGATGACCAGGTCCGGCCGCACCTCCCGCAGCATCGCCGGGACGAGCTGCAGCTGGTAGTCGTGCACCCAGACCACGGCGCCATGCGCGGCTGCGCCCGCGGCCGCGTCGGCGAACCGACGGTTGACGCGCACGTAGCTGTCCCACCACTCGCGGTGGTAGCTCGGCTGGGCGATCACGTCATGGTAGAGCGGCCAGAGCGTGTCGTTGGAGAAGCCCTCGTAATACTCCTGCAGCTCCTGCTCGCTGAGCGCGACGGGGAGGATGCTGATGCCGTCGGCCTCGAATGGCTCGACCTCCTCATTCGCCACGCCGGCCCAGCCGACCCACACGCCGTCCTCGGCGCGCATGACGGGCTGCAGCGCGGTGACCAGACCGCCCGGCGACGGCCGCCAGGTCGCCTGCCCCGCCTCGTCGACCACGCGGTCCACGGGCAGTCGGTTGGACACGATCACCAGGTCGTACGTTTCGGTTGTCGAGGCTTCGGACGTCTGGCTGATGGTGGGTCAACTCCCCCAGTTGATGCGATGGTCTGCCTGCCACAGTACCAGCGCCCGCAGTGGCCGGCACGGGCGCACGTTACCTCCCAGGACACTGCTCGTTCAGGCGCCGTGGTTAGAGTGGCGGTCGTGATGCGCATCGGCATGGGCACGACCTGCGTCTACCCGCTCGGGGTCGAGACGGCTTTCCGCACGGCCGCCGAGCTGGGCTACGACGGCGTGGAGGTCATGGTCACCCGCGACGACCGGACGCAGTCGGCCGAGCCCCTCCGGAGGCTCGCCGAGCGCTACGGCACGCGCATCCTGAGCGTGCACGCGCCGGTCCTGCTGCTGACGCATTTCGTGTGGGGGCGCGACCCCGGCGTGAAGCTGGAGCGCTCGGCCGAGCTCGCCGCGGAGCTGGGCGCCGACACGGTCGTCGTGCATCCGCCGTTCCGCTGGCAGTCCGGCTATGCGGAGGACTTCCTCGGCCTCGTCCGGTCGACCGCCGCGCGCACCGGCGTGACGGTCGCGGTCGAGAACATGTTCCCGTGGAAGGTCGCGGGCCGGTCGATGGCCGGCTACGTCCCGCACTGGAACCCGGTCGGGATGGACTGCGACGCGGTCACCCTCGACTTCTCGCACGCCGCGCTGAGCGGGGTGGACGGGCTGGACCTCGCGAACCAGCTCGGTCCGAGACTGCGCCACGTCCACCTGTGCGACGGCTCCGGCCCGCTGGACGACTCGCGCGTCTTCGACGAGCACCTCATCCCCGGGCGGGGCAGCCAGCCGGTCGCCGAGGTGCTGCGCTCGCTCGCGGCCGCGGGCTGGGACGGCTCGATCGTCGCGGAGGTGAACACGCGCAAGGCCCGCGACGCCGGGGAACGCGCGGCGATGCTCCGCGAGACGCTGGAGTTCGCGCGCGCCAACATCGACGGCAGCGACCCCATCGCCCGCGAAGCAGCGGAAGACGACCCTGCTATTTCGCTCGACCCAGCAGCCGCACCAGCGCGTTCGCGTACTGCGCGTAGCCCGCTGCGGTCGGGTGGAAGGCGTCGATCCCGCTGAGGTTCAGCCACGGCTTCTTGGAGCCGATGCCGTGCCCGGCGAAGTCCACGCCGACGTAGGTCATCGGCACGCCCTGCGCCCGCTGGGTGTCCACGACGTCCGAGATGGTCTGGTTGAGGCCGAGGGTCGCCGCGTTGATCGCGGTGTCCGTTCCGAAGGTCGGCGACTTCGGGTCGTAGTTGTCGAACACCACCGCATAGCCGGTGACGACGATGCGGGCGTTCGGGGCGGCGAGGTGGATGGCGCCGTAGACCGCCGCCAGCCGCTCCGGGAGGACGTTCAGCAGCGACAGCGCCGAGGAGACGCCGTTGCGGCAGGCGACCGCCTTCCCCGACGAGCACTCGGCCGCGATGGCGGCCACGCCGAGGTCGTTGCCGCCGATGCTCACGGTCACCAGGTTCGTGCGGTCGTCCAGGGCGATGAGCTGGTGCTTGAGGAGGTCGGAGGTCGTCGCCCCCGCGCACGACGCGTTGACGACCAGGTCGACCCCGGAGGCGCGGGTGAACACGCTCGGGTAGGCGAACGGACTGGAGCGGCACTTGCCGGTCTCGTCTCCCCCGCCCATCCCGGCGGCGAACGAGTCGCCGAGTGCGACGTACCGGGTCTGCGCCGTGAGCTGCTGCTTCGGGAACGGGTCGTGGGTCGACTTCGGGGACGGCGTGGCGCTCGCGGCCGCGCCCGGCGTCGCCTCCGGGTTCGCCGGCGCGGCGCACGCGGCGACGACCAGCAGCACGGCCGCGCACAGCGCGGTCGCGAGGGCCGGACGGAGCAGTCGACGTCGCATCGAGCACACGTTACCGGGTGATGCTCGGCGTTCGATCAAACCTTCGGGTCAGACCCGCTCGGTGAGGGCCAGCAGGATCGCGGGGACCGACTCGGAGAGCCGCTCGGCGAACTTCCGCTCGTCGCCGGAGAGCAGCGCTCTGGCCTCCCCGTTCGCGCACAGCTCGGCGATGACGCGCACCGCCTCCTCCGGGTCGATGGTGAACCGGCGGCGGGCGCTCGCGAGCGCGGCGACGACCGTCTCGGTGAGCTCCTGGAAGAAGCCGTCCTGGTAGCGCAGGAAGTCCGCGGAGATAGCCGGGTCGCGCAGGGCGAGCAGCAGGAACTCCGACTGCACCAGCCACCAGCGCCGGTCGTCGGACTGCAGCTCCAGGATGCGGGTGATCGTGCGGAGGACGTCCGCGTCGTCGAGCTCGACTCCACCCGTGCCGACCAACGGCCGCAGGAACTGCTCGACGCCGGCGTCGAGCTGCTCGAGGCGCATGGCCTTCTCGCGCTCCATCAGGGCGAAGAAGAGCTCCTCCTTGCTGGAGAAGTTGGAGTAGAACGCGCCCCGTGTGAAGCCCGCCGCCTCGGCGATCGTCTCCACGCTCGCGGCCTTGACGCCCTGCTCGGCGAAGACGTCGAAGGCGGCGTCGAGGAGGCGCGTGCGGGTGCGCTGCCGGCGTGCGGACTCGACAGGCGCGTCGTCTCTGAGAGCCGTGCTGTTCAAGCTGAAACCTTCCTGTGCCGAGTTCCCGATACACGAGTGTATCCGATACAGTCGGGCATCGGATACGACGGTGTATCGAAACCCTTTCGACGGTCGGTCCCCCGCCGTCGTTCCCTTTTCACTACTGGAGAACGCGTGTCCTCGCTCCTGTATTCGATCGGCCGCTGGGCCTTCCGCGCCCGTAAGCTGGTCCTGGCGATGTGGCTGCTGCTGCTCGTCCTCCTCGCCGGCGGCGCCATCGCCTTCAACCAGGGCACGGACAACACGTTCAGCATCCCCGGCACGGAGTCCCAGGAGGCACTCGACACGCTGAGCCGGACCTTCCCCCAGGTCAGCGGAACCAGCGCACAGATCGTCGTCGTGGCGCCGAAGGGCGAGACGGTAGACCAGGCCGCGATCCAGGACCCGGTGGAGAGCACCGTCGCCGACCTCGCGAAGACCTCCGGCGTCGCCGGCACGACCTCCCCGTACAGCTCGACGGTCAAGAACCTCATCTCGGACGACCGCACGGCCGCGATCATCACCGTGCAGCTCCACGGTCAGCAGACCACCGTCACCGCAGCGACCAAGACCGCGATCCAAGACGCGGGGTCCGCACTGCAGAAGGAGCTGCCGTCCGGCTCGCAGACCGCGGTCGGCGGCCAGCTCTTCTCGCAGTCCCTGCCCACGATCTCGCCGACGGAGGGCGTCGGGCTGCTGATCGCGATCGTGGTGCTGATCATCACGTTCGGGTCGATCCTCGCGGCCGGGATGCCGCTCGCCACCGCCCTGCTCGGTGTGGGCCTGTCGATGGCGCTGATCTTCCTCGCGACGCTGTTCGGGCCGATCTCCTCGACCACTCCCCTGCTGGCGCTGATGCTCGGGCTGGCGGTCGGGATCGACTACTCGCTGTTCATCATCTCGCGGCACCAGAGCCAGCTGAAGGCGGGGGTCGATCCGGAGGAGTCCGCCGCCCGCGCGGTGGCGACGGCGGGGTCCGCTGTGCTCTTCGCCGGGATCACGGTGATCATCGCGCTGGCCGGGCTGGCCGTCGCCGGCATCCCGTTCCTGACCACGATGGGGCTGGCGGCGTCGGTCGCGGTCGGCATCGCGGTGCTCGTGGCGCTCAGCCTGACGCCGGCGTTCCTCGGCTTCGCCGGGGCGCGCATCACGCCGGGGCACCGCGCGGCCAAGCGGGCCGAGCGGGCGGCGACGCGTGCGAAGGCGACAGGGCCGGCCGGTGTGGAGGCCGCGACGCCCGCTCCCGAGCCGGTGACGCGCGCCAACCCGTCGCTCGCGCACGCGGCGAAGGCCGACATCCCGAAGGGCCCGTTCCGCACCTGGGTGCGCGCCGTCACGCGCTTCCCGATCGCGACCGTGCTCGCGGTCGTGGTCGTCCTCGGCATCGCGGCCGTGCCCGCCCTGCAGCTGCGCCTCGCCCTCCCGGACGCCGGGTCGCACCCCAAGAACGATCCGGCGCGCATCGCCTACGACCTGGTGTCTGAGCACTTCGGCCCCGGCTACAACGGCCCGCTGATCGTGACCGGCTCGATCATCTCCAGTCACGACCCGCTCGGGCTGATGAAGAAGCTCGGCGCGGAGATCGCCGACCTCCCCGGCGTCGCCGCCGTGCCGCTCTCCACACCGAACCAGAACGCGGACACCGGCATCGTGCAAGTCGTCCCGACCACGGCGCCGGACGACCCGCGCACTGCGCAGCTCGTCTCCGAGCTGCGGTCGAAGCACCAGCACTTCCTCGACGAGTACGGCGTGGATCTCAAGGTGACCGGCACGACAGCGGCCCAGATCGACGTCTCCAGCCGGCTCGCCGGAGCACTGCTGCCGTTCGGAATCCTCGTCGTCGGGCTCTCCCTCGTGCTGCTGACGATGGTCTTCCGCTCGATCGCCGTTCCGATCAAGGCCGCGCTCGGCTACCTGCTGTCGGTCGGCGTCGCCTTCGGCGCGGTCACGGCGGTGTTCGAGTGGGGCTGGTTCGGGCAGGCCGTGCATCTGGACAAGACCGGGCCGGTGATCAGCTTCATGCCGATCATCCTGATGGGCGTGCTGTTCGGGCTGGCGATGGACTACGAGGTCTTCCTGGTCAGCCGGATCCGCGAGGACTACGTGCACGGCGGCGACGCCCGCCGGGCCATCCAGAGCGGCTTCGTCGGCTCGGCCAAGGTCGTCACGGCCGCGGCCATCATCATGATCTCGGTGTTCGCGGCGTTCGTGCCGGAGGGCGACGCGTCCATCAAGCCGATCGCGCTCGGCCTCGCCGTCGGCGTCTTCGTGGACGCGTTCATCGTGCGGATGACGCTCGTCCCCGCGGTGCTGCAGCTCCTCGGCGACAAGGCCTGGTGGATGCCGCGCTGGCTCGACCGCGTGCTCCCCTCTTTCGACGTGGAGGGCGACGGGCTGCAGAAGGAGCTGGAGCTGGCAGACTGGCCGGCGCCGGGCTCCCGGAGCATCGCCGCGGCGGACGGCCTGTCCGTCAGCGCGCGGCGCACCCCGATCCTGCGAGACGTGAGCTTCCGGCTCGCCGACGGGGAGGCCCTGGTCGTGCACGGACCGGACCGCACGGCCGCCCTCGCGCTGCTGATGGCCGTCACCGGCCGTACGCGCGTCGACGGCGGAACGGTCAAGGTCGCCGGCGTCGTGCTCCCGACCCGCGGCTCGGCCGTGCGCTCGCGGACCTCCGTGGTCCGGCTCGACCACGCCGAAACGCCGGTGGAGGACGTGCGCCGCGCGCTCGCGAGCTCCCCGGTCATCCTCGCCCTCGACGCGGCCGACAGCCTGACCGACCCCGTCGAGCGGCGGCGGGTGCGGGTCGAGCTCTGCCGCGCGTTCGCCGACGCCTCCGCCGCCGGCCGGCCGTTCGCGCTGGTCGTGAGCTGCGTGGACCCGTCCGGGCTGGACGACCTGCTCCCCGACACCGCCGAGCCCACCACGGTGCGGCTCGCCGTCGACTCCGACGGGGCGGCGCACGGCACCGCCTCCGCTCCCCCGGCGACTACGACGGCGCCTGCCGACGCCGACCACCACCCTGCCGCCCACCTCGAGAAGGCCGACGCCCGATGACCACCCCGACGCCCTCCTCTTCCTCCAACGTGGCTCTCCGCCGCCCGCGCTCGCTGTTCTCGCTGGAGCGGATGCGCTCCGACAAGCGCGTGACCTGGCTGACCATCGTGGGCATCGTCCTCGTGCCGCTCGTCATCGGCGGCCTGCTGGTGTGGGCGCTCTGGAACCCGACCGACCGCCTCGGCGAGGTGAAGGCCGCCGTGGTCAACCTCGACCAGCCGGTCACCGTCAACGGCCAGGTCGTGCCGCTCGGCCGGCAGATGGCCGCAGGGCTCCTCGGCGCCAAGAACGAGAACTTCACCTGGGTGCTCACCGACCAGAAGGACGCGAGCGCGGGCGTCGCCGACGGCAGCTATGTGGCCGTGGTGACCATTCCGAAGAACTTCTCGAAGGCGGCGACCTCCACCGCTGGAACCTCCGGCGCCGCCACCCAGGCGACCATCGACGTGCGCACGAGCCAGAAGTCCAAGCTCGTGGACCCGGCGATCAGCCAGGCCGTGACCACGACCGCGACGGGCGTGCTCAACAAGCAGCTCACGACGACCTACCTGGAGAACGTGTACGTCGGGTTCAACACGCTGCACGACCAGCTCGCCAAGGCGGCGGCCGGCGCGGGATCGCTCTCGACCGGGTTGACGCAGCTCGCGAGCGGCACCCACCAGCTCGCGGACGGGGCGACCCAGCTCTCCACGGGAGCGGACTCGCTCGCCAGCGGGCTCGGCCAGCTCTCCGGCGGCGCGTCCGGGCTCGCAAGCGGACTCGGGACGCTGTCGAACGGGTTGACGCAGTACGCGAACGGCGTCTCGCAGGGCGCGGCCGCGGCGCAGCAGCTCCCCGCGGGAGCGGCCCAGCTTGCGACCGGCACGGCGGGGGTGCGCGACGGCGTCGGCGCGACGGTGGCCGGACTGACCCAGCTCCAGAAAGCGTGCGTGACAGCGCACGGAGCGAACGATTCCATCTGCGTCGAGATCCAGGCGACGATCGACGGGATCACGAATCCGAACCCCAAACTGGGACTCCAGGCCGCCGCGACCCAGGTGGCTGCCGGAGCCCAGACCCTCTCGAACAGCGTCGCGCCGCTGCCCGGCCAGCTCGCCCAGTCGGCGTCGGCCGCTCAGCAGCTCGCGTCCGGAGCGTCGCAGTCGGCCTCCGGCGCGCAGCAGCTCGCGTCGGGAGTCCAGCAGTCGGCGGACGGCGCCTCCCAGTACGCGGCAGGCGTGCGCCAGTTCGCGGCGGGCGTCCCCGCGCTCGCGTCCGGCGCCGACCAGTCCGCGGCGGGAGCGGCCACCCTCGCCTCCGGGCTGAACCAGGCCGTCGCGCAGCTCCCGAGCTACGACGCGGGCCAGCGCACCAACCTGGCATCCGTCGCCTCGCAGCCGGTCGGCCAGAAGCAGTCGGGGACCGCGGCGTTCGGGACCTCCAGCGTTCCGCTGTTCGCGTCGGTCGCGCTGTGGCTCGGGGCGTTCGCGTCCTTCCTGGTGCTGCAGGCGATCTCGCGGCGTGCGCTGCTGACCTCCCGCGCCGCCGGGCTGATCGCGTCCGACGGGCTCCTGCCGGCCGCCGCGATCGGCGTCGTGCAGGGCGTGCTCGTGGCGGCGATCATGCAGCCGGCGATGCAGCTGAGCGTCGGCGCGTGGTTCGGCTTCGCGGGTGTGGCGGCGGCGACCGCGGTCTGTTTCGCGGCGGTCAACCACGGGCTTGTGGCGCTGCTCGGCGGCCTCGGGCGGTTCCTGTCGATGCTGGTGGTCGTGGTCACGCTCGCCTCCGGGATCGTGTCGACGGCACCCGGGTTCTTCGACAGCGTGACGGCGTGGCTGCCGACGTCGCCCGCGATCACGGCCCTGCAGGGCGTGGTGGACGGGTCGACGGGCCTCTGGCGGGGCCTGGGAGGCCTCCTGATCTGGACCGCGATCGGCTTCGCGCTCGCCCTCGCGGCGGTCGCGCGGCGGCGCATCGTCACGGCCGCGCAGCTCCTGCCTGCGGAGTAGAGGCTCAGGCGGTCGCAGCAAGGGCGAGGGTCGCGAGCACCACGGTGACCGGCGCGACGATCAGGCCGAGGAGCATGTAGCGGCCCCAGCGGATGCGGACGTCGAACGACGTCAACCGCTGGTGCCACAGCAAGGTCGCCAGCGACGCCCACGGCGTGATCAGCGGGCCGGCGTTGACCCCGATCAGCAGCGCCGCCAGGCGAACCGGGCTGCCCGCCGCCGGCTCGAGCGCCAGGTAGGCGGGGAGGTTGTCGATCGCGTTGGCGCCGACCAGCCCGGTCAGCGACAGCCGCAGCAGCGCCAGCGGCGACTCCCCCGAGCCGGACACCCGCGCGAGCAGCGTCCCGAGGCCGTTCGCGTGCAGGGCCTCGATGAACAGGAACAGCCCGGACGCCAGCAGGACGAGCTGCCACGGCAGCAGCCCGAACCGCAGCACGGAGCGCCGGCGCACCGCGAAGACCACCAGAAGCACCACCGCGGCGCCCGAGGCCGGGATCCACACCGGGATGCCGGAGACCAGCAGCGGCATCAGCGCGACCACCACCGCGGCGCTGATCCAGAACAGCACCGGGTCCTCGATGCCGTCCTCCTGCCCCGTCTCGTAGCGGAGCAGCAGCTGCTTCCGCGAGATCAGGAAGACGACCACCAGCGGCACCACGATCGCCACGAGCGCCGGCGCCCACATCAGCGCGGCGAACGCGAACGGCGTCGGGCTGCCCATCGCGTGCTGGGCGAGCAGGTTCGTGAGATTGGAGACCGGGAGCAGCAGCGAGCCGGTGTTCGCGATCCAGACGGTGGTCAGCGCGAACGGCAGCGGGTCCAGCCCCGAGTGCCTGGCCAGCACGATCACGACCGGCGTGAGGAGCACCGCGGTGGTGTCGAGCGACAGGAAGATCGTGCTCAGCGTCGCGACGACGGCCACCAGCAGCCAGAGCAGCCATGCCCGCCCGCGACCCCAGCGCGCGGTCTGCTGGGCCACCACGGTGAACACGCCGGCCTCCGCAGCCAGCTCGGTCACCACGGTCACCGCGACCACGAAGAGCAGGATCGGCCAGACGCGATCCCAGAGGGCAAGCGCGTCCGCGCCGGGCAGCAGGCCGGTGAGCACCGCGACCGCACCGAGGAGGAGCAGCACAGCGCCGACGATCGCCGTCCGCATCCCACTCCTCTCCACGCGACACCTTCAACCGTGCGCCCTCGGCAGCGTACCCTGGCGGGACGAGCGAAAGGACGCGGATGCGCAAGTTCATCTTCAACGGAGCGATCATCAGCGCGGTCATCGGACTCTGGTCCACGATCCAGGAGACCAAGGAGGGCCGGCGCGACTGGAGGGTGGTGCTCATGTGGATCAGCGCGGCCATCGGCATCGTGATCGCGGTCGGGACCGTCCTGGAGGAGTCCCGCGAGGCCGACGAGCGCGAAATCGGGCGCTGACCGCAGGATTTCCGCGATTCTCACGGCGTGTCCGCGCGTCGTGACGCGTATACACCCGGAGACTGGTTCCTGACGGAGAACCTGGAAGGGGTATCGCGATGTTTGGTCGTAGGCGGCATGCCGCCGCCGAGGTGCAGGCGGCGCCCGTTCCTCAGCTCACGGATGCTCAGATCCTCGAGGTGGTCCACACCAAGATCGCCGAGCTGATCGGCGAACGCGGCGAATGGACGGTGTCACGCCGTTCCACCGACGACACCGACTCCATCTTCCACTCCGTCCTCGCTCAGTCCGTCTCGGTCGGCATCGCCGCCGCCCTCGTGGAGGCGCGCCGCCGTCTGGAGGCCGGTGAGGCCACCGTCGTGGTCGCGTCCGAGCCGCAGCACCGCGCGCCCGCCGAGGTGGTCGCCATCGAGGAGGCCGCCCCGGTCGCCGAGGTGCAGGAGCAGGAGCACGAGGAGCCCGCCGCCTTCGGCTGGGAGCCCGCTCCGATCACCGTCTGGACCGACCTGCGCAAGCCCGTCACCGGCGAGATCCCCACCATCCACGAGCGCTCCGCAGCCTGACCGCTCAGCCGATGTGCTTCCAGGCGGCGGGGCCTCCTGAGCCGGCGCGGTAGGTCTGGAGCGGGACTTCGTCCTTCTTCCAGGCCGCGATCACCGGCGCCACGATGCGCCACATCTCCACGGCCGTGTCGCCGCGCACCGACAGCGACGGGTCGCCGTCGAGGATGCCCTCCAGCACTTCGGCGTAGGCCAGCAGCAGCCCGGGCCCGAAATTCGCGCTGAGCGCCACGCGCTCGATCTCGTGCGGGTCGTCAGGTCCGTTGATGTTGAGCTCCAGCGACATCGCGTCGGGGGCGAGCATGATGCGCAGCATCGTCGGCTCGCGGTGGCCGCGCAGCCCGCGCGGGATGTGCCGCGCCGGCTTGAACGTGACGAGGATCTCGCGCCGCTGCTCGCCGAGCGCCTTGCCCGAGCGCAGCGTGAACGGCACGCCGGCCCAGCGCCAGGTGTCGATCTGCACGGTGACCTCGGCGAGCGTCTCCGTGTCGTTGGCCGGGTCCACGCCTGCCTCGCTCGTGTACGCCGGGAGCTTCCGTCCGTCGATGGTGCCCGCGGTGTAGCGGGCGCGGCGGCTCGACGTAACAGGGTCGTCCTTCCACAGCCGGGTCGCCCGCAGCACCGTCGCCTTGCCGTCGCGCATGTCCGTGGCGTCCAGTGCGCTGGGGGGCTCCATCGCGAACACCGCCAGCACCTGGAGCAGGTGGCTCTGGATCATGTCCATGAGCGCCCCGGCGTGGTCGTAGTAGCGGGCGCGGTCCTCCAGCCCGAGCGACTCGTCGTACACGATGTCGACGCTCTGGATGTGGTCGCCGTTCCACACCGGCTCCAGGATGCTGTTCGCGAAGCGCAGGCCGATCAGGTTCAGCACGGTGGAGTTGCCGAGGAAGTGGTCGACGCGGTGGATCTGGTCCTCCGGCACCAGCGTCGCGAGCCGCTTGTTGAGCGCGATGGCCGAGCGTTTGTCGGTGCCGAACGGCTTCTCGAGCGCGAGCGTCAGCCCGGCCGGCAGCGTCAGCTTGCCGAGCGCCTCGCACGCCTTCGCGGTGATCGCCGGCGGCAGGGCGAAGTACAGCGCGGGCGCGCCCTCGCAGGCGTCGAAGATCGTCTGCAGATCGTCGGGCTTGGTCACGTCCGCCGTCAGGTACGTGGTGTTCTTGAGGAGCTCCTCCACCGCTGGGCCGCTGGCCTTCACCGTCTTGAACGACTTCTTCACCACCGAACGCCACTTCGCGTCCGACCACTCCTCGGCCCCGGATCCGACCAGGTGGAAGCGCCGTTCCGGGTGGTGGGTGAGCAACTGGCCGATCGCGGGGAGGAGGAGTCTGGACGACAGGTCGCCACTCGCTCCGAGAATCACCAGAGTGCCCACGGTCTGCGTCATGCGCTTCACAGTACGGCCATACTGGGGATATGTCGCTCCCCATCGAGGATTACGCCCTGATCAGTGATTGCTTCACCGGGGCCCTCGTCGGACGGGACGGAAGCATCGACTGGCTGTGCCTGCCGAGGTACGACTCGCAGTCCACTTTCGGCGCCCTGCTGGGTACGGAGGACCACGGCCGCTGGCTGCTTGCGCCCTCCGATCCCGAGGCCACCAGCACGCGCGAGTACGAGCGGGACACCATGATCCTGGTCACCCGCTGGCGCACCGCCACCGGCGAGGTGGAGGTCGTGGACGCGATGCCGATGGGCGACCACCGCGCCGACCTGGTGCGGCGCGTGCGCGGGGTCAGCGGGAAGGTGGAGCTGCGCGAGGAGCTGCGGATCCGCTTCGGCTACGCCAGCGCCATCCCGTGGGTGCGCAAGATGACCGACGAGAAGCCGGCCGCGCTCGTCGCCGTCGCGGGCCCGGACGGGCTCGTCTTCCGCGGGTCGGCGCTGCACGCTGCGGACCACGCGCACGAAGGCAGGTTCTCCGTCCACGCCGGCCAGACCGTCGACCTCTCGATGACCTGGTTCCCGTCGCACCGCCCGGCGCCGCCGGCCCTCGACGTCGAGACCTCCCTGCAGAACACCCGGGAGTGGTGGACGAAGTGGGCGGAGAGCTGCGACCACGATGGGCCGTACCGCGCAGAGGTCGTGCGCTCGCTCCTCATCCTGCGTGCGCTGACCCACCTGGAGACCGGCGGCATCGTCGCCGCGGCGACGACCTCCCTCCCCGAGCAGTTCGGGGGCGAGCGCAACTGGGACTACCGCTACGTCTGGCTGCGCGACGCGTCGCTGACCATCGCCGTGCTGCTCTCCCACGGCTACGACGACTCGGTCGACCACTGGCGCGACTGGCTGCTGCGCGCGATCGCCGGAGATCCCGGCGACGTCCAGATCATGTACGGCCTCGCCGGCGAGCGCGACCTCGCCGAGCGCGAGCTCGACAGCCTCCCCGGCTATCAGGGCGCGCACCCGGTGCGGATCGGCAACGACGCCTCCACCCAGTTCCAGGCCGACGTCATCGGCGAGGTCATGCTGGCGCTCGACCACGGCCGCACCGCAGGCGTGCAGGAGACCCGATTCTCCTGGGCGCTGCAACGCGCCCTGATGGGGTACCTGGAGCAGAACTGGCGCAAGCCCGACCACGGCATCTGGGAGATCCGCGGGGAGCCGCAGACGTTCACCCACTCCCGCGGTCTGGTGTGGGCCGCCTTCGACTGCGCCATCCGCGGCGTCGAGCAGTTCGGGCTGGACGGCCCGGTCGAGCGCTGGCGGCACCTCAGGGACGAGATCCGTGCCGACATCGAGGCGAACGGCTACGACGAGGGCCGCGGCAGCTACGTGCAGTATTTCGGCAGCACCGAGGTGGACGCCTCGCTGTTGCTGCTCGCGCAGGTCGGCTACTGCGCCTTCGACGACCCGCGGATGCTCGGCACGGTGAAGGCGATCGAGCAGGACCTGCTGCGCGACGGCCTCCCCCTGCGCTATCGCACCGAGAAGGGCGTCGACGGCCTCCCGCCGGGCGAGCACCCCTTCCTGGCCTGCGCGTTCTGGCTCGCAGAGCAGTATGCGCGCTCGCACCGGCTGGACGACGCGAAACGCCTGATGGACCGCCTGGTCGCGCTGGCCAACGATGTCGGGATGCTGTCGGAGGAGTACGACGTCGAGGGCCGGTCGCAGGTGGGCAACACGCCGCAGGCCCTCACCCACCTGGCGCTCGTGCGCGCCGCCGACGCGATCGCCGAGGTGCAGGCCGGGTGACGGCCGCGATCACGGAGCCCGCCACCGAGGAGGAGGTCGACCTCGGCGAGCGGCTGGAGCTCGGCGCGCCGTGGGTGACGATCGTCTGGAACGACCCGGTGAACCTGATGTCGTACGTCACGTACGTGTTCCAGAGCTATTTCGGGTTCTCCAAGGCGGAGGCCAAGCGGCTGATGCTGCTCGTGCACAACGAGGGCCGCGCGGTCGTCGCGACCGGCACGCGCGAGGAGATGGAGCGGCACGTGGAGGCCATGCACGGCTACGGGCTGTGGGCCACCCTGACGAAGGCGGACGCGTGAGGCCGTTCCGCGCCGACCGGCGCGGCGGCGGCGTCCACGCGCGGTTCGAGGCGGGCGAGGCCGAGGTGCTCCGGCGGTTCGCTGCCGTGGCCGCCGAACGCGCGGAGCGTGCGGGCTCCGAGACGCGGGACGGGGCGACGGCCGATCCCACGCTGACGCGGCTGCTCCCCGACGCGTATCCGGACGACCCGGAGGCGTCGGCCGAATTCCACCGGTTCACGGCCGAGCGGCTGGCGGAGTCGAAGGCGCAGAACGCGCGCACGGTGATCGACTCGCTCAGCGGCCCGGCGGAGGACGCCCGGCCGGACGGGTCCGTCGAGGTGCGACTGGACGGCGAGCAGGCGCAGGCCTGGCTGCGTGCGCTCACCGACATCCGGCTGGCGCTCGCCGCTGACCTCGGCATCGAGCACGACGGCGACGAGGGCGACATCCACGACCTGGAGTCCGCGACGCGACGAGCCGTCTACGACTGGCTCGCCGCCGTCCAGGAGTTCCTCATCCTCGCCCTCGCCCGCGCCGAGCGCCACTGACCCCGTGTCGAAGGGCACGTAAACGCCCCTAAAACCACATTTTAGGGGCGTTTACGTGCCCTTCGGCGAGGGTCAGACCGGGAAGCGGACGGCGGCGGCGACGGCTCCGCCGCCGGGGACGTCCTCGGCGCGCAACGCGTAGACCTTCGCCTTGGAGGCCAGCGAGCGGCGGATGATCTCGTCCACCACGCCGTAGTTTCCCGCCGTGTCGTCGTCCAGGTACGCGATCTTGCCGGTCTCGTCGTCCAGGGACCCCGGCACCCGCCGGTCGATGTCGAAGACCAGGGTCTCCACCGCCCCGTAGGTCGCCGCACGGGCGATGTCGCTCAGATCCACCAGAGCGGTTCCGCCGGCGATGCGGGTGGAGAAGTCCTCTTTGAGCGCGTCGATCTTGCCGGCGTACAGCCGGTCGAGCACGGCTCGTGCGGCCGTCGCCAGCTCGTCCTCGGTCTTCTCCTCCGGGTTGCCCGCGATCACGTCGTCCACGAGGCGCGGATAGTCCGTCGCGCCGCGGAAGATGCCGGTGAGCGGCTCGGCAGAGGCGAGGATCAGTGGCTCGGTGGAGCTCGCCAGCAGCGGGTGCAGCGCCCGCTCGATCGCCTGCACATACTCCAGCATCCGCACCTTCTGGCCCTCGGAGCCCTGGATACGGCCTTCGGCAGTGCGCCCGCTGACGGAGGTCAGCCCGACGGCGGCGGCCACGTCCTTCGGCATCCCCTCGACTTCGACCAGCGCGGGCGGGAGCTCGGGGTCCACGCGGATCAGGCGCACCGAGTTCTGCGCGAGCGCGAGGATGAGCGCCGACTGCGGGAAGGTCACGGCACGCAGCAGCGGCTTGATGTAGAAACGGTCGGCGACCTCGCACGCGGAGTTCAGCCGGTTGGGCAGGCGGAAGGTCTCGGCGACCTCCCCGTCGAGGAACACCGCCAGCGAGCGCGACTGGTACCGCCAGAAGTCGCGGTCCTCCAGGATGCCTTCGCCCTCGGCCCGGACGGCGGCGATCCGGTGGCGATCGACGCCCATCGCCTCCAGCGATTTCACCGCGAGGGCGAGGTGGTTCTTGAGGTCGATCCGCGCTTTGTCCGCCTCCGGCGGCGTCGTGCCGGTCGGCAGGTAGATGCTGACGCAACCCGGTTCGCGGAGCGCCGCGATCCTCTCGATGTCGGCCTTGGTCGGAATGTCCTTGTACTCCACTTTTCCTCCTCGGTCGTGACCCGGCCGGACGTCGGCGGCCGGTCGCCCCAGTCTCGTCGCGGGTGCAGAGCGGCACAAGACCCCGGGGGTGAACCGTGGGGTCATCCCGTTGACAGATCCGAAAAGCGCGGCTACCGTCCTTTAAACCGGTTTAGACGACACCCGTTCTGGGGGTGGCACCGGAGCCACAGACAGGAAAACGCAATGAAGCGGAATCGACTCCTCGCCGCAGCGACGGGCGCAGCCCTCGCCGCCGCCGCGCTCGTACCGGTGATCGCCGCCCCGGCGAACGCCTCCCCCACTCCCGCGGCCCCGGCCGCCCCCACCCCCTCATCCGGCACTGCCCTGACGAACCTCGCCCATCTGAACTTCCTCCTGGACGATGTCCCGCTGCTTCCCGGGGTCGCGGGTCACTCCACGTACCAGCAGAGCCAGGAGCCGACCGCCCGAGCACCGTGGGTGTACGCCAACCGCAACGCCGACGGCAGCTTCACGCGCGTCGGCGGCGGCCCCATCACGAACGCCGCCAAGGGCTACTACGCGCAGGGCACCTTCGACGCCGACGACATCTCCCGCTCGGCCGTGGTCTACCTCCGCGACTGGAAGCAGAACGGCACCGCGGCCAGCCGCGCCTCCGCCTACGAACTGCTGCGCGAACTGACCTACCTGCAGGTCGACTCCGGCCCGAACGCCGGCAACGTGGTGCTCTGGCAGCAGCACGACGGCACCCTGAACCCGTCCGCCATCCCGGCCGACAACCCGAACCCGAGCGACTCCGGCGAGTCGTACTGGCTGGCGCGCACCGTCTGGGCGCTCGGCGAGGGCTACGCCGGCTTCCAGAAGTCCGACCCGGCGTTCGCCTCCTTCCTCCAGCAGCGGATGGACCTCGCGCTGCGCTCCCTGGAGCGCCAGTCGCTCGCCAAGTACGGCACCACCGACACGGCCAACGGCGTCACGGTTCCGGGGTGGCTCATCACGAACAGCGCAGCCCCGACGGCGGAGGCCGTGCTCGGCCTGAGCGCGTACACCGCGGCCGCGCCCGGCGACACCCAAGCACGCACCGACCTCCAGCGCTACGCGAAGGGGATCGCCGGGCTGTCCTCCGGCGGCACCGGCCAGTGGCCGTTCGGCGCGCTGCTCCCCGAGGCCAACTCCCCCACCTTCTGGCACGCCTGGGGCGGCATGGCCCCCGCGGCTCTGACCGCGGCCGCGACGCAGCTCCACGACGGCAGCCTGCAGAGCGCCGCGAACACCGACCTCGCGAGCTTCACTCCGCAGCTCCTCGCCAGCGGCGGCCCGGACAACGGCTGGACGCCCACCCCCGCCGACCAGTCCCAGATCGCCTACGGCGTCGACTCCCGGGTGGAGGGCCTGGTCGCGGCCTCCGACGCCAGCGGCTCGACCGGCCTCGCCACCCTCGCCGGCGCCCAGGCCGCCTGGTACTTCGGCGCCAACCCGGCCGGCGTGCCGGTGTACGACCCGTCGACCGGAGTCTGCGTCGACGGCATCGGCGGCGACGGCGGCATCAACCACAACTGCGGCGCCGAGTCGGTCATCCACACCGAGCTGAGCATGCTCGCGCTCGACGCCCACCCGGCGATCAAGCGCGAGGCCCTGGCCTTGACGCACCGCTCCGCCGCCGACGGCCTCCAGGTCGTGGAGGCCGAGAAGGGCACGCTCACCGGCCCCGCCACCGTGGTCACCCCGCCGTCCGCGTGGACCGGCTCGGCGAACTGGTCGGGCGGCGCGTACGTCTCCGCTTCGACCGGGGCGACTGTCACGATGACCCTGCCCGCCGGCCACCCGGCCGCGCGCATCCTCCCGATCGAGGACCTCGGCCCCGACGGCACCGCCACCAGCGGGTCGGGCACGACGGCCTGGACGGCCAGCGCGGGCAACCGCACCGTGCAGCTCGGCACCAGCCAGAACGTGCGTCCGGGAGCACAGGGCATCGCGCCCACCACGGTGTTCCTGCTGCCGCAGACCCTCCCGGTCTCCGCCCCCGCCGGCGCGACCACGATCACGGCGCGGGTGAACGGTCAGGCCCGGCTCGACGCGGTGCTCGTGCAGCCGGAGGTCTCGCACCTCGGCCTGACCGGCTCCGGTGCGCTCGACGTCTACGTCAACGCCACCTCCGGCACGGCCGTGCAGCACCTCGCCGCCTCCGGCCCCGTGCTCGCGACCCGCTACGACGGCTCCGGCCACCAGGTCGGCGCACCCATCCCGCTGAACGGGAACGGCACCGTCACGATCGTGCCCGGCGGCTTCACCACGGTGGTGCCGCGGTGACGCCGGCCGACATCACGATCAACGACGTCGCACGGGCGGCGGGCGTGAGCAAGGGACTCGTCTCCCTCGCCCTCAACGGCAAGCCCGGCGTGGCGCTGGAGACCCGCGAGCGCATCCTCGCGACCGCGCGGGAGCTCGGGTTCACCCCCAACCCGAGCGCCCGCGGGCTCACCACCCGGCGTGCCTACGCGCTCGGCCTCATCCTGCGCCGCGCCGCCCGCACCATCGAGGTGGACCCGTTCTTCGCGGCCTTCATCGCGGGTGTCGAGACGGTGCTCTCGGAGCGCGGCCAGGTGCTCGTGCTGACGGTCGTCCCCGATCACGAGGCGGAGGCCCGCGCCTACGAGCGGCTCGCGCTCGACAAGCGCGTCGACGGCTTCCTGCTCACCGACATCCTCGCCGAGGACCACCGTCCCGCGCTCGTGCAGGAGTTCGGCTCGCAGGCGGTCTCGCTCGGCGCGCCGGCCGGCGGCAGCCCGTTCCCCGTCATCACGCGCGACTACGACGCGGGCATCGACGAGCTCGTCGCGCACCTGCTCGGACTCGGCCACACGCGCATCGCGCACGTGTCGGGCGACGAGCGGATGCTGCACGGCCTCCGCCGCCGCGAGCGCTTCGAGGAGGCCATGCTCGCGGCCGGCCTCCGCCCGGTCATCGTCCCCACCGACTTCTCGCCCGAACAGGGCGCGGAGGCCACCAAGACGCTCCTCGACTCCGCGGAGCCGCCCACCGCCATCGTCTACGGCAACGACCCGATGGCGATCGCGGGCATGGGGGTCGCGCACGAGCGCGGCCTCCGACTCCCCCACGACCTGTCCATCACAGGGCTCGACGGCTCCCAGATCGGGACCTACATCTATCCGAGCCTGACGACCCTGGACAACGACCCGGCCGGCTGGGGCATCGCCGCCGCCACCGCACTGCTGCGGCTGGTGGAGCACGGTGAGCCTGCCGACGTCGCCCTGCCCCCTGCCCGACTGGTGGTGCGCGCCTCCACGGCTGCGCCATCGCGTCACTGAAATCATAGAAAGAGCACAGAACATGCGTAAACGCATCACCGGCCGCCGACTCGCGGTCGCCGTCATCAGCGCCGGCCTCGTCGCCGGCACCCTGGCCGCGTGCGGCTCCAGCAGCGGAGGCGGCCAGACCGACGCCATGAAGGCGCACGGCCCGATCACCATCTGGTACTCCAACAACCCGCAGGAGGTGCAGTGGGGCAAGTCCATGGTCTCCTCCTGGAACTCCTCGCACCCCAAGGAGCAGATCAAGGCCCAGGAGGTCCCGGCCGGAAAGAGCACGGAAGAGGTCATCGGCGCCGCCATCACCGCCGGCACCACCCCCTGCCTCGTGTTCAACAACCTGCCCGCCGCGACCGGACAGTGGGAGAAGCAGGGCGGCCTGGTCGACCTGTCGAAGTTCTCCGACGGCAACTCGTACATCCAGGGCCGCAGCGGCGCGACCGCCGACCAGTACAAGTCCCCGAACGGCGACTTCTTCCAGATGCCGTGGAAGCAGAACCCGGTGATGATCTTCTACAACAAGGCCATCTTCCAGAAGGCCGGCATCGACCCGAACAGCCCCGACCTGTCGACCTACGACAAGTTCATCGCCGCCGCCCAGAAGATCAAGTCGTCCGGCGCAGCGCCGTACGCGATCTACCCGGCGCCGACCAGCGAGTTCTTCCAGCCGAACTTCGACTACCTGCCCCTGCTGGCCGCGCAGACCGGCGGCAAGACGTTCATCGAGAACGGCAAGTCGAACATCACCAGCCAGGACTCCATCGACGTCGCCAACTTCTGGAAGAGCATCTACGCCGACGGCCTCGCCGGCAAGGAGCAGTACCAGGGTGACGCCTTCGCCGACGGCAAGTCCGCGATGGCCATCGTCGGACCGTGGGCGATCGCGGTCTACAACAAGATCCAGTGGGGCTCCGTGCCCGTCCCGACCAAGGACGGCAAGTCGGCCGACCAGACCTACACCTTCCCCGACGCCAAGAACATCGGCATGTACACCTCGTGCAAGAACCAGGGAACGGCCTGGGACGTCATCAAGTACGCCACCTCGAAGGACCAGGACGGCAAGCTGCTGAACGTCACCGGCCAGATGCCGATCCGCTCCAACGTGTCCAGCGTGTACGCGAGCTACTTCGACTCGCACCCGGCGTACAAGGAGTTCGGCGCCCAGAGCGAGCGCACCGCTGACGACCCCACGGGCGTCAACACGATCGCCCAGCTCCAGGCCCTGCGCGACGCGTACTCCAAGTCGGTGATCAACGGCACCGGCACGGTGGAGGACGCCTTCAAGGCCGCATCGCAGAAGATCGACCAGCTCCAGGCTCAGAAGTAATCATGAGCACCCTCTCCGCACCCCCGGCGGCGGGCACCACGCCCGCCGCCGGGGCGGCCCCGCGGCGACGCAAGCCGCTGCTGCAGCGCATCCTCGGCACCAACCCCCTCGGCTGGCTGTTCGCTGCGCCGTACCTGATCTTCGTCCTGGTGATCTTCGCCTACCCGCTGATCTACGCGGTCTACATGTCGTTCTTCGACTACTTCTTCGCGGCTCCAGGCGCCCAGGTCACCCAGCCCTTCGTCGGGTTCCAGAACTACATCCAGGCCTTCACCGACCCGGCCGTGCTGCAGTCGTTCGCCAACGTCGGGATCTTCCTGATCATCAACGTGCCGCTGACGGTCGTGCTGTCGCTGGTGCTCGCGAGCGGGCTCAACGGCATCACCCGGTTCCGCACGTTCCTGCGGGTGAGCTACTACGTGCCGTACGTCACGGCGAGCGTCGCGATCATCGGCGTCTGGCTGTTCCTGTTCAACGGCTCCGGGCTGGTGAACCAGATCCTCGGCCCGCTCGCCCCGAACCCGTCGTGGTTCATCAACCCCGTGCTGGCCATGCCGACCATCGCGATCTACGTGACCTGGAAGCAGCTCGGCCTCTACATCCTGCTGTACCTCGCCGCGCTGCAGAACGTGCCGCGCGAGCTGTACGAGTCGGCGGCCACCGACGGCGCGGGGAGGGTGCGGCAGTTCTTCTCCGTCACCGTGCCCGGCGTGCGGCCCGCGACCGTGCTCGTGCTGCTGCTCGCCACCATCACCGGCGCCAACATGTTCACCGAGCCGTACCTCCTCACGGGAGGCGGCGGGCCGGACGGCCACTCGACCTCCCCGGTGCTCCTCATCTACCAGCAGGGCATCCAGCAGGGTCACCCGGGCTACGCCTCAGCGATCGGCGTCGTGCTCGTGATCCTGGTGCTGATCATCGCCTGGCTGCAGAACCGATTCGCGGGAGGACGAGAGTCATGACCACCCTCAAGCCGACAGGCGCCGAACCGGCGCCGCAGACTCCGCGCGCCCCCAGGAAGCGCCGTCGCCGCGACATGGCCGCCGCCGCGCGGCTGAGCCGCCCGCAGGCGATCCTTCGCGGGATCGTCCTGACGATCGGCGCCTTCGCCTTCCTGTTCCCCTTCTACTACATGCTGATCGGGTCGCTGCAGGCGTCGCCCGACACGACCGTCGCGGGGGCGTTCCCCAATCCGGCGAACATCACGCTGCACAACTACGCAGCGATCGACTCCCGGATCAACCTCGTGCAGGGCCTGATCAACTCGGGCATCTTCACCGGCGGCGTGCTGCTGTGCACCGTCGTGTTCGGGGTGCTCGCCGGGTACGCGCTGTCGATCCTGCACTGGCGGGGGCGCGGGGTGACCTTCGCGCTGGCGCTGCTGGTGCAGACCATCCCGTTCCAGCTCCTGATGATCCCGCTGTACGTGCTCATCGCACGCAACTACGGGCTGGGCGACAACTACCTGGGGATGATCCTGCCGTACGCCATCAACTCGGCGGCGGTGCTGATCTTCCGGCAGTACTTCCTGCAGTTGCCGCGCGAGCTGTTCGACGCCGCCCGCGTGGACGGCGCCGGGGAGTTCACGCTGCTCTGGCGGGTCGCCCTCCCGCTGGTGCGACCGGCTCTGGTGACCGTGCTGCTGCTGACCTTCATCGGCCCGTGGAACGAGTTCCTCTGGCCGTTCCTGATCACGAAGGAGGCGAGCCTGCAGCCGCTGGCCGTCTCGCTGGCGAACTACATCAGCACGGTCGCGGCCTCCACGGCCAACCCGTACGGGGCGATCCTCGCCGGAGCGGTCGTCCTGGCCGCACCCGTCGTCGTGCTGTTCATCATCTTCCAGCGCTACTTCACCTCCACCGACATCGGCTCGTCCGTCAAGGGCTGAGCCACCCGCACCGAACGCAAGGAGAACCGTGGACGCCGCATACACCGACGCCCTCCGCCTCAGCTATGAGGAGGCGCTGGGTCACGCCAACGCCCTCACCGACCACATCTCGACCGACCACTTCTCGGCGAACTACATCGACCCGCCGGACTGGGCGATCGGCCCGTTCCAGCGGGACCCGTCGCTGACCTTCCGGCTCGACGGCCAGTGGGACGACCCCACCGGCGTCGGCTGGACGAGCAGCGCGATCTTCAACCCGTCGATGATCGAGCGCGACGGAGAACTGCACCTCTTCTACCGGGCCTCGCCGCGGATGGAGTCGCTGGCGAGCCGGATCGGCCATGCCGTCCTCCGCGACGGGGTGTGGCACGACGACCCCGCCAACCCGATCGTCTACCCGACGCTGCCCAACGAGCCGCTCGGCTGCGAGGACCCCAAGGTCTACGAGGTCGAAGGCCGCTACGTGCTCTTCTATAACGCCAACCGGCGTACCGAGGCGGGCGAGATCGCGGTCGACATCATGGGGATGGTCTCCGACGACCTGGTGTCGTGGGAGAAGATCGGGCTGGTCGTCCCGCTCGAGGTCTCCCAGGACTGGGCGAAGGGCGCCGTCGTGCCTCGCGACGAGCATGGCCGAGCCGTGCGGATCGGCGGCGAGTACCTGATGTTCCTCTCCGAGGGCTGCGGCGGGCGGCCGATGATCGGCCACTCCGACGATCTGGTCTCCTGGACCTTCGCCGAGCAGCCGTACCTCGACCTGTCCTCGCTGCCCGGCAGCCTGTTCGAGGTCGCCTGCGCCGTGGTGCGCGGGGACGACCTCGTGCTGGATTTCTTCTACGCCGACGAGAACGGCGACTTCTCCGCCGCCCAGGCGAACTATTCAGTCGACGCCCCCTTCACACAGCTCGGCCTCCACCGCGGAGGCTCCCTCGCCTGGGGCGGCCTGCAGAAGGTGGACGGCCGCTGGTCGTTCGCGCAAGGCTGGGACGCTCCCCGCGGAGAGCGCGAACTCTATGTCTACAAGGAGGTCACGAAGTGACTGAGCCCTTCCCGTACCGTCTTTCCCGCTCCGGCGTGGTGATGACTCCCGACCCCGGCGAGCCGCTGGAGGCGGAGGGCGTGCTGAACCCCGCGTCCGGCCGCGACGCCGACGGCGAGCTGTACCTCCTGCCCCGGCTGGTCGCCGACGGCAACGTGTCCCGGGTCGGCCTCGCCCGCGTGGTCGTCGAGGGCGGCGTGCCTGTCGGCGTCGAGCGGGAGGGCGTCGTGCTGGCGCCCGACCGCGACTTCGAGCGCGGCCGGCGCAACTCCGGCGTGGAGGACCCGCGCACGACGTTCGTGCCGGCCCTCGGCCTCCACGTGATGACCTATGTCGCGTACGGCCCGCTCGGCCCGCGCACCGCCGTCGCCGTCTCGGCCGACCTGCGGTCGTGGCAGCGGCTCGGCCCGGTCACCTTCGAGTACGACGACGAGCTGGGCGTCGACCTGGCGCTGTTCCACAACAAGGACACGGTGTTCTTCCCCGAGCCGGTCACCGGGCCGGACGGCGTGGAGAGCCTGGCCGTGCTGCACCGGCCGGTGTGGGACCTCGGCGAGGTCAGGGACGGCGAGGGTGCGCATCCGCCGACCGGGCTGGACGAGAAGCGCCCGAGCATCTGGATTGCGTTCATCCCGCTGGCCGCCGCCCGCGACGACCTCGGCGAGCTGACCCGGTGGCGGCACAACCGCTTCCTCGCCGGTCCGGAGTTCCCGTTCGAGGAGCTGAAGATCGGCGCAGGACCGGCCCCCGTGCGGGTGCCGGAGGGCTGGCTGCTGCTCCACCACGGCGTCACCGGGCGGCTGGAGCGCGGTGTCGACCAGCAGAAGCACGTCAACTACTCGGCCGGCGCGATGATCCTCGACGCCGACGAGCCATGGCGGGTGATCCGGCGGACGGAGGAGCCGCTGCTGAGCGCCGAGACCGAGGAGGAGCGCAGCGGCATCGTGCCGAACGTCGTGTTCCCCACCGCGATCGAGCGCGTGGACGGCGTCGACTGGGTCTTCTACGGGATGGCGGACTCGAAGATCGGCGTCGCGAAGCTGGAGCGGGTGGCGACTTCCGCGACATGATGTCGAGATGACGTCCTCCCGTTCGTATGGACGGTGAGAGGAAGGAATCACGATCATGTCCCAGTACCTGCTCAGCGTCTACCAGCCCGACGGGCCCGTCCCGGAGCCGGAGGTCCTCGCCGCGATCGGCGAGGACCTCGACGCGCTCAACACCGAGATGCGCGCGGCCGGCGCCTGGGTGTTCTCCAACGGCCTCCTGCCGCCGCAGTCGGCGACCGTGCTGCGGCCGGCCGGCGCGGAGGTGATGGTCACCGACGGCCCGTTCGCGGAGGGCAAGGAGCACCTCGGCGGCTTCACCATCGTCGACGTGCCCGACCTGGACGCCGCCCTCGAGTGGGGCAGGCGGCTCGCCGTCGCGACCACGCTGCCGATCGAGGTGCGGCCGTTCGCGTGAGCCGCGACCAGGATGGCGCGGCCGTCTCCTCCGGAGCGATCGACTCGATCTTCCGCGAGGAGTACGGCCGCGCCGTCTCCGTGCTCTACCGCTCCCTCGGCGACCTGGACCGCGCGGAGGACGCCGTGCAGGAGGCCTTCGCCGTCGCCGTCGCGCGCTGGCCGGTCGACGGCCTTCCGCCTGCGCCGGCGGGGTGGCTCATCACCACCGCCCGCCGCCGCGCGATCGACCGACTGCGCCGGGAGGCGGTCGGCCGGGAGCGGGAGGCGGAGGCGACGACGCTGCTCGCGCTGGCCTCCACGGTGGAGGCCGCCGACACCAGCGCGATCACCGACGACCGCCTCCGGCTCATCTTCACCTGCTGCCACCCTGCGCTCGCGCCGAACGCCAGGGTGGCGCTGACGCTGCGGCTGCTCGGCGGGCTCAGCACCGCCGAGATCGCCCGGGCGTTCCTGGTGCCGGAGGCCACGCTCGCCCAGCGCATCTCGCGCGCGAAGGCGAAGATCAGGGACGCCAGGATCCCCTACCGGGTCCCGGCCGCCGCCGACCTCCCGGAACGGCTCGGCTCGGTGCTCGCCGTCGTCTACCTGATCTTCAGCGAGGGGTACACCGCGACCGCGGGCGACCGGCTGGTGCGCGAGGAGCTGTGCGGCGAGGCGATCCGGCTCGCGCGCCTCCTGACGGCGCTGCTTCCCGACGAGCCCGAGGCCCAGGGGCTGCTCGCCCTGCTGCTGCTCGTCGACGCCCGCCGTCCCGCCCGCCTGGATCGCGACGGGTCGATGGTCGCCCTCCCCGACCAGGACCGCGGCCGCTGGGAGGCCGCGCTGATCGCCGAGGGCCACGCGATCGTGCGTCGCTGCCTCGTCGCGGGACGGCCCGGACCGTACCAGCTCCAGGCGGCGATCCAGGCGGTGCATGACGACGCCGCGCGCGCCGAGGACACCGACTGGCGGCAGATCGTCGCCCTCTACGACCAGCTCCTGCGGGTGCAGCCCTCCCCCGTCGTCGCCCTCAACCGTGCGGTCGCGGTGGCGGAGGCCGTCGGACCCGGGCCGGCGCTGACGGCGATCGAGCCGCTGCGCGAGGAGCTGGGGTCGTTCTATCTGCTGCACGGCATCCGCGCCGGGCTGCTGCGCCGGTCGGGACGGCCGGAGGAGGCCGCGGCCGAATACGACGAGGCGGTGCGCCTGTGCGCGAACGACAGCGAACGCGAGTTCCTGTCCAGGCAACGGGCGCGGCTGCCGGAGGTGTGAGGTGTGATCGGCGCTCCGGCTTCCGTCCGCGCGGCCGGCGGTGGAGAGTGGCGCTATGGACATCGCATTCCTCGGGCTCGGCCGGATGGGCCGCGAGCTCGTCCCCCACCTCATCGACGCCGGCCACACCGTGACCGTCTGGAACCGCTCACCCGAGCCGGCCCGGACGATCGGCCGCCGCGGCGCCCACGTCGCCGGATCGGCCGCAGAGGCGGTCGCCGCGGCGGGCACGGTCGTGAGCGTGCTGTTCGGGCCGGAGGCCGTGCGCGAGACGCTGCTGGACCCGGACCTCCCGTGGCGCCCCGGCACGCTCTGGATCGACGTGACGACGGTCTCCCCCGCCGAGGCGACGGAGTTCGCCGCCCGCGCCGCCGTCCTCGGCATCCGCTACGTGGCCTCCCCCGTCGTCGGCTCGCTCGCCCCCGCCCGAGCCGGAGCGCTCGCGGTGCTGGTCGGCGGCGAGCACGACGCGGCACGCGAGGCGAAGCGCGTCGTGGGCCTCTGGGCCGACCAGGAGAAACTGCGCACCTTCGGCACGCCGGCGGCGGCGACGGCGGCGAAGCTGGTGGCCAACCTCGCGCTCGCCATCTCGATGGAGGCGCTATCGGAGTCACTGCGCCTCGGCCGCGCCGCCGGCCTCACCGACGACGAGGTGCTCGCCACACTCTCCCTGACCGCGATCGCCCCGCTCGCCGCCATGAAGGGCCCGCTCGTGACCGCAGGAGACTACGACGACGCGCAGTTCACCGCCGACGCCCTCGCCAAGGACGCCCGCCTCATGCTCGCGACCGCGGACGTGCCGCTGCCGGCCGTCGCGCTCGTCGCGGCCGAGCTGCAGCGCGCGATCGACGCGGGGCACGGCGGGATGGACTTCTCGGTGATCGCGCGGGATCGATGAGGCCGCGCTCGTCGAGGGGCGCGTAAACGCCCCTAAAACGCGGTTTTAGGGGCGTTTACGTGCCCCTCGATCATCAACACGCGAGCCGGGTCACCACTCCACCTCCAGCCGCGGACCGCCTCGCCGCGTCCACGACCTGCAGCGTCCGCAGCCCGACCCCACCGTCCGGGACCGCCGGCCGCCCTTCCCGCACAGCGCTGACGAACTCCTCCAGCATGGCTGCGTCCAGGTCGTCGCCTGTCGGGACCCACACCGGCCCGTCGCCGGTCTGGCCGCCGATGTGCTCTGCGAACGGCGCGATCGTGACCGAGCCGCGCGTGCCCGTCACCTGGAACGTCAGGCCGCCCCAGGTCGGCGCGGCGTCCGGGACGCTCCACGAGCAGTCGATCGTCGCCACCACGCCGCTCGGGTACACCGCGGTCACCAGGCCGCCGGTCTCGACGGACGCCTCCGGGTGCAGGATGCGGTTGGCGACCGCGTGCACGGTCGCCGGCTGCTCGCCGAGCAGCTCGTCCAGCAGGTCGGCGCAGTGCACGACGTGGTCGACCAGTGCGCCGCCGCCCGCGAGCGCGGGATCGGTGAACCAGGCGCGGTCGGAGGGCACCTTGCCGTTGTTCGTCCCCTTCACTGCCAGCAGCGTCCCGAGTGCGCCGCCGCGCACGCGGTGAAGGAGGTCGGCGAACGCGGGCGCGAACCGGACCGGGTACGCCGTCATCAGGGTGACGCCGGCCAGCTCGGCGGCCGCCAGCATCGCCTGGGCGTCCTCCACCGTCGTGGCCAGCGGCTTCTCGCACAGGATGTGGGCCCCGGCCGCCGCTGCCGCCTCCACGAGTGCGCGGTGGCGGACGTTCTCGGCCGTGACGATCACAGCGTCCGGACCCCAGGCCAGCGCCTCCTCGTACGTCGGCAGGTAGCGCACGCCGAGCTGCTCGGCGAGTGCACTGCCGCGGAGGGCGGCATCCGGCGCCGACGCGCCGTCCGGGTCGGTGACGACGAGCTTGATGTCCGCGCGGCCCGAGAGCGCGCGGCAGTAACCGATCGCGTGCGTGTGCGCGAGCGACAGCACCGCCACCTTCAACGGTCGGCCTTCGGGGATCCCCACGGTCTTCTCCTCCTGAATCGGGACGGTCATGCGCCGACCATCGCCTCAGCTGACGCCGACGCCAGGTCCAGCTCGACCGGCAAGCCGCTGCGCAGCGACTCCATCGCCGCCTCGGCCAGCGCGACGGCGCGCACGCCGTCCTCCGGCGTCACCCGGGCATCACGGCCCTCCGCGATGGCCGCCACGTAGTCGCGGAGCTGCGCGGTGTACGGGCTCTCAGCGTGCACGGGCGGCGGCAGATAGCCGTCCGCGTCGTGCGCCGACGGGATGTCGACCCGGCTCGGCGTCCGCGTCGAGTCGATCGCGAGCGTGCCCGCGGAACCGGCGAGGTCGGCGCTGGTCCGGAACGGCAGCCCGCGCGCCCCCCAAGTGCCCTGGAGGTGACTGATCGCGCCAGTCGCGTGCGTCAGCACGACGTGGGCCGTGACCGTGTGCGGCTCGGCGGCGTCACCGCCCGGCGCGCTCTGGACCGCGTACACCCGGACGACGTCGCCGGCGAGCCAGAGTGCCTGGTCGAGGTCGTGGATCATCTGGTCGCGCACGATCCCGCCGCCGCGGGCCTCGTCGTGGAACCAGGTGCCCGCCTTCGGCGCCTCGCCGCCGCGCACGAACCGCAGCACTGCGGGCTCGCCGATGCGCCCTGCCGCGATCTCGCGTTGCACGGCCGCGTACTCCGGGAAGTACCGCACGACGTGGGCGGGGAACAGCCGCACCCCGGCCTCCCGCGCCGCCTCGACGACCTCCCTGGCCTCCTCGACGGAGCCGCCGAGCGGCTTCTCGCAGATGACGTGCTTGCCTGCGCGGATCGCCGCCAGGGCCAGCGGCGCATGGCTGGTGGTCGGGGTCACGATGTCCACGACGTCGCTCGCGGCGAGCAACGCGTCGAGGTCGCCGGCGACGGCGAAGCCGTACTGCGCGGCGAGTTCCGGTGCGCCCTCGTGCGAGTGCACGGTGACCGCGGCGCCGAGCGCCCGCCAGCCGTCCGCGTGGACGCGCGAGATGCCGCCGGCCCCGATCAGGCCGACTCGAAGGGTGTTCACGGTGTGCCTTTCTGTCGTCGTCGCCTCGGTCTCCGTCGTCATTTCAGACCGGAGAACGCGATGCCGTCGATGACGCGTCGTTGCATGAGGAGGAAGAGGATGAGGACCGGCGCCATCGCGAGCAGGCTCGCCGCGAGCAGCAGCGGGTAGTCCGGTATGGAGCGCTGGCTGGTGAGGGTGGCGATCCCCGGCGCGAGCGGCATCTGCGTGGAGTCCGTGGCCACGATGAGCGGCCAGAGCAGGTCGTTCCACGAGGCCAGCACCGTGATGATCGCCAGCGCGGACAGCCCGGGCTTGGCCAGCGGCAGCATCACCTTCCAGAACACCTGGAAGTGGTTCGCCCCATCGAGTCGCGCCGCCTCGGCCAACTCGTCGGGCAGGCCGAGGAAGAACTGCCGCATCAGGAAGGTGCCGAACGCGCTGAAGATGCCGGGCGCCGCGATGCCCGCGATGGTGTTGAGCCAGCCGAGCCCCTGCATGATCTGGTACTGCGGCAACAGGTAGACCTGCGGCGGCACCATCAGGATGGCGAGCACCAAGGCGAAGATCGTCCGCCGGAACGGGAACTCCATCCGGGCGAAGGCATAGCCCGCCATCGAGCACAGCAGGAGCTGGCCGACCGTGCGGATGACCGTGACGGCCACCGACACCCAGAGCTGGTTGAGGAACGGGAGCTGGTCGAACACGTGCGCGAAGTTCTCGAAATGCAGTGTCCCCGGCCAGACCGTGGGCGGCACGGAAGTGACCTGCGCATTCGTCGCCAGCGACATCAGGATCTGCCAGACGAACGGGAAGATCATCAGCAGCGACGCCACGATGAGCACCGCGTGGGTCAGGCCGTTCCCGCGCGTGCGGCCGGCCCGAGGCCGCGGCCGTGCGATCACCGAGCTAGACATAGTTCACCCACTTCTTCTGCATGCGGAACTGGAGCATCGTGAACGCGCCGACCAGCACCAGGATCGCGACGCCGACCGCCGCCGCGTAGCCGTTGTCCCCGGTCTGCTGGTGCGCGAAGAACAGGTAGACGAGCGACTGCGTCTGGTTGATCGCCGGGTTCTGCGTGCCCATCAGCGCGTAGAGCAGATCGAACAGCTGGAACCCGGTGATGACGGTGATGACCGAGACGAAGAAGATCGACGGAGTCAGCAGCGGCACGGTGATCGAGAAGAACTGCCGCGCACGGCTCGCGCCGTCGATCGAGGACGCCTCGTACATCTCCGGCGGGATGCTCCGCATCCCGGCCGAGAGCACGATGAGGTTGAACCCGAGCGAGATCCACACGCCGACGACGCCGACCGCGAAGAGCGCGAACCACTGCGTGCTCAACCAGTTCGGCCCTTTGATGCCGATCAGCGAGAGCGTGTAGTTGATGACGCCGAAGTCGCCGTTGAAGATGATCCGCCACACCATCGAGATGGCGGCGGGCATCGCCACGTACGGCAGGAAGAACGCCGTGCGGTAGGCGGCTGCGAACCGCAGCCCCGGCCGGTTGATCAGCGCCGCGAACCAGACCGCCAGCGGGATGCCGAGCAGGAGGATGACGACGTAGATGAGCGTGTTGAGGATCGCGCGCCAGAAGTCGGAGTCCGCCAGCATCTGCTGGTAGTTCGTGATCCCGCTCCAGGTCGCGCCGCCGAACGCGCCCCAGGTCGTGAAGCTGAAGTAGGCGTTGCGGAAGATCGGCCAGATGTAGAACACCAGCACGCCGAAGAGCAACGGCCCGACGAACAGCAGCGCCCACCAGCCGTCCGAGCGCAGGCGGCGGCCCCGGCCCCGGCCGGCCGCGCGCGGTGCGCGGGAGCCCGGGGTGGCGGGCGCCGCCTGCGCGGCGCCCGCTCCCTTCGTGATCGTCTGAGTGGACATCGTCACTCTTTGGCGAGGTCCGCGTTCATCTGCGCTGCGAGCTCCTTGGCGACCTCGGCCACCGGCTTCGTACCGCTGAACGCGTCGGGCAGCAGGTCGCTCTCCGCCTTGTTCCAGGCCGCGGTGTTCTTGGAGATCGGGTACGGGTATGCGTAGTCCGTCGCCGCCTTCTCGAACACGCTCAGGTCCCACGGCGCCGAGTCGACGAACGCCTGCTGGGTGCCGTTGTATGCCGGGTTCGCCGCGCCCATCTTCGCCTGGGTCTGCGCGGCCTCCTTGCCGCCGAGGTAGTTCTGGAAGGCGATGGCGGCCGACTTGTTCTTGGAGTCCTTGGCGACGACGTTGGCGAGACCGTGGATGACGGTGGCCTGACGCGCTCCGGTCGGCAGCGGAGCGACCGCGATCTGGGCCTTGACCGGCGAGCTCAGCAGTTCGGCGTTCGACCAGGTGCCGGACCAGAACATGGCCGACTTGCCGTTGATGAACCACTGGTCCTGCGGCGTGTCGGAGAGCTGTGCGAGCGTGGGCGACGATCCGTCCGCGATCAGGTCGCGCACGAACTGGAGGCCCTTGATCGACTTGGGGTCGTCGTAGCCCGACTTCTTGCCGTCGGCGGAGATGATCGAGCCGCCGGCCTGCAGGATGGTGTTGTAGTACATCTCCTGGCCGCCGCTGAGGCCGCTGGCCTCGCCATAGATCCCGTCGCCCTTGAGCTTGTCCGAGATCGCCTTGGCCTTCTGGTGGAAGTCGTCCCAGGTCCAGCCCGCGGTCGGGTACGAGACGCCCGCCTTGTCGAAGATCGCCTTGTTGTAGTAGACGGCGATCGTGTCGAAGTCCTTCGGGACGCCGTACTGCTTGCCGCCGTACGAGTAGAGCGAGTCCAGCGCCTTCGGATAGTTGGCGGGGTCGATCGCCGAGCCGACCGGCTCCAGCAGGCCGTTGGACGCGTAGAGCTGGAAGTTCGGCCCGTTCATCCAGAACACGTCGGGCAGCGTCTTGGACGAGCCCTGCGTCTGCAGCTTGGTGAAGTAGTTCTGGTACGGGGTGATCTGCGACGTCACCTTGATGTTCGGATAGGTCTTGTTGAAGTCCTTGATCAGGGCCTCCATCGCGGGCTTCTGGTTCACGTCCCAGTACGCGTAGGAGATGCTGGCCGACAGATTATGATCGGCAGGGGCATCGGAGCCGCTGCCAGTGTTGGACGAGCATCCGGCGAGCACGACTGCGGACGCGACCGCGGCCGCGGCGGCGAGCAGGGCTTTTCGCATTGGTTTCTCCTTCGAAATGTGGTGTCGATGCTTCCCGGGTCGGCGACTTGACCTCGCCGGCCCGGTCTTCCTTCGGTGCAGGGTGCTCCGCTTCTCGCGGAGCGCGGGCCGTCGCTACAGCAGTGCGACGACCCTCTCGTCCGCGGGGGGCACGGCTCGAGGCCGCGATCCGTAGCGAAGCGATTCGGTGGCCGCCACGGCGGTGGCCACGGCGTTGCGCGCTGCCACCGCTGACGTCGTCGTCGCGGTGCCGTCGCGCACGAAGTCCACGAACTCGGCGATGGTGAGCCGATCCGCGTCTCCGTGCCCGCCCTCGTCGCCGAGTACGGGGTACTCGACGTCGCCTGCGGGGTTGTAGGTGGTCCGGCGGTTCCAGACGCGGACGACCGCGCCCTCGGTGTCGCCGAAATTCTCCAGGCGCCCCTCCGTGCCGATCACGGTGTAGTTGCGCCAGTAGTCCGGGGTGTAGTGGCACTGCTGATACGAGGCGTAGACCCCGTTGTCGAGCCGCATGGCGACCATGGAGATGTCCTCCACGTCGATCACCGGGTTGAGCTCGCGCTGCGTCAGCGGAGGCCAGGAGTCGAGCGAGAACCAGTCCGGCATCGCCCGGTCGGAGTTGTCCCTGCGGTCGTCGATGCCACCGTAGACGGTCAGCCCGCCCATCCCGGTGACCAGCTCGGAGTATCCGCCCGCCAGCCAGTGGATGATGTCGATGTCGTGCGCGCCCTTCTGAAGCAGCAGGCCGTTGGACTTCGCCCGCTCGGCGTGCCAGTCCTTGAAGTAGTAGTCGCCGCCGTTGCCGACGAAGTGCCGACACCAGACCGCCTTGACCTCGCCGATCTCGCCGCGCCGGATGATGTCGCGCATGGTGCGCACCACGCTCATGTGGCGCATGTTGTGGCCGACGTAGAGCCGGGTGCCGGTCTCGGCGGCGGCCGCGAGGATGGCGTCGGCGTCGGCCACCTCGATGGCGAGCGGCTTCTCCAGGTAGACCGCGATCCCGGCGCGCAGCAGGTCGACCGCGATCTCCGCGTGCGTGTGGTCGGGCGAGGTGACGAACGCGGCGTCGACCGCGTCGCCTCCCGCGATCAGGTCGCGGTGGCCGGCAAAGGTCGCGCCGGCGCCGAACGTCGCGGCCGCGCGCTCCCGCGCCGAGGGCGACGGGTCCACGACGGCGACGATCCTGCCGTCGCCGCTCTCGACGGCGTGGTGGGCGATTTCCGAGCGCGCGCCGGCGCCGATCACGGCGAGGCGAAGCACCCGCTTCTCGGCGGCGTCCACGCCGATCGTCTCCTGAACGGTCATCTCCGCGATCCCTCCACGCTCTCCTGCGCCGCCAGAGCCTGCGCCCCGGCCACGTCGATCTCGGGCTCCGGCATCCCGGGAACCAGGTACAGCCGCTCCATCGCCTGGCCGGAGGCCAGCGCGAGCGCGCCGAGCACGACCGACTCGGCGCCGAGCTCGGACTGGATGATGGACGGCCGCACGGGCACGCCGATCTCGGACATGACCGCCGCGCGCAGCGGCCGGAGCAGCTCCTCGCCCGCGCGCGACAGACCGCCGCCGACGACCACCACGTCCGGGTCCACCGCCATCGTCACGGTCGCGATGCCGGTCGCGACCCCGCGCACGAACGCTTCGATCTCTGCGATCGCGGCCGGGTCGCCCTCGCCCGCGGCGCGGAAGACCTCCTCACCGGTTCCGGCCGACTCCCAGCGGAGCTGCCCCGACTCGTCCACGTGCATCGAGAAGACGCTGCCGCCGATCTCGCCCGCGGCGCCGTGGCGCCCGCGCCGCAGCCTGCCGTCGATGATCAGCCCCATCGAGATGCGGTGGCCGGCGAAGAAGTAGGCGACGTCGTCGACGAGCCGAGCGGCGCCCATCCGGTGCTCGGCCAGGGCGGCGAGCCGCATGTCGTTCTCGATCGTGACCGGGCAGCCGAACTCCTCGCTCAGCCTGCCGGCGATGTCGACGCCCTCCCAGTCCGGGAAGTTGTGCGACACGGTGAGCCGGCCGTCCGAGCCGACCATGCCGGAGACGGCCACGGCCATGCCCGAGAGGTGGGACAGCCGGCCGATCTCGATGCCTGCGAGTTCGAAGCAGGCGTGCACGGCCTCCTTGACGTTCTCGAGGCGGCCCGCGCCGACGAAGCTGCCGTCGATGTCGCGCTGGTGCCAGGCGACGACGCGGCCCGTGAGGTCGGCGACGACTACGCGGATGCGGTGGATGCCGACGTCCACCCCGACCAGGAGTCCCGCGTCGGCGACGAACTCGAAGATGCGGGCGGGCCGGCCGGCCCCGCGGCCGCCGAGGGTGTGCTCGTCGATCATGCCGACGAGACCGCGCTCGCGCAGCAGCGGGAGGGTGGCCTCCACCGTGGGACGCGAGAGGCCGATGCGCTCGGCGAGCTGGGCCACGGTCGCGCGGCCCCCGTCGCGCAGCGCGACGGCGACACGAGCACCGCTCGCGTTTGTCAGTCGCACGTCGTGCGTCGCGCCGTTGTCGCCATGGACCATCGCTGGACCTCTCCGTCCGTTACAAAGAAAATGACTTTTGTAATTGCTTTCGGACAGTAGAGCATGCCTTTCGGGAGAAGGTCAAGAGCGAGTTTCCTACAAACAAATCGATTTGCGTATTCCCGACCATTCGACCCCGGTTCCACCGGCCGCGCGCGTCGGTCTTGTCCTCCCCGACCGCGCGCCAATACGCTCGGCGGAAGGCGTGAAATACGCCGACCACGAGAGGCGGGCGCCATGCGTTTCATCCAGTCGCCGGAGCGGCGCATCCACTCGCACGCTCCCGACACCGGGAGCGCTCCGCTCCTGAAGCGCAGCCCGCTGCTGTTCGGCTTCGTCGTCACGCTCGGCGCGCTGGGCGCTGTGGCCGCCGGCTACATGCTCTACGGCCTCCGCTCGATCATCTTCTCGGTCTTCCTCGCGGCCTTCGCGACCGTCGGCCTGGACCCGCTGATCCGCTGGTTCCAGCGGCACGGGATGAAGCGGGCCTGGGCGATCGTCACGGTCATCCTGCTCATCGTCGGCGTGCTCGTCGCGATCATCTGGGTCGTCGTCCCGCTGATCGTGCAGCAGATCACCAACCTCGCGACGGCCATCCCAGCCGAGGTCGCCAAGCTTCGGGCCGAAGGCTGGTTCGACTCCACCAACGCCGCCAGCAACGGCGTCCTCGGGCAGGCGCTCACCTGGATCTCCGACCAGGTCAAGGACCCGAAGACCTGGGCCAACATCGGGAACGGTCTTGTCGGCTTCGGACTCTCCGTGCTCAACGGCTTCACGACCGGCTTCTTCATCGCCATCCTGACGATCTACTTCATCGCCTCCTACGACTCCACCAAGGCCTCGCTGTACCACCTGGTGCGCCGTTCGCACCGCGACCGGTTCGAGGGCTACACCGAGCGGATCCTGCAGAACTTCGGCAAATACCTGAGCGGAATGGTGATCCTCGCGTTCCTCAACGCGACCTACAGCCTCATCCTGCTGCTGGTCACCGGCGTGCCTGGAGCGTTCCTGATCGCGCTCGCGGCGTTCTTCATCACGCTCATCCCCTTGATCGGAACGGTGCTCACCACCATCCTGATGACGATCCTGGCGCTGATCCACTCGCCGGTGAGCGCGATCGTGGTGCTGATCTTCATGCTGATCTACATGCAGGTGGAGGCATACATCCTCACGCCGAAGGTGATGGGCAAGGCGGTGCAGGTCCCCGGCTCCGTCGTGCTCATCTCCGCGCTCGCCGGCTCGACCCTGTTCGGCCTCCCGGGCGCGCTGGTCGCCATCCCGATCTCCGCCGGCATCATCCTCATCATCAAGGAGGTCGTCATGCCCAGGAAGGATCGGACGTAGCGGCGTAGAGTCCATCGACGTGACCACGAATATCGCCCTCATCACCGGGGCAAACAAGGGAATCGGCTTCGAGACGGCCCGGCGGCTCGGCGAGCTCGGGATGACCGTGCTCCTCGGTGCGCGGGACGAGCAGCGCGGGCTCGAAGCGGAGGCCGCGCTGCGTGACGGCGGCGCGGACGCCCGGTTCGTCCAGCTGGACGTGACCGACGCCGACTCGATCGCCCGTGCGGCCGGCTGGATCGACGACGAGTTCGGCCGACTCGACGTGCTGGTGAACAACGCGGGCACGGCCACGGTCTCCCGGCAGCGCGCCCTCGCCAGCGCGACCTCCCTGGCGGACATGCGCGCGGTCTACGACATCAACGTGTTCGGCCTGGTCGCCGTCACCAACGCGATGCTGCCGCTGCTCCGCCGCTCCGCGGCCGGGCGCATCGTCAACGTGTCGAGCGAGGTCGGCTCGATCGGGTCGCAGTCCGACCCGGCCAGCCCGCTGTACGACATGCCTGCGTCCGCGCAGTACCCGTCATCCAAGGCGGCGGTCAACATGCTCACCGCCATGTACGCGAAGGAGCTGAGAGGCACCCCGATCAAGGTGAACGCCGCCAACCCCGGCTTCACGGACACCGACTTCAACGACCACCGCGGCATCCGCTCGGTCGAGGACGGCGCGGAGCCGAGCGTCCACCTGGCGACGCTGCCCGACGACGGGCCGTCCGGCGTGCTCTGGGGACACCTGTGGCTGCGTGAGGGCGAGGGCGGCTACGGCGTGCTGCCCTGGTAGCCGGTCCGGCCAGCGCCACCACGGCCGCGACCGCGCTCGCGCCACCACCGCACCGCCCGCAGATCGTCCAGCCCGAAGCCGCCGGTCGGCAGCGCCGCCCGGATCCGCTCATCGTCGAACGACCGCCACGGCCGCAGGCCCTCCGGAAGCTCCGGCGCGTACGGCGCGGGCTCGTCCACGCCCTCGGCCAGCATGCGCGCCTGGGCCTTCGCGACCAGCGGGACCACCATCGTCCACTCGGTGAGCCGCGCGAGCACCCGGATCGTCCAGACCGGCGCCGGGACGTAGACGGGCCGGCGCCCGGCGACGCGCGCGATGCGGCGGACGGCCTCCCCCAGCGTGAACTCGTCCGCGCCCATGACCGCGACGGTCGGGTCCGGGATGCGGCCCTCCAGCGCCGCGAGCAGCACGTCGACGGCGTCCTCCACCGGGACCGGTCGGACGTTCCGCTCGCGGAAGCCGACCGTCGCGAAGATCGGGAGGGTGCGCACCGCGCGCGTGACGTGGTCGATCATGTGGTCGCCTTCGCCGTAGATCATCCCGCACTTGAGAATGGTGTGCTCGACCCCGGAGGCGCGCACGAGCTCCTCGGCGGCGAACTTCGTCTCGTGGTACGGCGACCCGCAGTCCGGCCTGGCGCGCAAGAAGCTGACCATGACGATCCGCTTCACGCCCGCACGCCGCGCGGCCTCCACGACGGCACGGGTCCCGTCGACGTGGACGCGCTGGAAGGTCTGGCCGCCGATCTCGCGGTTGATCCCCGCGCAGTGCGCGACCGCATCGCAGCCGGCGAAGGCCAGCGTCAGGGCGTCGACGTCGTCGATGGCGACGCCGGTGCGGCGGGAGACGATGACGGTCTCGGCGGGGTCCAGCCGCTCGGCGAGGTGACGTCCGACGAACCCGGTTCCCCCGGTGATGGCGATGCGCACAGTCCCTGCTCCTTCGCTAGTTAGCAATGAAGCTAAACTGTATCTAGCAATGGTGCTATATTGCAACCATGACAGACAGCGCGACCGAGGTCTTCGCGGCGCTCGCGCACCCGACGCGGCGCCAGATCCTCCAGGACCTCAAAGACGGCGAGCTCGCCGCCGGGGAGATCGCCGCCCGGTTCAACGCCACCGGCCCGACCATCTCCCGCCACCTGAGCGTCCTGCGCCAGGCCGGACTCGTCACCGAGCGCCGGGACGCCAATCGGATCCTCTACTCCCTGGTGACCGACCGGCTCGCGCTGTCGGTAGGCGACTTCCTGTCGACCGTGTGCCCGGAGCAGATCGTGCTGCGCGAGGTGCGCAAGCGCGGGAACGGGCGGGGCGCCGGACGTCCGGCCGCCCACCCTGCCGGATGACCCTGGGAAAGCGCTCCCGCAGCGTGTAGCCTTCCGAACGAAACGCCCACTCGCAGGGCCCGATCGGGGGATCAGGGATCGCTATGGCATTCGCTACCAGGAGCGCCGGCCTCGCCGCCGTGCTCGCCGTCGTCGGAGCGCTCGCGCTCGCAGCCGCACCGCAGAGCGATGGGCCAGCCGCCGCGGCCGGCGCCACCGCGACACCGTCTGCACTGACCACGGACTTCTACTACTACACCGGCACGCAGGGGTCGTACGCCGTTCCGGCCGGCATCAGCGATCTCACGGTCGAGCTCGGTGGCGGGGGGACGACGCCGGTGAGCAACCCGAACCACTCGCGCGCCGGCCACTTCGTCATCGACCTCGGCACCGCGTACGCCGGACAGACCCTCAGCTACCTGGTCGGAGGGAACGGCTTGGGCAGCACGGCGGCGCCGGCCGGGACGCAGAACGCCGGAGGCGGGGGCACCTACCTCGCGATCGGGAACACCCTCCTCGCGGTGGCGGGCGGCGGCGGCGGAACCGGAAGCGACACGGGCGCGGCCACGGCGACCACGGTCGGCGGCTCCGGAGGCTACATCGCCGCCTCCGGAACGTCCGTCGCGGGCGCAGCAGGCACCGCGGGCGCCAATCCACAGGCCGTCGGCGGCGGCGCGTCCGGTGGCACGGCGGGCACACCCGGCGCCAACAGCACCGGCGCCCCCACCGGGTCGGCGGGGTCAGGGCCGGCGTCGGTCGTGAACGGCGTCATCCAGCCGGCGCTCGGCGGCTACGGTGCACCGGGCGCAGGTGGCGGCGGAGGCGGCTACACCGGCGGCGGGGGCGGCAGCACGTACACTGCGGGAGGGACGACCTCGAACGGTGCGGGCGGCGGAGGCTCCGCCTACGTGGCGCCGGGCGTGACAGTTACCAGCGGTGACACGAAGACGTTCCTCGGGGGCATCGTCTTCCGGTTCACCATCCCCTTCAGCCTGTCCGTCTCGCCCGACAGCGTGGCCTCCGGCGGGTCGGTCACCGCGACCATCGCCGGGCTCGAGCGCCAGAACGCGTTCGCCATCCGGCTCGACTCCGCCTCCGGCCCCGACCTCGCCGACAGCAGGACGGACACGGTCGGAGGCGCGACGGTCGCGGTGCCGATCCCGGCCGGCACGTCCCTGGGCGACCACGTACTCTTCCTGCAAGAGAGCGCCACGGAGGGTGCAGGCGGCGCCAGCGGCGTCAGCAATCCGTTCACGGTAACGCAATCGGTCTGGCGGCTGCACGACTTCAACGGGGACGGCTACCCGGACGTGATGGCGCGCAACAGCGCAGGCGCCCTCCTGATGTACACCGGCGACGGCACCGGAGGCTGGGCTCCACCGATCGCCACCCGGGTCGGCTCCGGCTGGAACGGCATGACCGCCATGATCGCCCCCGGCGACTTCAACGGCGACGGCCACCCCGACATCCTCGCCCGCGACGCGACAGGAACCCTCTGGCTCTACCCCGGCGACGGACACGGCGGCTGGGGCGCCCGAACCGCCGTCGGCTCCGGCTGGAACATCATGACCAGCATCGTCGCCGCCGGCGACTTCAACGGCGACGGCCACCCCGACGTCCTCGCCGTCACCACCGACGGCACGCTGCGCCTCTACCCCGGGAACGGACAGGGCGGCTGGGGCACGCCCAGCGACATCGGCTCCGGCTGGAATGTGATGACCGCCATCCTCTCCCCCGGCGACTTCGACGGCGACGGCAACCCCGACCTCCTCGCGCGCAACAGCGCAGGCCAGCTCCTCGCCTACTACCACACGCCCACCGGTTGGACCGGGGCCGACGTCGTGGGCTACGGCTGGAACGGCATGACCAGCATCCTCTCCGTCGGCGACTTCGACGGCGACGGCATCACCGACGTCGTCGCCCGCGACAGCAGCGGCACGCTCTGGCTCTACCCGACCGACGGCCAGGGAGGCTGGGGCGCGCCGTACCAGATCGGGGAAGGCTGGAACGGCATGAGCTGGATCGGCTAGCGTCGCGCGGCGCTACTGGATCAGGGTGAGGAAGAACGACCACCCCGATCCGATGACCCGCGGCTGCTCGCCGGGGACGAGGGGATCCTTCAGGTACAGCAGCTGCCCGTTGTTGTAGGGGTTCGCGACCACGATGCCGGAGGAGCCGCGGCCTTCGTAGTCGCCCGTCGACCATCCGCCGAGGGGCGCGTTCATGCTGCTCGACGGAGTGAACGGCACGGACGCGGGGAAGGGCGTGCTGTTCCCGGCCGGAGTGCGGTTGAGGTCGATGGCCGCGCCTCCCGGCGTCAGGTCGGCATAGCCGTCACCGTTGAAATCGGCCAGCCCGATGGTCGTCAGGTTCGTGCCGTTCACCAGACCGTCGCTCGCGATCCGCACGCCCGTGCTGAACGGACGGTGGAGCGGGTCGGTGAGGAACCGGTTCTTGTAGAACCACCGGGTGCCGTCCGACTTGTCGGCGACGATGTCCGCGTATCCGTCGCCGTCGACGTCGCCGAGGCTGATCGACGTGAAGGACTGCCAGCCCGTTCCGATCAGCGTGGCCGCCGAGTACGGCAGGCCCGCGGGCGAGCTGAAGATGTTGTTGTAGTACGCGACGAGCGTGCCGTCCGTCCTGAGCGCGACCACCTCGGCGACGCCGTCGCCGGTGAGGTCTCCGGTGACGACCTGCCGCATCCCGTAGTTCGGGCCCCAGCCGGTGCCGATGAGCCGCCGCGTGCTGAACGGCACACCGCCCGGGTTGGAGCGGATGCCGTTCGGGTAGAGCAGGAGGTGCCCGCCCGCGTCCATGACGAGCAGGTCCCCGTAGCCGTCGCCGGTGACGTCCGAGTCGTGGAAGAGGGCCGCCCGCTTCGGAGCCTTGGCGATCGGAGCACACGGGTCGGTGGTCGTGAGCGTACCCTGCGCGATCGGTGCGGCCTGACTCGTGCTCGTCACGCTCCAGGTATAGCCCCCGTTCGCCATGAGTCCGTCCGGGGTGACGGGCTTACTGGCGATCAGCCGGCCGTTCGCGTCGGCCACGGCCCCGACCAGGGTGCGCACCGTCGTCGCCGTGTTCAGGAAGTCGAACTGGTAGGGCTGCCCCGGCACGAACCCGCCCAGAGCGCCGCCGAAGTCGACCTCCGTACTGCTCTCCCCCTGGGTCGTGAGGAAGCGCAGCGGACAGTTCAGCGTCACGGTGGGCGCACCGGTCATCGTGACGCCGCTCGCGCAGGTGTTGGCGGTCACAACGGTGGACTGCCCTCCGGTCGAGTTCACCCGCGACGCCTCGACCATGTATTGGGCGCCCGACACGAAGTTCTGGGCGAGCGTGCCGGCGACGGTCGCGCCCCCGTTCGCGTCGGTCGTCAGCGCGATCGACGGATCGGGCGGCGCCGTCGGGTACAACCCCGTCCACCGGCTGGCGCCCAGCACATAGGCCGTGTTCGGGGCGAGTCCGGTGATGGTCGACGCGACCTGCGCCGACGTGTAGTACCCGCTCTGCAGGCTCGTGCAGTCGATGGTGACGCTGGCGGATGCGAAGCCGTTGACCGAGGCAGGGAGGGCTTGCGCCGGCGCGGAGAGCACACCCGCTCCCGCGACCAGGGCGACGGCGGCCACCACTCCGACGACCAGCCGACGCAGACGTGCTTTCACGGGAACCCTCTCGATGCGATCGCACCGGAAGGCGCTTCCACAGAGTACTGTCCGCGCGTGCATCCACCGATACCCGCGATGGAGGGCCAGCAGGTGCGACCCGCGCCCACCTACCCCCGCACCCGCTCCCCCACCGCCCGGTTCAGAACCACCAGGCCGCCTGCCGCCACCAGCGCCAGCCCCGCCGGGATCACGAACACCAGGGGCAGCCCGAGCGCGCCCGCCCCGAGGCCTCCGGCAAGGCCGCCGACCGCCGAGCTGAGCGCAGGCGCGCTGAGGTAGATCGCCGACGCCGTCGCGATGGCGGTGGGGAGCAGCCGCTGGGCCACGATGATCCCGAGGCCGGCGAAGACGCCCCAGACTCCGCCCATCAGGACCTGGCCCGCGAACAGGCCGATCGCCGTCCCCGTCGTCGCGAAGAGGAGGTTCGCGCCCACCCCGAACAGCGCGCCGAGCACCATGAGTGGCAGCATCCCCATCCGCCGCGCGACCACGACCGCGACCGGCATCAGCACGAGCTCGACGAGCGGCTGGATGCCGATGATCGCGCCGCTCAGAGCGGCAGGGAAATGGAGCTGCTCGTTCATGTAGATCGGCAGGTACGCGTACTTGATCGGCTCGCCTGCGTACACCAGGATGAACAGCCCCGTGAACGCGAGGAGCGCGCCCATCGCCCGCACCGGCACGTGCGCGACCGGCCGCGCGGCGCCCGGGTCGTCCGCGGTCGCGTCGTCGCGCTCGCGCAGTGTCCCGAGGGGCACGATCTGGGCGAGCGTGCACACCGCGGTCGCGACCAGCATCGCGCGGAGCCCCGCCTGCGCCGCGAGGAACGCGCCGGCCACCGGCCCGACGACCCAGCCGAGGGTCAGCGCCATCCGCACGATCGACACCACGCCGTCCGCCGCCGGGGTCGGCGACGCCGCGAGCTCGTCGTGGATGGCCGCGAAGAGCTGGGAGGTCGCCGCGCCCGCGAAGCCGAGCACCACAGCGCTGATCACGAACGGCATCCACAGCGCGCCGGAGAACGCGATCGCGAGCCAGCCGGCGAACCCTGCGACCGCGCAGAGCCGGAACAGCCCGAGCCGGCGCCCGGTGCGGTCGGAGCGCCGCCCGATCAGGTAACCGGCGACCGGGGCGGTGAGGTTGGTGAGGTAGTAGAGGCCGGCCGTGGTGAGCGAGGCGCCGAGGTCCCTGACCAGGAACTGGGCGATCTGCGGGGCCGCGGCGGAGAAGCCGAGCCCGGAGAGGAACAGCGCGACCGTCGCGCCACGGTAGAGCGGGGAGGCCAGCACGACCCGCACGGCGGACGGGGTGCGGGTGAGTTGATCGGTCATCGAAAGCGGGGTCTCCCTCGGGCGGGCCGGAAAAACCCACTATTGGATGGTTTGTGCGATGGTAGGCGCTGTGAGCCGCCTCCGCAAGCGCGACGGCAAGACTCGCCTCACCGTGGGGCCGACTCCCCCGCACGCGTCCCGGTCGCGAGGAACGCCGTCCCGAAGCACAGCTCCTCCCACGCCGCGTCCGCCAACCCCTCACGCATCGCCGTGCGGATGACCTCCCACGGCCGCCGCCCGATCCACTCGTCCAGGGAGGCCGACCTCCCCACCGCCGCGACCCCGAGCCGCGTCAGCCACGCCGGCGTGCGGTCGGGCGCCTTCAGATCGAGCACCGCCCAGCGGCCGCCGGGGACGAGGGCAGCAGCCCCGTGAGCGACGACCGCGCCGCAGTCCGGGACCTGCGTCAGCGCGTACGTGGACAGGATGGCATCCACCCCTCGCGGGAAGACGAACTCCCCCGCCTCCGCCTGCACCAGCTCCACATTACGCCAGCCGTGCGCCGCGACCCGCGACCGGGCGCGGTCGAGCATGGCGTCCGTCAGGTCGACCCCGATGAGCCGTCCGCCCGGGCCGATCGCGTCCTGCAGCAGCGGGAAGTTCAGTCCCGTGCCGCAGGCGACCTCCACCACGGTCGCGCCGGGGCGGAGGCCGAGCGCCCGCACCGTGCGGAGCCGCTGCGACCGCTGCGGGTAGCCGGGCACCGGGTACAGCCGTGAGGTGAGGTCGTAGTGCGCGGCCTTCCGCCGGTAGACCTCGATCAGGCGCTGGGCGCCGTCCACCCGGGTCACGGCGACCCCGCGCCTGCCTGGACGTCGGCCTCCACAGCGGCCTTGATCGCGGCCATCTCGATGTCGCTCGTGCGCTGGATCCTGCTTCGGAGGATGCCGGGCGGAATGAGGCGCATGACGTTCGCGAGGTCCACCTCCACCCACATGATGGCGTCGGTGCTGTCCTCGCCCGCCGGCAGGATCTCCATGCCCCAGCGCGCCGGCGAGGACCCGATGGTGCCCGCGAACCCCATCGTGTGCGGCGCGTCGACGTCGGTGATCCGCTCACTGCGACGATGCTCCCGCCGGAAGTCCCTCGCCCGCTGATCGATCCACCCGCCGGCGACGAGCGACCCGCCGCCCCGGACGTTGCATTCGAGCACCGTGGGCGCCCACTCGGCCCAGCGCCCGACGTCGCTCAGGTAGTCCCACACGTCGCGGACACTGCCGGCGACGACGATCCTGCTCTCGGTGCGAATGGTCATGGGTCGGGCCGTGGGGTCGTCACGGCGTGCGTCCTCCTGTGAGGTACACGGGGTGGGCGGGTGGATGGTTCAGCGCGGTCAGCCGCCGAACCGCGCCCTGACGTGTTCGCCGCGATGAACGCCGCCGCGTCCGCCGCGACCCGCTCCGGCCGCTCCCACAGGACCAGGTGCCCCGTCTCCTCGTAGATCACCAGCCGGCTGACGTCGATCGCCGCCGCGAGCTCTTGCGCCTGCGAGGCGGGCAGGATGTCGTCCTGCGCGCCCCACAGGATCAGGGTCGGCACCGCGATCGTCCCGCTCCGGAGCGGCGGCGGCGCGGCGACGAGCCCCTCGATTCCCGCCACCCAGACCGCCAGCGGGATGGTCAACGCCGAGGTCGACTGGTCGTCGAGGAAACCCTCCGGCACCGGCGAGCGCAGCGGGAGCACCCCGTCGAGCGCCCGGATGTCGTCCCGGGTGACGGGGTCCTGGAACGACGCCAGCACGCGCGCGAGCGTCTCCGGCACCGGTCCCTGCCGGTCGCTCGGCGCCCCGACCAGCACGAGTCCCTGCACGCGCTCGGGATGCGCGACCGCGACCTGCTGCGCCACATAGCCGCCGCTGGACGTCCCGAGCAGCCAGCAGGCGTCGATCCCCAGCGCGTCCAGGAGCGCGACCACGTCCTCGCCGGCGTCGGTCAGCGAGTACCCGCCCGCCGGCTTCGCGCTCTCGCCGACGCCGCGCTGATCGGGTACGACGAGCCCAAGGTCAGGCGAAAGCAAGGGGACCAGCCGATCGAACGAGCGGTGCGTCTCGCCCCACGCGTGCAGGAGCACGACCGTTTCGCCGCGGCCGGACTCGTGTATGGCCAGGTCGACACCGGTTGAGAGCGGGACGCGGCGCATGCGGGCATTATGGCGCGTGGGGAGGCGGGGTGTTCAGACCCGACCGATATCCCGGACGGATCCGCAGCGCCGCTGCCTCCAGGAACCGCCGTCATCAGGACGTGTGGGAGGCCGAACCGATCGCGGCGAGGATCATCACGCCGAACAGGATGATCGGGATGGGCAGGAACCCGCACACGATAGCCGCGATGGCTTCACGCCGACGGAACCCACCGATGCGCTTGGCCGTGCCGAGACCGATGAACCCGAAGATGATCCCCAGCAGCGCCGGCAGCCAACACATGAAGATTCCGACGAACGGGATGAGCGACAGAGCGGCCCCGACGATGCCGAGCACCATCCCGGCGATGGCCAGCCCGTTGGTCGGCGGCTTGGGGGCGTGCTGAACGTAGACGTACTGCGTCGGCTGGCTGCCCCAGCCCGGGCCTGAACTCATGGGGCAACCCTGACACCCATTGCGGGTTGCCCGGCAGTCCCAACGCGGGGGTGGTGCAAGGCGCAGGGCTCCACTCGACAGTGGCGACGAGCCCGTGCCTGCGATGAGACCGTTCCCGGATGCCGCTATTCGTGTGCCGTCGAAGTGCTACTGCTGCATGATGCCGACGACTGCGACCAGCATGATGCCAACGATGATGAGCGCCGCCACCGCGAAGATCAGGGTGGCAACGACCGTCAGCCGATGAATCACAGTGCGACGCACGTCTGTCCTCGGGTCCGCGTCGTCGACAAAGACCTTGGCGATGGCCGTCTCCACGATTCCCGAATAGGGAAGCCGTTCGACTGTGACCGAATCGGATCCCGCCACGCTTGAGTCGCTTTCAGCCTTGGGCGCAACGTCACGGATCGGGATTCGCCCACGGAAGACCGCAACGACGTTCGTCACCGTCAAGACAAGCAACGCCGAACCGACGACGAGCGAGGAGACGAAGACCGCCGGTCGCGAACTCGACGCGTAACTCCACACGGTCGCACCAAGTCCGATGTCGATGAGCAGTAGGGCGCCGTACACGACCGAACGCTTCAGTGCGCGTGAGCGCGCCGCATCGAATGAGCGCTTCGAAGCCCGCTCTAGTACGCCGACGAGTCGACGCCGGAGGATCAACGCGAAGATTCCGATGACCAGCGGCCAGAACGCAATCAATTCCAGAACCACTAACGGCGTGAACATGGGCGTCTTCCTTCGCGGTGAACGGAGTACCAGGCTATTCGCCCAAGCGATTCTGCCCGTCTATCTCGGTTCACGCGCCGATCCCCGGCAGAATGACCCACGTGAACGTAGAACCGATCGTGATGCTCATCGCTGGGTGCGGAAGTATCGCAACAGGATTCGCACTCGTGCTGTTCCGCTCGGAGTTCGCGGCTAGGAACAAGAAGAACATCGAGGCGAGCATCGTCGGCAAACTATTCCCCGGCTTCGGCGAACGGTCGACTCCGGGAAAGATGATTCCCGTGGGAGTGATATCCGTCATCGTTGGCATCACGCTGATCGTCAGGTCCATCTCGGCGTGATCTCCGAGACACGTTCCGGCCAGTGGCCATGCTTCTGCTCCGCGCCGCTGGACGCCGGATACACCGCTCGGACGCCCCGGACGACGGTTGAGTTGGACCACGACGAGTTCCTCCCCTTCCTGCCCTGAGCCCAGGCCGGCATCCCTCAGGAGTGGAACATCCCGATCCACCACACAGCCAGTCCGCCGAGCACGAACACACCGGCAACGGTCAGCAGCAGCCACAGAAACCCGACCAGGTACTCGACACCGGCCCGCCCACGGGTATCGGGCGCACGCTGCCCCACGAGGCGCTCGATCCGGGATCGACCACCCACTGCGAAGGGCGAGAGCAGCACAAGCATCCGCAGTCCACGACCGATCACGAACGCCCCGTGGACCGTCCCACCTTTCCCGGGCGCCCTGAACCGCACGACCAGGGCGCCGGGAACCCGGATCCTGCGACGCCAGACGACCGTGGCGGCCACGAGTTCATCGCCCTCCCGCCACGCCGCGCTGGGAGGCACCGCGAGTCCGCAGAGCCACTGACCGACCAGCCCCGTCACCAGGACGAGCACGAACGCGAGGTTGGGCAGCCAGTCTCGCGGCTGCCCGTTCGAGTCCCATCCCTCCGCCGCCCAAGTCGGACGGGTCAGCCGACTCGCGACGACGGCCGCGACCGTCGCGATGACGAGTGCGCGCCCGGCCCACACCGCGACGAGGCCGAACCCGGACAAGCGCAGGCCTCTCGGGGGTGTGTCGGTCGCGGGCGCGATCTGATCGGCGCGGGTCGGGTCGGCGTTCTCCATTTCAGGTCGATCTTGGCAGAGCGGAGGTCGTTCAGCGCATCGCCCCGCAGGGGATGTCCGGGCACGCCCACGTGGCTCCGCTGCCTTCCGTCCCGAGCTTCAACGAACCAGCCCGTTCTCATACGCGAACGCCACTAGCTGGACGCGTGAGGTCAACGCGAGCTTGGCGAGGATGCTTCGGATATGCGTTTTCACGGTGGCCTCGGCGATGAACGCGGTGGCGCCGATCTCGCCGTTGCTGAGGCCGCGTGCGGCCAGGAGGAACACTTCCTTCTCCCGCATAGTCAACGGGTCAATCGCTTCGGGCCGCCGGCGTGCGAGCGCGCGGAAGAGCTCGCTGGTCGCCTTGGGCGCGATGACGGAGTGCCCCTCGTGCACCGTCCGGACAGCGGCGAGGATGAAGTCGGGCGTCGAGTCTTTCAGCAGAAAGCCGTCGGCGCCCGCCCGGAGCGCAGCAGCGACCGCCTCATCGCGGTCGAAGGTCGTGAGCACGACGATGCGCGTCGGAACGGAGTCCGACATGCTGCGGATCGCGCGCGTCGCCGCGATGCCGTCCACTTCCGGCATCCGGATGTCCATGAGCATGACATCCGGCCGTTTCGCTCGCGCGAGCTCGATTGCCTGCCGACCGTCGTTCGCCGTCCCTGCGAAGTCGAGGTCGTGCTGTGACTCGATCACCATCTGCAGCCCCGCGCAGAACAACGGCTGATCGTCAGCGACAGCGACCCGGATCACGCGGTCACCCCTTCGAGCTCCACGGCGGGAATGTAGGCCGTGACGAGGTAGCCGCCTGGGACGTCGTCGTCGGGTCCGGCGTCGAGCCATCCTCCGGCCAGCCGCGCGCGCTCCCGCATCCCGATGAGACCTCGCCCAGCCTCGTTGACCGCTGCTGCCGGCTTCCGATCGTCGGCGGGACGGGACGCGAGCGAGAGGGCGATCCCATCGTCGCGCCCGTCCAGCGCGAGACGCGCCGACGCGCCAGGCCCGGCATGTTTCAGGGTGTTCGTCAGTCCCTCCTGAACGATCCGGTAGATGGCCAGCTGTTGCGCGGCGGTGAACTCGCCGATCTCCCCGAAGTGCTCGACCGACACCGACAGGCCGGACGCCGAGAGCCGCTTCACCAATTCATCCAGGTCTCCCAGCCCCGGATGGGTCGGTCCGTGCGGAGTCCCGAGGAGGGTCTCGATCAGGACGCGGACTTCCGTGAGCGAAGACCGTGCAGTGGAGGCGATGGTGGCCAGGGACGGGACCACGGCCGCCGGCCGCTCGTCCGCGAGCAGACGCGCGCCATCCGCTTGAGCCAGGATCACCGACAACGAATGCGCCATGATGTCGTGCACATCCTGCGCGATCCGTTCCCGCTCGGCCGCCACGGACAACTCCGATTCCGCGGCACGCAGCTTGCGTGTGGCAAGGGCCAACTCGAGTTCGTCCGCGCGTTTGCGGCCCCACACCCCGATCAACGTCCCGCTCAGCCATGCGACGGTCGCGGCAGCCGCGCACAGCGTGAAGAACATGGCTCGCGCACTGGGGTCGCCGCGACCGATGCCCAACCACCAGGACAGCAACCCCGCAATCGACACGCCGACCCCGACGGCGAAGACGAGCACGACGACGCGCATCCGGCCATGTACCGCCGACGCCACCACGAGGATGACGATCGCGTAGCCCAGGTACACGAGCGGCTCATCGAAGATCGCTGTGGGAAAGAACAACTGGCCGACGAGCACGGCTGCCCCCGCCGCCATTGCCACAATCGGCAGGAGCCGCGAAATCCCGATCGCAATCGACAGTGCGAGCAAGGCAGCCCAGAACGGCACTGTGCTGCGGAGCGCCCCCGGACCGATCTGGTGCCGGCCGACGACCTCCAGCGCCCAGAGCACGAAGAAGATCAGAGCGAGGGCGGGTTCGAAGAGCCATCGGCTGCGGTGCATGAACGACCTCATGCGAACACGCTAGGGCTCCGGAGGACCGAACTGCTGCCTTGCGCCGCTGACATCATCCCTAGGGAGGAGAGCGCTCCACTCGCGGGCGAATGCGTCAGCAGTCCCCCGCCCAACGGCCCGGCTGGCAGGTGGCGCCGTCCATCCCGCTTCCGGGAGCGAAGGCGATGCTGTCCACAAGCCAGACGCCGTCCTTCTGGACGAGCGTCGCGACCTGCTGGGTGGCATAGCCGTACTCGGGCAGCGGGTGCGGCCGCGGCATCATGGTGGTCTCGGTGAACTCCACGACGACATCGTCTCCCTTCCTGCTCATTCCGGTCGCATCGATCGATGTCGTGAAGCCGACGAACGTGTCCGGCTCGCTCCCCGCGGCCGGGGCCCGCCGAAGCCGCACCCCTTCAGCGGCTGTGACGTGCTGCGGAAAGGCCGGAGGCGTGAACGACGACGCGAGCGCCGAGGTCACCATCCGACCGTTCCGGTAATCGATGTCGGCTCCGATGGCCTGGCGGATCTGCGCCTGGTCGGAGGGCATGATTCCCTGAGCCATCGAGGCGATTGTCGTAGGTCCCACTCCGACTCCCAGCAGCAGCACCATCGCCGCCCCTGCTGCGCCGCCTGCCAACCACCAGATCCGAACCCGCGATCTCATCGACTCAGCTCTCCCCCGTCGTGACGTCTACTGTCCAAATTCAGCGTCACCGTCAGCCCGCCGCCTCTTCGCCCACCGCCCGCAGAATTTGGGAAAGCCACACGGCCGAGTGCGAGATGACACGATCCTGCTCGACGCTGCCGATCAAGGACTGCCATGCCTCTGTCAACTGACCGATGGTCATCGCGTCCGGTTCAGGCTTCGCAGTCATTTCGTAGGCCTCAGGTCGCTGGATCCACCAGAAATAGTCGTCGCGGAGGATCACAGCGTTGCCCTCGTGCTCTTCGATGTGCGTGATCACCGCCTCGAACACCCTCCGCAAGTCAGCGGTCGGAACGGTGAGCGATTTTTCGAGAGTCACGTCTGTGACCGGCCCTTCGAGGTTGGCTGTGATCCAAACCGGAACTCGACGACGTCGCCGTCCCGTCCGCGTCGGAAGCTGCGGGTCACTTCGATCAGCCCGACGACGTTGTCATTGAGTTCGTCGAGTCGTTCGGCGGGGATCCAGTATTCGAGGATGGTTTGGCCGCCGACCTGCTGGACGTCGAACTCGTCCAGAAAATCCTGACGCAGACGGAAACGCGTGACGTGGCCCTCACCGGACGCTGTGACATTCCAGTCCCGGGCGATACGCACGGCGTAGTCCTCGTTCAGCACCGGATAGAAGATCGGCTGGTCAGGCAGTCTCGGCGGCCATCGAGTCCAGCCGGACTCCTCGACCAGCAACAGTTCTTCGGGCCCGGTCGGACGCCAAAGCGTAACGATTTCGACGTCTGCCATGGCTCACACGTTATAGCGGAACTCCTCACGGTTCCGGCCTATTCGCACGTCTCGGCCGAGAAGTATCGATAGCGGATCCGCCTCTGGGTGAAAGCGGCTTGCAGAACTTCGCGGACGGAAGGACCAGAGGTGATGGACGGTGGTCAGAGACCTCCCTCGGCGGACCAGAGCTCCTCTGCCTCGAGGGTCAGATCGACCAGCTGACGCAGCAGACCCCCCATCGTTGTCGACCTCAACAGGGTGTACCTGTCGTACTCGCCCAGCGGGGCGATCGCCGCCAGTTGCCACACGGCTGCGGCGGGATCGTCCGACAGCTCGACGCCGGCATCCGAGTGCGGCTCCGCGACGCGGGCGATCACGCGGCGGACAACCGCTTCGGCTTCGGCCCGCAGTGGTGCGAGCGCCTCGGACCACTCCAGGTCCGGCAACATCGAGAGTTCGGCCCGGGGATACGGTTCCTCCTCGACCCAGCGCTCGACCGTGAACCTCCGGGTACCCACGCCGACGATCAGCAGGTCGTCGGCGCCCGCGGCGGCGCTCACCAGGCGCGCCATCGTCCCGACCGAGGCGCGCTGGTCGCCACCCCCGGCTTCGGGTCCGCGCTCGATGAGGACGACGCCGAACTCGAACCCCGGTTCGTCCTCGTCGAGCAGTCGCCCGACCATCGTGAGATACCGCGGCTCGAACACCCGCAGCGGGACGGCCACGGAGGGGAACAGCACGGATCCGAGCGGGAACATCGGTGAGGCGGCCATACTCCAGTGAAGCACCGGGGGCATAGAGTGAAAAGGTGTCCCGACCGCGCCCCGAGATCCCAGGAACGGGGCAGGAGTCCGTGTGGGACTACCCGAGGCCGCCGCGCATCGAGCGCGTCACCGCGCCTGTCACGATCCGTCTGGGCGGACAGCTCATCGTTGAGACCCGTGACGTCGTCCGGGTGCTCGAGACCAGCCATCCGCCGGTCTACTACCTGCCGATAGCGGACTTCGCGGCCGGCGCGCTGGTCGACGCCGACGGTTCATCGTTCTGCGAGTTCAAGGGCACCGCACGATATCTCGACGTGCGCGGCGGAGGCGAGGTGCGGTCCGCGTGCGCGTGGAACTACCCGCAGCCATCGCCCGGGTTCGAGCCGCTCCGAGAGCGCGTCGCCGTCTACGCGCAGCAGATGGACGAGTGCACGGTCGACGGCGAGGTCGTCACGCCGCAGCCGGGAGGCTTCTACGGCGGCTGGATCACGAGTGCCGTCGTCGGGCCCTTCAAGGGATCGCCCGGGTCACTGGGCTGGTGAACGCCGGGGATACCCGTCTCCACTGTTTCCAAGGGATCGGGGGCTTCTCGCCCCGGAGATTGGTCAACTCGCTGGATCTCACGGTGAACCTGAACCGATGCCGCCAGCTGGGCCCGGCGTAAGATCCGCTCCGTGAAAACCTCGAACCGAATAAAGATCATCGGTGCAGTCTGCGGGCTCGTCGTGTGCGCGGCCGGGGTGGGATGGCTACTCCTCCAAGGCCCGCGGCCGTTCGGCGAGATCCTCACTATGGCGGGAGCGATCTTCGCGGGATCCTTACTTCTCAGTTTGTGGATCTACAGGCAGAAGTGAGGCCTAAACCACCTCGATCACTGAAGCGCTGCGGGCGAAGACGGCGATCAACCCGCGCTCGACGACGTAAGGGCCCCGCTTTCGTTGGCGTCGAACAAGACTGGTCTTATCGACTGGGAGATACGAAATCAGATGTGGGCAAAATGCGGCCGCATCGCGCACCGTCCCACGAAAACGCAGAAGCCCCCGATCCCACTGTTTCCAAGGGATCGGGGGCTTCTCGCCACCTGCGGTGTTGGGTGCGCCCCCAGGGACTTGAACCCGGATACGGGCCGCCGGAGGAGGTCAACCGGCTCGAAAATCCGCGGAATTATGCGCCTTTTGGTTGACTAGAGACCGTTTGGATCTCATACGATCTCACTCGGTTGGGGGCAAAATGTGGGCACGCTGGGAAAGTATTGGGGCTGGGCCCTCGGGCCGGCATCGCGGTCTTGGAGCGACGGATCCGTGGCCTCGACTTCTGCGAGCAAACCTTCGAGCACAGAGATCAACTCCGGGAGGTCATCGGTCAGGAATTATCCCATGCCAACGGATTTCACCGCGCGAAAGTGCTGATCTGCGGTTCAAGGAGTTGGTTTCCTACGCTTCTCGCAGCGCGGCTCGCACCGACTCAGCGTCTAACGCATTTCGCGTCATCCATCTTGTGAACGCCGCGGCAGAGTAAGTCGGCGGATGACCGGAGAACTGAATACCTGCTGCAGAGAGACGTATCTCGATGTCGCGCCGAATGCGTGACCTGCTCAGGAAAACAAGCGGCGCCGCGTACGAGGCGATCAGCGCCAACCCGCCCGCGATCCAGTTGAGCGAGGTGACACTCACGGCTGCGATCGCAGCCAGAACGATCGCAACGGCGACAACAACGATGAAGGCACCCCACATCAGATTGCCAACGGTCGACGAGCGAATGAGCCGTGCCCGATACGGGTCCTCGGCGTAATCTGCCCAGCTCGCGGAGTTCACGGTCGCCTTGCCGGATTCAATGTGTGGAGCACTCGTCCACCCCTTGGGGCGTGAGCTTCGAATCGGATCGGACGAGTTCGAAGCACAGAGGATTGTCGGACCCAGTGTCCAGACCGAACGCGATCGTTCGCTGATTGTCGCGGCCGGTGACGAAGAGACCGCTACTTCGGCACGTCGCTGAATCCGGATACAGCTGCATGTTTTGGTCCGCGAGGAGGATGTTCCATTTCCCGGAACAGCTCACGACTGGGCCGTGCGGTTCATCAGAGAGTCCATCGGCAACGTATTCCGGCATGTTCGTCATGACGAAAGTCGAATCCGATCTCAGAACCAGTCGGCCCGGACCATGCACCCACGTACCGACCACGTCAGAGGCGTCCTTTGCCAGCGGGTAGGAGTCGCCAGTGCACCCGGCAAGCGCGAAAAGAAGACCAACGATTGCGGCTCCCGCGGCCAAACGTCCCCCCACCGTCACGGGACTGAATGTATCAGCCGCCGAATCGCTCCAGAGTATTGATCGTTGACCAGAACAAGAGAATGATCATTGGCCGGAACGTGACGGGTCTGCGACGTCGCCACCAGCCGTCTCCGCTTCGAAACCGTACGGAAGCCTCGACAATGCTTCGGAAACGAAGGGGACGCACGCTGTTTCGGCAGTTATCGCGGCCAACAATCCGATCAGTGTGAACGGGTCAGAGCTGATCACCCACCCGGCTATCGCGTACCTGCTGACGATGTCCACACACTCTTGCTTCTCCTCCGCTTGACGGGTGCGCCGACCCGACCACGCCGATGAGTCCACCGTGCAGTTCCGGACCCATGTTGCTCGTGTCGATGATGAATACCCGCATCTCGCTCACTCCCCGCTCGATCAGTTCTTGTTGCCTTTCCGGTGAGTGATCGAGAGCGAGTGGACGGAGCGCAGTGCCGGGACCGTGGAATACCGAACTGGAGCGAAGCGGAAGGAGGATATGCCGCGAAAGCCCGGCACGGAGATCCGGGAGCGAGCTACGATCGGCCGACGGAAAGACAACAAGCCCCGGCAAACGCATAGCTCGAGGACGTCGTCACGTCTAATGACGCCGAACTCCACGATTAAGAACTCAGCAGTTGCGACAAGGGTGGCCATTGGAGCACTAGCCTTCGAGCGTGCCTCGTTACGTCTCGCCTCGTCCACTGGCCCGATCGCTCGTCGCACCACTGGCGCCCATGCCCGATCGATTCCGGCCCTCACGACCCACCCCGTGGACCGTCCGAGCCGTATTTTGGGCGACGCTGGTCGATGCCGCAATTGCCGTCGTATTCGTGGCAATCAGGACGGCCACGACGAACTGGGGCACTTACGTGTCAAGTCGAGTTCATTGGTTCGTACATAACGGCCACAGGATCGAAGTGACGCCAGAGATCGTGGTCTTCACGGTCGTCTTTGGAATTGTGATCGTTCTGGTCGGCGCGGCAATACGCGTTCTACTCGCGGTGAAGATACTGCGAGGGTTTGGCTGGGCGCGGCTCGTCCTTTCGATTCTGGTGGCCATCGGGCTGCTGTCGACGGTTTGGGACGTGGCGACAGGCAAACTGAATGTCGGCGGGTCGGAAGCTCTACTGAGCGATGCGACGACCGTGGCGTTGGTAGCCGGAGTCGCGCTGTTGTGGCTGCCTCTAGCGAACCAATATTTCGCCACCGTCAAAGCCGAACGAAACCACTACCGTCAGACCCGGTTGCCTTGAGGTCATTTGATTTGGAGCCAATTCGAGAGGAAGTCCGCATGGAAGAGTCGGTACCTCATTGAAGACTGCAAACCTGCGCCCGCGACGCGAGCCGTAAGTGCGATCCACTCGAAGTGCCTGCGTGCATCCGCTTGTTCTTGCTTCTATCCGCTTGTTCTTGCTTCTCGGTTGCCTCTTCGTATCCCCCTTCTTGGCTCCATCTCGTTTCGTCTCTTCTTTCGTGGATTACTTTCCTCATTTCCTATTCGTTGGTATCTCGTCCTCCCTCTGAGATGGCCTTCGGCCTGGAGTCGTCTCTGCGTGGTTGATAGCCATCGCACAAGCGACCACCGTCGCTCACAGCACTCGCTCACGCACGCTGACGCGCAACAAGTTTGCCCGCACCCGCGAGAGCATCGACGTGGCGAAGCCGCCGGTCTGCCTGGCGCTTGAGATACTTTCGCCGTGTCATATGACTTCGACGTGTTCCTCGGCCGCGAACCTCGTCTAAGAGAGCTCGGTGCCGTCCTCGACGGGATCCCTGGACTCGCAATCGCGGATTCTTTCGCTGACGTGTGGCAGGTCGTTCGAGGCCCGCGGGGCAAGCATTCGTTTTCGCTCGATCTTCCCGTCAGGGTCAAGACCGAGGATCTGCCCGAAGGGATCAGTGCCGCGATGTTTGCTCCGGTTTCCTACATCGCGATCAGTGCCAACGGGGCTGATGAGCGGGAGATTGCTGCTGCTCGCAGGGCAGCCAAGGCCCTGGCTGATGGATTCGAAGGCGTCGCGTTGGACCGTCAGAATGATGAGATCTGGCCGAGGTCATCGAGGCGCAAGGTGGCGAAGCCGGAACGCAACTCGATTGTGTCGCTTGTCGAGTTCTCGTGGTTCTTGCCAGCGTCTCGAGTGTCTCCCGACCTCATACAGAACTGGCTCGAGTTGTGCCGGAGGGATGTTCCGGAAGCCCTCCCGCGGCGCTACGGCTCATTCGAACCACTCCAAGGCATGCTCGCCGACGGCGGCCAAGAACAATTCTTGCGCGAGTGGGAGCTGGCTGAAGACACGATCTCCTTCGCTGGTTCCCTTCCTGTCACGGGGGGATCGCTTCCCGTCGGCCGCGAGCGCAGGCGAGGCCAAGCCCGAATCGTCAAAGCAGTCGAGGTCTCCGTGCTTCTCTCCGCGTTCGACGACCCCAGGTGGACATCGGGGTTCCGCAGGCTCTTCGTCGACTTCGCCGAACGATCTGAAAGCGTGTACGCCTATGGCGAGGTCGCACGAGGATACGAATGGTCGGGGCGCCAACCATGGTTCTCGTTGAGCCATACCGAGCGGACGAGCTACCCCAACAGAGGCGAATGGCTCGGCCTGCTGCCCTACCCGACGTTCTGGAGCTGGTACGGGAATGCGTACCGCCCATACTTGGAGGGCAGCGTCCTGCCCGGGACGACTGAAGCACTCAACGGTGGACTGTTCAACGAACTGAGCGCCCAGCCTGCCGACAGAGATGAGCTGTTTGCACTCGCGGTCTCAGACAGCGCGCGCCCTCGGAGCGGCTGGATTCCAAGGTCTCTGCAGCTCAACTTGCTCCCGAATCCGGAAGGGCTCTACCCAGATCCCATGGCTCCTGCGCAGACCATTCCGGAGGCGCTCCGAGTGACGCCGGCACGGCCCGCCTCTTGAGACTCGATTGGACTGCCTCTCGTGGGTTCTGAGCTGCGGCTACCCCGACAGGCTCTCCGATCAGCTCGTTCCGCGAACAAGTAGACACTTAGAACAAAGCACGTTATGAGTCGCAGATCGGCGACGCAACCGCATTGGTCGAGTCCCCCGAAGCACTGCTAGTCGAGAACGCATACCCTGCTCACGACACTGCGACATGGTCGCGGTCCGGCTCTACGAGGCGGCCGCGAAGTTGGCGACCAATCCTTGGAACAGACACTAAGGCGTCTCGGTGCCGCCTTCAGTCGTCACTCTGAGCTCAGTCATGCCATCGATTCGGAAGAGTTCACGTGCGAGCTCTTTCAATCGAGCTTCGTTCTCGAAGCCCAAGCCCGCCATAGCGAACACGGCAATGTGCGTCTCCCCGGCCGAATACGGAACGACCAGGGCCCAACGGGGAGGCGTCCCCTTCGTGACGTCAACGTCGAGATCGTCGTACGAGATCGCGACACGAGGATGCGAAGGCGAGTCTGGGTTCCACAGCGACAGTGCCGTGCTCCCGAATTGGAGGACGGTCGTCGTGAATTCGACCGCATTCGGACCGCCGTCTCCTGCGCGAACGAACCGCACGTTTCCGACGAGGAAACGATCGCCCGGGAATTCTTGTGCGAGCTGGGAGGCAACGCGCCGCACGAAGCCCATGCGCTTCAGATAGACGACCTGCATCGCAACGATCAGCCCCACCAGACCGACGAAGAACGGTATCGATGCTGACGGGTGCATCACATTGAGGATTCCGCCAGCTCCGAGCACCCAGGCAGCGGCGGTCACGGCATATCGTTTTTCGCGATCGTGAATCGCGAAGGTCGGTCTTATTTGGCCGGGACCCATCGTGCCGCTTACCTCGCTCCACGGCGCTGGCGGATAGCTGGCAAGCCGTTCACTGAATCTAGCAGCAAGCCCCAGGTCAGCCGCATGATGGATCGCAAGACAGCGGGCATTCCGCGTACATGACCCCGCATGACCCCGGCGCACGGCCGCGAGCTTGGCGGTTAGCTCAGGCGCGAACATCAAAGTGCTGCAGAAGATGCTCGGCCACAAGGGCGCCGCGCGGATGAACAACTGCGAGCGGCAACTTGGTACGAACGATGGGCGGCGCGTGAACCTTCAACGTCGGCTGTCGAGCCCATTGAGGCTGACCGTGATCACTAAGCCGAACGTGAGACCGTCCCGTGCTGCGTCTGCGGCGAGCGGTCTATAAATCCAGAAGCGATTCATCGTGCCAGACATCCTCGTAGCCGGGTGCGATGAGGAACCGAGAGCCAGGCGGTCGATCCAGAAGACGAGGAAGCGCCGCATCGAGTCGGATCAAGTGAGCCAGGTGCCAGGGATGGAAGAAGTCGTCATCGTCGGTCAAATCGCCTGTCCAGACATACCAACCACTCGTGCCCGTCGTCGGAAGGTGGCGCAGCCCGTGGATTGGCCATTCCCACGTGCCGAGCAGAATCGACGCGGACACACCCGCCTTTTGATTCAGGTCCATCGGGTGAAGCCTAACCGCGACGACACACAGTACAACTTCGCGTTCAAAATGTCTGGCGTGGTGCGCTTTGCGAGGATCTCGCCCACGACGACACCGAGCGTCGTGAGACCGAGACACCAATCCGGCCAACGCGCGGTTAGCCCACACTTAGGAGCGGCTCTACGAGGCGGGCGAAATTGGATGTGGGCAAAATGTGGACAAACAGCCTAATCACGCTCGGGCCCCCACCAACGAGAAAGCCCCCGATCCCTGTGTTTCCAGGGGATCGGGGGCCTCTCACCACTTCCGTCGTACTGTGCGCCCCCAGGGACTTGAACCCTGAACCCATTGATTAAGAGTCAATTGCTCTGCCGATTGAGCTAGAGGCGCATTCGCTCCGGTTTCCCGGAACGAGGCTCAACATTAGCATCCGGTCCGGGCGGGACGCCAATCGGCGGCGGCGGCAGTGCACCCCGGGCGTGTCCCGGCGCAGGGCCGCTAGGCTCCTGGCGTGAACGACGCTCGTGACACCGCCCCGCTCCGCTCCGACGACCTGGCGCTCGCGCTGCGGCTCGCCGACCTCGCCGACGGCATCTCGTCCGCGCACTTCCGGGAGCGCGGCCTGCACATCGACACCAAGCCCGATCGCACGTTCGTCACGGAGGCCGACCTGGCCGTCGAGCGGGCCATCCGGGAGGCGCTCGCCGTCGAGCGGCCGGCCGACGGCATCCTCGGCGAGGAGTACGGCACCGAGGGCGACGCCGCGCGGCAGTGGATCCTCGACCCGATCGACGGGACCTCCAACTACCTGCGCGGCGTGCCGGTGTGGGGAACGCTCATCGCCCTCGCCGAGGACGGCAAGCCTGTTGTCGGCGTGGTCAGCTCCCCCGCGCTCGGCAAGCGCTGGTGGGCGGCGGCCGGCGGAGGCGCGTGGACGACGGACGCCCCCGGCGCCACGCCTCGTCGCATCCACACCTCGGGCGTCGACGACCTCGCGAACGCGTCGGTCAGCTTCCAGAGCATCGCGCAGTGGGATCAGGCCGGCTACCTCGACCGGCTCGTCGCCCTCACCCGGCGGGTGTGGCGGGACCGCGCGTACGGCGATATGTGGGCGTACATGCTGCTGGCGGAGGGCCTCCTGGACGCGGTGGGCGAGTTCGATGTGAAGACCTACGACCTGGCGGCGCTCATCCCGATCGTGGAGGAGGCCGGCGGCGCCTTCACTTCGGTGACAGGCGAAGCGGGGCCGTCCCACGGCTCGTCGCTCGCGTCGAACGGCCTGCTGCACGCGGCACTGCTCGACGCGCTCGCGTAGCGGGCGTCCCCCGAGAAGGCAACGCCGGGGAATGCTTTCATAGCCTCCGAATCCCGCGACCGCCGCACCCTCCACCCAATAGGCTCGATCGTGTGAACACCCAGAGCGCCGAGCCCCTCGTGCACATCGCCGGCTTCCGCATGGACTTCGGGCGCACGACCGTCATCCGCGACCTCTCGTTCGACATCGTCCGAGGAGAGACGTTCGGCTTCCTCGGCAGCAACGGGTCGGGCAAGACCACGACGATCCGTGCGCTGCTCGGCATCTACCAGCCGACCGCCGGGGTCCTGCACATCGACGGCAAGGACTTCTCGCCGGAGGCCGGCGAGCGGCTCGGCTACCTCCCGGAGGAGCGCGGCCTCTACAAGAAGGAGTCCGTCATCGACGTGATGGTCTACTTCGGCCGGCTGAAGGGCCTCGGCGCCGAGAAGGCGCGGCGCTGGTCGAGCGAGTACCTGGAGCGCGTCGGCATCGGCGACAAGGAGAAGGTCCGGCTCGACAAGCTCTCCGGCGGCCAGCAGCAGAAGGTGCAGCTCGGCGTCACGATCATGAACCAGCCGGAGCTGCTCATCCTCGACGAGCCGACGAAGGGCTTCGACCCGGTCAACCGGCGCCTGCTCATGGACATCATCGACGACCAGAAGCGCGCAGGCTCCACCGTGATGATGGTGACCCACCAGATGGAGGAGGTCGAGCGGCTCTGCGACCGCGTCATCCTCCTCAAGGACGGCGTCTCCCGCGCTTACGGCACCGTGTCGGAGGTGCAGGAGCAGTTCGGCGGCACCGTAGTCCACGTGGACCACGACGGCACCATCCCCGCCTCCCTCGCCTACCGCGTCGCGAGGGACGAGGACGGGCGCGCCGAGCTGGAGGTCGCGAACGACGCCGACACCGCGGCGATCCTCCGCGGCCTCGTGGACGCCGGCCTCCACATCACCCGCTTCGCCCCCACCCGCAAATCCCTGGACGACATCTTCGTCGAGGTCTACGGCGCCGAGAGCCGCCAGGAGGACTGAGCATGGCCCGCCACAACCTCTCCACCGTCATAGGGTTCGAGTTCACCCGCACGATCAAGAAGCGCAGCTTCTGGGCTGTGACGCTCATCCTGCCGATCCTGGTCTTCGGCCTCGGAGCCCTCGTCATCTCAGCGAACGTCTCCAGCGCCAACACCGCCGACCAGCAGAAGAACGCGCGCTTCGACTTCCTCTACGCCGACGCGTCCGGCCTGGTCGACCCGGCGGTCGCGAGCAGCTACGGCGGCAAGGAGATCGCCAGCAGCTCAGAGGGGGTCGAGGAGGTGCAGATCGGCGGCACACCGGCCTTCTTCGACTACCCGGCCGACCCCTCGAAACAGACGATCAAGGTCTACGGGGCCGACGCGGGCGTGTTCGCGAACAGCAAGTACTCCGCCGTCGCCCAGTCGCTGCTCGCGACGAGCGTGGAGCAGAAGCTGAACAGCCCGGTGGATGTCGCGATCCTCCGCGGCGAGACGAACACCTCGACGACCACGTTCAAGGACGGCGCGGTCGCGCCGGGCTTCCAAGGCATCCTGCCCCCGCTGATCTTCCTGGCGGCGTTCTTCGTCGTGATCGTGTTCCTCGGCAACCAGATGCTCAACTCGACACTGGAGGAGAAGGAGAACCGGGTCACGGAGATGATCCTCACCACGATCAACCCGACGAACCTCCTGGTCGGCAAGGTGGTGTCGCTGTTCGCGGTCGGCATCATCCAGATCGCCGTCTTCGCCCTGCCGGTCGTGATCGGCTACCTGTTCTTCCGCGACCAGCTCGCCATCCCGAACTTCGACCTGAGCTCGCTGGTGTTCGACCCGCAGAAGATGATCGTCGGCGCGCTCATCACGATCGGCGGGTTCGCGCTGTTCACCGGGACGCTCGTCGCCGTCGGCGCGGTGATGCCGACCGCGAAGGACGCCGCACCGTTCTTCTCGGTCGTGATCTTCGCCGTCGTCATCCCGATCTACGCGTCCAGCTACGCGGTCAGCACGCCGGAGGCGCCCATCGTGCAGGTCCTGGCGTTCTTCCCCTATACGGCGCCGATCACCGCGCTGATCCTCAACGCGTTCGGGTCCCTGCCGCTGTGGCAGGCCATCGTGATCGTCGTGGAGCTGTTCGTCCTGTCCTATGTCGTGCTCCGGCTGGCCGTGCGGCTCTTCCGGTACGGGTCCATCGAGTACTCCAGCAAGGTGCGCATCCGGGATGTGCTTGGGCGCAAGCCCGCGGGATCGGCGGTCCGCTGATGCGCGCCGTGGTCGTGCCGCAGCCGGGCGACGCAGAGGTCCTGACCGTCGCCGACGTCCCGGACCCGCAACCCGCACCCGGCGAGGTCCGCATCCGCGTGATCGCGGCCGGGCTGAACGGCGCCGACCTCAGCCAGCGCCGCGGCTTCTACCCGCCGCCGCCCGGCGCCCCGGAATGGCCGGGCCTCGAAGTGTCCGGCGTCATCGACGCGATCGGCGCCGACGTCGAGCCCGGGCGCTGGCGCGAGGGCGACCTCGTCTGCGCGCTGCTGCCCGGCGGCGGCTACGCCGAGTACGTCACGGTGGACGCCGGACTCGTGCTCCCGATCCCGCCCGGTGTGGACCCGGTGGAGGCCGCCGGCCTGCCCGAGGTCGCCGCCACGGTCTGGTCGAACGTGTTCGACCTCGGCGCGCTGGCGCCTGGCGAGACGCTGCTAGTGCACGGCGGTTCCAGCGGGATCGGCAGCATGGCCATCCAGCTCGCCCACGCGCTGGGCTCGCCGGTGATCGCGACCGCCGGCAGCCCTGAGAAGGCCGCCTTCTGCCGCGGCCTCGGCGCGGACGCCGCCGTCGACTACCGCACCGACGACTTCGTGGAGGCGGTCCACGTCTTCACCGACGGCCGCGGCGCCGACGTCGTCCTCGACATCGTCGGCGGTGCGTACATCGCCCGCGACCTGGAGGCCCTCGCGACCGGCGGCCGCATCATGTCGATCGCGATCCGCGACCGCACCCCGGCCGCGGTGGACATGGGCCTCCTGATGATGAAGCGCGCGCGCCTGCAGGGCACGACGCTGCGCGCCCGCCCGCTCGCCGAACGGGTCGCCATCATCGCCGCCGTGCGCGAGCACGTGTGGCCGCTGCTGGAGTCCGGCGAGGTCCACCCGGTCATCGACTCGGTGTTCCCGCTGGCGGACGCGGCCCAAGCTCACCGGAGGATGGAGTCGTCCGCCCACCTCGGGAAGATCCTGCTGCGCGTCTCCTGATCCCCGCGTCCACCGCGGCCGCGAGCGCCGCCCCGACCGCGTACGCGACCAGATCGCTCCACTGGAACGTGGACCCGAGCACCAGCTCGACTCCCGGGATCGTCGCAGACAGGTAAGCGGGGACCCCGGTGAGCTGAAACAGCTCCACGGCGGCGCAGACCGCGAACGCGACGCCGCCCACGACCGCGCTCGCCGCCCGCACGGCCACGACCGCGACCAGCAGGAAGATCAGCACAGCGTACAGCGCATCCCCCGCGAACGCGCCGGCCCAGCTGTCGACGGTCTCGTGGACGGTCAGCCCGGCGACGACGGTGGCGATCGCCGCCACGATCAGGAGGGCACGGCGGCGGGCGAGGGATGGCACGGGGTCGAGGCTATCGGGACTCCTCGCGGCCTGCGTCCATCGGGCGATCGAGCGCAGCGTACATCGATGGGATGAGACCAGCAGTCGCGTCGCGCCGATTTGTGTTTCTAGATCGTTACACTCTAAATTTGAGTAAATGAACCACCTCGACCCCGGTCGAAAGAGCACAACGAGGACGTAGTGACACGAGCTCCATCCGTGATCCTCTCGGCCGCGATCATGACCCATCCCCGCCGCCTGGAGGCAGCGCAGGAGCTTCAATCGCGCCACCCCGGACTCCACCTTCAGATCGTGATGGATCCCGATCCTGAAGGCCCGCCATCCGCCTGGCGCACAGCTCGCGTCGCGTGGGCGACGGCATCGCCGCAAGCAACCCACCACCTCGTCCTCCAAGACGATGTGGCGACATCCGACGACTTCGAAGAACGCGTTCGGCACCTGATCGCCGCGAGGCCGAACGACGCCATCTCCCTCTTCATCGAATGGGGGTCGCGTACGGCCACCGCTGCCCGGCTTGCTGCGGCGACCGACGTCGACTGGACGACGGTTGTCGATGACTACGTGCCAACGGTCGGGCTGGTCCTTCCGGTCGACACCGCCCGCGGTCTCGACGGATACGCGGCGCGTCATTCGACGCTCGACGTGCCGGACGACGTCATGCTTTTCGACTACCTGCGGTCGGTCGGTGTCGCCAGCATCGCTCCCGTGGACAGCCCACTTCAACACGACGTCGGTGACAGCCTGGTCGGGAACTCCATCATGGGCATACGACGTGCTGCGCACTTCGTCGACCGCCGCGCCACGCTGATCACCACGGCGGTCCTCGAGCCCTCTGTCGTTCCCTACTACGACTGGTGGGATCAGCAGGCGGCGCTCTTCGTCCCGGATCGGGCGAGCGCCGACGGATGGCGCCGATTGCGATCGGACGCGGCGTTCAGATTGCTCGAGCTGTCGCGGGACGCTGCTGATCGCCGATTCGAGGACTGGTCTGCCCGGCTGACCGATCCCGATGAACTCGACGATCGAGTGAGCACGATCATTCAGCGTGAGATCTGGCGGACCGCGTACCTCATCGGCGCTGCCATCGGCGACCTCTCGCCCGCCCCTCGCGGGCTCGATGCGGCGCGTGTCCGCGAGAGTCTCCGCACCCTCGCACCAGGAGGATTGCGGCGAATCGTGCCCAGTCACCTGCTGGAGGCGGTGACATCGCTTCTCCACCCGCTGGTGATCGCGGGAACGCGCGCGGGCTTCGAGGCGCGCTCGATTCGATCAGAACCAACTCAGCACTAAAGCACACTCGGGGGAACACATGCACACGCCCATCGACACGGAGTATCTCCGCACCCAGCTCGCCAAGCGGCGGGACGCCAGACTCGAACCGCTCCGGGCGCACGGTCTCAGACCCAGTGCAGAACCGACCATCACCTGGGTCGGCGACCTGCAACAGGGAGACGGTGGAAAAGGGGCGATGACGGACCGGCTGGCTGCACAGCACCAGGTCGTGGTCCGAGTGCAGGGCGGCGACAACGCCGGTCACACCACGGTCTTCCGAGCGTCCGACGGTGTGGACACGGTGCTGAAGAATCACCTCCTCCCCTCGGGCATGCGACGCCCGGATGTGATCGGCATCCTGGCGAACGGAGTCTTGATCAACCTCGAACGACTCGACGCGGAGCTGGCGAGTTTCGAGGCGATTTCGCCGGGAATCGGAGGCCGGCTCTTCGTCAGTGGTCGCGCGCACCTGATTCTGCCCCTCCATCGCTCGGTCGACGATCGTCAGGAAGCCGCTCGCGAGGGCACCGGCTCCGAGATCGGGACGACGAGGAGGGGGATCGGGCCGGCGAACGTGTGCAAGGTGAATCGGATCGGTCTGCGTGTCCATGACCTCGCTGATCCGACGCTCATCGAGAAGAGGATCCGCGAAGCTGTCGAGTTCTTCGACCTGCCTAAGGACGAGTTCGAGCGGAATGTCGAGTGGGTCCTCTTCCACCGCCAAGCGGCGCTCACGCGAGAGGTCGACTCCGCACGCCTCATCGACGATCTGGTCGCGACGAATCACTCGGTCCTCTTCGAAGGAGCACAAGGCCCCCTCATCGACCTGGAACACGGGATCTACCCGTATGTGACGACGTCTCCCACCGCCGTTTACTCGGTCGGATCGGGAGCCGGGTTCCCCCAGCAGCAGATCGACCACCGGATCGGAGTTCTCAAGGCCTACCAGACGATGGTCGGGAACGGCGCCTTCGTGTCAGAGGACCTGTCAGAGCTGGGGCAGCGCCTTCGAGCCGAGGGGGACGAATTCGGAACGACCACCGGACGTCAGCGACGCTGCGGCTGGCTTGATCTCGTTCAGGCCCGCTGGGCCATCGAGGTGAACAGGTTCACGAGTGTGGTGATCACGAAGCTCGACGTCCTCGACAGCTTCGAAAGGATCGGCGTGTGCGTCGGATACGAACGCGACGGGGAGCTTCTGGTCGAATTCGACGCCGAACACGAGTCGCTCGAGCGCTGTCGGCCCGTCTTCCGCTACTTCGATGGATGGCTCGAGCCCACCACCAGCACATCGTCGTTCGAGAGGCTGCCTCTCGCGGCGCGGGAGTTCATCGCATTCATCGGAGAGCAGCTGTCTGTGGAGATCGGAGCGGTCACGGTCGGTCCGCGTGACACGGACATACTCGTGCGGACAGGCACCTCTCTTGATGGGCTCGTAGCCGCGTGAGTCCGGAGAACCGCCTCGCGCTCTTCGATGTCGATGGCACGCTCACCCCGATCCGATCCGTGTGGCAGCACCTCCTCGAAGCGAAGGGCCGGTGGACGCCGGAGGGAGCAGACAATCTCGATCGATTCGTCGCGGGCGAAATCGGCTACGACGAGTTCTGTCAGCTCGACGCGCAGCTGCTCGCCGGTGTCAGCTATTCGGAGTTGGTCGGTATCGCAGGAGGCATCCCCCTGCATGCCGGCGTGCCGGAGCTCTTTAACGGGCTTCGCGCGCGGGGCTACCGGATCGCCCTCATCTCGACAGGGCTTCGCGTGCTGACCGACATCATCGTGCAACGCGTGCCGATCGACGTGTGCATCGCCAACGACCTCGCCACGCACGAGGGCATCTGCACGGGTATCGCGACGCTCGAGGTCGGCGAGAGCGACAAAGGGAGCCGGGCAGCAGAACTCATCCAGAGGTTCGGCAGCACGCATACGCTCGCCATCGGCGACGGAACCGCCGACGCGCCCATGTTCGAGGAAGCGGATCTCGCGATCGCCATCGGAGAGGGAAGTCAAGCGGCCAGAGAGGCAGCTCATGTGCACCTCCCCCGGCTGGACGCGTCCGCGATCCTCGATCTGGTCGACGACGCCATCCGGGTCGAAAGGGAATCCGAATGACCATCGCAGGCACGAGCGCCGCTTCGCATCTCACCGTCTCATTCGACACTGCGTGCTCGCGCCGCTACGACTATGTCGTGCTGGGCGGCGGTGGCACAGCGGCTGCCTTCATCGCCGGAGTCGTCGCTCGACGCCCGGCAGCCCGAATCCTCGTTCTGGAGCAAGGCGCCTTTCTGCTGTCGAGCCACGCACAGAACCTCGGTGTGGCCTTCCAACCTCTCATGTCCACCGCAGCAGCGAGTCCGTGGAGGTCGGAGGGGGACCTCGACCTGGTGTCGCAGGTACCCTTTCTCGGCGGGCGCACACTCGTGTGGAGCGGCTCTGTCCCCCAGCCTTCCCGCGATCATCTCCGTCGTTGGCCTGCCTCGATCGTCGACAGCCTGGATGACCACTGGGGACAGGCACGGTCGTGGCTGGGCGCGCGGTCAGCGACATCGATCGCAGCAGAGTACGGCGGCCTTCACGCCCAGCTTCGCGATCGCGCCTTCGATGTCGTCCGACGCGATCCTCGTCTGCAGACCGCGGGCCGACCCGAAGAATTCGACGCTCCGCTGGCTCATCCCGAAGACGCCAGCGGCGTCACGGTCAAGTTCAGCGCGATCGCGCCCCTCCTCCGTGCGGCGTCCGAGGCGCCGGGATTCGACATCGTCACCGAATGCCTCGTTGAACGACTGGTCGAGCGCCACGGCGCCGTCACGGAGGTCTGCACATCGCTGGGAACCCTCGAAGTCGGCGACGCGACCGTCGTTCTCGCACTCGGGACCTCGGAGGCGACCGGACTCGTCCTCCGCTCCTGCGCCACCGTCGACGCACCGAACGCAGGAAGGAATCTCGCGGCGAACTCCGCGAGCTTCTTCACATGCAGAGTCCCGCGGAGTGCCTTCGCAGAGCTCTCCACCCGCGGTCCAGAGCTTGCGGCTCTGTACATCGATGGCCGTACCGAACGGCGTGAGTTCCATCTTCACCTCTCGGCGGTTGCGACAACCGATCGCAACCGGGACATCGAGCGGGTGTACCGGCTCATGCCGGACATGTTCGGCAACGGGACTCCTGAATTGGTGTGCGACGAGGACCACGTCGTACTCATCGTCCACGGACTCGCGGAGATCGCCGGACGAGGTGTCGCGCCCGACGCCAGCCGAATCGACGTCGATCACGATGTCACCATCGGTCGGTTCGTTCTCGATGAGGCCGACCACGAAGCATGGGATTCGCTCGACGACTGCGCTGACCGCATCCTCGAGGGTGTGTCAGGCGGAGCCGCCGTCGAGTACTGGTCAGCAGCCAGCCGATCGTGGCTTCCTCACCTCGAGGTGCGCCGGATGCCGTTCGCGTTCCACGAGACGGGAACCCTGTGGATGGGCGACGAGGCGTCCGGAGCTGTCACCGATGAGGATGGCCGGCTTCGCGGGGCCTCCAACGTCTTCGTCCTCGGGGGCGCGACATTCCCGACGCGGGGCTCCTGGAACCCGTTCCTCACGATGGTGGCGCTCTCGCGCCGCCTTGCCGACACGCTGGAGCAATCACGCGCGGCCCGACGATGAGCGAGCCTGCGCACGCTGTCACCAGACCGCTGATCGTCAAAGTATGGGTCCTCACCGGAGTCGTCGCCATCGCCGACTTCATCTTCGGTGCGACCTTCGTCACGCTGATGGGTCAGCGCGGCCTCGGCGCTGCGATGATCGGCGGATTGCTTTCGCTCACGGCGGTCACGGCTCTTCTCGTCGAGACTCCGAGCGGCGCCTGGGGAGATCGGTTCGGACACAAACGTCTCGTGAGCGGCGGGCTCATCATCTGGGGCGCCGGCCTGCTTGTGTTCTCAGTGGCGTCGAATCCCGTGGTCTTCGCGGCAGCGATCGTGCTCTGGTCGGCAGGGCTCGCCCTGTACAGCGGAGCGTCGACCGCGCTCTTGGTCAACACCTTGAACTCGGTCGGCTTGTCCCACCACGGAGAACGCGCGATCAGGGGATCCGAAACGATCCGCTGGGCGTCGGCAGCGTGCGGAGCCATCCTCGTGGCTCTCGCAGGATGGGCGATGGCCGACGGTGTCTCCATCGCGCTTGCCGGCGTCCTGCTCGTCGCCGCATCGATCTGGGTGACGTTCACGTGGCCCGACTCCCCTCGGCGTGCTGGAGCGCGCATCGGTCGATCGATGCTTCGGGGTGTGCGCTACATCGCATCCAGCAAAGCTCGGCTGCTCCTCGCGTTCAGCGTGCTCGCAGCCGTCGATCTGGCCATCATCATCCTGACGTGGCAACCGATGACGGTCGAGGTCGTCGGAATCGATGAAGGACTTCTGGGAGTCGTGCTGCTCACCCTGTCCGTGGCCACGGCCGCTGGCGCCTGGGTGACACGGTGGACCAAGCGGTTCTCGTCCTCCGCGGTGCTGGGTGCGACGCTGGCGCTGACCAATCTCGCCCTCATCGTGGCGCTGCTCGGCGCCATCGGCGCCATCGTGGCTTACGTCCTGGCCGAGTTCCTGATCGGGGTAGCGCTCACGACGCTCGCGGTGTGGGCGCAGGCCACGTTTCCCGACGCGATTCGAGCGACCGCCACCGCCCTGGTCGGCTCGGCGACCGGCGTCACGATCGCCGTGACGAACGGCGTCATGGGGCAGCTCTGGCAAGAACTCGGGCTCACCTCTGCGGTGGCAGCGACCGCCGGCGTCCTAGTGGTCATCGTCGCGGCCCTCGGGCTCGCCGCCACCGTGAAGACGGCGACATCCACCAGCATGAATCAAGGAGCGACGTGATAGACGACCCCGACCTGCATGCGGCGCTCCTCGTGACAGCTCTGCTGATAGCTGCGATGACCGTGACGCGCAATGTCGCCTACCTGGTCAGAATGTGGCGTCAGCCCCGCCGATTGCTGTCGGAAAGGACCGCCATCGCCGCGCGATCGAAAGAGGACGATCGGCCTTTCGAACTCCACTTCGTCGTCCCCGCATACCAGGAGGTGGATGCGCTCCCCGCGACCTTCTCAGCCCTCCAACGATCGATCGAGCGTTCGTCGTATCGGGCTCGCGTCACGGTGGTCACCTCGATCACCGATGAGTCGCCCGCTCCCGACGGAGTCTGCACGCGAGCCGTGGCCGAACGGCTCTGCGCTGACTTTCCGGGGTCTCGTGTCGTCGTCGACCCCTCCCCCGCTCCGAGCATGGCTTCGGCATTCAACTTCGGGATTCGAACGATTGCGGCCGAAGCCGCTGGAGCTGAGCCTCGAGTGTACGTCGTCGCGTACAACGCCGACTCGACGGCGTCGCCCGATTCGGTGTGCGCTCTCGGTGATGCGATCCTCGCGAACGACTTTCCCCAGGTTCTCCAGCTGAATCACTCGTCGCTTCGGAACGCCGAACAGATGCGCGGCGCCTCTGGCTGGTACGCGCTCGGCGCCGCCTACTATCAGACTCGCTGGGCGCTCGGTTTCGAGTTCGACCTCCACCGGAGAAACAGTGCTCCAGCACGCTCCGGACCTCTCGGCCATTCCTATCATCTGAAGGGCCACGGGCTCGTCCTGCGCCTCGATCGAGCTTTGAGCCTCGACGGGTTGAGCACTCACACGCCGTGCGAGGACCTCGAGCTGGGTTTCCGGCTCTCGCTTCACGATGTTCCCGTCGTTCCCGTACCCGTCCTGGAGGACACCGAATCGCCTTCGACGGCCGTCGCAGTCACGGCCCAGAAGCGCTACTGGTTCTCAGGGATGGCGGATGTCGTCAACTTCCACCGACTCCATCCAGAACTCCGAGAGAAGAGCGCGATCCGCTATGAGCTCCAGCGAGCAGCTTCGCTCTATCGCAGTGCAGGCTGCTTCGTTTTGGCTCCGGTGCCGTATTGGTTTCTCGCCGTCTCCGGGATCCTCCTCGGCCAGGCGTGGCTCGCCGGGATACCCGTCCTTTCTGCCGCACTCGGCGTCGCACTCATCCGCAGAACATTGCGTCGTCTCGGCACGGGACATCCTCGGCTTCGCGCGGTCGAATTCGTCACGATACCGTCGGCAGTCCTTGTCTGGTCACTGACGCGAAACGTCGGTCCGCTCCTCTATCTGGTCTCCGTTCTCCGCAGCCCCGACCGCTCGAAACGTTTGCGAGCCGTCCAACGACGTCACATCGAAGAATCCGCTTCCACTCAAAATCAGCGTTGAGCCTTTTCGCCCAGGTCCGCTCCCGACTCCGCTGACCGTCCTCCGCCCGTTCAGTGGGAGGATCGAACCATGACCACGCCGCCCTCCGACGACGCCCTGCTCGCCCTGCCGAAAGCCGAGCTCCACCTGCACATCGAGGGCACCCTCGAGCCCGATCTGGCGTTCGAGCTCGCCGGGCGCAACGGAGTGGAGCTGCCGTACGCCTCGGTCGAGGAGCTCGCCGCGCAGTACGACTTCTCCGACCTGCAATCGTTCCTCGACCTCTACTACGCGACCATGGCCGTGCTGCGCACCGAGGACGACTTCGCCGAGCTCACCCGCCGGTACCTCCGGACGGCCGCCGCGCAAGGCGTCCGGCACGCCGAGCTGTTCTTCGACCCGCAGGCGCACGTGTCGCGCGGCGTCCCGATCGAAGCGGTCGTGGACGGGATCAGCGGCGCCCTGGCGGAGGCCGAGCGCGACCTCGGGATGTCGGGCGGCCTCATTCTGTGCTTCCTGCGCGACCAGCCGGTGGAGTCTGCCGACGCCATCCTCACCGCCGCGCTCACCCGGCCGGAGCGGCTGCTCGGGGTCGGGCTCGACTCGGCCGAGGTCGGCTATCCGCCCGAGCTGTTCGCGGACGTGTTCGCCCGGGCGAAGGACGCCGGGCTGCACGCGGTGGCGCACGCCGGCGAGGAGGGTCCGCCCTCCTACATCGTCCAGGCGCTCGACCTGCTCGGCGTGGAGCGCGTCGACCACGGCATCCGGGCCGCCGAGGACCCGGAGCTCATGGCGCGCCTGGCTGCGGACGGCATCCCGCTGACGGTGTGCCCGCTGTCCAACGTCCGACTGCGCACCGTCCCCGACCTGAGCGCCCACCCGCTGCTGCGGCTGGACGCCGCCGGGGTCCGCGTCACGGTGAACTCGGACGACCCGGCGTACTTCGGCGGCTACGCAGGAGACAACTACCTCGCGATCCGGGACGCGCTCGGGGTCACCTCCGAGCAGGCCGAGCAGTTCGCGCGCACCTCCATCGACGCCTCGTTCGCGACCGCCGAGCGGAAGGCCGAACTGCAGCGGGAGGTGGACGCGTGGCGGAGCTGACGGGAGGCCGGGTCGGGAGCATCACCCGTCCCGACGGACGCTCGGTGCGGTTCTTCGACACCGGAGCCCCGGAGGACGCCGGAGCAGCGGACGACACCGCCGCAGCGGACGACACCGCGGCGCCGGTCGTCGTCTGGCACCACGGCACCCCGCAGACCGGGGCCGTCATCCGGCCCGTCGCCGACGCGGCCGCCGCCCGCGGCCTCCGCGTCGTCTCGGTCGCCCGGCCCGGCTACCCGGGCTCCGCCGCCCTGACCGGCCGCACCGTCGCCGACGCGGCGGCCGATGTGCTCGCCGTCCTCGACGAGCTCGGAATCGAGCGCTTCGCCACACTCGGCGCCTCCGGCGGCGGCCCGCACGCGCTCGCGTACGCGGCGCTCGCCCCCGCACGCGTGAGCGCGGTGGTGTCGCTCGCCGGCGTCGCTCCCTACTGGGGCGACGTCGACTGGTTCGCCGGGATGGCCGACCCGGGCGGGCTCCGTGCCGCCCTCGCAGGCCGGGATGCCCGCGCTGCGCACGCCGAGACCGCCGAGTTCGAGCCGGAGTCGTTCACCGACCGCGACTACGAGACGCTCAAGGGCCCGTGGGCCGCGCTCGGAGCCGACGCCGGAGCCGGCGCAGCCGAGGGGCACGCCGGCGAGGTGGACGACGACCTCGCCTTCGTCACTCCCTGGGGCGTCGAGCTGGGCGCGGTGACCGCCCCGACCCTGCTCGTGCAAGGCGGACGCGACCGCGTCATCCCCGCCACGCACGCCGGCTGGATGCTCGAACGGCTCCGCCGCGGCGAACTCTGGCTGCGGCCGCGCGAGGGCCACGTCTCGGTGCTGACCGCACTCCCCGTCGCGCTGGACTGGGTGGTCGCGACCTCCACCCGCTGACCGACACACTCGCATTTCTGTGGGTTCTTTCAGAAAAGCGCTCTTCTCCTGCTAGGGTCTCGGGAAGTCACCGGCTGGGCCACTGCGAGGCACGCCGCATCCCGTTCCCGAAGGAGAGCTCATGACGACGACGTCCACTGCGCCCGCGCCGGCACGCTCCGGCACGCTGCGCCGCAGCCTGGGGCTGTGGGCCATCGTCGGCCTCGGCCTCGGGTACATGACGCCGACCGTCGTCTTCGACACCTTCGGAATCGTCTCGGACGAGACCAGCGGCGCCGTCCCCGCCGCGTACCTGGTCGCGCTCATCGTGATGATGTTCACGGCCGTCAGCTACGGCAAGATGGCGGGCGCCATCCCGAGCGCCGGGTCGGCGTACACGTACGTGCGGGAGTCCATCCACCCGAACCTCGGCTTCATGGTCGGCTGGACCTCCCTCATCGACTACGTGCTGCTGCCGATGGTGAACTGCCTGATCATCCGGCTCTACCTGGAGCAGGTCTTCCCCGGCGTCCCCGGATGGATCTGGGTCGTGATCTACTGTGCCGCGGTCACGACGCTCATCTACTTCACGATGCGCGGCACCTCAAACATCAACATGATCCTGCTCGTCTTCGCCATCGTCGTGATGACCGTGTTCGTGGTCATGGTGATCGCACAGCTCGCGAACGGCGCGGGCGACGGGACGGTGGCCTCGGTGAAGCCCTTCTTCCACGACGGCGTCACCCTGTCGGCCGTGCTCACCGGTGCGACGGTGGTCTGCTTCTCGTTCATCGGCTTCGACGCGGTGACCATGTACGCCGAGGAGGCGAAGACCCCGAAGGTGATGCCGCGGGCGATCCTGTTGACGGTCGTGATCGGCGGGGCGATCTTCCTCATCGCCGGGTTCTTCACGCAGCTCCGGTTCCCGACGAACGCGCCGTTCGGCGAGTTCACGGACGACCCGCTCCCGCAGATCGGCCTGATCGTCGGCGGCCCGGTCTTCCAGGCCATCTTCGTCTCGGCCGGCTTCGCGGCCACGCTCGCCTCGGGCCTCGCGTCGCACGCGTCGGTGTCCCGGATGCTGCTGGTGATGGGCCGCAACAACGTCCTCCCCCGTCGGTTCTTCGGCTACGTGCACCCCCGGACGCACACGCCGACGCTGAACATCGTGCTCGTCGGGGCGATCTGCCTGCTGGCGGCGTCGTTCACGCTCGAGATGATCTCGGCCTTCATCAACTTCGGCGCGCTGATCGCCTTCACGTTCGTGAACATCTCGGTGATCGCGTGGTTCGCGGTCCGCCAGGGCCGCCGCAAGACTTTCCGCGACGTCGTGAGCTTCATCGTCCTCCCGGGGATCGGCATGGCGCTGACGGGTGTCCTGTGGGCGAACCTCCACGCGGACGCGCTGATCGGCGGCCTGATCTGGACGGCGATCGGCTTCGCATACCTGCTGGTGCTCACGCGCGGCTTCCGCCGCCGGGCCGCGGCCTTCGACGAGAACCAGCCGGTCACCGGGTTCACGACGGCGGTCGGGAAGGACCGGGAGCCGACGGCGTAGCGGCCAGCGGCACGTCGACTCACCTGCGAGTCACCCGAACCGCGCGCCCGCACCGCACTGTTCGTTCTAGTGTTGCCTCAAGTGTCTTGTCGTCGGGCACCGCACGTTCGCGCGCCCGACCCGGGGAGGAGTTACCGATGTCCGAGCTCGACCTCAACCAGCCGTTGACGCCTCCGGACCAGCCGGCGGCCGGGGTGAGCCTCACGCCTCCCGCCGCGGTGCCGGAGGTCGGCGGCGACCAGGCCGTCGGGATGGTCGCCGTGCCCGCCGACAAGCGGGCCGAGCTCGCCGCGAAGGCGGACGAGTTCGTCTCCGGACTCGCCGGGGTGGAGCCCGGGAGCCCGGAGTTCACCCGCCGCGTCGATGAGATCGCACGGATGGGCGTGCAGGAGATCCGGTCGTCCTCCGAGGTGTCGAACCGGATGCTGCAGCGGCCCGAGTCCTCGCTCGCCGCGGCCCGCGGTCGCGGCGGTCCGTCCGACCCGCAGACCCAGGTCGCCCAGACCCTGCAGCAGCTCCGCACGACGATCACCGACCTCGACCCGGGCCACGCGAACCTGTCCGGCTCGAAGGGCTTCCTCGGGAAGCTGCCGGGCGGCAAGTCCCTGATGAGGTACTTCGAGCGCTACCAGCCGGCGCAGAAGCAGCTCGACGCGATCATCACGGCACTGATCTCCGGTCAGGACGCGCTCCTGAAAGACAACGCCGCCATCGACCTGGAGCGCACCAATCTGTGGGCGACGATGGGCAAGCTCGGCGAGTACACCACGCTCGCGAAGGCCCTGGACGACTCGATCGAGGCGCGCGCCGCGCAGCTCCGCGCCACCGACCCGCGCCGGGCGGATGCCCTGCTCGCCGACGCGCTCTTCCCGATCCGCCAGCGCCGGCAGGACCTGACGACGCAGATCGCGGTGTCCGTGCAGGGCTACCTCGCGCTCGACGCCATCCGCAAGAACAACCTGGAGTTGATCAAGGGCGTCGAGCGCGCTCGCACGACCACCGTCGCAGCCCTCCGCACCGCGATCATCGTCGCGCAGGCGCTCGGCAACCAGGAGCTGGTGCTCGACCAGATCAGCGCGCTCAACGACGCGACGAACTCCATGATCGACCGCACCGGCGAGCTGCTGCGCCAGCAGACGGCGCGCGTCCATGAGGACGCCGTCTCCACCGGCGTCAGCCTGGAGACGCTGCAGCACGCCTTCGACAACGTGTTCGCGACGATGGACTCGATCGACAGCTACCGCGTGAAGGCGGTGGAGAGCATGGCGAAGACGGTGGACGCCCTGGAGCAGCAGATCTCGCGCTCGCGCAGCTACCTGGACCGGTCGCACTCGCAGAACTGAGGGGCGTCGAGCCCCGACGCCGGCTTCACGGCAGGTCGAGCCGCGACGCCCCGAACCGGTCCGCCAGGAACCGCCCGTTGACCAGCAGCGCCGACGCGTCCTGCTCGATCGCGGCGTCCCGCATCCGTTTCGCCGCGCGCTCCAGCTCGGAGAGCTGACCGACCAGCGCCGCCGACGCGGTCGTGCCGTCGGGGAAGACGTGGTCGGCTGCCCAGTCCGGCGGCAGCGACAAGTACGCGCGCAGCGTGTCGGGGAGGTAGACGGTCGCCGTCCGCCGCACCACGACCTCCGGCTCGCCCTGGCCTGCGACCCGCGGGAGGGCGTCGATGAGGAGGTCCCCGATCCGCCCGACCTGGGCGACCGCCTCGTCCGGCACCCGGTGGCCGAGGCGCGCGGGCAGAGTCCGGAGGTCGCCCTCGATCGTGGCGTCCCGCACCTGGATCTCCGACCCGGCAGGCTCCAGGCCCAGGGTCTGCAGCGCGCGCGAGGAGGTCGCGGCGTCCCCTGCCGCCTCCGCGGCGAGCGCGGCGACCCGGCCCGCGAACGCGGTGAGCCAGTCGCCGAGGCCAAGGGCCCGGCGCGCGATCGTCACGCCGCCGTAGACGCGGTGCGCCTCCCCCTTCCAGTGCGGTCCGGGCTCGTAGCCGAGCGTGAGCGTCTCCTCCGTGCCGATCAGGCTGACCCGGGAGATCGCGCCCGGCCTCCCGGAGACGCGGTCGGCGAGCGTCCGCTTGCGCTCGACGACCAGCACCCGGGCGGCGAGGACAGGCGGCAGCGCGCGCCCGACGCTCTCGACCAGGTCGGTCAGGAACGTCTGCGGGTCGGCCGCCGCCTCAGCGGGTCCGGTCATCGTCCGCCGTCGGTGAGCGGGAGGACGAGGTTCGGTGTCGCGATGACGTGGTCGTCGCGCAGCGGGCGGACCGCGGTGCCGATGGCGAAGAACTCGGTGGTGTGGCCGCCCCAGCGGTGCGGCAGCGACAGGAGCTGGACGCCGACGACGCCCTCCGCGTCGAGCGCTTCCGCCTCGGCCTGCATGCGGCCCATCGCCAGCTCGCGGGCGTCGTAGAGCGCCTCGGTGAACGCTGTGATCTCCACGTTCGAGCCGAGGTTGTTCATGGTCGCCATCATGCCCTGGTGGGCGATGTGGTAGACGCAGGTGCCCATGACGAGACCCTGCGGGACGTAGCCGGACTGGATGAGCGTCCAGAAGTCCTGACCGGACAGGTCGGAGGTGAACGGCATCCGCTTGTTGTTGCGCCAGGTGCCGGTCGGCGGCTTCTCGTCGGCGACGACGGCCGTGCCGACCGCCACGAACTCGGCGAGGTCGTTGCCGTACTCCTTGAACTCGATCTCGAGCCGCACGCCGACGATCCCGTCCGCGCCGAGCGCGTCGGCCTCGGCCTCCATGCGGGTCATCGCGAGCTCGCGGGCGTGGTACATCGCCTGGCTCAGCTTCTCGAGTTCCATGTTCTTGCTCCACTTACGAGCCTGGATGCCCACATGGTAGACGCTGGAGCCGAGCACGAGGCCGACGGGGCGGAATCCCGCCTGCCGGACGAGGAGGAACTCGTTCACCGACAGGTCGGAGGTGAACAGCCGCGCGCGCCCGTCGGCGAGGCGGGCCCGTGCGTCGCTGGGCAGGGTGACGCTGGAGAACGGGTCGGACACGGCGGTTCCTCTCGGGTGGTGGTGGGTCTCAGGCTCGCGGGCGCAGGTCGCCGAGCGGGATGACGGTGGTGACGGCGGGCAGCTCGGCGCGGCGACTGTAGCGCGGGACCGGGATCAGGGTGGCCCCGACCACGGTCGCCTCGGCATGGAGGTCCTTCTCCTCGCCGCACGGCGTCTCGAACTCGCCCAGGTGGAGGTCGGTCACGACGAGCTGGGCGCCCGCGCTCGCGGTGGCGCGCGTCTCCAGCCGGTGCAGGGCCTCCGCGCGCGCCGCCTGGACGAGCTCGGTCATCCCGGTCACCTCGCCGTTCACCCAGCTCGTCCGCTGGGTGCGCAGCTCGTAGTCCTCGTGCTTGGTGGAGATGGAGATCCCGAGCAGCAGCTCGCCGGGCGAGTACCCGCTGAGGATGGCGGACGCCGTGTCCTCGACCGTCAGGTTCGTGCTCCACACGTCGCCGCGGTTCTTCGGGTACGGCACGAGCAGCGGGTCGTCTGAGCGGACCGCGGTGCCGAGCGCCGTGAACTCCCACGCCGACCCGTCCAGCCGGGTGCGCTGCACTGTCGCTCCCACCACGCCGTGCGCTCCGAGCGCGCGGGCCTCGGCGAGCATCCGCCGCACGGCGCCGTACCAGGCGGACTCGAACGCCTTCACGTAGGGCGCGTAGCCCGTGTAGGTGCTGCCGCCGGAGGTCGTCACCGGCGAGCGCCAGGCGGTGCGGCTCAGCGCGTTCAGCCCCGGCGTCGGTCCGACCTGGCTCCACCACGCGCAGCCTGTGCCGGTCCAGCCGAGGTTGACGACCATGCCGCCGAAGACCTCGCCGACCGGGAGCAGCCCGGCGCTGCGGGCGGCGGCGGCCGCCGGGGCGGAGAAGAGCGACGACCGCACCCCGCTCGCGGCCTGCCGCTCTACGCGCGAGCGCGCAGCGGCGGGGAGGCCGTCCGGAGTCTGGGTCACGCGCTCATCCAATCACGTCCGCGGCCCCGACGCGTACTGTCGCGGCGGGCCGCGCCGGGTCAGCGCCCGACGGCCGTGCGGAGGATCTGCGCGACGCGCTCCTTGTCGGCGTCGTCGAGCTTCGTCAGGGCGAACCCGACCGGCCAGAGGCTGCCGTCGTCGAGCGTCGCGGCCTGCTGGAACTCGAGCGTCGCGTAGCGGATCTTGAACTTGGAGCCCGGCTTGAACGCGACGACGGTCCTGCCTTCGGCGTCCGCGTACGCCGGCATCCCGTACCAGGTCTTCGCCGCGAGGTCGGTGTTCTCCGTGACGAGCTGGTGGAAGGCCTCCGCGAGCTCCCGGTCGGTGCCGGTCATCGCGGCGATGGCCTCCTCGCACGCGGCGGCGGCGTCGGCGCCCGCCTTCATCGCCTTCTGCTCGGCGACGGTGGCCCGGATCGCGGCCTTCTCCTCTTTGCTGAATGTGGTGTCGGCCATGATTGTCCCCTTCGTGTGATCTCGGCGCCGTTGGATCGGCTGAGACACAATCTACGGTCGCGGGAGGCGGGGCGCTTCTCCAGAACTGCTCGATCGTGGTCGCGACGCGCCGGGAGCCTCCGCGGTCAGCGGGGCGGCGCGTAGTCGATCGGGCGCGCTCCGGCGTGCTGGAACGGGTCGACGACGACGACCCCCGCGCTCCGGCCGGCCGGGACGACGACACGGTTCTGCGGCGCTGACGGCATCGCCAGCAGAGCCGCCGCCACGACCGCACAGACCGCCGCCCGGATGAGCATCGCGCACCCCCGATCGCTGCGATCGTCGCCGATCCGCGACAGGCGGCGCCATACGCAGAACTACGGACGGCCGAACCGACCCGCGGCGAGGAGCGCGGCCGAGACCCTGTCGTGCACGCCCAGCTTCACGTAGATGTGCTCGATGTGCTTCTGGACGGTACGCGGGCTGACGCGCGTCACGTACGCGATCGAGCTGGCGGTCATCCCGGAGCCGAGCATCCCGAGGATCTCGGCCTCGCGGGCGGTCAGATCGGCCTGCGCGGCGAACGCCGGGGAGTCGCCGGCCGGGCGGGTGGCGACCGCGAGCCGGTCGACCGCGGCCAGGAGCGGCTGCAGCCGGCGGGCGAGCTCGAGCTCGTCGTCGCCGAAGTCGCGGTCCGCCCGGTTGAACACCCACGTCCGCAGCCTGCCGGTGGCGAGCGGCTGGACGGGGAGCGAGACCTGATAGGTGGTGCCCATCAGGCTGAACAGCTCGGAGTAGACCTGGTGCCGGCGCCACTCGCGCAGCTCGATCCGATCGCTCAGGCGGACCGGGTCCACCGAACGCGGGCGGCTGCGGAAGGCCAGCATGGTCGGATGCGCGTCGGCCGTCCGCTTCACCGCGTCGACGATGACGGCGCGTTCCGGCCCGTAGCGGGCGATCAGGGTGACGTCGCCGGGCAGCGACCCGACGTCGGCCCACCCGGAGTGCTCCGACGGGAGGAGCGCATCGAGTGACTCGGCGATGGCGCGAACGCGCGCGTCCCTCCCTGCGACGCCGTCGACGTCGTAGCTGACCGACAGTACCTGCGCCAGAACGTCCATGATCGCGCCCGCGCTGCGCCCCCAACGCACCTGCGCGACAGAATACGACCATCCACGGACGCGCGGCTCGGAGTCTTCGAGAACTCTCAGTGAGGATCGCTCAGGGACGGAGCAGGACATCCCTCGGGGCGGGGCTCGCGTCGCCGACGATCACGGGCCGGATGCAGTCCAGCCCCGACACCGCTCGGAGGGCCTCCGATGCCGGGGCGGGCTCCTCCCACCGCACGGTTCGCGTACGGCCGCTCAGGATGCCCCCTCGTGCGGATGCTCGTGCACGGGAACGATCGACACGGCGAACGCGATGAGGGTGCGGTCTTCGACATGGTCGACGTCCACAACTTCCGGTTCAGACATCAGGCTCCACCTCCGACGCTCATGATGTGAGGCCGGGCGCGTGAAGGGGATACGGAGAAGTGCGTAGGCGCTCGGCGGACGGGGACGGGTGACCCGATTCACCCGTCCCCGCGCTCTACCGGCTGGCGGGCTCGATCGCGGGATGGGGTTCCGGACCGGTCGCAGGCAGATGAACCTGGTCCCAGTCGATGATGACGCAGTCGATGGCGACGGGCTCGACAGGCGCGCTCAGGACGTTCACGGTGATCGCCTCCGCTGTCATGGTGCGCCTGCGGCGGCGTGAACGGTATTCGCAGTTCTACGCAGAGATCGCGGTCGCGGCGGACGGACTCACCTCACGGGGCGTGCGGGTCGGGCTCGCTTCCAGCCCGGGCTGTACGGCGCAGCCGGCCGACCGTTAGCCTGAGCGGATGCGGGGGCGATTCGTGGTGTGGTGGCTGCGTGCTGCAGCCGTCGTCCTGGTGCTGACGCACAGGGTTTCGCTCCGACTGCAGAGCGAACACGGGTGACCGCGGCTCTGGTGCACGCGTCGTGCGCGACGCCGCCGCCGAACGGTCAGCCGTGCAACGACACTGTGGCGTACGGGCCGATACCGGACGTCGTGTGGCTCTCGGTCGCCGGCATCCTCGTTGCGCTCGTGGTCGCGGTCGTCGTGTGGAGGCGCTGGAGACGTCGGTGACGAGGACGGATCTGTACGCCCGCACGAGCACTCGCAGCAGTCGGCCTGCGGGAGGCGCCAGTCGCAAGCCGAGACAAAATGGGGCCTTCTCCGAAACCGGAGAAGCCCCAACTTCCGCGGAATTCCGCGAACCTCAACAACGCGCGACGACGACCATGTGTGGAGATGGGGGGAATCGAACCCTATTCTGCGCCTCAGCAGGCCGCGGAAACTGCTCAAAATCCGCGTAATTCCGCGGGTTTGAGATCACGTGAAATCAGGGAGATCTCGTATGTTCTCAGATTCTTGTGGGCAAAGTGTGGGCACGGCAGCAGACCTTCGGGTCCGTCTCCCTGCGATCTGACGCGCCCCGCTATCAGGGCGTCGGAGTCGGCGACGGGGTCGACGTCGGCTGCTTCGCCTGCGCAATCGCCTTCTCCAGTGCGCTGATGGTTGCGGCGTCGACGGCACCCGTCTGCTCGACTCCGAGCTTCGCCTGGAACGATTTGAGGGCGTCCGCCAGTGCGGGAGTCCAGACACCGTCCACTGGTCCATCCCAGAACCCGGCCAGCTTCAACGTCTGTTGAACCGCAGCCGTCGTCGCGGTGTCCTGCTGGGCGGCGGCGCCGCCGACCGCAAGCAGTTTGGCTTGGAGCGCGGCTGCGGTCGCCTTATCGACTGCGCCTGTCACAGGAAGCCCGCTCTCCTTCTGAAGCGCCTCCACTGCCGCTACCGTCTGCGGTCCGTAGACACCGTCGATCGCTCCGGTGTAGTACCCGGCTGCGGCGAGATCCTGCTGGAGCGTGGTCACATAGGCACTCACTGCGGCCTGGGCCTCCTGGGTCTGCGAATCCGGAACGCAGCCGGCATCGACGAACAGCCGCAGCCAGGCGAACTCCAGCGAAACGACGGCGCTGTTGAACTGCTCGGATGCGTCGGCGAGCGGGGTGGTGTCCATGATCGCGCTCTGGGCTGAGGCGAAATCCGACTCGGCGGTCTTGACCCGGTCGACGGTGGCGGCCGGCGCGAGCGGGGTGGCGGACGGCTGCGGTGCGGCAGACGTTGTCGGGGTCCCCGACGGACCTGCCTTGGCCCGCTCCAACGCAGTCTGGGCGTCTGCGAGCTCCTTCTGAGCGGCGACGAGCTCCTCCTGGGCTTTGACCGCTGCCTCGGCGCCGTCGAATGCGTTGTCGCGCGGTTTGGCCAGGTCAGAGCCGGCCTTCCGGACATCCCCGACAGTTGGCGCAGTCTGCGTGAAGACGTCGCCGTACCGGTCCAGCGCCTGGAGGTACGTCTTGCTCACCGTGCAGAAACTGTCCGACGCGGCCTTCGCAGCGCTCTGCGCCTCCGTGACCGCCTTCTCCGCGGCGGTCACCTGCGCCTGTGCGCGGTCGACGTCGCTGACCTGCCCCGTACAGCCCGCGACGGCGAGCACAGCTAACACAACCAGCGCCTTTGCGGCCGTTCGGCGTCCCGCGGTCGCGGCGCTCATCCTGCTACCCCTCCCTGAACGGGAGGCTTGGAGCGCTTTGCGCTCGCCTTCCAGATGACGTCGATCAGCACGGCCAGTGCGATGATCACCAGCAGAGCCCACGCGGTAGCCGGTTCGGAGACCAGTGTGGTCGTGCAGAAGATGACGAACGTTCCCAGTGTGGCCACCAGACCGATCAGAAGGAGGACGATCGACGCCCCCGTCTGCTTCCGAATGCGGAGGTGCGCGAGACTGACCGACGAGAAGACGAGCAGTGCGACGGCGCTACCGATCGACGCGATGGCGTTCAGGTTGAAGAACGCGACGAGGATGATCGCGAATCCCGCCATCACCAGCAGTCCGACGGCGAATCGACCAAGTGAGCGGCCGAAGAACGGCGGGAACTGGCCGACGTTGGCGAGGTGCTTCGTGAGTCCGATCGAAGGGTAGAGGCCCGCGTTGACGGCGCCTGTCGTGGAGAACAACGCGGTGATCACCATCAGCACGTATCCCGCGTTTCCGAGCGTCGGTTTCGCGGCTTCGGCGAGCGCCGTCGTGCCGTACTTCACGACGTCCGCGGCGGGGAGCGTCCCAAACACGCCAAGCGATACCGCGACGTACACGGTCGTCGCGATAAGCAGTGCGAGATAGATCGCTCTGGGCAGCTGCCGGGCCGGGTCCGGGAGGTCCTTTGCGGTGAAGGTGATCACGCCGAAACCGAGGAAGGCGAAGAAGGTGAGCGCGACGCTGGAGATGATCTGCTGCCAACCGGGGTAACCGGATGGGGCGAGAAGCGAGGGGTTCCAGTTCGCGATGGTGACGACGGCGAACAGGATGAGGATGATCAGGACGACCGTGACGATGACGGACTGGACGCGCGCAACGACGGTCGAGCCGATCGCGTTCACCGCGGACATCACCACGATGAGCAGCACGGCGAACACCTTCGTCCAGACCGGGTCGCTCTTGGCCACGATCGAGCTGGCGTACCCGCCGAATGATGAGGCGACCATGGCGACGACGATCGAACCTGCAGTGTAGAACAGCCAGGCTCCGATCCCGGCCAGATGGCCTTCACCGAACCCCTTCGAGAGGAACGTGAGGATGCCGCCGCCGGACGGGAACTTGGAGCCGAGTTTGGCGAATGAGTAGCCCTGAAGCGCGGCGATGATCCCGGCGATGAGGAATGACAGCCAGACCGCAGCGCCGGCTACTGCGCCGGCTGCTCCGAGGAGCGCGAAGATGCCAGCGCCCACCATCGATCCGACACCGATGTAGGTCGCCTGCAGGACCGTCATTCGCTTGTCCTCGGCGCGTTGGCTCATCGCGCTCCTCAGCTGTCTGCGTGACCGTACTGCTGGAGGAAGAGCGCTATCGCGGTCGCGATCCCTTCCAACTCGCCCGGGTGCACGCTCTCGTTGGGCGCGTGGATCAGGGCCAGCGGCTCCTCCACGCCGAGCAGGATCAGTTCGGCCTGCGGGTAGGTCTCGGCAAGGACGTTGCAGAGCGGGATGGAGCCACCCTGCCCGAGCGACGTCATCGGGGTGCCGAAGGCGTCCAGCATGGCTGCGCGCATGGCCTCGAACGCCGGGCCGCCGGTCGACGCGGCGAACGGGGGCCCGACAGCCTCGGTCTCGATTGAGACGTGCACCCCCCACGGCGCGGCTGAGCGCAGGTGGGCGAGGAGCACCGTGTGTGCGTCGTCGGGCGCTACGCCGGGCGGAATCCGCAGGTTGAGCCGGGCGGCCGCGCGCGGCACGATCGCCGCAGTCGACCCGGTGACCGGCGGGCAGTCGATGCCCAGCACTGTGATCGCCGGGCGCGCCCAGAGCATGTCGGAGACCCGGCCCGACCCGAGCAGGTCCACCCCGTCGAGCACACCGGCATCCCTCCGAAACTGGTCGGGAGGGTAGAGCGCGCCCGCCCACGTTCGAGTGTTGTCGAGACCGCTGACGGTCGTGTTGCCCTCGGCATCACGCAGCGACGCCAGCATGGCGACGAGGGCTGCGAGCGCATCCGGTGCCGGCCCTCCGAACATCCCGGAATGCACCTCCGACGCGAGCGCTTCGACCGTGACGACGACGTTGACCATCCCGCGCAGGGTCACTGTCGCAGCAGGACGCCCGACGGCGGCGTTGCCGGTGTCGCACATCAGGATCGTGTCGGCCCGCAACACGTCGGGGTTCGCGGCAACGAATTGCTCGAGGCCGCCCGTGCCTTGTTCCTCCGATCCTTCGACGACGAGCTTCAGGTTCACCGGCACGTCGTCGCCGAGCGAGCGCAGCGCGAGGAGGTGGGCGACGATGTTGCCTTTGCAATCGGCGGCGCCGCGACCGTACCAGCGGCCGTCGACCTCCGTCAGTTCGAACGGTGGCGTCCGCCACGCAATGTCATCCAGCGGCGGCTGGACGTCGTAGTGGGTATAGAGGAGCACCGTGGGCGCGTTCGGTTCGGAGCCGGGCCGCGATCCCACCACAGCCGAACTCCCGTCCGGCGTCAGCTCAAGCCGCGCATCCGAGAAGCCCTCCGCTTTGAACTTGTCGCGCACCCAGTTCGCGGCGCGAGCGCACTCCTCTGGCGGGAACTGGCGGGGGTCGGCGACGGAGCGCATCGATACGAGTTCGGCGAGTTCCGAGCGCGCCGTCGACATCTGCTCCCGGATCGAGGCGCGCAGGTCGCCTTCCATCAGGAGCCTTCCGTGTTGGTGGTCTGGAGGTTGTCGACGAACTTCTGGAAGTCGGGGACCTCCTTCGGGCAGTAGACCTTCATCACTGCAAGTGTTCCCGTGAGCACCTGGCGCTCAGCGATGATGGGTCTCATTCCCGACCCGCCTGTGCCCGTCGTGAGGTTATCGAGGACGAGGGCGCGGTAGAGGGCGTCGTTCGGGCCGGCGCAGACGGCACCGCCGTTGGTTCCGAGCACGCCGACGATCTGCTCGGTCGTGGGTGTGGGGAGGCCGGCTGCGTGCAGGGTCGCGACCAGCTCGGTCGCTTTGTCCTGAGCTTGTGCGGACTGTCTGCCCCCGCGGAACGTGAAGAGACCGACCACCGCAAGAATGACCAGAATGACGACCACGACAATGTAAAGGACCGATCGTCCGCGCCTAGTCGAGGTCTCGTTTCCCGTGCTCATTGCTCACTCACCTCCGACTCGGCGGTATCGAGCTTCCAGGAGGGCTTGCGCAGGCGGTAGAACAGGAACGGCACGAGCAGCCCAAGCCCAAGTGCTCCTCCCGCCACGATGAGGATGTACACGCCGGCGTTGCCGCTGGCGAATTGGGACGGCGGAATGAATCCCACAAGCAGTGCTGCGAACGACGCGAGAAAGCCGACCACGCAGAGAGTGATCAAGATCGGGGCATGGAAACCGCGAGGGTGATCCGCCTGTGTCCTCCGCAATCGTGCGGCGGCGATGAACATCAGCAGGTACATGATCAGGTACACCTGGGTAGTGATCACCGAGAAGATCCAATACGCGCTCGACACGCTCGGGATGAGGGCGTAGCCGAGTGCGATCACGGTCGTAACCAGTCCTTGGGTGACCAGGAGGTTCTGCTGCACGCCGTTCTTGTTCAGCTTCTGCAGGAACGGGGGCAGGTAGCCCTCCTGACGTGAGATCAGCAGCAGGCCCTTCGACGGGCCGGCCAGCCAGGTGAGCATGCCGCCGAGCGAGGCCGCGACGAGCATGATGCCGATGATCGGCGTCAGCCATTGCACTCCGAACTGGGCGAAGATCGCGTCGAAGGCCTGCATCACGCCGGCCGTCAACGACAGCTGGTCTGCCGGGACGATCCAGCTGATCGCCAGCGCCGGCAGGATGAAGATCAACAGCACCAGCCCCATCGCGAGGAACATCGCACGCGGGAACTCCTTCGCCGGATTACGGAGCGAGGACACATGGACGGCGTTCATCTCCATGCCGCTGTAGGAGAGGAAGTTGTTCACGATCAGCACCAGGCTCGCGATTCCGGCCCACTGCGGCAGTAGGTTCGCCGCCGTCATCGGCGCCGCCGACGGGTGGCCCTGCCCGAGAAAGACCGCCCCGAGGAAGATCAGCAAGGCACCCGGGATGAGGGTGCCGATGATCAGGCCGCCGCTCGCCAGCCCTGCGACACCCTTGGTGCCTCGGCTGGAGATGAACACCCCGGACCAATAGCAGACCATGATCACCAAAGCGGTCCAGACCCCGTTGCTGGCCAAGTCAGGATTGATGACATAGGCGAGGGTGCTCGCAACGAACCCGAGAAGGCTCGGGTAATAGAAGATCGTCATCGCGAACTGGCACCACACCGCCAGGAATCCCATCGGCTTGGAGATCCCGGTCGACACCCAGTTGTAGACGCCGCCCTTCCATCCCGAGGCCAGCTCCGCCGACACCAGCGAGGTCGGCAGCAGGAACAGGATGGCCGGAACCAGGTAGAGGAACACGGATGCCAAGCCGTAGACGGCCATCGTCGGCGCGGGCCGGAGGCTGGCCACCGAACTGGTCGTCATCAGGGCCAGGGCCACCCAGGTGATCCACACCCGGGACTGCGACTTCGAAGCCGCGGCTGCGAAGGACCGGCTCGCGTCGGCGTCGGCGGCGCTCACGACAGCGTCCCCACCTCGAGAGAACCCAACGAACTGAACATGCTCACCACTCCTTCCCGATGATTGCGCCGCTGTCGCTGTCGCGACCTACGGTGACTTCATCCGTCCCCAGGGCTGTGCTGGCGGGATGTCGGCCGGCTGCGCCCCCGCAGCCGGCCGGCGGAGTTCGTTCCCTCCGGCAGAATGGTGCATCCGCTGGTTGGATCTCGGCAAGAGACCAATTTTGTGGTGGCGAGGGCCGTTGCCCGTTCGGCTCAGCCGAACCGCAAACCCCATCGGGATGGGGCAACGCGGTAGATCTGACGGTAGAACGCCGTGCCAGTTACAACACCAAGCGCGATGGCCACGATCGAGCCGAGGATGGTGAACAGACTCAGCGAGTCGAGGGCCAACCCGAGCACACGCTGCGTGAGACCGATCAACCCCGCTGCTCCCGGGACCAGGAGCCAGAAGGCCGGAAGGAAGCACACCACGGCAGGCGGCGCCCCAGGGAGGGCTTGCAAAAGGTACGCCACCACCGTGAGGGCGAATGCACCTACGAAGCCGCCGAACACCGCCGGAAGGACCTGGGCGGTCAGCACCTGCGCCGCGTACGCGATGAGCAGCGTGAAGGCCAGGTAGAAGATCGACCGGCTGGGGCCGCAGTAGTACAGGTAGAACCCTGTGGCAAGAAGGACGACGCCGACCCACGGCTCGAATACCCCGAATCCGGGCTCAGGGGCGAAAAGCGCCGTCGAGGGCGAGAGCCCAGTGATACTCAGCGCGGCGACGATCCCCGACGCGAGGAGACCGAGCTGCGTCAGGCCGTACACCAGGCGACTCGAGCCAGAAACCATGTCGCCTGAGGCGAGCTCCTGAATACCCGTCGTCAGCGCAGCACCCGGCAGCAGGGTCACCATCGCGGGGACGAGCACCTGAAGCGGAATCGCGATGATGTGCGCTTCAGCGGCCGTGAACACGAGAAGGGCCGCGACGAAGGACAGGAACACCGGCAGGATCGTCGCACCGAACGAACCGGGCCGGACCGTCAACTTGGCGGCGCCGACCAGAGCTCCGAGGACGAACGCCCCGAGCATGCTGTCCAACTGAGCACCGAGAAGCACCAACGCCACCCCGGCCGCGGCGACCCCGTGACCGACGACGCGCACCACCGGCGCGAAACGCGGCGGGCGTGCGAGCGATTCCTCGAGGCTCGTGATCCCCTCTTCCGCGGACAACTCACCATTTTCAGCCGCAAGAACGAGCCGATACACGTCGGCGGCACGGTCGAACCGGACCTCACTGGCAACCGGAGTAACCGCCTGCAGGCCGCGGCTCTCGGTGCCCGGCAACGAGACGATCATCACCGTCGGCAACACGATGATCGACATCCCCGGATGGCCGAGCGCGTTCCCCACAGACCGGAGCGTGCGCTGAATATCGGTGGTGGCGACTCCGACCGAGAGCAGCGCACTCCCGAGCCCCATCAGAAAAGCCTGCGTCGTCGAGGGGTCGTTGCTCGTGCTCGACTCGATTACTTTCGGCTCGCGCCAGCGACGGACCAGGTTGCGCCAAACTCCCCCGAGGTCCACCTGTTGCTCCCGTCGCTCGCCGACCGCGCTACCGTCCTCGAATCGGCATAATCCACCCCGTGCCCAACGCCCGGCAAGATCCTGCTTCGACGACGGCGCGGCCGAGGTGCCGAGACGGTTGCGAACCGACAGCCGAGCGGGACAGAAGTGGCCAAGCCCAAGAGAGACGGGCCCCAATGAGAGATAAAGAGACCAAGCCCAAGACCGACAAGAACCAGGGGGATACAGAGAGGCCAAGAGAGAAGAACTCCGGCCCAATGAACCCGGAGCCAATGCACGTAGGTGGCGCACTGTAAGTGGAGCGCTGTGTTAGGTCTCACGACATCGCTGACGAATGTGTCTCAGGACATCGGTGACACTAGGGCTCCGTTTGGTGGTGACACTTCTCGGGATGCGGTGCTAGGCGATCTAGACGGGGACGGTTTCGGCTCGCACACTGGGATTGTGGAGGAGTTTACGGGTGCGTCAACGTTGGGACCGGGGAGCGCGCCGGGTGGCATCCCCCTGAAGGTGGTCCTGGATCCGGCTGAGTACCGCGCGTTGGAGCGGATCTCCGCGCGCCGGCGGACGACGCCGGCCGCTCTGGTGGAGCAGCTGGTTCTGAACGCGCTCGCACATGCGGAGGTTCCCCCACCCGCTGAGTCTCACCCGAGCCGACCGCACACGACTTACGAGGAGGCGACGCGCGGTTTCGCCCGTGACCAGTCGGATCAGACAGTCGATCCGGTCTGACTTCGCTCAGGGTTCGGAGGGAGCCCAGGCTGCCCGGTTAAGCACGTGGCGATGAACGCGGTCAGCCAGCTTATGTCGCTGCCCGCGCAGCCCTGGTGGTTGATCGTGATGGTGGCACTCGACCTCCTCGTCATCTACGCGGTCACCGTCCACGGCCGGGAAGTGCGACCCGCCTGAGGAAGCCGTTCGCGCGCGACCTGGCGGATTCCTGCGGTTACGGGGGTTTCCGTGGACGCACCGACGGTCGCGCGCGAACCGGCCCCGAGATATCATCCTGCGAACGACCACCTGGAGGGTCATGAAAAGTCATGCATTAGCGAAGCGGCTTCTCCGTCACGCCATCACTCAGCAGCAGTCTGCCCACAGGCTAAGCAGCGAAGATGACGTCGCCGCCATCCGTCGCGAGGTGCGACGACTCGCGAGAATGGAAGGCGTCAAAATACGCACCGGACTAGCGGACGACACGGTAGTAGTGATTCTCGCCGACGCTGACCTCTGGACCCAATCCGCCGCCACCATGCGCGACAAGCTGCGACCTACGATCTAAACGTTGCGCACCCGGACGCCGGCGGCAGAAAGCGCACAGGTCGTCGTATCCCACGAACGCAGGTCGATTGCTCGATCGAGCCTCTAGCCGCGGCGACTCACGGATTGCGAGATGTGCCTCGGCCCAATGAACTCTGTCAATAGCCGGCGTCGCTTGGGGCGGCCCCTATGCCCGGATGGGCGCGATGCGGGAGGAAACGGCTAGAAGCAACCAAAGTCCGAACCGATGGAAGTAACGCAAGAAACGAACGAGCCGAAGAAGAACGATACGAATCCAGACGAAAGCAAGTGACCAAGACAAGGAGAGCAGAGCGAATACAAGAGGCGAAAGACGAATGCACGTAGGCACTTTAAGTGGAGCGCTTCTCCGCGACCGGAATGACAGGGGTCGCGTGTAAACCAAGGTGCATGGCAATTCGGGGGAAATCAAAGCGGGCGCAGGGACGCGCCGATTCGTACGCGCGTCAGCGGCTGGAGCACGACGCCGCCTCCGTCAAACTCTCATCCGAGAGGCAGCGCATCGCTGAGAGAGCACGAACTGCCAACGCTCTCCTAGAGCTGGAAACCAGGTGGGGCGGACGTGCTCAGGCCCTCCGGCAGCTACGTGACGTCTCGGCGACGGTAGAACGCCTGCGGCGTGAACAACACTCCGCTCGCTCCGAGCGCGACGAGTTGATCGCACGTCTACGCAATGCCGGCGAAAGCTGGAACTCACTCGCCGCCCTGACGGGACTGAGTCGTCATGCACTCAGCAGGCGAACACCAAATGCCTAACACGAGAACCTCACCCTCCGACCACGTCTCCGGCGGCCCCGCAGCGAACAGTCTCGCGCGTTGGGAGGCCGAGTCAAGGGTGCAGCTCCGCTGCATCGCGAACCGACGCGCAGCGCCCTTGACACGGTCTCCCAACACGCCAACATCAGGGAGCGGGGCGGCCAATGGAAATGCGCACTGTAGGTTTCGATCGTTCGTAAGCCCCAAACTCGAAATGCGCGCCGTTTTCTCCGGAAGTGGGCAACGTGTAAGTGAGGGGCACTTCCAATGCGAAGGGCCGCGAGCAGTTCAAAGGAGATCGCGATGGGAAGCATCACTCCGTACGACACAACATCCGGGCGGCGCTGGCGTGTCCGGTACCGGACACCGGAGCACGTTCAGACGGACAAGCGGGGGTTCACCACCAAGCGCGATGCCGAGCTCTACCTCGCCAACATAGAAATCTCGAAAGCAACTGGGGCGTTCGTGTCCGCATCTGCGGCGCGCGTCACAGTCGGCGAACTGGCTAGCGAGTGGCTAGCCAATAAGAAGCAATCGATGAAGCCCTCGAGCTATCACTCGATCGCGGTCTCCTGGCGCGTCTACGTTGGCCCGCGTTGGGCAACGACTCCAGTCGGGGCGATCCGCGCCAGCGCCGTCGAGCAGTGGATCCGTCAGCTCGGCCAAGGAACGGCCATCACTCACAAGAGCGACGGAAAGACCATCCCTGTGACACAGGCCCGACCGCGATCAGCGACGGTAGTCCTCCGCGCCCTTGGTGTCCTCGCTGGCGTCCTCGACATGGCCCTCAAAGACGGGCGAGTACCCAAGAACGTTGCCCGGCGCACCGAGGGCGCGCCCCGCAAGGTGTCGAACAAGCCACGTCGCTATCTCAGCCACGCCGAGGTCGCCCGTTTCGCCTCCGCCGCCTCTACCCCGACGCAACGGACATTGATCGTCCTGCTCGCCTACTGTGGGCTGCGATGGGGAGAAGCCGTCGGGCTACAAGTTCGCGACCTGAACATGCTGCGCCGCCGCCTGCAGATTAGCCGAACAGCCACCGAAGTCGACGGCAAGATCCTCGTCGGCGCACCCAAGTCGTGGGAGAAGCGTGCTGTGCCATTCCCGGCCGTCCTCGCCGAACCGCTCGCCCAACTCTGCGAGGGCAAGGCGCCGGACGACCTCGTCTTCGCCGATCGGTTCGGACAATTCCTACGCAGACCAAAGACCAGCGCCGGTACGTCGTCATGGTTCCTCGACGCTCTCATCGCGTCTGATATCGAACGGCTCACCCCGCACGACCTCCGGCACACGGCAGCCAGCCTCGCAGTCAGCTCCGGAGCGAACGTCAAGGCCGTACAGCGGATGCTCGGCCACAAGTCGGCCGCGATGACGCTCGACACATACGCGGACCTGTTTGAAGACGACCTCGACGAGGTGGCTGAGCGCCTCGACGAAGGTGCACGCCGAGCCAACCTCGCCGACGTGTGGGCGCTCAACTGAGTCTGCGGCTACAGCCCCTTAGTCATCACAATGGGCTCCATTGGGTGCAACGAGATCACCCATCGCCCACAAAAGTGTGGGCAAAGTGTGGGCACGAGACAAAATCGGGGCCTTCCCCGCAAGCGGAAAAGACCCCAACTTCCGCGTGATTACGCGGATCTCAAGCAACGCGCGACGACGACCGATCGGTGGAGATGGGGGGAATCGAACCCCCGTCCACTGCTGTGGTCATGTGCCTTCTACGGGTGTAGCCAGTTAAGTCGCTTTCTCAGCCCCGGAACTTGTCTCTGGCACCTGCTCCGACGGGCTCAGTATCAGTTGGAGTCCCTCTGCACCCTGATGCTCAATGCAGAAGCAAGTCTTCTAGCTGACGCCAGGATCCGGGTAGAAGACAGTTCCCGGTCTGACGGTCTCTTAAATAGCGAAGGGGAACTTACGCCGCGAGGGCGAAGTCGGCCTTGGCCGAGACAGTGCTCTTGTTATTGGCACTTATTGTTTTGCATGGATCGTTTACGAGATAACCATGCGTCCTCGACCCGCTTCTCACACTCGTGCAGACAATGTCGAAACCGATCATCCCCGTGCGACGGCCGTGAGGCCGGGTCGTCATCGCGCGCTGTTGAGTTGTCCAGATACACGCCGCTCCTGGCGGCGAGCTTCTCATCCTATAACAACACCGCTCCCACATCTATGCCACGATCGGTGGATGGCCGACACCATCATCACCGTCCAGGGCGAGTTCGAGCTGACGCATCCGGCCGAGCGGGGAGCGGTGCGGCTGAGCGTGGCCTATGAGGGCGAGGAGCGCAGCGAGACGCTCGCCCTCGCCACCCAGCGGCACGCCTCCCTCGCCTCCGAGCTGCGCGAGTTGCACAACCCGCAGACCGGACCGGTGACCGCGTGGGCCTCCGACCAGTTCCGTGTCTGGGGCGACCGGCCGTGGAACCAGGACGGGCGCCGGCTCGCTCCGATCTACCACGCGGAGGTCGGGATGGACGTCACCTTCAGCGAGCTGACCGCGCTCTCCGACTGGGTCGGCGTGGTCTCCCTGCTCGACGGCGTCACGATCCAGGGCGTCACCTGGAGTCTGACGGAGGCGCGGCGGCAGTCGATCACGCAGGAGGCACGGCGCCGGGCGGTGGAGAACGCGGTGGCCAAGGCGACGGTCTACGCGACGAGCCTCGGGCTGACGACCGTGAAGCCGCTCGCGCTCAGCGACCCGGGGATGCTCGGCGACGGGCCGACGAACGGTCAGCCGCAGCCGCTCCAGGCGCGCGCGATGTCGGCGGACTTCGACGGAGCGACGCTCGCGCTCAAGCCGGAGGACATCACGGTCGCGGTGCAGGTGCACGCGCGGTTCGCGGCGTCCTGAGGCGAGCGCCGGTCGCTCAGCTGCTCGGCTTCGGCGTCGGCGTCGCGCTCGACTGCCCGGGCCGCAGCGGGAGGTCGGCGACGTTCAGGATGCGGAGCGCCGTCACCGTGGTGCCCGAGCGGGTGCCGACGACGATCACCTCGTCGCCGACGGCGAAGTCGGACGCCTTCTGGGTCTGGCCTGGCGCGCCGTACACGGTGGACGAGGAGGTTTCGACGGTCAAGGTCGCGCCCCGCTGAGTCGTGATGGTCCAGGACGCGCCGGAGATCGTCGTCACGGTTCCGCGGACGACGCCCTTGGCGATCGGGCCCTCGTCCTGCCGACCGCTCTGGCCGGAGCCGTTGCCCTTGCCGTTCTGCCCGGGGAACCCGGGAGCGCCCGGCTTCACCTGCACCGGGCCGCGGTTGCCGTCGTGCAGCAGCCGGGACACGGACGAGCCACCGTGGAACACGATGGAGCCCACGGCGAACGCGCCGGCCCCGGCGATGCCGAACAGCACGATGACGCCGAGCACCAGCGTCGAGATGGCGAACGCCAGTCCGTGACGCTTGTAGAACGGCTCCCCCACCGGTCGCGCGGCCGCGCCGTACTGCGGCGCCTGCCGTCCGTACGCATTCCCCGCCTGCTGCGGCGGAACGCCCTGCTGCGGCGGGACGTCCTGCGGCTGCTGTGCGCCAGGCTGCTGCGCGCCGGGCTGCTGAGCGCCCGGCTCCTGCGGGTACAGCGGCTCGGTGGGTTGGTTCTCGTCCATGCTCACAAGAACACCTGATCCAGCCGCGATACCGCTGAACGCCGGTTATGGCTTCGATGTGAACTCACGCCGGCTCAACCAGCACGGAGCGCAGCTTCGCCAGCTCCAGCTCGTCCATGCCGGTGGCGAGCAAGTACCCGCGCACGCTCCCGAACCGGCGTTCGACCAGGTCGAGCGCCTCCTCGAGCGCCTCGGGCGGGCTGCCGCCGAGGATGATGCGGAGGTCGGGCGTGACCTCCACCCCGTGGCTGCGCACCAGGTCGAGCATGGCGTCCAGCCAGGGGCCGCGGAGGTTGGCCTGCGTCGCCGCGTAATCCGCGATGACGAGCTCGCGGTCGACGCCGACGGCGAGCAGAGCGAGCGCGACGACGATGCCGGTGCGGTCCTTGCCGGCCGTGCAGTGCACGACGACGGCCTCCTCGCCGGTGTCCGCGATCTCCCGCAGCGCGGTCACGACGACGTCGCCGTGCTGCAGCAGGATCTTCTCGTAGAGCCCCACCAGCGTGATGCCGATGGTCGACTGCGAGGCGCCGGAGCCCTCGAACACCGGGAGGTGGAGGCGCTGGAGGCCCAGGCCGGCGACGTCGTCCGGCAGCACGGAGACCTCGAAGTCGTCGCGCAGGTCGATCACGACCCGCACGTCGAGGTCGCGCAGCGCCTGCCGCCCCTCGTCGCCGAGCCGCGCCAGGCCGTCCGAGCGGAACAGCTTGCCGCGGCGCACCACGCCCTCCGGAACCGGATACCCGCCCGCGTCGCGGAAGTTGTAGGTGCCGTTCACCGGGATGCGCGCGGCGACGACGCCCGCCGTCACCTCGTCGTTCGTACTCATGCCCTCATCCTGCCACCGGGGGCCGACAGGGGGCGCCGTGCGCCTGCCGTCACTCGCCGAGATGACGCCTGCTGGACATCGCCCGTTCGGCTTCGCGGTTGTCCTGACGCTCGCGGAGGGCCTGGCGCTTGTCGTACTCGCGCTTGCCCTTGGCGACCGCGATCTCGACCTTCGCGCGCCCGTCGCTGAAGTAGATCTGCAGCGGGACGATCGTGTATCCGCCCTGCTTGACCTTGTTCTCGATCTTGACGATCTGCGCCTTGTGCAGCAGGAGCTTGCGCTTACGACGCGGGGCGTGGTTGTTCCAGGTGCCGTCGAGGTACTCGGGGATGTGCACGGCGTCGAGCCAGGCCTCGCCGCCGTCGACGAACGCGTAGCCGTCGACCAGGGACGCCCGCCCCTCACGGAGCGACTTCACCTCGGTGCCGGTGAGCACCAGGCCTGCCTCGTAGGTGTCCTCGATGGTGTAGTCGTGGCGCGCTCGGCGATTGGTGGCCACGACCTTCTGACCACGTTCCCTGGGCACAGCGTCTCCTGACGTCAAGATGGTGCTGCCCGGCACAGCGCCGGGCAGCAGACCAGTCTATCGGGTCAGACCCGCAAGTATCGCTTGATCGCGAAGTTCGCGGCGCCGGCCGCCAGCACTACGCCGACGACGATCAGCAGCGGGATCACCAGCCAGCCCTGATCCATCCCGACGAAGTTGATCGACGGGATCCGCGGGCCGAGGAAGCCGCGCACGAAGTACTGCACCAGCAGCCAGATCACGACGCAGCTCAGGATCGATCCGATCAGCGCGGCGATCACACCCTCGATGATGAACGGTGTCTGGATGAACCGGTTGGACGCGCCGACCAGCCGCATGATCCCGATCTCCCTGCGTCTCGAGAACGCCGAGAGCCGGATCGTTGTCGCGATCAGCAGCACGGCGGCCACCAGCATGAGTATCGCGATGCCGATCGCGGTGATGCTGGCCGCGTTGAGGATGCTGAAGATCTGGTCGAGGTAGCTGCGTTGGTCCACCACGCTCTGCACGCCCGGCGTGCTGGACAGCGTCTCACTCAGCACGTCGGAGCGGTTCGGGTCCTTGAGATTCACCCAGAACGTCTGCGGGATCATCTCCGGCGTGACGTAGTTCGCGATCTGGTTGCCCTTGAACTGCTGCTTGAACTGCTCGTAGCCCTGCTTCTGGTCCTGGAAGTAGAACTTCTGGATGTAGGGCGCGATCTCCGGCGACTGGAGCTGCTTCTCGACGGCCGCCACGGACTGCGCGGTCGCGGCGCCGCCCGGGCAGTTGTCGGTCTCGGTGCACATGTACACCGCGACCTGGGCACGGTCGTACCAATACGTCTTCATCTGCCCGATCTGGAGCTGGAGCAGCGCGGCCGTGCCGACGAAGGTCAGCGAGATGAAGGTGACGAGCACGACGGAGACGACCATCGAGAGGTTGCGGCGCAGGCCGTTGCCGACCTCGGACCAGATGAGCCCGAATCTCATTTCGTGGGACCCACATTCTGTTCGCCGTCGCGGTCGGACGCGTCGCGCAGCCCGCTCAGGTCGAGGTTGGCGGTGAAGTTGAGGTGGTCCGGGAGGTCCTCGCCCGCAGAGGCGGGCACGGCGGCCGGGACGGGGACCGGTGCGGGCACGGCCGGGGCCTGCTCCGGCGCCTGCTGCACGGGGGCGGGCGGCGCCGGCTGGTAGACCGGGACCGGCCCGGCGGGATTCGCGACCGGCGTGTGCGGACGGGTCATCGGCTCGGACGGAGCGGGCGCCGCAGCGGCTGCGGACACGGGAACGGTCGGGATCGGCGCGGACGGCGCCGCGAGCCCCTCCGCGGTCGGTCGCGGCAGCGGGATGGCGGCCGTCACGCCGTAGCCGCCGTGGCGCTCGTCGCGGACGATCTGGCCGCCGACGAGCTCGATCACGCGCTGCTTCATCTGGTCGACGATCGCCGCCTCGTGCGTGGCCATCAGCACCGTGGTGCCGCCGGCGTTGATCTGGGCGAGCACCGACATGATCCCGGCGCTGGTGGCCGGGTCGAGGTTTCCGGTCGGCTCGTCGGCCAGGAGGATCTGCGGCTTGTTGACGACGGCCCTGGCGATCGCGACGCGCTGCTGCTCACCGCCGGAGAGCTCGTGCGGCAGGCGCTGGGCCTTGCCGTCGAGGCCGACCATCGCGAGCACGTCAGGCACGGCCTCCTGGATGAAGCCGCGCGACTTGCCGATCACCTGGAGGGTGAACGCGACGTTCTGGAAGACCGTCTTGTTCGGCAGGAGCCGGAAGTCCTGGAAGACCACGCCGATGTTGCGGCGGAAGTAGGGGACCTTGCGCGACGAGATCGTGCCGAGGTCCTGGCCCAGGACATGGATGCCGCCCTTGGTGGGCCGCTCCTCCTTGAGGATCAGCCGCAGGCAGCTCGATTTGCCCGAGCCGGACGCGCCGACCAGGAAGACGAACTCGCCGCGCAGCACTTCCAGGTTGATGCCGTTGAGTGCCGGGCGTGCGGTTCCCGGATACTGCTTGGATACGTGTTCGAACCGGATCATGACTGTTAGAGACTAAGCAACACTTCCGCGTTCCACAGTAGCGACATGCCAGCGGGCCGCAAGCCTGACAGTCCCCGGCACACGCGCTGAGCGCGGGCGACAGGAGAGCTATGACTCCGGCTAGTCCTCGTCCTTGGATCCTGCGCGCCAGCGGATGCCCGCGGCGATGAAGCCGTCCAGGTCGCCGTCGAACACCGACGCCGGGTTTCCGGACTCGTAGCCCGTGCGCAGATCCTTGACGAGCTGCTGGCCGTAGAGGAAGTAGGAGCGCATCTGGTCGCCCCAGCTCGCGGTGATGGTGCCGGCGAGCTCCTTCTTCTTGGCGGCCTCCTCCTCCTTCTGGAGCAGGAGCAGGCGGGTCTGCAGAACGCGCATCGCGGCCGCGCGGTTCTGGATCTGCGACTTCTCGTTCTGCATCGAGACGACGATGCCGGTCGGGAGGTGGGTGATGCGGACCGCGGAGTCGGTCGTGTTGACCGACTGGCCGCCCGGACCGGAGGAGCGGAACACGTCGACGCGGATGTCGCCTTCGGGCACCTCGACCGCCGTGGCCTCCTCCATCAGCGGGATGACCTCCACCGCCGCGAAAGAGGTCTGGCGCTTGTCCGCCGAGCCGAACGGGCTGATCCGGGCGAGCCGGTGCGTGCCGGCCTCCACCGAGAGCGTGCCGAACGCGTACGGGGCTTCGACCTCGAAGGTCGCCGACTTGATGCCGGCGCCTTCCGCGTAGGAGGTGTCCATGACCTTCACCGGGTACTTGTGCTGCTCCGCCCAGCGCAGGTACATGCGCATGAGCATCTCGGCGAAATCGGTGGCGTCGTCGCCGCCTGCGCCGGAGCGGATGGTGACGATCGCCGAGCGCTCGTCGTACTCGCCGCTCAGCAGCGTCTGCACCTCGAGGTCGCCCAGCGTCTTCTGGAGGGACTCCAGCTCGGCGCGCGCCTCGGCGGCGGACTCCTCGTCATCGCCCTCGTTGGCGAGCTCCACCAGCACCTCGAGGTCGTCGAGGCGGCTCTCCACGGAGGTGATGCGCCCGAGCTCGGCTTGGCGGTGGCTGAGCGCGCTGGTGACCTTCTGCGCGTTCGACGTGTCGTCCCAGAGGTCCGGCGCCCCCGCCTTCTCGCTGAGGTCGGCGATGTCGGCGCGGAGCTTGTCGACGTTGACGACGGCGATGATGTCGTCGAGGGTCGAGCGGAGCTCCGCGATCTGCGGGGAGAGGTCTAGTTCGATCATGGCGTCCTCCAGCCTACCGGCGACGTCCGCGGAGACACCCACCGGACAGTTGTACTGTGTTAAGCAAATGACTTCCGACGAGCGCCCGTTCTCCTTCCGCTCCGTCGCACTCGCCGCCTTCCTGCCGACGCTGCTCTTCTCGATCGGCGAGGGCGCGATCATCCCGATCATCCCGATCGCCGCCGGCAACCTCGGCGCGACCCTGGCGATGGCGGGCTTCATCGCGTCGATGCTCATGCTCGGCGAGCTGGCCGGCGACATCCCGAGCGGGTGGGTGGTCTCCCGGATCGGCGAGCGCACCGCCATGATCGGCGCCGCCGCGGTCGCGGTGGCCGGCGTGGTGGTCTGCTTACTCGCCCCGAACTACTGGGTGCTCATGGCCGGCATCTTCGTGGTCGGGGTCGCGACGGCCGTCTTCGCCCTCGCCAGGCACGCCTTCATGACGACGTACGTCCCCGTCCGCTACCGGGCGCGCGCCCTGTCCACGCTCGGCGGCATCTTCCGCGCAGGCTGGTTCATCGGCCCGCTGGTCGCCTCCGTCGTGATCGCGGCGACCGGATCGACGCAGTCGGTGTTCTGGATCTTCATCGTGAGCTGTCTGGGCTCCGTCGTCGTCCTGCTGGTGCTCCCCGACCCTGAGCGGATGTTCGGCCCGGCCCCGACCACAGCCGGCCACGGCGGCGAGCGGCTGACCGAGGGCGAGGAGGACGCCGACGAGCGCACCCGCGGGCTCTTCGCGACGATCTGGGCGTTCCGCGGTGTGCTCGCCCGGATGGGCTCCGGCGTCTCCCTCGTCGCGGCCGTGCGCTCGGCGCGGACCGTGCTGATGCCGCTCTGGGCCGTCTCGATCGGACTGAGCGAGGCGAACACCGCCCTCATCATCGGCATCGCCGGCGCCGTGGACTTCGCGCTGTTCTACGCCAGCGGCCAGCTCATGGACCGGTTCGGCCGGATGTGGAGCGTCGTGCCCTCCATGCTCGGGCTCGGCATCGGCTTCCTCGTGCTGTCGGTCAGCCACGACCTGCCCGGCGCGGTGGTCTGGTACATCGGCGTCTCGCTGTTCCTCGCGTTCGCGAATGGCATCGGCTCCGGCATCATCATGACGCTCGGGGCCGACCTGGCGCCGAAGGAGAGCCCTGCGGCGTTCCTCGGCGCGTGGCGGTTCACCGGCGACGCGGGCCAGGCCGTCGCGCCGCTCGTGGTCTCGCTGCTGACCGCCCTGGTCTCGATCGCGTTCGCGAGCGGGGTGATGGGCGTGCTGGGTCTGGTCGGCGCCGGGCTGCTGGCACGCTTCATCCCGCGCTACATCCCGCGACGGCCCGCCTCGCCTCCCGCCGGACTGACGGAATAGGCTCGGCCCCGCCGCGGTTCCAGTTCGATGCATACGCATCGATCGGTGCGAGACGGCAGGAGGACGGGCATGGCTGCGAAGCTGGAAATCGGGATCGACACGTTCGGCGACATCACGCTGGACGGTGAGGGGAATCCGCTGCCGCACGCGCAGGTGCTGCGCAACGTCGTCGCGGAGGGCGTGCAGGCCGATCAGGCCGGCCTGGACTTCATCGGGATCGGCGAGCACCACCGCAAGGACTTCTCGGTCGCCGCGCCCGAAGTCGTCCTGGCCGCGATCGCCGGCCAGACCGAGCGCATCCACCTCGGGTCGGCGGTCACCGTGCTCAGCTCGGACGACCCCGTCCGGGTGTTCCAGCGCTTCGCGACCCTCGACGGCGTCTCGAACGGCCGCGCGGAGGTCATCCTCGGCCGCGGCTCGTTCATCGAGTCGTTCCCGCTGTTCGGCTTCGACCTCGGCCAGTACGAGGAGCTCTTCGACGAGAAGCTCGACCTGTTCGCCGCCGTCCGGCAGCAGGAGCCGGTGACCTGGAGCGGCACGCTGCGGCCGCCGCTGACCGAGCAGTCCGTCTACCCTCCTGTCGAGCACGGCCTGCTGAAGACCTGGATCGGCGTGGGCGGCAGCCCGGAGTCCGTGGTCCGCGCCGCGCGCTACGGCCTCCCACTCATGGTCGCGATCATCGGCGGCGGCCCGATGCGCTTCCAGCCGCTGACCCAGCTCTACCGCAACGCGCTGGAGCAGTTCGGCCAGGACACCGACCTCCCGATCGGCGTGCACTCCCCCGGCTTCGTCGCCGAGACCGACCAGGAGGCCAAGGACCTGCTCTGGCCGCACTGGGAGGCGATGACGAACCGGATCGGCCGCGAGCGCGGCTGGCCGCCAGCGACCCGTGCGCGCTTCGAGCACGAGGCGGCGGAGGACGGCGCCCTCGTCGTCGGCTCGCCGGAGACGGTCGCGCAGAAGATCGCCTACGCCGCGCGCGGCCTCGGCCTCACCCGGTTCGACGTCAAGCTCAGCAACGGCACCCTCGGCCACGACCACATCATGCGGGCCATCGACCTGCTCGGCCGCGAGGTCGCGCCGCGCGTGGATGAGCTATTGTCGTAGCCGCGCGCAGCGCGACCGCGGGAGTGGTGAAACTGGCAGACACGCAGGATTTAGGTTCCTGTGCTTCACGGCGTGAGGGTTCGAGTCCCTTCTCCCGCACTTCATCGTCCGTCCACGGGATGAACACCGACCGCATTCAGTGGGTCCACAGGGTGATGTTGGCCGGGAGTGCCCTGATTCGCACGGTTCATGGAGGTTGCGCCCACTAAACTCGGGGCTGAATCCGCCACCCGAAACCCTGGAGACACGTGATCCATCACGCCGGCCTCATCCCCTGGCTCGACCCCACCACGATCATCGGCGCGGCCGGCCCGTGGGCGCTGCTCGTGGTGTGCGGCATCGTGTTCGCCGAGACGGGCCTCCTGGTCGGCTTCCTGCTGCCCGGCGACACGCTGCTGGTGATCTCCGGCCTGCTCACCCACACGTCGCGCGTCTTCGGCGTCGACATCTGGTGGGTCTGCCTGGCGATCTCGTTCGCAGCGTTCCTCGGCGGCGAGGTCGGCTACCTGATCGGGCACAAGGCCGGCCCGCGCGTGTTCGAACGCAAGGAGACCGGCCTGTTCAGCATGGAGAACGTGCGGCGCACCAACGCGTTCTTCGACCGGTTCGGCGCGCTCGCGGTCATCCTGGCACGGTTCGTGCCGATCGTGCGCACCTTCGCCCCGGTCGCCGCGGGCGTCGGGCACATGAACTACAAGAAGTACTCGCTCTACAACGCGATCGGCGCGCTGCTCTGGGGCGCGGGGCTCACCCTCTTCGGCTTCCTCATCGGCTACATCCCACCGATCGCGAACTTCGTCACCCACTACATCGACCTGATCCTCGTCGGCGCGGTGGTGATCACGCTCATCCCGACGCTGTTCCACTACTTCCAGTCGCTGCGCAAGGCGAAGAAGAAGCGCCTGGAGGCGGCCGAGGCGACCGTCACCGAGCCGCGCCCCACGCCCGACGCCTGACGCCGAGGGGCACGTAAACGCCCCTAAAACCGCGTCTTAGGGGCGTTTACGTGCCCCTCGGCGCTGGCTCAGCGGTGGAACTCGTCCTCGTGCGCGGCGTGCTCGGCCGGCTCGAGCTGGAACGTCGAGTGCTCCACGTCGAAGTGCTTCGCCAGGCAGCCGGAGAGCTCGTCCAGCAGCTCGCCGGTGGCACCGGAGCGGAACACTCCCGCGTCGACCACGACGTGCGCGGTGAACACCGGCGCGCCGGAGGTGATCGCCCAGACGTGCACGTCGTGCACCGCGACGACGCCGGGGGTGCCCAGGATGTGGTCGCGGATCTCCGCGACGTCCGTGTCCGCGGGAGCCGCCTCGCTCAGCACGCGCACCACGTCGCGCAGCAGCAGCACCGCACGCGGGACGATGAACGCGGCGATCAGCAGCGACGCGATGGCGTCGGCGGGTGCGAAGCCGGTGAACATGATCACCAGCGCCGCGACGATGACGGTCAGCGAGCCGATCAGGTCGCCGAACACCTCCAGGTAGGCGCCGCGCATGTTGATCGAGTGGTCGGCGGCGGGACGCAGCAGCAGCAGGGCACCGAGATTCGCGACCAGGCCGATGACGGCGACCACGAGCATCGGGCCGGACTGGACGTCCGCCTCCCCCGACACGAGCCGGCCGATCGCCCCGACCGTCACGAACACCGCCACCACGACCAGGATCAGCCCGTTGATGAGCGCGCCGAAGACCTCGGCCCGGCGGTAGCCGAACGTCTGCCGGTCGGTCGCCGGGCGGGCCGCCACGATGGTGGCCATGAGAGCGACGACCAGGCCGGTCAGGTCGCTCAGCATGTGCCCGGCGTCGGCGAGCAGCGCGAGCGATCCGCTCAGCCACGCGCCGACGATCTGCACGACGAACACCGCGGCGACGATCCCGATGGCGATCAGGAGGCGGTTGCGGTTGGCGGAGTGGCCGTGGTCGTGACTCATGGTTCTTCTACGGTATGTCGAAGTCGTCGCGACGTGCCAGCGCTGCGGCTAGATAGGAATGAGTGCCGTTCTCATTCTCACGGTGCGACCGCTCAGCCCGCCGCCGCGACCAGCTCCCGCAGCGCGGGAACGATGGCCGAGAAGGCCCGCGACCGGTGGCTCTCGGCGTTCTTGACCTCCGGGCCGAGCTCCGCCGCGGTGGCGTCGTGGCCGTCCGGCACGAAGATCGGGTCGTAGCCGTGGCCGTGCTCGCCGCGCGCCTCGTGCGCGATGCGGCCGGGCCAGAGCCCCTCGACCACGGTCTCCCGCCCGGCCGGCGACACCAGCGCCAGCGTCGCGGTGAAGTGCGCCGCGCGCGAGCCGTCCGGGAGGTCGGCGAGCTGGTCGAGCAGCAGCCGGAGGTTGGCCTGCGCGTCCCCGTGCCGGCCGGCCCAGCGCGCCGAGAAGATCCCCGGCGCGCCGCCCATCGCGTCCACGCAGATGCCGGAGTCGTCCGCCAGCGCGGGCAGCCCGGTGTGAGCGGCCGCGGCGCGCGCCTTGATGAGCGCGTTCGCCTCGAACGTGACGCCGTCCTCCACCGGCTCGGGTCCGTCGTAGCCGACGATCTCCAGCCCGGGCACGGCGTCGCCGAGGATCTGCTGGAACTCCCGCGCCTTGTGCTGGTTGTGCGTGGCGAGGACGACGCGGACCATCAGCCCTCGATGCCGAGCGCTGACGACTCCAGCGCCGCGCGCTGCACTGCGGCGAGCTCGGTCGTGCCGCCGAGCGCCAGGTCCAGAAGGGAGTTCAGCTCGCTGCGGTCGAAGGGCGCGCCCTCCGCCGTGCCCTGCACCTCCACGAACAGGCCGCGGCCGGTGACGACGACGTTCATGTCGGTCTCGGCGCGGACGTCCTCCACATAGGCCAGGTCGAGCATCGGCGTGCCGTCGATGATGCCGACGGAGACCGCGGAGACCGAGTCGATCAGCGGAGTGGCCTTCTGGCCGATGAAGCGGTGCTCGCGGCCCCACTCCAGGGCGTCGGCGAGGGCGACGTAGGCGCCGGTGATCGCGGCTGTGCGGGTGCCGCCGTCGGCCTGGAGCACGTCGCAGTCGATCACGATCGTGTTCTCGCCCAGCGCCTTCATGTCCACCACCGCGCGGAGGCTGCGGCCGATCAGGCGGCTGATCTCGTGGGTGCGGCCGCCGATCCGGCCCTTGACCGACTCCCGGTCCATGCGCTCGTTCGTGGAGCGCGGCAGCATGGCGTACTCGGCGGTGACCCAGCCCTTGCCCTTGCCGGTCATCCAGCGCGGCACGCCGTTCGTGAAGGAGGCCGTGCAGAGCACGCGCGTGTTGCCGAACGAGACGAGCGCGGAGCCCTCGGCCTGCCGGCTCCAGCCGCGCTCGATCGTGACGGGCCGGAGCCCGTCGGGGGTGCGGCCATCGGCGCGGGTGATGTCGGTCACAGTTCTCTCCTCGGTCGGAAACGGTGGTCGTAGGTCAGAGCGGGAGGTCGATCACGCCGGTCTGCACCAGGTCGACCCGGAAGATCTCCGGGCCGATGAACCTGTGCGCGAGGCGCAGGAAGTAGTCGGCGTCGAGGCCGGTCGCCTCGTAGCGGATGCTGGGCGGCGTGGTCTCCGTGCGCTCCAGGCCGCGGCTGACGAGCGTGCGGTAGACGTCCTTGGCGGTCTCGGTGTCGCTGGAGACGAGGGAGACCCCCTCTCCCATGACGTAGGAGATCGCGCCCTTCAGGAACGGGTAGTGCGTGCAGCCGAGCACCAGCGTGTCCACGTCGGCCTCGCGCAGCGGCTGGAGGTACTCGGCGGTGACGCGCAGCACCTCCTCGCCGCTGGTGATCCCGGCCTCCACGAACTCGACGAAGCGCGGGCAGGCCTGGGTGAAGAGCCGCAGCGACGGCGCGGCGGCGAAGGCGTCCTCGTAGGCGCGGGAGGAGATTGTGCCCGCCGTGCCGATGACGCCGACGCGGCCCGTCCTGGTCGCGGACACGGCGCGGCGCACGGCCGGCTGGATGACCTCGATCACCGGCACGGAGTAGCGCTCGCGGGCGTCGCGCAGCATCGCCGAGGACGCGGTGTTGCACGCGATCACGATCAGCTTGACGCCCTGGTCGACCAGGAAGTCGAGGACCTCCAGCGAGTAGCGCCGCACATCCGCGATCGATTTCGGCCCGTACGGCGAGTGCGCGGTGTCGCCGACGTACAGCAGCGACTCGTTCGGGAGCTGGTCGCGGATCGCCCGGGCGACGGTGAGCCCGCCGACCCCCGAGTCGAAGATCCCAATCGGCGCATCCGTCACAGCAGACCAGCCTACCCGCCCTCGCCGTGGCTAAGGTGGAGCGGTGACCGAGTCCTCCGCGCTCCTGACCGACCGCTACGAGCTCACCATGCTCGACGCCGCACTGCTCAGGGGCACCCACGACCGCGAGAGCGTCTTCGAGGCGTTCACCCGCCGTCTGCCCACCGGCCGGCGCTACGGCGTCATCGCCGGCACCGGGCGGCTGCTGGAACTGATCGAGCGCTTCCGCTTCGGCGACGCCGAGCTCGAGTACCTGCGCGACAACGAGGTCGTGCGCCAGGAGACGCTCGACTGGCTCGCCGACTTCCGGTTCTCCGGCACCATCCGCGGGTACCGGGAAGGCGAGGTCTACTTCCCGGGGTCGCCGTTCCTGATCGTGGACGCGCCGTTCGCCGAGGGGGTCATCCTGGAGACGCTCATCCTCAGCGTCTTCAACTACGACTCCGCCGTCGCGTCCGCCGCGGCCAGAATGGTCACCGCCGCCGCGGGCCGGCCGCTCGCCGAGATGGGATCGCGCCGCGCCAACGAGCGCAGCGCCGTCGCGGCTGCCAGGGCCGCGTACATCGCGGGCTTCGGCGCGACCTCCAACCTGGAGGCCGGCCGCACCTGGGGCGTGCCGACGATGGGCACGGCGGCGCACGCGTTCACGCTGCTGCACGACAGCGAGGAGGACGCCTTCCGCGCCCAGGTCGCGGCGCTCGGCTCCGGCACGACGCTGCTGGTCGACACGTTCGACGTGGAGCGCGCCATCGAGACCGCCGTCCGGGTCGCCGGACCGGAGCTGGGCGCCGTCCGGCTCGACTCAGGCGACCTCCCGAAGCTCGTCCGCCGGGTGCGCGACCAGCTCGACCGGCTGGGCGCGACCCGCACGCGGATCACCGTGACGAACGACCTGGACGAGTTCACCATCGCGGCACTGTCGTCGTCGCCCGTCGACTCGTACGGAGTCGGGACGTCGGTCGTCACCGGCTCAGGGTCGCCGGCCTCCGGGATGGTCTACAAGCTCGTCGCGCACCGCGGCGACGACGGCGCGTGGGTGCCGGTGGCCAAGAAGTCGGACGGCAAGCCGAGCATCCCGGGCCGGAAGCACCCGGTGCGCCGGCTCGACGCGGCGGGGCATGCGGTCGCGGAGGTCGTGCACATCGTGGAGGCCGGGGACGTCCCCGACGACACCGGCCGCGACCTGCTCGTCCCGCTGGTCACGGACGGCGAGCTGCACCGGGAGCACCTCGGTCCGGAGGGCACGACCCGGGCGCGCGAGCACCGCGCGAGCGCGATGCGGGAGCTGCCGGACGAGGCGTTCCGGCTGGGCCGGGGCGACCCGGTGCTGCCGACGATCTTCGGCTGAGCGCCCTACTCGTCCAGCTTCACTCGTCCCGCAGCTTCTCGTAGATCTCCTTGCAGGTCGGGCAGACCGGGAACTTGTCCGGGTCGCGACCCGGGGTCCACATCTTGCCGCAAAGCGCCTTGACGGGTTTGCCGGTCATCGCGGACTCGAGGATCTGCTCCTTCTTCACGTAGTGCGAGAAGCGCTCGTGATCGCCCGGCTCGGAGTTCTGCGGGGTCTCCCGGACATCGGGCCGTTCCAGAGTGGAGGTGCCACCGCCGCCCGGCTCGCCGCCGGGTTCGAGGATGCTGGCGTCGTTCATCGTCCCAGTCTAGGCACGTCGCTCAGTCGTTGCGGTTGGCGAACGCCATCAGCTCAGGGCCGCGCTTGTCGAACGCGCGCGCGCCCGCCCACAGGCCGCCGCCGAGGGCCGCGAAGCCGACCAGCACCGAGGCGATGGGCGAGATGCCGAGCCAGAACGGGCTGACCGTCAGTCCGAGCGCCAGGAAGATGACCGCGGGCGACGCCAGGATGACGATCGCGAAGAAGCTGAACGCCTGCGCGAGCGCGGCCGACGCTCCGGAGTTCTGCGGCTGCATGAACGCGCTGTCGCCCGGCTTGGTCGCCGGGTACGGGAACAGCGCGGAGAATGCGCTCGACAGGCCGAGGCCGATCACCAGGATGGACCCGCACAGCGCGGCGACCGCGGGCAGCACGGCCCAGTCGCCGTACACCGCAGCGGTCACGATCGAGCCCACCAGGATGACCGGGATGCCGATGAGCACCGGCGGGAACATCCTCCCGAGCCGGTCCGCGATGCCGCGGGTGCCCGACACCAGGTGCAGCCAGACCGCGGTGCTGTCGAACGCGACGTCGTTGTGGATGGTCCAGCCGAGGAACAGGCAGACCAGCGGCAGCGGCACCAGCGAGGCGAAGTGGATCGGGAGGCCGCCGAGCGCGAGCGCGACGACCACGAACACCGGGATGACCGGCACCACCACCAGGGCCACCCAGTAGCGCGCGTCCCTCCCCCAGTAGGTCATCGAGCGCGCGGCGATCGCCGCGGTCGGGCCGCCGGGGAGCCGGGCGAACCAGCCGAGGCCGTGGTGGTCGCGTACGTGCTCCTCACGCTCCGGCGCGACGAGCACCAGCGCGACGAGGGTGCGCCAGACCAGCCAGAGCACGCCGACGGTCGCGACGGCGATCAGGAACTGGACGAACGCCGCTCCCCCGTCGCCCTCGGCCGCGGCTCCCGGCATGCTCCAGACCGCGCCGAGCGGGGTCCACTGCAGCCAGCCGGCGAAACCGTTCAGGGTGCCGAGGCCGTCGCGGCCCCAGTCGACGGTGAGCAGCAGGATCAGCACGGGGGCGAGCAGCACGAGGGCGAGGATCGCCATGACGCCGCCGGCCTCCTTCGACCGGCGCGGGGGCACCAGGAGCGACGCGATCGCCGTCGATACCCGCGACGCGAGGACGCAGGTGGGCACGGCGATCAGCGCCGAGAGCACGGCGAGCACGGCCGCGCCAGGATCGCGGGACCAGGTGATGACCGTGCCCAGCGAGCAGACGAACAGCACGAGGGCGGGGACGCCGACCAGCGCGGCGAGGGCCAGCCCGCGGGCGAGCTCCCGGTCGGGGATGCCGAACAGCGCGAACTTGCGCGGGTCTAGCGCGTCGTCCGCGCCGAACAGCAGCGGAAGCAGGAGGCAGCCGGCGACCACGATCGAGCCGATGACGACGAGCACGCCGTGCACGTCCGCGACGTCGGGCGCGAGGCGCGCCGCCACGAGGGCGCCGAACACCAGCACGATCGTCACGATGCCGTACGCCAGCGCCAGGACCAGGCCGAACACCTGCCACGGGCTGCGCCGGAAGGAGTTGCCCAGGAGTCTGAGCCTCAGTCCGAGAAGCTGTGCAACCACTCCATGCCCTCCGCCGCCTTGCGTCCGCCCGCCAGGTCGACGAACCGTTCCTCCAGGGTCTGCTCTCCGCGCACCTCGTCGATGGTCCCGGCCGCGAGCACCTGGCCGCGGACGATGATGGCGACGCTGTCGCAGACCCGCTCGATCATGTCCATGCCGTGGCTGGAGAGAACGACCGTGCCGCCCGCCGACGTGTAGCGCTGCAGGATGTCCACGACGTTCGCGGCGGAGACCGGGTCGACGGACTCGAAGGGCTCGTCGAGCACCAGGAGGCGCGGCGAGTGGATCATGGCGGCCGCGAGGGCGATCTTCTTGGTCATGCCCGCCGAGTAGTCGGCGACCAGCCGGTCGAGGGCGTCGGCGATGCCGAAGGCGTTCGCGAGGTCGGCGGTGCGCGCGTGGACCGTCCGGGCGGAGAGCCCGCGCAGCGTTCCGGCGTAGTGCAGGAACTGCGCGCCGGTGAGGCGGTCGAACAGGCGGAGCTTGTCGGGGAGGACCCCGATGACGTGCTTGGCGCGCACCGGCTCGGTCCAGGCGTCGACGCCGTGCACCACGACGCGGCCCTCGTCGGGACGCAGCAGCCCGGTGATCATCGACAGCGTCGTGGTCTTCCCTGCGCCGTTCGGTCCGACGATGCCGTAGAAGGAGCCCTCGCGGACGTCCAGCGAGACGCCGTCCACGGCGACGATCGAGCCGTAGCGCTTGCTGAGCCCGTGAACGGTCAGGACGCTCGGCCGCGTGTCGACGACCGGGGCCGGACGCGACGGCTCAACAGGCTCGGCGGGCGCGGGAACGACGGGGGCCGTCTCGACGACCGCCTTCACCGTGCGGGGCTTCTGCGTCGTCTTCGCGGCGCTGGTGCGCTTGCGCGGCGTCGGCGTGCGCGTGCTCGACGCCGCAGCGGCCGCGGCCGTCTTGGGCTGTGTGCGCTTGGCCGCCGGGCGCGCCGCCGGCGCCCGCCTGCTCCGGCTCTGACTGCGCGATCTCGGACATCCGCTCCCCCTCGTCGTCCCCCACAGAATCGGGCGCGCCGGACTCCGGATCGGTGCTGCTGCCGGGTCGCGCGCGCTCGAAACTCACCACGCAACCGTACCAAGACAGAACCGCTTGCGTACCCCCCGACGGGTGACCTCGCAGTCACGGGCTCAGGCTTCTCAGACTGCCTAGGAAAGTCCTGTGAGGAACATAACGACCGCGCAACGACCGACGTCAACCCCTGCCCCCGGATGAGGGCCCCCGGTATTCTGGTGCAGGCATGAAGGCGTGTCGAAACACGTAAAGCGTGAATGAACTCCCGGTGACATCCCGGGAGTGGCGGGCGACCAAGCCCCGCAGCATCACACCCACACGGGGTTCGCGCGGATTCAAGGAGAAGATTGTGACGACCCAGGTAGTGATCCTCGCGGCCGGAATGGGCAGCCGGCTCGGCCGCAGCCTCCCCAAGCCGCTGACGGAGCTGAACGACGGCCGCACCATCATGCAGCAGCAGTTCGACAACATCCACGCCGCGTTCGGCAAGGACGTCACGGTGACGATCGTCGTCGGCTACAAGCTCGAGCACATCATCGAGGCGTTCCCCGACGCCGAGTTCGTCTACAACGAGCAGTACGACCAGACGAACACCTCCAAGAGCCTGATGCGCGCTCTGCAGGCCTCCGGCCCCGGCGGCGTGCTGTGGATGAACGGCGACGTCGTCTTCGACCCGGCCGTGCTCGTCCGCGGCGCGGCCATGGTGGCCCGCGACCAGACCTTCGTGACCGTCAACACCTCGTCGGTCGCCGACGAGGAGGTCAAGTACACCACGGGCCCCGAGGGCTACATCCACGAGCTGTCCAAGACCGTCAAGGGCGGGCTGGGCGAGGCCGTCGGCATCAACTACGTCTCGGGCAAGGACAAGGCCGCCCTGCTGCGCCAGCTGCAGCGCGTCGCCGACCAGGACTACTTCGAGCGCGGCATCGAGCTCGCGATCGAGCAGGACCGCCTGCTGGCCGAGCCGGTCGACATCTCCGACCTGTACGCCGTCGAGGTCGACTTCCAGGAGGACCTGGAGCGCGCGAATCTTTTCGTATAGTCGAAGGGCCGCGTGATGCGAACACGCAGCCTGCGATCAATACGATAGGTTCCCGTGACCACTACCTCCGCCGATCTGCGCCCAGCGCAGCGGACGCGCTCCGCCCGCTACCGCCACTCGCTGTGGCTGCTGACGGTGCGCGACCTGCGCGTGCGCTACTCGACCAGCGCTCTGGGCTACCTGTGGTCGATCCTCGACCCGCTCGTCATGAGCGCGATCTACTGGTTCGTCTTCACGGTGATCTTCCACCGCAGCGTCGGTGAGAACCCCTACATCGTCTTCCTGCTCACGGCGCTCCTGCCGTGGATGTGGTTCAACGGCGCGGTGTCCGACAACACGCGGGCGTTCCTCCGCGAGGCGAAGCTGATCCGCTCGACGATGATCCCCCGCACGATCTGGGTCAACCGCATCGTCACCGCCAAGGGGATCGAGTTCCTGCTGTCGCTGCCGGTGCTGGCGATCTTCGCGATCGCGACCGGCGCCCGCGTGAACGTCGACATCCTGCTCTTCCCGCTGGCCATCCTCATCCAGGTCATCCTCTCGGTGGGCGTCGGCCTGATCGTCGCGCCGCTCGTGGTGTTCTTCCGCGACCTGGAGCGCGCCGTGAAACTGGCGCTGCGGTTCCTCTTCTATGCGTCGCCGATCATCTACAGCGCCCGCGACCTCCCGGGCGGCTGCGGCGCCGGCGTCGCAGCCAAGCACTGTGCCGCGTACGTCGCCGCGCACCCCGGAACCCAGACCGAGACGCTCTTCTCTCTGCACTTCTGGTCGGCGTTCAACCCGCTCACGGGCATCTTCAGCCTCTACCGGTCGGCGTTCTTCCCGGAGGAGCTGGACTGGTACCTGGTCATCGTGGCCGCGCTGATGTCGCTCATTCTGCTCGGGGTCGGCTGGCTCGTTTTCAAGCGCTTCGAGCGCGACGTCCTGAAGGAGATCTAGGTGTCAGCCGTCATCGACGTCACCGGCCTGGGCGTGCGCTTCAAGCGCAACCGCGGAGCCCGTCGCTCGTTCAAGGATCTGTTCGCCGGGCGCAAGCGCCGGGCCCGCCCCGACGACTTCTGGCCGCTGCGGAACGTGTCGTTCCGCGTCGCGCCCGGTGAGGCGATCGGCGTGGTCGGCCGAAACGGCCAGGGCAAGTCGACCCTGCTGAAGCTCGTCGCCGGCGTGCTGCTGCCCGACGAGGGCACGGTGAAGGTCACCGAGGGCGTCGCTCCCCTCATCGAGATCACCGGCGGGTTCGTGGACGATCTCACCGTGCGCGACAACGTCTACCTCACAGCCGGGCTGCACGGGATGACCAAGGGCCAGATCGACGCGCGGTTCGAGGAGATCATCGACTTCGCCGAGATCGGCGACTTCGTGGACACCCCGTACAAGCACCTCTCCAGCGGCATGAAGGTCCGGATCGCGTTCGCCGTGATCGCGCAGCTCGAGGAGCCCGTGCTGCTGGTGGACGAGGTGCTCGCGGTCGGCGACCGGGGCTTCCGGGAGAAGTGCTACGCGAAGATCGAGGAGCTCCTCGCCAGCGGCCGCACCCTCTTCTTCGTCTCGCACAACGAGAAGGACCTGCGCCGGTTCTGCGCCCGCGGGCTCTATCTCGACAAAGGCCGCCTCGTGCTGGATGGGCCGATCGACGACGTGCTCGACCTCTACAACCAGGATTACGGGACATAGAAAACTCCTGGTCGGAGCGGGTTTCTGTCCGGCTGAATGTCCTCCACGGAAAAGAATTCGCGCGAGTTATCCCCAGAAGGGGTCTGTAGACCCGATTTCGACGTTGGGGCGTCGGAGGGGGTCATTAACTTGGTGCGCATGAGACACGTTCGGAACCTTCGCAACCCACTCGCCCCGCTCCGCGACAAGCGCTGCGCCTATCGCGTCCCCTGGACCGTCGATCGCAGCGGCGCGCCCCATTACCGCCTCGTCAACACCAGCGCCGACGAGCTTCGCGGCGTCACCGTGAGCATCGCGGGCAGCTCGTCCGTGCGTGTGAGCTCGCCGTCGTCCATCCGGCCCGGCGAGGCCGTGCGCGCCAGCGTCAGCGGCAGCGACGACCCCGCCCGGGACACGCTGCTCGTCGTGCGCTGGTTCCCGCCCGACGGCCACGAGTACCTCTGGCAGGTCAGCTTCTGAGCCGAGGCCGGCCGCGCCGTGTGCGCGGCCGGCCTCGGCTGCGGGCATGCATTTTCCGCCCTACTGGCCTCAGGCACGGATGACCCGGTGGCGAGCACTCTGGTTCGGGAATCCGCAACCGGATAGGCATGAAGCATGAATCAAACGACGTCTGCTGCCGCGATCCACTTCGGAGCCAAGGTACGTCACGCCCGCATCGCCCTCGGACTCAGCCAGGAGAGCATCGCCGAGCTCGCCCAGATGCACGTCACCAACTACGGCAAGATCGAACGCGGCCTCGCCAACCCCAGCCTCGTGACCATGCTGCGCATCGCCAGCGTCCTCGGCACCGAGATCGCACTCCTGACCGAAGGACTGTCGCGGGACGACCTGCCGGCCGAGTTCGACGTCCTGAGCGCGGACGAGTTCCTGCAGGAGCGTGACAGACGACGCTGAGGGATGGATCGCGTCGCCGGCCTGATCGCGTCGACGAGGAGGCATACACTCGGTAAGGATGACCAAGCGACCCGAGCCCATCGTCTCCCCGACCGGCGGTCCGCCCCGCGGTGGCGACACCCCGCGCGCCGTCGACAACACCCTCGACCGGTTCCTCGGCATTCAGCGCCCCGTGGTCCTCGCGCACCTGCGCGGCCTGCGGCGGCGATTCCCGGATGCGACAGCCGGCGAGCTCGCCGCCATCCTCGAACGGCGGTATCTCGCGGCGGTCACCACCGGTGGCGCGGCGGTCGGCGCCACAGCGGTCATCCCCGCGATCGGCACAGGCGTGACGCTGGCGCTCTCCGGGCTGGAGACCGCAGCGTTCCTGGAGGCCACCGCGCTGTACGCGCAATCCCTCAGCGAGCTGCACGGCATCGCGGTGGAGGATCCCACGCGTGCGCGCGCGCTCGTCCTGACCATGATGCTCGGCCGCGAGGGCTCGGACCTGGTGCGCCAGCTCGCCGGGCAGGTGGCCGGCACCGGGGTGACCCGCACGGCGTACTGGGGCGAACTCGTCACGACCACGCTTCCGTCGATGGTCGTCGGGCCGCTCGTGGACCGGCTGCGGACCGTCTTCATCCGGCAGTTCGCGGTGCGTGGCGGGGCGTCGATCGTCGCCAGGGCGATCCCGTTCGGCATCGGCGCTGTCGTCGGCGGGACCGGCAACCATATCCTGGGCCGGCGCGTCGTGACAAACTCCCGGCTGGCTTTCGGGGCGGCGCCGCTCGTCATCCCGGCGGCGCTGACGCCCGCGGAAGGCCCGGGGGCCGTGCGTCGCTTCGGGGCGAACACCGGACGCCGCGTGGTGCAGGCGGGGTCGGTGCTGCGCGGCGCCATCCCGGCGCGTGCGCTGCGCCGCGGCACGAAGGGCGAGGACGCTTCCTCACTGACGACCGCGGAGGGCCAGGCCGCCATCGAGGCCGCCGACGCGCCACCCGAGCGCTAGACGATCGGCGGGCGCCCCGCGGCGGTCATCCGCAGCACCGTGCTCCAGCGGATGGGCCGGCGCTCGCCCGGGTCGGCGCTCCAGCCCTCGCGCCAGCCGCCGAACCACGCGCGCAGGACGTCCGGCTTCCGGAACCAGCGCAGGAGTTGGATTCCCGTCCACGAGCCCACGTAGAGCGGGACCAGCACCGCCGGCAGGTTGCGACGGGCCAGCCACACGCGGTTGCGGGCGTTCAGCCGGTAGTAGTACGAGTGCCGGGTGGGCGAGACGGCCGGGTGCTCGGCGACCAGGTCGCCCGCGTACCAGACGCGCTTGCCCTGGTCCCAGACCCGCCAGGAGAGCTCGATGCCCTCGTGGGCGTAGAAGAACGGGTCGGCCCAGCCGCCCGCGCGCTCGAACACGTCGCGCGGGAGCACGATCACGGCCTCCAGCACCGAGAACACGGCGGACGACTGCTCCGGGTCGCCCTTGCGGATCCGCGGGATCCACCGGCGCGGAGACGGCTTGCCGTCGCGCGCCCGCAGCCGGGGCTGGATCATCCCGATGCCGGGGTCGCGCCGCAGCAGTCCGACCGCGTCGCGCAGGAAGCCGGGCGACGGGATGTCGGCGTCGTCGTCGAGGAACAGCAGGTACTCCCCCGCCACGCGCGGAACTCCCTGGTTGCGCCCGGCCGGGATGCCGAGGTTCTCCGGCAGCGCCAGCGTCGCGACCCCGGGCGGCAGCGGCGGGTCCGACGTCGCGGGGTCCCAGCCGTTGCCGACCACGACGATGTCGGTGGTCACGCCCTCCTGGGCGAGGACGGACCGCACGCCGCGCAGCAGGTCGTCCGGTCGCGTGCCCTGCGTGAGCACGACGACGCCGACCGTGGGGTCAGCCACGGACCCGCTTCGAGGACATGATCGCCACGAAGTGCCCGATCGCCGCCAGCAGCGCCAGCGGAACCAGGATCACCAGCAGGACGCGGTCGGCGAGCGGCGAGCCGATGAACAGCCCGACGATCGAGAAGACGAAGATCAGGATGGTCAGTTCCACCGAGTGGTACATCCGGTGGAACGGGAGGAACTTGGCGGCCTTGCGCAGCGTGGCGACGACGCCGTGCGTCGGCGCGTAGGCGGCCTCCGTGTCGGCCAGCTTCGGCAGGCCCGCGCTGGCCCGCGCGACGCGCACCATGTCGTTGAGCGCCTTGTTGAGCACGATGATGAGGGCGAGCAGAGTGCCGAGGTTCGTCCAGAGGAAGTCCTGCGGCGTCTCGAACGGGAAGCCGGCGGCACGGACGCCGAGCGCGATCGCGATCAGGGTCTCGGTCGTGTAGTGGCCGACGTTGTCGAGGAACATCCCGGCCGGGGACGATGTGTTGCGCCAGCGCGCCACCTCGCCGTCGCAGCAGTCCACCAGCATCTGCAGCTGGCCGAGGACGAGCGCCAGCGCGGCGCCGCCGATCCCCGGGATGAGGAGGCTGGCCGCGGTCGCCCAGCCGGTCAGGATCATCAGCCCGGTCACGCCGTTGGCCGAGATGGAGGTCTTGAGCAGGAACCAGGTGAGGTACGGCGACAGGTTGCGCAGGTACAGCGACGCCGTCCAGTGCTCGGCGTTGCGACGCCCGCGCACCTCCGGAGGCTGCGCCACCGCCTTGAGCTCGGCGATCGACGTTGGCCGCGCTCCGTGCGCTGCCGGTCCCGCTGCTGTCATGCCTACCTTCCGGTGTGTGCCGTGATGTTCCGCGTGAGCGACAGGTATCCGAGGATGAACCCGATGCCCCAGCTGAAATGGATGCACGGCAAGACTACGAGAAACCAGAGGAACGACGAAAAGCCGTCGCGACGCCCCCAGACGAACGCGGACGCCACCACGATGACCAGGTAGACCACGGGGACCGCGAACGCCCAGAGCAGCCACGGGGTAGCGCCGAGCAGCGCCTGCAGCACGCCGCCGAGGCCGAGCAGCACGCCGAGCGCGACGCCGAGCACCATCACCGGCGGAGCGAAGTAGCGCACGCCGTTCGAGGCCGGGAAGCGCCGGGCGAGCTCGCCGCGCCAGATGCCGGTCGAGAAGAACTGCCGGGCGAGCCGGTACAGGTTGGGGCGCGGCCGGTAGACCACACGCAGGCGCGGGGTGAACCAGACGGTCCCTCCCGCCTGCCGGATGCGCCGGTTGAGCTCCCAGTCCTGGCCGCGCTTGATCTCCTCGTCGAAGAGGCCGACCTCCAGGAGCCGGTCACGACGGAACACTCCGAGGTAGACCGTCTCGGCGGGGCCGGCCGCGCCGCCGACGTGCAGCTTGGTGCCGCCGAGCCCGATCCGGCTGCCGTATGCGCGGGCGACCGCGCGCTCGAACGACGTCGTGCCCTGGGCGTCCATGAGGCCGCCGACGTTGTCGGCGCCGGTCTCCTGGATGGCCTCCACCGCGACGCGGGCGTAGTCCGGAGGCAGGACGCTGTGCGCGTCGACGCGGATGACGACCGGGTACTGCGAGGAGCGGATGGCCAGGTTCAGGCCGGCAGGGGTGGACCCCACCTCGTTGTCGACGACCCGGATCCGGGAGTCGACGGAGGCGAGCTCCGCGACCAGCTCCGTGGTGCCGTCGATGCTGGGCCCGAGGGCGATGGTGACCTCGAACGGACCGGCGTAATCCTGCGCCAGCAGGCTGTCGACCGCCGCCCGGACGTGGGTCGCCTCGTTGAGGACGGGCATCACGTAGGACACACCCGGGAGGGTGTTCACGTTGTCGTCCGGCATCTGATCCATTCGTCGTTCGGGTCGCGCCGAGCTTATCAGCCGGCGCCTGGGCGGCCCGTCTGACGGCAGCACGACGGAAGGCCGCCCCGCATCGCGGGACGGCCTTCCGAGGGGGTCCGGGTCAGTTCGCCGGGAGCGAGCCCAGGGTCACCGAAGTGGTCTTGGACTGGCCGCCCCTGATGTAGGTGACGTCGGCCTTGGCGCCGGCCGGGAGCGCCCGCACCTGAGCGGTCAGGTCGGTCGCGTCGGTGATCGGGAGGCCGTTGAAGTTGACCACGATGTCGCCGGCCTGCAGGCCCGCGCTCGCCGCCGCGCCGCCGGAGGTGACCGACTTGATCGACGCGCCGACGGTGGTCGCCTTGCTGTCCGCGCTGGCGTCGCCGACCGAGGCTCCCAGGAGGCCGTGGGTCGCCGAGCCGTTCTTGATCAGCTCGTCGGAGATCCGCTTCGCCAGGTTCGACGGGATCGAGAAGCCGACGCCGATGCTGCCCGACTGGGTGCCGGAGGAGCTGCTGCCGCTGGCGCTCGCGATGGCGACGTTGATGCCGATCAGCTCGCCCTTGCTGTTGAGCAGCGCGCCGCCCGAGTTGCCGGGGTTGATCGACGCGTCCGTCTGGATGACCGGGAGTGAGATCGTGCCCTGGGTTCCGCTCTGCGACGAGCCGCCGCCCTGGTTCGGGAAGTCGAAGTTGAACGGGTTCTGCGTGCTTCCGTTGCCGCTGCCTCCACTGCCGGAGCCGTCGCTGGACTTCGGCGCCGCCGAGGACGCGATGCTGATCGACCGGTTCAGCGCGCTCACGATGCCGTCGGTGACGGTCCCGGAGAGCCCGAGCGGGGCGCCGATCGCGACCGTGGTGTCGCCCACGTTCAGCTTGCTGGAGTCGGCCCAGTTCATCGGGGTCATCCCGCTGGCGCCGTCGAGCTTGATGACCGCGAGGTCGGTGGTCGGGTCGGTGCCGACGATCTTGGCGGTGTAGATCTTGCCGTTGTTGTCGGTGACGCTGATGCTCACGTTGGACGCGGCGCCGTCGAGGGTGACGACGTGCGTGTTGGTGAGGATGTAGCCGTCCGAGCTGAGCACGATTCCGGAGCCGGTGCCGCCCTCGCTGGAGGCGCTGACGGAGATGGTGACGACGCTCGGCGACGCCTTGGCGGCCACCGCGGTCACGGTGGTGGCGTTGTTGGTGTCGTTGACGGTGATGTTCTGCGGGCCGGAGACCGTCTTGATCGTCGCGTTGCTGCCGGTGGCCGAGTACAGGCCGATCCCGGCGCCGGCGCCGGCGATGCCGCCGATCAGCGCGCCGATGGCGAGCGTGGCGATGATGAGGCCGGTGTTGCGCTTGCGGGGCGCCTTCTCACCGGTGCCCGGCGCGGTGGCGTAGGGCTGCTGAGCACCGGGCTGCTGGGCGCCGGGCTGCTGGGCGTAGGGGGCCTGCGCGTAGGCGGGCTGGCCGAACGAGCCGTTGCCGTAGTTGGGCTGCGGCTGCGGCTGGTGCTGCTGCGCGCCGACCGGCTGGCCGTACGGCTGCTGGGGAGCGACCGGCTGGGTCGGCTGCGTGTGGTTCGCGACGGGGATGGGACCCTGGGGCGCGGTCGGCTGCTGCGCCGCGGGCTGCTGCGCCGTCGGCTGCTCCACTGTGGGCTGCTGCGCGGTCGGCTGCTCGGCCGTCGGCTGCTGCGCCGCAGGCTGGGCGGCGGCCGGAGCGGTCCAGCCGTGGTCCGCTGCCGGGGCGGCGGGCTGCTGGGCGGCGGGCTGCTCGGCGGCCGGGGCCGCAGGCTGCTCGGCGGCCGGGGCCGGGGCCGCAGCGGGGGTCTCGGCAGGGCGAGCCGCGCCGGCATCCACGACCGCGTCGGCGTCGGCGTCGTTCTGGGGCTTCGCGGGCTCCGGGGTGATCGGGGTGTCGGTCATGGTGTGGTGCTCCTTCCAAGCACTAGACAGCTTGGGATGCCAACCTGAGCGTTCTATTTGCGGGTCCTGTGGGCGACCTTCCGCCTCCCGATGACTCCCCCCAACGTAACGAATGGATGCGATGGGAGCGAGGCCCTAGGTTGGATCCATGACGGTTTCCGGCGCATGGAGGGCCGCCGCGCGCGGCGCGGGACTGCTGGGCGCGGACGGCGTGGTCCGCCCGACGATCTTCGCCGAGATGAGCGCCCTCGCGGTGCGCAGCGGCGCGATCAACCTCGGGCAGGGATTCCCCGACGAGGACGGCCCCGCCGTCGTGCTCGACGCCGCCGTCGACGCGATCCGGGGCGGCGCGAACCAGTACCCGCCCGGCATCGGCATCCCGGAGCTGCGGCACGCCGTCGCCGCTCACCAGCGGCGCTTCTACGGGCTGGAGGTCGATCCCGACCGGGAGGTGCTGGTCACCGCCGGCGCGACGGAGGGCATCGCCGCGACGCTGCTCGCGCTGCTCGAGCCGGGCGACGAGGTCGTCACGTTCGAGCCGTTCTACGACGAGTACGGCGCCGTGATCTCCCTCGCGGGCGGGGTGCACCGCACCGTCCCGCTGGAGCCGCCCGCGTTCAGGCCGGACCTCGACCGGCTGCGCGACACGGTGACCGACCGCACCAGGGTCATCCTGGTCAACACGCCGCACAATCCCACCGGAGCGGTCTTCGACCGGGAGACCCTGACGACGATCGTCGAGCTCGCCCACCGGCACGACGCGATCATCGTCACGGACGAGGTCTACGAGCACCTCACCTTCGGGCCGCAGCACATCCCGATCGCGACGCTGCCCGGCGGCTGGGAGCGGACCGTCACCATCTCCTCCGGCGGCAAGACCTTCAACACGACCGGCTGGAAGGTCGGCTGGCTGACCGCGCCCGCCGAGCTGGTGACGGCCGTCCTGGCGGTGAAGCAGTTCCTCACTTACGTGAACGGCGCGCCGTTCCAGCCGGCGATGGCCGCCGGCCTCGCGCTCCCCGACGAGTTCTTCACCGGGATCGCCGCTGCGCTCGCGCACAAGCGCGACGTCCTGTCGGCGGGGCTGCGGACGGCAGGGTTCGACGTGAACCGCAGCGACGGCACCTACTTCGTCGTCGCGGACGCGGCGCCGCTCGGCTACCACGACGCCGTCGAGTTCTGCCGTCGGCTGCCCGAGCTCGCCGGGGTGGTCGCCGTGCCGCTGTCCGCCTTCTGCCGCGACGACTACGCACGACGGACGGCCTCGCTGGTGCGGTTCGCGTTCTGCAAGCGCGTCGAGGTGCTCGAGGAGGCCGCGGCCCGCCTGGCCACGCTGGGCGGCTGATCGGCGCACGGGCCGGCGCCGAGGGCGCTCAGTCGATCGGCTCCACCCGGTAACGCCGCAGAGCGAGCGCCGGATTCCTCCGACGCACCTCCTGCACGCGCTCGGCCGACGCCTCCGCGACGGCGACGCCCGAGGTCTCCCCCAGCCCGGCGAGCACGACGCCCATCGGGTCGATGATCGCGCTGGAGCCGACACCGATCGGCGGGGTGTGGTCGGCCGCCGCGACGTACAGGGTGTTCTCGATCGCGCGCGCGGCGAGCAGCGTCGACCAGTGCTGCTCCTTGAGCGGTCCGCGCACCCATTCGGCGGGCACGGCGACCAGCTCGGCGCCCGCGTCCGCCAGCCGGCGCGTCACCTCGGGGAAGCGCAGGTCGTAGCAGGTCTGCATCCCGATCCGGAGGCCGTCCACCTCGAACACCTCGGGCAGGGCGAGGTCGCCCGGCACCACCCAGTCGGACTCCGTGGAGCCGAACGCGTCGTACAGGTGCTGCTTGCGGTAGACGGCGAGCCGCTCGCCGGTCGGGCCGACCGCGACGAGCGTGTTGGCGAACTTGTCGTGCACGCCGGTCTGCTCGACGAGCCCGGCGATCACGTACACGTCGTGGTCCCGCGCCGAGGCCTGGAGCGACTGGACGAACTCGCCGTCGAGCGGCTCGGCGTTGCGGGCGAAGGACGGCCCGAGCGGGTCGGTGAAGTAGGACGAGTACTCCGGCAGCACGACGAGGCGTGCGCCGCGCGCGGCCGCGACGGCGATCAGCGCCGCCGCCACGTCCCGGTTGTGCACCCGGTCGTCGCCGGGTGTGAACTGCGCGACCGCGACGCCGACGGCGGTCACGGCCGGGCCTCCGCGCCGGGCACCGCCTCCGCGACCGGGCGCGGCGTCTCGATCGGGAGCCGGACGCTGATCGAGGTGCCGACGCCCTCCTCGCTCGCGATGTCGAGCCGGCCGCCGTGCGCGGTGACGATGGCCTTGGTGATCGTCAGTCCGAGTCCGACGCCGGGGACCGCGTTGCGCGTCGCGGTGGAGGCGCGGAAGAACCGCTGCGAGAGCTGGCTGAGCTCGACCGCCGGGATGCCGATGCCGGTGTCCGTCACGGCCACCACCGCCTCGTCGCCCTCGCGGTGCAGCGAGACCGTGACCGTGCCGCCGGCCTGCGTGAACTTCATCGCGTTGGAGACGAGGTTGTCGACGGCCTGGCCGAGGCGCACGGTGTCGCCGCGCACCTCCACCGACTCGTCCGGCACGTCGCAGACCAGCTCGACGCCCGCGGTCGCGGCGACCGGGGTCGCCGACTCGACGGAGGCGGCGACGACCGAGCGCAGCTCCGCGTCCTTGATGTCGATCGGGAACCGGCCGGACTCCACCTGCGCGGTGAACAGCAGGTCGCCGACCAGCCGCAGCAGCCGGTGCGCGTTGCGCTCGGCGACGCCCAGGTACTGGAGCTGCTCGGTCGACAGCGGGGACTCGTCGTCGTCGCGCATCAGCTCCAGGTAGCCGAGGATCGAGCTGAGCGGCGTCCGCAGCTCGTGCGAGATGAGGCCGACGAACTCGTCCTTGAGACGGGCGAACTCCCGCGCCTGCGTCATGTCGGTGGCGACGAAGATGAAGCCGACGCGGTGGCCGTTCTCGTCCAGGCGGGGCGTCGCGGCGACCTGCACGGGCACCTGCTTGCCGTCGGCGCGCACATAGGTCCAGTCGCGCACGTCGGCGTAGCCCGCGCGCACCGTGTCGACGAGCGCGGAGAAGTCGTCCATCCCCGACACCGTCGTGAAGCGCGCGTCCATGTCGCGCAGCCGCTCCTCCAGCTCGCTCACGAGGTGGAACTCGATGACCTTGCGGTCGGCGCCGAGGACCTGCTTCTCGGTCAGCCCGAGCATCTTCTCGGCGCCCGGGTTCCAGACGTCGATCACGCCGTCGAGGTCGGTGCCGATCACGGACTGCTCCGTCACGGCGTTCCAGATGCTCTGGATGAGCCGGTTGGCGGTCTTCAGCCTGGCCTCGTTGAGCACCAGCTCGTCCTGCGTGCGCACGGCCTGCGCGAGCAGTTCCTCGCGTTGCTCCGCGGCGGCGCGGGTCGCCTGCAGCTGCCTCCGCGAGCGGTGGGCGATCTCGTTGACCACCGCGGCCACGATCGCGTAGATCACGGGAGAGAAGAAGGCGCGGATCAGGTCGGCGGGGCTCGTCGAGCCCACATCGACCAGGATCGGGCCGATCAGCACGAGGAAGATCCCGACCGCGGCGATGACGATGTTGCGCCGGCCGTCCTCTGTCGCGATCCAGACGAACGGCAGCAGCAGGATGACGCCGATGGAGGACGTGCTGCCCCCGGTGCCGATCCGCATCAGGCCGATCGAGAGCATCGCCACCAGCGGCACGACGACGTTCCAGTGTGCGTCGATCCGCGTCCACGGCACCAGTATCGCCAGCAGGAACGCGCCGATCATCACGGCGACCGAGCCTGCGACGAAGAGCGGGATGTGCGCGCTCACCACCCCGGGGATGAGCGACAGGCCCAGCGCGATGATGTAGCCGACCAGGGTCGGCACGAGCTTCACGAAGACGGAGGGCGATTCGAGCGGGATGCGGCTGAGCCAGCGGTCGACCGTCATGCGGGTTCTCCCAGTCCGAGCATCGAGCGGATGCGCTCCGAGAGCACCCGCGGGCTGAAGGGCTTGATGATGAAGCTGTCCGAGCGGTCGGCGACGATGCCGTGGTCGGTGAGGAGCTGCACGGAGGCCGACACCATGAGGATGAGCGTGCTCTTGGTCAGCTCGCCGCCGCGGATCGCCTCGGCGACCTCCACGCCGTTGAGCCCGGGCATCGAGATGTCGAGCACCGCCAGGTCGATGCCGCCGGCGTTCACCGCGTCGAGCGCCGACTGGCCGTTGTCGACGGCGGCCACGATCTCCACCCCTGCGCGGTTGGCGGCGATGACCATGAGCCCACGGATGTCGGCGTCGTCGTCTGCGATCACGACTCTCTTGACGGTCACGAGAAGAACACCAGCCTCACGACGACGATCACGGCGATGAACAGGAGAGCGACCCCGCCGTAGATCGGCAGGCGCAGCTCCCAGCGCCGGTTGCTGTCGAGCTCGCGCTGCAGCTCCTCGCGCTGGACGCGGGTCAGGTCGACGGGGCTCATGCGTGCTCCTCCGGTTCGACGGCGTCGAGCACGGCCGCCACACGGTCGTAGCGGCCCACGTCGGCGGCGTCATGACTGTCGGTGGAGGCAACGATACGCGCACCGGCGGCACGCAGCGCGCGCACGGCGTCGGGGCCGGGGCAGGCCCACTTCTCGTTGACCTCCACGATCGTGCCGGTCGCTGCTGCCGCGGCGGCCCAGGCGGCCAGCCGGGAGGCGCCGAGCTGCTCCTCGGCGAGTCCGACCTTCGGCAGGATCGAGAACCAGTGCGCGAGCTGCGCGTGCGGCGTGCGCTCCATCGCGCGGATGCTCGCCTCGATCAGCAGGTCGAGGGCGTCGTCCGCCGAGAGACCGGCCGCGAGCCGCTCCCTGGTGGCGTCGGGCGACCACGGGCCGTCGGTCCCGGGAAACTGGTGGTCGCCGATGACGACGGCGTCCACGCCGCCCGGACCGACCACGAGGTCGGCGGGGGTGTCGACGGCGCCCGTCACGTCGAGGAGTTTCGCCTCCACGCCGGTGAGCACGGTGAGGCCGTCGGGCACCGGCTCGGCCGCGACCGCGGCGACGAACTCCGGTACCCAGGCGGTGGAGGCGCGCACGTGGTCGGTCAGCCGCATGGTCCGCAGCCCGGCCGAGTGCGCCGCCGCGATGTTCTCGGCGAGCGTGCTGCGGGCGTCGTCGGAGAAGGTCGAGTGCACGTGGTAGTCGCCCTGCAGCAGCACCGTCAGTCCGGTCACTCCTCCGGCCCTTCGGCGTGGGCGGCGTTCTCGGACACGAGCACGTCTCGCGGGTCGAGGAAGACGTCCTCCAGGAAGCGCACGTTGGCGAGCTCGGCGAAGTCCACGGCGGACGGGGCGGGACGGCCGAGCACCAGGTCCAGCAGCAGCGAGGGCATGTCGACGCCCGCGGCGATCGTCAGCGGCATTGCCCCGGGAAAGCGCGGGTTGACCTCCAGCAGGGCGGGGACGCCGTCGCTGCTGTAGCGGAGCTGCACGTTGGCGACCCCGGTCAGGCCGATGGCGCGCGCGACGTCCGCAGCGGTCTCCGACAGCTCGGCCCTGCGCACCGTGCGGCCGGCGATCGACACTCCGGAGTCGACCCGCTCCCTGGAGCGCGGGACGGCGGCGATGACGCTGCCGTCGAGGCCGGCGAGCACGTCGACCGAGAACTCCTCGCCGGGGAGGTTCTCCTGGATGATGATGCTGCGGTCCTCGCCCAGCGCCTCCAGCGCCGCACGGTCGGCGATCAGCCGGACGCCGCGCGAGCCTGCGCCGCTGCGCGGCTTGACGATGACCGGGAAGACCCACTCCGCACCGACGCCGTCGCGGTCGAGCAGCCGGGTCTCCGGGAGGCGCGCGTGGCCGTCGACGGCCTGCGCGAGCCGGTACTTGTCGAGGCAGGTCACGAGCGTCTCGTGGCTCGGGGCGGCGAGCGACGTGCCGACGGCGGCCAGCTCGTCCCTCCGCGCGGCGAGCCCCGGCAGCTCGACGTCCACGGTCGAGAACAGCACGTCCACATCGTCGGCGGCGCACAGCGCGATCACGTCGTCCACGAACCGCGGCGACTTCCCCGGCGGCACGATCCGGCGGGCCTGCTCCGGCACGAGGTACAGCCCGCTCGCCCAGCCGTCCATGTCCGCGGCGAGCACCTCCACGTCCGCGCGCTTGAGCAGCGAGCGGATCACGGCGATCCCGGCCGGTCCCCCGGCTCCGGTGACGAGGACGCGGGTGGTGCTCTGGGTCATTCCTGGGTCCTTCTGATCCGGGCGTCGGTGTGGATGCTCGAAGCCGGCACCGAGATGTCGGCGGTGTCGCGCATCACCTCCAGCGGCTCGCAGCTCGTCCCGCCGCCGAACCGCGACCAGTACCGCGCCGTGGCGAGCACGAAGTCGTGCTCCAGGTACGCGCGCTGCTCGGCCTGCGAGCGGAAGCAGTCGATGAGCCGCAGCTTGGCCTCCGTGAACCCGTCGATCGGCACGAAGCGGGTCGGCCGGAAGTCGATGGTGGCCGACGGGCTCTGGAAGCAGCACACCGTGCGCACGTCGCGCGTCGCGACGCTCACAGCGGCGTGCACGGCACGGTGGTCCTGGTGGCGGTCGTGCGCGGAGTGCGTGTAGACGATGTCCGGCTTCACCTCGGCGACGACGCGCTCGATGATGGTCACGGTGGGGTCGGCCGCCGAGATCCGGGTGTCCTCCAGGTCCTCCAGGAACAGCCGTGCGCCGAGCAGCTCGGCCGCCGCGAGCGACTCGTGCTGGCGGTCGTCGGCGTCGCCGCCGCGGGCTCCGCGGGAGAGGGTGAGGATGACGACCTGGTTGCCGGCGTCGCGGTGCGCGGAGAGGATGCCGCCGACGCCGATCTCGACGTCGTCCGGGTGCGCGCCGATCGCGAGGACCACCTGCTGCTGGCTGGCGGCACGCTTGGCGCGGCCCTCCTCCGCGAGCCGTCCGACGATCGCGACCAGCTCGGAGGAGGCGATCGGCTTGGTGAGGAACTCGTCGGCCTGGGCGCGCAGCGCGGAGACGGCGTAGTCGACGGAGACGTGCGCGGTCATCACCACGACGGGCATCCCCGGGTGGCGGCCGCGCAGCTCGCGCAGGAGGTCGATGCCGGAGATTCCGGGCATCTCGATGTCGGTGATGACGACATCGGGGTCGAACGCCGCGATGGTGTCGAGGGCGATGGACGGGTCCGTGACGGCGACGACCTGCGCGTCCGCACGCTTCTCGAGCACCGTCTTCATGTAGAAGGCGACGTCCGGATCGTCCTCGATCACACACACGCGGTACTTCTGAGCAGGGTTCGCCATTCGCCGTCCTCCGGGTCCTGGCAGAACTCTACTGGGACGACCGGTCTACGTGACCGGACTCGCCCGGGCCTGCAGCCGATTTCGCACTGCCGCGAGCTCGTGATAAGTTTTTCCTTGTGCCGCGGGGTGGAGCAGCTCGGTAGCTCGCTGGGCTCATAACCCAGAGGTCGTAGGTTCAAATCCTGCCCCCGCAACCAACTGGCCCGGACTTGAGGAGAAATCCCCAGGTCCGGGCCGATTTTTGTCTGCACCGGAGGATGATGGACGAGGCTCTCGACGCCGCGCGCGTCGCAGCGGTCTGGGAGGAGCACCCCACCTGGGCGCTGCTGCGCAGCTACAACGGCCGCTGGGTCCTGCCGCTGTTCTCGCGCCACCTCGAGTACGCCGACGGCACCGTCTCCGCCGACTGGTTCCACCAGAAGGTCGCCGAGGCGCTCGACGCGCTGGACGACGACCGCGACGACAGCGAGCCGGAGGCTGAGGCTCCGGCCGACGCCGAGTCCTCACGCACTTCGCCGGTCGAGTACTGCCGGAGCTGGGTCGACAGCCGCTGGCTGGTCCGCACCCGCGCCGGGGCCGGCGAGGGCCGCGCGCGCTACCGGCTCTCGCAGTACGCCCTCCAGGCGCTGCGGATCGTCCGCGAGCTGGCCGAGCCGGACAGCGCGGTGTCGGAGGCGCGCTTCGCGAGCATCGCGCACGCCGTCCACCACCTCGCCGCGCTCACCGACCCCACCGCGGAGTCCCAGCTCGAACGCCTCGACCGGGAGATCGCCGAGTTGCAGGCGCGACGCGACGCCATCGCGCGCGACGGGGCGGTCGCGGCCTCCCCCGAGACGGTCGCCCGCCAGCTCCGCGAGGTGCTCCGGCTCACCGCGACGCTGCCGGAGGACTTCCGCCAGCTCGGCGCGATGGTCGAGCAGCGCCACCGCGAGGTCGCGCGCGCCGCCTCCTCCCAGCACGTCGGCAAGGGCGCGCTCGTCGACCGGTTCCTGCGCGACAACGACCTGCTGGAGCAGACGCCGGAGGGCCGCGCCTACCGCGGATTCGCGGGGATGCTGTCCTCGCGCCAGCTCGACGGGATGCGCGCCGACATCGACCGTGTGCTGTCCCGTCCCAACACCGAGCTGACCGAGCGGCAGCGCGCCCAGCTCGAGACCCTGATCACCTCGCTCCTGGCTGAGGAGCAGACGGTCCAGGAGACCTACGTGCGCTGGACCTCCTCGCTGCGCCGGTTCCTCAGCCGCAGCGGGTCCGACCGGCACGCCCGGCTGCTCTCGCTCGCGGCCCGCGCGCTCGACGCCGGGGCGCTGTGGACGGAGCGTCGGCCGGGACCTGTGCTGGTCGACGGCGATGTGCTCGGCATCGGCGGCTGGGATCTCGTGGACGTGACCCAGACGCAGCTCTGGCGCGACCGCGGCCGCCCCCAGGTCGGCGTGACGATCACCGAGAACGACGACCCGCTGCCCGACCACGAGCGCGAGGCGCTCCGGCTCGCGGTGGGGACCAGCGCGGCAGCGGTGCGGGAGACGATCGACTCGCTGCTCTCACGTGCGGAGACCGTGACCGGCGCCGACGTCTACGCCGAGACTCCGCCGGAGTTCCGCCGGCTCGGACTGGCCGTCAGCCTCATCGAGCTCGGCGCCGAGCACGACGCCGTGGCCGAGGGCGTCCAGACCGTGCCGCTGAAGCTGGCGGACGGCGACCGGGAAGTGACCATGCCGCTGCTCGTCTTCGGACGGGACGCGCTCGAGACGGAGGCGGAGGACCGATGACGGACACTCTCGAACAGGACCAGATGAGCAGTGAAGGGGTCGAGGACGGCACCGGCGCCGACGCCTTCGGCGACCACCCCTCCGACGCCCTCCCGCGCGAGGCCCGCACGGCCCTCGTCACTCTGCTGACGAGCCGGTTCATCACCCGCGCCAAGCAGCCGGACGCCTGGCGCGGCCTCCTCGATCACGAGGACGACATCCGCGCACGGCTCGACGAGCTGTTCCTGACCCTGCACCTCGACCGCGAGCACGAGGTCGCCTTCAAGCGGCAGAACGGCGAGGACGGCGTCCCGGTGCTGCTGCGGCGCGAGAAGCCGCTGTCCCGCGACGCCTCGCTGCTGCTCGTGCTGCTGCGGCAGGAGCACGCGTACACCGACGCGCAGGACGAGCCGGTCACCGTCAGCCGCGACCACATCGCGGAGTTCCTCGGCCGGTTCCAGGGCGACTCCGCCCACGACGAGGTGCGCGTGGACCGCCGCATCCGCGCGGCGATCGCCGCCCTCGACCGGCTGGAGCTGCTGACGCCCGCCCCGGACGACCCCGACCTCTTCCTGGTCTCGCCTGCCGTCGTGCCGTTGATCGGGACCGCCGAGCTGCTCCACCTGGAGCGGATGTTCCTGGAGGGCGCAGGGGCGCCCAGCGAGACCGCCACCGCCGCCGAGGAGGACGCCGAGTGACCGACCTGCCCGCAGACGAAGGCCTGCTGCGCCGCGGCCAGTTCCGCATCGAGCTCGTCCAGCTCCTCAACTGGGGAAGCTACGAGGGCTTGCACCGCATGCCCGTGGGCCGCGGCGGCATCGCCATCCTCGGCCCGACCGGGCGCGGCAAGTCGACCGTGCTCGACGCGATGTCGGCCGTCATCATGCCGAACCCGCAGGAGTTCAACCGCGCGGCGCGGGACGACTCCCGGCAGCGCTCCGAGCGCACCGTCTACAGCTACGCCCGCGGCAAGACCGACGAGGTGAAGGACGCCGGCTCGGACACCACCACGACCCACTTCCTCCGCCCGCTCGGCACGGCGTTCCCGAGCGGCGCCGCCGTCACGTGGCGCACCGAGCTCGGCGAGACCATCACCGCAGCGCGCCTCGCCTGGATCGGGCCGGAGACCTCCACGCAGGACGAGGTCACCAGCTCGACCGTGTACCTGCTCGCCCACGGCGAGTTCCCGCTCGGCCGGCTCAACGAGCTGGTGCAGGAGCCCGGCAGCTCGTCGCCGCTCACCCGCGCCTCCCTCGCCCGGCTGGTGCACCCGGAGCGCGACCTGGTCACCTCCTCGCAGCCCGAGCTGCGCGTGCGGCTGTGCGAGGAGCTCGGCATCGGCGGCAGCGACGAGTCGCAGCTCAAGGCGCTCACCCTGCTGCGCCGCGCGCAGGCGTCCAAGGGCGTCTTCTCCATCGACGAGCTGTTCAAGAGCTTCGTGCTCACCGAGCCGCGCGCGCTGTCCCGCTGGGAGACCACGCTCAGCAGCTACCGCGAGGCGTCGGCGCTCTACGACGTGTTCGAGACCACGCGCCGCAAGCTGGAGGTGCTGGCCGACGTCCCCGCCCGCGCCGAGCAGTACGCGGCTGCCGCGGAGGACGCGACCGGCAAGCGCCGGCTCCTCTCCCCCGCCGACGGCGAGACGGACCCGCGCCTGCGGGTCTGGCTGGCCGAGCGCATCCGTGACTGGGTGTCCGGCCGGGTGGACGAGGTCCGCGACCGCAAGCGCGAGCAGGAGGCGCGGCGCCGCGAGGCCGACACCCAGGAGCGCGCGGCGCACCGAGCGCACCAGGACGCCCAGGCCCGGCTCGCCGCGGCCGGCGGCGACCCGTCCGTGGCTCTCCGCCGCGAGCACGAGTTCGCCGAGCGCGTGCTCGCCGCCCAGACGCGCGAGCGCGCGGCGGCCGACGCCCTGTTCGCCCGGGCGGGCCTGACCGCGCCGGAGTCCGCCGACCAGCTCGCCGAGCTGCAGCGCGAGGCCGAGTCGCGGCTCGCCGCGGTCACCGCCGACGACGACCAGCAGGCGCACCGCTACGAGCTGGCCGGCCGCGTCGACGCGGCGAAGAAGGCCATCGCCACCGCGAACGCCGAGAAACGGTCGTTCGAGCAGCGCCGAAGCAACGTCCCCGCCGACGCCGACGAGCGCCGGCGCCGGATCGCCGAGGGCGCAGGGCTGTCCCCGGAAGACCTCCCGTACGCGGGCGAGCTGTTCGAGGTCGCCGCGGGCCGCCGGGACTGGAGCCGCGCGGTGGAGTCCGTGCTCGGCGAGGTCGCGACGCACCTGATCGTCGACGAGCGCAGCTTCGACGCCGTCCGCCGGTTCGTGAACGAGGCCGACATGCGCGGCCGGGTCGTGCTGGTCCCCGCGGTCGCTGGACGCGCACCCGCGCTCGACCCGGTGGACCGCACCCTGCCCGCCCTCCTGCAGTTCGACGACGCCAGCCCGTTCTGGGGCTGGCTGCACGACGAACTCGTGGCCGACCGCAGCGTGCTCTGCGTCGAGTCGCCCGACGAGCTGGACGCGCCGCGACCCGCCGGCGTCTCCGGCGCCGTCACCCGCTCCGGCATGCGCTCGGCCGCACGCGGCCGCGTCGTGAAGGACGACCGCCGCACCGCCTCCTGGATCGGCCTCGACAACACCCCGCGCATCCACGAGCTCGCGTCCCGCATCGCCGCCCTGGAGACCGAACTGGCGGAGGCCCGAGCCGAATCCGACCGCGCGGAGGCCGAGCACGGCGACGCCCGCCGCCGCAGCGAGGCCCTCGGCGCGATCCGCGCGATCGAGTGGGAGGCCATCGACGTCGCGTCCCACGCGGCACGGGTGGCCGAGCTCGCCGAGCAGCTCGCGAACGTCTCGGTCGCCCACCCCGAGGCCGCCGCCCTGCAGGAGGAGGCCGAGCGCCACGACCGCGAGCGCATCGACGCCGCCAAGCGCGGCGCCGCCCTCCAGTCGCGCGTGGACGAGCTGGAGTCGCAGCACGCCGACCTCATCGACATCGAGGACAGCGTCGCCGACGCCCTGGAGGACAACAGCGCGCTGACCGCCGAGGAGCGCCTCCTGCTCGGCACGCTGCCGTTCACGGCGCCGCGGGAGCCGGCCGACGTCGACCGACGGTACGCCGAGGCGCTGGCGGCGCTCCGCGACCAGATCGACGCCCACCAGCAGAACGTCGAGCACTACGAGCAGCTCCTCATCGTCACGTTCGAGCGCTACCGCGACCTCGACCCCGGCGCCGAGATCGACGCGACCATCGACAGCCTCCCCGCCGTGGAGGCCATCCACCGGGTGCTCGTGGAGGACGACCTCCCGCGCGCGAAGTCCGACTGGCTGGTCAAGGCCGGCGCGAGCATGGGCGACAGCCTGCGCGCCCTGCTCACCCAGATCGAGGAGGACGGCCACGCCATCCGCCGCGGCGTCCGCCCGATCTCGAGCGCGCTGCGCGGCATCGAGTTCCGGGAGGGGTCGACGCTCGACATCGACCCGCGGCCGGTGTCCAACAGCGACCTCCACGAGTTCACGCGCACGCTGCGCAAGCACACAGCGACCGCCTCCGGAGCCGATCGGAGGGACGCCGCGTCGATCGAGCGCGACTTCCTCGACCTCCGCCGCGACCTGTCCCGGCTGGAGGAGCGCTCCCGGGCGGGCGAGGCGTGGCGGCGCCGCGTGCTCGACGCCCGCGAGCACTACCAGTTCCGGGCGATCGAGACCCGCGCCGACGGGACGCAGATCGTCCACGAAGGCGTTGCGGGCAAGTCCGGCGGCGAGGGCCAGGAGCTCATCGCCTTCGTGCTGGGCGCCGCGCTGCGCTACCGGCTCGGCGACGGGACGGACGCCACTCCCACCTACGCCCCGATCGTGCTCGACGAGGGCTTCGTGAAGGCGGACAACGAGTACACCGGGCGCGCCCTCGCGGCGTTCCGCGGGCTCGGCTTCCAGCTCATCGTCGGCGCCCCGCGCGACAAGGTGAACGCGTTCGAGGAGCACGTGGAGTCGGTTGCGTACGTCACGGGCGACCCGGCGCGGCCCGGACTGTCGCGGATCTACTCACTCAGCATCCGGGAGGCGCTGGAAGGCGAGCGGATCGGGGCCCTGCAGGCCTAGGCGGGGCCGCCGGCGTGCTTCAGCCGAACGTCACCTCGTCCAGCTCGGGAACCTCCACCCCGGCCGCGATGAGGTCCAATGTGACGCGCTCCACGATGTCGGCCGCCGGCTCACCGTCGTCGTAGGTCCAGTGCGCTCCGGCCGGGACGATCACGTCGAACCCGCGCTCCAGCGCGCCGACCGCGGTCGCCTGCACGCAGTACTCGCTCTGCAGGCCGGCCACGACGAGGGTGTCCACGCCCATCGCCCGCAGCACGTCCGCCAGCGCCGGGTTGGACTCGAAGGTGTTCGCGGCGTCCTTGCGCACGACCGGCTCGCCGGGCAGCGGCGCGAAGACGAGCTCCCAGCCCGGCATGCCCGGCTCGTCGGGGTCGCCTCGGCGTCCGTCGTTCTTCACGTGCACGATCGCGGCGTCCGCGTCCCGTGCCGCGTCCAGCAGGTCGGCGAGCACGCCCCGGAAGTCCGCGGCGCCCTCGACGGCGCTCTCGCCCTCCAGCATGTTGCGCTGGACGTCGACGAGCATGAGGCCATATCCCATGCGTCCCATCATGCGCCGCGTTCGCTATGGTCGTAAACCGGGGGCCACGAGAGACGCGCGCCGCGAGGAGGACTGTGGCTGACGATCACGGCAAGGCGACGCAGTCCGCCGTGCGCGAGCGCAACCTGACCAGCGCGCTGCAGCTCGTGCTGTCCGGCGAAGGATCGGCCACCCGGGCGAGCATCGCGCGCCGCACCGGGCTGACCTCGGCGACCGTGTCGTCGCTGCTGGCCGGCCTCATCGCCGACGGCCTGGTCGTGGAGGGCAGCCTCGCCGAGAGCACCGGCGGCAAGCGCGCGACCACGCTGCGCGTCGAGGCCTCCCGAAACGTGCTGCTGTCGGTGATCGTCCAGCCCGGGCTCGTCCGCGGCGCCGTGGTCGACCTCCTCGGCGTCGTGGTGCAGTCCGTGGCTCACCGCACCACCGCGACCGCGACGGTGGAGGACGTGCGCGCGATCGTGCGCCGCCTCGCCGGAGCGACGACGGCCCGCGTGGTCGCCGTGGCGGTCCAGGTCCCCGGCATCGTGGACGCCGACCTGATCCGGGAGAGCGTGCAGCTCGGCTGGGTCGACGTCGACCTCGGCCGTGAGCTCGCCGGGGTCGTCTCCGCCCCCGTGCACCTGGTCAACGACGCGGACGCGGAGGCGATCGCCGACTATGCGATCTCCGAGGAGTTCGGCGCCAACCAGCTCTTCGTCTCACTCAGCACGGGCGTCGGCGCCGCCGTCATCGTCGACGGCGACGTGCTCGCGGGCGCGACGCACCGCGCGGGCGAGATCGGCCACGTGCCGGTGCTGTTCGGCGACGACGCGCCGCTGTGCGCCTGCGGCAACCGCGGATGCCTGGAGGAGGTGGTCTCGGTGACGAGCCTCCTCGGTCTCCCCCACGGCGCCGACCTGGAGGCCGTCGATGTGGCAACGCTCGCCGCGCTCCCCGCGTCCCGTGAGCGCATCGCCGCGGGCGCCCGCGTGCTGGCGCGGGCGCTCCTGATGGTCGGCGCGGCTCTCGACGTGCCGAACGTCGTCCTCGGCGGCGCCGCGCCGAAGCTCGGTCCGGACTTCATCGGGCATGTGCGCGCGGAGGCGGCCCGCCATCCGGTCCGCGCCGCGATGCCGCTCAGCTTCCGCTACGCGAAGACTGCGCAGGAACAGCCGTTCCGCGGAGCGGCGCAGTACGCGCTGCAGGCGACGCTCGGCGTGAGCTGGGCGCGGTGAGGCGCTGACCGCCCTCAGGCCTCGCGCACGCCGCACAGCAGAGAGAGCAGCCGCTCCCCGTGCGCCCGGCCGTACCCGCCCGTCGCGATGTCGGCGTAGCCGGGGACGACGATCGCCCCCATCTCGACGACCAGCACCCGCGCCCCCAGCGCCCGCACGGCGTCCACCACAGCGCGCTGCCACGGCATCGCCCCGAGCCCCGCTCCGAGGACGATCACCGGCGCCCCCGTCGCGAGCACGGGCTCCGGCGGGTCGTCCCTGTCCACGTCGATCACGGGGTTGCGCGACCAGAGCGCGCCCTCCGGGGAGCCGGGCTCGGTCCAGGCCTCGGCCAGCGTGTACCAGCGCGGGACACCGAGGCGCTCGTTGTCGAGGCTGGCCAGGCGCACCACCGTGCTGCGCGTGCGGAAGGCCGGGAGCTCCTCGCGCACGCCCGGCGCGAAGCGGAAGCCGGTCAGCGCCTGCGTCTCGGCGACCAGGGTCATCAGGAGACCCCGAGCCGGGCCGACAGCACCATGACCACGCAGCCGCGGAGGACGATGTCGCGGCCCTGGCTGGTCATCCCGATGGTGACGTCCGAGTGGAACCCGGCCATCGTGCGGTTCTGCAGCGTCTCGCGCACCGCGTCGAGGAGCGTGCCGGCGAGGAGCTCGTCGGGGCCGCTCAGGACCACCTCCGACAGGTTGAGCGCGCCGACGATCGGCGCGAGAGCGACGCCGAGGCGCTGCCCGGCCTGGCGAAGAACAGGCTCGACGGGGTCGCCCACGGTGGTGGCCGCGGCCACTTTCGCCTCCAGGCGCGGCACCGCCAGCCAGGCCTCCAGGCACTTCTCGCGGTCGTACGGGCCCTGGGCGCCGTCGTCGGTGCCGACCATCACCTGGCCGATCTCCCCCGCGGCGAAGCGGCTGCCGAAGACCAGGGCGCCCGCGACCAGGAGGCCGGAGCCGACGCCGTGGCCGATCTTGACCAGCATCATGTCGCCCTGCGCGTCCGCGAAGCCGTGCTCGGCGAGCACTGCCACGTTCGCGTCGTTCGCCACGAACACCGCCAGACCCGTCCGCTCGGCGAGACGTCGCTGCAGGGGCTCGTCGGTCCAGCCGAGGTTGGGGGCGGCGACGACCGTCCCCGTCGCGTCGACGATGCCGGGCGAGCCGACGCCGATGCCGAGGATGGGAGCGGTCGCGGCGGCCACCAGCTCGTCCACCAGCGCGAGCACCTTCGCCACGGCCTCCTCGCCGCGGCTGCCGGCCAGCCCGACCGACGCCGAGCGCAGCACCGCGCCGTCGATGTCGAGCACCGCGCCGCGGAACTCGGCGTGCTCGCTGAGGTCGACGCCGACGATCTGGGTTGCGGCGCGGTTCACGTCCAGCAGCACGGCCGGCTTGCCCGGGCGGGCGTCGTCGCGCTGGCCGAGCTCGACCACGAGGCCCTCGGCGATCAGCTCGCCGATCAGGTCGGAGATCGTGACGCGCGTGAGGCCGGTCTCCCTCGCCAGGTCGGCGCGGCTCGCGCGCCCGCTCCGGTAGAGCGACTGCAGCACCAGCGAGCGGTTGTGGTTGCGGGCGTGCTCGGGAAGCACCTTCGTACGCGGACGGAGCGCGCGGCCCGGGACCATCGCGCCGTCGACGCCGACCTGGCGCCGATCGGAGGGGCCTGAGCGCCGCGCTTCATCGATGAGCATGTTTGTTAGTAAAGTAGACAATCAAAGTCCGCGCAAGGGTTCCGCCCTGAAATACCGGCGATGTGCGACCTTTCGCAGGCCGTGCGGCCGCACTTCGTACAGTGCCTGAGCATACGGAAACGACCCGCACCCTTCACGGATGCGGGTCGTTCGCGCGCTGTGCCGGAGCCGCCCTACTTCGACGGCGTCGGGGACGGAGTCGACGACGCCTTCGGCGTCGAGGTCGGCGTCGGCGTCGTGACGGTGCCGGTGTTGCCCTCGGCCGCCAGCGCCTGCTGGAGAGCCTGCTGCAGTCGGGCGTCCGCGGCGCCGTAGGCGGCCCAGTCGCCGGCCTTGAGCGCGGCCGTGCGGTCGGCGAGCGCCTGCTTCGCTTGCTGCAGCGCCTGCTGGAGGGCGGTGTTGTTCACGCTGGTCGACCCTGAGCCCGTGCCGGAGCCTGTGCCGCTCGATCCGCCGCCGGTCGAGCCGCCTCCACCCGTCGTCGGGATGTTGTTGTCACCCGCGCTCGCTCCCGAGTCACCGCCGAACAGGGAGTCCAGGGCCTGGTCGAGCGTGTCCTCGAAGGCGATCTTGTCACCGAAGGCGACGAGCACCTTCTGGAGGATCGGGTAGCTCGTCTCCCCCGTCGACTTCACGTAGACCGGTTGGACGTAGAGCAGGCCGCCGCCGACCGGCAGCGTCAGCAGGTTGCCGTTGATGACGTCGGTCTTGCCCTGCCTGAGCAGGTTGAGCTCTTGCGAGACGGTCGGGTCGGAGTTGAACGTGTTCTGCACCTGACCCGGCCCGGGTATGGTGTCGCTCGATGGCAGCGACAGGAGTCTGAGCTTCCCGTAGCCGGGCGACACCTCGCCCTTCGTCGAGCCCGCGTCCGCATCGACCGCCAGATAGCCCTTCAGGATCGAGCGACTGGAGTCGCTGGCGGCCTGCGGGATGAAGGTCGTGTAGAGCGAGAACGACGGGGTCTCCTGCCCCGGCATCTGCAGCGTCAGGTAGTACGGCGGCTGCAGCGTCGGGTCGGACGGCGACGAGGTCGGATCGTTCGGCGTCGTCCAGGCGTCGTCGCGCGAGTAGAAGGAGCCCGCGTCGGTGACGTGGTACTGCCCGAGCACCGAGCGCTGCACCTTGAACAGGTCGGCCGGGTAGCGGACGTGGCTGAGGAGCAGGGCGCTCATGTCGCTGATGGGCTTCACCGTCGTCGGGAAGACCTTCTCCCAGGTCTGGAGCACCGGGTCCTTGGCGTCCCACGCGTAGAGCTGCACGGAGCCGTCGTAGGCGTCGACGGTGGCCTTGACCGAGTTGCGGATGTAGTTGATGTCGTCGAAGGCGTAGGCCGGCTTCGGCGTCTCGGTGTCCGCGATGGCGTCGCTCAGGCTGCCGACGTGCGAGTACGGGTACTGGTCGCTCGTCGTGTAGCCGTCGATGACCCACTTGATGCGGCCGTTGATCACGGCCGGGTAGGCCTGGGAGTCGAGCGTGAGGTACGGCGCGACCTTCTGGACGCGCTTGATCGGGTCGCGGTCGTAGAGGATCTGCGAGTCGCTGTTGACGGCGTCGGAGAGCACGATCTGCTCGTCCTGGAACTTGAGCGCGTAGACGAGCCGCTTGAACACGTTGTCGAGCTTCGGGCCGCCGTTGCCGCTGAACGTCGTGGAGGTCTGCTGCGCGTTGTCGGCGCCGCCCGGGTAGTCCAGCTCGACCGCCTTGGAGCCCTTCGGGGCGCCGACGATGGAGTACGTCGGCGACTGCTGGCCGAAGTAGATGCGCGGCTCGTACTGGCCGAGCGTTCCCGTGCTGGGGATGCCCGACTCCATGAACACCGGCTGGCCGTCGCTGGAGCGCTGGTTGCCGTAGGCGGCGACCATCCCGTAGCCGTGCGTGTAGACGACGGTGTCGTTGAACCAGCTCCGGCTGGTGAGGCCGTTCTGGTTGAGCTCGCGGACCGAGACGACCGCGTCCTGCTCGTTGCAGTTGATGTTGTACCGGTCGACGTTGAGGTTGCGCGGGAACGCGTAGTACTGCCGGAACTGCTGGAGCTGCTGGAACGACGGGCTGATGACCGCCGGGTCCATGATGCGGATCTGCGCGGTGGTCTGGGCGTCCTGGCGGAGTGCGCCCGGCTGCGCGTTGGTGGTCGCGTTGTACGGGATGACGTCGATGTTGCTGAGCCCGTACGCGTCGCGCGTGGCGTCGATCGAACGCTGGATGTAGGGCGTCTCCAGCGTCTTCTGGCTGGGGTCGACCTGGAAGCGCTGGACGACCCACGGGTAGATCGCGCCGACCACGAGGGCGGCGACGATGAGCAGCGCGGTGCCGACGAGCGGGAAACGCCAGCGCCCGATGAACGCGGTCGCGAAGAACATGATGGCGACCAGCACCGCGATCCCCGCGAGGACCGCACGGGCGGGGATGGTCGCGTTGACATCGGTGTACGCGGCGCCGTTGACCATGTCGTTGACGTTCGAGTCGGTCACGGCGGCATAGCGGTCGAGCCAGATGCTGACGCCCTGCAGCAGCAGGTAGAGCCCGGCGATGACCGAGATCTGGACGCGTGCTGCCTTCGAGATGCGGACCTCGCGGCCGCTGACCCGGATCGAGCCGTACAGGTAGCAGGTGGCGAGCGTGGCCAGCAACGCGATGAGGACGACGGCCGAGGCGAAGCCCACGACGCTGCGGTAGAAGGGCAGCGCGAAGAGGTAGAAGCCGATGTCGAGGTGGAACAGCGGGTCCGTCTTGCCGTACGACGTGCCGTTCAGCCACATCGCTGCGGCCTGCCAGCGGCTGGCCGCCGAGACGCCGGCGAAGATGCCGAAGACGATCGGGATGCCGTACATCGCCAGCCGGCGCAGCGGCTCGATGACCTGCTGGTAGCGGTCGAGCTGCGTGTTGAGCTTCGCGTAGACCGGGCGCAGCCGGTAGGCGAGCTGGATGGACAGCCAGAGCGGCACGGCCATCGCGAAGAACCCGATGAAGAACATCGCCGCGCCCGCGAACCACTGCGTGGTCAGCACGTTGAGGTACCCGAGCTGCTGGTACCAGAGGATGTCGGCGTACAACCCGGCGAAGACGAAGAACAGGATCACCAGCGCCACGACCACCCCGAGGGTGATCCAGATGGCGGCCCGGCGACGTCCAGGGGGTCGAACTGCGGCGGTTGAACTCACGTGTGGGCCCTCTTGCTCCTCGTGGGGTGACTCAGAGATCCATCCTAGGCGGGCGTCGCTTGGAGAATGCTGCGGCCCGGCGGTGAAGACCCGGGATGCGCGCCGAGCGCGCGATCGACGGTCAGGACGCCGGGCAGGTCGGCAGCTTCGCCGTGCTGGACCCGCTGCTGACCGCCTGGAGCACCGCGAGCGAGTCCTTCAGCGTCTTGACCGCGAAAACGTGCAGTCCGGCAGGGATGTGCCCGGTGACCTCGTCGCAGTTCGACGCGGGCGCGAGGAAGTAGCTCGCTCCCCCGGTGTCGCGGGCGGCGTACATCTTCTGCCGGATGCCGCCGATCGGCCCGATCGTGCCGACGTTGTCGATCGTGCCCGTGCCTGCGACCTTCTTGCCGCCGTTGAGCTTGTCCGGCGTCAGCTTGTCGATGATCCCGAGCGCGAACATCTGTCCTGCACTCGGGCCGCCCACGTTGTTGAGCTCGATGTTCACGTCGAACGGGAACGTGTAGTCCATCCCCGCCCCGATCCCGAGCACGACCTGGCCCTGCGTCTCGGTGGGCGTGATCGAGACCGTGGAGGCCGCGCCGTCGCGCACGATCCCGATCTCGGCCGCCTTGCCCGTGCCGTTGGCGTTGACCGCCTTGCGCAGCGCGGCGACGCTCTCGATGCTCTCCCCGTTGACGCTGGTGATCTCGTCGCCCGTCTTCAGCACTTTCGCCGCCGGGGTGCCCGGCAGGAGCTGCTTGACCGCCACCGCCTGCGGGAAGTGGTAGCCGAGCTGGTTGAGCGCCGCGGCGATCGCGTCCTGCTGGGAGTCGACCATCAGGGCCGCGTTCGCGGCATTGGACTGCTCCGTGGTCGTCCCCGGTGGGAACACTTCGTCGATCGGCGTCACGGCGCGGCTCGGGTCGAACCAGGCCTGGATGATGTTCCACCAGCTCGGGCTCTGGTCCGGATTGCCGACCACCGACACGGTGAGGAGGTCGAGGGAGCCACCGGTCGGGTAGGTGGTCTTGCTCGGGATGCTGATCAGCGGCTTGGCGTCGCCCGACGGCGGGCTCCCGACGGCCTGGTCGGTGCCGAGCGTGTTGAAGACCGGGCCGGGCTGCTCGATGACGAACGGCGCGGGTGCGAGCGCGAGGACAATGGCGAGCACCACGGCGACGGCGATGGCCACCCAGCCGACGATCGTCCTGCGCGACGGGGCGATCCGGCCACCGTCAGGCAGCGGCGCTGGTCGGTCGTCGTCGGTGAACAGGGTCACGCGCTGTCCCTTCGGTCGTGTTCGCCACGGGCGCACAGCCCACGGCATCGCCCAAGCCGATTCTCACCCGGCTCGCGGTGATCTCGGGCTAGCGTAGATGCCAAGCCTGGAAAGCCGTAATCGCACGGCCGACACCAATCGAGACGGGGGCGAGCCAGATGGCCGACGATCCGAACAAGGAACCGGACGACGAGTTCCGGGACATGTTGCGGGAGTTCCTGTCCGGCGACTCCTCCATCGATCCGAGTCAGCTCGCGGGCGCTGCCGGCCTTCCGAACGACCCCGCGGCCATCCAGCAGCTCCTCGGCCAGCTCCAGAACGCCCTGATGAACCCGGGTGGAGACATCAACTGGGATCTGGCCGACCAGCAGGCGCGCACCCTCGCCTCCGAGGGCGCCCACGCGGTGACCCCCGCCGAACGCGCCACGCTCGACCAGGCCTTCCACGTCGCCGCACTCTGGCTGGACGAGGCCACCACGGTGGCGGGGCTGTCGACGCCGCCCGAGCTCATCGGCCGCGCCGAGTGGGCACGGCAGACCATGCCGCTGTGGACCCAGCTCGCCGAGCCGGTCGCGCTGAGCATCTCCGACGCGCTCACCCGCGTTCTCACCGAGCAGGCGCCCGAGGAGATGCAGGGCATGATCCAGAACGCCGGCCAGGTCATGCGCTCGGTCGGCGGCGCCCTGTTCGCCATGCAGCTCGGCCAGGTGGTCGGGCAGCTCGCGAAGGAGGTCGTCTCCGGAGGCGACATCGGCATCCCGCTGCTGGCGGACGGCAGCGCGGCGCTCATCCCGCAGAACGTGGCCGAGTTCGGCGACGGGCTCGACATCCCCATCGACCAGGTGCAGCTCTACCTCGCGGTGCGCGAGCTCGCGCACGCGCGCCTGTTCCGGCACGCGAAGTGGCTGCGGCTGCAGCTCATCACCCAGATCACCGCGTTCGCGCGCGGCATCACGATCGACACCGACCGGCTGGAGTCGCTCGCCGAGAGCTTCGACCCGTCCAACCCCGAGGAGCTGCGCGAGGCGATGGTCTCCGGCGCGCTCATCCCGCCGAAGACCGAGGAGCAGCAGGAGGCCCTCGACCGCCTGGAGACGGTGCTCGCGCTGGTCGAAGGCTGGGTCGACGTGGTCACCGCCGGCGCCACCCGGCTGCTGCCGAAGGCGGACGCGATCGCCGAGACGGTGCGCCGCCGGCGCGCGGCGGGAGGTCCGGCCGAGTCGGCCTTCGCGACGCTGGTCGGGCTCGAGCTGCGCCCGCGCCGGCTCCGCGACGCCGCCGCCATGTGGCAGGCCGTGACCGACGCCGTGGGCCAGGAGGCCCGCGACCGGCTCTGGTCGCACCCCGACCTGGTCCCGCAGGCGGCGGACCTGGACGACCCGTCCCGCCTGGTCGCCCGGCTCACCGCCGCGGCCACCGGCCAGGAGCCGGAGCGCGACGAGCTGGACCAGGCCATCGAGGACCTGCTGCGCGGCGACGGCGACCGGCCCGCCGAGGACTGAACGCGCCCTCCCTTCCTGTGGAGAACCGGCCCGGGTGACTCCTGGCTGTGGATAACCCGTTTCCGGCGGTTCCGACCGGTCAGGATGGCGGGATGGTCCACCAGCTCGATCCCCGCATCCCCCGCGTGTGGCGCTCGCCGCACGCCCTCCAGTTCGGCGTCGAACGGCCGCGCCTGATCCTCGACCCGGTCGGCGTCGGGGAGGAACGGATGATCTCCGCCCTCTCGGCCGGGGCGACGCTCGGCGCGCTGCGGATGATCGCACGCGGCGCCGGGACAGGGCCGGCTGCGGTCGACGCGCTGCTCGCGCGGCTGAGACCGGTGCTGGAATCGCCACCGGAAGCGCGGCGCGGCGACGCACCGACCGTCGTGCTCGACGGCGCGGGCCCCACGGCGGCCCGCATCCTCGCCCTGCTGCGGGAGGCCGGGGTCGACGCACGCAGCGGCCTCGCCGCCGACGATCCGGCGGTCGACCTCGCGGCGGCGGCGGTCGTCATCGGCGCGTTCGCGATCGCGCCGCACCGTCACCAGCGCTGGCTGCGCAGGGACATCCCGCACCTGGCGGTGGTGTTCGGCGACGGCGGGGTGACCGTCGGACCCTTCGTGCGGCCGGGCGACGGCGCCTGCCTGCGCTGTGTCGACCTCCACCGCAGGGACGCCGACCCGGCCTGGCCGGCGCTCGCGGCGCAGCTCCACACCCAGTCGCAGCCCGGGGAGACGGAGCTGGTCTGCGCAGCGGCGGCGTCGGCCGCGGCCGGCGCGGTCCTCGCGATGCTGCGCGGCGCCCCAGGACGATCGGACGCCGCGGCGCGCTACGACCCGGTCGCCGCGCGCTGGTCGGAGCGGCGCTGGGAGCCGCATCCCGAGTGCGGCTGCCTCAGTCCGCTGGCTGCGCCGCCGCCCGCACCGGCGCCAGTTCGGCCAGGAACCGCGACGCCTGCCGCGACACCGGCCGCCCCGGCTGGCTCCCGCGCTGCGCCCAGCTCAGCCGCAGCCGGCGCCGCGCGCGCGTGACGCCGACGTAGAGCAGGCGGCGCTCCTCGTCGATCTGCTCGAAGCCGGTGGCGTAGCTGATCGGCACCAGCCCCTCCGAGAGGCCGACGATGTACACGGAGTCCCACTCCAGGCCCTTCGCCGCGTGCAGCGTCGCGAGCGTCACGGCGGACATCGTCGGTTCGTGCTGGCCGGCCTGGCGCGCCATCAGCTCGTCGGTGAAGCGCCGGAAGGTCGCGCCCTCCGGCATCTCGTCCACCAGCCCCATGATCGCGTTGAGGGACTCCCAGCGTGCGCGCACGGCGCCGCGGCCCTCCGGAGGCTGCACCGACCAGCCGAGCGTGCGCAGCACGTCGCTCACCGACTTGAACAGCGGCTCGTCGGTCGCCGCGACGCTCGCCGCACGGAGCGTCATGACCGCCTGACGCACCTCGGGGAGGTCGAAGAAGCGCTTGGACCCGCGGAGCTGGTAGCTGATCCCGAGGTCGCCGAGCGCCTGCTCCAGGGCGGCCGCCTGCACGTTCACGCGGTAGAGCACCGCGATGCTCTCGGGCTTGGCGCCGGCCTCCAGCTGCGCCGCGATGCTCTGGGCGACGGCGCGGGCCTCGGCCCGGTCGTCCTCGAACACCGCGGGCGACGGGACCTCGTCCCCCGCCTTCGCCTCGTGGACGGCGTGCAGCGTCAGCGCGCCGGAGCGGCCGCGCATCAGCCGGTTGGCGGTGTCGATGACCGACGGCGCCGACCGGTAGTTCTGCTCCAGCCGTACGACCGTGGCGCCCGGGTTCTCCCGCTCGAAGTCCAGCAGGTACTCGCTGCGCGCCCCCGCGAACGAGTAGATGGTCTGGCTCGCGTCGCCGACGACGCAGAGGTCCTTGCGGGTGCCGAGCCAGAGCCGCAGGAGCTGATGCTGCAGCGGGGAGACGTCCTGGTACTCGTCCACCACGAAGTAGCGGTACTGCTCGCGCACCTGCATGGCCACCGACGGCTCGGTCTCGATCATCCCGGCGCAGACCAGCAGGACATCCTCGAAATCGATCTGCTTGCGCTCGTCCTTGAGCTCCTCGTAGGCGCGGTGGAAGTCCACGAGCTCCTCGGCCTTCAGCGTGCCGGGCAGCGGCCGGGTGGCCAGCGCCGCCGCGTACTCCTCCAGACCCATGCTGGAGACCTTGCGCCACTCGATCTCGGCGGCGACGTCGCGGAGGGTCGCGGTGTCGACGCGCAGCCCGAGCTTCTCGGCGGCGTGCCCGAGCACGCGGCCCTTGCCGTCGAGGACGCTGGGGAGCTGACCGCCCACCACCTGCGGCCAGAAGTAGTTGAGCTGCGCGAGCGCGGCGGAATGGAACGTTCGGGCCGACACACCCCCGGCGCCGAGCTGCCGCAGCCGCCCGCGGAGCTCGGCGGCCGCGCGGCTGGTGAACGTCAGCGCCATCACCCGGTTCGGCGTGAACGCGCCGGAGGCGACGCCGTAGGCGATCCGGTGGGTGATCGCGCGGGTCTTGCCCGTGCCGGCGCCGGCCAGCACGCAGACCGGGCCGAAGAGGGCCTCGGCGGCCACGCGCTGCTGCGCGTCCAGGCCGCCCAGCAGGCCGTCCGGTCCCGACGCCGTCGCGATGCTCACGCCGCGCTCACGCGGGGGGCTCGTCGAGCGGGCCGCCGTACCAGTCCTCGATCAGCGCGCGGGCGATGGAGGACCGGCCGGGCAGGATGATCTGCTCGCGCGCCTCCCACAGCTCGTCGCGGCTGAACCAGCGCAGGTCGAGGATCTCCTCGCCGTCCGGCGCGAGCGCGGCAGGGTGCTGGCCGTCTGCGAGCCGCGCCGTCATCCCGACCATCACCGAGGCTGGGAACGGCCACGGCTGCGAGCCCTTGTACCTGGCATCGGTCACCCGCACGCCGGCCTCCTCGAATATCTCGCGCTCGACAGCGGACTCGAACGACTCCCCCGGCTCGACGAACCCGGCCAGCAGGGAGTAGCGGGAGTGCTCCCACATCGCGTTCGAGCCGAGCAGCAGCCGGTCGTCGGCGTCGAGCACCGTGACGATGACCGCGGGGTCGGTGCGCGGGAAGACTTCGGAGCCGTCCTCGAAGCAGCGCCGCACCCAGCCGGCCTGCTCGACCACGGTCGGCGTGCCGCAGCGCGGGCAGTGCGTGTGCGAGGCGTGCCAGTTCGCGATCGCCAGGGCCTCGGTGAAGAGCCCGGCGTCGCGGTCGCTCAGGGCGGTGGCGACGGTGCGGAGGTTGCCCCAGCGCGCCTCGTCCGGTTCCAGCTCGGTCGCGGCGGCGTCGGTGAGCACCTCCAGCACGACCGCAGTGCCGGCCGGCTGGCCGGGGACGTCCACGAGCGTGCGGCCGAGGTAGACGCGCAGGAGTGCGGACGTGACCCGCTCGACCGGCAGGAGGTCGAGCTCCGCGGGACCGGCGTCGGGCGCACTCCAGCCGTCGGAGGCGGGCGTCGCGGCGGCCACGCTCTCCGGAGTCAGCAGCGCCCTGCCCTTCCAGAGCGCGAGGACCCGGGTCGTCGGCTCCTCCCACAGCTCGTCGAACAGCGCCGGCCGGGAGCGGGCGGCGTGATCGCGGTCGATCGCGTGGCGCGAGAGCGGGAGCGCGGCGAGCGGCAGCGCGGACGTCGATGCGGACGACATCGGGATCCCTTCGAGGCGTGGAGAAAGATGCAAGGCGTGGCGGAACTGCCCACGCGCGGATGTCCATTTAGCCTAGGTGCATGGCCAGATCCCCACTCACTCTAGCCGCGCTGGCCAGCTCGGCCGTGCCCGACCTGACTGTCACCGGAACCCGCGCGCACACCGCAGACGGCGCCGGCGAGTTCGACGCCGCGCTGCTCACCGCGGCCGACGGGAGCGCCCGCATCGTGCGCCTCCCGCTCACCCAGGCGGCGGAGACCGAGCAGAGCTCCGACCTGGTCGCGCTGCGTGCGCTCACCACCGGCATCCGCAGCCGTCTCCCGTTCGACGTGCCGACCTACCTCGGCCAGGCGCCGGTCGGCGGCACGCGCGCCATCGTCTACGACTTCCTGCCGGGCGACCACGTCGCCGTGGAGGACGTGCCGCCGGGCGACGGCCTCGCCGGGTCGATCGGCCACGCCATCGCGGCCATCCACACCCTCCCGACCAGCTTCGTCGGGGAGGCCGGTCTCCCCGTCCTCTCCGCCGCCGAATGCCTGTCCTCGACTGCGGCGCTGATCGAGTCGGCTGCCGCCACGGGCAAGCTGCCCGCGGCGCTCCGCGACCGCTGGCGCGACGCCGTCGCCGACCACTCGGTGTGGCAGTTCCAGCCCACGGTCGTCAACGGGGCGCTGACCGCCGACTCGTTCCTGGTCGACGGCGAGTCCGTCACCGGTGTGCTCGGCTGGTCGGCGCTGCGCGTCGGCGACCCTGCCCGCGACCTGCACTGGCTGCTCGCCATGAACCCGGACGCCACCGACGGCGCGCTCCTCGCCTACGCCTCCACCCGCCAGGTCGCCACCGACCGGCAGTTCACCCAGCGCGCGATGCTGTACGCCGAGCTGGAGGTCGCCCGCTGGCTGCTGCACGGCCGCGAGTTGCGCGACCAGGGCATCGTCGACGACGCCGTGCAGATGCTCGACGGTCTGGTCGACCGCGTGCACAGCAACACGGTCACGCCGCTCTCGACGGCCACCGGGCCCATCATGGCGATCGACGACGTCGAGGCCCTCCTCGACCGCACCCCGGGCGACCGCGCGTCGGTCCGGCCGGGCGGCATGCGCCCGGTGGACGACCAGGCCGGCTGAGCGCAGCCGAGCGGGAGCGCTGCGGCTATGCGCCGCGCACTCCCGCCCACAGCTCGACCAGCTCGGGCTCGGAGTACAGCCGCTCCGGACGGACGACACGGTCGTCGGCCACGAAGTAGAAGACGGCGTCGATGCGGGCCGGGTCGATGCCCGCGTGCTTCGCGTAGGCGAGGCGGTAGAGGGCGAGCTGGAGCTGTTTGCGCTCCAGGTCGGCGGCGTCGCGGGGGGCCTTGCCGGTCTTCCAATCGACGATCTGGACGTCATGCCGACCGTCGTCCACCGCGTAGACGGCGTCCAGCTTGCAGACGACCACCTGGCCGGCGAGCGTGACGTGGATCTCCAGCTCCACCTCCGCGGGAGCCCGGTCGGCCCACTCGCTCGCGGCGAACGTCGCCTGCAGCTCGGCCAGCGCCTCCGCCCCGAGCAGCTCGCCCGCGGGATCGTCCAGCTCGGCGGCCGCGGCGTCGAGCGCGTCGGTCGCGCCGCCCTCGACTCCGTAGCGCTCCTCCACCCAGCGGTGGAAGAGCGTCCCCAGCCGGGTCTGCCGGTAGGGCCGCTCGGGCATCGGACGGCGGAGCTGGGCGGCGACACCGGCGGGGTCGCTCACGAAGTCTTTGAACCGGGAGGCCGGGATGCGCGCGGGCAGCTCCACCAGGCCGTCCTCCGCCTCGCGCCTGGCGCGCTCGGCGAGCAGCAGGTCGACGTCGAGCGCGTACACGCCGCCGTCGCCCGGGCCGCGCTCGCGGGCGGCCTGCACCGCCGCAGCCGCGGCCTCCACCCTGGTGCGGCGCACGCCGAGCGGATCGAGCGGCCAGAGCACGGTGCGCGACTCTGGCGAGAGCGGGTTCTCGTCGGGCTCGTCGCACGGCGGGAAGGCGTCCTCGGGCAGCAGCCCGGCCTGCTGGAGCTCCAGCAGGTACGCGCCGGGCGATCGCGGCCGGGACTGCGTCGACCAGTACGAGCCGGTCAGCAGCAGGCTGTGCCGCGCGCGTGTGACGGCGACGTAGATCAGCCGGCGCTGCTCCTCGAGGTGGCGCGCCACGTTGGCGGCCTCGAACGCGGAGATCCCCTCGTCCACCTGCTTCTGGTCCTCGGCGTTGCGCCACGGCAGCACGGGCAGCTCGGCAGAGTCACCGCGGAACTCGTTGGGGAGCTGGCCGAACGCCAGCCAGCCGCGCTTGCTCTGCGGCGGGCCGGGGAGCTCGCCCTCGACCAGGCGCGGCACCGCGACGACGTCCCACTCCAGGCCCTTCGCGCCGTGGATGGTCAGGATCTGCACCGTGCCGGGCTCGGCGTCCTCGCTGCGCGGCGCCAGATTGTCGCGCTGCTCGGCCTCCGCCAGCCAGGCCAGGAACGAGCCGAGCGTCGCCCGGTCGTCGCTGGCGAGATACGACGCCACCTGCTCGGCGAAGGCGTCGAGGGAGGCCTGACCGAGTTGCGCCGACTCGTTGGCGGCGACCTCGATGTCGAGTCGCAGCTCCTGCTGCACCAGGGTGACGAGGTCGAGGAGGTCGAGACCGGCACGCGAGCGCAGCCGGTCGAGCTGCCCGCCCGCCGCCCGCAGCCGCTCCAGGCCGGTCGCGCTGAAGTCGCCGAGCTGGCCGTGGCCCTGCGGCGCCTCGACGACGAAGTCGAGCGCGTCGACCAGGGAGGCCGACTCCTCCGCCACGACCGAGCCGCGCAGCCGGTCGCGCACGTCGGGGTCGAGGGTCTGGAAGCGGTGGTCGCGCCCGGCCAGCCAGCTCGCCACCCGGCGCAGCGCCGCGATATCCCGAGTGCCCACCCGCCAGCGCGCCCCGGTCAGCAGCCGGATCAGCTCCGAGCCCGCTGTCGGGTCGTGCATGACCCGCAGCGCGCTCACCAGATCGGCGATCACGGGCTGCTCCAGGAGCCCGCCGAGCCCGAGGACGTGGAAGGGCACTCCCCGCGCAGCGAGCGCGCCGGTGAACGCGTCGATCTTCTTGATCGAGCGGCAGAGTAGAGCGGCCGAAGGCGGCATGCCCTGCGCATCCCGCTGGGCCAGCCGGACGCGCAGCCACTCGGCGATCGCCGCCGCCTCGTCCTCGACGGTCTGCCCGAAGGCGTGGTCGAGCTCGCCGGCCATCACGCCCGGCCGCGGTTGGAGCTGCTCGACGTGCACAGGTGAGTCGGCCGAGAGCGGGGCGACGAGCGCGTTCGCGGCGTCCAGCACCGTCGTCGGGTTGCGCCAGCTCGTGCTGAGCGCGAAGGCGGCCGCTCCGTCCTTCCGCCCGGTGAAGTCGAGAGCGAACCGGCCCAGGTTGGCGGCGCTCGCGCCGCGCCAGCCGTAGATGGACTGGTGCGGGTCGCCCACCGCCATCACGGCTTGGCCGAAGAACAGCGCGGACAGCAGCCGGGTCTGCACGACCGAGGTGTCCTGGTACTCGTCCAGCAGCACGACGCGGTAGCGGCGGCGGTAGTCCGCGACGACCTCCGGCAACCGCTCGCACACTGCCAGGGCGAGCGCGACCTGGTCGGAGTACTCCACGAAGCCGCGTCGCCGCTTCTCGTCCGCGAACCGCTCGGCGAGGTCGAGCAGCGGAGGGAGCGAGCCGACCGACGCCACGGCGGTGCGGACCGACGCGTAGGCGTCCTTGACCCGACCGCTGCCGGTGGGCAGTTCGAGCAGCCGGCCGAAGCCCTCCACCATGCGGTGCACATCGCGGGCGTCCGCCACGTTCTCGCTGAGCGCGCGGCTGAGGTCGAGGACAGCGGTGGTGACTGCGTCCACGCTCTTGTCGAGCTCCACGAGCCGCTCGTCGTCGCAGCCCACGACGACGCGGCGGGCGAGCTGCCAGGCGGAGGCCTCGCTGAGGATGGCCGACTCGGGCTCCCGGCCGATCAGCAACGCATTCTCGCGGAAGATCGCGTTGGCGAACGCGTTGTAGGTCGCGACCTCCCGGCGCGTCGAACGGGTCGAAGACCACGTCGGTGAGCCCGGAGGCGGCGAGCTGCTCGATGCGGCGGCGGATGCGCTCGGCGAGCTCGCCTGCCGCCTTGCGGGTGAAGGTCAGGCCCAGGACCTCCGGCACCCGCACCAGCCCGTTGGCGAGCAGCCAGACCACCCGGTTCGCCATCGTCTCGGTCTTGCCGCTGCCCGCACCGGCGACCACGATCGCGGGGGCGAGCGGCGCCTCGATGACGGCCTGCTGCTGCGGCGTCGGCCGCGGGAGACCGAGCGCGTCGGCGATCTCGGCCGCGCTGACGCGCCGGGCAGGGCGTTGCGGCTCGGGAGCCGCGGCCTCGGCCGCGAAGGCCAGCTCGACCAGATCGAGGCCGGGCTGGTCCTCGGCGAGCTCCAGGAGTCCGTCGTCGTTCACTGTGCCCTCCGTTCCATCATGCCCGCTCCCCTGCTCATGCGCTGACCGCCGGGACGAGATGGATGCGGTACCCGTAGGCCGCGTGCGGGTCCCGGTCGCCCAGGTCCACCACTCCCGCGAACGTCGCCCCGGCCATGCCATCCGCTGCCTGCGCCACGCGCTCCTCCAGCCGGACGAGCGCCTCCGCGTCGACGCGCTCCTGCACCACCTCGCGGTAGGCCTTGCCACGGACGCCCTTGGCCACGAACAGCAGCTTCGCGCCGCCCGGCGGCAGCTCCGCCGCCTCCACGGCGCCGTGCTCCAGCGCGAGCTGGTACACGCCGAGCTGGGCGTGCGACGCCGTCTCCGCGGCCGTCGGCACGGTGCGCCCGGTCTTCAGGTCGACGATCACGACCGTGCCGTCCGGAGTCTCCTCGATCCGGTCGATCTTGCCGCTGATCCGCGCCCGGCCGAGCTCGAGCTGGAACTCGCCCTCCGAGCCGAGCAGGCGGCCTCCCGCACGCCCGAAGTCGCGCAGATACTCCGAGACGCCGCCGACGAGCCCGCGCGTCCGGCGGCGCTCGCGCTCCTCGATCCAGGGCGACTCGAACTGGAGCTGCGCCCAGCGCCGCTCGATGCCGGACCAGAGCACGTCGACGCTCGTCTCCTCGGTCGCGGCGGCCTCCTCCATGACCGCGTGCACCACGGTGCCGATGCCGGCGGCGAGCCCGCTCGGCGAGGCGGCCATCTCGTCCACGAACCAGGCCAGAGGCGACTTCTCGAACGTGCCCAGCCGCGACGGCGAGACCTTCACCCGCGCCTCCGGGTCGTCCAGGTCGATCAGCGGCTCGGTGGTCGACGGCTCGGCGAGGCCGTACCAGTCGGCGGGATCGGCGCCCTCCACCCCGGCTCCGGCGAGCCGGGCCAGCGCGTCGGCAGCGTCGGGCGAGCCGGTGGTCACCAGCCGGCGGCGCAGCCGGCCGACCATGCCGCGCAGCGACAGCGGGTGGATGCCGGGATCGTCGTCCTCGACCGCGAGCCCGGCGGCGAGCCGGAGGAACGGCGAGGGCTGCTCGTCGTCGTTGGCTGTCGCGGTGAGCAGCACCTGACGCCGGGCGCGGGAGACCGCGAGGGCGAACATCCGCAGCTCGTCGCTCAGGACCTCCGCCCGCTGGTCCGCGGTGTCCGCACCGTCGTCCGCAGGGCCGGCGCGGCGACCGGCGAGGGCGTCGTCCAGCTCCTGCGGGTGCAGCAGCGAACCGCGCAGCCGCAGGTTGGGCCAGACGCTCTCCTGGAGGCCGGCCACGGCGACCACGTCGAACTCCCGGCCGACCGTGGCGCTCGGCGTGCACACCAGCACCGCGTCACCGGTCGTGCGGGCCGCGAGGGTGTCCTCCGGCACCTCGGCGCCGAGCAGCTCGATCACGAAGTCGGAGGCCGGACGCTCGGGCGAGCGCTCCACGAAGCGCCGGGCTGCGGTGAACAGGGCCACGACGCCGTCGAGGTGCCGGTCGGCCTCGTCGGCGACGATCCCGGAGCGCTCGGACTGCTCCAGCCACCGTTTGGCCAGGCCGCTGCGCTCCCAGGCGTGCCAGAGCAGCTCCTCGATCGTGCTGCCGGCCGCCGCCTTCTCGCGGCTGCCGCGCAGGGTCTCGGCCAGGCGCGCGGCCCGGCGGGCGGGCGAGGAGTCGATCGTGGCGAGGTTCGCCGGCGTGGCGAGCGCTTCGACCAGGAGGTCGTCGCCCGCCCGATTGCCGTCGCCGGCCAGCTCCTCCTGGCGCAGCGCGAGCCGCAGCCGGCGCAGGCTGATCGCGTCCAGGCCGCCGAAGGGCCCGAGCAGCAGCTCGGTCGCAACGACCGGGGTCAGCTCGATCGCGCCGACGGCGACGCCCGCGATCGTGATGAGCTGCCGGGCCGCGTAGTCGTCGCGCAGCGGGCGCCCCGCGATGCTGGTGGTCGTCGGGATCTCCGCGACGGCGAGCGAACGGGCGAGGCCGGGGATGTGCGCACCCGACCGCACCACGACGGCCATGCGGTTCCACGGGACGCCGTCGATGAGCCGCCGCTCGCGCAGCAGCCGGGCGAGCCGCGCGGCCTCGGCCGGAGCGGACGACGCCTTCACGACCACGACGGCCGGCCCGGCGTCCTCGGGCTGCTCGCGCCCCGCGACGGCCACGCGGTGCACGCCGGCCGCCGCCGTGCCGATCCGCTCGGTGACCCGCGAGGTCAGCTCGCGGAGCGCGGGGGGCTGGCGGTGCGCTGTGGCGAGCACGACGCGCGTCACGGGCACGCCCAGCCGCGCGCCGAGCTGGCCGAGCGCCGCGACCTCCGCGCCGCGGAACGTGGTGGACGCGACGTCGGGGTCGCCGAACGCGATGACCGCGATGCCGCGCGCCGCCACCGCGCGCAGCAGCGCGATCGTGGCGACGGTGGCCTCCTGGAGGTCGTCGACGAACAACGCCTTGAGGCCGTCGAGCGTGCTGCCCTCCGCGACGACGGGGACGGCTGAGGCGATCAGCTCGGCGGCGTCGACGTAGCCGCCGCGGAAGCTGTCGAGGACGCTCTGGTACTCCGCGATGAACCGGCCGGCCGCGCGCCATTCGTCGCGAGCGGTGATCGCGCCGAGCTCGGCCAGCCGCGACGGCGACACGCCGCGCTCGGCGCAGCGGCCGATGAGCTCGCGCAGCTCGGTGCGGAAACCGCGCAGGATGCGCACCTCCGGCCCGAGCGAGGGGGGCCAGACCGGTCCGCCGCCGTCCTCCAGGTGGCCGGCCAGCAGCTCGGCGATGATCTGGTCCTGCTCGCCGCCGGTGAGCAGCCGCGGCGGCTCCCAGCCGTTGCGCCTGGCCTGCTCGCCGGAGAGCTGGAAGGCGAGGGAGGTCGCCGTGCGGGCCAGCGGGCCGGGCGTCGGAACGCCGAGCCGCAGCGAGATCCGGTCGCGCAGGGCGGTCGCGGCGGCGCGGGAGGCGCTGAGCGCGAGGACCTCCGACGCGGCGTAGCCGCGGTCGTGCACGCGCTCGGCGATGGCCTCCACCAGCGCGGTGGTCTTGCCGGTTCCCGGCGCGCCGAGAACCGCGGACGAGACGCCGTCCGGCAGCGCGAGCACCGCGCGCTGGGCGTCGTCGAGCGCGACGGCGGGGCCGCCGGCCGCGTCGTCGACGCGCGGACGGAAGCCTCGGGTGGACATGACTTCACGGTAACGGCGTCCGCCGACAGAGAACGCGACCGGAGCCCGCGAGCCGCGTGCCGTAGTCTGAACTCGCAACCGCCCGGTCTGATTCGAAAGGCACATCCCCGTGGAGATCCGCATCGGAATCGTCAACGCCCCCCGCGAGCTCAGCTTCGAGTCGTCCCAGTCGCCCGAGGAGCTCACCGAGCAGATCCAGGCCGGAATCAGCAGCGGCACGGGCATCCTCAAGCTCGCGGACGACAAGGGCCGCGTCTACATCATCCCGACCGCGGGCATCGCCTACGTCGAGCTCGGCACCGAGGAGTCGCGCCGCATCGGCTTCGTCGGCTAGATTCCGAGCGTGGAACTGCTCTTCGTCGCGCTCGCCGGCGCCATCCTCGGCCTCGGCGCGCGGTACCTCCTGCCCAACCGTCACACGCACGGCTCCGTGCTCATGCCCGCGCTGGGCGTGAGCGTCGCGTGCATCCTCTGGGTCGCCCTCACCTGGACCGGCCTGAAGTGGAACGGCGGCTGGATCTGGTGGATCACGCTCGTGGGCACCGGCGTCGTCGTGGTCGTCGCCGACCTCGTCATCGGCCGCCTCCGCACAGCCCACGACGACAAACTGCTGCACACCCTCACCCGCGGGGCTGTCGCGCGCTGAGCCGATAGCTCAGGCGGTCAGCCTCAGGCGGTCAGGCCCAGTGCGTCCATCCGGCGCGTGTGCGCGGCGATCAGCTCGGTGAAGATCGGCTCGATGCGCTCCTCGTCGGCCGCGCGGTTCCCCGACAGGTGCAGGGCGGAGCGCGCCACCAACAGCGTGTCGCCGACCAGTCTGCGACCCCACATCGCCAGCCGCGAGCCGAGCTGCTGGTCGGCGGCGATCTCGCCGCGCAGGACCTCCAGCAGGCCCTCCTGACCGGAGTCGGCGCCCAGGAGCTGCGCGATCCGCGGGCCGACGTCGCCCGGCAGGCCGCCGGCGAGCCGGATGAAGAAGTCGTCGAGCAGGCCGCCCGTCATCAGCGCGGCCAGCAGCGTCTCGCGCCAGTCGGAGCCCACCAGCAGGGCGCGGAAGCCCTCGATCTCCTCGGCGAACGGCCGCATGACGTCCGCAGGCTCGTCGCCGCGCCGGCGGATCTCCGCGACGATGCCCTGGTGCTTGGAGAGCGCCAGTCCAGCGGCGACGGAGACGACCTCCTTGGCCGCGAGACCCTCGGTGTCGGCGGCCACCCGCGACAGCGTCTGGAACTGCTCGAGCTGCAGGTACGCCGCCTGGCCCAGATACGGCAGCAGGTCGGGCATCACCTCGTGCAGGTCGACCCGCACGGTCGCCGGAGGAGTCCGCGGGCTGAGGCGGGGCAGCTCGACCACGGGCCGGCGTCTGGTGAACCACGTTGACACGTACAGCAGTGTAACGGGGAGGTCCAGTAGGCTTGTGGTGCCGTCGGCGCAGGATCGACGGCCCTACGCCTGCGACGAGAACAGGGCGTGGAACTCACTATTCGAACCGACAGGCACCCTTACGTGACTTTCTCAGAACTCAACATCGACCAGGACATGGTGGACGCGCTCGCCTCCAAGGGCATCATCGAGCCGTTCCCGATCCAGACCCAGACCATCCCGCTCGCCCTCGCCGGCCAGGACATCATCGGCCAGGCCAAGACGGGCACCGGCAAGACCTTCGGCTTCGGCCTCCCGATCATCCAGCGCCTCGGGCTCGACCCGGCGCCCGGCGTGCAGGCGCTCGTCGTCGTCCCGACCCGCGAGCTCGCGGTCCAGGTCTTCGAAGACCTGGAGCAGGCCGCAAGCAACCGCCCGACCGCCGTCACCGCGATCTACGGCGGCAAGGCCTACGAGGGCCAGATCGCCCAGCTCAAGGCCGGCGCGCAGATCGTCGTCGGCACGCCGGGCCGCCTGCTCGATCTCGCCGGCCAGCGCCTCCTGAACCTCTCCAATGTCCGGGAGATGGTGCTGGACGAGGCCGACAAGATGCTCGACCTCGGCTTCCTCTCCGACATCGAGAAGCTCTTCGCCCAGACCCCGGCGACGCGTCACACCATGCTGTTCTCGGCGACCATGCCCGGCCCGATCGTCGCGCTGGCCCGCCGCTTCATGACCCGCCCGATCCACATCCGCGCCAGCGACCCCGACGAGGGCCAGATCCAGGCGAACATCAAGCACCTCATCTACCGGGCGCACTCGCTCGACAAGGACGAGGTCGTCGCCCGTATCCTCCAGGCCGAGGGCCGCGGCAAGACCGTGATCTTCACGCGCACCAAGCGCGCTGCGGCCAAGCTGGTCGAGGAGCTCGGCGACCGCGGCTTCAACACCGCGGCCGTCCACGGCGACCTCAACCAGGAGCAGCGCGAGCGTGCGATGGCGGCCTTCAAGGCCGGCAAGAAGGACGTGCTGATCGCCACCGACGTCGCAGCGCGCGGCATCGACGTGGACGACGTCACGCACGTCATCAACCACACGATCCCCGACGACGAGAAGACCTACCTGCACCGCGCCGGCCGCACCGGCCGCGCCGGCAAGACCGGTATCGCCGTGACCTTCGTGGACTGGGAGGACCTGCACAAGTGGGCCCTCATCAACCGCGCGCTGGAGTTCGGCCAGCCGGATCCGACCGAGACCTACTCGTCGTCGCCGCACCTCTACAGCGACCTCGACATCCCGGAGGGCGCCAAGGGCCGGCTGAAGTCGACCCCGGCCGTCAAGGCCCCGGAGACGCAGGACGGCGCGCGCCACGACTCCACCGGCCCCGGCGCGCAGGGCGAAGGCCGCTCCGGCAACCGTCGTCGTCGCACCCGCTCGGGCGGCTCCGGCCAGGGCTCGGCGGCCCAGGGCTCTGCTGGTCAGGCTTCGGCGGACGCCGCACCCGCCGCCGCCGGCGACGAGAAGGCTCCCGCAGCCGGCACGCACGACGGCGGCGGCTCGCAGCACCGCGACGGCAACAGCGCCCCGCGCCGCCGCCGTCGCCGCTCCCGCGGCGGCTCGGCCCCGACGCCCGCGAGCTGACGCGCATCCAGCTGACAGAACACGCCGCCTGCCGATCACGGCAGGCGGCGTGTTCTGTCAGTTAGGTGGGATCAGTACCAGTTCGGGTTGTGGCTCATCTCGAAGGTCCACGCGGCGCAGGGCGAGCCGTACGCGCGGTTGATGTAGTCGAGACCCCAGTTGACCTGGGTGTTCTGGTTCGTCATCCAGTCGGATCCGGCCGAGGACATCTTGCTCGCCGGCCACGCCTGCGGGATGCCGTAGGCGCCGCTGGAGCTGTTGTAGGCGTCGGCGCGCCAGCCGGACTCGTGGTTCCACAGCGAGATCAGGCAGCCCATCTGGTCCTGCCCCCAGCCGAAGGCGCCCAGCCGGCTGGACGCGTAGGCCTGGGCCGCGGCGGGGTCGACGTTCATCCCGGGCGGGGGCGCGAAGCCGTCGGCGCTTCCGCCCTGGTTCGCGGCCTGCTGCGCAGCCGCTGCCGCCGCGACGCCCGCGGCGTACTGCTGCTCCACCGCTGCCGCGGTGTTCTTGAGCGACGCGAGCTGCGCGTACAGCGTGTTGGCGTGCGTCTTCTGGTCGGCGAGCTGCGCGTCGGCGGCGGCCTTGGCCGCGGTCGCGACCTGCAGCGCCTTCTGCGCATCCTTGTCGAGCTGGTCGCGGATCTTCTGCGCGGCGTTCGCCTGCTCGCTCAGTGCGGCGGCGATGTTCTTCTGCGCGGCGGCCTGGGCGAAGAGGCCGGAGGCCTGGTCGGCGAGCTTGGAGACCGCGCCGAGCTGGTACAGCAGCGACGGCTGCGAGCCGGTGGTCGCTGCTGCGGTCCCGCCTGGCGCGCCCGCTCCGCCGAGGAACAGCCGGAGCGACACGTCCGAGGTGCCTGACCGGGTGAGCTGGGCCGCGAACTTGCCGCTCTCCGCCCGCAGCTCGTCCGCCCGCGCCGCGGCGGCCTGGGCCTGCTGACCGATGTCCTGCGCCTTGGCCGTCGCCGCCGTGAGCGCTGCCTCGGCCTTGCCGTACTCGCCGAGGCGCTTCACCGCCAGGTCGCCCGCAGCGTTGGCCGCGGTCTGCAGCGATGCCAGGAGGCCGTTGATGCGGTCGACCTCCGCCTGGGCCGCAGCGGCGTTGGCCTTGGCCGCCGCCACGTCGTTCCAGGAGGGGTAGGTGTCCGCGCTCGCGGGAGCCGCACCACCTGCCATCGTGAGCGCGCCGATGAGCGCCGCCACTACGACAGAAGACGTCCAGAGCCGTCGAGACACACGTACCTCGCTTCCCGATCCCCGCCGACCAGGCTAACGGGTGGTCGCGCTCATCCGTAGAAAGGCGCTGCGCCTGTCGCTTCTTCGATCATCAGCTCCAGCACGGCCGGATCGGTGGTGTTCTCGCCGAGTCGGTTGGGCTTGCCCGCCCCGTGGTAGTCGCTGGAGCCGGTGATCTGGAGGCCGTATTTGGCCGCATAGCCGCGCAGCACGGCCACCCCCTCCTGCCGGTTCTCGCGGTGGTCGAGCTCCAGCCCGAACAGCCCGGCCTTCACGAGCCGGCGCAGGCGGTCCTCCGGGATCACGCCGCGGCTGCTGGTCGCCGGGTGCGCCAGCACGGGCACTCCCCCTGCGCCCCGGATGAGCCGGATGCCGGTCGCCGGGTCGGGCGCGTAGTGCGGCTGGAAGTAGCCGCTGCGCCAGTGCAGGATGCCGGCGAACGCGGCGCTGCGGTCGGCGGCGAGCCCGCGGGCGACGAGCGCGTCGGCGATGTGCGGGCGCCCGACGGTCGCGCCCTCCGTCGCCTGGGCGAGCACGTCGGCCCAGGTGATCTCGTAGTCCTCGGCGATGCGGCGCACCATGTCCTCCGCGCGGCGCATGCGGCCCTCGCGGATGCGGCGCGTCTCGGCGACGAGCGCCTCGTTCGCCGGGTCGAACAGGTAGCCGAGCATGTGCACGCTGGCGAACTCGATGCGGGTGGAGAGCTCCATGCCGGGGATGACCGTCACGCCGGCCTCTGCTCCCGCCGCCGCTGCGGAGGCCCAGCCGGCGGTCGAGTCGTGGTCGGTGATGGCGATCGTGCCGAGCCCGGCGGCCGCGGCGGCGCGCACCAGCTCGGCGGGGGTCTCCGTGCCGTCCGACACGCTGGAGTGCGTGTGGAGGTCGACGGGACCGCGGAACCGTCGCTCATCAGCCATGCCCACCATCCTAGGAGTGGAAGAATGGTCGGCATGTCGTCCGAGAACACCACCGCGCCCGCGCCCGCCACGAGCCCAGCCACAAGCGACGCCGCGCCGCGCGCAACCGCGAACCGCTCCACCACCCCCGGATCGGAGAACTTCCGCGAATACATCGGCAGCAACTGGGCCGATCGTCCGGAGATCCTCCCCGGCGCCCGCGCGCAGGCCGATTACGCCGCCGCCCGCCGCGCCCGCGTCTCCGAGCTCTTCCCCGGGCAGCGGCTGATCATCCCGGCCGGGCGTCTCAAGCAGCGCTCCAACGACACCGACTACCCGTTCCGCGCGCACTCCGCGTTCACGCACCTGACCGGCTGGGGCTCCGACGCCGAGCCCGGCAGCGTGCTCGTGCTGGAGCCGCACGACGGCGGCCACGTCGCCACCCTCTACTTCCGCGAGCGCGCGGGGCGCGACTCCGACGAGTTCTACGCGAACCCGGAGATCGGCGAGTTCTGGATCGGCCCGCGCCCGTCGCTCGCCCAGGTCGCCAGCGACCTCGACCTCCCGACCCGCGGCATCGGCGAGGTGGAGGCTGTGCTCGACGCGGTCGACGCCGCCACCCTCGTGCTGCGCGAGGCCGACCCCGAGCTGACGGACCGGGTCGACGCCGCCCGCCTGGTGCTCGCGGCCGAGACCGGCGCCGACGCCGGGGCCTCGGTGTTCGATCCGGAGGAGCACGGCGAGGACGACCGCCTCGCCCGCGACCTCTCCGAGCTGCGCCTCGTCAAGGACGCGTACGAGGTGGCCGAGCTGCGCAGCGCGATCGCCGCGACCGCCGCCGGCTTCGACGATGTGGTCGCCGATCTGGCCCGCATCGTCACCCACCCGCGCGGCGAGCGGATCGTGGAGGGCGTCTTCAACGCGCGCGCCCGCCTGGACGGCAATGCGGTCGGCTACGACACCATCGCCGCCAGCGGACCGCACGCCTGCATCCTGCACTGGACCCGCAACGACGGCCGCGTCCTCCCCGGCGACCTGATCCTGATCGACGCGGGCGTGGAGGTCGACAGCCTCTACACCGCCGACATCACGCGCACCCTCCCGATCGACGGCACGTTCACCGAGACCCAGCGGCTCGTCTACGAGACGGTGCGGGAGGCCGCGGACGCCGCGTTCGCGATCGTGCGCCCCGGCATCCGCTTCCGCGAGATCCACGCGGCCGCGATGGCGGTCATCGCCCGGCGCACCGCCGAGTGGGGGCTGCTGCCGGTGACCGCCGAGGAGGCGCTGCAGGCCGACAACCAGCACCACCGCCGCTACATGGTGCACGGGACCAGCCACCACCTGGGGCTCGACGTGCACGACTGCGCGCAGGCCCGCCGCGACCTCTACCTCGACGGGGAGCTTGCGCCTGGCATGACCTTCACGATCGAGCCCGGCCTGTACTTCCAGCCGGACGACCTCACGGTGCCGGAGCGGTTCCGCGGCATCGGCGTGCGCATCGAGGACAACATCCTCGTGACGGCCGACGGCGCCGAGAACCTCTCGATCGCCCTCCCCCGCACCGCCGACGACGTCGAAACCTGGGTCAGAAACCTCGCCCGCTAACCGCCACCCCCACGCGACGCTCCACCGCCGAGGGGCACGTCGTCGTCACTTTTCGGCGTGAAAAGCGACAACGACGTGCCCCTCGATGGCGCTGGTCGGGTCAGGCCGTGGGTGGGGTGGGCGGCTGCTCGCCCGCGGGCGGCGCCGGCTGCGGCTGCACCGGCTGCGCGGGCGGCGGGTCGGACGGGTGCGCGGGCGGCGTCCAGCCGCTCGGGGCGGCCTGGACGTCGGCCACTCCGCCGAGCAGATTGCGCGCGCGGTTGACGAGGTCCGCGTCCACCAGGACCGAGTAGCTGGTCGCGATCACCTGCATCACCGAGGTGTAGTCGCGGCGGCGCCGGTTGATCGCGTAGGACACGATGCCGAACAGCATCCCGAACCCGGCGCCGATGAGCACGGCGGCGATGACGAACGCGTAGCTGACCGTGGGCGAGAAGATGAGCAGCAGCAGCCCGAAGAAGATGCCGAGCCAGGCGCCGGAGGCCGCCCCGGCGAGCGCGACGCGCCCCCAGGTGAGCTTGCCGGTCACGCGCTCGACGCTCTTGAGGTCGCTGCCGACGATGGAGACCTTGTCCACCGGGAAGTCCGCGCGGGCCAGCACGTCGACCGCCTGCTGCGCGTCGACGTACGTCTCGTAGGTCGCCACGACCTCTCCCCGGGGCATGGTCGGGAAGAGCATCCGGTTTCGTCCGCCGAGCGGGCTGGGTGTGGTCATCCCGTCATTGTCCCATCCTCACCGTCCGCCCGGCATCTAGGGCTTAAGTTATAAGACGTGAGTACCCGCATCTTCGTCGCCCGTCTGGCCGGCACCAGCGTGTTCGATCCGGTCGGCGACCGGGTCGGCAAGGTCCGCGACGTCCTGGTGGTGTACCGCAAGGACGATCCGCCCAGCGTCGTCGGCCTCATCGTCGAGATCCCGGGCAAGCGGCGCGTGTTCCTGTCGATCGGGCGGGTGACCAGCATCTCCAGCGGCCAGATCATCACCAACGGTCTCATCAACGTGCGCCGGTTCGAGCAGCGCGGCGGCGAGGTCCGGGTCATCGCGGAGCTCCTCGGCCGCAAGGTCCTCTTCACCGACGGCACCGGCGAGGCGACCATCGAGGACGTCGCCATCCAGGAGTCCCCGACCGGCGACTGGGCGGTGAGCCAGCTCTTCGTGCGGCGGCCCAAGTCGGGCGCGTCCCCCTTCGGCAAGGGCCAGACCACGTTCGCCGCCTGGAACGAGGTGCGCGAGAAGCAGGCCGCCCGGGGCGAGGCGCAGTCTGCCGAGCAGCTGATCGCGGCGTACTCGGAGCTGAAGCCCGCCGACCTGGCGAACACGCTCCTCGACCTGCCGCAGCAGCGCATGCTCGAGGTCGCAGAGGAGCTCCCCGACGACCGGCTCGCCGACGTGCTCGAGGAGATGCCGGAGAGCGAGCAGGTGCAGATCCTCGCCCAGCTCGACGACGACCGCGCCGCCGACGTGCTCGACCAGATGCAGCCGGACGACGCCGCCGACCTCATCGCCCAGCTCTCCGACGAGCGAGGCGAGCACCTCCTGGAGCTCATGGAGCCGGAGGAGGCCGACGACGTCCGCATGCTGCTCAGCTATGCGCCGGACACCGCGGGCGGTCTGATGACGACGGAGCCGATCATCGTCTCGGCCGACGCCACCGTCGCCGAGGGCCTCGCCCTCATCCGCCGCCACGAGCTCGCCCCGGCGCTCGGCGCGGCCGTCTGCGTGACCCTGCCGCCGTACGAGGCGCCGACCGGGCGCTTCCTCGGCATCGTGCACTTCCAGCGGATGCTGCGCTACCCGCCGCACGTGCGCCTCGGCACCCTCCTCGACCCGAGCCTGGAGCCGGTCACCGCCGACACCTCCGCCGCCGAGGTGTCGCGCATCCTCGCCAGCTACAACCTCGTCTCCGTACCCGTCGTGGACGAGAAGCATCGGCTCGTCGGGGTGGTGACCATCGACGACATCCTCGACTACCTGCTCCCCGACGACTGGCGAAGTCAGGACGAGGACGAGCCCGTCAAGGCCCCGTCCGAAGAGACCGGCAGTATCCGCATCGTGAACGGAAGGAGGGGCGGAAGTGGCACGAGGTAAGCAGGACAACAGCCTGGACGCCCCGAAGGGCCTCCGCACGTCGGTGATCCCCCGGCGCGACCCGCTGGAGCAGCGGGACACCTTCGGCCGGTTCACCGAGTGGATCGCGCGCGCGATGGGCACCCCGTGGTTCATCCTCGGGCTGACCATCTTCGTCGTGGCCTGGATGCTGTGGAACACGCTCCTGCCCAACGCATGGCGGTTCGACTCGGCGGCGCTCGGCTTCATCGCGCTGACGCTGGTGCTGTCGCTGCAGGCGTCGTACGCCGCCCCACTCATCCTGTTGGCGCAGAACCGGCAGGACGACCGCGACCGCGTGCAGATCGAGCAGGACAGGCAGCGCGCCGAGCGCAACCTGGCCGACACCGAGTACCTGGCGCGCGAGGTCGTGGCCCTGCGCCTGGCGGTCAGGGACATGGCGACGAAGGACTTCATCCGCGCCGAGCTGCGCGCCCTCCTGGAGGACCTGGACAAGGGCGAGCCGGCCGAGAACGGACGTGCGCGTGCCTGAGGCCGGTCCCTCCGGTCCGGGCGTCGCAGGACTGGTCGAGCGCGCCCTCTCCGGCGTGCTCGACCCGGAGATCCGCAAGCCCGTCACCGAGCTGGACATGATCGGCGGTGTCGAGGTCGACGCCGACGGGCATGCCACCGTGCGGGTGAAGCTGACCATCGTCGGCTGCCCGGCAGCCGACAAGATCGAGCGGGACGTCCGGGCCGCGACGGCCTCCGTCCCCGGCGTCAGCGGCGTGACGGTCGACGTCACGGTGATGACGCCCGCCGAGCGCGCGGCGCTCACCGAGAAGCTGCGCGGCGGACGCGCGGCGCGCGCGCAGCAGTTCGGTCCCGACTCGCTGACCCGCGTCTACGCCGTGACCAGCGGCAAAGGCGGGGTGGGCAAGTCCACCGTCACCGCCAACCTCGCCGTTGCGCTCGCCGAGCGCGGCCTCCGGGTCGGGCTGGTGGACGCGGACGTGCACGGCTTCTCCATCCCCGGGCTGCTCGGCCTGACCGACGCCGAGGGCGTCGCGGTGCGGCCGACGCGCGTGGACGACATGATCCTGCCGCCGGTCGCCTACGGCGTGAAGGTCATCTCGATCGGGATGTTCGTGGACTCCTCGTCCGCGGCCGTGGCCTGGCGCGGGCCGATGCTGCACCGGACGATCCAGCAGTTCCTGGGCGATGTCTTCTTCGGCGACCTGGACGTGCTGCTCCTCGACCTCCCGCCCGGCACCGGGGACGTCGCGATCTCCGTCGGCCAGCTCCTGCCGCAGGCGGAGGTGCTCGTGATCACCACGCCGCAGCCGGCGGCGGCCGACGTCGCCGAGCGCAGCGGCGTCCTCGCGCGCCAGACCGGCCAGCGGATCGTGGGCGTCATCGAGAACATGGCCGGACTCGTGCAGCCGGACGGCAGCGTGCTGGAGCTGTTCGGCTCCGGCGGCGGAGCCGAGGTCGCACGGAGGCTCTCGAAGGGCCAGGACGTCCCGGTGCCGCTGCTCGCCAGCGTCCCGCTCAGCGTGCCGCTGCGCACCGGAGGCGACACCGGCGCGCCGATCGTGGTCACCGACCCGCAGGACCCAGCGGCCGCCGCGATCCGCGCCGTCGCCGCCGGCCTCGCCCAGCGCCCCCGCGACCTGCCCCGTCGCAAGCTCCCCCTCTCCACCCGCTAGAACGCCCTACCAGGCGGGCTCGGCGAGGCGGGCGAGGAGTTCGGTGAGGAGGCGCTCGGTGAGGGGCCGCGGCAGCGCCTCGATCAGTGCCAGGAGCGGGGCCTGCTCGTCCGGGAGGCCGGGGGCGTCGCCCGCGATCCCGACGGCACGCAGCAGCCCCGCCGCCGTGTCCGAGTCGAGCGGAACGTCGCCGAGCGGCGGCAGCGCGGACAACGCGACGGCGGGGTCCACCGGAGGCACGCCTCGCACGTCGTCCGCCGAGGCCCGCAGCGCGGCCTCCAGCTCGTCCAGCCGGTCCCGGGTGACCGGGGTGATCGTCAGGTGCGTCGTGTGCGGCAGCCGCGTCCCGTCCGGCTGCGTCAGCCCCGGCTGGAGCTGGAGGTGCCAGCCGCGCTTGCGCGCGCGGTCCGCCCAGTGATGCGGGTCGACCCTGCGGTCCGCCGGCACGGCGTCGTCGGTCGCGACCGCGAACAGCGGGCCGGTCGGCGCTCCCACCACGCGCAACCCCTCGATGTCGCCCACGATGTCGGCGAGCGTGCGCGTCGCGCGCAGGCACGCTTCGGCGAGCGACGCGAAGCCGCGCGCCCCGAGCGCCTGGATGATCGCCCACGACGCCGCGAGCGCGCCGGCGGACTTGGAGCCGAGCAGGGTCGGGTTCACGACCGGGTAGCCCGGCCATCCGGTCGTCGCGAAGTACTGCAGCCGCTGCCGGTCGCGCCCGCGCTGCAGCAGGACGCTGGCTCCCTTCGGCGCGTAGCCGAACTTGTGGAGGTCGGCCGACAGGCTGGTGACCCCAGCGACGCGGAAGTCCCACGCAGGCAGCGCAGCCCCGTCCGGCTCGCGCCAGAACGGCAGGATCCAGCCGCCGATGCAGGCGTCGACGTGGAGGTCGACGCCGGCCTCCTCGCACGCCGCCGCGACCTCCTCGACCGGGTCGAGCGACCCGTAGGGGTACGCGGGCGCGGAGACGACCGCGAGCGCGACCTCCGACCCCAGCCGCTCGATCAGCCGCGCCGGGTCCAGCCGCCCGGTGTCCGGGTCGACCGGTACGAGGTCCAGCTCGAGCCCGAAGTACTCCGCCGCCTTGTGGAACGCCGCGTGCACCGTCACCGGCGCGACGATGCGCGGCACACCGGAGCCGCCGCGCGCCCGCCACGCCTCGCGCGCGGTCTTCACCGCGAGCAGGCAGGACTCGGTGCCGCCGGAGGTCACGGAGCCGACCACGTCGTCGCCGCCGTGCAGCAGCTCGCGCGCGAATCCGAGCACCTCGCGCTCCATCACCGCCACCGAGGTGAAGGTGGTCGGGTCGAGCCCGTTCACCGGCTGCACCATCCGCACCGCGGCGGCGGCCATTTCGTCGAGCTCCGCGATCCCCGAGTCGTAGACGTAGCTCAGCACGTGTCCGCCGTGCGTCGGCGCGTCCGCGGCGCGCAGGCCGGCGAGCCGGCTCAGGATGGCGTTCCGGTCAAAGGATGTCATCGACGTCTCCCTTCCGCAGCCGGTACCGCGCCAGCGGTGCCAAGCTCACTGCGATGATCGCCGCGGGGATGAGGCTGAAGCTCAGCACGATCCCGACCACGGCCTCCGCGGGCTGCGTCGCTCCGCCGGCCGCAGCGGCAGACGCCGAGCGGGCGATGTACCCGGTCAGCGCGAGCACGACGGTGAGCACGGTCGCGCCGAGCGCCATACCCGTCGTCTCCCCCGCGGTCCACATCCCGCCGAACGTGCCGGCGCGGCCGGGACCGTTGCGGCGCGCGTCGTGCGAGATGACGTCCGGCAGCATCGCCATCGGCAACGACTGCATCCCGGCGTAGGCTGCGCCCGCGACCGCGACGGGCAGGTACACCCACGCCCCGGGGAACCAGACCAGCAGCACCATCGACAGCGCCGCCACCCCGAACAGAAGGCTCGCCGCCCGGAAGCCGCGCTCCTTGCCGATCCGCCGCGCCACGACGCCCCACAGCGGCGTCACGACCAGCGCGGGGCCGATCAGCGCGATGAAGAGGAACGTCACCGCGTCCTCCGAGTGCAGCACCCAGGTCGCGACGTAGTTCGCGCCGGCGAGCATCATCCCGGTCGCCAGCCCCTGCAGCAGGAACGTCAGCAGGAGCGCGCGGAACGGCTGGCTGTCGCGCAGGGCGCCGATGCCGGCCGCGTAGTTGGTGCGCAGCGTCGTGAGCACGCCCTCCCGCGGCGGCAGGACCTCGGCGGGAAGCTGCCGCGGCGCGACGAACGCCGACACCAGCATGCCGCCGCCGATGACCACGCCCGCGACGAGCGCCATCAGGAAGTAGCCGGTGAAGTCGTTCCCGCCGCCGAGCGACCGCAGCGCGGGGCCGCCGGCGCCGAACAGGAGGATCGCGAAGGTCAGCACCACCACGCGCCAGGTCAGCAGCCGGGTGCGCTCGTCGTAGCCGGAGGCCAGTTCGGCCGGGAGGGCGATGTACGGCACCTGGAACAGGCTGAACGCGGTCGCCGTCAGCAGGAAGGCCACGAACACCCATACGGCAGCGGGGACGGCGGCGGTGCCCGCCGGGACGGCGAAGGTGAGCAGGAAGAACACCGGCAGCGCCACCGCGCCCAGCAGCATCATCGGCCGCCGCGAGCCGCGCGCGGCCAGCATCCGGTCGCTGCGCGCGCCGATCACCGGATCGATGATCACGTCCCACACCTTGGCGACTGTGACGACGAGCCCGGCGGCGAGGGCGGCGACGCCGAGGCTATCGGTCAGGTAGTAGACGAGGACCAGCCCGGGCAGCGTCGCGAAGCCTCCGGTGCCGAGCGAGCCGACGGCGTATCGGGCGACCGTCGCCCGGGTCAGCGACTGCTGCGTTGCGATCATTCCCGCATCGTAGGGGATGCAGGGCCGTATCGGGGCGCAGACCGGTCAGCGACGCGCAGGGTTTCTGTACGGACGCTCAGGCCGCCCGGCGGCTCAGGTCGACTCGGCGTCGAACGGCGGCACGGTCCCGGGCGGGAGGGCGGCCGCGCGCTGGCCCAATCCCGACTGGCCCATCGCGGACGGGGTCACCGGCTTGATCGCGGACGGCGCCGGCGCGTCGTCCAGCAGTGCCTCGCGGATGATGCGGCGCGGGTCGTACTGACGCGGGTCGAGCTTCTTCCAGTCGACGTCGTCGAACTCCGGCCCCATCTCCTCTTTCATGCGGTCCTTGGCGCCGTCGGCGAAGTCGCGCACCGTGCGCACGAACTGCCGGAGCTTTCCGGCGTAGAGCGGAAGCCGCTCCGGCCCGATCAGGAACGCAGCGATCACAGCCACGATGAGGAGCTTCTCGAAGGTCAGGCCGAACACACATGAAGAGTATCGCGCGCGGCTGCACGAATGCTGGATCGGCTGGGCCTATTCTGGACCGGGGCCACTGACGGGAGACACGTGTCTGACAAGGACTCGAACTGGAGATTCGCCGACGACGTCATCGTCGAGAGCGAGGTGATCGCCCGAGCCCGGCAGCAGTCACTGGAGCTGGGCGTCGATCCGATCGCCCCCAGCACGGGTGCGCAGGCGGCTGTCGTGGTCGCCGCGACCAAGGCGGAGAACATCGTCGAGATCGGTACCGGCGTCGGCGTGTCGGGGCTCTGGCTGCTGCACGGCGGCGCGGAGGCCCAGCTCACCAGCATCGACGTCGAGGTCGACCACCAGCAGCACGCGCGCACGTTCTTCACGGAGGCGGGCATCGCCGCCAACCGCGTCCGGCTCATCACGGGGCACGCGCTCGACGTCCTCCCCCGGATGAACGAGAACTCCTACGACATCGTCTTCGTCGACGCCGACCCGCAGTCGGTGATCGAGTACGTCGAGCACGGCCTCCGGCTTGTGCGTCCGGGCGGGACCGTGCTGGTCGCCCGTGCGCTCTGGCGCGGACGGGTCGCCGACCCCGCGGCCCGCGACCCGCTGTCGACCGGCTTCCGCACGCTCATCACCGAGACAGCGGCCTCCGGTGCGGTGATCAGTGCGCTGTCGCCGGCGGGCGACGGGCTGCTGCAGATCACGAAGCTGACGCTCTAAGCCCAGGCACGAGCCCGGGCCCGGAAACGAGCCGAGCCCCGAAACGAGGAAGGGGCCCCGATCACTCGGGGCCCCTTCTCGGGTATCTCGTTCAGTCGGGTACGTCGTCAGGACGCGCTCACGACGCTCGCGAGAGCGTCGTGAAGCTCCTTGGCCTCCGCATCGTTGACGGAGACGACCAGACGTCCCCCACCTTCGAGCGGTACCCGCACGATGATGAGCCGTCCCTCCTTCACAGCCTCCATTGGCCCGTCCCCGGTCCTCGGCTTCATGGCCGCCATGCAGCTCCCCTTTCGTGGATGTCCTGTCTATTATCCGTCATCCACGGCTGACGGGGGAAATCGCCGGTCTACCCCACGCGCAATGGGCCGCGTGCGACACGCCGTCACGGGCGCCGGGTCACGGCGGCGACCAGTCGGCCCCGTCCACGCCCCAGCACAGCGCGATCCAGCCGACCTGCAGCGCGACGAACAGCACGACCATCCCGACCCGGTAGATCCGGCTCCTCGGCATGGCGACGACGCCCAGCAGCGGGAACAGCGGCATCAGCAGGCGGAACGTGCTCGACTGCGGGAAGAACACCGCGAACAGGTAGAGCGAGTAGGCCGCGATCCAGAACCGCAGGTCGACGCCCAGCCGGCGCACCGCGGGCGAGAACAGCAGAACGGCGTAGACGGCGACGAGCAGCAGGAGGGCGATCACGCCGATCCAGCCGGGCACGCCGAGCATGACGCTCGCCCACCAGTTCGCGCCCTGGAACCACGGCGTGAACGGCACGAGGTGGGTGTAGCCGATGTACGGCGCGCGCCAGGCGAGCTCGGTGTCGGTGTAGGCGGTCCACGATCCGGTGGCGATCGCGGCGATGGCCGGCCAGGCGATCCCGGCCACCGCGCTGAAGACGGCGAGCGACGCGCTCAGCACGCGCTGCCGCACGGGGAACGGGTCCTCGCGCCGGTGTAGCCAGCGGTAGACCACGTGGAGGCCGACCGCCAGCGCGAAGGCCAGCCCGCTCGGCCGCGTGAACGCCATCGCGAGCACCACGGGGAACAGCCAACCGTACCTCCGCTCGACCAGGAGCAGCAGCGCGGCCGCGAGCAGCAGCAGGTAGAGCGACTCGGCGTAGGCGAGCTGGAACAGCGGCGAGACCGGCGAGAAGCAGAACAGCACCACCGCGAACATGCTCGTGGACCTGCCCAGCCCCACCCGCAGCATCAGCCGGTAGAACACCAGCGCGGCCCCGGCCGCGCACAGCATGGACACGAGCACCGCGGCCGGCGCCCACGACAGCCGGGTGAGGAACATCACCGCGTCCACGACCCCCGGGTAGCCGGGCAGGAACGCCCAGGCGTTCTCGGTCACGTGGAGGCCGTTCGACGGCAGCGACGCCGGGTAGCCGCTGACCGCGACGATGTTGTACCAGAGCCCGTCCCAGATCGTCGCGAACGAGAAGTAGTCGGGGTGCGCGCCGGTCCAGGGGTTCCTGCCCTGGTTGGCGGCGAAGATGAGCAGGATGACGGTGGTGACCACCCGGCTGGCGAGGAAGACGCCGAGGACCTGCACCCACCAGCGCGACCACCACGGGCCGCGCGGCGTCAGCGCCGCCTCCTCGGCCTCAGCGGGCGCCGGGACCGCTGAGCCAGGCACGGAGACCGGCCTCCACCGCGACGATCTGCTCCACGTCGACGCGCTCGTCGTCGGCGTGCGCCTTCAGCGGGTCGCCCGGGCCGTAGTTGACCGCCGGGATGCCGAGCGCGCTGAACCGGGCGACGTCGGTCCAGCCGTACTTGGGCTTGGCGACGCCACCGACCGCCGCGACGAACTCCTGCGCGAGCGGGGCGTCCAGTCCGGGGCGGGCGCCGTCGGCGCGGTCCACCACGGTGATCTCGTAGCCGTCGAACAGCTCGTGCATGTAGGCGATGGCTTCCTCCGAGCTGCGGGAGGGGGCGAACCGGTAGTTGACGTGCACCATCGCCTCGTCGGGGATGATGTTGCCCGCGACGCCACCCGAGACGCCCACTGCGTTCAGGCCCTCGCGGTACACCAGCCCGTCGACCTCCACCTCGCGCGCGGTGTAGCCGGCCAGCAGGTCGAGCACCGGCGCGATCTTGTGGATGGCGTTCTCACCGACCCAGCCGCGGGCCGAGTGCGCGCGCAGCCCGTACGCCCGGACCTCCACGCGGAGGTTGCCGTTGCAGCCGCCCTCCACGACGCCGTTGCTCGGCTCGCCCAGGATGGCGAAGTCGCCGACGAAGAGGTCCGGCCGGTTGCGGGCGAGGCGGCCGAGGCCGTTCAGCTCGGCGTTGACCTCCTCGTGGTCGTACCACATCCAGGTCACGTCGATGGCGGGGTCGGTGAGCTCGGCGGCGAGCTTCAGCTGCACGGCGACGCCGGCCTTCATGTCGACCGTGCCGCGGCCCCAGAGGTAGCGGACGCCGCCGTCCACCTCGAACCGGGTGGGGAGGTTGTCGTTCAGCGGCACGGTGTCGATGTGGCCCGCGATCAGCGCGCGGCGCTCGCGACCGAGGTTCGTGCGCGCGACGACGGTGTCGCCGTCGCGGATGATCTCCAGGTGCGGGAGCGGCGAGAGGGTCTCGACGATCGCGTCCGCGAGCGTCTTCTCGTTTCCGGACACCGACTCGATGTCGCAGATCTGCCGGGTGAGGTCGATGGAGGTGGCGCTGAGGTCGAGAGGCACGCTACTAATCTAGGGGCATGCCTTCCGACTTTCCTGACGAGTCCGCCGCCCGCTCCGCCTGGGGCTACGGGCTGGCCACGATCGCCGGCGACGGCACCGTGCTCGACACCTGGTTCCCCGAGCCGCGACTGGGCCGCCTCCCGGCCGGACGCGAGCGCTGGATCGCCCCGGCCGAGTTCGAGGAGCTCGCCGGCGAAGACGCGCGCCGCAACGTCCGCATCGACATCGTGACGGTGGAGATCGACTTCGACGAAGCCCCGGCCTCCACGCCGGACGCCTATCTGCGCCTGCACCTGCTCTCGCACCTGCTCGCGCGCCCCAACACGGTGAATCTGGACGGGATCTTCGCGCACCTGCCGATCGTCGCCTGGACCAACGCAGGGCCGATCCTCCCCGCCGACCTGGATCGCCTCCGGCCGAAGCTGCAGCGCGCCGGAATCCATGTCACGGGCATCGACAAGTTCCCGCGGCTGCTCGACTATGTGACGCCGGACCGCGTGCGCATCGCGGACGCGTCCCGCGTGCGCCTCGGCGCCCACCTCGCGCCGGGGACGACGGTGATGCACGAGGGCTTCGTCAACTTCAACGCGGGCACTCTCGGCTCCTCGATGGTGGAGGGCCGCATCTCGCAGGGCGTCGTGGTCGGCGACGGCTCCGACATCGGCGGCGGCGCCTCCATCATGGGCACGCTCTCCGGCGGCGGCACCCAGCGCGTCGCGATCGGCGAACGCGCGCTCCTCGGCGCGAACTCCGGCATCGGCATCTCGATCGGCGACGACACGGTGGTCGAGGCGGGGCTCTACGTCACCGCCGGCACGAAGGTCGTCGTGGTCGACAGCCCGGCGACCGCGGACGGCCGGCCGCAGACCATCAAGGCCGTCGAGCTCTCCGGCGTCCCCGGCCTCCTCTTCCGCCGCAACTCGCTCACCGGCGCCGTGGAGGTCCTCCGCCGCACCGGCACCGGCGTCGAACTCAACGCCGCCCTCCACGCCTGACCCGTCACCGAAGGGCACGTTGTTGTCACTTTCGCACGCGAAAAGTGACAACAACGTGCCCCTCGGCGGCTAGACGAGGGTGAGGACGGAGGCGGGGTCGGCCAGGATGCGGCCGATGTCGGCGAGGAAGCGGGAGCCCTGCTCGCCGTCCACGATCCGGTGGTCGAACGTCAGCGCGAGCGTGAGCACGTCGCGCAGGGCGATCTCGCCGTGGTGCTCCCACGGCTGACGCCGTACGGCTCCGACCGCCAGGATCGCGGCCTCCCCCGGCGTCAGGATCGGGGTGCCCGCGTCGACGCCGAACACGCCGACGTTGGTGATCGTGATCGTGCCGCCGCTGAGCGCGGCCGGCTGCGTCTTGCCCGAGCGGGCGGTCACCGCGAGCTCGCGGATCGCACCGGACAGCTCGGCCAGCGAGTGGCCGTCGGCGTCGCGGATGACCGGCACCAGCAGCCCGCGCGGGGTCGCCGCGGCGATGCCGAGGTTGATCGCGCGGGTCTGGACGATCTCCTGGGCGGCCTCGTCCCACTTGGAGTTGACCTCCGGCGTCCGCCGTGCCGCCAGGCACAGCGCCTTCGCCACCACGGCGAGGAGGCCGGGACGCGCGTCGGCGAGGTCCGGCCGGGCGCGCAGGCGCTCGATCAGCTCGCTGGTCGGCGTGATGTCGACCGTGAGGAAGACCGTCGCCTGCGGGGCGCCGAACGCGCTGCGCACCATCGCCTCGGCTGTCGCCTTGCGGACACCCTTGATCGGGATGCGGAGCTCGGCGGGTGCGGCCTCGGCGGCCGGAACGGTCCCCTGCGGCGCTGACGCCGGCGGGGTCGCGTACGCGTCGAGGTCGGCGCGCGTCACCAGCCCGCGCTCGCCCGTGCCGGCGACGGAGGCGAGGTCGATGCCGCGCTCCCTGGCCAGCTTGCGAACCGGCGGGGTCGCCCGCGGGCGCTCGCGCACCGCGGTGTCGGACGCGGGAGCAGCGGACTGCGCGGGCGCTGCTGCGGCCGGCGCTGATGCGACAGCCTCCCGGGCGACCGGCTGCGACGCCAGCCCCGGACGGGCGCGCCGGGCGGGCCTGCCCGTGGCGTCCGGTCGCGCGCCGTAGCCCACGAGCACAGGCTCCCTGACCGCGGCGCCGCTCGACGACGATTCCTCGGACGGCGCGGCCGCAGGCGCCGCGGGCTCAGCGCCCGCCGCACCCTCCACCTCGAACGCCAGCAGCGGCTCCCCCACCGCCACCGTCACGCCGGGCTCCACGTACAGCCGGGACACCGTCCCCGCGTACGGGGCGGGCAGCTCGACCAGCGCCTTGGCGGTCTCCACCTCGGCGATGATCTGGTTGAGGTGCACGGTGTCGCCCACGGCGACGTGCCAGCTCACCAGTTCCGACTCGGTGAGTCCCTCGCCCAGGTCCGGGAGCGCGAATTCCTTGACCGCCATCAGTCCTCCACTCCGCTCAGCGAGTTCGGGCGGTCCATGACGCGGTCGATGCCGTCCAGGATGCGGTCGAGGTCGGGCAGGTGCGCGGACTCCAGCTTTGCGGCCGGATACGGGATGTCGTGGCCGGTGACGCGGACCGGCGCGTGCTCCAGGTGGTAGAAGCAGCGCTCGGTGATGGAGGCCGAGATCTCCGCGCCGAGGCCGCCGGACAGCGCGGCCTCGTGGGTGACGACCAGGCGCCCGGTCTTCCGCACCGACGCCGCGACGGTGTCGAGGTCGAGCGGCGACAGCGAGCGGAGGTCGATCACCTCCACCGAGACGCCCTCATCCCCGGCCGCGAGCGCCGCGTCCCCCGCCAGCTGCACCAGGCCGCCGTAGGTCACCAGCGTGACATCGCTGCCCGAGGTGAGCACGCGGGCCGTGCCCATCGGACGGGCGTCCTGGAGCGAGGCATCCTCGTCCACCTCGCCCTTGGCGTGGTAACGGCGCTTGGGCTCGAAGAACAGCACGGGGTCGTCCGAGGCGATCGCCTGGCGGATGAGCGTGTAGGCGTCCTGCGGGGTCGACGGGCTCACCACGCGCAGCCCCGCGGCGTGCGCGAAGTAGGCCTCCGGCGAGTCGGAGTGGTGCTCCGCGGCGCCGATGCCGCCCGCGAACGGCACACGGATCGTGATCGGCATCCGTACGGCGCCGGCGGTGCGGTAGTGCATGCGCGCCACCTGGCTGACGATCTGGTCGAACGCCGGGTAGATGAAGCCGTCGAACTGGATCTCCACCACGGGACGGAGCCCGCGGTACGCCATCCCGACGGCGGTGCCCAGGATGCCGGACTCGGCCAGCGGCGAGTCCATGACGCGGCGCGGGCCGAACTCGGTCTGGAGGCCGTCCGTCACGCGGAACACGCCGCCGAGCGTGCCGATGTCCTCGCCCATGAGCACGACCTTGTCGTCCTCGGCGAGCGAGCGGCGGAGGCCGGCGTTGATGGCCTTCGCCATGGTCAATGCGGTCATCGGTCACCTCCCACGAACGTGCGCAGGTAGCGCGAGTAGTGGTCCCGCTCACGGGCGAGGCCCGTGTGCGGCTCGGCGTACACGTTGTCGAACACGGACATCGGGTCCGGGTCCTGGAGCGCGACGACGCCCTGTCGCATCTCGGCGGCGACGCGGTCGGCGTGCTCCTGGATGGCGGTCAGCCGCTCCGGGGTCAGCAGGCCCTCCGACGCGAGGTACGCCTCCACGCGGGCGATCGGGTCTTTGGCGCGCCACTCGTCCAGCTCGGCCGGGTCGCGGTATCGGCTCGGGTCGTCGGCGGTCGTGTGCGGGCCCATCCGGTAGGTGACGGCCTCGATGAAGGTCGGTCCGCCTCCGCTGCGGGCGCGGTCGAGGGCCGAACGCGTCACGGCCATGACCGCGAGGACGTCGTTGCCGTCGACCCGGACGCTCGGCACGCCGAAACCGGGGGCGCGCTCGGCGATCGGGCGCTGCGCCTGCAGGCCGACCGGCTCGGAGATCGCGTACTGGTTGTTCTGGCAGAAGAAGATGACCGGCGCGGCGTAGGTCGCGGCGAAGATCAGCGCCTCGTTGACGTCGCCCTCGGAGGTCGCGCCGTCGCCGAAGTAGGCGACTGCCGCCGCGTCGGTGCCGTCGGCCTGGATGCCGATGGCGTAGCCGGTGGCGTGCAGGGTCTGGGCGCCGATGATGACCTGCGGGGTGGCCATGTTGATGTCGTAGGGGTTCCAGCCGGACTGGGCGGTGCCGCGCCACACGCGCAGCAGGTCGACCAGTCCCGCGCCGCGGCAGTAGGCCACGCCGTGCTCGCGGTAGCTGGAGAAGACGAAGTCGTCGTGGCGCAGCGCGCGGCCGGAGCCGATCTGGGAGGCCTCCTGGCCGAGCAGCGGAGGCCAGAGGCCCAGCTCGCCCTGACGCTGCAGGGCGGTCGCCTCGGAGTCGATGCGGCGGATGACGAGCATGTCCTCGTAGAGGCCGAGGAGCTCCTCAGCGCCGATGTCGGAGACCCAGGCGTCGAAGCGGACGTCGCTGACGCGCTCGCCCTCGGGAGTCAGCAGCCCGACGATGTCGGCGCCGACCGGGAAGTGGACATCGTCCATCCGGGTGTCGGGTTGATTGTCGATCGTCACGGTTCACGCAACCTTCACTCTCGCGTCCGGCCGCCCGCTTGTGGCAGGCATGACCGGCTTCCGGCCTCCTTGCCGGAATTACTCGAAAGGCTACGCTCCACGATCAGCGCGCACAACCGACGGCGTGTCGACCGTGCAGAGTGCACTGTCGCGGGTCGCGTCGAGATGCTAGCTTTCACACTATGCGCACGTTCGACAGCACCGACAGACGCATCCTCGTCGCCCTCGCCGACGACCCGCGATCGACCAACGTCTCCCTCGCCGACCGGCTCGGCCTGAGCCGCAACACGGTGCAGGCGCGGGTGGCCGAACTGGAGCGGAACGGGGCCTTCCTGTCGTTCGAGCGGCGCATCTCGCCGACCGCCGCGGGGTACCCGCTGGCGGCCTTCGTGACCGTGCACGTGCAGCAGCAGAAGCTCGCCGCGATCGTGGAGCACCTGGCGGGCATCCCGGAGATCGTGCAGGCGCACGGCCTCTCCGGGCCGTCCGACCTGCTGCTGCGTGTCGTCTGCACGGACGCGGAGGACCTCTTCCGCATCACCGGCGCGATCCAGTCCACCGACGGCGTCGAGCGCGCCGAGACGTCGCTCGACATGGGCGAGCTCATCCCCTACCGCCTCCGGCCCCTCCTGACTCGCGACTGACGCCGAGACGGCGCATTCTCCGCCGTCTCGCGCCGATTCGGGCGATTTTGCGCCGTCTCGCCGCGCTGGGAACGGCGAAGGCCGCGCCGACGGAGTCGGCGCGGCCTTCGTTACGAGCGGGAGCTCAGCTCTCGACGGTCTCCGCTGCGGGCTCGACGGGGGCCTCGGCGGCCGCCTCGTCGGCGAGCACCGGGGCGAGCGACAGCTTTCCACGGTCGTCGATCTTGGTGATCTCCACCAGGATCTTCTGGCCGACGCCGAGGACGTCCTCGACGTTCTCGACACGCTTGCCGCCGGCGAGCTTGCGCACCTCGGAGATGTGCAGCAGGCCGTCCTTGCCCGGGAGCAGCGAGATGAACGCGCCGAACGCGGCGATCTTGACGACGGTTCCGAGGAACTGCTCGCCGACCTCCGGGTTCGTCGGGTTCGCGATCGCGTTGACCTGGGCGCGGGCCGCCTCGGCCGACGGGCCGTCGGTGGCGCCGATGTAGACGGTGCCGTCCTCCTCGATGGAGATGTCGGCGCCGGTCTCGTCCTGGATCGCGTTGATCGTCTTGCCCTTCGGGCCGATCAGCTCGCCGATCTTGTCGACCGGGATCTGGACCGAGATCACGCGCGGCGCGGTCGGGGCCATCTCGTCCGGCGCGTCGATCGCGGCGTTCAGCACGCTGAGGATGGTCGTACGAGCATCCTTGGCCTGCTTGAGCGCGCCCGCCAGCACCGACGACGGGATGCCGTCGAGCTTGGTGTCGAGCTGGATCGCGGTGACGAACTCGCTGGTGCCTGCGACCTTGAAGTCCATGTCGCCGAGCGCGTCCTCCGCGCCCAGGATGTCGGTGAGCGCCGCGTAGCGGGCCTCACCGTCGACGACGTCGGAGATCAGGCCCATGGCGATGCCGGCGACCGGGGCGCGCAGCGGCACACCGGCGTTGAGCAGCGACAGGGTGGACGCGCAGACGGAGCCCATCGAGGTGGAGCCGTTGGAGCTCAGCGCCTCGGAGACCTGACGGATCGCGTACGGGAACTCCTCGCGGGTCGGCAGCACCGGCACGAGCGCGCGCTCGGCCAGGAAGCCGTGCCCGATCTCGCGACGCTTCGGCGACCCGACGCGGCCGGTCTCACCGGTCGAGTAGGGCGGGAAGTTGTAGTGGTGCAGGTACCGCTTCTTGGTGACAGGCGACAGCGAGTCGATCTGCTGCTCCATCTTGAGCATGTTCAGCGTGGTGACGCCCAGGATCTGGGTCTCGCCGCGCTGGAAGATCGCCGAGCCGTGGACGCGCGGGATGACCTGCACCTCGGCGTCGAGCGGACGGATGTCGGTCAGGCCACGGCCGTCGATGCGGATGCCCTCGCGCAGCACGCGGCCGCGCATGACCACCTTGGACACCGACTTGTACGCCGCGGAGAACTGCGAGAGCACCTCCGCGTCGAGCGCGCCGGCCTCCACCTTCTCGGTGAGGGCGACCTTGACGCGGTCCTTGAGGGCGTCGTCGGCGTTCTGGCGCTCGACCTTGTCGGCGATCTGGTAGACGTTCACCAGCTCGTCGTAGGCGAGGGCAGCGACGTTGTCGTAGGTCTCCTGCGAGTAGGGCAGGAACAGCGGGTAGTCGGCGATCGCCTTCGCGGACTGCGAGGCGAGCACCGTCTGCGCACCCACGAGCTGGCGGATGAACGGCTTGGCGGCCTCCAGACCCTGGGCGACGACCTCCTCGTTCGGCTTGACGGCGCCGGCCTGGATGAGGTTCCAGCTGCCCTCGGTGGCCTCCGCCTCGACCATCATGATCGCGACGTCGCCCTCGGTGCCGTCCTCGTTGGTGAGGACGCGACCGGCGACGACGAGGTCGAAGACGGCCTCCTCGAGCTGCGAGGCCTTCGGGAACGCGATCCACTGGTCTTCGTGCTGGCCGTTGCCGGGGATGAGCGCGAGGCGCACACCGGCGATCGGGCCGGAGAACGGCAGGCCGGAGATCTGGGTCGAGGCGCTGGCGGCGTTGATCGCCAGGGCGTCGTAGAACTCCTCCGGAGCGATGCTCAGGACGGTGATGACGATCTGGACCTCGTTGCGGAGGCCGTCGACGAACGACGGGCGCAGCGGGCGGTCGATCAGGCGGCAGACGAGGATCGCCTCGGTGGAGGGGCGGCCCTCACGGCGGAAGAACGAGCCGGGGATCTTACCGGCGGCGTACGAGCGCTCCTCGACGTCGACGGTCAGCGGGAAGAAGTCGAAGTTGTCCTTCGGGTGCTTGCTGGCGCTCGTCGCGCTCAGCAGCATGGTCTCCTCGTCGAGGTAGGCGGCGACGGCGCCCTGCGCCTGCTGGGCGAGGCGTCCGGTCTCGAACCGGACGGTGCGGGTGCCGAAGCGTCCATTGTCGAGGACTGCTTCGGCGAACTTGATTTCGGGACCTTCCAAGAGGTCTTTCTCCTTTGTTTAACGTCGCAGCCCCGTCTGGGCGCGACTCCACAATGGAGCGAGCAGGCAGTTCGACACGTGTTCCGTGTACGCGGCATCCCATGCGGGTGCGTGGGCTGAGCCCGTCTGGCCATCAGTAGAAATACACGGTTGCGCTACGGGGAACGCATCCGGATACCACCACCGAGGACCAGCTCCTGCCAGCCTGCTCCAGTGATCGGCATTCGGCCGACCAACAGAATCCTATCAGTCGTGGTGCTGAGGACGCCGGAAATCCGGGATCAGAGCGCGAGCGTCGCCCGCGCGGCCTCGGCCAGGGCGACGCCGTAGGACGGCCCGTGCCCCGCTGCGTGGACGGCGAGCGGGTGGAGCTGGTGCAGCGGGACGCGCTCCCGCCAGCCCGGGCGCAGCGGCCGGGCGGCGTCGTAGCCGGCGAGGATGTCGTCCAGGTGCGGTGCGCCGAACAGCGCGAGCATGGCCAGGTCGGTCTCCCGGTGGCCGCCGTGCGCTGCGGGGTCGATGAGGACGACGCCGTCGGGAGACCAGAGCACGTTGCCGGTCCAGAGGTCGCCGTGCAGGCGCGCGGGCGACTCGTCGTCGTCGAAGTCGCCGGCCTCCACGCGGGCGAGGGCGCTGTCCACGACCTGCCGTTGGCGCGCGGTCAGGTTGCCGGCGGCGACGGCGATGTCGAGGTACGGGCGGACGCGGTCGCGGGCGTAGAAGCGTCCCCAGCTCGACTCGTGGGCGACCGGGAGCGGTCGGCGACCGATGAACAGCGGGCCGTCCCAGCCGTCCGGCGGGGCGCCGAAGGCGGCGGCGCCGGCGGAGTGCGTCACTGCGAGGGCCGCGCCGAACGCGCGTGCGGCGGCGGCATCTGGCCGGGTCTCGGCCACCTCCTCCAGCTCGATGTGCCCGGGCGACGCGCCGACCACCCGCACGACGCGGGCGCCGCCGTCGCGCTCGGCCTCTGCGAGCCAGCGCAGGCCGGCGGCCTCCGCCTCGAAGAACGCGGCGGGAGCGTCGGGACGTTCCTTCACGATCGTGCGCACGGGTTCCACCGTACTCAGCGCGCGGGAAGCCTCAGCTCAGCTTCGAATTGATCTCGGCCAGGGACCGGCTGATCGACTTCCCGCCGTCCTCCATCGAGGTGCCGCCGTAGAAGACGGCCGCCTCGAGGTTGTTGAGGCGCGCCATCGCGGTCTTCGGCGCGAAGTCGCGCCCCGGCTGCCCGGACGCGACGCTGGATCCGCCCGCGTACAGGTAGCCGGCGATGTTGCGCGCAAGGATCAGCAGTTCCGCCTGCTCGGCGTCGGAAAGTGCCATGTCGAATCTCTCTTCTTGTCTGGTTTCTAGGATTTGCGGTTGATCTGGGCGAGACTGCGCGAGATGGCGTTGCCCTGGTCCGCCATCGAGGTGCCACCGGCGAAGACGGCGGACTCCAACGCGTCGAGGCGCTGCATCAGCGAGTGGGCCGCGAAGTCGCGACCCGTGAGTCCGGAGGCCACGCTCTCACCCCCGGCATAGAGGAATCCGGCCACGTTGCGCATCGCCTCCAGGAGCTCGCTCTGCTGGTTGTCGCTCAACCCGCCGAGGAACGGCCCACCTGAGGGACCGGCGCTCCCGACGTACTTCTCGAAGTCGACGGGCACTCCATTGAGCTTCAGCGTGATGTGCAGGTGCGGTCCAGTGCTGCCCTCGCCCGAATTTCCGGACAGCGCGATGCGCTGCCCTTGCTGGACGGCCTGCTCGTTCGCGACCGAGATGGAGCTCAGGTGCAGATATTCCGTTCGCGTGCCGTCAAGGTGATCGAGGAAGACCATGCGTCCACCCGAGCCCGAGGGCGAGTTGTCGACGCCGGCGACGCGGCCGGCCTTCACCGCGACGACCTCCGTGCCGACGGGGCAGGCGTAATCCGTGCCCGGGTTCGGGCTCGCACGGCGGACGTGCGCGGCGAAGTCGTCGCTCACGAGCCGAGTGGCGGTCGGAAAGATGTACGCCGCCGCGGCCGACGCCGGTGCAGACGGGTCGGTGACTCGCCATCCCACCGCGGCCAGCGTCGACAGGGCGGTCGCGGCGAGCAGAGCGTCTCTGCGTGAAAGTCCACTGGGCATGAAGCGAGACTATATGATTCTTCTCAGAAATGCTAATCCTAGATTCCAACGAGAAGAGCGGCCACGGTGGCGTACGATGCTGCGCATGGACGACGCCGTCGATGGCCTGCAGGGCACCCTCCATCCCGGGCTGCGCCCCGTGGTGGACGCCTCCTGGCGGCGCGCGGAGCAGGCGCACCTCGACCCCGCCGTCGCCGCCCCGCTCGTCCTCGACGGCCCCTGGCTGGAGGACGCCAGGCGGACGCATCCCATCGCCGCGGCCCTCCCGGTGATCCGGCAGCTCCTGGTGCGGGACGCCGAGCCGGACAGCCGCGTGGTCGTGGCGGTCGGCGACGCGCGCGGGCGGCTGCTCTGGGTGGAGGGCGACCCTGTGCTGCGCCGGCGCGCGGAGTCCATGCTGTTCGTTCCCGGGGCCGCGTGGGCCGAGGGCGACGTGGGTACCTCCGCTCCCGGGACGGCGCTCGCGATCGGCGACGGCGTGCAGATCCGTGGTGCAGAGCACTTCGCCCAGGAGGTGAAGCCCTGGAGCTGCACCGCGGTTCCGGTGCGCGACCCGGAGACCGGCGACATCATCGGCGTGATCGACGTGACCGGCGGCGACCAGGTGGCCGAGCCGCACGTGCTTCCGCTACTGGAGGCGACGGCGGCCGCGGTCGAGCGGGAGCTGCTGATCGCGCGGCTGCGGGACGCGCGGACGCCCGGCGCTGGGCGGCGCGACCGTCCGCGGCCGGCCATCGCCGCACTGCGCGTGCTCGGCCGCGACACCGGCGAGCTGGCCGGCGCCGACGGCCGCGCAGGGACCCTGAGCGCACGGCACAGTGAGCTGCTCACCCTGCTCTCCTGGCATCGCGAGGGCCTGTCCGCCGAGCGCCTGGCCGAGCTGGTCTACGGTGACCCGGCCTCAACGGTCACCCTCCGCGCCGAGATCGTGCGCCTGCGGAAGGCCATCGCCGCGATCGCGCCGGAGCTCGGCCCGTTGGCACGGCCGTACCGGCTGGCCGCGCCGCTGGAGACGGACCTCGGCGCGGTGATCGACCTCCAGCGCCGCGGCGCGCACCGGGCGGCGATCGCGTCCTACGGCGGCGGGCCGCTGCCCGGGTCGGCCGCGCCGGGCATCGAGGACGTGCGCGAGGAGGTCATCGCCCGGCTGCGGGAGGCCCTGCTCGAGTCCGGTTCGGCGGACCTGCTGATCGCGTGGGGCGAGACCGAGCGCGGGAGCGCCGACGAGGACATCTGGCGGGCGGCGTTGCAGGCGTTGCCGCCGCACTCTCCGCGGCGCGCGCAGGTGGTGGCGCGGCTGCTGGCGCTGGAGTCCTGACCGCGCAACCGGATGCAACCTCTCCCTGCGTAACCTCCGGGACCAGAGGCGTGCGACGAGCGCACGCGACAGTCAAAGGAGACTCGCATGACTCTGAGCCCGGAACAGACCGAGGACGCCGCAGCGGTCACGACCGAGAAGCCGAGCGTCTACGCCCAGCCCGGCACGGCGGGCGCCGTGATGAGCTACGCGACCCGCTACGACCACTTCATCGGCGGACGGTACGTGGCGCCGGCGAACGGGCAGTACTTCGAGGACATCACCCCGGTCACCGGGAGGCCGTTCACCGAGATCGCGCGCGGCACCGCGGCCGACGTCGACCGGGCCGTCGATGCCGGGTGGGCCGCCTTCCCGGAGTGGAGCAGGACCTCCCCCGCCGAGCGCGCGCTGCTGCTCACCCGCATCGCCGACCGGATGGAGGCCAACCTCGAGCTGCTCGCGGTCGCAGAGACCTGGGAGAACGGCAAGCCGGTGCGCGAGACGCTCGCTGCGGACATCCCGCTCGCGATCGACCACTTCCGCTACTTCGCCGGGGCGATCCGTGCGCAGGAGGGCGGCATCAGCCAGCTCGACAACGACACCGTGGCCTACCACTTCCACGAGCCGCTCGGCGTGGTCGGGCAGATCATCCCGTGGAACTTCCCCATCCTGATGGCGACGTGGAAGCTCGCGCCCGCCCTCGCCGCGGGGAACTGCGTGGTGCTGAAGCCCGCGGAGCAGACGCCGGCCTCCATCCACGTCTGGCTGGACCTGATCCGCGACCTGCTGCCGGACGGCGTGCTCAACATCGTCAACGGCTTCGGCTTCGAGGCCGGGGCGCCGCTCGCGTCGCACCCGCGCATCCGCAAGGTCGCGTTCACCGGCGAGACCACGACCGGCCGACTCATCATGCAGTACGCCAGCGAGAACCTCATCCCGGTGACGCTCGAGCTCGGCGGCAAGAGCCCGAACATCTTCTTCGAGGACGTCGCGGCGCAGAAGGACTCCTTCTACGACAAGGCGCTGGAGGGCTTCTCGTTCTTCGCGCTCAACCAGGGCGAGGTGTGCACCTGCCCGTCGCGGGCGCTCGTGCAGAAGTCGATCTACGACGGCTTCGTCGCCGACGGTCTGGAGCGCGTGAAGCGGATCAAACAGGGCAACCCGCTGGACGTCTCCACGATGATCGGCGCGCAGGCGTCCAACGACCAGCTGGAGAAGATCCTCTCGTACATGGACATCGGCCGGCAGGAGGGCGCGAAGCTGCTGACCGGCGGCGAGCGAGCCGACCTCGGCGGGGACCTGGCCGGCGGCTACTACGTGCAGCCGACCGTGTTCGAGGGCGTCAACTCGATGCGGATCTTCCAGGAGGAGATCTTCGGCCCGGTGCTCGCGCTGACCAGCTTCAGCGACTTCGACGACGCGATCCGCACCGCGAACGACACCCTGTACGGGCTCGGCGCGGGCGTCTGGAGCCGCGACGGCTCCCAGCTCTACCGCGCGGGCCGGGCGATCGAGGCCGGCCGGGTCTGGTCGAACACCTACCACCAGTACCCGGCGCACGCAGCGTTCGGCGGCTACAAGCAGTCGGGCATCGGCCGGGAGAACCACCGGATGATGCTCGACCACTACCAGCAGACCAAGAACCTGCTGGTGTCGTACGCCGACGGCCCGATGGGCTTCTTCTAGGCCGATGGAGGCCATCCAGTCCCGCGTGGACGTCACGCCGGCCGCCGCGGCGATGCTGCGGCGGCTGGCGGCGAGCCACGGTCCGCTCATGTTCCACCAGTCCGGCGGCTGCTGCGACGGCTCGTCGCCGATGTGCTATCCGGTCGGGATGTTCCGGGTCGGCGCGTCCGACGTGCTGCTCGGCGAACTGGAGGTGGACGGGATCGACCCGGTGCGGGTGTACATGTCGGCCTCCCAGTTCGAGTACTGGAAGTACACGCACCTGACGATCGACCTCGTGGACGGCCGCGGCAGCGGGTTCTCGGTGGAGGCCCCGGAGGGCAAGCGCTTCCTGATCCGGTCCCGGATGCTCGACGAGGCGGAGTTGGCGGCCTTCGGGCTGGGCTGACGGCCCGTCACAGACTGCGGGAGGGCGTCGCATCGGGGCGCGACCGGCGCCCTCCCGCGAACACCGCCACGATCCCGATGCCGATCAGCGTCCCGAGCGTGTTGGCGAGCAGGTCGCGCGCGTCGCTGACCCGTGCGGGCAGGAAGAGCTGCACGAACTCGATCGTCAGCGTCATCGCGACGCCGAGCGCGAACGCCAGCCACCACCTCCCGCGGCCCAGCAGCACCGCGAACAGGAGGCCCACCGGCACGAACAGCAGTACGTTCGCCGTGAACTCCACCACATCGAAGTCGATCCACGTCAGCAGCGGCGTCGGCGCGAAGGTCGCGAGCAGGCCCTCGAGCAGCGGGTTGCGGTGCGGATCGGCAGGGGCCGGGTTCAGCGTGATCCACGCCACCAGCAGCAGGTAGGCGGCGGTGACGGCGAGGAGGACACGGCGGAGCATCCTCCTATGCTTGCGCACATGAGCACCGCCTTCCGCATCCCGATGTCCGGCCGCTCGACCGATGAGGCGCACCGCGTCTCCAGCCCGCTGGAGCTGCTGTTCGACCTGACGTTCGTCGTCGCGGTGGCCCAGGTGTCCGCGCAGCTCGCGCACGCGGGCGAGCAGGGCCACGCGCTGGCGAGCCTCGGCCCGTATCTGATGGTGTTCTTCGCCATCTGGTGGGCCTGGGTGAACTTCACCTGGTTCGCCTCCGCCTACGACACTGACGACGTCCCGTACCGGCTGATGACGATGCTGCAGATGGGCGGCGTGCTGGTGCTGGCGGCCGGTGTGCCCGCGGCCTTCGGCCTCACGGAATTCACCGCCATCATCATCGGCTACGTCATCATGCGGCTGGCGATGGTGGGCCAGTGGGTCCGCGCGGCGGTCGAGCATCCGGACGGGCGGGCGACCGCCACCCGGTACGCGGTCGGGATCGCCGCGGTGCAGGTGCTCTGGGTGGCCTGGGGGTTCCTGCCCGTCGAGCTGAAGCTGTGGACCTTCCTGCTCGCGGCCCTGCTGGAGCTGCTGGTGCCGGTGTGGGCGGAGCGGCCGGGGATGACCTCCTGGCATCCCCACCACATCGCGGAGCGGTACGGGCTGTTCACGATCATCGTGCTCGGCGAGTCGGTGTCGGCGTCCGCGATCGGCGTGCAGAGCGCTCTCGCCGCGCACGGCGTCTCCCCCGCACTGGTGGTGATCGCGGCGGCCGGGCTGGTGCTGCTGTTCGCGCTGTGGTGGCTGTACTTCCTGGAGCCTGCCGGGGAGGGCCTGCGGTCGAAGCGCGAGCGGGCGTTCTTCTGGGGCTACGGCCACTACTTTGTGTTCGCCTCGCTCGCCGCACTCGGAGCGGGGCTGGAGGTCGCGGTGCAGCGCGGCGCGGCCCACGCGGCGGTGTCGGACACGGCGGTGGAGTACGCCATCGCGATCCCGGTCGCGGTGTTCCTGCTGATGCTCTACGTGCTGCACGCACCGCTGGTGCCGGAGGTCGTCATCCGGCCGCTGAAGACCGGGATCGCTGTGCTGCTGGTGCTGCTCGCGCCGCTGGCGTCGCCGCTGATCGGGCTGGTCGGCGTCACGATCGTGCTCGCGGTGGTGGCGGCGGCGCTGGTGGCGGCGACGCTCATCGACCGGACCGCGGCGGCACGGCGCGTCTGAATCCGCGCCACATTCGTGCCGAATGTCGCGTTTCGCGGTCGTTGAGTCGACATTCGGCACGAATGTCGCGGGGCCGAGAACGCGGAACGGGCCGCCACCCGGAGGTGACGGCCCGTTCGCAAGAAGATCGCGTTGTCGATCGACTGCCTGAGTTATCGGCCCAGCGTTATCGACGCAGACCGAGGCGCTCGATGAGCGCACGGTAGCGGTTGATGTCGATGTCCGACAGGTAGCCGAGCAGGCGGCGACGCTGACCGACCAGGAGGAGCAGGCCACGACGCGAGTGGTGGTCGTGCTTGTGCTCCTTGAGGTGCTCGGTGAGGTCCTTGATCCGCTTGGTCAGGATGGCGACCTGAACCTCGGGGGATCCGGTGTCACCGGGGTGGGTCGCGTACTCGTCGATGATCGCCTTCTTGGTCTCTGCATCCAGTGCCATAGAGGGGATCCCCTTTCTCTCGTTGCGCGGTGCCCGGGGCCGAATGCCTGGGCTCTCTTTCTCCGCGGCCGTTCAGACGGCAACCTGAAGAGTTTAGCAGACCGGGATGCGCGCAGAGTCCGCGCGAGCGGGCCCTCCCGGCCTCACCGCGCCTCCGGTTCGAGCAGCCCGAAACCGGCGCCCTGGGCGTCGGTGACGATCGCCCAGCGGCCGACGCCCGCGGCGGCGACCGGGGCCTCGAGGATGCTCCCGCCGAGCCCCGTCAGCCGCTGCACGGCGGCGTCCAGGTCGGCCACTCCGAAATAGACCAGCCAGTGCGCCTGCACCCCTGCAGCCGAGGTCGTCGCGCCGGCGACGTTCACCGGGCCGACGTCCAGGAGGCCGTACGGCTCGCCGTTCACCCGCATCTCGCTCACCGCGACGCCGAGCACGGCCTCGTAGAAGGGGAACGTGCTCTCGTACTCGGGCGCTGCGAGCTCCAGCCAGTCGACGGCGCCCGGCTCGTCGCGCAGCCACGGGGAGTCCTCGTCGCGCTGCCAGAGGCCGTGCACGGCGCCGGCCGGGTCGGCGACGATGGCCAGCCGCACTCCCGGCATGATCTCGCCCGGCGGGAGCAGGACCGCTCCCCCGGTCGCCGTCGCCGCGGCAGCGGACGCGTCGATGTCCGCCACGGCGAAGTACACCGTCCAGACCGGGCGCTCCATCCCCGGCGGGAACGGGCCGATCGCGGCGACGGGCGTGCTGCTCAGCGACGCGACGGCGTAGCCGCCGTGGGCGGGGTCGGCGTCGGGGACGTCCCAGCCGAACAGCGAGCGGTAGAAGGAGGCGGAGGCAGCCGGGTCTGCGGTCTGGAGGTCGGCCCAGACGGGCGTGCCGGAAGGGAACTCGGTGACGATCGGCATGCCGCACAGGCTACTCGCGGGGCGCGTCAGCCGGGCAGCCCCCGCAGCACCTCGTCCAGCGCCTCCACCGCGACCGCCGCCGGGTCGTCGCCCTCGCCGCGCGACGCCCACCAGAGCAGCGCGGAGAAGTTCGCCGAGCTGATCGCGTCGGCGAGCACCTGTGCCCGCAGAGCCTCCGCCGGCACTCCGAGCCGGCGTGCGATGAACTCCGCGAGGATGTCGCGGTTCGCGCCGAGCCTGGTCAGCCCGAACCCGATCAGTGCCGGGTCGGTGGCCATCAGCCGGAGGCGGAACCGGGTCGCCTCCACGCCCTCCGGACCGAGGTCGAGCGACTCGGTGATGGCGCGGGCGATCACGTCCCGCGGGCGCTCGTCCGCCGGAGCCGCGTCCAGGACCTCGTGCATCCGGTCGACCACCGGCTCCAGGCCGCCCCAGACCAGGTCGGGTTTCGACGGGAAGTAGCGGAACAGCGTCCGCCGCCCGATGCCGGCGAGCGCGGCGATGTCGTCCATCGTGGTCGTCTCGTAGCCGTGCTCCGCGAAGTGCCGGAGGGCCAGCAGTGCGACCCGGTCGGGGTCGACGTCGGCGGGTCGGCCCCGTCTGCGCGGGACGGGTTCAGCTTCCGGCGAATTCATAGTCTCCATTATGGCACTCGGTGTTATAAATGCATCGACGCCCGAACTCGAGCGCCGACGATGTCATCGACTCAAGGAGTACAGCAGTATGAGCAGCAACGGAACCGGCCGCTTCGCCGGAAAGACCGCCATCGTGACCGGAGCCGGCTCCGGCATCGGCAAGGCGACCGCCCTCCGCCTCGCGTCCGAGGGCGCGCGCGTGGTCGGCAGCGACATCTCCGCCGACCGCCTGGCGGCCCTGGTGGAGGAGAACCCGGAGCTGGACATCGTCACCGTCGCGGGCGACGTCTCCAGCGAGGACACCATCGCCGCGGTCCTGGAGGCCGCAGGCGGGAAGGTCGACGCCCTCGCCAACATCGCCGGCATCATGGACGGCTTCCTCCCGGCCGCCGAGGTCGACGACGCGACCTGGGACCGCGTGTTCCTCGTCAACGTCACCGCGATCATGCGCCTCACCCGCGCGGTCCTCCCCCTCATGGTGGCGGCCGGCAGCGGCTCGATCGTGAACGTGTCGTCCGAGGCGGGCCTGCGCGGCTCGGCGGCGGGCGCGGCCTACACCGCCTCCAAGCACGCCGTCGTCGGGCTCACGAAGAGCACGAGCGTCTTCTACGCGCCGAACGGCGTCCGCACCAACGCGGTCGCGCCCGGCGGCGTCGTCACGAACGTGGACGGCACCTTCAAGTCGCAGCTCGCCGGCGAGCGCCTCGGCCCGATCATGCAGACCAACGTCCCGGCGGTGGCGCAGCCCGAGCAGCTCGCGGCAGCCATCACCTGGCTGCTGAGCGACGACTCCGCCAACATCTCCGGTGTCGTCCTCGCCTCCGACGGCGGCTGGTCGGCGATCTGATCCGTCGCGCTCAGGCGGTCGGCCGGCCCGGACGGGACCGGCCGACCGCTTCGGCGAGGAGGCGCAGACCGTCGGGGATGTCCTCGGACACGATCGACCCGAAGCCGAGCAGCAGGCCCTCCCAGCCCGTGCCAACCGCGAACCGCGGGAGCGCCTGCACCGCGACACCGGCGATGGCCGCGGCCTCCATGACCCGGGTGGAGTCGAAGGCGACGCCGTCGACCGGACGGAGCGCCAGGTGCAGCCCGGCCGCGGACGGCACGACCGCGAGGCGTCCGCTCAGCAGGTCCCCGGCCTCTCGGCCGATCAGGGCGTGACGCTCCTCGTAGACGCGCCGCGCCCGCCGCACGTGGGCGGCGAATGCGCCGGAGTCGAGGAGACGGGCCATCGCGGTCTGCGTCACGACGTCGTTGTGCCAGTCGGTCAACCGTTTGGCACTCCGCAGCGCCGGGACGAGGGAGGGCGGCGCGACCACGAAACCGAGCCGGAGCCCGGGCAGCATGGTCTTGGAGAACGTGCCGACGTAGACCACGCGTCCGTCGGCGTCCAGCCGCTGCAGCGGATCGAGCGCCCGCGCGCCGAAACGGTACTCGCTGTCGTAGTCGTCCTCCACGATGACGGCGTCGTTCCTGGCCGCCCACTCCAGCAGCGCGGTGCGCCGCTCCAGGGGGAGCACGCCGCCGAGCGGGAACTGGTGCGAGGGCGTCACGTAGACCAGGCGCGCCGCGGGAAGCAGGTCGACGCGGAGGCCGTGGTCGTCGACCGGGACGGGGACGACGCGCGCGCCGAGCTGCTCGAAGAGCTGGCGCACGGGCGGGTAGCCGGGGTCCTCGACGGCGACGGTGTCGCCGGGCTGCAGCAACGTGCGGGCAAGGAGATCGAAGGCCTGCTGGGCGCCGCTGGTGACCACCACGTCGCCGGCCGTGGCCGCGACCGAGCGGGCGAGCCCGAGGTGCCGGGCGATCCCGGCGCGCAGCCGCTCGACCCCGGCCGGGTCGGTGTAGTGCGCCGTCCGCAGGGCGGCCCCGCGCAGTGCGGAGGCGACGCTGCGGCGCCAGGCGTCGGCCGGGAAGAGCGCGGGGTCGGGCGAGCCGACGCTGAAGTCGTAGGCGATCGGGCGCGGCTCGGTCCAGAGCGGGTCGGCGAGGTCGCGCCAGGTGGGGACCGGGAGGGCTCCCTGGCGGGCAGACGCCGATTTCGTCGGTCGCGCTCCTGATCCCGAGACAACCTGGACCGGCATCGCCACGAACGTCCCCGACCCGACGCGCGCCGCGAGGTAGCCCTCCGCAGTCAGACGTTCGTACGCCGTGGAGACGGTGCTGCGCGAAACGCCCAGGCTCACCGCGAGCTCCCGGGTGGCGGGCAGACGCTCGCCGTGACGCAGCCGGCCGTCGAGCACGGCGTCGCGCAGTGCCCGATAGACGCGCTCGATGCGGTCTCCGCGCCCTTCGATCGACACGTGGATGTCCACGGCGGCCTCCCCGGTGATGCGCCTGAACCGGTTGCACAATGGTCTGATGGAATTCGCTTGAATTGGATCTTACAACCAACCAATAACGCTCCTACGGTGGAGCCATGACAGACACCTCGATCATCGAAACCATCGCTACGGCCGATCATCCCGTCCCGGTCGACCGGGTGCAGATCTCCGCCATCGTCCCGGAGGGCTACCGCAAGGTCATCAACCTCGACGGCTACGTCGCAAAAGCCGTGGAGGAGCCGCTCGGCGACCTGATCAAGCTCCGCGCCTCCCAGCTCAACGGCTGCACCTACTGCGTCGACATGCACTCGGTCGACCTGCAGAGCGGCGGCTTCCCGCTGCGCAAGGTGTTCGCGGTCTCCGCCTGGCGCGAGTCGCCGTGGTTCACCGAGCGCGAGCGCACAGCGCTGGAGCTGACAGAGGCCGTCACGCTCATCCACGAAGGCGGCGTCTCGGACGCGCTCTATGCGCGCGCGCTGAACGAGTTCGGCGAGGTGGGCTTCGCCGACCTGATCCTCGCGATCGGCACCATCAACCTCTGGAACCGGATCGCCATCCCCACCCGCATGCACCCGCCCGCGCTCTGAGCGCCCGGCGCACGCCGAAGGGCACGTAAACGCCCCTGAAACAGCGTTTCAGGGGCGTTTACGTGCCCTTCGGCGTGCGGTGAAGGTGGTCAGCTCACGCCGAGCAGGTCGATCACGAAGATCAGGGTCTTGCCCGAGAGCGGGTGACCGCCGCCGGCCGGCCCGTAGGCGAGCGCCGGGGGGACGGTGAGCTTGCGACGGCCGCCGACCTTCATGCCGGGGATGCCGTCCTGCCAGCCCTTGATCAGGTTGTTGAGCGGGAAGTTGATGGACTGCCCGCGGCTCCACGAGGAGTCGAACTCCTCGCCGGACTCGTACTCGACGCCCAGGTAGTGCACGTCGACCTTGGAGCCGGGGGTCGCCTCCGGGCCGGAGCCCTCGACGATGTCCACGATCTCGAGGGTCGTGGGGGCCGGGCCCTCCGGGGCGTCGACTTCGGGCTTCTCATTGGTGTTCTCTGCCATGCACCCATCCAACCGGTGCGAGACCTCCGCGTCAAAAGTCTTGCAATCCGGGCGCGGCTGGGGGAAGCTAGACGCATAACTCGACGACCCGGGAGCGTTGCAGGCATTGCCGCACCACCGGGCGTCGAGTCTTTTAACGCCCCTGTCAGCCGAACACTTTTCCAGGGTTCAGGATGCCGAGCGGGTCGAAGACCGACTTGAGCTTGACCTGCAGCTCGTAGGAGTCCGGCCCCAGCTCCTCCGCCAGCCAGCGGCGCTTCAGCACCCCGACGCCGTGCTCGCCGGTGAGCGTTCCGCCGAGCGCGACCGCGGTGCGGAACAGGTCGCCCGCGGCGTCCCAGACCTCCGGGCCGACCTCGTCGCCCTCCGTGATGAAGTTCGGGTGCAGGTTGCCGTCGCCCGCGTGCGCGACGGTCGGGATGGCGATGCCATAGCGCTCGCCGATCCGCTCGATCGCGTCGAACATCTCCGGCATCCGTGAGCGCGGCACGGCGACGTCCTCGATGAGCACCGTCCCGCTCGCCGCGAGCGCCGGATGGAACGCCCGGCGGATCGCGAGCAGCCGCTCGCCCTCCTCGGCGTCGGCGGCGACGCGCACCGTGCCGCCGGTCTCCGCGATCAGGGTGCTCGCCCGGGCGGCGTCCGCTGCGGCGGCCGGGCCGTCGAACTGGACCAGGAGGTACGCCGCTCCCCCGGTCGCGCCCAGGGCCTCCCGGATGGCCTGCCCGCCGAGGTGGGCCGAGATGCGCTCCAGCGCCGGGCCGTCGAGCAGCTCCATGATGGCCGGGCGCAGGTGGGCGGCCGTCACCCGCGCGGCGGCGTCGGAGGCCGCGCGCACGTCCGCGAACAGCGCGCCGAGCGTCGTCGGCTCGCCCTGCGGCAGCGGGAGGACGCGGACCGTCGCGCCGACGATCACGCCGAGCGTGCCCTCCGAGCCGACCAGCAGCGAGGTGAGGTCGTAGCCGGTGACGCCCTTGACGGTGCGATGGCCGGTGCGGACGAAGCGCCCGTCGGCGAGCACGACGTCGAGGCCGAGCACGGCGTCCCGGGTCACGCCGTACTTGGCGCACAGGAGCCCGCCGGCGTTGGTCGCGATGTTCCCGCCCACGGTGGAGATCGCCTTGCTCGCCGGGTCGGGCGCGAAGAACAGCCCGAACGGCTCCAGCGCGGCGTTGAGGTCGCCGTTGACCACGCCCGGCTCGACGACCGCGAGCTGGTCCTCCGTGGAGATCTCGAGGATGCGGTCCATCCGCGCCACGCTCAGCACGAGGGAGCCGGCCGTCGCGTTCGCGCCTCCCGCGAGGCCCGTGCCGGCTCCGCGCGGCACGACCGGCACCCGGAACTCGGAGGCCGCGCGCATCGTCGCCTGGACGTGCTCGACCGTGCGGGCGTTCACGATGGCGAGCGGGAGGCCGTCCGCCAGCCAGCCGGAGTGGTCGCCGCGCGCGGCGTCGAGGTGGTCGGGATCGACCGACAGCACATCGCCCGCGTCCTCGCCGAGCGCCGCCGTGAGCCAGTCGATGACATCCATGACCGTCATGCTAGTGCCGGTCGCACCCATGTCCGATTTCCGCTATCGGATGTCGGTGGCCCGTGTCACGCTGGGAGGCATGAGCAGCACCACGACGAAGCCGCACGTCCAGGACACGGCAGGCGACCGGCTCGCCGACCCGGTCTTCGCGCAGCGCTATCGGGCGATGAGCGCCAGGGACGCCCGCTTCGACGGCCAGTTCATCACCGGGGTCCACTCCACCGGCATCTACTGCCGGCCGAGCTGCCCCGCCGTGACGCCGAAGGCCGACAACGTCACCTTCTATCTGACCGCCGCCGCCGCGCACGAGGCCGGGCTGCGGGCGTGCAAGCGCTGCCTCCCCGACGCCGTGCCCGGCTCGCCGGAGTGGAACGTCCGCGACGACCTCGCCGCGCGCGCGATGCGCCTCATCGCCGACGGCACCGTCGAGCGGGAGGGCGTGCCGGGGCTCGCCCACCGCCTCGGCTACACGCCGCGCCACCTCGGCCGCGTGCTCACTGCCGAGCTGGGAGCCGGCCCGCTCGCCCTCGCCCGCGCTCATCGCGCACAGACCGCACGGCTGCTGCTGGCGGGCACGGACATGCCCGTCACCGATGTGGCCTTCGCCGCGGGCTTCTCCAGCGTGCGGCAGTTCAACGAAACGATGGCGGAGATCTACCACGTGACGCCGGGCGCGATCCGGGAGTCCGCGCGACGCCGGCCCGGGATCGTGCACGGGCCGATGGTGGTGGGCGCGACAGCGGGCGCGTCGCTGACGCTGCGGCTGCCGGCGCGGGCGCCGTTCGACGGCGGGCGGGTGCTGGCGTTCCTCGGAGCGCGGGCGATCGAGGGCATGGAGGCCGCGGTGGCGGGGGCCGACGGCTCCGGCATCGCCCCCTCCTACAGCCGCGCGCTCCGCCTCCCCCACGGACCCGCCTCCATCCGTCTCACCCTGGCGGGCGACGCCGACTCCCCCGCGATCGAGTGCGAGGCCAGCCTCGCCGACATGGCAGACCTCGCGCCGCTGGTGGCGCGGGTCCGGCGCCTGCTCGACCTGGACGCAGATGCGGAGGCCATCGACACCGCACTGGCGGCCGACCCGGTGCTCGCGCCGTCCGTGGCCGCGGCGCCCGGGATGCGGGTGCCAGGAGCGGTCGACCCGGAGGAGATCCTGTTCCGCGCTCTGATCGGGCAGCAGGTGTCCGTGCCGGCCGCGCGCACCGCGCTCGCCCGCCTCACCGCCGCGCTGGGCGAGCCCGCGGCGATCGGCGGCTTCACGCGGCTGTTCCCGACCGCGGCGGCGATCGCCGAGCACGGCAGGGAGGTGCTGCGCGGTCCGGGCAAGCGCATCGACGCGATCGTCGGCGCCGCTGCGGCGCTGGCGGACGGCTCGCTCGCGATCGACGTCGGCGAGTCCCGGTCCGAACTGGAGGCCCGGCTGGTCGCGCTCCCCGGCATCGGCCCGTGGACCGCCGGCTACGTCGCCCTGCGCGTGCTCGGCAGCCCGGACGTACTGCTGACCGGCGACCTGGCGCTGCGGCAGGGGGCGGCGCGGCTCGGCCTCCCGGCAGACCCGCGTGAGCTCGCCGCGCGCGGGGCGCTCTGGTCGCCGTGGCGCAGCTACGCCGGGATGCACCTGTGGGAGAGCGCTCACATGGCGCAGCAGGAGGCCAGGGTGCAGAGGGATGCGCAGAAGGCGGCGCAGCGCGCCACGCGGCCGACGCGCCGCAGCCCCGCGGGCACCCGCGAAGCGTAGGATCGCACTCGCCGGGCCACCGTGACGGTCCGGCCTTGAAGACAGGCGATTCGGTCGAGGAGGGAGCGTTCTCGTGCCCTCGATCACCGTCGTGATCCCCGCGCTCGACGACGCAGGGATGCTCGCCCGCTGCCTCGCCGACCTCGCCGCGCAGCTCCGCCCTGCGGACGAGATCATCGTCGTGGACAACGGCAGCTCCGACGACACCGCGGCCGTCGCCCGCGCCGGAGGGGCGCGCGTGCTGGAGCAGCCGGTGCGCGGCATCTTCCCCGCGGCGGCCACCGGCTACGACGCCGCCACCACGGACATCGTCGCGCGCCTGGACGCCGACTCGCGGCCTCCCGTCGACTGGCTGCTGCACATCGAGGCCGAGTTCGTGGACGACCCCGCGATCGGCGTGCTGACCGGCCCCGGCGTCTTCTACGACGGCAACACGTTCGTCGCGGGTCTCGGCCAGCTCCTCTACATCGGCGGCTACTTCTGGTCGATGGAGATCTGGCTCGGGCACCCGCCGATCTTCGGCTCCAACTTCGCGATGCGGCGGGAGGTCTGGCAGGAGGTCCGCGGGCGTGTGCACCGCGATCTGCGCGAGGTCCACGACGACCTGGACCTCGCCATCCACCTCGACCCCGGCGTGGTCGTGCGCTACGACGAGCGGCTGCTGGTCGGCATCTCGTCGCGACCGTTCTCGACGTGGCGCGGCTTCGGGCGGCGCATCCGCTGGGCGTTCGGCACGCTGCGCATGCACCTGCCGGAGGAGACGCCGTGGCGGCGCAGGGCGGCGCGACGGCGATGGGAGGCCGAGCACACCGAGGAGGCCCCCGGCGCGATCGCCTGAGCGGCCGGGCGAGCGCGCGGGTTCTGCGCGTTGTGGGCGCTATCGGCGGCCGTCCCGGTTCGTGTCGGCAGGCTCCCGACCGATAGGTTGGACGGTGTGAGATTCTCGCACCTCAGCACCACCCCGGACTCGCACCCGCGCCTGGCGGCCGTCATCGGAGACGGCGCCCTCTTCCTCGACGAGCTCCTCGCCGACGCGCCCCGCGACCTCCAAGACCTCATCGAGCGCGGCGACGCGACCCTGACGGAGGTGCGCGCCCTCGTGGACGACGCCGTCACCGCCGGGGCCCCGCTCGTCCCCGTGCACGAGCTGCGCCACGCCTCCGCCGTCCTGCGCCCGCCGCAGGTCATCGCGATCGGCGCCAACTACGCCGCGCACGCCTCCGAGCTGAAGCTGCGCAGCGAGAAGGCGGCGACCGTCTTCTCGCTCTGGCCCAACTCGCTCGCCGGCCACGGCGGCACCACGAGCTGGCCGGAAGACCTCACGACCCAGGTGGACTACGAGGCCGAGCTCGGCGTCATCATCGGCAAGCCCGCACGCAACGTGTCGGTGCGCGACGCCCTCGACTACGTATGGGGCTACACGGTGGTCAACGACATCACCGCGCGCGACCTCCAGTTCTCCGAGGCGCAGTGGTCGCGCTGCAAGTCGTTCGACGGCTTCACCCCCAACGGCCCGGTGGTCGTCACGGCCGACGAGGTCGCCGACCCGCAGGACCTCTGGCTCACCACGAACGTGGACGGCGCGATCCTGCAGGACGCCTCCACGGCCGACATGGTGCGCTCGGTCGCCGAGATCATCGAGTTCCTGTCGCGGTCCGCCACGATCCAGCCCGGCACGCTCATCTCGACCGGCAGCCCGGGCGGCGCCGGCTACTCGCGCACTCCCCCAGTCTTCCTGCGCGACCGCTCGACGGTCACGGTCTCGATCGGCGGGATCGGCTACCTGACGACGTACTGCCGCGTCAACTGACGCCGTCATCCCGGCATTACATGCATTGCACGCATTAGTCGGCGCTGTCGGCTAGCGTGAGTGCATGTCGATCGGCGAGCGGCGGCCCGGAGTCTCGGGCGGAGACGACGAGGCGGCCCGCCTCGACGCGGTCCTGCCGGACATCGACTGGTCGATCGCTCCCGTCGGAGCGACGTTCTCGACCTTCCGCGCTCCCAGCGGCGAGCTCGCCGTGGTCGCGCTCGGCGACCCCGCCGACCCGCGCGTCGTCCTGGTGCCCGGCGCCACCGGCTCCAAGGAGGACTTCTACCTCCTCGCGCCGATCCTGGCGGCGGCCGGCTACTACGTGCAGAGCTACGACCTGGCCGGCCAGTACGAGTCGGCGTCCGCCGGACCACCGGCGGGAGGTCATTACACCTACGACCTGCTGGTGGCCGACTTCGTGGCGTTCCTGCGCGACGGCGGCCCCGCGCACGTCCTCGGCTACTCGTTCGCAGGCATCCTCGCCGAGCTCGCGCTCGTGCAGCACCCGGAGCTGTTCCGCACGCTGACGCTGCTGACCTCGCCGCCGGAGCCGGGCCAGGCCTTCAGGAGCGTGCGTGTCATCGGCTGGCTGAGCTGGTTCCTCGGCGGCCGGCAGGGCGCCGGGCTGATGATCTGGGGCATCGTCACCAACAAGAACAAGGTCGGCCCGACCCGGCTCGCGTTCGTCCGCTCCCGGTTCGCGCTCACCCGGCGGTCGAGCGTGGACGACATCGTCGGGCTGATGAAGCATGTGCCCGATGTGCGCGAGCGCATCGCCGCGATCGGCCTCCCCGTGCTGGTGGCGACGGGCGACCACGACCTGTGGCCGACCCACCTGCACGCCGCGAACGCGAAGGCGCTCGGCGCGCGGCTCGCCGTCTACCGCACCGGCCACAGCCCGTGCGAGACGGCCCCCAACCAGCTCGGCCGCGACATGATCGCCCTCTTCCGCTCCACCGACCCGAGCTGACCATTCCACTGGGCCGAGGCGCACGAAAACGCCCCTAAAACGGCATTTTAGAGGCGTCTACGTGCCCTTCGAGGGAGGGCGGAGCGCTACTCGCGGGCCTTCTCGGCGGCTTCGATGGCCTCGGCCTCGACGATCGGGATGGAGGTGGTGATCGCCTCGAGGCCGCTCAGGCGGGCCGGGGACAGCAGGCGGGTGACCTCCTCGCGGCTCATCAGCTTGGCCTCCACCACCAGATCGGCGACGTTGTGGCCGGTCAGCAGCGCGGACTTCGCGAGCGCGGCCGCGGCGGCGTAGCCGATGTGCGGGGTGAGGGCGGTGATGACGCCGACCGACGAGCCGACCATCGCGCCGAGGCGCTCCTCGTTGGCCGTGATGCCGTCGACGCAGTTGACGCGCAGCGTGTGGAAGGCCTGCGCCATCCAGGTGATGCTCTGCAGCAGCGAGTGGGCGATGACCGGCTCGAACGCGTTCAGCTGGAGCTGGCCGCCCTCGGCCGCCATCGTCACGGTGACGTCGGCGCCGGCCACGGAGAACGCGACCTGGTTGACGACCTCCGGGATGACCGGGTTGACCTTGCCCGGCATGATCGACGACCCGGCCTGGCGCGGCGGGAGGTTGATCTCGCCGAGGCCGGCCTGCGGGCCGGACGACAGCAGGCGCAGGTCGTTGCAGATCTTCGACAGCTTGATGGCGCTGCGTTTGAGCGAGCCGGAGAACGACATGAAGGCGCCGGCGTCGCTGGTCGACTCGATCAGGTCGGGCGCGGTCTCCAGGTTGAGGCCGGTGATCAGGTTGAGGTGCTTGACCGCCGAGGCCGCGTAGCCGGGGTCGGCAGTGATGCCGGTGCCGATCGCGGTCGCGCCCAGGTTGATCTCGGCGAGCAGCCACTTGGTCTCGGTGAGCCGGGCGTGGTCCTCGGTGAGAGTGGTGGCGAAGCCGTGGAACTCCTGGCCGAGGGTCATCGGAACGGCGTCCTGCAGCTGGGTGCGGCCGACCTTGAGGATGTGGCGGAACTCCCGGCCCTTGGCGGCGAACGCGTCGCGCAGCAGGGCGAGCTCGCCGAGCAGGTGGTCGAGCGCGAACGTCAGTCCGATCTTGATCGCGGTCGGGTATGTGTCGTTCGTGCTCTGGCTGCGGTTCACGTCGTCGATCGGGGACATGAACGCGTAGTCGCCCTTGGGGCGGCCGTCGAGCTCCAACGCGATGTTCGCGATGACTTCGTTCGCGTTCATGTTCGTGGAGGTGCCTGCGCCGCCCTGCATGACGCCGACCACGAACTGGTCGTGGTACTGGCCGTCGATGATGAGCTGGCAGGCCCGGTCGATGAGGTCGGCCTTGTGCTTCTCCAGCACGCCGATCTCGACGTTGGCGCGCGCCGCGGCCTGCTTGACGGCGGCGAGGGCGACGATCAGGTCGGGGTAGACGGAGATGGGCCGCTTGGCGATCGGGAAGTTCTCGAGGGCGCGCGAGGTGTGGACGCCCCAGTAGGCGTCGGCCGGGATCTCCCGGCTGCCGAGCGAGTCGGTCTCGACGCGGGTTGGCCGGCCCTCGGCGCTGGGGGTCGGGACGTCGGAGACGTTCTCGGAAGCGTCGACGACCGTGGTGTCGATGACGGGGATGGGGTGAGTCTTCGGTTCGTCCATCGTTGCTGTGGAATCCACGCTTGGCTCCATTGCCTCTCGTTGTGCGTTGGCGTTTTTTGGGGGCTGCCGGCCGTTCGTGGCGCCCGGCACAGCCGAGCCTACCCCTGGTGACTGCACGGGTGATGGACACATCGTCCGGTATCCCGGACACCGTTCGACAGCCTGTCGAGACGGCCTCCGCTCAGCCCAGCTTGCGCAGCAATCCGCGCGCGAACCGGTCCTTGCCCTCGGTGTACGGCGGGTAGATGAGCTGCAGGGTGTCGGGCGCGAGCGCCTTCGTCAGCACGGCCTTCTCGTGGCTGAAGGTCTCCAGCGACCGGCGGCCGTGGTAAGCGCCGGATCCGCTCTCCCCCACGCCGCCGAAGGGGAGGCCGCCGACCGCGAGGTGCGCCGCCGGCACGCCGAAGCCGACCGCCCCGGAGCTCGTCTCGGTGAGGATGCGCCGGCGCACGTCGCGCCGCTCGCTGAAGACGTACAGGGCCAGCGGCTTGTCACCGGAGCGGATGAAGGCGATGGCGTCGTCCAGCCCGTCGACGGCGACGATCGGCAGCACGGGGCCGAAGATCTCATCGCCCATCACCGCCGAGTCGCGCGGCACGTCCACGAGCACGGTCGGGGCGAGGTAGCGGGAGGCCGCGTCCGATCGGCCGCCGACCGCGGCCGTTCCGGAGTCGAGCAGCCCGGTGAGCCGTTCGAAGTGGCGGTCGTCCACGATCCGGCCGTAGTCGGGGCTGTCGGCCGGGTCGTCGCCGTAGAGCGAGCGCACGGCGTTCCCGAGCTCGACGGCGAGCCGCTCCGAAATGGCCTTCGTGGCCAGGATGTAGTCGGGCGCGACGCAGGTCTGTCCCGCGTTCATGAACTTGCCCCAGGCGATCCGGCGCGCCGCCGCGGCGAGGTCGACGGAGTCGTCCACGTACACCGGGGACTTGCCGCCGAGCTCCAGGGTCACCGGGGTCAGGTGCTCGGCCGCCGCCGCGGCGACGATGCGGCCGACGCGGCCGTTGCCGGTGAAGAAGATGTGGTCCCAGCGCTGGGCGAGCAGCTCCGTGGTCTCCGCGACCCCGCCCTCCACGACGGCCACGGCCGACCGGTCGAGGTACTGCGGGACGAGCCGCGCCATCGCGGCGGAGGTGGCGGGCGCGAGCTCGCTCGGCTTCAGCACGACGGCGTCGCCGGCGGCCAGCGCGCCGACGACCGGGGCCAGCAGCAACTGCACCGGGTAGTTCCAGGGGGCGATCACGAGCACGACGCCGACCGGCTCCAGCATGACCCGGGCCTTCGCGGGCATCAGGGCGCCGGGGACGGCGACGCGACGGGGCCGCAGCCAGCGCCGGAGGTTGCGGCGCATGTGGTCGATCTCGCCGACGACGAAACCGACCTCGGCGATCTGCGACTCGGTCGGGTTCTTGGCGAGGTCCTCCAGCAGGGCGTCCTCGAACTCGGCCGCACGCTCGGTGAGCATCCGGCGGAGGGCGGAGAGCTGGGCGAGCCGCCAGGAGAGCGGCTTGGTGCGGCCGCTCTCGAAGGTGGCACGCAGGGTCGCGACGGTGTGCGGGATGCTGTCGCCGGCGACGGTGCCGGACGAGAGCGTGGACTCGGACGTCATGCGCCCATCATCACACGCGCGGCCGGTACTCCAGGTCGTAGATCGCGTGTCCGAGCCGCTCGCCGCGCCGCTCGAACTTGGTCACCGGCCGGTCGTCCGGGCGCGGGATGAACCCGCCGGCGCCGGCGACGTTCACGAGGGCGGGCTCGGCGTCCAGCACCTCGATCATGTGCTCGGCGTACGGCTCCCAGTCCGTCGCGAGCCGGAGCACGCCGGTCGGCTTCAGCACCGCGACGAGGAGTCGGACGACGTCGGGCTGCACCAAGCGCCGCCGGTGGTGCCGGGCCTTCGGCCACGGGTCGGGGAAGAAGATGAGCACCTCATCGACGCTGGCGGCGCCGAGCCCCCGCTCGAAGACCTCCACCGCGTCGTGCCGGACGACCCGGACATTTGTCAGCCCCTGCTCGTGGGCGGCGGCGAGCACCCGCCCGACGCCGGCGCCGTGCACCTCCACACCGAGGAAGTCCTTCTCGGGATGCCGCGCGGCCAGGGCGAGGAGGTTCTCGCCGTTGCCGAAGCCGATCTCGACCACGCGCGCCGCCGAGCGCGCGAAGGTCGTGTCGAGGTCGAGCGGCGAGCCGTCGAAGTCCACGCCGTAGACCGGCCAGAACTCGTCGATCGCCCGCCGCTGCGCCTCGGTCTTCCTGCCGCGGACGACGAAGCTGTGCGGCCTGACGAGGGGGGACGGTTCCATCCCTCCATTCTCGCAGGCCGCACGAGCGGCATGTCGCATGGGCAGCAAGGGTCAGAGGTGCGCCCCCACGACGTGCCAGGGCAGGAACGCCAGCCCGAAGCCCACGCCGACCACCGCGATCAGAAGTCCGATCAGGATGCCGGCGAGCATGACGGCGTTGAGCACGATCCCCCAGATCGCGAACGTGCGGCCCTCCGGCTCCCGGCTGAGCGCGAGCACGCCGAGCACGAGGCCGGCGATCGGGGCGAGGAAGGTCCAGCTGAAGACGATGGACGCGAGGCCGAGCGCGAAGCTCGTGACGCTGAGCGTGCGGGCCGGAGCGGCCTGGTACGGGTTCGGTGAGGTGCTGGTGGATGTCATGCATACAGTCAAGCGAACCGCGTGGCCCGCGCACATCCGGGTAACCCCCGGTTGCGGTCAGGGGTTACCCGGGACGTGCGATCAGTGTCCGCTCAGTGCGGGAGCATCGCCTCGATGGGCCCGCGCGCGAAGTACACCAGGAACCCGGCCGCGACGATCCAGAGCAGCGGGCTGATCTCGCGCGCCTTGCCGGACAGCGAGCGGACGAGCACCCAGGAGATGAAGCCGACGCCGATGCCGTTCGCGATCGAGTAGGTCAGCGGCATGACGATGATCGTCAAGAACACCGGCAGCGTGCTGGAGAACTCGTGGAAGTCGATGTGGCGGATCTGCACCACCATCAGGGCGCCGACGATGACCAGCGCCGCGGCGGCGACCTCGCTCGGGACGACGCTCGTGAGCGGGGTGAAGAACATGGCGAGCAGGAACAGCACACCGGTGATGACGCTCGCGAAGCCGGTCTTCGCCCCCTCGCCGATGCCGGAGGCCGACTCGACGAACACAGTGTTGGACGACGCCGACGTGCCGCCGCCGACCACCGCGCCGACGCCCTCCACGATGAGCGCGGACTGCAGGCGCGGGAAGGTGCCGTCCTCGGCCGCGAGGCCGGCGCTGCGGGCCAGGCCGGTCATCGAGCCCATCGCGTCGAAGAAGTTCGTGAAGACGAGCGTGAAGACCAGCATGATGGCCGCGAGGCCGCCGATGCGGGCGAACGAGCCGAACAGGTCGAACTGCCCGACGAGGCTGAGGTTCGGCACGGACACGAACGAGGTCGGCAGCGCCGGGACGGAGAGGTTCCAGCCGTCCGGGTTCTTCGCCGAGGAGCCGAGGTGGAAGATCGCCTCGATGACGATGGCGACGACGGTCGCCGCGACGATGCCGATGAGCAGCGCGCCCTTCACCTTGCGCGCCATGAGCACGCCCATGATCACCAGCGCGATCAGGAACACCAGGGTGGGGAGGGTCGCGATGGACCCGGCCTCCCCGAGCTGCACGGGCGGCGAGGCCGACTTGGTGCTGCGCACGAAACCGCTGTCGACGAAGCCGATGAAGGCGATGAAGAGGCCGATGCCGACGGTGATCGCCGTCTTGAGCTGCGGCGGCACCGCGTTGAAGATCAGTCGGCGCAGGCCGGTGGCGGCGAGCAGCACGATGATCAGGCCGTTGATGACGACGAGGCCCATCGCCTCCTGCCAGGTGAGCACCTTGACGACGTTCACCGCGAGGAAGGAGTTGATGCCGAGGCCGGCCGCGAACGCGAACGGCAGCCGAGCGACCAGGCCGAACAGCACGGTCATGACACCGGCGCTCAGCGCGGTGACGGCCCCGACCTGGTCGAAGCCCAGCGAGTGCCCCGACACGTCCGGCGTCGAGCTCAGGATGATCGGGTTGAGGATGACGATGTACGCCATGGTCACGAAGGTCAGCAGGCCGCCGCGGATCTCCGTGGCCCACGTGGTGCCGCGGGCCGTGATCTCGAAGAACCGGTCCAGGCGCCCCGTGACGGTGGGCTTGGGCGTCGAAGTCGATGCGGAAATGGTGGTCTCCCGTAATATCGGTGGGGTTTGAGGTTCGTGGCGCATTCGAAGAGATGTCACAGCGCCGTACCAGCCTAATTCCCCTCCCGACACGATAAGGACACGAATGGCTCTGCCCTGGAAGCTGCACGGCGACGGAAAGAAGGTCGGAGCGCGGGAGGTCGTGCTCCCCGGCGAGCGGCTGACCTGGCCGCGCACGATCGGGCTCGGCGCCCAGCACGTCGTCGCGATGTTCGGCGCGACCTTCCTGGTGCCGCTGCTCACCGGCTTCCCGCCGAGCACCACGCTGCTGTTCTCCGGCGTCGGCACGATGCTGTTCCTGCTGGTGACGCGCAACAAGCTGCCCAGCTACCTGGGCTCCTCGTTCGCGTTCATCGTGCCGATCGTCGCGGCGACGAAGGCGCACGGGATGCCGTCGGCGCTGTTCGGCATCGTCGTCACCGGCCTCCTGCTCGCCGTCGTCGGCCTGATCGTGGTCGCGACCGGCACCAAGTGGATCGACGGGCTGATGCCGCCGATCGTCGCAGGCGCGATCGTGGCGCTGATCGGGTTCAACCTCGCGCCCGCGGCGAAGAACAACTTCATGGCGGCGCCGGTCACGGCGCTGGTGACGCTGGCCGCCGTCATCCTCTGCACCGTGCTGTTCAAAGGAATGCTGGGCCGGCTCTCGATCTTCCTGGGCGTCGTCGTCGGCTACGTCTTCGCGGTGTTCGCCGGCCAGGTCGACTTCAGCAAGATCGAGAAGGCGGCGTGGATCGGCCTCCCGCAGTTCACGTTCCCGGCCAACCCGTTCACGGACGCGGCGTCGACCTGGGGCATCCTGCCCGCGTTCCTCCCGGTCGTGCTCGTGCTGATCGCCGAGAACGTGGGGCACATCCGCGGTGTCGCGCAGCTCACGAACCCGTCGGTCAACAAGCTCACCGGCCGCGCACTGTTCGCTGACGGCCTGGCGACGACGATCGCCGGCTTCTTCGGCGGCTCCGGCACGACCACCTACGGCGAGAACATCGGCGTCATGGCCGCGACCCGCGTCTACTCGACGGCCGCGTACTGGGTCGCCGGCATCGTCGCCGTGCTGCTCGGCCTCTCCCCCAAGGTCGGAGCCGTCATCAACACCATCCCCGCCGGCGTGCTCGGCGGCGTGACGACCGCGCTGTACGGCCTCATCGGCGTCATCGGCGTGAAGATCTGGCTGGACAACAAGGTCGACTTCTCCAAGCCGGTCAACCAGTTCACGGCGGCGACGGCGCTCATCATCGGCATCGGCGACTTCACACTGAACGTCGGCCAGCTCACGTTCAACGGGATCGCCCTCGGCGCCATCGCCGCGATCGTCGTGTACCACGTCATGAACTCGATCGCGAAGGTGCGCGGGACCGCCTAGCGCCGTCAGTGGTGGAAGTACGGGATGATCAGGTACAGGCCGTAGAGGACAGCCAACGCGCAGAGCACGAAGCACGCGTAGGCGCCGGCCAGCGCGGCGCGCTTGCGGCCCTCGCTCACCGGCGGGCTCTTGCGCTGGGCCTTCTCGGCCTTCCGCTGGGCCTTGGCGGCCTGCTCCGGGGTGATCACGGTGATGGCGTCGGTGAACTCCGCCGGCTCCACGAACAGCGCGCGCCCGGCCACGGCGAGCAGCCGCGTGCCCAGGGCGTAGAAGCCGACGACCACGCATGCGCCGACCAGCGATGCGACGAACACGCTGAGGAACTGAAGGACGGCGCTCATGCGGGGTTCCTTCCGGTGCGCTCGCGCTTGAGCGGCTTGACCTTCCTGATCTTCACGACCCGGCCGGACTCGGCGACGTCGCTCTGACCCTGAACCGGGGCGGGCTCCACCGCGTCGGCGCTGGACACCTGGTTGCGGCGCGAGCGCCAGAAGATGAACGTGATCACGACGACGGCGATCACCGTGTCGATCAGGATGCCGACCAGGCCGAGCAGGCCGACGAACGCGGCGAGGGCGCCCACGAGGCCTGCCGCCGGGAGGGTCAGCACCCAGCCGGTGGCGATCCGGCCGGCCGTGCCCCAGCGCACCGACGCGCCGCGCCGGCCGAGGCCGGAACCGATCACCGAACCGGAGGCGACCTGGGTCGTGGAGAGCGCGAAACCGAGGTGGCTGGAGGCCAGGATGGTCGCCGCCGTGCTCGTCTCTGCGGCGAAGCCCTGCGCGGGCTTCACCTCGGTGAGGCCGCGGCCGAGCGTGCGGATGATGCGCCAGCCGCCGGAGTAGGTGCCGACCGCGATGGCGAGCGCGCACGCGACGACGACCCAGAGCGGCGGGCCGCTCCCGGCGGGCAGCAGGTTGGCCGAGATCAGCAGCAGGGTGATGACGCCCATCGTCTTCTGCGCGTCGTTGGTGCCGTGCGACAGGGCGACGAGCGACGAGGAGAAGATCTGGCCGTAGCGGAAGCCGCCGCGGCCGTCGGGGCGGCCGTCGTAGCGCCGGGTGATCCAGTACGCGAGCTTGGTCGCCGCCCAGGCGACCACACCGGCCGTGAACGGCGCGATGACCGCGGGGAGGACGACCTTCTGCACCACCACCGGGAAGTTCACGGACGCGAACCCGGCGCCGACGATCGCCGCGCCGATCAGGCCGCCGAACAACGCGTGACTGGAGGACGACGGGAGGCCGTAGAGCCAGGTCACCATGTTCCAGACGATCGCGCCGACCAGCCCGGCGAAGATCAGCTCCGGCGAGATCAGGACGCCGCCCGAGCCCTCGTTGATGATGCCGCCCGAGATGGTCTTGGCGACCTCCGTCGAGAGGAACGCGCCGACGAGGTTCAGGACAGCGGCGAGAGCGACCGCGACCTTGGGCCGCATGGCGCCGGTCGCGATCGGCGTCGCCATCGCGTTCGCGGTGTCGTGGAACCCGTTGGTGAAATCGAAGAAGAGGGCCAGCGCGATGACCAGCACGATGATGAGGGTGAGATCCACCGGCTTCTTTCTCGTGTGTCGACGGACGCCCGGCGAGTTCACCGGACGTTCATGCGGAGTGCCTGGCGCCGTTAAGCGACCGTGGTCATGTTTTCATGGCCGTCTCGGGCGCGTCAAACCACCGGCCGGTCGCTAGAGCCGGTCGACAGCCGTCACCCGGACGACCGCCACGCCGGTGCGGGCAGAGTCCGCCAGCAGCACCTCCGCGGCGATCCCCCAGTCGTGGTGGCCGGCCGGGTCGGCGAGGATCTGCCGCACCCGCCAGACCCCCTCCGCGGCGGCCGGTGTCTCGTCCACGACGATCATGGCCGCGGCCCGCGCCGACGCGTCCGTGAGGATCTCGTCGTGCTCGGCGTAGTAGGCCTCCAGCGCCTCGTCCCACTGCAGCTCGGTGAACGACGGCGTGGTGGCTTCGGCGAGCGCCGCCGCCTCGTTCTCGAGCGCGCCGAGCTCCTGCACCTTGTCGAGCGCCGCGAGCTGCACGCGCCGGAACAGCTCGTTGCGCACCAGCACGAAGAACGCGCGGCGGTTGGTGGTGACGTTCCGCGGGGCGGGCGGGGCGATCTCGCCACTCTCGGCCGCGTGCCGGGCGGCGTCGGGGTGCACCAGCTCCTCCCACTCGTCCAGGAGGCTGGAGTCGACCTGGCGGACCAGCTCGCCGAGCCACTCCACGAGGTCGCGCAGCTCCTCGGTGCGGAGGTCGAGCGGGACCGTCTGGCCCAGGGCGCGGTAGGCGTCGGAGAGATAGCGCAGAACGACGCCCTCCGAGCGGGCGAGCTTGTAGAAGGCGATGAACTCGCCGAAGGTCATCGCACGCTCGTAGAGGTCGCGGACCACCGACTTGGGGCTCAGCTCGAAGTCGGCCACCCAGGGCTGGCTGGAGGCGTAGGTGACGAACGCCTCGTGCAGCAGCTCGTCGTGCGGCTTGGGGTGCGTCACGGTCTCCAGCGCCTCCATGCGCTCGTCGTACTCGATCCCCTCGGCCTTCATCGCGGCGACCGCCTCGCCGCGCGCCTGGAACTGCTGGGCGGAGAGCACCGGCCGCGGGTCGTCGAGCGTGGCCTCCACGACCGACACGATGTCGAGCGCGTAGGTCGGCGACTCGGCGTCGAAGAGCTCGAACGCGGCGAGCGCGAAGGGCGACAGCGGCTGGTTGAGGGCGAAGTTGGGCTGGAGGTCGACGGTCAGGCGGATCTCGCCGTCCACGACCTCCACGACCCCGGCGGTGAGCAGCGAGCGGTAGAGGCCGAGCGCGCGGCGGGCGAGGGCGAGCTGGCGCTTCCAGGGCTCGTGGTTGTCGAAGACCAGGTCGCGGACGTGCCCGAAGACGTCGCCGCCGCGCCCGATCACGTTGATGAGCATGGCGCTGGTGATCTGCATGGAGGACGTGAGCGTCTCCGGGTCGGCCTCCACCAGCTTGCGGAAGGACGGCTCGCCCCAGGAGACGAACCCCTCCGGCGCCTTCTTCCGGACGATCTTGCGGCGCTTCTTCGGGTCGTCGCCCGCCTTCTCCAGGGCTTTGACGTTCTCGCTCTCGTGCTCGGGCGCCTGCACGACGACGGTGCCAGCGGTGTCGTAGCCCGCGCGGCCGGCGCGGCCGGCGATCTGGTGGAACTCGCGCGCGTTGAGCTGGCGCAGCCGGGTGCCGTCGAACTTGGTCAGCGCGGTCAGCAGCACGGTGCGGATCGGGACGTTGATGCCGACGCCGAGCGTGTCGGTGCCGCAGATCACCCGCAGCATCCCGCGCTGGGCGAGCTGCTCGACCAGCCGGCGGTACTTGGGCAGCATCCCCGCGTGGTGAACGCCGATGCCCTGGCGCAGCAGCCGGGAGAGCGTGCGGCCGAACGAGGTCGTGAACCGGAACTCCCCGATCAGCTCGGCGATGGCGTCGCGCTGCTCGCGGGTGGCGATCTTGGCGCTGGAGAGCGCCTGCGCGCGCTCCAGGGCGGCGAGCTGCGAGAAGTGCACGATGTAGATGGGCGCCTGGCCGGTGTGCAGGAGGTCTTCGACCGTGTCGTGGATGGGCGTCAGCTCGTAGTAGTAGTGCAACGGCACCGGGCGCTCGACACCCGTGACGGTGGCGGTCTCCCGGCCGGTGCGACGGCTCAGGTCCGCGGCGAGCGCCGTCACGTCGCCGAGGGTGGCGGACATCAACACGAACTGGGCGCGGTTCAGCACCAGCAGCGGCACCTGCCAGGCCCAGCCGCGGTCGGGGTCGGCGTAGAAGTGGAACTCGTCCATGACGACTTGCCCCACTGGCGTGTCCGCTCCCTGGCGCAGGGCGAGGTTGGCGAGGATCTCGGCGGTGCAGCAGATGATCGGCGCGTCGGCGTTGACCGAGGAGTCGCCGGTCATCATCCCGACGTTCTCGGCGCCGAAGACGTCGACGAGGGCGAAGAACTTCTCGGACACCAGGGCCTTGATGGGAGCGGTGTAGAAGCTGCGCTCGCCGCGGGCCAGCGCCGCGAAGTGCGCGCCCACGGCGACGAGCGACTTCCCGGTGCCGGTCGGCGTCGACAGGATGAGGTTCGAGCCGCCGACGATCTCGATGACCGACTCGTCCTGCGCCGGGTAGAGGGTGATGCCGGTGGACTCCGCCCAGGCGACGAACGCCTCGTAGACGGCGTCCTCGCTCACCGAGGAGGGGCCGGCCCAGCCGGGGAGGTCGTCGACGCGGAGGGAGGCCATAGGGTCCAAGCCTGTCACAGGCCGCGATGCTCGGCATATCCACCGGATCGCGCGCTTATTCTTCGGGTATGGGATCGCCTGTGTCTGCTGGGCCGGCCCGGCCGGAGAGGCCGGGGGCCGAGGGGTCGGGGCCGTCCGCGAAGCCGCGAGCCCCGTTCTGGCCCTCCGCCGCCGTCGGCGCCGCGAGCATCGTGGCCGGTGTCGGCGCCGCCGAGCTGCTGAGCGCGTTCTTCGTGCAGGACGGCAGCCCGATCCTCGTCGTCGGCGCACTCGTCATCGATCTCACCCCCGCCTGGGTGAAGAACGCCGTGATCGGCGTGTTCGGGACCGGCGACAAAGCGTTCCTCATCTCCTCCCTCGCCGTCGTGCTCCTCATCGGGGGCGCGCTGGCGGGCTGGGTGGAGCTGCGGCGGCCTCCGTTCGGCCGCATCCTGATCGGCATCGGCGGGGCGCTCGGCGTGTTCGCCGCTGTCACGCGCGCGGGATCCTCGGTGGTGAACGTCGTGCCGTCGGCGCTCGCGGCTCTGGTCGCCATCCTCATCCTGGGCTGGCTGGCCGACCTGCTGCGCGGCACCCGGCCGACCCGGATCGCCCCGGACGGCGAGGTCAGCCGCCGGCACTTCGTGACGGCGACCGCGGCGACCGCCGCCGCCGGGATCGTGGCGACGATCGTGGGTCAGGCCATCGCCACCGGCTACCGCGCCGCCTCCGCGGCGCGGGCCGCCTTCCACCTGCCGAAGCCCGCCGTCACCGCCCCGCCCGTGTCGGCCGCCGCGTCGTTCGACATCGCGGGCCTGGCCCCGATCATCACGCCCAACGCCGACTTCTACCGCATCGACACCGCGCTGCAGATCCCCGGCATCGACCCGTCGGCCTGGCGCCTGCGGATCACCGGCATGGTCGAGAAGGAGGTCGAACTCACCTTCGCCCAACTGCTCGCCCTGCCGCTGGAGGAGTCCGTCACCACGCTCACCTGCGTCTCCAACGAGGTCGGCGGCAACCTGATCAGCAACGCGAAGTGGCTCGGCCATCCTATCCGGCACCTGCTCGCCCGGGCGGGGCCGTCCGCCGACGCCGACATGGTGCTCTCCCCGCAGCCAGGACGGCTGGACAGCCGGGACGCCGCTGGAGGCGCTGACCGACGGCCGCAACGCCATCCTGGCAGTCGGGATGAACGGCCAGCCGCTCCCGCTGGAGCACGGCTACCCGGTGCGCATGGTCGTCCCTGGACTGTACGGCTACGTGTCCGCGACCAAGTGGGTGGTCGAGCTGAACGTCACGCGCTTCGACAAGGCGACCTCCTACTGGACCGACCGCGGCTGGTCGGAGCGCGGCCCGGTCAAGCTGGAGTCGCGCATCGACGTTCCGGCGGACGGGCATCAGGTGAAGGCGGGCACGGTCGCGGTCGCGGGCGTCGCCTGGTCGCAGCACGTCGGCGTGAGCGCCGTGCACGTGCAGATCGACGGCGGCGCCTGGCAGCAGGCCACGCTCGCCGACGCCATCTCGGCGGACACCTGGCGGCAGTGGAAGTACGCGTGGGACGCCACCCCTGGCTCGCACACGATCAAGGTGCGCGCCACCGACGCGCACGGCACCGTGCAGACCTCGAAGGTGCAGGACGTGATCCCGGACGGCGCGACCGGATTGCACTCCATCGGCGTGACCGTGGTTGGCTAGCGCCATGACCTCCCCCGACCGTCCGGCGCCGCTCGTGGCGCCCGGCCCTGCGCTGCCCTCGGAGCAGCGTGCGCGCTATGCCAGGACCGTCCAGCTCCCGGGCTTCGGGGAGGTCGCCCAGCGCCGCCTCCGCGCCGCCCGCGTGCTGGTGGTCGGCGCCGGCGGCCTCGGCTCCGCCGTGCTGCCGTTGCTGGCGGGCGCCGGGTTCGGGACGATCGGGATCGTCGACGACGACAGCGTGGAGCTCAGCAACCTCCCGCGCCAGACCATCCACCGCGAGCGCGACCTCGGCCGGCAGAAGACCGCGTCGGCGGCCGATGCGATCCGCGCCATCGACGCCGGCATCGACGTGCGGGTCTTCCCCGAGCGGCTCACCTCCTCAAACGCGCCGGGCATCCTCGCCGGCTTCGACCTCGTGCTCGACGGCAGCGACAACTTCCCGACCAGGTACCTCGTGGACGACGCGGCGCTCCTGGCGGGCGTGCCGGTGGTGTGGGGTGCGGTGCACCGGTTCGGCGGACAGGTCGGGCTGAGCTGGGCGGCTTTCGGGCCGCACTACCGCGACCTGTTCCCGGTGCCTCCCGAGCCCGGCAGCGTGCCGAGCTGCGTGGAGGCGGGCGTGCTCCCCAGCGTGTGCGGCGTGATCGGGTCGCTGATGGCGAGTGAGGCGACCAAGGTCGTGACCGGGGAGGGCGACCTCCTGCTCGGCCGGGTCCTGGTGCACGACGGGCTGCGCGGGACGTTCCGCGAGCTGCCGTACGCCGCCGACCCTGCGGCGGAGCCGGTGACGGAGCTGATCGACTACGAGCTGTTCTGCGGGCTCTCGCCCGTGCGGGCTGCTCCGGCGGCGGCCACCACCGTCTCCCCCGCCGACCTGGCCGCGCGACTGGCCGCGGGGAAGCCGCACATCCTCCTCGACGTGCGCGAGCCGTGGGAGGCCGACATCGCCGAGCTGCCCGGCTCGCTGCTGGTGCCCCTCGACGTCGTGGTGCGGGACGCGGCGGGCGTTGCGGAGCGGCTGGGCGACGACCCGCTCGTGATCATCTGCCACCTCGGCGTCCGGGCGGAGACCGCGCGGAGACTCCTGGAGGCCGCGGGCGCCCCCGGAGTGGTGCTGGAGGGCGGCCTGGACGCGTGGTCGCGCGAGGTCGACCCGTCCCTCTCCCGCTACTGAGGGCCTCGCACGTCCACAGGACCCGCGGGATACTGAACCCATGACCCCACCGCGCACCGTCGAGGAGCACGTCGATCACGTCAACCGCCTCCTGGAGCCGCTCTCTGCGCAGCCGGACGTGGAGACCGTCCTACTCGCCCACGCCGCCGGGCGCGTCGCCGCGGCGGACGTGCGGTCGGAGGTCGACCTCCCGCTGTTCCGCAACTCGCAGATGGACGGCTACGCGGTGCGCGCCGCCGACGTCGCCCGCGTGCCGGTCGCGCTCGAGGTGACCGGGGACGTCCCGGCCGGCCATGAGGTGCCGGTGACGCTGACCCCCGGCACCGCCATCCGGATCATGACCGGAGCGCCCGTGCCCAGCGGCGCTGACGCGATCGTGCCGGTGGAGGACACCGAGCTCGTCCTCGGCCGGGACGACGACCTGGCCGGCGCCGTGGTCGAGATCCGGCGCTCCCGCAAGCGAGGTGAGTACGTGCGCGAGCGCGGCAGCGACCTGGAACGCGGCGACGTGCTCGTCACCGCCGGCACCCGGCTGGCCGCGCGGCACCTGGCGGCGCTCGCGGCCGCGGGCGTCAGCTCGGTGGCGGTGCGGGCGCGACTGCGCGTCGCCGTCCTGACCACCGGCTCGGAGCTCGCGGCGCCCGGCCGGGGTGTGCGCTTCGGCCAGGTCTTCGACGCGAACGGCGTCGCCCTCGCCGCACTGGTCGAGGAGTCCGGCGCCGTCGTGTCGCTGCGGGCGAGCAGCAGCGACGACCCCGCGGCCTTCGCGCGCGTGTTCGACGCCGCGGTCGCCGCCTCCGACCTGGTCATCACCTCCGGCGGCATCTCGAAGGGCGCCTTCGAGGTGGTGCGGGAGGTGCTGCTGCCGCGCGGCGCGGAGGTCACCACGGTGGCGATGCAGCCGGGCGGCCCGCAGGCGACAGCGGTGGTCGACGGCGTGCCCGTGCTGTGCTTCCCCGGCAACCCGGTGAGCACGCAGGTGTCGTTCGCGGTGTTCCTGCGCGGCCCGCTGCGCCACGCGGCCGGGCTGCCCGCGCTGCCGGTGCGCCGCGTGCGGCTGGCCGAGTCCGTGCGGTCGGTGCCGGGCAAGCGCCAGTTCCTGCGCGGACGGGTCGGCGAGGACGGCGTCGCCCCGGTCTCCGGCCCCAGCTCCCACCTCGTCGCGGCGATGGCCACCGCGGACGTGCTGATCGACCTGCCCGCCGAGGCGGAGGCGGTCGAGTCGGGCGCGGACGTGACAGTCTGGACCCTATGAGCGAGCTCACCCACCTGGACGCCGACGGTCGCGCCCGCATGGTCGACGTCGGCGCGAAACCGGAGACCGACCGGGAAGCCGTCGCCCGCGGCCGGCTGGTGACCACGCCCGACGTGGTGCGCCTGGTCGCGGCGGACGACCTCCCGAAGGCCGACGTGCTCGCGACCGCGCGCATCGCCGGGATCGCCGGAGGCAAGCGCACGAGCGACCTCATCCCGCTCTGCCACCCGCTGCCGCTCAACTCGCTGCGCGTCGACTTCGCGCTGGACGAGGCGGCGGGCTCGATCGCGATCGAGGCGGTCGCGCGCACGCACGGGCGCACCGGCGTCGAGATGGAGGCGCTGACCGCGGTGGCCGTGGCCGGCCTGACGCTGCACGACATGGTGAAGGCCGTGGATCCCGCGGCGAGCCTGACGGACGTGAGGCTGGTGGCGAAGAGCGGCGGGAAACGCGGCGAGTGGCGCAGGGAGGGTGAGGAGAGCCCCAGCGCCTCGACGCAGGAACGCTCCTCGGTCCCGGCGCCCGCACGCTCCACCGCCGCCGTCGTGATCGTCGCCTCCACCCGCGCGGCCGCGGGCACCGCAGACGACACAACCGGCCCGGTCATCGCGTCCTGGCTCGACGCCCACGGCCTCCAGGCCGAGGTGCGCGTCGTGGCGGACGCCGACATCGCGCCGGCGCTGACGGCCGCCGTCGCCGAGCGCCCCGCCGTCGTGCTCACCACGGGCGGCACCGGGGTCGCTCCCGGCGACCGCACTCCGGAGGCCACCGCCGCCGTCCTCGACCGAGAGCTGCCGGGGCTCGCCGACGCGCTGCGGGCCAGGGGCGCGGCCTCCACCCCGCTCGCCGCGCTGAGCCGCGGACGGGCGGGCGTCGCCGGCCGCACGCTCGTCGTGAACCTTCCCGGCTCCCGAGGCGGCGTCGCCGACGGGCTCGCCGTCCTGGACGACGTCCTGACGCACCTCCTCGATCAGCTCGGCGGCGATACCGACCGCGGCCACGACGGAACGCGCCGATGAGCGCCGTCTTCGCCGACGTCTCCGACCGGCCGCTCGACCCGGCCACGCTGGACGCCTTCGTCTGGCGGCGCGAGGCCGGCGCCGTCGTGTCGTTCCAGGGCATCGTGCGCGACCACGACGGCGGCCGCTCGGTCGTCTCGCTCGACTACCGCGCGCATCCCGAGGCCGCCGACTTCCTCCGGCGCTGCTGCGAGGAGGTCGCCGAGCGCACCGGGCTGCGCGTCGCCGCCGTACACAGGGTGGGCTCGCTGACCATCGGCGACCTCGCGCTCATCGCCTCGGTCGCGGCCCCGCACCGCGCGGAGGCGTTCGCCGCGTGCGCCGAGCTCGTGGAGCGGATCAAGGCCGAGGTGCCGATCTGGAAGCGCCAGCACTTCGGCGACGGCGCGTCGGAGTGGGTCGGACTCTGAGCCGCGGCCTGCGCCCGGTCGATTTCCACGCTCCTGCCGGTCTAGAGTGGCCATTGTGCCGCAAATACGGATAAGGGACGCCGCGAGCTTCCTCGGGGTGAGCGACGACACCGTGCGTCGCTGGATCGACGCCGGGGTGCTCTCCAGCGCCAAGGACGAGGGCGGCCGCACGGTCGTGGACGGCCTGGAGCTCGCGCAGCTCGCCAAGCAGAACGCGGTGCTGCCTCCCGACCCGTCCGGTGTCGGCCGGTCGGCGCGCAACCGCTTCGTCGGGATCGTGACGGACATCGTCATGGACAAGGTGATGGCGCAGGTCGAGCTGCAGTGCGGCCCGCACCGCGTCGTGTCGCTGATCAGCAGCGAGGCGGTCCGCGAGCTCGGCTTGGAGCTGGGCTCGGTCGCCGTCGCGGTCGTCAAGGCCACCAACGTGATCGTCGAGACGGCGGGATCGCCGGAATGAGGAGCAGTCGAGTGAGCAGCTTCGTCGGTAGGCGCGTCGGGATCGTCGGGGCCGCGCTCGCGGCGGTGCTGCTCGCCGTCGCGGGATGCTCGGCGGACCCGGGATCGCAGACGCCGACGCAGACGCCGACCAAGCACGCCATCACCGGCACCGTCACGGTCTTCGCCGCGGCCTCCCTCACCAAGACGTTCACCGAGCTCGGGAAAGGCTTCGAGAAGGCCAACCCGGGCAGCACCGTCAGCTTCAGTTTCGGCGGCTCGTCCGACCTGGTGACCCAGCTCATCGCGGGCGCTCCGGCTGACGTGTTCGCGTCGGCGGACCAGAAGAACATGGACAAGGCCGTCTCCGGCAGCGTCGTCTCCGGCGATCCTGTCGACTTCGCGACGAACGTCCTCGCGATCGCCGTGCCTCCCGGGAACCCGGCCCACATCACGGGGTGGTCCGATCTCGCGAAGCCCGGTCTCAAGGTGGTCGTGTGCGCCCCGCAGGTCCCCTGCGGCGCGGCGACGGCGAAGGTCGAAGCCAACACGGGCGTCACGCTCAAGCCGGTCAGCCAGGAGTCGTCGGTGACGGACGTGCTCGGCAAGGTGTCGTCCGGGGAGGCCGACGCCGGCATCGTCTACGTGACGGATGTGAAGGGCGCCGGCAAGAGCGTCGACTCCGTGCCGTTCCCCGAGGCGAAGGACGTGGTCAACACCTACCCGATCGCCGCCGTCAGGCAGGGGCAGAACTTCACCGGGGGCGCGGCCTTCATCGCGTACGTGACCGGCCCGGAGGGCAGGAAGGTGCTCGAGGCCGCCGGCTTCGGGAAGCCGTGACGCGCCGCGCGGCGGGCGCGCGGCTGGGAACGGGGATCCCCGGCTGGGTGCTCATCGTCGCCGCCCTCGGCGCGCTGTTCGTCCTGCTCCCGATCGTCGCGATGGTCACGCGGGTGGACTGGACGCACTTCGTCACACTGATCACCTCGCCCTCGTCGGTGGACGCGCTGCTGCTCAGCCTGCGCACCTCGGTCGCGGCCACGATCGGATGCCTGGTGCTCGGCATCCCGATGGCGATCGTGCTGGCGCGGGTGCCGTTCCGCGGGCGCGCCCTGGTGCGGGCGATCGTGCTGCTGCCGCTCGTGCTCCCTCCCGTCGTCGGCGGCCTCGCCCTGCTCGCGCTGTACGGCAGGCGCGGACTGCTGGACGGCGCCATCCCGATCGCGTTCTCGACTCCCGCGGTGGTGATAGCGCAGACGTTCGTGGCGCTGCCGTTCCTGGTGCTGAGCCTGGAGGGCGCGCTGCGCACCACGGGCCAGCGCTATGAGGCCGTCGCGGCCACGCTCGGCGCGCGGCCGTCGAGCGTGCTGTTCCGCGTGACGCTGCCGCTCGTGTTCCCCGCGATCGTCTCCGGCTCGATCCTGTCGTTCGCGCGCGCCCTCGGCGAGTTCGGGGCGACGCTGACCTTCGCCGGGAGCCTGCAGGGGACGACGCGCACGCTGCCCCTGGAGATCTACCTGCAGCGGGAGACCGACCCCGACACCGCCGTCGCGCTGTCGCTGGTGCTGATCGCGGTCGCCATCGCGGTCGTCGCGGTGGCGCACGGTGCGGGCGAGCCGCTGCGGCGGAGGCCGCGTCCGGTGCGCGAGGCGGCATCGTGAGCCTCGACTTCGCGGCGACGGTCGCCGAGCGCGACGTCGACGTGGAGCTGCGGCTCGGCACGGGCGAGACGCTGGCGCTGCTCGGGCCGAACGGCGCGGGCAAGTCCACGGTGCTCGGGGTGCTGGCGGGCCTGATCCGGCCGGACACGGGGCACGCGACGCTCTCGGACGAGACGCTGTTCGACCTCCCGGCGGCCTGGCTGCCTCCGCACCGCCGCGGCATCGCGCTGCTCGCCCAGGACGCGCTGCTCTTCCCGCACCTGAGCGTGCGCCGGAACGTCGAGTTCGCGTCGCGGTCGGCGGGAGCGTCCCGGCCGGAGGCGCGAGCGAAAGCCGACGAGTGGCTGGAGCGCACGGGCGTCCACGCGCTGGCCGAGCGCCGGCCCGACGAGCTCTCCGGCGGGCAGGCGCAGCGCGTCGCCATCGCGCGGGCACTGGCCGCCGAGCCCGAGCTGATCCTCCTGGACGAGCCGCTCGCCTCCCTCGACGTGAGCGTGGCGGGCGAGCTGCGCGGGGTGCTGGCGGAGGTGCTCGCCGACCGCACAGCGGTCGTCGTGACGCACGACGCGCTCGACGCCTACCTGCTCGCGGACCGCGTCGCGGTCCTCGGCGGCGGCCGGGTGGTCGAGGAGGGCGCGGCGCGCGACGTGCTGACGCAGCCGCGGCACCCGTTCACCGCCGAGCTGACCGGCCTCAGCCTCCTCACCGGACGGCGCACGGCGACGGGCCTCGTCACCGACGACGGCCTGGCCCTCGACGGAACGCCGACAGCGCCGATCGCGGAGGGCCGGCCGGTGACCGCGGTGGTGCGGCCGTCGACCGTCGCCGTGCGGGTCGGCGCGCCGCTGGAGGGCGCGGCCGGCATCGCCGCGACCGTCACGGCTCTGGAGCCGCGCGACGACCTGGTGCGGATCCGGACGGACCGGCTCACGGCGCTGGTCCCTGCCGCGGTGGTCGCGGAGCTCCGGCTCACCGCAGGCGCACGCGTGACCCTGACCGTGCCGCCGGCCGAGGTCCGGATCTCCCCCGCCTAGGAGCCGAGCTTCATCCCCGCGGTGGAGTAGCCGCCGTCGGGGTTCGCCGACGGCCGCGGCTCGCCGAACGCCGGGTTCGGCTTTCCCGGGAGACTCTGCGGCGTCACCCGCACCCGCGCTGCTCCGACGATCGCGACGACGCACGCCGCCAGCAGCACGACCCCGGCGACCACCAGCGCCAGCCCGAACACCGCCCCGTGCGTCAGCAGCACGACACCGAACGGCAGCGTCAGCCACGTCCCGATCGCGGTGAGGACGGCCGCGACCACGAGCGCCGCGGACCTCCCCTGCCGTCGCCGTACGGCCTCCAGGTCCCGCAGTTGCACGCTCATGTGTCCCCCCTCGCCGCAGCCTAGCGGAGCGCGCGCCGAAGATTCGGCACGAATGTCGCGTTTGCGGCCGGCATTCGGCACATTCGTGCCGAATGTCACCCCCCGGCGAACGGCGGGAGCACGTCGACGCGCTCGCCGACAACGGCGTCAGGGTCGCGCGACACGACGCCGTCGACCAGGAAGGACCCGTTGCGCAGGACCAGCCGCATGGCCTCCCCGTAGCGCGCGTCCAGCAGCTCGCGGAGGGCGCCGACCGTCGGCGTGCCGAGGGAGACCCGCTCCTCCTCGCGTCCGGCGGCCTCCTCGGCCGCCGCGAAGTAGCGGACCAGGATGGTGCGCTCAGCCACCGATCGCTCCCATGCTCCGCACCGGCGGGACGAAGCCGGCGGCGTCCATCCCGTGCCCGGACTGCTTGCCCCACATCGCGCCGCGCCACCAGCGGGCCAGCTCGGCGTCGTCCGCGCCGCCGCGCAGCAGCGAGCGCAGGTCGGTCTCGTCGTCGCCGAACAGGCACGAGCGCACCGTGCCCTCGGCGGTGATCCTGGTGCGGTCACACGCCGAGCAGAACGAGCGGGTCACCGAGGCGATGATGCCGACCGTGGCGGGACCGCCGTCGACCAGCCACTCCTCGGCGGGGGACGACGGGTCGTCGGGTCGGCCGGCCTCCACCAGGTCGAACCGGGTGCGGAGGACGGCGAGCAGTTCCTCGGCGGAGACCATGTTGTCGCGCAGCCAGGTGTGGTCGGCGTCGAGCGGCATCTGCTCGATGAAGCGCAGCCGGCAGCCGTGCTCCAGGGCCCAGGCGAGGAGGTCGGGGGCGCCGGCGAGGGTCTGCCGCATCATCACGGCGTTGAGCTTGAGCGGCGTCAGCCCGGCGGCATGCGCGGCGGCGATCCCGGCGAACACGGCGGGCAGCCGGTCGCGGCGGGTGAGCGCGGCGAAGTGTTCGCGGTCGACGGTGTCCAGCGAGATGTTCACCCGGGTCAGCCCCGCGGCGACGAGCTCACGGACGCGGTGGTCGAGGCCGATGCCGTTGGTCGTGATGCTGAGGTCGATGCCGGGAGCGGCGGCGGCCGAGAGCCCGATGATCTCCGCGAGGTCGGCGCGCATCAGCGGCTCGCCCCCGGTGAAGCGCACCTCGCGGATGCCGAGGTCGTGCACGCCGATCCGCACCAGCCGGGCGATCTCCGCCGGGGTCAGCAGGTCCTCCCGCGGGATGGCGGGCAGGCCCTCCGCCGGCATGCAGTAGGTGCAGCGCAGCGAGCACTTCTCGGTGACCGACACGCGCAGGTCGCGCGCTACGCGGCCGAACCGGTCCACGAGGCCCGAGACGTCCGGACGGCCGTCCAGGCTCGGCGCGGCAGCGCTCGCCTCATCCCGCAGCGACGCGCTGCGCGGGAGCCCGAGATTCACCGCCACCATGTCCTCACCCTAGACCGCCCGGCCATAGACCAGCGCACGGCGACTGGAATATGCTCCGCGCATGGGAATCATCTCGTCCGGCTTCCTCGGCCGGCGCAGAACCGAGGACCCCCGCCTCCCACCGGGGCAGTACGTCACGGAGGGCTTCCCCGTCCTGTCCGCCGGGCCGACCCCGCGCGTGGCGAAGGAGGACTGGGCGTTCACCATCACGACCGAGAAGGGCGTGGTGCACCGCTGGAGCTGGGACGAGTTCCTGGCCCTCCCGCAGGCCGACGTCGGCACCGACATCCACTGCGTGACGAGCTGGTCGAAACTCGGGACCTCGTGGCGCGGCGTCGCGCTCGACACGCTGTTCGAGAACGTCGACACCGACTACGAGTACACGATGGCGCACTCCTACGGCGGCTACACGACGAATGTTCCATTGAAGGACCTCCTCGACGGCAAGGCCTGGGTGGCCCACACGTTCGACGGCGCCGACCTCCCGCCGGAGCACGGCGGCCCCGCACGCCTGCTGGTGCCGCACCTGTACTTCTGGAAGAGCGCCAAGTGGGTCAGCGGGCTGGAGATGCTGCCGCAGGACCAGCCGGGCTTCTGGGAGCAGAACGGCTACAACCTGTACGGGGACCCCTGGAAGGAAGAGCGCTACTGGTGAGCACCGCCTGGCGGGTGGCGGAGGTCGTGGCCGCGCACGGGGAGACCGCGACGGCCCGCACGATCCGGCTGCGCATCCCCGGGCTCGCCGGGCACCTCGCGGGTCAGCACGTCGACGTGCGGCTCACCGCGCCGGACGGCTACCAGGCCGTGCGGTCGTACTCGATCGCGTCGGCCTCCGGAACGGGCGGCCTGGCGGCGGACGAGCTGGAGCTGACGGTGGAGGAGCTTCCGGACGGCGAGGTGTCGCCCTACCTCGTCCACGGCCTCGCGGTGGGCGACCAGTTGGAGGTGCGCGGCCCGGTCGGCGGCTGGTTCGTCTGGCGGGCGGGCGACGACGAGCCGGTGCAGCTGATCGCGGGAGGCTCCGGGGTCGTTCCGCTGATGTCGATGGCCCGCGCGCACGCCGCCGCGGCGAGCGCCGCGCCCTTCCGGCTGCTGTACTCCGCCCGGACGCCGATGTCGGTCTACTACCGCGACGAGCTGATGGCCCTCGGCGAGGCCTCCGCGCCGCTGACCGTCGACTACGTGTACACGCGGGAGGCGCCCGCCGGCTGGCCGGTCGCGGCGGGCCGGCTGACCGCGGAGGCGCTCGGCGCGCTCGTCGTGCCCGCCGCGGACGCCCCGCGGTTCTACCTGTGCGGGTCCACCCCGTTCGTCGAGGCCGTCTCGGGCTGGCTGGTCGACGCCGGCCACGACCCGGACCGCATCCGCACCGAGCGCTACGGCGGGATCGGAGGGGCAGCGTGAGCGACATGGACTACCTGGACGGCAACGCCGCGGCGGGACTCCTCTCGGAGGTCTTCGCGGTCGACGTGACCGTGGCGCGCGGCAAGTGCGCACACTGCGGCGACGTGTCGGTGATCGCGCGGGCGCACCTCTGGCCCGACGACCACGGGATGGTGCTGCGCTGCCGCATCTGCGGCGACGTGATCGCGATGGCGACCGAGCGCGACGGCAAGCTGTGCCTCGACCTCCGCGGTCTGGACTGGCTCGAATTGGAGGTGTGACGCCCCTCAGCGGGCGGTCATCCGCTCCCCGTACAATCGTCCGGTGCCAGAATCACCTGCGAGCCTCGACCCCGACGACCTCGCGACCACCCTCCGCGTCCTCGCGCAGCTCCACGAGCTCGACCAGGAGCACCCCGACTTCGTCTCCGTCCGTCGCGCGACCGCGCACATGTTCAAGGCCGTCAAGCAGGCCAGGCGGCGCGAGCTGCGGGAGGCCGAGCTCGCCGCCGACCGCGCCGTGATCGCGGCGACCGCCACCGGCGCGCCCGACCGCATCGACGACGAGACCCGCGGCCGCGACCTGACCTCCCCCACCGCCGGCTCCGCGACGGCCGGCACACTGATCAACTCGCAGGCCTGCTACATCTGCAAGCAGCACTACACCGAGGTGGACTGGTTCTACCACCAGCTCTGCCCGTCCTGCGCCGCCTTCAGCCACGCCAAGCGCACCGCCCGCACCGACCTGACCGGCAAGCGCGCGCTGCTCACCGGAGGCCGCGCCAAGATCGGCATGCACATCGCGCTGCGCCTGCTGCGCGACGGCGCCGACCTCACCATCACCACGCGCTTCCCGCGCGACGCGGTGCGCCGGTTCTCGCAGCTCCCCGACGCGAAGGACTGGCTGCACCGCCTCCGCGTCGTCGGCATCGACCTCCGCGACCCGGCCCAGGTGATCGGCCTCGCGGACTCCGTCGCCGCCCGCGGCCCGCTGCACGTCCTCATCAACAACGCCGCGCAGACGGTCCGCCGCTCCCCCGGCGCCTACTCGCTCCTCGCCGAGGCCGAGTCGCACCCGCTGCCCGACGGCCCGCTCCCCGAGCTGGAGACCTTCGGCCACACCGCCGACCCGCACCCGCAGGCGCTGGAGGCCTCCGTCGCCGCCCACCCGCTGCTGTCGTCGGCGAACGTCCACGGCACCGTCGCCGAGCTGGTCGGCGCGGCCGCCCTCACCGCGAACGACCTCGCGTCGGCCGCGATGACTGCGGGCTCGTCGTCGCTGGAGCGCCACCACGACGGCACTGCTATCGACGCGGGCGGCCTCGTGCCCGACGTGCAGCGCGTGAACACCTGGACCAGGGCCGTCGGCGGCATCGACCCGCTAGAGCTGCTGGAGGTGCAGCTCTGCAACACGACGGCGCCGTTCATCCTGATCGACCGCCTCCGTCCGTCGCTGGCCGCCGCGGGCCGTTCGTACGTGGTGAACGTCTCGGCGATGGAGGGCGTCTTCGGCCGCCGCTACAAGGGCGCGGGCCACCCGCACACAAACATGGCGAAGGCCGCCCTCAACATGCTCACCCGCACGAGCTCGCTGGAGATGTTCGAGACGGACAACATCCTGATGACGAGCGTCGACACCGGCTGGATCACCGACGAGCGCCCGCACTACACGAAGGTCCGCCTCGCCGAGGAGGGCTTCCACGCCCCGCTCGACCTGGTCGACGGCGCCGCGCGGGTCTACGACCCGATCGTGCGCGGCGAGTCCGGCGAGGACCTCCACGGGGTGTTCCTGAAGGATTACAGATCGTCCGCGTGGTGACGCCCGCCGCCTGACTATACTTTTCCAGGCATCGCGGGGAGGCCGGTGAGGACCTTCCCGAAGGTCTTCCGGGCGCGCGCGTGCAGAACGTACAGTGAGCACGAACGCGAACGAAGGGCAGTCGATGTCGAGCACCACCCCGTCCGGTGACAAGGCGCAGGGCACCGGCCCCGGCGCCACGGACGATCCCGCTTCGCAGCCCGCCCCGGCCGAGCTCGGCGGCAGCGCTCCGCGGCTGGTCCGGCCGCAGGAGCCCATCCCGATCCCCGGTCAGGCGCACCCGCTGGCTTCGGCAGCGGGCGGCAGCAGGTTCAAGCACTGGCTGCTGCGCGGCATGGTGGACGAGCGCGGCACCCAGACGGGCCCGCACGGCCAGAACCCGGAGCACCTGCACTCGTGGTGGCGGGTCATGTGCCTCACCGGTCTCGACTACTTCTCGACCCTCGGCTACCAGCCCGCCATCGCGGCCCTCGCGGCCGGACTGGTCTCGCCGTTCGCGACCCTCGTGCTCGTCGCGCTGACCCTGCTCGGCGCCCTCCCCGTCTACCGCAGGGTCGCGCGCGAGAGCTTCCGCGGCTCCGGCTCGATCGCGATGCTGGAGCGGTTCCTGCCGTGGTGGGCCGGCAAGCTGTTCGTCCTCGTGCTGCTCGGCTTCGCCGCGACGGACTTCATGATCACGATCACGCTGTCCGCGGCCGACGCGACAGCGCACGCGATCGAGAACCCGTTCGCGCCCTCCTGGTTCCACGGCAACAACGTCATCATCACGCTGGTGCTCATCACCCTGCTCGGCGCGGTCTTCCTCAAGGGCTTCCGGGAGGCGATCGGCATCGCCGTCGTGCTCGTCGCCGTCTACCTCGCGCTCAACGTCGTGGTCGTGACGACCTCCATCGTCCAGGTGTTCGAGCACCCCACCGCCATCACCGACTGGTGGGACGCCCTCTTCGTCTCGCACGGCAACCCGCTGCTCATCGTCGGCGTCGCGCTGCTGGTGTTCCCGAAGCTCGCGCTGGGCCTCTCCGGCTTCGAGACCGGCGTCGCCGTCATGCCGCAGATCAAGGGCAAGCCGAACGACGACCCGAACTATCCTGAGGGCCGCATCCGCGGCGCCGGCCGGCTGCTCACCACCGCCGCTCTCATCATGAGCGCGTTCCTGATCACGTCGAGCTTCACGACCACGCTGCTCATCCCGCAGAGGGAGTTCCAGGCCGGCGGCGCCGCCAACGGCCGTGCCCTCGCCTACCTGGCGCACGAGTACCTGGGCAACGGCTTCGGCACGGTCTACGACATCAGCACCATCCTCATCCTGTGGTTCGCCGGCGCCTCCGCGATGGCCGGCCTGCTCAACCTGGTGCCGCGCTACCTCCCCCGCTACGGGATGGCGCCGCAGTGGGCGCGCGCGGTGCGGCCGCTCGTGCTGGTGTTCACCGCGATCGCCTTCCTGATCACGGTGGTCTTCGACGCGAACGTCGACGCCCAGGGCGGCGCGTACGCCACCGGCGTGCTGGTGCTGATCACCTCCGCGTCGCTCGCGGTGAGCCTGTCCGCCTGGCGCAAGAAGCAGCCGAAGCGCACGGTCGTGTTCGCGATCATCACCGCGATCTTCGTCTACACGACCATCGACAACATCATCGAGCGCCCGGACGGCCTCCGGATCGCGACGCTGTTCATCATCGGCATCCTGATCGTGTCGATCGTGTCGCGCGTCGGGCGGTCGTTCCAGGTGCGCGCGACGAGCGTCACCTTCGACGTGTCGGCGCTCGACTTCATCCTGGAGGACGCCGAGGAGGGCGAGATCCGCATCATCTCGCACGAGCCCGACGTCGACACCACGAAGGAGTACGAGGAGAAGAACAAGGACGAGCGCCGCTTCAGCCACATCCCGCAGCGCTCGCGGACCATCTTCCTCGAGGTCATGAAGTCCGACTCGTCCGACTTCGAGGAGGATCTGGTCGTGCACGGCGTCGTCAAGTACGGCTACCGCGTGCTGCAGGTGAAGAGCGGCAACGTTCCGAACACCATCGCGGCCGTCCTGCTGGAGATGCGCGACATCACCGGAGTGGTGCCGACCGTCTACTTCGAGTGGACGGAAGGCAACCCGATCTCGAACATGTTCCGCTACCTCATCACCGGCGTCGGCGAGGTCGCCCCGGTGACCCGTGAGGTGCTGCGCGAGGCGGAGAAGGACGTCAAGCGGAGGCCGGCCGTCCACGTGGCGTGACGCCGGGCCACACTGACGCCGGGCCACAAGGCTCTCTCCGTCAGGGCGCCTGTGTGGCACCATGTGCGCATGGACACCCACGCGGTCTTCGAGACGGTCGGGGTCGCCTTCGAGTTCGCGGGCGTCGCCGCCCTGGCGGTCGGCTTCGTCGTGGCGCTCGCGATCGCCCTCGCAGTCTGGGTGCGCACGCGCAGCGGCACGGACGCCTTCCGCACGCTGCGCGAGTCCTTCGGCGGCGTCATCCTGCTGGGCCTGGAGCTGCTGGTCGCGGCCGACCTGGTCAAGACCGTCACGTCGAATCCGACGCTCGCCGACGCGCTGGTGCTCGGCATCATCGTGATCATCCGCACCATCCTGAGCTTCTCGCTGCAGGTGGAGATCGACGGCGTCGCGCCCTGGCGCCGCGCCTTCGTCACCGGGCCGGAGGTGCTGGCGCGGGCGGCCAGGAAGGCCGGCTCGGCGGGCGCGCCCGACCGGCCGTAGGGCTCAGTCTCGGGGGCTCAGTCGCGCTCGGAGCGCGCCGCGCGCTCGGCGTTGCGCTGCTTCACGCGCGCGTTCTCGGCGTGCACCTGCGCCTGCGTCGCGCGCTCGGCGACCAGCCACTCCGGCTTCTCCTCCAGCAGCGTCTTGATCTCGGCCGTGGTGAGCGGCTCGGTGACGCCGGCGCGGGCCAGCCCCGAGTTGCTCACGCCGAGCTTGTGGGCGACGACGTCGCGCGGGTGCGGGCCGTCGGCGCGGAGGGCGACCAGCCAGGCGGGCGGGTTCGCGGTCAGCTCGTCGAGCTCGGTGCGGCTGATCTCGCGGTCCTGGAAATCCTCCGGCGCCGCCGACAGCAGGATGCCGAGCTTCTTGGCTGCGGTGGCCGCCTTCATGGTCTGGGGCTTCATACCGTCAAGGGTATCGTCCGCGCGCCGCCCGGCCGGACGGTAGCCTGGCGTGCATGGCCTCCCGCTTCGCCCTCGCCTTCCCGCTCGGTGTCACGATCGGCAAGTGGACGCGCGTGTTCGCCGAGCGGCAGCCCGACGTGGAGCTGGTGGCGCGGCCGTCGGCGGACCCGCTCGCCGCGCTGGCGGCCGGCGAGGCCGACATGGTGTTCGCGCGCGACGCCCCGGCCGACGACGACCGGCACCTCATCCCGCTCTACACCGAGGACGTCGTGGTCGTGATGCACCACGAGCACCTGCTGACGCTGGAGGAGAAGCTGCACCTGGCCGACCTCGACGGCGAGCCCCTGCTCACCGGCGAGCCGTCCGAGGCGTTCATGCGCAGTGTGGCCGCGGGCGACGGCATCGCGCTGCTGCCCGCCTCGGTGGCGAAGGCCCTGCGCCGCAAGGACGTCACCGCGATGCGGCTGGAGGACGGCCCGGTCTCGCAGGTCGGCCTCGCCTGGCCGCGCGACGGCCAGCATCCGCTCGTGGACGAGTTCATCGGGATCGTGCGTGGTCGCTCCGCCCACAGCTCGCGCAACCCGGACGTGGCCGCGACAGAGGCCGAGCGCTCGGCTCGGGACGCGAAAGCCGCCAAGTCCGCGAAGATCGCCGCCACCCAGTCCGCGCGCGCCGCCAAGCGCGCCGCCGCCGCCAAGCGCTCCACCGGCAAGCGCCCCCGCCCCAAGCGCTGACCGCGCATCCACCTGACAGGACACGCCGTCTCACCGCCGCGCGAGACGGCGTGTCGTGTGAGGTGGATGGGGTGCGGGGCAGAATGGGCGGATGACGGCGAGCATCGGGACCAGCATCGGCCGGACGGCGCAGAGCGTCGTGTACCGCGCGGGCGTGAGCGGGCGGCGGCCGGCTATCCCGGTCGCGTTCCCCGCGCTGGAGCGCGCGGCGCGCAGGCGGATGTCGCGCGCGGCATTCGCCTACATCGCGGGCTCCGCGGGGCTGGAGCGCACCGACCGGGCCGACACCGACGCGTTCGCACGGCACCGGATCGTCCCGCGCGTGCTGCGGGACGTCTCGCAGCGCGACCTCTCGATCGAGCTGTTCGGGCGCCGTCTGCCCACTCCCCTGCTGCTGGCGCCCATCGGCGTGCTCGACCTGGCCCGGCGCGACGGCGACGCGGCCGCCGCACGCGCAGCCGCCGCGCACGGCATCCCCGCCGTGCTCTCCACCCAGGCCTCGGCTCCGATGGAGGCCGTCGCCGCCGCGATGGAGGACGTCCGGCCGGGCGCCGCGCGCTGGTTCCAGCTCTACTGGAGCTCGTCGCGCGATCTGGTCGCGAGCCTGGTCGCCCGGGCGGAGGCCAGCGGCTGCGAGGCGATCGTGGTCACCCTGGACACGCACGTGCTGGGCTGGCGCCCGCGGGACCTCGATCTCGGCTACCTCCCGTTCAGCCGCGGCCTCGGCATCGCCCAGTACACCAGCGACCCGGTCTTCCGCCGGCTGGTGCGCGAGCGGATGGCGAGTGCGGGCCCCCGTGAGCGCACCGCGGTCACCCCGGCGGCGCTGGCGTCGTTCGCGAGCATCCTGCGCCACCATCCCGGCGACCTGCGCGAGAACCTGCGCTCCGGCGAGCCGCTCGCGGCGGTCGAGACCTTCCTCGACGTGTTCGCCGACCCGTCGCTCGGCTGGGACGACCTGGCCTTCCTGCGCGAGCACACCAGCCTCCCGATCGTCCTTAAAGGCGTCCTGCACCCCGACGACGCCCGCCGCGCCGTCGACGCGGGTGTGGACGCCGTGCAGGTGTCCACGCACGGCGGGCGGCAGATCGACGGCGAGGTCGCGGCGCTCGACGCACTGACCAGGGTCGTGGACGCGGTCGCCGGCCGCATCCCCGTGCTGTTCGACAGCGGGATCCGCGGCGGCGCGGACGCCGTGATCGCGCTCGCGCTCGGCGCCAGGGCCGTCGCGGTCGGGAGGCCGTACGCCTACGCGCTCGCGCTGGCCGGCGAGCGCGGCGTGAGCGAGCTGCTCCGCAACCTCCTCGCCGAGCTCGACATCACGCTCGGGCTCTCCGGCGTCGCCCGGGTCGCCGACCTCGACCGCTCGGTGCTGGCTACGCCACCGCCCTGTACTGGCTAGGCGACCGCCCTGTGCCCGTTAGGCAACCGCTCTGGCGATGAGCGACAGCAGCGCCTGCGCATAGGCGGACGCGGCGTCCTCCTCCTCGAAGAAGCGCTCGACGCCGTCCCGCTCCAGGGTGACCCGGTAGCCGTCCGCTGTGCGCGCGAGATGGCGGAAGGAGCCGCCGAGCAGCTCCCTGAGCTGGTCCTCGCGCGGGATCCACAGCGCGTCCTCGACGGCGAGCGAGTCGAGCGCCCACTCGGTGGTGCCGTTGAAGCCGAGGATCGTGCCGGTGTCGAAATGGTGCGGCTCGATCGTCATGTCGCTCACGGTGAAGCGCTCGCCCGCCATCCCCGGCCGGTCGATGGCGAAGGTGTCCCCCGACGCCGGTTGCCAACGCAGGCCGGCGGCGCGCAGCAGACGCGCGGTGTCCTCGTCGATCATGACTGCTCCTCTCGCGTTTCGGATCACCCCCAGTTCGGGGGCGCGGCCCGAGAATACGCCCCTGTTCCCAGGCCTCGTTCACCGTTCGTTCGATTGTCGGCCATAGATTGCTCGTATGGGAATCCCGCCGGCGCGCCGTGTTTGACGCACTGCTCTCGATCGATGTGCTCGGCGGCCCCGTCCCGATCCTGGTGTTCGCCATCGCCGCCGCGCTGCTGGTCGCCCTGCTGGCGCGCCGTCCGTCGCTCGCGCTGCTCCGCCGGCTCGGCCTGGCCGGCGCGATCGGCCTCCTCGGCGCCGTCGTCACCTGGCTCGTGTGCGTCCGCTGGCTGAACCTGTTCGGCGAGTCCCTCGGCGCCGGGAACTACCTCTGGGTGGCCGCGGTGTTCTGCGGGCTGGCGCTCTGCGCGGCCAGCATCGGCCGCGCCCCGCGCTGGCGCACGGCTGTGGCCATCGCCGCCGCGCCGGCCTTCGTGCTCGCCGCGACCCTGGGCATCAACCTGAACTACGGTCTGGACCGCACGGTCGGCAACGTCCTCGCCATCACGATCCCGAACCCGATCAAGACCAAGCCGCTCGCCCACCAGAGCACGGCGTACGACGTCGCGCTCTGGAAGCACTGGACGGCGCCGGCCGACATGCCGCTCAAGGGCAAGACCGGCACGGCGCACATCGCAGGGACCATCAGCGGGTTCCACGCCAGGGAGGCCGGCGTCTACCTGCCACCCGCCGCCCTGGTGGCGCATCCGCCCGCGCTGCCGCTCGTCGTGATGATGATGGGCCAGCCCGGCAATCCGGACCCGGAGCCGATCGCGTCGGTGCTCAACGCGCTCGCCGCCCAGCATCACGGCCTGGCCCCCGTCGTCGTCGTGGCCGACCAGCTCGGCGCCGGGGCGCCGGACACGCTGTGCCTGGACACGACGCGGTACGGCAACGCGGCGACCTACATCACCCGGGACGTCACGGACTGGGCTGCCCGGCACCTCCCGATCACGCACGACCACCGGTTCTGGTCGGTCGCCGGCTACTCGAACGGCGGCCTGTGCGGGCTGTCGTTCGGCATCGACCATCCCGAGCTGTTCTCGAACGTGCTCGACATCTCCGGCGAGGAGTTCCCCGGAGCCGAGCATCCCGCCGCCACGTTGAACGAGATCTTCCACGGCGACCAGGCGGCCTACGACCACGCCAAGCCGTTCAACCGGCTCGCGCCCGGCGCGTTCCCCGGCAGCATGATCTTCACCGCCTGCCGCGACGATCCGGGCTACCACCATGTGGCCGAGGTCGAGCTGCGGGCAGCCCAGCGCGCCGGGGTCGCCAGCACGTTCATCGACCTCCCGACCGGAGGCCACGGCATGGGCGCGCTGATGGGCGGGCTGAACGGGGGCCTCCCGTTGCTGTTCGCCACGCTGGGGCTGCAGAAGCCGGGCTGAGCCGGCGTGCGGCGACGCCGCGCTCAGTCGGTGACGATCACGATCTTGCCGCGCACGTGACCGGACTCCAGCCGCCCGTACGCCTCGACGGTGCGCTCGATCGGCCAGATCGAGTCGATCGGCAGCACTAGCTCGTTCTGCGCGAGGAGGTCGGCGAGCTCGGCCAGCTCGGCGTTGCCCGCCGTGCGGCCGCCGACGGTGCGCGCGCCACGGGCGGTCGGGCCGAACGCGGCGATCGTGTTGATCCGCTCCGGTGGCACGCCGAGCTCGATCGCGGCGTCGATGGTGTCCGGCCCGTGGTTGTCGAGGACCGCGGTCACGCGCTGCCCGTCGTCCAGGACCTCCCGCACCCGGTCGGCCAGGCCCTCGCCGTACGCGACGGGGATGATGCCCAGCGTCTCCAGATACTCGTGGTTCTCCTCGCTCGCCGTGCCGACGACCGTGGCGCCGCACCGGATCGCGAGCTGCGCTGCGAGAACGCCGACCCCGCCCGCCGCCGCGCTCACCAGCACGGTGTCGGCCTCGCCGAGGTCGAGGGAGGCCGCCGTCGCCATCGCGGTGCGCCCGACCACGCCGAGCGATCCGGCCACCTCGAAGGTGAGCGGGTCGGGCTTCTCTAGGATCTGGCCGTCCTCGGCGACCACGACGAAGTCCGCGAGCGCGGCGAACGGAGCGGTGCCGAATACGGCCTGGCCGAGCCCGAAGCGCACGGCGCCCTCACCGCGCTCCTCCACGAATCCGGCGAAGTCCTGGCCCATCCCGCTCGGCAGGGTCACGCCCATCCGGGCGGCCGCCTGCTCGCTGCGGTACGCCTTGTAGTCCATCGGGTTGAGGCCCGCGGCCATCACCCGCACCAGCACCTGTCCTGGCCCCGGCCACGGTCGCTCCCGCTCGACGAGGTGAAGGAACTCGCGCGAGCCGAACTCCTCGAGCTGGACGAATCTGGGCACCGTGGGGCTCCTTCCGCTCATACGGTGGAGCCTAACCCCGCGCCTCGCCGGAAGGGAGGGTCAGCCGAAGAGCAGCTCCGCCTCCTCGTACCGCGCAGGCGGAACGGTCTTGAGGCCGCCGGTCGCGTCGGCGATCGACACGTTCACGACGTCGGTGCCGCGCAGCGACACCATCGAGCCCCAGCGGCCCTCGTAGGCCGCGTCGACCGCCGCCATGCCGAGCCGGGTCGCGAGCACGCGGTCGTAGGCGCTCGGGACGCCGCCGCGCTGCATGTGGCCGAGGACCGACGCGCGCGACTCGATGCCGGTGCGCTCCTCGATCATCGGGGCCAGCATCTCGCCGATCCCGCCGAGGCGCGGACGGTTGAAGGCGTCGAGGCCCTTGTGCGAGTGCGCCTCCTCCATCGTGTCGAGGTGGAAGCCCTCGGAGACGACGATCACCGGCGCGCGGCCGCGGTCGCGCACCGACTCGACCCACTCGCAGATCTGCTCGATGGACTTGGGCTGCTCCGGGATGAGGATGGCGTGCGCGCCGCCCGCCATGCCCGAGTGCAAGGCGATCCAGCCGACGTGGCGGCCCATGACCTCCACGACCATGCAGCGCTGATGCGACTCGGCGGTGGTGCGGAGGCGGTCGATGGCCTCTGTCGCGATCTCCACCGCGGTGTCGAAGCCGAAGGAGTAGTCGGTGGCGGCGAGGTCGTTGTCGATGGTCTTCGGCACGCCGACGATCTTGAGGCCCGCGTCGGTGAGCCGGCGGGCCGCCGTGAGCGTGCCCTCCCCGCCGATCGCGATGATCGCGTCGATGCCGTTCTCGTCCATCATCCGCTGGATGTTCTCCGGGCCGCCCTTGTCGCCCTCGAACGGGTTCGTGCGGCTGGAGCCCAGGATGGTGCCGCCCTGGCGCGAGAGGCCGCGGACGCTGTGCCGGTCGAGCGGCATGATGTCGCCATCGACCACGCCGCGCCAGCCGTAGCGGAAGCCGGCGAACTCGGACCCGTACACGCGGTCGCCCTTGAGGACCGCGCCGCGGATGACCGCGTTCAGTCCGGGACAGTCGCCGCCACTGGTGAGGATGCCGATCTTCATGCTGCTCTCTTTCTCGTTGCGCCCCTGAGCATCATGCCCGAGGTATACCGGAGCACCAAAATCCCGCCGCGCCCGGGCCGATCAGAGGCATCATGCCCGAGGTATACCGGAGCACCAAAATCCCGCCGCGCCCGGGCCGATCAGAGGCATCATGCCCGAGGTATACCGGAGCACCAAAATCCCGCCGCGCCCGGGCCGATCAGAGGCATCATGCCCGAGGTATACCGGAGCACCAAAATCCCGCCGCGCCCGGGCCGATCAGAGGCATCATGCCCGAGGTATACCGGAGCACCAAAATCCGTCGGCGCCCGGCCGCTCAGAGGCCGAGCGCGCGCTGGAGCTTGGACGAGCTCGCGGAGGGCCGGGCGCCCGCCGCCAGGAGTTCCGCCTCGATGCCGTCGAGGAGCGCTGTGCGGCGCTCGCGCGAGTCGGGGGCGCCGCTGAGCAGCTCGACCTCCCACTCCCGCCAGGCGTCGCTCGCGCCGGTCTGCAGGTTCTCGCCGCGGACGTGGTCGTCGCACAGCTCGGCGAGCTCGAAGCCCGCCGCGTCCTTGAGGATGGTGGTGTCGCGGCTGTTCGTCACGCGCGCGACCGGGATCAGGACACCGTCGCCGAGCTGGTCGCGGATGGTCTCCCGCAGGTCCGCCGGCGGCTCCACGCCGTCGCCGAGCGGCCAGTGCAGCTCCGGCCGTCCCTCTCCGGTCGGCGGCAGCTTGACGTGCCAGCCCTCGTCGGAGCCGCCGCGCCGCGCGCGCACCGCGACGCGCTGCCTGGCGAGCCGCAGCTCGGCCGTGTCGTAATAGGTCGCCACCAGTTCGGCGGTCTCCGGCTCGCTCTCGACGGCGATCGCCCCGACGCCGACGAGCTGGGGTGGTCGGAGGTCGCCGTCCACGTCGTACTTGCGCTCGATCTCGAGCTGGGTATGGTGCTGCGCCATGTCCCCTGTCTAGTCCACTTCGGCGCTGTCGCGAAATTGCAAGCTGTGCGCGGACGCACTCGTTAAGCTCCCGGCATGGACAACACCACCATCGTCACCGCCCGCTTCGACGTCACCGGCTGGGACCCGCAGGAGCTGCCCGGCATCGCGGGCGACTGGCTGGGCGCGGTGGTGATGCGCAAGACGTACACGGAGGGCCTGGTCGGCGAGTCGATCGCGCACTTCGTGTCCTCGGGCACGGAGGAGGGCGGCCGCGGCTACCTCGCGGCCGAGCGGATCACGGGGACGCTGCCCGACGGCCGCTCCGGATCGTTCACGGTCCACCACGGCGCGCTGCAGCACCCGGACGACCCCTCGGCGTTCGGCTACATCGTGCCCGGCACGGGGACCGACGACTTCGCGGGCGTCAGCGGCCCCGCGCGCATCCGGCACGACGACCGCGGCGCCTACTTCGAGTTCGACCTGGGCTGAGCCGGGCCGTCGCGAACCACTCTCGTGCACGCTCGGCCCGCGCGGTACCCTCGTGGCATGAGCGAGACGGACCGCACCAGAGAGGACGACGACGACTTCCTCGAGGCGCAGGAGGGCGACTACGAGCCCGCCGACGTCATCCGCGACGAGGACGACCTGCCGGTGGACGACGACGAGGCCGACGACCGGATCCTGCCGGACGACGAGCGCCCGGTGCCGCTCGACCCGGACGACGCCGAGATCGCCTGACGCCCTCTCCTTCTCTGCCGGCTACGCCTCCAGCGCGTCCTCGAGCAGGTTGATGAGAGCATCGAGCTGCACCGAGTCGGCCGAGCCGATCTCCACGTCGCTGCCGTCGAGCGCGCGGGCCGCGAGGCCCTGCTTGGAGTCGATCAGCTCCGCGATCTTGGAGTCGATGGTCTGCGCGGCGATGATCCGCCACGCCGTGACCGGCTCGTCCTGGCCGATGCGGTGCACGCGGTCGATCGCCTGGGTCTGCTCGGCGGCCGTCCAGGACAGCTCCGCGAGCACCACGTTCGACGCGGCCTGGAGGTTGAGCCCGACGCCCGCCGCCGTGAGCGAGCAGACCGCGACAGCGACCTCCGGGTCGTTGTTGAAGGCGTCGATCTCCTTCTGGCGGGCGAGCGCGGTCTGGTCTCCGCGGATGGAGATGGTCTTCAGGTCGCGGGCGGCGAAGGCCTCCTCCGCCGCGTCCATGACGTCGATGTGCTTGGCGAAGAACACCACCTTGCCGACCGAGCGCGCGAGCTGCGCGGTGTAGTCGGAGGCCAGCCCGGCCTTCGCCTGACCGATCTTGCGGACCATGGTGAAGACGTTGTCGCCGGTCTTGGACGACTTCGCCTCCTCCAGCTCGGACTGCGCGACCAGGCGGATGAGGTGCTTGCGGTGCGCCTCGTCGTCGCCGTCGAACGAGTCGGGACGGCCCGCGGCGGCGGCGCGGTGGAAGCGGGCGACCAGCCGGGCGGCCAGCTCCTTCTCCGCCTGCATGATCGAGCGGCCGAGGTCGTCGTCCAGCTCCACCGGCAGGTCGACCACGCGTCGGCTCGGGAGGTCGGCGGCCACGTCCACCTTGCGGCGGCGGACGATGCCCAGGTCGATGACGGACTCGCGGGCGGCGGCGTAGAACCCGAAGTCGGCCGGCGTGAGGCCGGTCTCCTCCAGGCTCTCCATCAGCTCCGCGGTCGGCTTGTTGCCGTCGATCCAGCCGAGGAACTGCCAGATCGCCTTGAAGTCGTCGATGTCGTTGATCAGCGGGGTTCCGGTGAGCGCGATGAGGAGCGGGTCGGCCGCCTTCTCGCGGATCGCCTCGGCCAGGCCGAGCACGAGCCGGGAACGCTGCGAGTGCAGGTTCTTGATGAAGTGCGCCTCGTCCACGACCATGCCCTGGAAGCCGAGCGTGCGCAGCCACGACAGGTGCCGGTCGAGCACCTCATAGTTGACGATGACGACGTCGGCGAACGCGTCGAGCCCCTGGCCGTCGCCGTGGATGACGGTGGCGCGGCGGTGCGGCGTCCAGCGCTCGACCTCGCGCGCCCAGTTCATCTTGACCACGTTCGGGACGACCGCGAGCAGCGGGAAGGCGCCGGCGACGGACGCGCCGAGGATGGACTGTGCGGTCTTGCCGAGGCCGGGCTCGTCGGCGAGCAGGAAGCGGCGGTGGCCCTGGCGCACGCTCTCGATGAAGCGCGACTGGTGGTGCATCAGCTCCAGCCCCTGCGGGGAGTAGCGATCGATCTTCGGGGCGGGCGGGAGCTCCATGCTCGCGGCCTGGCCTCCCGCTCCGTACTCGAACGACTTGAACAGCGGGCCGAGCAGCTCCCACGAGTCGAGGCGACGGCGCGGCGCGGGAGCGGGGGCGGTGGCCTTGCTGAAGTCGGGGGCGAGGAACGGGTTGGAGAGCTGGCGCGCCTTGACCGAGGCCGGCACGACCTGCTTCTCGGCGAGCTCCGGCGGGATGATGCTCTCGGGCGCGATCACGCGCTCGACCGTGATGATGAGATCGTCCGGGCTGAGCTCGGTGCCGGACTCCAGCAGCCAGTCGCGCCGGATCTTCTGCGCCGTCGCGGTGGGCGGGGCGGCGCTCTCCAGCAGCGCGATGAGCGAGGTGTCGCGGGCTGCTGTCTTCGCCAGGATCGTGGCGATGCCGTCCAGCCGCTTGAGCTGCTCGGCGCGCGCGGCATCGCTCAGCTCGGTGTCCGCCTTGGCGCGGGCGCGCTCCTCGCGCATGAGGAACGCGATGACCTGGAACTTGGTGCGGTTCGTCGGGCCGAGCTTCTTGCCGTCTGCGGCCTTCGCCTCCACCTCGCGCACCTTGCGCGCGAGGACGGGGATGAGCCCGTCGTTGTTGGCGTGGCGGTTGCGGCGCTGCTGCTGCTGCGACGAGGCGCGCTGAGACGCGCCTTGGCCCGACATGCGCTGTTGCGACGTGCGCTGACCCGAACGAGACATGGTCCTCCAGTGGAGGCGCCGCGCGCTGACAGAGGACGCGACGCCGTTATGGCGTGAGGGCCGGCGCGGCGGCGGGGAACGGAACCGAGTGGTCCGACCGAGCATCGCAGAACGCCGGGCGCACGGCGCAGGACGGCCGTGCAACCGTCATTTTACCGTATCGGGACGGGTCAGCGGCGTGTGTCGGCCGGAATCTTGATCAGAAGCCCAGCCGAGACGAAGACGGCGGCCGCCGCGAGGCTCACCAACGGCAGCACCGGGGTGAGCCCAGGGACCGGGAAGATCGGGTTCCAGAGCAGGGCGATCGGGATCAGCCCGGCCAGCCACCAGCGCTGCTTCGCCTGCCAGGAGAACACGCACAGGATGAGCGCCAGGATGCAGACCGCGTACTCCACGTAGGTGTACCAGTCCGCGAACGCCAGCCCGAAGAGCAGCACGAGCGCGCCGAGGATGCCGGGCGCCAGGGCGGCGCGGTTGTAGGCGGGCGGCTGCGGGGTGTATGGCACCGTCCAACTCTAAGCGACCGTCCCTGAACGGTCCGCGCCGCAGAACGGTCCGCGCCCCTGGGACGAGACCTCATCCCCGGGACGCGGACGCCTGCTGGTGCGGGCTGTTCAGAGAGCGCCCCTGCGGAACAGGAACGCGCACGGCGGCGCGTCCGATCCCACACGGACGATGACAGCGGAGCGGCGGGCCAGCTCGACGAACGGCTCGAGGTCGAGCCGGCTCATCGGGATGCGACGCAGTTCTGCGTCCGAAGCGATGCCGTTGACGGCGAAGGCGACGTCGGGGACTTCGTAGGGCTCTCCTGCGAGGTCGAGGAACACGATCGGCGACGGGTCTGCGGTGTCGAGCGGGAACACGCTGAGGATGGCCTCGGCGGCCGCTTCGGTGGTGGCGTCCTCCCCCAGGTGGACGACGGGCGCGGTGAGTGCTTCTTCGGGATAGCCGCTGCCGACAAGGGTAAGCATGTCGCCATCGTGCATGGAATCGAGAGCGCTCAAGAGCGCACCGGACAGCAGCGGGCTGAGGTTCTTCAGCAAAGTCGGGCCTTTCCTGTAAAACGAATATTTCTCAACCCCTGTTGGGAGGATAGACCCGGCAGTATGTCCTCTCACACCCCCCTTTAGGGGGTGCACCCGTTACTCCCGCATACCTGGCCGGGGTATCCGGTTTCCGCGGTATCCTTGGTCCCGTGATCGCAGACATCAAGAAGAGGGCGCTGCACCGCACGCGCATCCTCGAGGGGCAGCTGCGCGGCCTCGAGAAGATGATCGAGAACGAGGACTACTGCGTCGATATCATCACCCAATCGCTCGCGATACAGAAGTCCCTCGGCTCGCTCAACAAGCTGCTCGTCGAGAACCACCTGAAGACGCACATCTCCGCGATGTTCGAGGAGGGCGGGGACCAGCGCGACGACGCCATCCTCGAGCTCCTGAAGGTGTACGAGCTCTCGAACAACCGGGGCTGATGTGACGGACCCCATCGAGATCGTCCGCGGCGACATCACTGAGCAGGCCGTGGACGCCGTGGTCAACGCGGCCAACAGCTCCCTCCTCGGCGGAGGCGGCGTCGACGGCGCGATCCACCGCCGCGGCGGCCCTGCCATCCTGGCCGCCTGCCGCGAGCTGCGCGCCACCACCCTTCCCGACGGTCTGCCGACGGGTCAGGCCGTCGCGACGACCGCGGGAGACCTCGCGGCGCAGTGGGTCATCCACACGGTCGGCCCGGTCTGGGCGCAGCACGAGGACCGCACCCCCGACCTGCAGAACGCGTACCGGTCGTCGCTGCGGGTCGCCCGCGAGCTCGGCGCCGCGACGGTCGCCTTCCCCGCCGTGTCCGCCGGCGTCTACGGCTGGCCGATGGACGACGCGGCGCGGATCGCGGTGAGCACCGTGCGCGCCGTGCTGTCCTCCGGCGTCGGCTCGGTGGAGCTGGTGCGCTTCGTGCTGTTCAGCGACGACGCGCTGGCGGCGTTCCGCACGGCGGCCGGCGAGTGAGCGACGACCTCCGTCTCGACGGCGACGCCGCCGTCGAGCGCTTCCGGACGCTGCTGCGCCTCCCGACCATGTCCCGCCTCCCTGTCGAGGAGACCGACTGGGCGGCGTTCGACGCGTTCATCGCGGCGCTGCCCGGGCTGTACCCGCGCCTGCACGCGGTTCTCGACTGCGAGCAGCACGGCCACTCACTGCTCTACCGCTGGCGCGGCACGGGCGACGGCGCCCCCACCGTCCTGATGGCGCACTACGACGTCGTCCCCGCCACCGACGAGGGCTGGGAGCACCCGCCGTTCGGCGCGGAGCTCACCGGTGCCGGCGACGACCGCGTGCTGTGGAGCCGCGGCACGCTGGACGATAAGGGCGCGTTCGTCGCCATCCTGGAGGCGGTGGAGGCCCTGGTCGCCGCCGGCCACACCCCCGCGGCGGACGTGTACCTCAGCTTCGGCCACGACGAGGAGACGGTCGGCTCCGGCGCACAGGCCATCGTCACCGCCCTCGCCGGGCGCGGCGTGCGGCCGGCCCTGGTGCTGGACGAGGGCGGGGCCGTGGTCGAAGACATCTTCCCCGGCGTGACCAAGCCCATCGCCGTCGTCGGCGTCAGCGAGAAGGGCATCACCAGCGTGCGGCTGACAGTCGAGCAGCACGGCGGCCACGCCTCCACCCCGCCCAAGCTCGCGGCGACCGTGCGGCTCGCGCGCGCGATCACCCGGCTGAACGCCAAGCCGTTCCCCGCCCGTCTCACCGAGACGAACCTCCAGATGGTGGAGACGCTCGGCGCGCACGCGACCGGCCCGCTCCGTGCGGTGTTCACGCGCGCCAGGCGGCTGAAGCCGGCCCTGGTCGCCGTCCTCGGCCGGCTGAGCGACGAGACGCGCGCGATCGTGCGCACGACGACCGCGGTCACGCAGCTCAGCGGCAGCCTCGCCGCGAACGCGCTGCCGGAGACCGCGACGGCGGTGCTCAACGTGCGCATCGCGGTCGGGTCGAGCGTCGCCGAGACCGTCGCCCACCTCCGCCGCGCCATCCACGACCCGCTCGTGCGCATCGAGACGATCGACCCGACGGAGCCGTCCCCGGTGTCCCCCACGTCCGGCCCGGAGTGGGAGGCGGTGGCGGGAGCCATCGCTGCCGTCCACCCGGACGCGATCGTGACCCCGTACATCATGCTCGGGGCGAGTGACGGCCGGCACTTCACCGCGATCAGCGATGCGGTCTACCGGTTCACGCCGTTCGAGATGAGCACCGAGGAGCGCGGGACGCTGCACGCGCGCAACGAGCGGATCCACGTGGCGACGTGGCTGCGCGGGATCCGGTTCTACGAAGGGGTGCTGCGCGGGAGGTAGGCCTCCCGCTACGCCGCCCCGCCCAGATCCGGCAACTGGATCGCCCGGCTGTTCGGCGGAAGCTGCCGCGCGCGCTCCAGCCCGGGCACCAGCTCCCCCAGCCACGCCCGGTAGCCCTCCGCGTTGAGGTGGAGGCGGTCGTCCGTGTAGGCGGGGTTCAGCTCGCCGTCCTCCAGCGCCATCGCGGGCCAGAGGTCGAGCCAGGCGGCGTGGACGGTGGGGGCGAACTGCCACAGGTGGCGGTTGATGTCACGGATCTGGTCGGCGAACTCGTGGCCGCGCGGCATCACCGACTGCACCAGGATGCGCACCTCCGGCAGCTCCTTGCGGAGGGTGACCAGGATGGTCTCGACGTTGCGGACGACGTGTTCGACCGAGCGGCGCCAGGCCAGGTCGTTGGTCCCGATGAGGAGCGCGATCAGCGCCGGACGGGCCTCCACCACGACGTCCAGGCGGGCCACCACATCGTCGGACGTGTCACCCGCGACTCCGAGGTTGAGGACCTCCTCGCCGGGCATCCAGGCGTCCCAGTCACCGCCTTGGGTCAGGCTGTCGCCGACCAGGACGAGAGTGCCGTGCCCAGATCCCCACCCGTCGCTCATCCTCCCATCCTCTCTCAGAACGAGGGAGGCGGGAAGAGCGCCTCAGGCGACTCTAAAGGAGCGACTTGGTGTGCCAGACCGTCTTCGTCTCGGTGAAGAACGCGATGCGGTCGAGCGATGGGGCGGCGGCGTCCGGGCCGTTCTCCGGGGCCAGGACGCGCTTGAGCGTGTCCGCCGCGGCGATCTGCAGGTCCACCCATTCCAGCGCTCCGGCGCCGACCAGGTCGAGCGCGTTGACGTCGGCGTGCGAGGCCAGCCAGGGCGCGATCTCCGCCGGCGAGCCGGTGAGGATGTTGACCACGCCGCCCGGCACGTCGCTCGTCGCGAGCACCTCGCTCAGGCTGATGGCCGACAGCGGGAACCGCTCGCTCGCCACGACGACGACCGTGTTGCCGGCGACCAGCGCCGGGGCGATCGCGCTGACGAAGCCGAGCAGGCTCGAGTCCTGCGGGGCCACGATCGCGACGACGCCGGTGGGCTCCGGCACCGAGATGTTGAAGTACGGGCCGGCGACCGGGTTGGCGTTGCCCGCCACCTGGGCGAACTTGTCGGCCCAGCCGGCGTACCAGACCCAGCGGTCGATGGCTTCGTCCACCTGCGCGCCGGCGACGGCCGCGGAGACACCCTCGGCGTTCTGGATCTCGTCGATGAACTGGGCTCGGCGGCCCTCCATCAGCTCGGCGATCCGGTACAGCACCTGGCCGCGGTTGTAGGCGGTCGCGCCGGCCCAGCCGGAGACCGCACCGCGCGCGGCCACGACGGCGTCGCGGGCGTCCTTGCGGGAAGCCTTCGCGGCGTTCGCCAGGAACCCGCCCTTCGCGGAGACGACCTCGTAGGTGCGGCCGGACTCGGAGCGCGGGAACTTCCCGCCGATGTAGAGCTTGTAGGTCTTCGGCACGGCCAGGCGGCTCATTTCGTCGCTCCCTTGCGGGTCGTGGTGCGGGTGGAGGCCCGGGCGGGCCGGGATGAGGATGCGGTGACCGCGGGGCGCGCGGCCTGCACCGACCGGCCGGGCACCAGGTACGCGCCGAGGCCGTTCCTGCCGCCCTCGCGGCCGTAGCCGGACTCCTTGTAGCCGCCGAACGGGCTGGCCGGGTCGAACCGGTTGAAGGTGTTCGCCCAGACGACGCCGGCGCGGAGCTGGTCGGCGACGGCCAGGATGCGGCTGCCCTTGTCGGTCCAGATGCCGGCGGAGAGGCCGTACGGCGTGTTGTTCGCCTTGGCGATGGCCTCCGCCGGGGTGCGGAACGTCAGCACCGACAGCACCGGCCCGAAGATCTCCTCGCGGGCGATCCGGTGGCTGGTCGACACGTTGTCGAAGATCGTCGGGGCGAACCAGAAGCCGTTCTCCGGGATCGCGCACTCGGCCGTCCAGCGGTCGGCGCCCTCGGCCTCCCCGATGTCGGAGAGCTCGCGGATGCGCTGGAGCTGCTCGGCACTGTTGATCGCACCGATGTCGGTGTTCTTGTCGAGCGGGTCGCCGAGGCGCAGCGTGGAGAGCCGGCGCTTCAGGCGGTCCACCACCTCGTCGTGGATGCTCTCCTGCACCAGCAGGCGGCTGCCCGCGCAGCAGACGTGGCCCTGGTTGAAGAAGATGCCGTTGACGATGCCCTCGATGGCCTGGTCGATCGGCGCGTCGTCGAAGACGATGTTCGCGGCCTTGCCGCCGAGCTCCAGGGTCAGCTTCTTGTCGGTGCCGGCCACCGAGCGCGCGATCTCGCGGCCCACGGCGGTGGAGCCCGTGAAGGCGACCTTGTTGACGTCCGGGTGCGACACCAGCTCGCGGCCGGTCTCGCCCGCGCCGGTGACGATGTTGACGACGCCGGCCGGGAGGTCGGCCTGCTGCACGATCTCGGCGAACAGCAGCGCGGTCAGCGGGGTGGTCTCCGCGGGCTTCAGGACGACCGTGTTGCCCGCCGCGAGGGCCGGCGCGATCTTCCACGCCAGCATGAGCAGCGGGAAGTTCCACGGGATGACCTGGGCGGCGACGCCGAGGGCGCGGGGCGCGGGGCCGAGGCCGGCGTGCTCCAGCTTGTCGGCCCAGCCGGCGTAGTAGAAGAACCAAGCGGCGACCAGGGGCACGTCGACGTCGCGGCTCTCCTTGATCGGCTTGCCGTTGTCGAGGCTCTCGGCCACGGCCAGCTCGCGGGCGCGCTCCTGGATGAGGCGGGCGATACGGAAGAGGTACTTGCCGCGGTCGCTGCCGCTCATCCGCGACCAGACCCGGTCGTAGGCGCGGCGGGCAGCGACGACGGCGCGGTCGACATCGGCGGAGTCGGCGGTCGCGATGGTCGCGATCCGCTCCTCCGTCGCCGGGGAGATGGTCTGGAACGGCGTTCCGTGGCCGTCGACGAACTCGCCGTCGATGAAGAGCCCGTACTGGTCGCGCAGGTTGAGGATCGCGCGCGACTCGGGGGCCGGGGCGTACTCGAGGAAGCTCATGGTGTTGTCGTCCCGTCTCAGTCGATCGTCACGTAGTCGGCGCCGGAGTAGTGTCCGGTGCTCAGCTTCTGGCGCTGCAGCAGCACGTCGTTGAGGAGGCTGGAGGCGCCGAACCGGAACAGGTGCGGCTGCAGCCAGCGCTCGCCCACGGTCTCGGCGACCGTCACGAGGTACTTGATGGCGTCCTTCGAGGAGCGGATGCCGCCTGCCGGCTTCACGCCGATCTCCTCGCCGGTCAGGTTGTGCCAGTCGCGCACGACCTCCAGCATCAGCAGCGTGACCGGGAGGGTCGCGGCGGGCGACACCTTGCCGGTGGAGGTCTTGATGAAGTCCGCGCCGGCGAGGATGCTCAACCAGGACGCGCGGCGCACGTTGTCGTAGGTGTTCAGCTCGCCGGTCTCCAGGATGACCTTGAGGTGGGCGTAGCTGCCGTCGTCCCGGCGGCAAGCCTCCTTGACGGCCACGATCTCGTCGAACACGAGGCCGTAGCGGCCGGAGAGGAACGCGCCGCGGTCGATGACCATGTCGATCTCGTCCGCGCCGGCCGCCACCGCGTCGGCGGTGTCGGCGAGCTTGACCGGGAGGGAGGCGCGGCCGCTCGGGAAGGCGGTGGCGACGGCGGCGACGTTGATGCCGCCGTGCTGCCCGGTCTCGCGGAGCACCCGGCCGGCGTGGGAGGCGCCGAGCGCCTGCACCGCGTACGGCACCATGTCGCCGTACACGCACACCGCGGCGGGGCGCGGGGCGGTCAGGTCGCTCGGGTCGGGCGTGAGCGCCTTGGCGACGAGCGAGCGCACCTTGCCGGGCGTGTCGGCGCCCTCCAGGGTGGTCAGGTCGATCAGCTCGATGATCTTGTCGAGCGCCCAGGCCTTGCTGGTGGTCTTGATGGAGCGGGTGCCGAGCCCGGCGGCGCGCTGCTCCAGCCCCACGGCGTCCACGCCGGGGATGCCGCCGAGGTAGCGCCGGAGCGAGCCCTCGGTGAGGTCGCCGCCCAGCACCTCGACGGCGCGGGCCGCCGGCGCGAGCGTGCGCACGGGCGGTGTCGTTTCGATGGTCATGACGTCTGCTTTCTCAAGTTCGGCGCGCGGCCGAGGAGGTCGTTGGCGGTCGACTCGTCGGTGATCAGCGTGGTGCACAGCCCGCTGGCGACGACCGCGTGGGCGATGCCGTGCTTGGCCTCCCCCGCGATGACGGCGATGGAGGTGCCCGCGTTGCGGAGCTCGTCAAGGGTGAGGCCGAGCGTGCGGCTGTCCAGCTCGGGGTCGGCGACCTGGCCCTCGTCGTTGATGAAGCGCCCGACCACGTCGCCGACGGCGCCCTTCTCGGCCAGTGCGAGCACGTCCTCGGGGGACAGGTAACCGGAGTCGACGTGGACCGAGCTGGTGTCGACCACGCCTGCGCTGAACAGGTACGCGTTCGCGCCGCGCGCCAGCTCCAGCACGGATTGGACGGAACGGTCGGCCTCGATCGCGCGGCGGGTGGCCGCGTGCTCGAAGATCGCCGGGCTCGGGAGCAGCGTCGCGGTGCCCTGGGCCTTGCGGGCCATCACCACCGCGGTGTCCGCCGCGGCCGTGGCCTGCCGGGTGCTCGACACGCTGCCGTTGATCTGGACGGGGTTCACGCCGACCGCCCAGCCCGGACGCAGCCGCGCGGCGACGGCGTGCAGGGTGCGGCCCCAGCTCACCCCGAGGGTGCGCGGGACCGGGCGCAGGGTCGTGAGGTAGTCGGCAGCGGCCTGCGCGACGCGGGCCTGCGAGTCGGCGTCGGAGTCGGCGGAGGGGACGACGACAGCGTCCACGAGGCCGTAGAAGCCGCACAGCTCGCGCTCCAGCGAGAACTTCCTGGCGCTCGGGTGCACGATCTCGATGCGCACGAAGCCGTGCTCGCGCGCCGCCACCAGGAGCCGGCCGACCTTCCACCGGGAGACGTTGAGGGCGACGCCGATCTCGTCCTGGGTCTTACCGGCTTCGTAGTACAGCTCTGCGGCTTTGACGGCGAGGATCTCGTCGGTATCGTTCAGGGCCACGCGTCCAGCATAAATCGGTGTGCAACGGTTGCGCGCTTAACGCTCAAATGAGCAGACCCGGTTTCGTTTATCGTTGGCTCGTGTCTGCCACTCACCTCGCACTCGCCGTCGACTTCGGCGGAACCAAGGTCGAAGCCGCCCTCGTGGACGCGGACGGCGTCCTCCTCCCCGGCTCCCGCCACCGCCTCCCGACCGGCCGCACGGCGACGATCGCCGACCTGGAGGCCTCGGTCGGCGGTGTCGTGCGCGACACCCTCGCCGCGCTCCCGAGCGACGCGACGATCGTCGGCGTCGGCATCGGCTGCGCCGGCCCGATCGACCGCAAGCGCGGCCTCGTCTCACCCCTGAACGTGCCGGACTGGCGCGACTACCCGCTCCGCGACTTCATCGGCTCCGTAGCGGCCTCCGCCGGACTCGACGTGCCGGTGACGCTGGAGATGGACGGCGTGGCGATCACGATGGCCGAGCACTGGGTGGGCGCGGCGCAGGGCGTCGACAACGTCATGGGCATGGTCATCTCGACCGGCATCGGCGGCGGCCTGATCGTCGACGGCCGGGTCATCACCGGCCCGACCGGCAACGCGGGGCACATCGGCCACGTGGAGGTGGGCGACACCAGGGGTGAGGACACCTTCGGCGCGCCCTACGCGCTGGAGGCCATCGCCTCCGGCCCGCATACCGTCGCGTGGGCGCGCCGCCAGGGCTTCGCCGGCGAGACGGGCGAGGAGCTGGCCGCAGCGTACGCCGCGGGCGACGAGGTCGCCGTCGCCGCGATCACCCGCACCGGCCGCGCCGTCGGCCACGCCATCGCCTCCGCGACGGCGCTGCTCGACCTGGAGCTGGTCGCGATCGGCGGCGGCTTCTCGCACTCCACCCCCGACCTCTTCACGCACATGCGCGCGGTGATCGAGGCGCACTACTTCCCGTTCGTGCGCAAGGTCCGCATCGTCCCGAGCGCGCTCTCCTCCGAGGGCCCCCTCATCGGCGCCGCCGCCCTCATCCACCGCTGCGCGATGCTGCCGGCGAACCCCCGCGACTAGCGGTCTTCGAGGGGGACGGGGCGGGCGACGACGGCGCCGGCCGCTGCGGCGGCGAGCGCCGTCGCGGTGAGGACCACGAGCGGTACGGTCCAGCCGCCCGTCGTCTGGTGCAGGATGCCGACCACCAGCGGGCCGAGGGCGCCGAGGGTGTAACCGAGGCCCTGCGTGAAGCCGCTCAGCGCGACCGAGCCCGCGTGGGTGCGCGTGCGCACGTTGATCAGCACGAGACTCAGCGGGAACAGCAGCGGGCCGAGGCCGGCGAACGCGACCCACAGCCAGGTCGCCGTCGCCGGGGCGAACACCAGCCCGGCGTAGCCTGCGATGAAGAACGCGACGCCCGCGTAGATCAGCAGCGAGACGTTCTTCATCCGCGCGGCGAGCAGCGGGACCAGCAGGCCGGCCGGGATGCCCATGCCCGCATAGATCGACAGCAGCGCGCCCGCCTCCGCCGGCGGCGTCCCCGCGACGTCGTGCACGAGCTGCGGCAGCCACGCGAACATCGCGTACGCGTTGAGGCTCGACACCGCGAACACCACCGCCATCGCCCAGGCCAGTCCGGAGCGCCAGATCCGGCGGGCCATCGAATGGTCGGTCCCCTCGACCTCCACGTCGTGCGCGGGATGCGCCGGCCGGTGGGTGATCAGGATGCGCAGCCACGGCACGATCGCCAGCACGCTGACCAGCGCCCACATCCCGACCGACACGTGCCAGCCGGCGGCGTCCGCGACCGGCACGGCGACCAGCGGCGGAAGCAGGGTGCTGACCGACATCACGGTCGCGTAGAGCGCCGTCACCAGGCCGATCCGGTCGGGGAAGTAGCGCTTCACCAGCGGGGGCAGCAGCACGTTGCCGACGCCCATCCCGGCGAAGGTGACCGCCGACCCGACCGCGAGCATGACGAACGACCCGGCCGTCGCGCGCAGGAGGTGCCCGGCCAGCATCACGCCGAGGGCGATCAGCAGCACCGCTTCCAGCGACACCCGCCGGGTGAACGCCGGCGCCAGGAGCCCGAACAGCGCGAAGCAGACCGGCGGCAGCATCCCGAGCAGCCCGACTCCCACGCTCGACACCGGGAACTCGACCCGGATCTCCGCGAAGATCGGCGACAGTGCGGCGACCGCCGTGCGCAGGTTCGCCGCGACCAGCAGGATGCCGAGCAGCGCGACCGTCCTGCCCTGCCAGAGCGGTCTCGGCGCCGCGGCCGAGGAGGCGATGTCGGGGGTGGCCTCGCTCACGCGGGCTCGACCGTCAGGATGCGACGGGCCTGCTCCACGTCCGCGGCGATCTGCGCGATCAGCGGCTCGATCCCGGCGTACGCGACCATGCCGCGGATGCGCTCGGAGAACGCCACGTCGACCGTGTGGCCGTAGAGGTCGAGCTCTCGGTCGAGCACGTAGGCCTCCACCTGCTTCTGCGGCACGCCCTCGAAGGTCGGGTTGTTGCCGACCGAGATGGCGGCGGGATAACGGGTGCCGTCGTCGTCGGTCAGCCAGCCCGCGTAGACGCCGTCCGCCGGGATGAGGCCCTCCGACTCCGGCGACAGGTTCGCGGTCGGGAAGCCGAGCTCGCGTCCGCGCGCCGCACCGTGGACGACGATCCCGCGCACGGTCGGGACCGAGCCGAGCAGCTCGGCGGCATGGCCGACGTCACCGGCGGCCAGCAGCTCCCTGATCCAGGTGGAGGACACCCGGCGGCCGTGCTCCGGCCGCACGTCGTCGATCAGCTCGACGGTGAAGCCGTAGCGCTCGCCCAGCTCGCGCAGCAGCGTCACGTCGCCGGCCCCGCGCGCGCCGAAGCGGAAGTCGCTGCCGATCAGCACGGCGGCGGCGTGCAGCCGGTCGACGAGGATGTGGCGGACGAACTCCTCCGGAGGCAGGTCCGCGAGCGCGCGGTCGAACGCGACCATGAGTGTCGCGTCGATCCCGGTCTCGGCCAGCAGCTCCAGCTTCTGCCGGTTGCTCACCAGCGACGCCGGGCATTTGTCGGGCGCGAGCAGCTCCAGCGGGTTCCGGTCGAAGGTGATGACCGCCGCGGTCAGCCCGCGCTCGGCTGCGACCGTTCGCAGCCGCTCGATCACCGCGCGGTGGCCGGTGTGCACGCCGTCGAACTTGCCGATCGTGACCGCGCTCGGCCCGAAGCCGTCCGGGATCTCCGCGACGGAGCCGAACACCCTCACGAACGCGCCCCGTCGCGCGGCTTGTGCTTCGACAGGTACAGGAGGCCGAGGATCGGCAGGGCCAGCGGGATGAACAGGTAGCCCATGCCGTACACGGACCACACGGTCGCGTCGCGCCCGAACGGGTCGATGTCATGGAGGCCGAGCGTGGCAGGCGCGAACAGGCTGAGCGTCCCGATCACGAGCACGCCCACCAGCTCGAAGGTGATCGTGATCCACGCCACCCGGTACCAGACCCGCCCCGGCGCGACGAGCGCGATGGTCGCGACGATGTAGACGGCAGCTGAGAGCGCGGACAGCGTGAACGCGACCGGCGCCTCGTGGAAGCGGTCGATGATCTGGAAGACGCTGCGGCCGGTCGCGGCCAGCGCCAGCACGCCGTAGACGAACACGAGGACGCGGCCGACGCCGGTGAGGCGGCGCTTCGGCGACTCGTCACCGCTCTGCTCACGGGCGGACATGGTGTGGTGGGACATCGATAACGATTCTATTCGCGCCTGGGGAGGCCGTTCACGCGCCCTGCACGAACCAGATCTGCCCCATCCGGTACACCATCACCGCGATGGCGAGGCAGACGCCGCCCAGGATGACGGTGCTCCACCGATTGCGCTCGATGAGCGCCCAGAAGCCCCCGGCCAGCGGCAGGAGCAGCGCCGAGACCAGGTAGATGTAGAACTCGGCGAGGCTGCCGGTGGGCGGGTTGCCCACCAGCGGGGCCACGATCGCCATCACGAGCTGCACGATCAGCAGCAGCTCCACCAGCGCGACGGCGCCCATCGTGAGGTCGCCCGGAACCCGCCCGGCGAACCCGAGCACAAGGCAGAGCACGCCGCCGATCACGGCGACGCCGACCTGCAGCGCCACGAACCATTCGATCATGCGGAGGCGATCTCGTCGGTCGGGAAGTTCACGAGGGTCCTGGCTTCCTTTCCGCGGAACTCGATGAGCCCCACGAGGTGGCCACCGGGGGCGATGGCGGCGACGGGTCCGCCTCCCGGTCCCTCCCGATCGGCGATGTGGATGCGACGGCCGTGCGTCAGGTCGATGGCCTGCTGCTCGGTCAGCTCGAGCGTCTCGAAGAGGTCGGAGGCGGCTCGCGCGGCGGGGATGAGGGCCGCCGCGGGATCGAGCGTATCGAGTTCGCCGGCCTCCCGCACGTCGAAGGGTCCGACCCTGGTGCGGCGCAGCGCCGTGAGGTGGCCGCCGACGCCGAGGCCTGCGCCGAGGTCGCGGGCGAGCGACCGGATATATGTGCCGGAGGAGCACACCACGCGGACGTCGAGCTCGATCGCGACCGGCGCTGCGGGGTCGGGCAGCCGCCGGGCCGCCAGCAGCTCGAACTCCGCGATGGTCACCGCGCGCGCCTGCAGGACGACCTCCTCGCCGGCCCGCACCCGTGCGTAGGCGCGCTTGCCGTCGACCTTGATCGCGCTCACCGAGCTCGGGACCTGCTCGATCTCGCCGGTGAGCGCCAGGATGCCGCGGGCGATCGCGTCGTCTTCGACCGCCGCGACGGCGGCCGGGTCGGCCTCCGCGACGACGTCGCCCTCCGCGTCGTCGGTCGTGGTGGTCGCGCCGAGCCGGATGGTCGCCAGGTACTCTTTGTCCGCGCCGACGATGTAGGTCAGCAGCCGCGTGGACGAGTTGAGGCCCAGGATGAGCAGCCCCGTCGCCATCGGGTCGAGCGTGCCGGCGTGGCCCACCTTGCGGGTGCCGGCCAGGCGGCGGACGCGCGCGACGACGTCGTGGCTCGTCCAGCCTCCCGGCTTGTCGACCAGGACCAGACCGCTGCCGGTCATGCGCTCTCGCCGGCGACGTCGAGGACCAGCTGCAGCTTGGTGCGGAAGGTGGACTCGATGATCTCGGTGGCGCAGACATCCTTGCCGTACTCGGCGGGCAGCTTCAGCCCGAGCAGCGTGTTCAGCAGCATGCCCTCCGCCAGGAAGGTGCGCGCCTCGTCCGGCGAGAAGCCGACCTGGTCGCGGACCAGCTTGTAGATGGCGAGGAAGCCCTCCCTGGCGCGCCCGCCGATGACGGCGTCGTTGCCCATCCCGAACGCCTGCATGAGCGAGAGCAGGATGCCGCGGTCCTCGATCAGGTTCACGTAGGCCAGTCCGAGCCGGCGGCCGATCTCGTGGTGCTCGCCGCCTGCGCCGTCCTCCCCCACGGGCGAGCCGTCGGCCTTCCACTCGTCGATCGTGGCCTGGAAGCTCGTCATCAGCTTGTCGAGGGCGCGCTGCAGGACCTCCACGAAGAGGTTCTCCTTGCTGCCGAACATCCGGACGACGTAGGGCTGGCTGATCCCGGCCGCCTTGGCGATCTGGTCCGTGGTCGCACCGAAGTAGCCGCGCTCCCCGAAAACGAGGCTCGCCGCGCCGAGGATCTGCTCGCGCCGCGCGGCCGAGGGGATCCGTTCACTGATCGCCGAAGTCATGCTTGACAGGTTATCAGTCGATTACTAAAGTTCGTTGTAATCATTCGATTACTAACAATCCAGGAAGCGACCATGACCTCATCCCGTCCCGGCGCAGCCCGCCGGATCCCCGTCTGGCTCGCGATCGTCGCGGCCTCCCTCCCGATGTTCATGGCGACCCTCGACAATCTGGTCGTCACCAGCGCCCTCCCGGTCATCGCCCGCGACCTCAGCGCGTCCATCGAGCAGCTGCAGTGGGTGGTCAACGCCTACACGCTCTCGTTCGCGACGCTCATGCTGATGGCGGTCGGCCTGGGCGACCGGCTCGGCCGCCGCTCGGTGTTCCTCGGCGGCATCATCGTCTTCACGCTCGCCAGCGCGGCGAGCGCCCTCGCGACCGAGCCGTGGATGCTGATCGCCGCCCGCGCGGTGCAGGGAGCCGGCGCCGCGGCCCTCCTGCCCCTCTCCCTCACGCTGCTCGCCGGCAGCGTCAGCCAGAAGCTGCGCCCCGCCGCCATCGGCATCTGGGGAGGCATCTCCGGCCTCGGCGTCGCCCTCGGGCCGCTGATCGGCGGCGCGGTCGTGCAGGGCTGGAACTGGCAGGCCATCTTCTGGCTGAACGTGCCGCTCGGCGTGATCGCCGTCCCGCTCGTGCTCCTCGCCCTCCCGAACAGCTTCGGCGACCGGGTGCGCGCGGACATCGTCGGCTTGCTGCTCGCCGCTCCCGGCGTGCTCGGGCTCGTCTACGGCATCGTCCGCGGCAACGACGCGGGCTGGGACAGCGCCGAGGTGCTGTTCGCGCTCATCGCCGGCAGCGCACTGCTGGTCGCGTTCGTGCTCTGGGAGTCGCGCACCTCCGCTCCCCTGCTGCCGCTGCGGCTGTTCCGCGACCGCAGCTTCACCGTCGCGAACCTGGTCGGCATGACCTTCAGCTTCGGGATCTTCGGGGCGATCTTCATCCTCATCCAGTTCCTCCAGGTCGTGCAGGGGCACACCCCGCTGGAGGCCGGCGTGATGACCATGCCGTGGACGCTGGCGCCGATGGTGGTCGCGCCGCTTACCGGGCTCGTCTCCGGCCGCACCGGTACGCGCCTGCCGATCGTCGTCGGTCTGGTGTTCCTCGCCGTCGCGATGGCCTGGATCGCCGGCACGCTCTCCGCGAGCCTGCCGTACTCGGGGATGTGGCCGCCGTTCCTGCTGGCCGGCGTCGGGATGGGCCTGGTGTTCGCGCCGAGCTCGACCGCGGTGCTGGCGAACATGCGGACGGCCGACCACGCGAAGGCCTCCGGGACGAACTCCACGCTGCGGGAGATCGGCGTCGCGCTCGGCGTCGCAGTGCTGACCGCAGTGTTCACCGGCGCGGGCGGGACACTCACCCCGACCGGCTACGTGAGCGCGGCCATCCCGGCCGTCTGGGTCGGCGCCGGCGCGCTGGCACTTGCCGCGGTGATCTCGCTCGCCCTGCCGAGCCGCCGCCGCGCGGCGGAGCTCGCCGACGCCGCGCACGCCGCCGATGAGGACGCCCTCCCCGCCGCCGCGGCCGCCGAGGCGACCGCCGAGCCCACCCCCGTCCTCGCCGACTGACCCGTCGAAGGGCACGTAAACGCCCCTAAAACCGCGTTTTAGGGGCGTTTACGTGCCCTTCGACGTTCGGCACCTAGGCTGGAGGGCGTGCGAATCGGCGTGGTGGGAGCGGGAGCGATCGGCGGCACGATCGCGGCGCTGCTCGATCGGGTCGGCCACCTCGTGGAGGTGACCGCCCGCGGCGAGCAGCTCGCCGCCATCCGCGCCGACGGCCTCCGGCTCGACGGCGGCTGGGGCGCCCACACCGCGCGGGTCGCCGCCGCCGAGCGGCTGCAGACCCGGCCGGAGCTGGTGTTCATCTGCACCAAGGCGCAGGACGCCGAGGCCGCGATCCGCGACAACGCCGCCCTCCTCGACGGCATCACCGTCGTCGTCGTCCAGAACGGCCTCGCCGGCCTCCGCGTCGCCACCGAGCTGCTCCCCGGCTCGGACTGCGTCGGTGCGCTCGCGCTCTACGCCGCCAGCTACCTCTCCCCCGGCCGCATCACCGTCACCACGACCGCGAACACCTACCTCGGCGCGGGCGACGGCGAGCCGCCGGCGAGCGCGGTGGAGGCCGCCCGCATCCTCGACGCCGCCATGCCCAGCTTCGCGGTCGAGAACTTCACCGGCTGCCAGTGGACCAAGCTGATGGTCAACCAGGTCAACGCCATGCCCGCGATCACCGGGCTCAGCGCTCAGGAGACCCTCGGCAGCCGCGAACTGCGCCCGATCATCACCGCGAGCCTCCAGGAGGCCGTCCGCGTCGGCATCGCGCGCGGTGTGCGCTTCGGCAGCATCCAGGGCCTGGACGACCGGATCCTCCGCTTCGTCGCTCGCTCCCCGCGCTGGCTGGCCCAGGTCGTCCCGCTCCTGATGCGGCGCAGGATGGGGGCGACGCCCAACCCCGGCTCCACGCTGCAGAGCATCCGGCGCGGCCAGCTCAGCGAGATCGACTACCTGAACGGGGCGGTCGTCGCCGAGGCTCGGGCGAGCGGGCAGGAGGCGCCGGTCAACGCCGCGCTGACCGGCCTGGTGCACGAGGTGGAGGCCGCCAAAGCGTTCATCGCGCCGGCCGACGTCGCACGCCGGCTCGCCGCGCTGCTGGGCCGCTAGGCCTGCTCGCCCCGAGGCAGGCGCACCGGCGCTAGCGGGTCCGAGTCGTCCACCAGGAAGGTGGCGAAATCCCGCGGCCGGGCGTCCTCCTCGTAGACGGCCCGCTCCGGCGTGTTCACCAGCAGCACCGACGCGTTCCACTCCCGCCGCAGCTCCGGCCGCAGCAGGAACTCGCCGTCGATCACGAGCACGGCGTCCGGCCCCGCCGTCTCCCACCGGGCGACGACCGGCGCGTCCCGCACCTCGTCGAACGCCCGGGTCTGGAACCCGGCGCTGCCCGCCATCCGGAACGGGTCGATCAGCACCCGCTGCAGCGTCGAGTAGTCGAACGCGTCCCGATAGAAGCGCTCCGGCGTCTCCGGGCCGAACAGGGTGCGCTCGGCGCGCGAGCGGTGGAAGTCGCCGACCGACGCCCGGTGCGCGTCGAGGCCGGACTCCCGGAACACCACCGCGAGGTCGTCCGCGAAGCCCGAGGTGCCGCCACCGCCGTCCACCGCGACCACGACCCGGCCACCCGGCGTGAGCGCACGCACCTCCGCCACGATCTCGCGGAGGACGAGGACCCGCGGCGTCGGAGGCAGCATCATGGGACGAGCATATGCCGCAGCACCGGGTAGCCTCGATGCATGCCGAACGCGCACAGATCCGACGCGTTCGCCACGGCGGTCGTGGACTGGTACCACGCCAACCGCCGCGACCTGCCCTGGCGCCGCGACGGCTTCACTGCGTGGGGCACGCTGGTCAGCGAGTTCATGCTGCAGCAGACGCCGGTGGCGCGCGTCATCCCTCGGCTCGAGGAGTGGCTGACCCGGTGGCCGACGCCGGCCGACCTGGCCGCCGTCCCGCCCGGCGAGGCCGTGCGCGCCTGGCAGTCGCTCGGCTACCCGCGCCGCGCGCTCTGGCTGCACTCCGCAGCCGTCGCGGTCACCGAGCGCCACGGCGGCGTCGTGCCGGATGACGTGGAGGCGCTGCTCGCGCTCCCGGGGATCGGCGACTACACCGCCCGCGCCGTCGCGGTGTTCGCATACGGGGCGCGCCATCCCGTCGTCGACACCAACGTGCGCCGGGTGATCGCGCGCGCCGTCGACGGCCAGGGCGAGCCCGCCCCGCCGAGCGCCCGGCGCGACCTCGCGGCCATGACGGCGCTCCTCCCCGACGACCGCCCGGCGGCCGCCGCCTTCAACGCCGGGATGATGGAGCTCGGCGCGATCGTGTGCGTCGCCCGCTCGCCGCGCTGCGACACGTGCCCGCTGGCGGCGAGCTGCGCGTGGCGCGCGGCGGGCTATCCCGCCTACGCCGGGCCGCGCAAGGCGGCGCAGAAGGCGTACGAGGGCAGCGACCGGCAGGTGCGCGGCCGCATCCTGGCCGAACTGCGCGGCTCGCACATCCCGGTCACGGCCGCCGAGCTGGAGGACGTCTGGCCCGACGCCGAGCAGCGCGACCGCGCCCTCCTCGGGCTGGTCGCCGACGGTCTCGCGGTCGCGGAGGGCGACGGCTACACGCTGCCCTGACCTCCATGAGGCCCTGACCTCCGTGAGGCCCTGACCTCCGTGAGGCCCTGAGGAGGACGCTCAGGTCTGCGCGAAGACGACCGGGTCCCAGTCCAGGATCCGCGACCGGTACACCAGCCCCTCGGTGACGAACGGGTCGCCGTCGCGGAACCGCTCGGCGGCCTCCCGCGACCGGAACACGGCCATCGAGCCCTGCGTGCCCGGGTCGCCGAACGTGCCGATCATCAGCACGTCTCCGGTCTCCGCGGCGAACGCGTCCAGGTAGGCCTTGTGGCGCGGGTAGGCCTCCACGACCCGCTGGAACCGCTCGGGCGTCGTGTCGGGGTCTGGGTCGTAGAACGAGACGGCGTACATGGTCTCAGCGTACGAAAGTCTCGGCGAACGACGCCAGCAGTTTGCGTCGCATCGCCGTCGCCCGCGGGCGCTCGCGCAGGTCGCGGAGCTCCGCCCAGCCCGGCCAGGCGATCAGGTCGCGGCCGTCGACGGCGCGCGTGCGCTCGATCACGTGGTCGGGGACGTCCTGGGGGTCCGCGGCGGTCAGCCCGGGCAGGAGGTCGTCGTAGCGGTCGGCGAGCACCGTGGACGCGGGGTCGACGGACAGCACCAGCACGACGCCGGTCGGGAACGTGTTCACCGGCACGACGATCAGGTCGGGCCGCTCGGCGCGCAGCAGCTCGACGACCTTGTAGACGTCGCCCGCCCAGGAGTCCGTGTAGCGGTCGCGGGCGGCCTCGTGGACCGTCCGCGGCATCATGTCGTCCAGCACCACGACGCTGAGCGGGCTGCAGAGCTTCTCCACGTTCACGAAGTCGCGGTACGCGAACTCGGCCCAGTGCATCCCGTCGACGAACGCCAGGTCCAGCGGGGTGCCCGCCAGGTGGTCCGCCGCCTGCGTCGACGCGAAGAAGTCGTCGCTGGTCTCGCGGGCGAGCAGCAGATCGGACCGCAGCGGGCTGACGATGTGGAAGGCCGGGTCGACGCCGATCGTCTTGGTGTGCGAGAGGGTCAGCGACCGGCCGTCGTCGACGCCGATCTCCAGGTACGCGCGCGGCTGGAGCACCTGGTGCAGACCGGTCAGGAACTCATGCCGCGTCAGAGTGGGCTCCGGGAACCGCGAGGGGTCGTACGGATAGATGCGGTAGCCGTTCGGGGCGAGCGGGTACTCCGACTCGGGCACGGCGTCGGCCAGTGCCGAGGCCTGCCGGTCCGCCGGGGCGATCCAGGAGGCCAGCGAGGCCCGTGCCTTCGCCTCCCCGTCCACGAGCCTGTCGACCCGTTCCGAACCGATGACGGGCGCGAGGCCCTTGCGCACGATGTTCCTGACAGTCACACCCGCCACCCTACCCGGGCGCGGCGACCGCCTTCGCGCGGGTGCCGGTCAGTCCTCGTCCTCGTCCTCGTCCTCGCGCGGCTTCACGTACGGGTCCTCGTCGCCGGCGTAGCTGGCGCCGGTGGCGAGCCCCGCCACCTGGGTGTCGTGGTCGTGGGCCCTGCGCAGCAGGTCCTCGATGTGCGCGGCGTTCTCCGGGATGGCGTCGAGCTGGAACGCCAGCGTCGGCGTCAGCCGCGCGGTGATGTTCTTGCCCACCTCGCTGCGGAGCATGCCGGTCGCCGCCTGCAGAGCCGCAGCGGTGTCCGCGCGCTCCTCGTCGGTGCCGTACACCGTGTAGAACACGGTGGCGTGCTGGAGGTCGCCCGTCACCTGCACGTCGGTGATCGTCACGAAGCCGAGTCGCGGGTCGCGCAGGCCGCGATCCAGCCGCTTGGCGATGATGACCTGGATTCTGTCGGCGAGCTTCCTCGCGCGTGCCGGGTCGGCCATGTGGTCCTCCTAGGGATGTCTCAGTGCGGAAGCCGAAGGCCCGGCGGTCTCCCGCCGGGCCTCACAGGCTACCGATCAAGCGCGGGGCTTCTCCCGCATCTCGGTGGTCTCGATCTCGTCGCCGATCTGGATGTCGTTGTACTTGCCGAGACCGATACCGGCCTCGAAGTCCGTACGGACCTCCGTGACGTCGTCCTTGAACCGGCGCAGCGACTCGATGGCGAGGTTGTCCCCCACCACGACGCCGTCGCGGATGACGCGCGCCTTGGCGTTGCGCGTGATCGTTCCGGACCGGACGATGACACCGGCGATGTTGCCGAACTTGGAGGAGCGGAACACCTCGCGGATCTCGGCCACACCCGACTGGATCTCCTCGAACTCGGGCTTGAGCATGCCCTTGAGCGAGTTCTCGATGTCCTCGATGGCGTTGTAGATGACCGAGTAGAAACGGACGTCCACACCCTCGCGGGCCGCACGCTCGCGCGCCTTCACGTCCGGGCGGACGTTGAAGCCGATCACGATCGCGTTGTCGATGGTCGCCAGGTCGATGTCCGACTCGGTGATCGCGCCGACGCCGCGGTGCAGGATGCGGAGGCTGACCGAGTCGTCGACCTCGATCTTCATGAGCGACTCCTCCAGCGCCTCCACGGCACCGGACACGTCGCCCTTGATGATGAGGTTGAGCGCCTCGACCTTGCCCTCTTCCAGAGCACGGGTGAAGTCCTCGAGCGAGATGCGCTTGCGGGCCTTCGCCAGCTGCGCGTTGCGCTCGGCGGCCTCACGCTTCTCGGCGATCTGCCGGGCGGTGCGGTCCTCCTCGGTGACGATGAAGGTGTCGCCTGCGCGCGGGACGCTGGAGAGACCCTGCACCTGGACCGGGCGGGACGGCGCTGCCTCGAACACGGGGTCGCCGTTCTCGTCGGCCATCGCACGGACGCGGCCGTACGCCGTGCCCGCGACGATCGCGTCGCCGACGCGCAGCGTTCCGGACTGGATGAGCACGGTCGCCACGGCGCCGCGGCCCTTGTCGAGCTTCGCCTCGATCGCGACACCGCGCGCGTCCTTGTTCGGGTTGGCGCGGAGGTCGAGCCCGGCGTCGGCGGTCAGCAGGACCGCGTCGAGCAGGGAGTCGATGCCGATGTTGTTGCGGGCCGACACGTCGACGAACATGACGTCGCCGCCGTACTCCTCGGCGACCAGGCCGAACTCGGTGAGCTGCTGGCGCACCTTGGCCGGGTTGGCGTCGGGCTTGTCGATCTTGTTGACCGCGACCACGATCGGCACGTTGGCCGCCTGGGCGTGGTTCAGCGCCTCGATCGTCTGCGGCATGATGCCGTCATCGGCCGCGACCACGAGGATCGCGATGTCCGTCACCTGCGCACCACGGGCACGCATGGCGGTGAACGCCTCGTGACCAGGGGTGTCGATGAAGGTGATGGCGCGCTCGATGTTGTCGTGCTCGGTCCACACCTGGTAGGCGCCGATGTGCTGGGTGATGCCGCCGGCCTCGCCCGCGACGACGTTCGCGTTGCGGATGGCGTCGAGCAGGCGCGTCTTACCGTGGTCGACGTGACCCATGACGGTGACGACCGGGGGCCGGATCTCGAGGTCCTCGTCGGACTCGCCCTCCAGCTCGGCGTCGAGGTCGATGTCGAAGCCCTCGAGCAGCTCGCGGTCCTCGTCCTCCGGGGAGACGACCTGGATCTTGTAGCCCAGCTCCTCACCGAGGATCGCGAAGGTCGCCTCGTCGAGCGACTCGGTCGCGGTCGCCATCTCGCCCAGGTGGAAGAGGACGGTGACCAGCGACGCGGGGTTCGCGTCGATCTTGTCGGCGAAGTCCGAGATGGAGGAGCCGCGGCGCAGGCGCACAACGGTGCCGCCGTCGCCACGGGGAACGCTCACGCCGCCCAGCGACGGAGCTTCCCTCATCTCGAATTCCTGGCGCTTCGCGCGCTTCGACTTGCGGGCCTTGGACTTGCCGCCGCCACGGCCGAACGCGCCGGCCGTGCCGCCGCCGGGTCCACGACCGCGGCCACCGCCGCCGCCGGCCGGACGCGGGGCGCCGAAACCGCCGCCCGGGGCGCCGCCTGGACGCTGGAAGCCGCCGCCACCCGCGCCGCCACCCGCGCCACCCGGGCGCTGCTGGAAGCCGGGACGACCGCCGCCGCCGCCCGGGCGCTGGCCGGGACGGTTGCCGCCGCCACCCTGGCCGGGCGCGCCGATGCGCGGCGAGCCGGGACGCGGCGGGGCCGGACGAGGGATGTTGCCGGGGCTCGGGTTCGGGCGCGAGCCCATGCCCTGCGAGCTGGAGAACGGGTTGTTCCCCGGACGCGGCGTGCTGGGCCGCTGGCCCATGCCCTGGTTGGACGAGAACGGGTTGTTGCCCGGACGTGCGGTGCCCGGGCGCGGGATGCTGCCGGAGCCGGGGGTGGAACCCGTGTTGGGGCGCGGCGAGGCCGGCTTGGCGGCGTCGGTCGCGTCGGACGCGGCGGGAGCCGCCTGCGCGGCCTTCTCGGCGGCCGCCTTGTCTGCGGCGGCCTTCTCGGCAGCGGCCTTCTCGGCCGCGGCCTGACGCTCGGCGACGGACAGCGGCGCCTGCGGCTTGGGCCCGGTGGGCTCGCTCGACGCCGGCGGACGCGGCGCTGCGGGGCGCGGAGCGGCCTCCGTCTTGGGCGCCGACGCCTTGTCGGCGGTGAAGCCTTCAGCCTCCAGGGCGGCACGCAGCTTGCGGGCTACCGGGGGCTCGATGCTCGAGGACGGTCCCTTGACGAACTCGCCCATCTCCTTGAGTTTCGCGAGCGCGACTTTGCTGTCGACGCCGAGCTCGCTCGCGACCTCGTGTACGCGTGGTTTTGCAGCCACAATTCTCCTGTCTGGGGCCCACCCCGGACAGGGCAGGCGTTAGTAGTGGACGGCACTCATTTCGAGCCGCTCATTTGTTGTCACTCATGTGAAGTCACTGCTTCTTCAGCCTGTTCTCTCAATGCCACCCGGGGTCGCAGTGCGGCCCGGATGGCCGTCGGGTCGAGTGCCTCCTGCACCTTCAGCGCCCGCCCGAAGGCCCTGCGCTGGAGTGCGAGATCGAGACACTCGTCGACCGGATGCAGCCACGCGCCCCGTCCGGGGAGAGTGGCGGACGGGTCCGCCACGACTTCCGAATTCCGGAGGACGACCCTCAGAAGAGAGGGTCGGGGAGCGCGAGAACGGCATCCGACGCACGTTCTGACGGCTTCCATCTTACCCCTCACGCATCTCTGCGCCGAATCAGGACGGAGCGCCGCCTCTTCGGACAACGCTCCGTCACCGCTTCGCATTCCCTCGGTGGACGGTTACTTCTCATCCAGGATCGAGTCGGGCTGGATGTCGATCTTCGCGCCGGTGAGCTTCGCGGCGAGGCGGGCGTTCTGGCCCTCCTTGCCGATCGCGAGCGAGAGCTGGTAGTCGGGCACGAGCGCACGCACGGCCTTGAGCGACTCGTCGATGACGAACGCGCTGGTCACCTTGGCCGGCGAGAGCGCGCTCGACACGAACGTCGCGAGGTCGGGCGAGTAGTCGACGATGTCGATCTTCTCGTTGTTCAGCTCCGCCGTGACCGCGCGCACGCGCTGCCCGAGCTCGCCGATGCAGGCGCCCTTGGCGTTCACGCCCGGCTCGGTCGCGCGCACCGCGATCTTGGTGCGGTGGCCGGCCTCCCTCGCGAGCGAGACGATCTCCACGATGCCGCTGGCGATCTCCGGCACCTCCAGCGCGAACAGCTTGCGGACGAGTGCCGGGTGCGTGCGCGAGACCGTGATCGACGGGCCCTTGGGGCCCTTCGCCACGCTCGTGACGTAGACGCGGATGCGCGAGCCGTGCGTGTACTCCTCGCCCGGCACCTGCTCCTCGGGCGGGAGGATGGCCTCCACGCTGCCCAGATCGATGTGCACCATGCGCGGGTTCGGCCCCTGCTGGATGATGCCGGCGACGATGTCGCCCTCCCGGCCGCGGAACTCGCCGAGCACGGCGTCGTCCGCGATGTCGCGCAGCCGCTGGTTGATCACCTGCTTGGCGGCGAACGCCGCGATGCGGCCGAAGTCGCTCGGGCTGTCCTCGGCCTCGCCGACGATGTTGCCCTCGTCGTCGTGCTCCGGGACGTAGACGGTGACATGCCCCGTCTTGCGGTCCAGGTGGACGCGCGCGGCGGGCGGCTGGTCGCTGTGCCCGTGGCGGTGGTCGGCCTGGTTGGTGTGCTTGAGATACGCGGTCAGGATCGCCTGCTCGATGATCTGCACCAGCTCATCGAAGGGAATCTCCTTCTCGCGCTCCATGAGACGCAAGACGCTGAGGTCGATGTCCATGCCGGCCTCCTCTATTCAGCTATTCAGATCTTCGCCGCCGCGCGATGGCGCGGCGGACCCAGCTATCTACGGTACCGGAGATTCTCAGCGTCCGGGACCCCGCGTACCGTGCAGGGCATGAGCACGCCAACCCGAACAGCGTCGAAGCTCCAGCACAGCACCACGGTGCGTGCCCTCACCCGCGTGGGACTGGCCTCGATCGGCCTCCTGCACATCCTCATCGGCGTCATCGCGCTGACCGTCGCGTTCGGAGCCGGCGGCCAGGCCGACCAGTCCGGCGCCCTGCAGGCCGTCGCCTCGGTGCCCGGCGGCGTGTTCGTGCTCTGGCTGATCGTGATCGGCCTGATCGTGCTGGCGCTCTGGCAGGTGCTGGTGGCGTTCACGGTGTCCGGCGCGGGCAAGAAGGCGCTGGAGATCGTCAAGGCGGTGGTCTACGGCGGCCTCGCGTACCTGACGATCACCATCGCCACCGGAGGCGGCCACAACACGTCGTCGAGCGACAAGTCCGCCAGCGCACGGCTGCTCGCCCTCCCCGGCGGCGTGTTCGTGCTGGCGCTGATCGGGCTGGTCATCGTCGGCGTGGGCGTCGGCTTCATCCGCAACGGCGCGACGCACCGGTTCGAGCGCGACCTGAAGCTGCCCCCGGACCGCTGGGCCGGGGCGATCACGGTGCTCGGCCGCGTCGGCTACATCGCGAAGGGCGTCGCCCTGCTGCTGGTCGGCGGGCTGGTGGTCGTGGCGGCGATCACCTTCGACCCGTCCAAGGCCGCGGGCCTGGACGGCAGCCTCAAGACACTCGTGAGCATCCCGTTCGGGGTGGTGCTGCTCGTCCTCATCGCTCTCGGACTGCTCGCCTACGGCCTGTTCTGGTGTGTGCGGGCCGTCCGCGCCCGCCTCTGACCCCCGCACATTCGTGCCGAATGTGGCCTTTGGCGGCGCCAAACGCGACATTCGGTACGAATCGCTACGCCTCCTCCTCCGCCGGGGCCGCGAACTGGGCGTTGTAGAGGGTGTAGTAGGCGCCGCCGCGGGCCAGGAGCTCGGCGTGCGTGCCCTGCTCCACGATGCGTCCGGCCTCCATCACCAGGATCAGCCCGGCGTCGCGGATGGTGGACAGCCGGTGCGCGATCACGAAGGACGTGCGGTCGGCGCGCAGCGCGCTCATCGCCTTCTGCACCAGCAGCTCGGTGCGGGTGTCAACCGACGAGGTCGCCTCGTCCAGGATGAGCACGCTCGGCCGGGCGAGGAACGCCCGGGCGATCGTGAGCAGCTGCTTCTCGCCCGCGGAGACGTTCGAGCCCTCATCGTCCAGCACCGTGTCGTAGCCGTCCGGCAGCGAGTGCACGAACCGGTCGACGTACGTCGCGCGCGCGGCGTCCAGTATCTCCTCCTCGGTCGCGCCCGGCCGGCCGTAGGCGATGTTCTCGCGGATCGTGCCCTTGAACAGCCAGGTGTCCTGCAGCACCATCCCCATCCGCTCGCGGAGGCCGTGCCTGGTCATCGTCGCGATGTCGACGCCGTCGAGCGTGATCCGGCCGGAGTCCAGGTCGTAGAAGCGCATCATCAGGTTGACCAGTGTGGTCTTGCCCGCGCCGGTCGGCCCGACGATGGCCACGGTCTGGCCCGGCTCGGCCACCAGCGAGAGGTCCTCAATGAGCGGCTGGTCCGGCAGGTAGCGGAACGAGACGTCCTCGAACGCCAGCCGGCCGCGGGTGCCCTCCGGGTCGACCGGCTCGGCCGGGTCCGCGCTCTGCTCGTCGGCGTCCAGCAGCTCGAAGACCCGCTCGGCGCTGGCGACGCCGGACTGCAGCAGGTTGGCCATCGAACCGAGCTGGGTGAGCGGCTGCGTGAACTGGCGCGAGTACTGGATGAACGCCGTCACGTCGCCGAGCTGCATCGCGCCGCTGGCCACCTGGAGGCCGCCGACCACCGCGATGGCGACGTACATCAGGTTCCCGACGAACATCATCGACGGCATGATCAGGCCCGAGATGAACTGCGCGCCGAAGCTCGCCTCGTACATCTCCTGGTTCTTGGAGCGGAAGCGCTCCTCCACCTCGCGGTGCCGCCCGAAGACCTTGACCAGCGAGTGCCCGGTGAAGGCCTCCTCGATCTGCCCGTTCAGCTCGCCGGTGTTGCGCCACTGCGCGACGAACAGCTTCTGCGACCGCTTGGCGATCAGCATCGTGATCACGAGGGTCAGCGGGATCGTGATGATCGCGATCAGGGCGAGCAGCGGCGACACCACGAACATCATCACCGTCACGCCGATCACCGTCAGCAGCGAGGTGAGCAGCTGGCTCATCGTCTGCTGGAGGGTCTGCGAGATGTTGTCGATGTCGTTGGTGACCCGGCTCAGCAGCTCGCCGCGCTGCATCCGGTCGAAGTAGGTCAGCGGGAGGCGGTGGATCTTGGCCTCGACGTCCTGGCGCAGCCGGTAGACCGTGCGCTGGGTGATCCCGTTGAGCACGTAGCCCTGCAGGTACGCGAGCAGTGAGGACGCGATGTACAGCGCGAGCACCCACATCAGGACGTGGCCCACCGCGGTGAAGTCGATGCCCTGGCCGGGCGTCAGCGTCATCCCCGAGATGAGGTCGGCGAGTTGGCTCTGCCCGCTCGCCCGCAGCCCGGCGATGGCCTGCTGCTGGGTGATGCCTGCCGGGAGGTGCGCGGAGATCGCGCCGGCGAACACGAGGTTGATCGCATTGCCGAGCAGTCTCGGTCCGAGCACGAGGAACACGACGCTGGCCACGGCGAGGAGCGTGACGAACACCATCCCCACCCGCTCCGGCCGCAGCCGGCCCGCGAGGCGCTTGGCCGATGGGCCGAAGTTCATCGACTTGTCGCCGGGCATGGTCATCCCGCCGAACGGCCCGCCGCCTCCGGGACCGCGGCGGGCCGGGGTCCGGACGGGCGTCTGCGTCGCGGCGGGGGCACCGGCCGGAGCGGCAGCGGGAGCGGGACGGCGGGCGCTGTCTTCGCGGGTCATGCCGCCTCCTCCGCGGTGAGCTGCGACGAGACGATCTCGGCGTAGGTGGGATTGGTCTCGACGAGTTCGGCGTGCGTGCCGCGACCGACCACACGGCCGTCCTCCAGCACCACGATCTGGTCGGCGTCCACGATGGTCGACACCCGCTGGGCCACGACGATCATCGTGGACTCCGCCTCGTGCCGGGCGAGCGCGCTGCGGAGGCGCGCGTCGGTCGCGGTGTCGAGTGCGGAGAAGGAGTCGTCGAAGATGTAGATCTCCGGCCGCCGCACGAGCGCACGGGCGATCGCCAGGCGCTGCCGCTGGCCGCCGGACACGTTCGTGCCGCCCTGGGCGATCGGCCCGTCCAGCCTGTCCGGCATCTCCTCCACGAAGCCCTTCGCCTGCGCGATCTCCAGCGCCCGCCACAGCTCGTCGTCGGTGGCGTCCGGGTTGCCGTAGCGGAGGTTGCTGGCGACCGTCCCGGAGAACAGGTACGGCTTCTGGGGCACCAGGCCGATGCGGGACCAGAGCAGCTCCGGTTCGAGCTCCGCGACGTCCACGCCGTCGACCAGGACGATGCCGCTGGTCGCGTCGAACAGCCGCGGGATGAGGTTGACCAGCGTCGTCTTGCCGGCGCCGGTGCTGCCGATCACGGCCGTGGTCTTGCCGGTCTCCGCGAAGAAGGTGACGTCGCTGAGGACCGGCTGCTCGGCTCCCGGGTAGGAGAAGCCGACGCCCACGAACTCGACCGTCCCGCGTGCGCTGATCTCGGTGATCGGGTTCTCGACGGCGCCCACCGACGGCTCCGTGTTCAGCACCTCGCCGATGCGGTCGGCGCAGACCGCCGCGCGCGGCACGAACATCGCCATCATGGTCGACATCATCACGCCCATCAGGATCAGCGCGAGGTACTGCAGGTAGGCGGTCAGCGTGCCGATCTGCATCGACCCGTCGGAGACGCGGTACGCGCCGAACCAGATCACGGCGACGCTCGAGACGTTGAGGATCAGCGTCACGACGGGGAACATGAGCGCGAACAGCCGCCCCGCCCGGATCGCGGTCTCGGTGACCTGGTCGTTGGCGACCGTGAACCGGTCGGTCTCGACGTCCTCCCGCACGAACGCGCGCACCACGCGGATGCCGGTGAGCTGCTCGCGCAGCACCCGGTTGACCCGGTCGATCCGCTCCTGCATCTTGCGGAACTGCGGGACCATCCGGACGATGATCATGCTCACGGCGATCAGCAGCACGGGGACGCTCACGGCGATGAGCCAGGAGAGCTGGATGTCCTGCTGCATGGCGAGGATGATGCCGCCGATCGCGAGGATCGGCGCCGACACCAGGAGCGTGCAGGTCATCAGCACGAGCATCTGCACCTGCTGGACGTCGTTGGTGTTCCTGGTGATGAGGGAGGGGGCGCCGAAGTGCGTCACCTCGCGCTCGGAGAACTCACCGACATGGTGGAAGATCGCGCCGCGGAGGTCGCGGCCGACCCGCATCGCGACCTTCGCGCCGAAGTACACGGCGGTGATCGAGCAGGCGATCTGCACGATGGTCACCCCGAGCATCTCGGCGCCGGTCGACAGGATGTAACCGGTGTCGCCCTTGGCGATCCCGTTGTCCACGATGTCGGCGTTCAGCGTCGGCAGCCAGAGCGACAGCAGCGATTGGGCGAGCTGGAAGACCAGCACCCCGATGAGCAGCCGCCAATGCGGCCGGAGGTACCGGCCGAGGAGTTTCAGAAGCATCCGGGCTCTCCCAGGTCTGCCGCGTCGGCGGCGTTCGTGACGGGTGTATAGATGGCGAACGGCCGGCCCGCGACGCCCACGAGGGCGATCCGGGCGAGGTCGTCGACGCTGAACTCGATGCCGTCGTTCAGCGCGGGGAACGCGGACGAGAAGCTGATCAGGCGCAGGATGTGGGCGACGCGATCGGGCGGCCAGTTGAGCTCGTCGGCCTCCGGGGCGAGGATGCGGCCGATGATCGCCGCGAACTCGGTACGCTCGTGCGGAATCGGCGGCCGCTCGTGGCCGACCACGGCCATGATGCGCATGACGTTCTGGAAGCGCTCGCGCAGCAGGTAGACGATCGCGCGGACCTTGTGCTCCAGCGGGAGGCTCGGATCGATCGCGCGCAGGGCCTCTCGCAGAGGCTCCGGGTCGAGGTACGTCTCGATGGCGGCCTGGACGAGCGTCTCCTTGTCGCCGAAGGCACGGAAGATCGTGCCCTCCGCGATCCCGGCGGCGTCGGCGATCTGACGCGACGTCACGCCGCGGCCGTGCTCGATCAGCAGCGGGATGACCGCGGCGATGATCATCGCCTTGCGGTCCTCCGGCGGCAGCGGCTGGGCGCGGTTGCGCGTCGTCTCCAACTCGGTTTCCACGCTGGAATCGTAAGCGGAGTGAGTGCTCACTCACAACGGAAAGGTTGTTCGCCCTGAGCGAACGACCCCCGTATTTCTCAGTGGTCGCGCGGGAACCTCAGCTTTCGAACGAAAAGATGGCGGAGATCGTCGCAATATCATCCGCCGTCGGCGTCCACGCGGTCGCCGCCTCCGCGTTGGCGACGATCTGCTCGGGACGGGTCGCCCCGGCGATCACGCTGGTGAGCCCCGGCTGGGCGAGCAGCCACGCGAAGGTCGCCTGCAGCATCGTGACGCCGCGCTCGTCGCAGAACGCCTGGTAGCGCTCGATCGCGTCCCACGGCGCGTTGTCGAGCAGGTGCTTGCGGATCATCATGATACGGCTGTCCGCCGGACCTCCCGAGCGGCTGAACTTGCCCGTGAAGAGCCCGTTGTACAGCGGGAAGAACGGCAGGAACCCGAGGCCGTAGGCGTTGACCGCGGGCAGCACCTCGCGCTCGGCGCCGCGGACCAGCAGGCTGTACTCGTTCTGCGAGGAGACGAACCTCGGGTGCCCCGCGAGCCGCGCGGTGAACTCGGCTTCCGCGATCTGCCAGCCGACGAGGTTCGAGTGCCCGATGTAGCGGATCTTGCCCTCCGCTATGAGGTCGTCCAGCGTCGCCAGGGTCTCCTCGATCGGCGTCACCGGGTCGGGCGTGTGCAGCTGGTAGAGGTCGATCCAGTCGGTGCGCAGCCGGCGCAGCGACGACTCCACGGCGAGCCGGATGTAGCGGCGGGAGCCGCGCACGCCCCAGTCGGGGCCGTTGGCGCCCGCCATGTCCATGCCGAACTTGGTGGCCAGCACGATCCGGTCGCGCTTGCCCTGCAGGGAAGCTCCCATCAGCGTCTCCGAGAGCCCGCGCTCCTTGCCGTAGATGTCGGCGGTGTCGAAGAACGTCACGCCGGCGTCGATGGCGGCGCCGATGACCGCGTCGGCGCCCTCCTGGGTCTCGGTGGCCGTGCCCGCGCGGCCGAAGTTGTTGCAGCCGAGGCCGATGGTCGAGACGACCAGGCCGGAGGTGCCGAGGGTGCGGTATTCGATGTTCGCCATGCTGTCGAGTCTAGGCAGCGGCCGGGGTGCGCTCCGACCGATCAGTCCTCCACAGGAACGGCCGGAAGACGACTTATCCCCGATGTCCGATTTCCGCGAGTGGCTGTCGGTGGCCGGCCGTAGAGTCGATCCATGAGCAGTTCCACGATCACCCTCCTCCGGATGCCGAGCCCCATCGGCCGCATCGAGCTGACCGGCGACGGCGAGGCCGTCACCTCCCTCTCGATCGCACGCGACGACGTGCTCCCCCACGACGACCTCCCCGAGAACCGCGACGCCGTCCTCGAGAAGGCTGCTGCCCAGCTCGAGGAGTACTTCGCGGGCACGCGGCGGGAGTTCGACGTCCCCGTCCACCTGGCCGGCACCGCGTTCCGCACCGCCGTCTGGGAACGCCTCACGTCGCTGGAGTACGGCACACTCACCACGTACGGCGAGCTCGGGCTCTCGCTCGGCCACCCGGGCTACGGGCGCGCCATCGGCGGCGCCGTCGGGGCGAACCCGGTGCCCATCATCATCGGCTGCCACCGCGTCCTCTCGTCCACCGGCAAGATCACCGGGTACAGCGGAGGCGAGGGTATCCCCACCAAGCTGTGGCTGCTGGAGCACGAGGGGATCACCCTCGCGGCATGAGCACGACGGATCAGACCGAGACGACGCCCTCCCTCCCGCCCGAGACCGTCGCGCGCGCGGCCCTCGCGACCGGCGACGACGGCCGGGCCAGGTGCTCGTGGTCGGCGAACGACCCCGAGTACCGGCGGTACCATGACGAGGAGTGGGGCACGCCGCAGCACGATCCCCGCGCACTCTACGAGAAGCTCTGCCTGGAGGGCTTCCAGGCCGGGCTGTCGTGGATCACGATCCTCCGGCGCCGGCCGGCGTTCCGCGAGGTCTTCCACGGCTTCGTCCCGGAGCGCGTCGCGGCGATGACCGAGACCGACGTGCTGCGGCTGCTGGGCGACGAGCGCATCATCCGTCATCGCGGCAAGATCGAGGCGACCATCTCGAACGCGCGCGCGACCCTCGCGCTCGACGTGCCGCTGGAGGAGCTGATGTGGGGCTTCGCCCCGACCGGCTCCCGGCCTCGGCCGCGCGAGTGGCACGACGTCCCGGCGGTCACCGAGGAGTCGACGGCGATGAGCAAGGAGCTGCGGCGTCGCGGATTCCGCTTCGTCGGGCCGACCACGATGTACGCGCTCATGCAGGCGACCGGGATGGTGGACGACCACTTCGAGGGCTGCTTCCGCGCCACCTGACGCACAGCGGGCAGGAGAGAGTCGGGCCGGCGAAGTCGATCTCGGAACCGTTCTCGCTGGTGACGGCGCGTCCGCTCGTGCCCGACCGCAGGCGGAACTTACTGTGCTGCCGCCACACCGGTTCCGGACTCGGCACATCCGTATGATGTGTCCGCGATCTGCGCGTCGGCCCGACTGGTATGTGGGTCTTCCGGCGTTCACGGCGCCGGGACTGGCGGGGATGTCCCTTCTCTCGTGACATGAGCATATCTCACTTACGCGCGGAGCACCACCGTCCCGTCGCACCCCGAAGCAGATGCTCAGCCAGCTGAACGAAGCACCGCGCTGAGCTTCCCCGGTACCCCGACGACCTCCGGGACGACGAGGTCGAGCTCGCCCATCCGCTCGGCCGAGCGCGTCAGCTCGTAGCCCTCGGCGGCGGCCCAGGCGAGCAGCGCGTCCGTGGAGGCGAAGTCCTCGCCCCGCTCGATGAGGGCGCGCGCGAACAGGCCCTTGGCCTGCTTGTTGAAGTGGTTGAGCGCACGAACGGTGCCGCTCTCGTCCCGGGCGAGCACGCGCAGGTAGTGCACGCCCTCGCGTTCGGGCAGCGGTCCGAGCGCGGCGTAGCCCTCCGACCGGAGGTCGAGGATGACGCCGTCGACGGCCGCGAGCTCCGCGGCGCACACCGCGGCCCAGCGCTTCTTGAGCGCCGGCGAGAGCCGCGAGTCGAACGACAGCCGGTAGGCCGGGATCCGGTCGTCCGCGCGCACCAGCCCCAGCAGCGCGGACTGCACCGCGACGGAGCGCGCGGCGAACCGCCACTGCTCCGGGGTCAGCGACGGCGCGTCGAGAGCGTCGTAGAGCACGCCGGTGTAGCGCAGCAGCGCAGGCATCGTCGCCGCCCGGCGCAGGCCGCGGTTCCGCTGGACCTCGTGCGCCTGCTTCGGGCCCAGCTTGAGCGCCTTCGCCGCGGCCTCCGGGGTGCGCGACAGCGCGACGGTGTCGGCGACGACGCCCCTGCGGGTCGCGTTCAGTGCGGGGAAACCGAGCGACTTCAGGGCGAGCGGCTCCCCCTCTCCCCCGTCGCGCTTGGTCTCCGACGGGGGCAGCAGGACGAGCACTCAGCCCGCCAGGAAGGCGAGTGCCGCGTCGACGTTCTCGCCGAGCGGGCGGGCAGTGTCCAGGGTCACCCGCGGAAGCGACGCCGCGGCGCCCTTCCATTCGACGTACTCGTCGATGCTCTGCTCGACGGCGTACGCGGCGATCAGGCCGGTGCGCTTCGCGAGGCGCTGCTCGTGCAGCTCGTCGTCCGAGCACACGGTCTCCACGATGCGCAGCTTCACGCCGCAGCGCTGGGCCAGGTCGCGCCACTGCAGACGCGCGGGCTCGACGGCGTTGACGGCGTCCACGACGACCGAGTGGCCGCTGACGAGCACCTGCTCGGCCATCCGCTCGGCCACCAGGTATGCGGCGAGGCCTGTCGGCTGGTCGGAGTCGATGCCGGCTTTGAGGATCGCGGCCTCGATCGGGTCCACCGAGATCGCCGTCGCGCCGAGCCGGCCCGCGATGATCTCCGCGATGGTGGACTTGCCCGAACCGGGAAGCCCCGCCGTCACGATCAGCACGGGGACGCGGACGTCGCCGAACTGACGTTCGAGCGGGGCTTTCTGGTCGGACATCGTCAGACCAGCTCGGCCTGACGGGCCACGATCGTGACCGTGTTGTTCTCCACGGAGAGGAAGCCGTCGTCGGCCTGCGCCCGGATCGACTCCCCGCCGTTCAGGGTCACGCGCACCTCGCCCTGGGCGAGGATGGCGAGCAGCGGCTCGTGGCCGGGCAGGATACCGATCTGCCCTTCCACGGTCCGCGCGACGACCATGCTCGCCTCGCCCGACCACACTTCGTGGTCGGCAGCGACGACGCTGACGGTGAGGACAGCCATGTCAGCCGTTCTCCTTCTGGATCTGCGCCCACTTCTCCTCGACGTCGGTGATCGCACCGACGTTGAAGAACGCCTGCTCGGCGACGTGGTCGAACTCGCCCTTGGCGATGGCGTCGAACGACTCGATGGTGTCCTTCAGCGGGACGGTCGAGCCCTCGACACCGGTGAACTTCTTCGCCATGTAGGTGTTCTGCGAGAGGAACTGCTGGATGCGGCGGGCGCGCGACACGGTGATCTTGTCCTCTTCGGACAGCTCGTCGACACCGAGGATCGCGATGATCTCCTGCAGCTCCTTGTTCTTCTGGAGGATCTGCTTGACCGTGGTGGCCACGCGGTAGTGGTCGGCGCCCAGGTAGCGGGGGTCGAGGATACGCGAGGTCGAGGTCAGCGGGTCGACGGCCGGGTACAGGCCCTTCGACGCGATCTCACGGGAGAGCTCGGTCGTGGCGTCGAGGTGCGCGAACGTGGTCGCCGGAGCCGGGTCGGTGTAGTCGTCGGCCGGCACGTAGATCGCCTGCAGCGAGGTGATCGAGTGGCCGCGGGTCGACGTGATGCGCTCCTGGAGGAGGCCCATCTCGTCGGCGAGGTTCGGCTGGTAGCCCACCGCGGACGGCATGCGGCCGAGCAGCGTGGAGACCTCGGAGCCCGCCTGCGTGAAGCGGAAGATGTTGTCGATGAAGAGCAGCACGTCCTGCTTCTGCACGTCGCGGAAGTACTCCGCCATCGTCAGCGCGGACAGGGCTACGCGCAGACGCGTTCCCGGCGGCTCGTCCATCTGGCCGAAGACGAGCGCGGTCTTGTCGAAGACGCCAGCCTCCTCCATCTCGTGGATGAGGTCGTTGCCCTCACGGGTGCGCTCGCCGACACCGGCGAACACCGACACACCGCCGTGGTCCTGCGCGACGCGCTGGATCATCTCCTGGATGAGGACGGTCTTGCCGACGCCCGCGCCGCCGAACAGGCCGATCTTGCCGCCCTGGACGTACGGGGTGAGGAGGTCGATGACCTTGATGCCGGTCTCGAACAGCTGGGTCTTCGACTCGAGCTGGTCGAACGCCGGCGGCTGGCGGTGGATGGACCAGCGCTCGCTGATCTCGATCTTCTCGCCGGGCTCGCCGTTGAGGATGTCGCCGGTCACGTTGAAGACCTTGCCCTTGGTGACGTCACCGACGGGCACCGTGATGGGCGAGCCGGTGTCGCGCACCTCGCCGCCGCGGACCAGGCCGTCGGTCGGCTTCAGGGCGATGGCACGGACGAGGTCGTCGCCGAGGTGCTGTGCGACCTCGAGCGTGATCTCGGTCGACTCCTCGCCGATCGTGATGGTGGTCTTCAGGGCGTTGTAGATGCCAGGGATCGAGTCGTGCGGGAACTCGATGTCGACGACCGGACCGGTGACGCGGGCGATGCGTCCCACGCCGGCCGGCTGCGCGGTCGAAGCCTGGGCTTCGGCGGTAGCGGTAGTCATGATTCGTTCTCTCTCGTTAGGACGATTATTTTGCCGAGCTCAGCGCGTCAGCGCCGCCCACGATCTCGGAGATCTGCTGGGTGATCTCCGCCTGGCGGGCGTTGTTGGCCAGTCGCGTGTAGTCGGTGATGAGCTTGTCGGCGTTGTCGCTCGCGGCCTTCATGGCCTTCTGCGTGGCCGCGTGCTTGGAGGCGGCGGACTGCAGCATCGCGTTGAAGATGCGGCTCTCGATGTAGACCGGCAGGAGCGAGTCGAGCACCGTGTTGACGTCGGGCTCGAACTCGTAGAGCGGCAGGACCTGCGTGCGGTCCGGCTCCTCCATGCCCTCGACGACCTCCAGCGGAAGCAGGCGGACGATCTGGGGCTCCTGGGTCAGCATGCTGATGAAGCGGTTGTAGATGACATGGATCTCGTCCACGCCGCCGTCCGATGCGTCACGCAGGAAGGACTCGAGGACCGCGTCGGCGATCTCCTTGGCCTGCTCGAACTCCGGGCTGTCCGTGTTGCCCGTCCACACCCGCTCGAACCCGCGGCGACGGAAGCTGAAGTAGCCCTGCGCCTTGCGCCCGATCAGGAAGTAGACGACCTCCTTGCCCTGGCTCCGGAGCAGCTCGGCGAGCTTCTCCGACTCCTTGAGCACGTTCGAGTTGAACGCGCCCGCGAGGCCGCGGTCCGACGAGAAGATGACGATCGCGGCGCGCTCGATCTTCTCCGGCTCCGTGGTGAGGACGTGCTCGACGTTCGAGTAGGTCGCCACCGCCGACACCGCGCGCGTGATCGCGCGGGCGTACGGCGTGGACGCGGCGACCCTGGCCTGCGCCTTCTGGATGCGTGAGGCGGAGATCAGCTCCATCGCACGGGTGATCTTCTTGGTCGTCTGGGCAGACTTGATCTTCTGCCGGTAGACCCGAAGCTGTGCTCCCATGTGTCTTCCTCAGTACCTATCCGTGCTCAGCGCTTCGCCTTGACGATGCGCTCCTGGTTGACGTCCTCTGCGGCGCTGGCCTGGAACTCCTCGCGGCCGACCGAGGCGAGCGGCTTGCCCTCGCCCGTCTGGAACTCGAGCTTGAACTTGTCGACCTCCTCGCCGAGCTTCGACACGGTGTCGTCGTCGAGGACGTTCGTGTCGCGCAGGGTGGTGAGGATGTCGGTGTTGCGGCGCAGGTGGTCGAGCAGCTCGGCCTCGAAGCGGAGGATGTCCTCCACCGCGACCTCGTCGAGCTTGCCGTTGGTGCCGGCCCAGATCGAGACGACCTGCTCCTCCACCGGGAACGGCGAGTACTGCGGCTGCTTGAGCAGCTCGGTGAGGCGTGCGCCTCGGGCGAGCTGACGACGGCTGGCCTGGTCGAGGTCGGACGCGAACATCGCGAACGCTTCGAGCGAGCGGTACTGCGCCAGCTCGAGCTTGAGCGTGCCGGAGACCTTCTTGATCGACTTGACCTGCGCGTCGCCGCCGACTCGCGAGACCGAGATGCCCACGTCGACCGCCGGACGCTGGTTGGCGTTGAACAGGTCGGACTGCAGGAAGATCTGGCCGTCGGTGATCGAGATCACGTTGGTCGGGATGTACGCCGAGACGTCGTTGGCCTTCGTCTCGATGATCGGCAGACCGGTCATCGAGCCGGCGCCCAGCTCGTCGGAGAGCTTGGCGCAACGCTCCAGCAGGCGGGAGTGCAGGTAGAAGACGTCGCCCGGGTAGGCCTCGCGTCCCGGCGGACGGCGCAGGAGGAGGGAGACGGCGCGGTAGGCCTCCGCCTGCTTCGACAGGTCGTCGAAGATGATCAGGACGTGCTTGCCGCCGTACATCCAGTGCTGGCCGATGGCCGAACCGGTGTAGGGGGCGAGGTACTTGAAGCCGGCCGGGTCGGAGGCCGGGGCCGCGACGATGGTGGTGTACTCCATCGCGCCGGCGTCCTCGAGCGCGCCCTTCACCGAGGCGATGGTCGAGCCCTTCTGGCCGATCGCGACGTAGATGCAGCGGACCTGCTTGTTGACGTCGCCGGACTCCCAGTTGGCCTTCTGGTTGATGATCGTGTCGATCGCGATGGCCGTCTTGCCGGTCTGGCGGTCGCCGATGATGAGCTGGCGCTGGCCGCGGCCGACGGGGATCATGGCGTCGATCGCCTTGATGCCGGTCTGGAGCGGCTCGTGCACCGACTTGCGCTGCATCACGCCGGGGGCCTGGAGCTCGAGCGCGCGGCGGCCCTCCGAGGCGATCTCGCCGAGGCCGTCGATCGGGTTGCCGAGCGGGTCGACCACGCGGCCGAGGTAGCCGTCGCCGACGGGGACGGAGAGGACCTCGCCGGTGCGGGTCACCTCCATGCCCTCGACGATCTGGTCGAACTCGCCGAGGACCACGACGCCGACCTCGTTCTCGTCGAGGTTCTGCGCCAGGCCCAGGGTGCCGTCCGCGAAGCGGATGAGCTCGTTGGCCATCACGCCGGGGAGGCCCTCGACGTGCGCGATGCCGTCGGAGGCGTCGAGGACGTGCCCGACCTCGGTGGTGGAGGCGCCGGCCGGCTCGTACTTCGAGACGAAGTCCTTGAGCGCGTCCCGGATCTCATCGGGGCTGATCTGAATGTCTGCCATCGTTTTCCCTATCTGGGTTTCTCTCTAGGGCGGTCAGCCCGCGAGCTGAAGTCGGAGTTCGGTGAGGCGCGACGCGACGCTTCCGTCGATGACGTCGTCGCCGATCTGCACGCGCAGGCCGCCGAGGATCGCCGGGTCGACGACCTCGTTGAGCTTGAGGTCGCCGTACGTCGCGGCGAGGCTCGCGCGGAGGCGCTCGGCCTGCTCGGCCGGGAGCGGCGTGGCGGTGACGACCGTGGCGATCGCCTGGCCGTACTGGGAGGCCACGATGCGGGCGGCCTCGCGCAGCGACTCGCGGACGCTGCGGCCGCGCGGCTGCAGCACGAGCTGGCGCGCGATCGCGACGGTCTGCATCGACGCCTTGCCCGCGAGCAGGCGCTCGGCGAGAGCGGCCTTCGCCTCGGGCGCTGCGAGCTTGCTGCGGAGCGCGAGCTCGAGCCCCGCGTCGGAGGTCACGGCGCCTCCGAATGCGAAGAGCTCGCCAGGGATGTCCACGTTCCGGGGCGCGGAGGCGGCGATCGAGCGGATGCCGAGCTCCTCGATCGCGGCAAGGACGTCGTCCTGGCCGGACCAGCGCTCGCCGGCGACGACGGTCAGCAGCTCGACCGCTGGCGCCGAGAGCGACGCGAAGACGCGCTGGACCAGCGCGGTCTTGCCCTCGGCGGACGCCGAGGGGTCGCTGAGGACCGCACGGAGCTGGGCGGAGTCTGCGACGACTCGTCCTGCGGCGAACAGGTCTTCAGCCGTCGCCAGATCGGCCTTGGACCCGAGCTCGGCGAGCGCCGAGACGGATCGGGCCAGTGCTTCTCTGGAGGCGCTTCCCATCAGTTGCTCGACCCTGCTTCCTGGGCCTTCCGGGCGTCGGCGGACTCGAGGTCGGCCAGGAAGCGATCGACGATCGCCTGGGCCTTCTTGTCGTCCGTGAGCACCTCGCCGACGACGCCGGAGGCGAGGTCGATCGCGAGCGAGCCGACTTCGCCGCGGAGCGAGACGAGCGCGCCCTGGCGCTCCGCCTCGATCTGGGCCTGGGCGGCTGCGGTCACGCGCGCGGCTTCTGCGGTGGCGTTGTCTTTGGCCTCCGCGACGATCTTCTGACCGTCGGTGCGGGCCGTCTCGCGGATCTTGGCCGCCTCGGCGCGCGCGTCGGCGAGCTGCGCGGTGTACTCCTCGAGCAGCGCCTCGGCCTTGTGCTGAGCCTCGTCGGCCTTGGCGATGTTGCCCTCGATCGCCTCAGCACGCTCATCCAGGAGCTTCCGCATGCGCGGAAGGACCAGCTTCCAGAAGAAGAACAGGATGATGATGAAGCAGATCAGCGAGGCGATGATGTCCGGCCACTGCGGAATGAGCGGGTTAGGGTGCTCCTCCGCCGCGGCGATCACGACACTGTTGAGCATCGTTCCTCCTTACGGGATGGGCTAAAGAGGATCAGACGAAGATGAAGTAGGTAGCGATACCGATGAAGGCGAGCGCCTCGGTGAACGCGATACCGATGTACATCAGGACCTGGAGACGGCCGGCCAGCTCAGGCTGACGGGCGACGCCCTCGATGGTCTTGCCGACGACGATGCCAACGCCAATGGCCGGGCCGATGGCGGCGAGGCCGTATCCGACAGTGGCGATGTTGCCGTTGATAGCAGCGATGTCCACGTTATGTATTTCCTTCCGTGATGGCGATCCGTGCGGGCGCGCGGATCGTTCTTAGTGTTCCTCGGCGACTGCGAGCTGGATGTAGACAGCCGTGAGCAGTGCGAAGACGTAGGCCTGGAGGACAGCCACCAGGATCTCGAAGAGGGTGAATGCGAAGCCGAAGGCGAAGGTTCCGACACCGAAGAGCGCCCACCAGCCGCCGACCTCGAAGAAGAAGAACGAGGTCGCGGTGAAGAACAGGACGAGCAGCAGGTGCCCGACGACCATGTTCATCAGGAGTCGGAGCGTCAGCGTGATCGGCCGCAGGACGAAGGTCGAGATGAACTCGATCGGCGTCACGATGATGTAGAGGAACGGCGGCACGCCGGGCGGGAACAGGGAGTTCTTGAAGAAGTTCTTCGGGCTCTTCTTGATGCCCGCGTAGATGAACGTGACATAGGCCACGACGGCGAGCAGCAACGGCAGCGCGATCACCGAGGTGCCCGCGATGTTGAGGAACGGGATGGCGCCGGTCAGGTTGAAGAACAGCACCATGAAGAAGATGGTGGTCAGCAGCGGCAGGAACCGGCGGCCGTCCTTGCGGCCGAGCAGGTCCTCCCCGATGTTGACGCGGACGAAGTCGAGGCCCATCTCGACGACCGACTGGAACCGGCGGGGCACGATCGTCATCTTGCGCGTGCCGAGCCAGAAGACCAGGATCAGCACGACCAGCGCGATGAGGCGCACGACGACGATGCGGTTGAACTCGAGTCCGCCGATGGTGAACAGGGTGGGTGGGAAGAACTCGTTGATCGATGGGCCTTGGAAGCTTCCTCCATCGGAGCTTGAGGCCTGGACCAGCAGGTTCACAGCGTTAGCTAACAGCGCTATCTCCTGTTTCGGGGCGTCGAGCTGGAAAGCTCTCGCGACGACGAACGGTGGACACCCGATATGAGTTGCGCTCCGGCGTTACGTGGGCGCGACGGGTGGGGGATCACTGACAACTCTACAAGAGTTTTCAACCGGTAACGAATCGGATAAGGTTCAGCGTTTGTCCCCCGGCAGCGTGACGTCGCTGGCGTAAGGAATCCGCGACCGGAACACCACGATCATGTCGACCACGAGCGACCCGATGACGCCCGCGATCAGGCTCAGGAACAGCACGGTGGGGTTGATCCACGGCTGGTCGCGCAGCAGGATCGCGAGCACGATGAAGAGCACGAACTTCACGATCCAGCCGCCCAGCACGATGCCGAAGAACAGCCCGACGAACAGGTCGGAGCCGATGAAGCGGTTGGCGATCAGGATGCTGAGCGCGGTGATGCCGAGGAAGACCGCGGCCATCACGGTGCCGATCAGCGCGCTCGTGACGCCGACCCAGCCGGCGAAGATCCCGCCGAGCACCATCCCGACCACCGCGATGATCACGGCGAGGATCAGGCCGTACTTCAGCACGTCCCTCAGCACCGGGGTCGAGGTGGGCTGCTGAGGGGTGGCCTTCGGGGTGTGGTCCGGCCGCGGGGCGGGTGCGCCGTCCTGGTGGTCGGTCATCGGGTCTCCTTGCTGGTGGGGCCGTCGGTGTCGCCCGGCGGAATAGTCACGGGAATGCTTTCGCTCGCGATGTCGAGCTGGTCGTACTTCGCCGTCTCCTCGGCCTCCTTGCTCCCCGCAGGGGCGAGCTCGGCGACGGCCTCGTTGAGCTTGCGGCGGCTGAGCGGCGCGAGTGTGATCGCGGTGCAGATCACCAGGCCGATCGCGACGAAGACGATGGCCATCCAGTACGGGTCGAAGAAGAACAGCAGGCACCCGATCGACAGCACGGCGGTCCACGCGTAGAAGATCAGCACGGCGTGCAGGTGCGAGTGGCCCATGTCGAGCAGCCGGTGGTGCAGGTGCTTGCGGTCCGCGCTGAACGGCGACTTGCCCGCCCGCAGCCGGCGCACGACCGCCAGCCCGAAGTCGAGCAGTGGGATGACGAGCACCGCGAACGGGATGGTCACCGGGATGAACGCGGGCACCAGCGACGACTTGCCGAGCGTCTGCAGCGCCTCCGGGTTGATCGTGCCGGTCACCGAGATGGCCGAGGTCGCCATCAGCAGGCCGATCAGCAGGGCGCCGGCGTCGCCCATGAACATCTTCGCCGGATGCCAGTTGAGCGGCAGGAAGCCCGCGCACGCGCCGACCAGGATGGCCGCGATGACGCCGGCGAGGCTGAAGTAGTTCTGCGGGCTGATGTCGCGCTGCAGCAGGTACGTGTAGACGAGGAACGTGCCGTTGGCGATGAGCGCGACACCGGCGACGAGGCCGTCCAGGCCGTCGATGAAGTTGATGGCGTTCATCACGAGCACGATCGCGAACAGCGTGATCAGGATGCTCATCACCGGCGAGCCGATGGTGAGGCCGCCGATCGGCAGCGAGTAGATCTGCACGCCCAGCCAGGCGACGATCCCTGCCGCGACGAACTGCCCGGCGAGCTTGGTCATCCAGTCGAGGTCCCACAGGTCGTCGGCGACCCCCAGCACGACGATGAGCAGGGCAGCGCCCAGGATCGCGATGATGGGGCCCGCGTCCGAGAAGATCAGCGAGAGCACGCCGAACTGGCTGGACAGCAGCCACGCGATGCCGAACGCCACGAGGATCCCGAGGAACATCGCGACGCCGCCGAGCCGGGGCGTCGGCCGGGTGTGGACGTCGCGCTCCCGGATCTTCGGGTAGAGCTTGAAGCGCATCGCCACCCGGTAGACCACAAGGGACATCCCGAACGTGATGACGGCCGAGATGAGTGCGAGGGCAAGGAAGAGGGTCACGGGCTCAGGTGTCCGCGGCGGTGTCGGCGACCGCCTCGGCCTCGTCGACCGCGTCCTGCTCGTCGGCCATGTCGGACTCGTCGGCGAGCGCGTCGCCCACGACGGCGCGGAGCTGTTCGGCCGTGATGACGCCGTGCCGGAGGATGCGGAGCTTGCCCGCGCCGGCAGCCAGCGCGGTCGCGTCGACGATGGTGGAGGAGGAGTCCTTGCCCTCCACGCGCTCGTACGCGGTGCCGGCCTCTCCCCCGTCGAGGTAGATGGAGACGGACTCGCCGAGCATGGCCTCCGCCTCCGCAGCGGTGCGGGCGGCCGGACGGCCGGTGAGGTTGGCGGAGGAGACGGCCAGCGGGCCGGTCTCGGAGAGGATCTCCAGGGCGATCTGGTCCTGCGGCATGCGCAGCGCGACGGTGCCCTTGGTCTCGCCGAGATCCCAGACCAGGGAGGGTGCGGCGGGCAGGACGATGGTGAGGCCGCCCGGCCAGAACTCACGCACGAGCGCGTCGACCTCGGCGGGGACCTGCTCGGCCAGCGCGGCGAGCGTGGGGATGCCGGGCACGAGCACCGGAGGCGGCGACTGACGGCCGCGTCCCTTCGCGTCGAGGAGCCGCTGCACCGCGGCCGGGCTGAAGGCGTCGGCGGCGACACCGTAAACCGTGTCGGTGGGGATCACGACGAGCTCGCCGCGGCCGATCGCCCCGCGGGCGAGGCGCATGCCGGTGAGCAGTTCGGAGTCGACGGAGCAGTCGTAGATGGGAGCCATGACGGCACCCATGATAGTTGAGCCAGTGCAAGGTTCCCTGCGACAGCGCCCCGTGCGGGACGATACTGGTGGCGATGGACGTCTACTTCTTCGACTGCGACAAGACCCTGTACGACTACGACTTCCACAAACGGCTCCCCCGCCTCGCGGAGCTGAGCGGCGTGAGCCAGTACCGGCTCGCGTCGAGCTGGTGGGCCGGAGGCCACGAGCGCGCCGCCGAGATCGGCGAGTACGCGACGAGCGACGAGTACCTCGCGGCGTTCGCGGAGGTGACGGGAGCGCATCTCACGCTGGAGCAGTGGCAGGAGGCCAGGAAGGCCGCGATGACCCGCATCGACGGGTCGATCGAGGCGCTGCGGGTGGCCGCCGGGCTCGGGACCGTCTCGCTGCTGTCCAACAACCCGATCCCGTTCAAGGACTCGCTGCCGGTGCTGATGCCGGAGGTGGCGGACATCCTCGGCAGCAACGACCTGGTCTCCGCGGTGCTCGGAGCACGCAAGCCGGAGCGGCGCATCTACACCCGGGCGCTCGGGAGGTTCGGCGCGCGGCCGGAGGACGCCATCCTGTTCGACGACTCGCTCGCGAACGTCGAAGGCGCGCGTGAGGCGGGGATGCATGCCCACCACTTCACGCGCGCCGACGACGGGACGTTCGACACGGACGGGATGCTCACCGCGATCCGCGCGTTCGCGGAGCGGTGAGGTGAGCGCTGAGCGTCCCGCTCAGCGCCTCCCGGTCTTGCGACGGAACAGCCACACCGCCCAGACGTAGGCCCCCGCGATGATCACCGCGCACCAGCCCAGCGCCCACCAGAGCTCGCTGCCGGGGTCGCGCCCGAACAGGAGCGCGCGGATGGTCTCGATGATCGGCGTGATCGGCTGGTTCTGCGCGATCCACTGCAGCCAGGTCGGCATCGTGTCGGTGGGCACGAACGCGCTCGACAGGTACGGCACGAACAGCAGCGCGAACCCGTAGCCGCTGGCGGCGGTCGGGTTGGCCGCCGCGAGTCCGATCGCCGCGTAGAGCCAGGTGATGGCGAGGATGAAGAGCGCGACCATCCCGAGCGCGCCCAGCCATTCGAGCGCGTTCGCGGTCGGGCGGAAGCCGACCGCGAGCGCGACGCCGATCACGACCCCGGTCGCGAGCAGGTTGCGCAGGAGGCTGGCGACGACGTGCCCCGTGACCACGCCGCCGGCCTGGAGCGGCATGGGTGCGGAACCGGTCGACGATGCCGTTGCTCATGTCCTCGGCCACGTCGACCGCGGTGCTGGAGGCTCCGAACCCGGCGCAGAGCAGGATGATACCCGGCACGACGTAGTCGACGTAGCCGCCTTCCTTGTCGAGCGCACCGCCGAACACGAAGGTGAACAGCAGCATCAGCATCACCGGGAGGACGATCGCCATCGTCAGCGCCTCGACATTGCGGAGCGAGTGCCGGACGCTGCGGCCGATGAACACCGCTGTCGCGGTGGCGCGGCCCACGCGCCGGGAGGCTGTGCGGCCGGTCGGCAGGACGGGAGAGGTGAGGGCGGTCATCGGACGGCCTCCTTCTGGAATTCGGTGCGGTTGCCGGTGAGCGCGAGGAACGCGTCGTCCAGGCTGGGCTTGCGGATGGCGATGGACGCGCCGGGGACGCCCAGCCGGTCGAGGACCTCGATCGCGTCCCGGAGGCCGTCGACGGTGCCGTCGGTCGGCAGTTCGCGGACGATCTCGTCGGCGGCGTCGCGGAGCTCCACGACCTCCCCGCCGACACGCGCTTTGAGCTCGACGGCCGTGCCTTCTGCGACGATCGTGCCGTGGTCGAGCACGGCGATCCGGTCGGCGAGCTGGTCGGCCTCCTCCAGGTACTGCGTGGTGAGGAGCATGGTGACGCCGCCCGCGGCGAGGTCCCGGATGATGGCCCAGAGCGCCTGCCTGCTGCGGGTGTCGAGCCCGGTGGTCGGCTCGTCGAGGACGATGACCGGCGGCGTCGCGACGAGGCTGAGCGCCAGGTCGAGGCGGCGGCGCATCCCACCGGAGTAGGTCTTCACGCGCTTGCGGGCGGCGTCGCGGAGGTCGAAGCCGTCGATCAGCTCGGCGGCGCGCTGGGCGGCCTCCGCCCGGCCGAAGCCGGAGAGCCGCGCCATCATGCGGAGGTTCTCCTCCGCCGTGAGGACTTCGTCCACCGCCGCGGACTGGCCGGTGAGGCTGATCGACCGCTTGACGCCCTCCGGGTCGGCGACGACGTCGTGGCCGCAGATCACCGCGCTGCCGCCGTCGGGCGCGACCAGGGTGCTGAGGATGTTGATGAACGTCGTCTTGCCCGCCCCGTTCGGTCCGAGCAGGGCGAACACGGTGCCGCGCTCGACGCGCAGGTCGACCCCGTCGAGGACGGTCTGCGCGCCGAAGGACTTGCGCAGTCCGGCGACCTCGATCGCTGGTGCTGTCATGATCCGGTTCCTTTCGAGTTCTGTGTACGTTGCAAACTGTTTATGGCGCATACCATTTCGTTTAAGTGATACACAGTTCTAGGATGGGTGTCAACACCGAACCGGGAAGGCGTGCTCAATGGCGGACGAAGTCGAAGAGGCGCTCCCCCGCGCCGTCGCGCTGAGCTGGGGCGTCGCCGAGCGGCCGCAGCGCGGACCCAAGCGCGAGCTGAGCATCGAGCGCATCGTCGAGACGGCGATCGGCGTCGCCGACCAGGAGGGCCTGTCCGCGGTCTCGATGAGCCGGATCGCGACGGAGCTCGGCTTCACCACGATGTCCCTGTACCGCTACGTGACGAGCAAGGACGATGTGCTCGCGCTCATGCAGGACGCGGTGTGCGAGGTCCCGATCCCGGCCGAGGACGACCGCGGGCCGGACTGGCGCGCCGGGCTGCGGCGCTGGTCGATGGCCACCATCGAGGTCATGCAGGCGCACCCGTGGTTCCCGGACATCCCGATCTCCGGCATCCCGCTGATGCCGAACAACCTCGCCGTGCTCGACTGGGGGCTGCGCGAGATGCGCGACCTGCCGCTGGCTGATGCGGAGAAGATGTCGACGGCGCTGCTGCTGTCGTCGTACGCGCGCGCGGTCGGGATCGTGGAGCGGGATGTGCGGCAGGCGCGCCAGGAGGGCTCGACGCCGCCGCAGAGCGGGGAGGCGTTCACGGCCGCGCTCGCGGAGCTGGTCACGCCGGAGCGGTTCCCCGACCTCGCTCCCCTGGTCGCCTCCGGCGGCTACTCCGACGCCGAGGACGAGCAGGACGACTTCGCGTTCGGGCTGGAGCGCATCCTGGACGGGATCGAGCGCTACGTCACCGCCCGCGCGGCCGGCGAACCGGTCGTGGCGTACGAGCCGCGACCGGAGCCGGTGCCGCGCGACAAGGCCGTCCGCGAGGCGACGAAGGCGCGCCGGGAGGCCGAGAAGGCGCTGCGCGAGGCCCGCAAACGCGAGCGCGAGGCCATCGCCCGCGCCCGCGAGCGGGCGATGCGCGCCTGAGCGCTCACGGATTCGTGCCGAATGTCGCGATTCGCGGCGCGAAACCGCACATTCGGCACGAATCTGCGGGGGCTAGCGCAGCGCGGTCGTCGCCCGGTCGCGGGTGGTGAGGTCGCGGTGGGTCGCCGCGGCGCGCCAGCCGTCGGCGGTCAGCAGCTCGCGGATCTGCGCGCCCTGCAGCTCGCCGTGCTCCAGCACGAGGGTTCCGCCCGGGCGGAGCAGCCTCCGCGCGACGCCGGATATGACGCGCACGACGTCCAGCCCGTCGGCGCCGCCGTAGAGCGCCACGGCCGGGTCGAAGAGCCGCACCTCCGGGTCGCGCGGGATCGCGTCGTCCGGCACGTACGGCGGGTTGGAGATGACGACGTCCACCGTGCCGTCCAGCTGAGGGAGGGCGTCGGCGAGGTCGCCGAGCACGGCCTGGAGGTTGCTCGCGCCCACCGACTCGACGTTGCGGCGCGTCCAGGCGAACGCCTCCGGGGACTTCTCCACCGCGTAGACGCGGGCGTGCGGGACCTCCGTCGCCATCGCGAGGGCGATCGCGCCGCTGCCCGTCCCGAGGTCGACGCCGACCGGCTCCGCGGACGGGACCGCGCGGAGCGCGTCGATCGCGAACTGGACCACCTGCTCGGTCTCCGGCCTGGGCACGAACACGCCGGGGCCGACCGCGAGCTCCAGGGAGCGGAACGGCGCGACGCCGGTGATGTGCTGCAGCGGCTCCCGCGTGGCCCGGCGGGCGGCGAGCTCGCGGACCCGGCGGGCGTCGTCCGCGTCGATCGCGGTGTCCATGACCACCAGCGCCTGCACCCGGCCGCGCCCGACGCCGAGCACGAACGCGACGAGGAGGTCGGCGTCCACCTCCGGGTCGGGCACCCCCGCCTGCGCGAGGGCGGCGACCGTCTCGTCGCGGAGGGAGCGGACGGTGGAGGGCGCGGAGTCTGACATGGCCCGACGAGCTTACCGTCACAGGCCGCCACCGAGGCCCCGGGCGGAATAGAGTGGAGGCCATGCCAGCACAGGTCTACGAGAACATCACCGAAACCGTCGGACGCACTCCCCTCGTCAAGCTGAACAGACTCGCCGCCGACGCCGGTGCGACCGTGCTGGCGAAGCTGGAGTTCTTCAACCCGGGCGGAAGCGTCAAGGACCGCATCGGCGTCGCGATCATCGACGCCGCCGAGAAGTCCGGCGAACTGCGCCCCGGCGGCATCATCGTGGAAGGGACCAGCGGCAACACCGGCATCGCGCTCGCGATGGTCGGCGCCGCCCGCGGCTACAGGGTCATCTTGACCATGCCGGAGACCATGTCCAAGGAACGCCGCGTGCTGCTGCGCGCGTTCGGCGCCGAGATCGTCCTCACCCCCGGCCCCGACGGGATGCGCGGCGCAGTGGAGGCCGCCCAGAAGATCGTGGCCGAGAACGACAACGCGATCTGGGCGCGCCAGTTCGCCAACGAGGCCAACCCCGCCATCCACCGCGCCACCACCGCCGAGGAGATCTGGGCGGACACGGACGGCGGAGTGGACATCTTCGTCGCCGGCATCGGCACCGGCGGCACCATCACCGGCGTCGGCCAGGTCCTCAAGGAGCGCAAGCCCGAGGTGCAGGTGATCGCCGTCGAGCCGGCGGACTCCCCGATCCTCAACGGCGGCAAGCCGGGCCCGCACAAGATCCAGGGCCTCGGCGCGAACTTCGTGCCCGAGATCCTGGACACCAGCATCTACGACGAAGTCATCGATGTGTCGTTCGACGACTCCATCGCCGTGGCAAAGCGGCTCGCCAGTGAGGAGGGCATCCTCGCCGGCATCTCCTCCGGCGCGATCATCTGGGCCGCCCTCCAGGTCGCGGCACGGCCGGAGAACGCGGGCAAGACCATCGTCGCGATCGTCTGCGACACGGGTGAGCGGTACATCTCGACGGCCCTCTGGGCCGATCTGCTGGACTGACGGCGTGGCCCTGTTCCGGGCGCGCGAGGACATCCGCAACGCGCGCACGCACGACCCCGCCGCGCGCGGGGGCGCCGAGGTGGCGCTGGTCTACTCCGGCCTCCACGCCGTCTGGTCGTACCGCGTCGCCCACCGGCTCTGGCGGGCCGGCTTCCGGACGCCCGCACGGATGCTCTCCCAGTTCACCCGCTTCCTGACCGGCATCGAGATCCACCCCGGCGCCCGAATCGGCCGCCGCTTCTTCATCGACCACGGGATGGGCGTCGTCATCGGCGAGACCACCTGGATCGGCGACGACGTGATGCTGTACCACGGCGTGACCCTCGGCGGCCGCGGCAGCGGCCACGGCAAACGGCACCCGACCATCCACGACCATGTCACGGTCGGCGCCGGCGCCAAGGTGCTGGGCGCGATCGAGATCGGCACCCGGACGGTGATCGGCGCGAACGCGGTCGTCGTGCACGACGCGCCCCCGGACTCGGTGCTCACCGGCGTGCCCGCGCGGGCCCGCCCGCGCTCCGGCCACGAGCAGATCGCCGGCGACGAGTGGCAGGACCCGGCCCTCTACATCTGACCCGATCGAGGCGGCGCAAAGTGCGCCGCTGAGCGCCGAGGCGGCGGAGAATGCGCCGTCTCGGCGCTCAGAGCCCCACTTTGCGCCGTCTCGGCGTCAGTCGGAGCCGAGGTCGGCCAGGCGGGCCTCCTCGTCGGCGAGGATGTTGGACTCGATGACGGGCTCCAGGGCGCCGTTCATGACCGAGTCGAGGTTGTACGCCTTGTAGCCGGTGCGGTGGTCGGCGATCCGGTTCTCCGGGAAGTTGTAGGTGCGGATGCGCTCGGAGCGGTCCATCGTGCGGATCTGGCCCTTGCGGAACTCGGCCGCCTCGGCGTCCGCTTCCTCCTGCTGCTTGGCGAGGAGCCGCGCCCGGAGCACGCGCATCGCGGCCTCCCGGTTCTGCAGCTGGCTCTTCTCGTTCTGCATCGACACCACGATGCCGGTCGGCACGTGGGTGATCCGCACCGCCGAGTCCGTCGTGTTGACCGACTGGCCGCCAGGGCCGGACGACCGGAAGACGTCGATCTTGAGGTCGTTCTGGTTGATGTCCACCTCTTCGGGCTCGTCGACCTCGGGGAAGACGAGCACACCGGCGGCGGAGGTGTGGATGCGGCCCTGCGACTCGGTCGCCGGAACCCGCTGCACGCGGTGCACGCCGCCCTCGTACTTGAGGTGCGCCCACACGCCCTCGGCCGGGTCGCTCGACGACCCCTTGAAGGCGACCTGCACGTCCTTGATGCCGCCGAGGTCGCTGGAGGTCTGCTCGATGATCTCGGCCTTCCAGCGCTTCGAGTCCGCATAGTGCAGGTACATGCGCAGGAGGTCGCCGGCGAACAGCGCGGACTCGGCCCCGCCCTCCCCCATCTTGATCTCCATGATGACATCGCGGCTGTCGTTGGGGTCCCGCGGGATCAGCAGGCGGCGCAGCTTCTCGCCGGACTCCTCCAGGCTCTGCTCCAGGCCGGGGATCTCCTCGGCGAACGCCTCGTCCTCCGCGGCCAGCTCGCGCGCGGCCTCCAGGTCGTCGGAGAGCTGCTTCCACTGGTTGTACGAGGCGACGATGCGCGAGAGCTCCGCGTAGCGGCGGTTCACCTTCTTGGAGCGCACAGGGTCGCTGTGCAGCTCGGGGTCGGAGAGCTGCTGCTGGAGGTCGTCGTGCTCGGCGATGAGGCCGTTGACCGACTCGAACATGCGTGACTTCTTTCTGGAGGCGCCGGCGGGAAACGAGAAAGCGCCCGCCCACCGCGCACAGTGGCGCGGCGGACGGGCACTTCGTCAGCTAGCGGTGGTCGTTCTCGTGGCCGTGCGAGTGCGCGTTGCCGTGGCCGTTGGCCGGCGCGGGCATCGACTTCTGCACCTGCATGAGGAACTCGACGTTGCTCGAGGTCTCCTTGAGGCGGCCGAGCACGATCTCCAGGGCCTGCTGCTGGTCGACGCCGGCGAGGGCGCGACGCAGCTTCCAGGTGATCTTGACCTCGTCCTGGCCCATCAGCATCTCCTCGCGGCGGGTGCCGGAGGCGTTGACGTCGACGGCCGGGAAGATGCGCTTGTCGGCGAGCTGGCGGGACAGGCGGAGCTCCATGTTGCCGGTGCCCTTGAACTCCTCGAAGATCACCTCGTCCATCTTGGAGCCGGTCTCGACCAGCGCCGAGGCGAGGATGGTCAGCGAGCCGCCGTGCTCGATGTTGCGCGCTGCGCCGAAGAAGCGCTTCGGCGGGTACAGCGCGGACGCGTCGACACCGCCCGACAGGATGCGACCGGAGGCCGGCGCCGTCAGGTTGTACGCGCGGCCGAGGCGGGTGATCGAGTCGAGCAGCACGACCACGTCGTGGCCGAGCTCGACCAGGCGCTTGGCGCGCTCGATCGCGAGCTCCGCGACGGTGGTGTGGTCCTCGGCGGGACGGTCGAAGGTGGAGGCGATGACCTCGCCCTTCACCGTGCGCTGCATGTCGGTGACCTCTTCGGGACGCTCGTCGACCAGCACCACCATGAGGTGGACCTCGGGGTTGTTGGTGGTGATCGCGTTGGCGATCTGCTGCATCACGATGGTCTTGCCGGCCTTCGGGGGCGCGACGATGAGGCCGCGCTGGCCCTTGCCGATCGGGGCGACCAGGTCGATGATCCGCTGGGTGACCTTGCCGGGCTCGGTCTCCAGGCGCAGACGCTCCTGCGGGTACAGCGGGGTGAGCTTGCCGAACTCGACGCGGGTCGCGGCCTCCTCGACGGTCTGGCCGTTGATCGAGTCGACCTTCACCAGCGCGTTGTACTTCTGGCGGCTGTTGTTCTCGCCGTCGCGCGGCTGGCGGATGGCGCCGACCACGGCGTCGCCCTTCCGGAGGCTGTACTTCTTCACCTGGCCGAGCGAGACGTAGACGTCGCTGGCGCCGGGGAGGTAGCCCGTGGTGCGGACGAACGCGTAGTTGTCCAGCACGTCGAGGATGCCCGCGACGGGGATCAGCACGTCGTCGTCGGCGATCTCCGGCTCGAACTCGTCGCCGGCCACGCCGCCGCGGCGCTTGCGGTTGCGGTCGCGGTAGCGGCCGGCGCGGTCGCCCTCGGCCTGCTGCTGCTCCTGCGGGCCGCGGTTCTGCTGACCGCGCTGCTGGCCGTCGCCCTGGAGGTCCTTCGGCTGGTTCTGCTGAGCCTGCTGGCCGCCCTGCTGGTTCTGCTGAGCGCCCTGCTGGTTCTGCTGGGCCTGGTCGTTCTGGGCGTTGCCCTTGTTGCGGTTCCGGTTGCGGCGGCTGCGGCCGGAGGGCTGCTGCTCACCGCCCTGCTCGGCGGCGTCGCCCTGCTGGTCGCCGCTCTGGTCGCCACGGGGCTGCTCGCCACGGTTCTGGTCGCCGCGGGCCTGCTCGGCCTGCGCCGGCGCCTCGGCCGACTGCTCGTCGGTCTCCTGGCCGTTCTGCTGGCCCTGGCCGTTCTGACCGCGGCCGCGGCGACGGCGTCCGCCGCCCTGGCCGTCGCGCTGCGCCTGCTCGCGGGAGGCGAGCGCGGAGTCGAGCAGAGCGTCGACGTCCGGGATGAGCGACTCGACACCGGTCTCGCCGGTGTTGACGTGGGTGCCGGCGCCGACGCTGGTCGACGGGACGATGCCCGTGCCGTCCGGGCTGGAGACCCGGCGCGAGCCGCGGCGACGCGGCTCCGGGACGACCTCGGCGAGGAGGGCGTCGCCGGCGAAAGGCTCGTCGGCCACAGGCTCGGCGATGAGCGGCTCGATGAGCACCTGGGAGGCCGCGGTCGCGTGGTCCGCCTGCTGCTCGGTCTCGGCCGGGACCGTCTCGGTCGAGACGGGCTCTGCCGCTTCCGACTCGGCGGGCGCCTCGGTTCCGGCAGCCGCGGCGCGAGCCGCCGCGATCGCCGAGACCAGCTCGCCCTTGCGGAGCCGGGTCGCGCCCTGGAGGCCGAGCTCTGCGGCGAGAGCCTGCAGCTCCGCCACCTTGAGCGAGGTCAGGTCGCTGGTGTCCACGCCCCCGGCGTGGAGTTCGACATCAGTCACTGAAGAGGATTCCTTTCCCCCGGCGCGCACTCTGCGCGCCGCTGTGGAGCATCGTCACGTGAGCCTGCCTTACCGTGCTGCGTTCTGATCCGCGCTACGGTGCGCTCTGGATTCCCGGATGCTCCGGAGGTCCGAAAAGCGCAGGCAGGAGTGACGGCATGATTGCTAAGAGATCACCCGGAAGCTGGATTCGCTCGTGACGCGGGTTCTTCACGGGTGCACTCGGTAGTTTACCACCTCGCGTCACAGGCTTCGGACGCTACGCCGCCGGTGTGTCCGCGTCGTCGGCGGCCACCGCGGTGACCGTCGCGCCCTTGAAATCGACCGCGAGCATCAGCGGCTGCCAGGCCGTCTGCGCCTCGCGGGCGACGAGCTCCGCCGCGGCGAGCCGCTGGCTCGGGTCGCTGCAGAGCACCAGGATGGACGGGCCTGCTCCGGACACCACGGCCGCGAAGCCGTTGGACCGCAGCAGCGTGATCAGCCGGTCGGTCTCCGGCATGGCCGAGGCGCGGTAGCTCTGGTGGAGCTTGTCCTCGGTCGCCGCGTGCAGCAGCTCGGGGCTCTGGATGAGAGCCGCGACCAGCAGGGCCGAGCGCGAGACGTTGAAGACGGCGTCCTCGTGGGGCACCGACTGCGGCTGGAGGCTGCGGGCGAGCGCCGTCGACATGACGTGCTCGGGCACGAGCACGAGCGGCGAGACGCCCCGGTGCACGATCAGCTTCTTGAAGCGCGGGCCGTCCGGGGTGACCCAGGCGATCGTGAGGCCGCCGAACAGCGCAGGCGCGACGTTGTCGGGATGGCCCTCCATGTCGTTCGCGAGCGCGAGCAGCGCCTGAGCGTCGAACTCGACGACGCCCTCCAGCAGCCCCTTGGCGGCCATGATGCCGGAGACGATCGCCGCTCCCGACGAGCCGAGGCCGCGGCCGTGCGGGATGCTGTTGCGGGCGAGCAGGTCCAGCCCTGGCAGCGCGACGCCGACCGACTCGAAGGTGTGGGCGATCGCGCGCACGACGAGGTTGCTCTCGTCGGTCGGGACCTCCCCGGCTCCCACGCCGACGACCTCCACGGTCGCGCCCGGCTCGTCGCGCACGCTGACGCGCAGCTCGTCGTACAAGGCGAGCGAGAGCCCGAGGGTGTCGAAGCCGGGACCGAGGTTGGCGCTCGTCGCCGGGACCTTGACCGCGACCGTGCGCCCGCGCAGGTCGGCGGTGCGCAAGGTCATGCGGAGGCTCCGGCGGTCGGCACCAGCCCGAGCACGTCGGCGATGGCGTTCGTGTCGACCGGGACGATCGTGGGCTTCACGTCGGAGCCGTCGGCCGTGCGGAGGGCCCACTGCGGGTCCTTCAGACCGTGGCCGGTGACGGTGAGCACGACGGTGGCGCCGGCCGGGATGACGCCGGCGGCGGAGCGCTCCAGGAGGCCGGCGACGCTGATCGCGCTCGCGGGCTCCACGAAGATGCCGACCTCGGCGGAGAGGATGCGGTGCGCCTCCAGGATGCCCGCGTCGTCGATCGCGCCGAAGTAGCCGTCGCTGTCGTCGCGCGCGTTGAGCGCGAGCTCCCACGACGCCGGGTTGCCGATGCGGATCGCGGTGGCGATGGTGTCGGGCTCCTTGACGGCGTGGCCGAGCACGATCGGGGCGCTGCCCGCGGCCTGGAAGCCGAACATCCGTGGCAGCGTGGTGGCCTCGCCGCGCTGCAGCTCCTCGGTGTAGCCACGGTGGTACGCGGTGTAGTTGCCGGCGTTGCCGACCGGGACGATGTGGAAGTCCGGGGCGTCGCCCAGGACCTCGACGACCTCGAACGCGGCGGTCTTCTGGCCCTCGATGCGGTCGGGGTTCACCGAGTTGACCAGGTGCACCGGGTAGTTGGTGGCGAGGTCGCGGGCGATGTCGAGACAGTCGTCGAAGTTGCCCTGCACCTGGAGGAGCTGCGCGTTGTGCGCGATCGCCTGGCTGAGCTTGCCCATCGCGATCTTGCCCTCGGGCACCAGCACGACGGCCTGGATGCCGGCGTGCGTGGCGTACGCGGCGGCAGAGGCGGACGTGTTGCCGGTGGAGGCGCAGATGACGGCCTTCGCGCCGTGCTCGACGGCCTTGGAGATGGCCATCGTCATCCCGCGGTCCTTGAAGGAGCCGGTCGGGTTCATGCCCTCGAACTTCACGAAGACGTTCGCCCCGGTGCGCGCGGAGAGCGCGGGAGCCGGGAGCAGCGGAGTGCCGCCCTCGCCGAGCGTCACGATCGGGGTCGCCTCGGAGATGTTCAGGCGGTCCGCGTACTCGCGGAGCACTCCGCGCCACTGCCGGCTGTACGACTTCGGCCCATTCGACGACTGGGGCATTACGATCCTTCGACTCGGAGAACGGAAGAGACGGCGGTCACCACGTCGCTCGCGGCGAGCGCCTCCACGGTGGCCGCCAGCGCGGCCTCCTCGGCTTCGTGGGTGCCGATCACCAGGGTAGCGGTGGGGGCGGTCGCGCCGTGAATCGGAGCATTACCGGGTATTACGACGGAGGTCGTCGTGCTCGGCACGGACTGCTGCACCGTCTCGACGCTCACCCCGCCGTCGCTCAGGATGTTGGCGACGGTGGCGAGCACGCCCGGCTGGTCCTCCACCGACAGGGTGATCTGGTAGCGGGTCACGACGCGGCCGACATCGAGCACCGGCAGGCCCGCGTGCGTCGACTCCGCGACGCCGGGGCCGCCGACGACGTGCCGGCGGGCGGCGGACACCACGTCGCCGAGCACGGCGGAGGCCGTCTCCACGCCGCCGGCGCCCGCGCCGTAGAACATCAGGTCGCCCGCGGCCTCGGCCTGGACGAAGACCGCGTTGTGCGCGCCGCGCACGGCGGCCAGCGGGTGCTCGCGGCTGATCAGGGCCGGGTAGACGCGGGCGGAGACGCCCTCCTCGCCGGTCTCCGGGTCGACCAGTCGCTCGCAGATCGCCAGCAGCTTGATCACCCAGCCGCCCGCGCGGGCCGCCTCCACCTGCTCGCGGGTGATCGAGGTGATGCCCTCGCGGTAGACCTGCTCCAGCGGCACGGTGGTGTGGAAGGCGAGGCTCGCGAGGATCGCGGCCTTCTGCGCGGCGTCGTAGCCGCCGATGTCCGCCGTCGGGTCGGCCTCCGCGTAGCCGCGCTCGGTGGCGGTGGCCAGCGCGTCGGCGAGGGTCTCCCCCGTCGCTTCCATCCGGTCGAGGATGAAGTTGGTCGTGCCGTTGACGATGCCGAGGATGCGCGAGACCGTGTCGCCGGCGAGGCTGTCGCGCAGCGGCCGGATGATCGGGATGGCGCCGGCGACGGCCGCCTCGTAGTAGAGCTGAGCGCCGACCTGCTCGGCGGCCTCGAACAGCTCGGGGCCGTGCGTGGCGAGCAGCGCCTTGTTGGCCGTGATGACGTCGGCGCCGGAGTTCAGCGCCTCCAGCACGTAGCCGCGGGCCGGCTCGACGCCGCCCATCAGCTCCACGACGATGTCGGCGCCGAGGATGAGTGACGTGGCGTCGGTGGTGAGGAGCTCCTTCGGGAGGTCGACGTCGCGCGGCGCGTTCACGTCGCGCACGGCGATGCCGACCAGCTCCAGCCGCGCGCCGACGCGCGAGGCGAACTCGTCGCCCTGCTCCAGCAGCAGCCGCGCCACCTGTGAGCCGACGGAGCCGGCGCCCAGCAGCGCGACCCGGAGGTTGCGGTATTCGATCATCGGCCGGTGCTCCCGTCTTCGTACGCGGCGTCGCGTGCCAGCAGGTCGGCCTCGGTCTCGCCGCGCACGATGACGCGGGCGGCGCCGTCCCTCACGGCGACGACGGCCGGGCGGCCGAGGTAGTTGTAGTTGCTGGCCAGCGACCAGCAGTAGGCGCCCGTCGCGGGCACGGCGAGGAGGTCGCCCGGGGCGACGTCGCCGGGCAGGTACTCGGCGTCCACCACGATGTCGCCGCTCTCGCAGTGCTTGCCGGCGACCCGCACGAGCGCGGGAGCGGCGGCGGACTCGCGGCCCGCGATCCTGGCCGAGTAGTCGGCGCCGTAGAGAGCTGGGCGGGCGTTGTCGCTCATCCCGCCGTCGACGCTCACGTAGCGGCGGACCGCGGTCTCGCCGTCGTCGTGGGCGGCGACCGTGACGTCCTTGGTCGTGCCGACCGTGTAGAGGGTGAGGCCGGCGGTGCCGATGATCGACCGGCCCGGCTCGAACGCGACGGCGGGGATCGGGATGTCGAGGTCTTCGCAGCCGGCGGCCACGGTCTCCGCGATGCTGCGGGCGAGCACGTCGATCGGGGCCGGGTCGTCCACCGCGGTGTACGCGATGCCGAAGCCGCCGCCGAGGTTCAGCTCGGGGACGTCGCCGCCGGCGAGCAGCTCCTTGTGCACAGCGAGCAGGCGGGCGGCGGACTCCGCGAAGCCGTCCGCGCCGAAGATCTGCGAGCCGATGTGGCAGTGCAGGCCGAGGAAGGCCAGCCCGGCGTGCGAGCGGATCCGCGAAACGGCATCTGCGGCGTCCGCCAGGGCGATGCCGAACTTCTGGTCCTCGTGGGCCGTGGCCAGGAACGCGTGAGTGTGCGCGTGCACGCCGCTGTTCACCCGCAGCCGGACGCGCTGGACGACGCCGTGGCGCTCGGCTGCCTCCGCGACGCGCTCGATCTCCTGGAGGCTGTCGATGATGAGCGCGCCGACGCCCTCCGCCACGGCGCGGTCGATCTCGGCGAGCGACTTGTTGTTCCCGTGGAACCCGAGCCGCTCGGCCGGGACTCCCGCGGCGAGGGCGACCGCCAGCTCGCCCCCCGAGCAGACGTCGATGTTGAGCCCGGCCTCCGTCATCCAGCGCGCGATCTCGATGGAGAGGAACGCCTTGCCCGCGTAGTAGACCCGGGCGGCGGAGCCGACCTCGGCGAGGGCCCGCTGCAGGGCCGAGCGGACCTCGACGGCGCGCTCGCGCGCCTCGGCCTCGTCGACGACGTAGAGCGGCGTGCCGAAGCGCTCAGCGAGCTCCGCGACGGGGACGCCCCCGACGACGATCGCGCCCTCCTCGCGGTGGACGGTGCGCGACCAGAGGCCGGGGACCAGCGCGTTCGCGTCGGCCGGCTCCCTCAGCCACGGAGGTGCGAGCGGATTCGATGCCATGGGGACAACCTCACGAGTACGGGAAATCACGAGTGGGGTTCTCTCTGGCGAGCGGACCCGGATTGGCCCCTGAAGCCGGTGGAGAAGCTGAAAGCAGTCTATCGACGCGGCGCATGCCGCTTCGCCGTGTTACGGGACGCCTACGAGCAGCTGCCCTTGCTGTGCAGGAACTTCTCGTCCATCACGAAGTCGGACGCGGTCAACGTGACAGTGGCTCGATTCGGCGTCACGTGGATGTCGCTCACCTGCACGCCGTCCGGGAGGTACTGCGCAGCGCACAGCGGGAAGGGACCACTGGCCGTCAGCGCCTGGATCAGCTTGGTGATGCTCACGTTGCCCGACCCCGCGGAGACGGTGGCCTTGCCCGGGGTGAGAAGGACGGTGGTCCCGTTCGCCTTGGCGGTGGCGCTCACGGTGTAGTCGACGGGGAGGCCGAGCAGGTCGATGCTCCCGTCGTAGCCGAGCACGCCGTCGCCGAGCGTGATGTCGCCCTTCGCGCCGGGGATGGTGACGAGCTTGTTGAGCGAGTCCTGCGAGATGGTCAACGTGCCCGTGGCCGATTGGATCGGCTTGCTCAGGTCGGCAGGCACCCCTGTGGCGTGGATGGCCGCGCTCAGCGGGGCGCCGTTGACGGTCGCGTGCGGCGCCACGAGGTCCACATCCGAGAAGCTGCCCTCGAGGAACTGCGCCAGAACGGAGAAGCCGCCGATGTGCACGGTGACGTCGGCCTTCACCGAGGAGGGCAGGTTCTTCTCGATCTCGGCCGCGACCCGCTGCTCCGCGACCGCGCGCGTCACGGCATCGGCGACCACCAGCAGGAGGACGACGACCACGACCGGGATCACGATGCGCAGCAGGGTCTTCAGCCAGCGCGGGCGGCCACGGCGCGCGGGCGAGGTCGGACCTCCCGCCGGCGGCTGCGCGCCGGACAGGACCTCGGTGGACTGATCGCGGTGATCGCTCATGTCGTCACATCCGCTCCGGAGCGGACACCCCCACCAGCGCGAGGCCATTGCGGACGACCTGGCCGGTCGCGTCGTTCAGCCACAGGCGGGTGCGGTGGGCGTCGGTGACCGGCTCGTCGCCGTGCGGGAGCACGCGGGTCGAACCGTCGCGCACGGCGTACCAGGCGTGGTACAGCCCGGCGAGCTCCTCGACGTAGCGCGCGACCCGGTGCGGCTCGCGCAGCTCCGCCGCCTGGGCGACGACGCGCGGGAACTCCTGGAGGCCGCCGAGCAGCGCGCTCTCGGTCTCGTGGGTGAGCAGCTCCGGCTTGAACACGCTGCGGTCGACGCCCGTCTTGGCCGCGTTCGCCGCCACCGAGCGGGTGCGGGCGTGCGCGTACTGCACGTAATAGACGGGGTTCTCGTTGCTGCGCTTGGTGAGCAGGTCGAGGTCGATATCGAGCTGCGAGTCCGTGGAGGAGCGCACCAGCGAGTAGCGCGCGGCATCGACGCCGACGACGTCGACCAGGTCGTCGAGCGTGACGATGGTGCCCGCACGCTTGGACATCTTGACCGGCTCGCCGTCCTTCATCAGGTTGACCATCTGGCCGATCAGGATCTGGAGGTTGACGTGCGGCTCGTCGCCGAAGGCCTCCACCATCGCCATCAGGCGGCCGATGTAGCCGTGGTGGTCGGCGCCGAGCATGATGATGTTCTGCTCGAAGCCGCGCTCGCGCTTGTCGAGGTAGTAGCCGAGGTCGCCGGAGATGTAGGCGGGCTCGCCGTTCGAGCGCACGATGACGCGGTCGCGGTCGTCGCCGAAGGTCGTGGTGCGCAGCCAGATCGCGCCGTCCGCCTCGAAGATGTGGCCGAGCTCGTCCAGGCGCTCGATCGCGCGCTCGACGGCGCCCGACTCGTGCAGCGAGTCCTCGTGGAAGTAGACATCGAAGTCGACGCCGAACGCGTGCAGCCGGTCCTTGATCTCCTGGAACATCAGCTCGGTGCCGAGGCCGCGGAAGACCTCCTGCTGCTGCTCGCGCGGCAGGGCGGCCAGGTCGCCGATCTCCGGGTCCGCGGCGGCGCGGGTCGCGACCTCGGTCGCGATCTCGCCGATGTACGCGCCGCCGTAGCCGTCCTCCGGCGTGGCCTCGCCGAGGTAGGCGGCGAGGAGGCTGCGCGCGAAGCGGTCGATCTGGGAGCCGTGGTCGTTGAAGTAGTACTCGCGCGTCACGTCGGCGCCCTCGGCCTGCAGGATGCGGGCGAGGCTGTCACCGACGGCCGCCCAGCGCGCGCCGCCCAGGTGGATGGGGCCGGTCGGGTTCGCGGACACGAACTCCAGGTTCACCAGGAGGCCGTCGTAGAGGTCGCCGCGGCCGTACGCCTCGCCGGCCTCCAGGATCGTCTGGGCGAGCTTGCCCGCGGCCGCGGCCTCCAGGCGGAAGTTGATGAAGCCGGGGCCGGCGACCTCGGCGGAGGAGACGCCCTCGATGCCGGCGGCGCCCTCGGCGATCTCGCCCGCGAGCTCGCGCGGGTTGGCGCCGAGCCGCTTGGCGAGCCGCATCGCGACGTTGGACGACCAGTCGCCGTGCTCGCGGTTCTTCGGGCGCTCCAGCGGGATGTCCTCCGCCGTGATGGTGAGCTCCGGGATGCTCTCGTCGGCCTCGCGTCGGCGGCTCACCACGGTGGTCACGATGGCGAGCAGGGCGGCGGACAGGTCAGCGGGAGTCATGAAGAACTAGTCTAATGGCGCTCCAAGGCAACCCGTTCCCGCTCTTGATAGGGTGCGATGCGACACGCACCGGGACGACACGGAAGACGCACAAACCGCATGCAGCAGCACACAGCACGGACCCTCGCCGCCCTCGCGATCGCCGCCGCCGCCGTCACGCTCGTGGGCTGCACGCCAGCCGCGAAGCCGGACGCCGCCGCGACGTCGTCCGCGCACCCCGGCGGCTCGAAGGCCGACCCCGTCGCGACGCCCACCCCGACGCCGACTCCGACGCTGCCGCCGACGCCGGTCACGCTGACCTGCGACCAGGTGGTGACCGCCGACCAGCTCTACGCCTACAACCCCAACTTCTCGACCGACCCGGGCTACGCCCCCACCGACGGGACGCTGGAGAAGCAGGTCGCGGACTGGAAGGGCGTCACCTGCGCCTGGAAGAACCAGACCAGCGGCGACGTGGTGCAGATCGCCGTGGCGATGCCGCCCGCGGACAGGCTCGAAGGGCTCAAGAACACCGCGATCACCGTGGCCCAGCCGGTTCCCACCTACGGGACCCCGCCGCAGGTGGAGGGCTACTTCAAGCCGGGAACCGCGGGTCAGGTGCAGATCTTCCGCGGCAAGTACTGGGTGGTCGCCGAGTCGACCGCGTTCTTCGAGCCGGGCGACGCCGCGCCGCTGATGCAGAGCGTTCTGGGCAACCTCCCCGCGAGCTGAGCCGGGCCGCGCTGGACGGGCGCCGCGCGAAAGGATGCTAGCCTGGACGGGCACTCCTGGCCCCCATAGCTCAGGGGATAGAGCGTCTGCCTCCGGAGCAGAAGGCCGTAGGTTCAAATCCTACTGGGGGCACCGAAAGCATCGAGAGGGCCCCTCCCACGCGGGAGGGGCCCTCTGCTGTTCTCAGTGCCGTCGATGTGCTCAGGCGCCCCCGACCGCATCCCGGAGCGCGAAGACCCCGGGAGGCAACGGCGCCGCGAACAGCGCCGTCCCCGCGCACGCGCTCCCGCCGGCCGGCGGGCTCTCGCACCGGGAGGTCACCGCCCACACCGTGCCGAGCCCCGACGACTGCACGTCCTTCAGCCACGGGCCTCCGCTCGCGCCGTGGGTGAAGCCGCACGCGGCCCTGGCGTCGGGTGCGTAGCTGTTCACGCGCGTGGTGGTGACGTCGCAGCGCTGGGCGGTCTGCCCGGTGTAGGGCGCGAGCACGGGGTAGCCCCAAATCTGCGCGTTCGCCTGGACGTGTCCCGCCCCGGCCGCGACGGCGTTGCCGCCCACCCGGTTCGCGAGCTGCTGCCCTCCGCTGGCGGCGAGCCGGACGAAGGCGTAGTCGTGGTCCCACTTCTTGCTCTGCGTCCACTCGGCGGAGGCGCCCACCGCCGTGCCCGACCAGTAGCCGTGCGCGGACGGGCCGTTGTTCCAGCCGGGGGCGAACAGGAAGTTGCTGTAGTAGGCCTTGCCCGGCCCTCCGGGGTGCACGCAGTGCCCGGCGGTGATGACCAGGTTCTTCGTCGCGCTGTTGACGACAGTGGCGGTGCAGGACGTGTCACCGGTCGGCGTACGGAGGAACAGCCTCCCGACCGTGTGGTTGACGGTGGTGGTCGACCCCCAGCTCAGGGCCCGGCTGCCCGCAGGAGCCGGCGATACCTGGTCCGCGGGGAGGTCGGCCGGGAGCTCGGCCGCCGCCCGCAACCGCTCCGCCGACCAGTAGCCCTGCGGATCGATCACCGGCTCCGCCGCCGAAGCCGGCACCAGGCCTGCTGCCGTCAGTGCGGCCGCCACCGTGATCGCGGCCAGTCCTCGAGTGAGCGTACGCATCCTGTCCCCCTTCCCGCCCCTGCGTCCCCGCCGGACGCGACTGGGGAGCGGTCGTGTCCTTCGACGCTAGGGCGGGGAGGGGGCGGGCCGCGTCGGCCCGGGGAGGGTCGAGGGTCGGCCGCTACTCGGCGTCGAGGTCGGTCTCCAGGAGCACGACGAGCTCGTCCAGTGCGACCTCCGCACCAGGGGCCTCCGACTTCAGGGTGACGACGGTGCCCTTGCTGGCGGCGAGCCCCATCAGGGAGAGGATGCTGGCCGCGTTGAGGTCGGGGCCGTCGCCGGCGGCGATCGTCACCGGGATGCCCTTCTCCTGGACGGCTTTCACGAACAGCTTGGCGGGGCGGGCGTGGAGCCCGGAGGAGCTGGCGACGGTGGCGGTGCGCTGGGTCATGGTTCTCTTCTTCTGTGGTCGTGGGTGGTGACGGAGGTGGGAGCCGCGGTGCCGGTCAGGCGGCGACGGTCGCGGGGACGGGCTGCTCGGCCTCCACTGCGGCTCGGGTCACGATGCGGGGCGCCGCGAACCGCTTCAGACCGACCACGAGGAAGGCCGTGACGAGCGTCCCGGCCGCGAGCGCCAGGAGGAAGCCCCAGACCGGGTCGATCGCGAAGAACACGAAGATCCCGCCGTGGGGCGCACGCGATCCGACCCCGAAGGCCATCGCCAGCGCTCCGGCGACGGCGCCGCCTGCGAGGTTCGCCGGGATGACCCGCAGCGGGTCGGCGGCGGCGAACGGGATGGCGCCCTCCGAGATGAACGAGAGTCCCAGCAGCCAGGCGGCCGCTCCGTTCTCGCGCTCCACCTCGGTGAAGCCGCGGCGGTAGAGCACCGTGGAGGCCAGCGCCATCCCGAGCGGCGGCACCATGCCGGCGACCATGACCGCGGCCATGATGTGGAAGCTGGCGTCGGTCTGCGCGGCGAGGCCGGCGACCGCGAACGCATAGGCCACCTTGTTGACCGGACCGCCCAGGTCGAAGCACATCATCAGGCCGAGGATGACACCGAGGAAGATGGCGCCGGCGCCGGACAGGCCGTTCAGGAAGGCGGTGAGCTGGGTCATCAGCCACGCGATCGGCGCGCCCAGGATCAGCAGCATCAGGCCCGAGGCGATGATCGAGGCGCCGAGCGGGATGATCACGACCGGCATCAGGCCGCGCAGCCAGCGCGGGACGGCGGGGCGGCCGATCAGCCACGCGGCGTAGCCGGCCAGGAGGCCGCCGATCAGGCCGCCGAGGAAGCCCGCGTTCATGAAGACCGCGATGGCGCCGGCGACGAATCCGGGTGCGATGCCCGGCCGGTCGGCGATCGCGAAGGCGATGTAGCCGGCCAGCGCCGGGACGAGGAAACCGAGGCTCACGCTTCCGATCTCGAACGCTATCGCGCCGAGGTAGTAGCCGAGGCCTTCCGGCGGGAGGTTCCAGATCGCGAAGTGCGTCAGCGTGTAGACCGCGTTGTTCATGCCGGAGCTGCCGTGCGCGAGCGCGATGCCGTAGCCGCCGAGGAACGGCAGGAAGCTGATCGCGATCAGCAGGCCGCCGCCCGCGACGAACGGGATCATGTAGCTGACGCCGGTGAGCAGGATGCGCTTGAGGTTCGCGCCCCAGGAGAGGTTCGTCGCCGCCGATGCGGCGGATGAGCCGCCGGACGCGGTGACGCGGGCGCCGTTCGGGTCGGCCGCGACGGCGACGGCCTCGGCGATGAGCTGGTCGGGCTGCTCGATGCCGCGCTTGACGGTGGAGCGCACCACGGGCTTGCCGGCGAAGCGGGCCTCCTCGCGCACATCCACGTCGTTGGCGAAGATCACCGCGTCGGCGTCGTCGATGATGCTCTGCTGGATGGCCTGGTAGCCGCTGGAGCCCTGCGGCTCGACGGTCAGGGCGACGCCGTTCTTGGTGCCGGCGGCGGTGAGCGCGTCGGCGGCCATGAAGGTGTGAGCGATGCCGGTCGCACACGAGGTGACGGCGACGATGCGGGCCGGGCGGCCGTCGATGCGGAGGGCGGCGCCGGCCTCGGGTGCGGCGCCGGCGGATGCCGCTGCGGCCTTCGTCGCAGTGCTCGCCTCGCCCTCGCCGATGGCCTCGTCCACGAGCGCCACGACGTCCTCCGGGGTCCTCGCGGCCCGCAGTCCCGAGGTGAACTCCTCGGTCATCAGGCTGCGCGCGAGCTTCGACAGGACGGCGAGGTGGGCTTCGGCCGCGTCCGCCGGCGCCGCGATCAGGAACACGAGGTCGGCGGGACCGTCCGGTGCACCGAAGTCCACGCCGGGCTCCAGCCGCGCGAACGCGAGCGTCGGAACGGTCACCGACGGGCTCTTGGCGTGCGGGATGGCGATGCCGCCGGGCAGGCCGGTCTCGTCCTTCAGCTCGCGGGCCCAGGCGTCCGCGTACAGCGCGTCGGCGTCGGTGGCGCGGCCTTCGGCGACGACGCGCGCGGCGAGTGCGCGGATGACGTCGCTCTTGTCGCCGGCCGCGCCGTCGAGGCTGACGAGTGCGGGGGTGATGGTCTTCAGTGACACGGTGTCCTCCAGGTCGGGGGATGAACTCCGGGGAGATTGGTTCCGGGGGGTTCGGGGTTCAGGGATGGAGTGCGGCGACCTTGAGGTCGCCGGTGGGCAGGTCGGCCGGTCGGGGCGCCTGGGTGCCGGGCAGCGAGGCCGCGGCCGAGCCGTAGCGGATCGCGTGCACGAGCCGCTCGGAGGGGGTGGCGCCGGCGACGTCGGCCAGCAGGAAGCCGGCCAGCGCGCTGTCGCCTGCACCGACGGTGCTCCGCACGCGGATGCGCGGGGCGTCGGCCACGAAGCAGCCGTCGGCGGTCACGAGGACGGAGCCGAGGGCGCCGAGCGTGACCAGCGCTGCGCCGGCCTGCTCGGGGACGAGCGTGCGGGCGACGGCGAGGACCGCCTCCGGGAGCTCGCCGGACTCGCAGAGCTCTCCGGACGTGAATGGGGACCCGGTGAGCTCGGCGAGCTCGTCCTCATTGGGCTTGATCAGGTCGGGGTGGCCGTCGAAGACCGCTGCGCGCAGGGCCTCTCCCGACGTGTCCACCGCGATCAGCGGGGCGGCGTCCGCCCAGCGCTCGCGCACGGCGTGGATGACGGTCACGTAGAAGTCGTCGCCGGCGCCGGGCGGCAGCGAGCCGGCGAGCACGAGCCACCGGGCGCCGGCGCAGGCCTCGACCACGGCCTCCACCAGCGCGGCAGCGTCTGAAGCGCCGAGCGCCGCGCCGGGCAGGTTCAGCTTGGTGGTGGTGCCTGCGGGGTCGGTGATGGTGAGGTTGGCGCGCGCGTGGCCGTGGATGGCGACCGTGCGGACGGGCACGGCGGCCGAGCGGAGAACGATGCCGAACGGGTCGTCGGCGGCGAGCGGGAGCACGGCGAGCGCCGGCACTCCGGAGGCGGCGACGACGCGCGCCACGTTGATCCCCTTGCCGCCGGCGTCCTCGCGCGACGACGCCGCGGACTGGACCTCGCCAGGACGCAGCGGGGCACTCAGCGTGACGGCCCGGTCGAGGGACGGGTTGGCGGTGAGGGTGACGATCATGCCTGCACGACCTCGACTCCGGCGGAGGCCAGCGCGTCGGCGAGCTCGCCGTCGGGCGCACGGTCGGTCACCAGCACGTCCACCGCGTCGAGCGGCGCGAACGAGACGAGCGACTCCTGCTGGAACTTGGTGGAGTCCGCGACGACGACGACGCGCCGCGCGGCCCGGACGATGGCCTCCTTGACGGCGGCCTCCTCCGGGTCGGGAGTGCTGAGGCCGAAGCCCGCGGAGACGCCGTTGACTCCGACGAAGACGATGTCGGGCCGCAGCGACTCGATGGAGCGGACCGTCGCCGCGCCGACCGCCGCGGCGGTGACCCCGCGGATGCGGCCGCCCACGACGGTGAGGGCCACCCGATCGGCCGCCGCGAGGGCGGGAGCGAGGGTGAGCGAGTGGGTGACGACTTCCGCCTCTCCCCCGGTGGCGGACAGCCGGGCGGGCAGGAGCTGGGCGACGGCCGCAGTGGTGGTGCCGGCGTCGAGGTAGAGGGAGCCGCGGAAGCCGTCGCCGAGGACGTCCAGGGCGCGGGCGGCGATGCGCTGCTTGGTGTCGGCGCGGAGGCCGGTGCGCTCGAAGACGGAGGCCTCCGCGGTGCTCACGCGCTCCAGGGCGACGGCGCCGCCGTGCACGCGGCGCAGGGCGCCCGCGGTCTCCAGTGCGTCGAGGTCGCGGCGTACGGTCTCGGTGGTCACCCCGAACCGCTCGGAGAGCTCGACCACGGCGACGCGGCCCTCCTCGAGCAGCAGCCGCTCGATCAGCTCTTGACGCTCCGTTGCATACACCCGAGACCTCCTTTGGTTTCCCACACATTACAACACGAAACCACATTCAGCAAGAGGATTCTTTGTGGTTGTTTCTGTGTTTTCGTGCGGCCGTGTGGGAATCGCGGCGCCACGCGTCGAGAGCACGTCACCTCCCGCTACAGTCAGGCCAGCCGACGCGACGCGTCGCATGAGGGGAGACACATGGACGAGTCCGAATCCGTTGCAGGCCAACCGTTCAGCCCGGCCGCAGCGGCCCAGCCGGTTCAGCGCCTGCCATTCAGTCAGTTGGCGATCTGGGGCTTCGTGGTCTCGTGCGTGAGCCTGTTCGTGTTCGGGTTCATCGGCGTCCTCGGCGCTGCACTCTCCGGCCGCGGGTTCCGAGCGGCGGCGCAGGGTCGTGCACGCGGCAAGGGGCTGGCGATCGCCGGCATGATCATCGGGGCGGCCGGGTTCGTGTTCTGGGCGGTCGTGTTCATCGCGTCACAGTTCAAATAGTCGGCGAAGAGGTGCGTCGGCTGCGCAGAAAAGAGACCGAGAGATGAGCGCTGACACGACGGGGGCCGGATCTCGGGGACGGTTACTGGCGACGTTGGCTCCGCAGAGCGTCGGCTTCCGGACCGGGATCGCTCCTGTCAACGTCGGCTGGCCGTTCCCGCGGAAGCTTGAGGTTTACGAGAACGGGATCCTGGTGAGCGGCCTCGGGTCATCCGCGTGGATCCCCCGTGCTTCGATCGTCTCCGTGCACCGTGGCCCCGGGAACATCCAGTGAAGTGGGAGCTGGGTGGTGGTACCGGATCGGCGACCATCGCCAGTTGGTTCCGGATCAGCCAGGTTCAGTCGGCTCTGGAGAGCGCGGGGTACAGCGTCCAGCCGTAGCGAGGCTGGGGCGGTCGGTCTGACACTGTGCGGTTCAGGGCCTACAATCCGAGCGCTGTACGCCACGTACAATCGTTCGCGGAATGGATTGCTCGTACTTCGACGCCGGCGTGTGCCGCTCGTGCACGCTGATGGGCGTCCCCTACGCCGAGCAGCTCGCCGGCAAGGACCGCCACTCGCGCGAACTCCTGGCGCCGTTCGGCGACGCGGTCTGGCTGCCGCCGGTCGCGAGCGCCGAGTCCGGGTATCGGAACAAAGCCAAGATGGTCGTCTCCGGCACGGTGGAGGCGCCGACCATCGGCATCCTCGACGAGGCGGGACGCGGCGTCGACCTCCGCGAGTGCGGGATCTGCGCGCCGGGCGTCCGGGCTGCGTTGCCCGTGCTCGCCGACTTCGTGACCCGTGCCAGGATCGAGCCGTACAGCGTGCCCGACCGCCGCGGCGAGCTCAAGTACGTGCTGGTGACCCTCTCCCCCGACGACGAGCTGATGGTCCGGTTCGTCGTCCGGTCGGAGGAGTCCGTCGGCCGCATCCGCGCGCGGCTGCCCGAGCTGCTGGCCGCGCTCCCGGCCGCGCGGGTCGTGACCGTGAACCTCCAGCCGGAGCACAAGGCGGTGGTGGAGGGCGAGCGCGAGATCGTGCTGACCGCGGAGTCGTCGCTCGTGATGCGGGTGGGCGGCATTCCGCTGCGGCTGCGTCCGCAGAGCTTCTTCCAGACCAACACCGCCGTCGCCGAGGCGCTGTACGCGCAGGTCGCAGCCTGGGTGGACGAGGTGTCGCCGGCGAGCGTGTGGGACCTGTACTGCGGGGTCGGCGGCTTCGCCCTGAACGTGGCGGCGCCGGGCCGGCTGGTCGTCGGCGTGGAGACCAGCACGGAGGCGGTGCGGAGCGCCCGCGCGACGGCCTCCGCGGCCGGGCTTCCGCTGGTGGCGTTCCGGGCGGGAGACGCGACCGCGTTCGCGCTGGCGGCGAAGACCGCCCCGGAGCTCGTCATCGTCAACCCGCCGCGGCGCGGAATCGGAGCGGAGCTCTCCGGCTGGCTCGAAGGCTCCGGCGTTCCGAGCGTGGTGTATTCGAGCTGCAACCCGAAGAGCCTCGCCCACGACCTGACGCGGATGCCGTCGTACCGCATCCGCACGGGCCGCGTGCTCGACATGTTCCCGCAGACCGGGCACCAGGAGGTCGCGGTGCTGCTCGACCGGGTCTGACGGCCGACCGCACCCACTGCCCCGAAACGGCACGAGGCCCGCGTCGGGAAGACGCGGGCCTCGCTGCGATGGGACGGGCTCAGCTCGCCGCGGCCTCCCGGCGCGGGAGCTTCCAGTCCGGGCGGGCGAAGTGGCAGGTGTAGCCCCACGGGATGCGCTCCAGGTAGTCCTGGTGCTCGGGCTCGGCCTCCCAGAACGGTCCGGCCGGCTCCACCTCGGTGACGACCTTGCCCGGCCAGAGACCGGACGCGTCCACGTCGGCGATGGTGTCCTCGGCGACGCGGCGCTGCTCGGCGTCCTCGTAGTAGATCGCCGACCGGTAGCTGGTGCCGACGTCGTTGCCCTGGCGGTTCTTCGTCGACGGGTCGTGGATCTGGAAGAAGAACTCGAGCAGGTCGCGGTAGCTGACCCGCTCCGGGTCGAACTCGATCTCGATCGCCTCGGCGTGGGTGCCGTGGTTGCGGTAGGTGGCGTTGGGCACGTCGCCGCCGGTGTAGCCGACGCGGGTGCCCACGACGCCGGGGCGCTTGCGGATGAGGTCCTGCATGCCCCAGAAACATCCTCCGGCCAGGATGGCCTTCTCGGTCGTCATCAGTGGTTCTCCTCGTTCTCGTTCTCGTCGTTCTCGAAAAGGTGGCGGTAGTCGCCGTAGCCCTGCTCGTCCAGCTCGGCGAGCGGGACGAAGCGGAGTGCGGCGGAGTTGATGCAGTAGCGCAGGCCCCCCGCCTCGGCGGGCCCGTCGTCGAACAGGTGGCCGAGGTGGCTGTCGCCGTGGGCGGAGCGCACCTCGGTGCGGACCATCCCGAAGGTGCGGTCTCTCTTCTCGACGATGTTGCCCGGCTCCACCGGCACGGTGAAGCTCGGCCAACCGGAACGGCTGTCGTACTTGTTCACGGACGCGAAGAGCGGCTCCCCCGACACGATGTCGACGTAGAGCCCCGCCTCGTGATTGTTCCAGAACTCGTTGCGGAAGGCGGGCTCTGTCGCCGCCTCCTGGGTGACCGCATACTGCGCGGGGGTGAGCCGCGCGACGGCGTCCTGGCTCTTGCGGTAGTCCTGTGTCACGTTTCCTCCTGAGTGCGGCGAGCGCTGGCTGCGGCGCCGTCAGTAAGGAGAACAGCGGAAGGCGCCGGGATGGTCCCTGGGTTGCTGTGAGTTCGCTGAGGGGCTTTGCCCGCTGGGGCTAGGCCCGCTGGAGCTAGGCCCGCTGGGGGCTACCCCTGTTGCACGATGCGGTCGATCGCAGCCTCCACCCTCGGCCAATCGCCGACCGCCTGCCGCGCGGACACCCGGAGCCGCCGGTGTCCGAGCTCGGCGAGCGTGGCATCCCTCAACCGGTCGCGCTCGAACGAGCCTGCGTCGCTGTGGAACGCATACCCGTCGATCTCCAGAAACAGCTCGCCGTCGATCCGCATGTCCACCCGGCCGACGCCGCGCACGTGCACCTGCTGCTCGACTCTGCGCCCGCGCCGCTCCAGTCGCTGCCGCACGAGCGACTCGACCCCGGAGTCCGAACCCGCCCGCGCGAGCGCCGCCCGCTCACGCGCCGCCCTCGGCGCCGCCTCCAGGATCCGCCGCAGTCCGGATGGGCTGACGAGCCCCGCTGTGAGCGCCGTGTCGAACGCCGCGACCGCCGTCTCCTCGTCCGCACACCGCGCCACCGACCGCAAGCAGTCGCCGAGCGACACCCGCCACAGCTCGGGATGGTCCTCGGCCGGCCGCCAATGGCAGACGAAGCCAGGCGGCGCTCGGCGCGACTGCGGCGACAGCATCACGTGCGTCCGCCGATCCGAGCCGGACCAGAGCCCGTAGCTGGCGCAGGCCGAGACGCACGACAGGCGCGCTCCCGCACGGACGGCCTCCAGCGCCACTCCGTCCAGGAGCGGAGAGACGTAGACGCCCTTCCGCACGCGATCCACTGCGCCGCCGCGCACCGCGCGCTTCAGATCCTCCGGTGTGGCGCCCGCCATCCGGAGCTGATGGGTGGTGGCCGCGCCACCGAGTTCTCTGAGCCGATTCATCCAGGTCATGGATCGATCCTGGATGTGGGAGGGCGCGGATGGGGCGCGTCGCCCGAATCTGTGGAGAACCCGCCGCGGGGGGCGGGTGGTGTGAACAGGAGACACGTTCTGAATCTCCTTCCGATGGGGGTTTGGAAGGAGATTCAGGGTGAGTCGCGGGAAGTCCTCCTGTTTGCGGGGGGGCGTGGGTGGGGTGGGGCGGGTGGGGCGGGTGGGGCGGGGTGGGGTGGGTGGGGGTTAGTCGGCGGGGTCGGCGGTGCGCTCGTCGGTGCGGGTGGGGTCAGGGACGACGGGGATGGCGTCGGTGAACTGGGAGGCGCGCTGCTCCTTCTCGGGGGTGCCGCCGAAGAGGCGGCCCTCGGCCTCCTGGGCCCTGCGGGCGCGGGAGCTCGGCACCTGGGTCTCCGGGGTCTCCACGATCTCCACGCGCTTGCGCGGCAGCGCGGCGTCGGAGTAGCGCTGCATCCAGTCGATCAGGCGCTCCCGCACGTAGCAACGCAGGTCGAACAGGGTCGGCGCGTCCTTGCCGGTGACCAGCACGCGCACCCGCACCCAGCCCTGCGTGGCGTCGGTGACCTGGAGGACGCCGGTGCGGCCGTCCCACAGGTCCGTCGCGGCGAGGATGCGGTTCAGCTCCGCACGCATCCCGGCCGGCGACACCCGCCAGTCGAGGTCGAACTCCACCGCGCCGAGCAGCTCGCTGTGCTGGCGCGTCCAGTTCTCGAACGGCTTCGTCGTGAAGTAGGTCGACGGCAGCACCAGCCGGCGGTCGTCCCAGATGTGCACCACCACGTAGGTGAGGGTGATCTCCTCGATGGTCCCCCACTGCTGCTCGACCACCACCACGTCGTCGATCCGGATGGCGTCGCTGAAGGCGAGCTGAATGCCGGCGAACAGGTTCGCCAGGCTCGACTGCGCGGCGACACCGGCGATCACACCGATGATCCCCGCCGACGCCAGCAGGCTGGCCCCCGCCGCCTGCAGCACGGGGAAGGTCAGCAGGATCGCGGCCAGCCCGATCACGACCGCCGCGACGACCGTCAACCTCCGCAGCACCAGCACCTGCGTGCGCACCCGGCGGGCGTACCGGTTGTCGGGGACGTCGACGCGGTAGCGGGCGAGCCCGAGGTCCTCGGCGAAGACCACCAGCGCCGCGAGGAACCAGGTCCCGGTGGCGATCGCGAGGATCAGGAACGCATGCTGGATGACTCCCGTCCAGTACAGCGGCACGTCGAGCGGCAGCGTCAGCGTGACCGCGATCCACAGCACGATGACCGCCAGAAACAGCCGGAATGGCACCCGCGCGCGCTTCGTCAGCACAGCGGGCCATTGGCGATGGCGGCCGACACCGCGCAGGATCAGCCCCACGATCGCCGTCACCACCACGGCGGCGACGATGGCGATGAGGCACGCGATCACGAGTGAGGGCCAGGTTCGCAGTGGCACGGCGGAGGACTCCTTCCCTGGTCTGCCGGGTGGACGACCTGCACTGTACGCGGGAGGCGACGGGACCTTAACCTCAGGGGCCGTCGGAGCGTTAGTCTGGGTCGTCTGGGGGCGTGGCCGGCGACGGCCGCGAAACCTGTGCGGGACCGCCGGCGACGATGCGAGGAGCAGGGATGACAGCGACACGGACACTCTTCATCGGCGGCACGGGGGTCATCAGTTCCGCGTGCGTCGCCCGGGCCCTCGAGCAGGGCCACGAGGTCACGGTCGTGAACCGCGGGAACAGCGATCTTCGCCCCCTCCCGGACGGCGTCGAGGTGCTGCACGCCGACATCCGCGAGGCGGACAGCGTGCACCACGTGCTCGGCGAGCGCAGCTTCGACGTCGCGGCGGAGTTCCTCGCCTTCACTCCGGAGCACATCCGCACCGATTTCGACCTGTTCGAGGGCAGGGTCGGCCAGTACGTGTTCATCTCCTCGGCGTCGGCCTACCAGACCCCGCCCGCGCGGATGCCGGTGATCGAGTCCACCCCGCTGCGCAACCCGTTCTGGCAGTACTCCCGCGACAAGATCGCGTGCGAGGACCTCCTCGTGGAGGCGTACCGCGAGCGCGGTTTCCCGATCACGATCGTGCGCCCGTCGCACACCTACGACCGCACCATGATCCCGACCAGCGGCCACTGGACCGACCTGGAGCGGATGCGCCGCGGGGCGCCTGTCGTGGTGCACGGCGACGGCACGAGCCGGTGGACGATCACGCACAACACGGACTTCGCGGTCGCGTTCGTCGGGCTGCTGGGCCGCCCGGAGGCCGTGGGCGACTCCTTCCACATCACCTCGGACGAGGCGCCGACCTGGGACCAGATCTACTGCTACCTCGCCGAGGCGCTCGGTGTGGAGGCCGAGCTCGTGCACGTCGCGAGCGAGACCATCGCCGCCGTCATCCCCGACCTCGGCCCCGGCCTCCTCGGCGACAAGGCGCACTCGATGCACTTCGACAACGCCAAGGTGAAGGCCCTGGTGCCCGAGTACCAGGCCACCGTCACCTTCGCGCACGGCGCGGGCGAGATCGTCGACTGGTACCTCGCCGACGCGTCCCGCCAGCGCCTCGACCCCGACCTCGACGCGGCGTTCGACCGCCTCGTCGACCACGCGCGCTCAGCGGTCTGACCGGCACACGCCGACCTGAACTCCACGAGGGGCACGTTGTTGTCGCTTTCGCACGCCGGAAGTGACAACAATGTGCCCCTCGGTGATTTTGGGCTGGGCTCTTTACTATAAAGAAACTTTCCTGATACATTCTGGCCATCAGATCGTTCCGACGAGGGGATGACAATGGCCGACCGACCCGTCCGGGGAACCCCGGGGTGGCTCCGCGAGACCAACGACCGCACGGCACTCGCCCTGCTGCTCGAGCACGGGGTGCTGACGCGCACCCGGATCGGCGAGCTGTCCGGGCTCTCCAAGCCCACGGCCGCGCAGATGGTCTCGCGGCTGGAGACGGCCGGGCTCATCCACGTGGTCGGCGAGGTCTCCGCCGGCCGCGGACCCAATGCCGCCGGCTATGCGGTGCGCACCGACCGGATGCTCGGCGTCGCCGTCGACATCGACGCGACCTCCATCCGCTCGACAATCGTGGACGCCGCGGGAGCCGAGCACCCCATCGCGGTCACCCCGCTCGCCGCGCGGGCGCCGGAGGCCGACCTCCGGCTCGCGATCGACGCCGCCTGCGACGCGGCCTCCGTCGACGCCGGGCGAGTGCGCGCCGTCTGCGTGGGCGTCCAGGGCGCCCTCGACCCGCGGACGGACGAGCTCACCTACATCGAGACGCTCCCCGGCTGGCCCAAGCGGGGCATCCGCCGCCGGCTGGAGGACGCCCTCGGCATCGCGGTCCACATCGACAACGACGTGAACCTCGCCGCGGTCGCCGAGCGCACCGACGGCGCGGGCACCGAGGCCGGCGGCTTCGCGCTGCTCTGGATGGGCGACGGCCTCGGCCTCGCGGTCGACCAGGCCGGCTCTGTCCACCGCGGCGCCTCGGGCGGAGCGGGCGAGATCGGCTACCTCCCGATCCCACGAACGGCAGCGGCCCTCGACCCGGGCGCCTCCGACCTCCAGGACCTCATCGGAGGCCCGGCCGTGTCCCGGCTCGCCGGCGCATACGGCCTGACCGACGACCTGCAGGGCGACGACAGCGCACGGGCTGCGTTGGTGGCCGAGCTCGCCCCGCGGGTCGCCGTCGGCGTCGTCCCCGTGCTCGCCCTGCTCGATCCGGAGCTGGTCGTCCTCGGCGGCCCGACCGGCGCCGCCTGCGGCCCCCGGCTCGGCGAGCTCGTCGCGGCAGAACTGCGCGACGCCTGGGGCGAGCGCGCCGTCGTCGCCACCGGCGTCGCCACCCACCCCGTCCTCCGCGGCGCCCGCGAGCATCTCCTCGGCGAGGTGCGCGAGGCGCTCTTCGACGAAGTGTCGCGCATCGCCGTCTGAGACGGCGCCGGCACCTCCGCACCACATCCGTCCACCCGAACATCACGAGAAGGATCAGCGAGGAACCACCCGTGAAACACCGTCAACTCATCGCCGCCGCCGCCGTCGCCACGGCCGCGGCGCTCGCCCTGGCCGGCTGCTCCGGCGGGTCCAGCGGCGCGTCCTTCCAGGACAGCACGCCGTCCGACCTGTCGGGCACCGTCTCGTTCTGGCACTTCTTCTCCGACCGGGAGGCCAAGGTCATCCAGTCGGTCGTCGACGACTTCGAGAAGAAGTACCCCAAGATCACGGTCGATGTGCACTCCGGCCAGGACGACGAGAAGCTGCAGAAGGCCATCGCCACCGGCAGCAAGGTCGACGTCGGGCTCTCCTACTCGACCGACATCGTCGGCAACTTCTGCACGAACGGAGCGTTCCGCTCGCTCAACAAGGTGATCGAGCGCGACAAGGTCGACCTCAGCCAGTTCAGCGACACCGTGAAGTCGTACACGGAGTTCAAGGGCAACCGCTGCGCGATGCCGATGCTCGCGGATGTCTATGGCCTCTACTACAACAAGAAGCTCCTCCAGGCGGCCGGATTCAGCGAGCCGCCCACGACGCTCGGCGAGCTGGAGTCGATGGCCGACAAGCTGACGACTTTCAACGCCGACGGCTCGATCAAGACCCTCGGCTTCAACCCGACGATGGGCTGGTACGAGAACTCGGCCGCCCACTACGGCCCGGCCGCCGGAGCCGAGTGGCTGAAGGCCGACGGCACCAGCGCGATCTCCTCCTCCCCCGGCTGGAAGGAGCTGATCGAATGGCAGAAGGCCTACGTCGACAAGATCGGCTGGGACAAGCTCAACGCCTTCACCTCGGGCCTCGGCCAGGAGTTCTCCGCCGACAACGCCTTCCAGACCGGCCAGGTGGCGATGAACATGGACGGCGAGTACCGCACCGCGTTCATCGACGACCAGGCCAAGGGGCTCGACTACGGGACGGCGCCGTTCCCGACCGCCGACGACCACACCGACCTCTACGGCGGCGGGTACATCACGGGCAACATCATCGGCATCTCGAAGGGCTCGAAGCAGCCCGAGCTGGCCTGGGCGCTGCTGAAGTACCTCACCACCGACACCGACGCGGTCGTGAAACTCGCCAACGGCCTGAAGAACGTGCCGACCACCAAGGACGCGCTCGCCTCGCCGAAGCTGGAGGTCTCGCCGCAGTTCAAGACGTTCCTCGACATCGCATCGAACAAGAACGTCATGACCACGCCCGCCAGCCCGCTCGGGGCCGGCTACCAGAACACCTTCCAGGACTGGTGGAACAAGTACCAGAGCCAGGGCGGCGACATCGACGCCGGGCTGAAGTCGGTCGACAAGCAGATCAACGACGCCCTCGCCCTCTCGACGGGTCCGTGAGCTCGTGACCGTCACGGCTCGAAGCGCGGGGCGGGCGACCGCCCGCCCCGCGCGGCCCTCCCGCAGCCGGCGGCGCCGCAACCTGGTGACGCTGGCCCTGCTCGCCCCCGCGCTGCTGGGACTCGCGATCTTCTTCGTCTACCCTCTCCTCGCGTCGGTCTACTACTCGTTCACCCGATTCGACCTGGTGTCGCCTCCGCAGTGGATCGGCCTGCGCAACTACGAGTACCTGTTCACGCAGGACCCGAACGTCTGGCTCGCCACCCTGAACACGCTGTGGTTCGTGGTGATCTGGGTGCCGGTGAAGACCGGGTTCGCGCTCATCGTCGCCGGCCTCCTCGCCCGCGCGCGCCGCGCGTCCGGCCTCTGGCGGACGGTCTTCTACCTGCCGGCGCTGGTGCCGCCGGTCGCGAGCGTCGTCGCGTTCGTGTTCCTCTTCAACCCGGGAACCGGGCCGGTCAACCAGGTGCTCGCCTGGTTCGGGATCAAGGGGCCGCTGTGGTTCAACGACCCGGCCTGGTCGAAGCCGTCGCTCGTGCTGCTCGGGGTGTGGGTGATGGGCGACATCATGATCATCCTGCTCGCCGCGCTGCTCGACGTGCCGCGCGAGCAGTACGAGGCGGCCTCCCTCGACGGCGCCGGCGGCCTCCAGAAGGTCCGCTACGTCACGCTGCCGAGTATCTCGCCGGTGCTGCTGTTCGCCGTCGTCACCGGCGTGATCGCCGCGATCCAGTACTTCACGGAGGCCGCGGTCGCCTCCTCGGTGGCCAGCGGCAAGGCCGTGGTCGGCGAGGGCATCGGCAACACCCTCGGGTACCCCGACGGCTCCCTGCTCACCTACACGCAGTGGCTGTACGTGCGCGGCTTCGGCACCTACCAGCTCGGCTACGCGTCCGCGCTCGCCGTGCTGCTGTTCGTGGTCGCGGCGCTCATCCTCGTCCTGCTGCTGCGCCGCTTCAAGGCGTTCACCCCGGAAGGCGCACAATGACGTCCGCAACCCTGACCCCGGAGGCCCCGGCCTCTCCCGCTGCCCCGCAGCGGAGGATCCGCAGCCCGCGCTCGCTGCGCACCCGCCGCGTGCTCGGCTGGATCGCGGAGCACGCCGTGCTCATCGTGCTCGCCGTGCTGTTCGTCTCGCCCGTCGTGTTCGTGCTGCTCACCTCGCTGATGTCGAGCTCGCAGACCCTCACGGCCTCCCTCTGGCCGCAGCCCTTCGTCTGGAGCAACTACGTCACGGTCTTCACGACCGTGCCGCTCGCGCAGTGGTTCGCGAACTCGGCGATGTACGCCATCCTGGCCACGGCCTTCATGCTGCTCTCGTCGGTCCCCGCCGCTTACGCGCTGGCCAAGATCCGCTTCCGCGGCTCCGGCGTGCTGTTCACCGCGATCATCGTCGCGATGCTGCTGCCGCCCCAGGTCACCGCGATCCCGATCTACGTGATGTGGTCCCAGCTCGGCCTGACCGGGACGCTCTGGCCGCTCATCCTGCCGAACCTGCTGGGCGACGCGTTCTCGATCTTCCTGCTGCGCCAGTTCTTCCTGACCATCCCGCCGGAGTACTCGGACGCGGCGCGCATCGACGGCAACGGCGAGTTCGGGGTGCTCTGGCGGGTCGTCCTGCCGATGGCCAAGCCCGGGATCGCGGCGACCGCGATCTTCATGTTCTTCAACTCCTGGAACGACTACTACGGCCCGCTGCTGTACACGTCCGAGAACCCGGCCGCCTGGCCGGTCGCCTACGGGCTGGCGTCGTTCCGCGGCGTCCACGGCACCGACTGGGGGCTCACCATGGCGATGACCATGCTCGTCACCGTGCCCGTGGTGATCATCTTCTTCTTCGCCCAACGCGTGTTCGTGGAGGGCATCACACTCACCGGCGTGAAGGGATAGCTCGTGAAACTGGCCGTCGTGGGCGGAGGCTCCACCTACACCCCCGAGCTCGTGGACGGGTTCGCCCGGCTGCGCGACCTGCTGCCGATCGAGGAGCTCTGGCTCGTCGACACCGACCCGGAGCGGCTCCGGCTGGTCGGCGGCGTGAGCGAACGGATGTTCCGCGCTGCGGGGCATCCCGGCCGGATCGTGCCGACCTCCGACCTGGTCGCCGGCGTCGCCGACGCCGACGCCGTGCTCCTCCAGCTCCGCGTCGGCGGCCAGGCCGCCCGTCACGGGGATGAGACGTTCCCGCACGCGTGCGGCTGCATCGGGCAGGAGACCACCGGCCCCGGCGGCTTCGCGAAGGCGCTGCGCACCGTCCCCGTCGTCCTCTCGGTGGCGGAGGCCGTGCGGAGGCACGCCAAGCCGGGCGCCTGGATCGTCGACTTCACCAACCCGGTCGGCATCGTGACGCGCGCGCTGCTGCAGGAGGGCCACCGCGCGGTCGGGCTCTGCAACGTCGCGATCGGCTTCCAGCGCCGGTTCGCGGGCCTGCTCGGGGTCGCACCGGGCGACGTCGCGCTCGGGCACGTCGGCCTCAACCATCTCACCTGGGAGCGATCGGTCACCGTCGGCGGCCGGGACGTCCTCCCCGACCTGCTGGGCGCCCACCTCCCGCAGCTCGCCGAGGAGATCGAGCTGCCGGCCTCCCTGATCCGCCTGCTCGGGAACGTGCCGAGCTACTACCTGCGCTATTACTATGCCCACGACGAGGTGCTGCGCGAGCAACTCCACGCCCCTTCCCGGGCCGAGGCCGTGCGGCAGGTGGAGCGCGAGCTCCTGGAGCTGTACGCCGACCCGTCCGTCGACACGAAGCCCGAGCAGCTGGCCCAGCGCGGCGGGGCGTTCTACTCCGAGGCGGCAGTCGACCTGCTCGCATCGCTGACCAGCGACCGCGGCGACGTGCAGGTGGTCAACCTGCGCAACGACGGCACGCTGCCCTTCCTCCCCGACGACCACGTGATCGAGGTGCCGGCGGTGGTCGGCGCGGACGGCGTGCGCGCGGTGGAGGTCCCACCGCTCCCCGACGACCTCGCCGGGCTGATCGGCCACGTCGCCGGTTACGAGCGACTCGCGCTCGACGCCGCCGTCCACGGCGGGCGCGACCGGGTGCTGCGGGCGATGCTCGCCCATCCGCTGGTCGGGCAGTACGACCGCGCGGAGAAGCTCACCGACCTGCTCCTCGCCGACAACCGGGCGCACCTGGCATGGGCGCGATGAGCGGGGCGCAGGGGGAGGTCTCCCCGATCGTGATCGCCGTCGACGGCGGCGGATCGAAGACCGACGCGGTCGCGCTCGAACTGGACGGGACGGTCGCCGCCACCGCTCGCGGCGCCACCTCCAGCCCGCACCTGATCGGGATGGCCGCGACGGCCGCGCTGGTCGACGAGCTCATCGAGCGGCTCCTGGCCGAGACCGGTCCGCGCCCGATCGCCGCCGCCAACATCTACCTGTCCGGGCTGGACCTCCCAGCCGAGGAGGCCGAGTTCCGCGCGGGGATCGCCGGCTACGCCTGGTCAGACGCGGTGGTCGACAACGACCTGTTCGCGCTGCTGCGCGCAGGGACCAGCGAGCCCGACGCCGTCGCCGTCGTCTGCGGGACCGGCATCAACTGCGTCGGCGTGCGCTCCGACGGCGCGGTGGTGCGCTACCCGTCGCTCGGGATGACCTCCGGCGACTGGGGCGGCGGCTGGCACCTCGGCGAGCAGGCGCTCTGGCACGCCGCGCGGGCGGTGGACGGCCGGGGGTCGGCGACCTCTCTGGTCGAGGCCATCCCGTCGATCTTCGGGCTCGACGGCATCCCCGCCGTGATCGAGGCGCTGCACTTCGGGCGCCTCCCGAGCAGTGACCTCTCCCGCGTCGCCCCTGCCGTGCTCGCGGCGTCGCGCACCGGCGACCTGGTGGCGCAGGAGCTGGTGGACCGCCAGGCCGAGGAGATCGTGGTGTTCGCCGTGACGACGCTGCGGCGGCTCGGGCTCCTGGGGCGCGAGGTGCCGGTCGTGCTGGGCGGCGGCGTGATCGGGTCGCGCGACGAACGGTTGCTCTCCGGGGTGGAGCGCAGGCTCTCGGCGCGCGCTCCGCACGCGCGCATCCGCTTGGTCACCGCCGCGCCGATCCTCGGCGCCGCCCTGCTGGCCCTGGAGGCCGCCGGCGCGTCCGCCGAGGCGCTGGAGACCGCGACATCCAGCCTTCAGGACCGGCGCCCCGCGGTGGTTCAATAGCCGTACGAACAGGGAATTCAGCGCCGAACGCGAGCGGATGGTCGAGGAGCAGCTACGCCTCCGCGGGATCGAGGACCAGCGGGTGCTCGACGCGATGAGACGCGTGCCGCGGCACGAGTTCGTCCCGGAGGGCGCGGAGCGGTACGCCTACGAGGACCACCCGATGCCGATCGGCGACGGCCAGACCATCTCGCAGCCCTACATCGTCGCGCTCATGCTGGAGGCTGCGAGGATCGGCCCGGAGGACGCCGTGCTCGACATCGGCACCGGCTCCGGCTATGCGGCCGCGGTCGCCGCGGAGCTCGGCCACCGGGTGGTCAGCATCGAACGGCACGCCGAGCTCGCCGTCACCGCCGCTGCGACGCTGGAGGCGCTGGGCTACCGCGTGAACGTCGTGACCGGCGATGGGACGCTCGGCTGGCCGGCGGGCGCGCCGTACGACGTCATCGTCGCCGCGGCGACCGGTCCGACCGTGCCGCGGGCCTGGCCGGAGCAGCTCGCACCGGGCGGCCGCATCGTGATGCCGGTCGGGCATCCGGGAGGCGCCCAGCACCTGGCCGTGTTCGAGCGCGCCGCCGACGGCTCGCTGCGCGAGCGCAACCTCGGCGCCGTCGCGTTCGTCCCCCTCATCGGCGCCGACGGCTGGAAGCAGTGACGTTCGTGCCGAATGTCGCGTTTCGCCGCCGCATTCGCGACATTCGGCACGAATGCCGGCGCGGTCAGGCGGCGAGGGAGGCGTGCGCCGGTGCGCGCAGCGCGCCCAGCAGCGCGGTCAGCTGACCCGCGGGGGCGGCGGGGTCCTCGGGGTGCCACTGGACCGCGAGGATGGGGGCGGTCTCGTGCTCGATCGCCTCGACGTGGCCGTCGGGGGCGCGGCCGGTGACGCGGAGGCCTTCGCCCACGACATCCGCCGCCTGGTGGTGCGCACTGCGGACGGCGACCACGGGACCGCCGAGCAGCTCCTCCACACGGCTGTCCGGCTCCAGGAGCACGGGATGCGTGGTGAGCACCTCCGGGATGGGGACGCCACGGCGCACGTGGTCGGACTCCCCCAGGTCCTGGACGAGCGTGCCGCCGAGCGCGACGTTGACGATCTGCAGGCCGCGGCAGATGCCGAGCAGCGGGAGGCCGCGCTCGATCGCGCGGTGCACGAGCGCGAGCTGGGCGGCGTCCGCAGTCTCGCGGTGGAGGCTCTCGTGCGGGTAGCCCGCTGAGCCGCCGTAGAACCGCGGCGCGATGTCCTCGCCGCCGACGATCACCACGGCGTCGGCGCGCTCCGTGGCCGCCAGCAGGGCGTCCGTGCCGCCGTCGGCTGCGAGCCGGGAGACGGTCCAGCCGTCGGCCTCCGCGGCGCGGACGACTCCCCCGACGAGCACCTGCACGTACGCGTGGTACTCCGGGTCGTGGCCGCGGAAGCGCGTCGCCTCGACCACGGCGAGGGTGCGGGCGGCCGGGGACATGACAGCCATTCTGCGGCGGCCTGCGCTTCGGCGCACCCGGGCGCGTAACAGGTCGAAACAGTGACACGGCCGGGAGCGCGCTCCTAGACTCGGCTCGATGACAGGAAAGCTCGGGAGAGTGGGTGAATGTCTGTGCACCGTTCGCTGATCGGGCGTCGCGCGCTCCTCGCTCTCCTGCTCGCGGTCGGCGCGGTGTCCGCCCCGCTGGTGCTGTCCGCGCCCGCGGCACAGGCGGCGCGAACGGCGGACCCGGTCGACTTCGGCTCCGGGCACGTCGTGGACCAGGCGAGCGTGCTCTCGGACGCCGACGTGGACACGATCGAGGCGGCGTCGGCCTCCCTGTACAAGGACCACGGCATCCGCCTCTACGTCGTCTACGTCGACCAGTTCACCAACCCCACCGACGAGGAGGACTGGGCCAACGAGACCGCCGCCCGCAACGGCCTCGGCCCGACCGACTACCTCCTCGCGGTCGCGACGGACGGCCAGTCCTACTACCTGTCCGGCGACAGCAGCGGCCCGGTCAGCGACCGCGAGCTGACCACCATCGAGCAGACGCAGGTCGAGCCGAAGCTGCGCACGCAGGACTGGACGCCCGCCGCCGTCGCCGCGGCACAGGGACTCGGCGCGGCGGTCGGCGACAGCGGCGGGACTGTGATCTTCTGGGTGGCACTGGCGGTCGTCCTGATCGTCGGCGGAGTCGTGCTGTGGCTGGTCTTCCGGCGCAGGCGCGGCGCGAGGCAGATCGTGGAGCACAGGGACGAGCAGCACAGAGAGGGCGCAGCATGACGACTCTCGGCCTGGTCGGGGCCGGCCGGATCGGCAGCCAACTGGCCCGCCTCGGCATCGCGCACGGCTACGAGGTCGTCATCAGCAACTCGCGGGCGCCGCAGTCGCTCGCCGCGCTGGTCGGCGAGCTCGGTCCGCACGCGCGCGCCGGGACGGTGACGGAGGCCGTCCAGGCCGGCGACATCGTCGTCGTCGCCATCCCGCTGCGCTCGATCGCCTCGCTGCCCTCCGCCGCGTTCGCCGGCAAGGTCGTCATCGACACCGGCAACTACTACCCCGCCCGCGACGGTGTCATCCCCGAACTGGAGGACGGCCGCGAGACGGTGTCGGGGCTGCTGCAGCGTGTCCTGGCGCAGGCGAGCGTCGTCAAAGCGTTCAACCACGTCCCGGCGGCGAACCTGACCGCGGACGCCGCGCCTCCCGGCACTCCCGGCCGCCGCGCCCTCGCGATCGCGGGCGACGACGACGACGCGAAGGCCCTCGTCTCCGAGCTGCTCGACGAGTTCGGCTTCGACGTCGTCGACCTCGGCCCGCTCGCCGAAGGCTGGCGGTTCGAGCGCGACATGCCAGCCTACGGCCAGCATCTGACCGCCTCCGGCCTGCGCAGTGCGGCCGCGGCGGCGACACGGAAGGAAAAAGGATGAGCCCGGCATCGTTCCTCGTCGTACCGCAGTGGCAGGGCTCCGGCTCCTCCCGGGCGATGCGGCTGATCGACGGCGCGGAGGCCATCCGCGGCGACCTCCCCGCGAACGCGACCCACGCGGTGGCGGTCCCCGCGGCGGCGGGCGAGGCGCTCGGGACCGGCGTGCTGCGGTACTCCTCCCTCAGCCTGGTCCGCGAGCTCGCAGCCGCGGAGCTGGCGGTATTGGAGGCGCCGGTCGTCACGATCGGCGGCGACTGCGGCGCCGACCTCGCCGGCGTGCAGCACGCGGTGGAGTCGAATCCGGCCGGGTCGGTCGCGGTCGTCTGGTTCGACGCTCACGGCGACCTCAACAACGTGTCGACCTCGCCGTCCGGCGCCTTCCACGGCATGGTGGTGCGCTCCCTGCTCGGCGACGGGCCGGACGGGCTGGCGGCGACCGGCGCGGCGCGCCTGCACCACGAGCAGCTCGTCCTCGCCGGAACGCGCGCCCTCGACGACGGCGAGTCGGCGTTCGTGGAGCGGATGGGCATCCGGGTGGTCGCGCCCGACGAGTTCGAGGACCCGCAGGCGCTGGTGCGCGCGGTGGAGGCGACCGGCGCCACGTCCGTGTACCTGCACGTCGACCTCGATGTGCTCGACCCGGCAACGATCGACGGCATCGGGTTCCCCGAGCCGTTCGGGGTGTCGCCGGAGCAGCTCACGGACGCCATCCGGGCGCTGCGCACGCGGTTCGAGCTGGCCGGGGCGGCGGTGACGGAGTTCGCACCGGAGTCGCCGGACGCGGCGGGGCGCGACCTGAGCGTGATCCTGCGGGTGCTCGGGAGCCTGACGGCGCCGTTGAAGAACGGCGCGGCGGCCGGCAGCCCGGTCGGCGGAGGTTCCTCCACAGATCACGGGCCACGCGACTTATCCACGGATACTGCGCCGCCGGATGACGTCCGCTGATCCCGCCGGTAGCTTGAGAGGCATGAGCGAACCGAAGATCCTGACCGAGCGGCGCGGCCACGTGCTGCTGATCGGCCTCAACCGTCCCGAGAAGCGCAACGCGGCGGACTACGAGCTGCTGAGCGCGCTGGCGGAGGCCTACGGGGAGCTCGACCGCGATCCCGGGCTGCGGGTCGGTGTCGTCCATGCGATCGGCGACCACTTCACCGGCGGCCTCGACCTCGCCGACGTGGGGCCGCGCATCGGGCCGGAGGGACTGTCGTTCGTCGGCGACACCGGCGTCGACCCGTGGGGCGTGTCGGGGCCGCGCGTCCGCAAGCCCGTCGTGGTCGCGGTGCAGGGCACCTGCCTCACTCTCGGCATCGAGCTCATCCTCGCGGCAGACGTCGCGGTCGCGGCACGGTCCACGACGTTCGCGCAGATCGAGGTCGCCCGTGGCATCCTGCCGTTCGGCGGGGCGACCATCCGGTTCCCGCGCGCGGCAGGCTGGGGCAACGCGATGCGGTACATCCTCACCGGCGACCCCTTCGACGCCGACGAGGCGTACCGGATGGGGCTCGTGCAGGAGGTGGTCGACGACGGCGCCCAGCTCGACTCCGCGCTCGCCATCGCCGAGCGGATCGCCGCACAGGCGCCGCTGGCCGTGCAGGCGACACTCGCGAACGCGGTCACTGCCGTGCAGGACGGCGACGCGGCGGCCCAGGCCGCGCTGCAGCCGGCGCTCGTCCGGCTGGCCGGCAGCGAGGACGCCCGCATCGGCATGCAGGCCTTCCTCACCCGCACCCCGGCGGAGTTCGTCGGGCGCTGACGCCGCCTCGGCCATCCGGCCAGGGCCACGAACCCCAGGGATCACGAAGCACTGTGGAGGAGAGATGACCGCAACGACCGAGTACGACGTCATCGTCATCGGAGCCGGCACTGTCGGCGAGAACGTCGCCGACCGCGCCGCCCAGGGCGGCATGCGCACGGTGATCGTCGAGGCCGAGCTCATCGGGGGCGAGTGCTCCTACTGGGCCTGCATCCCGTCGAAGACCCTGCTCCGCTCCTCCGCCGCGCTCCGGGCGGCGCAGCGGGTCGGCGGCGCCCGGGAGGCCGTGACCGGGCCGCTCGACGTCGCCGCGGTGCTCCGCCGCCGCGACTACATGACCAGCGACTGGACGGACGACGGGCAGGTGAAATGGCTGGAGAGCGCGGGGATCGACCTGGTCCGCGGCTGGGCCACCCTCTCCGCACCCCGCGAGGTCACCGTCACCGGTGCGGACGGAGTGACGACCGTCCTGACCGCGAAGCACGCGGTTGCGGTGTGCACCGGCTCCGCCGCCATGCTGCCCGACATCCCCGGTTTGCGCGCGAGCGAGCCGTGGACGAGCCGCGACGCGACGAGCGTGCAGCGCGTGCCGGTGTCCCTGGCGATCCTGGGCGGCGGGACGGTCGGCACCGAGATGGCGACCGCCTACGCCGGATTCGGGACCGACGTGCACCTCATCGCGCGGCACGGGCTGCTCGGCGGCGCCGAGCCCTTCGCCGGCGAACGCGTCGCGGCGGCGCTGACAGAGCTCGGGGCGACGGTCCACCTCGACGTCGCGACCGAGTCCGTCGAGCGCACCGACGACGACCGGTTCCGGATCCGCCTCGACGACGGCACGGTGGTCGAGACCGACGAGCTCCTGGTCGCGACCGGCCGGCTGCCGCGCACTTCGGGCCTCGGGCTGCAGAGCCTCGGGCTGGAGGACGGCGGCTGGCTCACCGTGGACGACAGCATGCGGGTGCTCGACGCGGCGGGCGAGCCGGTCGACGGCGGCTGGCTGTACGCCGCGGGCGACGTCAACCACCGGGCGCTGCTCACCCACCAGGGCAAGTACCAGGCCCGCGCGGCCGGCGACGCGATCGCCGCTCGCGCGAAGGGTCAGGAGGTGTCCCTCGCGCCGTGGGGCGCGTTCGTGGCGACGGCCGACCACCAGGCGGTCCCGCAGGTCACCTTCACCGAGCCGGAGGTCGCCTCGGTCGGGCTGACGGCGGCCGCGGCCGACAAGGCGGGCTACCGCATCCGCGTGGTGGACTACCCGATCGGCTCGGTGAGCGGCGCCTACGTGCTCGCGGACGACTACGACGGCCTGGCGCGCCTGGTCGTGGACGAGGACCGCGGCGTCGTCCTCGGCGCGACCTTCGTCGGGCAGGACGTCGGCGAGCTCCTGCACTCGGCGACGGTCGCGATCGTCGGCGAGGTGCCGCTGGAGCGGCTGTGGCACGCCGTCCCGTCCTACCCCACCGTCAGCGAGGTCTGGCTGCGGCTGCTCGAGACGTACGGCCGGCCCACGAGATGACGGCGCGCGAAAATGTGGTGCGCCCGCTCTCGGCGGTCCTCCTGGACTCGCCGATCAGCCGGCTCGGCTACCTGTACGCGACCGCGGTCGGGATGGTCTGGGGCTTCGTCTGGAGCACCGGGCGCGTCGAGCGCCGCGCCGGGCTGTTCGTGTTCCGCGGCATGCCGAAGCGGACGTTCGGCCGCGGCGGGTCGTGCGTCGGCGCGTGCTACCTCACCGACCGGAACGTGAGCGACGACGTCCTCGATCACGAGGCCGTCCACAAGCGGCAGTGGCAGCGCTACGGCATGCTCTTCCCGTTCCTCTACCTGCTGGCCGGGCGCGACCCGCTCCGCAACCGGTTCGAGATCGAGGCCGGCCTCGAGAAAGGCGGCTACCGATGAACGCGAAGGAGCGCCGCACCGTCGTCGTCACCGGAGCCAGCTCCGGCATCGGCGCCGTCGCCGCCGGCCGGCTCGCCGCGGCGGGCGACGATGTCGCCGTGGTCGGCCGCGACCCGGAGCGGACGCGCGCTGTCGCCGAGCGGATCGGGGCAACGCCGTTCCTCGCCGACTTCGAGCGGCTGGACGATGTTCGCGCGCTCGCCGCCGCCCTCCTCGACCGCTACCACACCATCGATGTGCTCGCGAACAACGCGGGCGGGCTGTACCACGAGCGTCGTGTCACGGTCGACGGGCACGAGCGCACCATCCAGCTCAACCACCTGGCGCCGTTCCTGCTCACCCGGCTCCTCCAGCCGCGCCTGCTGGAGTCGGCGGCAGCGGGCCGAGACGTCCGCGTGGTCTCGACCGCCAGCATGGCCAACCTGTTCGGGAGCCTGCGGCTGGACGACCTGGATTGGGAGCGGCGGCGCTGGCGCGGCGGCTGGCGGGCATACGGAACGTCCAAGATCGCGACCATCCTGTTCGTGACCGAGCTCGCGGAGCGGCTCACCGGCACCGGTGTCTCGGCCTACTCGTTCCATCCGGGCACGGTCGTGACCCGGTTCGGCGCGAGCTCGCCGCTCATCCGGTTCGGCGGCGCGGTCACCGGCGGCCGGTACGGCATCACTCCGGAGGAGGGCTCCGCCCCGCTGGAGCGCCTCACCGGCCCTGTGCCGGTCGGGGCGCCGAGCGGCACCTACTTCGACCAGTTCGCCGCCAACGGCCGGGTGACCGGGCAGGCGAAGGACCCGCAGCTCGCCCGCGACCTCTGGACGCTGACCGAGGGTCTCACGGGAGTCGCGGACCGGAACTGACGTCCACCAGGCGCAGGCCTGCCCAGCGCGCCCTTCCGGTTGAACCCGCGGCGCCCTTTCGGATGGCTGCGCGGCGGGGCATGATCGAGACATGCGTCCGACCTCCGGCTCACCCGTCGCCCCCATGCTCGCCAAGGCGCTGCCCGCCGTTCCCGAGCAGGACAGCGTCCCGGGCGGCCTCAGCTTCGAGCCGAAATGGGACGGTTTCCGCGCGCTCGTCTACGCCGACGACGCCGGCGACGGCACGATCGGCGCGATCGAGATCGGCAGCCGCGGCTCCAAGATGCTGACCCGCTACTTCCCCGAGCTGATCGCCGCGTTCCGGGAGCTGCTGCCCGGGCCGTGCGTCCTCGACGGGGAGATCGTCGTCCCGACCGGCGAACCGGGCGCGCAGCGGCTCGACTGGGAGGCGCTGTCGCAGCGCATCCACCCGGCCGCCAGCCGCGTGAAGCTGCTCTCGGAGCAGACGCCCGCCACGTTCGTCGCGTTCGACCTGCTCGCCCTCGGCGCCGAGTCGTACCTCGACCGGCCGTTCTCCGAGCGGCGCGCGGCCCTGGAGGAGTTCGCCGGCGACCTCCCCGACCCCATCAAGGTCACCAGGACGACCGTCGACACCGAGCGCGCCCGGCAGTGGCTGGTCGAGTTCGAGGGCGCGGGGCTCGACGGCGTCGTCGCCAAGTCGCTGGACGGCGTGTACGCCCCGAACAAGCGGACCATGCTCAAGATCAAGCACCACCGCACGGCCGACGTGGTCGTGCTCGGCTACCGCGTGCACAAGAGCGGCCAGGGCGTCGGGTCGCTGCTCGTCGGGCTCTACGGCGAGGACGGGGTCCTGCGCAACATCGGCGGGGTCTCCGCGTTCAGCGACAAGGTGCGCCTCCAGCTCGTCGACGACCTGGAGCCGCTGGTCGAGCGCGACGACAGCGGCGCGATGGTCACCGGCGAGACCGACCGCAGCCGGTTCTCGGCCAGCAAGGACGTCTCGTTCGTGCGGCTGCGCCCGGAACGCGTCATGGAAGTGCGCTACGACCAGATGGAGGGCTGGCGCTTCCGCCACACGGCGCAGTTCGAGCGCTGGCGCCCCGACCGCGACGCGGCCTCCTGCACCTACGACCAGCTCGACCGCCCCATCGCCTACGACCTGGCCGACGTCATGTCTTAACCCCGCCCACCCCCACCATCTCTCCCGGAGTTATGTACGCAACACGCCGGAGTCGGGCGTACACAACTCCGGAACTGATGCTTGGGGCTACTGCTTTTTGGCGCGGGAGGGTTGGACGCGGGGCGGCTCGCCGGGCATTTTGGGATAGTCGGGCGGGAAGGGGAGCTCGCCGAGGCCGTTGTCGAGGTCGCGCTGCCACCAGCCGAGGAGCGCGTCGATCGTGCCGGGGCGCTCGCCGAAGTCCTGCCACGGGTCGCCCGTCGTGCGCAGCCGCTCCGGGACCGTGCGCACCGTGAAGTCGCGCGGGTCGACCTCCGGCAGCTCGTCCCAGGTCACCGGCGTGGAGACCGGCGCGTGGGCCAGCGCTCGCGGGCTGTACGCGCCCGCCATCGTGCGGTCGCGGTTGGCCTGGTTGAAGTCGACGAAGATCCGCTCGCCGCGCTCCTCCTTCCACCACGCCGTCGTCACCTTCTCCGGCATCCGACGCTCCAGCTCGCGCGCCGCCGCGATCACCGCGTGCCGCACGTCGAGGAATTCGCGTTTCGGCTCGATCGGCGCGAACACGTGCAGGCCGCGGTTGCCCGAGGTCTTGATGTACGCCTCCAGCCCCGCCTCGAACAGCACAGCGCGCAGCTCGATCGCGGCGGGGATGGCGTCGGTGAAGTCCGTGCCAGGCTGCGGGTCGAGGTCGATCCGCAGCTGGTCCGGGTTGTCCGAGTCCTCCGCCCGCGACGGCCACGGGTGGAAGACCACGGTGTTCATCTGCGCGGCCCACACCGCGGCGGCCGGCTCGTCGATCACGAGCTGCGGGTGCGACCGCGCGCTCGGGTAGACGACCATCACCGAGCGCACGAAGTCCGGCGTCCCGCGCGGCGGGTTCTTGGAGAAGAACTGCTCACCGTCGATCCCGTCCGGGAAGCGCTGCAGCGACAGCGGCCGGTCGCCGTTCGCACGCACGAACGCCTCTCCGACCTCCACCAGGTAGTTCGCGAGGTCGAGCTTGGTGATCCCGAGCTCGGGGTAGAGCACCCTGCCCGGACTCGAGATGCGGATCTCCCGCTCCCCGTGCGGACCGGGGACCGTGAGGATGACTGCGTCGCCTGCCATGCGACCCACCGTACCGGCACAACGGGCGATGACCAGGGTGTGAATTCCGTGTGGGATGCCGGAGGTCATCGTTGCGCAGCCTGAAGGTTGGGCCACAATGAGCGGTGACCCGGGTGTTCCCCGGACCCTACGACGCGAGGAGGTGCAGGACACTGAGGCTCATCAGCTACAACCTGCGCAAGCACGCCGCCGGTCACGAGCTCGAGGACATCGCGAAGACGTACGACGTCGACGCGCTGTGCCTGCAGGAGTGCGACAGCGAGGCGCTCGCCCCGCGGCTGCACGACCTCCAGCTCGCCGACGCCACCCGGGCCAACCGGCTCGGCCTCGCCGTGTACGTCCGCGACGAGCGCTGGGAGGTGCTGGACACGCAGGTCTTCGCCGTGCAGAAGTCCCTCCACGACCGCGTGCTCGCCCCGGCCAGCGAGCGGCTGCTCGCCGTGCTGCTGCGCGACAGCGACTCCGGCGAGCGCGTGCTGGTCGGCTCGTTCCACGCCGCGCCGTTGACGGCCTCCAACTCGCTGCGCCGCAAGCAGATCGCCGCCGCCCACGAGGGGATGCGCTCGCTCGCGCCGGAGACCCCCGCGATCATGGTCGGCGACTTCAACTACCCGTGGTTCATCCGCGGGCTGGAGCGGCACCTGACCACCTCCGGCTACACGCTCAAGCGCACCGACGAGCCGACCTATCTGCGCTACAAGTTCTTCAGCGGCTACTTCGACTTCGTGACCTCCACCGGCTTCGATGTGGACCGGGTGGATGTGCTTCCCGCCGGCGCCTCGGACCACAGGGCGATCCGGCTGGACGCGGAGCTGGCGGCCTAGTCGCCCCGGCCCGTCCGCGGCACGATCCGTCCCCGGCCGATCCGGCGTTCGCCCGCCGCTGCGGCGAGCGTACGGTGAGGTCCGATGGATGCGCTGGGCTGGCTGGCCGGGACCGACTACACGATCGCGCGGGAGATCCTGCAGCGCGGCGTGGCCGCCCTGTACGTGGTGGCGTTCCTCTCGGCCGTCGCGCAGTTCCCGGCGCTGCTCGGCGAGCACGGCCTCCTGCCCGCGCCGCGCTTCCTGCGGTCGACCTACGCCAGGAGGCAGCCGACGCTGTTCCGCTGGCGGTACTCCGACCGGCTGCTGCTCGCCGTCGCCTGGACCGGCGCCGGGCTCGCGGCGCTCGTCGTCTTCGGCGTGCTGCAACTGACGCCGACCTACGTGTTCGTGCCGGTATTCCTGCTCATCTGGTTCCTGTACCTCTCGATCGCGAACATCGGGCAGACCTTCTACGGCTTCGGCTGGGAGAGCCTGATCTGCGAGGCCGGCTTCACCGTCGCCTTCCTCGGCTCCTGGGACACCGCTCCCCCGATCACGGTCGTCATCCTGTTGCGCTGGCTGGTGTTCCGGCTGGAGTTCGGCGCCGGAATGATCAAGATGCGCGGCGACAGGTCCTGGCGCGACCTGACAGCGCTCTACTACCACCACGAGACCCAGCCGATGCCGAACCCGCTGAGCCGGACCGCGCACCTGCTGCCGAAGTGGTGGCACCGCGTGGAGGTGCTGGGCAACCACTTCGCGCAGCTGATCGTGCCGTGGCTGCTGTTCCTCCCGCAGCCGGTCGCGAGCGCTGCGGCCGCGGTGGTCATCCTGACCCAGCTCTGGCTCGTCGCGACCGGCAACTTCGCCTGGCTCAACTGGATCACGATCGTGCTCGCCTTCGCGGGAGTGAGCGACGGCGCGTGGCGGTGGATCAGCGGCGGCGCCATCCACGGCGGGATCGGCGCGGCGGACGTGCCGCTCTGGTACGCCGTCGTCGCGCTGCTGGTGAGCGCGTTCCTGGTGGCGCTGAGCTGGTGGCCGCTGCGGAACCTGTTCCGCCGCCGCCAGCTCATGAACGCGAGCTTCAACCGCTGGCACCTGGTCAACGCCTACGGCGCGTTCGGGAGTGTCACGAAGGAGCGCTACGAGGTGGTCGTGGAGGGCACGGCCGACGACCCGCACGACGCAGGGGCCGAGTGGCGCGAGTACGGCTTCAAAGGCAAGCCGGGCGACGTGCGGAGGCTGCCCCGCCAATACGCGCCGTACCACCTGCGGCTGGACTGGCTGATGTGGTTCCTCGCGCTGGGCTCCCGGGACTCGCCGTGGTTCGAGGTCTTCCTCTTGCGCCTGCTGGAGGCCGACCGGCCGACGCTCCGGCTGCTGCGGGACGACCCGTTCGGCGGCCGCGCGCCGCGATCCGTGCGGGCGACGATGTTCCTTTACCGGTTCGCGACGCACGCGGAGAGACGCGCGACCGGGGATCGCTGGGTGCGGTCGGAGGTCGGGACGCTGGTCCCGCCGGTGGCGCTGCGGGACGGCGGCTGAGCGGACTCCCGACTCAGTACCCGGTGCGCTCCTCCTGCAGCCGGGCCAGATCGCGCCGGATCAGCAGGTTGAGCCGTGCCGGCTTCTCACGCTCGTAGTCCGCCTTCAGCGCCTCCGCACCGGAGAACGCGTCCAGCCCGGCCTCGATGGCCCGGCCGACCTCGTCCCAGGCGTCCACCCGGCCGCGCTCCACGAGCGCGAGCAGCTCCTCCTCCGAGTCGGCCTTCGCCCGCAGCGCGCTCGCCAGCGCGACCGCCGCGTCCCGGCGCAGCCGCAGGTTCGCCACGTCCACGTCGCGGTAGTCGTGCGGGTGGGTCGCGTCGCCTCGGAGTCCCTGTGCGGCCTCCAGGTCGGCGTCGATCCGGCCGGCGGCCTCCCCCTGCTCGGAGGCGAGCTCGCGCAGCAGGTGCGCCGCCTCGCCGGTGTGCCTGGCCGGATCGAAGTCGTTCCCGTACTGCAGCGTGTCGACCACGATGTGGTTCTTGACCGACATCCTGGTGGCGTATTCCGCCAGGAGCATACCTTCGTCGACGGTCTGCTCCAGCGTGGGCGCGGCGGGCTCCGGCAGGGCGTCCTCGTCGAAGGGACGCGTGCGCACGGTCTTCACCGTGGGCTTCCTGAGCCAGTTCGGCCAGCGCATGGCCACAGCCTTTCGGGGGTCGGTCGGGCGGCGCCGGCTGCGGCGCCATGTCCCATTCTTGCCGATCCCGCCGACGGCTCAGGCGCGCGAGGCGAAGAAGGCGTTCGCGCGCTGCGTGAACAGCAGGTACATCACGACGACGGCCCAGAGGATCTCGAGGATCCCGCTGAAGAACTGGAAGTTGAACAACAGGATCACTCCGCTGACCGCGTTCAGGATCATGACGACGGTGACGAGTCCGCGCGCCAAGCGGCTGCCGCTCAGGAGGCCGCGGGCGACGATCAGGATCACGATGCCGAGGACGATCGAGAGGATCGCCGCCGTGGTTATCCCGGCGATCGCGCCCGCGTTGGACGCGCGCACCATCTGATCGCGGGTGAACAGGATGACGACGCCGCCGATGATGTTGAGGACGCCGTTAATGTAGACGAGCACGGCGACGAACGTGACGCTGCCGGGGCGGGTGGCTGACATGGGTCCTCCTGACGGTCGGTGCGAGGATAGCGCCGTCGGTGCGCCAGTGGGCAGAGGGACGTCCGGCGCGCGACCCGGGCGGATGTCGGTGGACGGTGGCAGGCTGGGGTGATGGCCGGCGTGCGTTACGAGTTCGAGACGGAGCTGTTCCGCTGGGAGGCGCGGCGCGACCTGTGGGTGTTCGCCCGCCTGCCCGACGACATCTCGGAGGAGATCCGCCTGCAGCCGCACCCGCCCGCCGGCTGGGGCTCGGTCAAGGTGATGGTGACCCTGGGCGGCTCGCGCTGGTCGACGTCGGTGTTCCCGGAGAGCGCGGACGGCGCCTACGTCGTGGCCATCAAGGGCGACGTGCGGCGGCGCGAGGGCGTCGGGCTCGGGGACCGGGTGACGCTGGGCGTGGAGACGATGCTGTAGAAGCTCACCCCCGCCGGGCGACGAACTCCCGGTGCTGAGACGTCTGCCGCAGTGCGGAGAGCAGGGTGAAGCCGGCGAGGGCGTCCCAGCCGCCGGTCCAGGTCAGGGTTCGGGCTGTCTCCCACACGGTGCCGCCGGGGTGCGCGGCGACCTCGTCCGCGCGGCGGAGGTGGTGCGCGGCGAGGGCGGAGCAGCGCTCGCGCAGGCCGGTGAATGGGTCCTCGTGACCGGGGAGGGCGCGGAGGTCGCCTCGATCGAGCTGTGCGACCCGGTCGAGCGAATCGAGGTAGTCGGCGATCGGGTTGCTGTGGGTGGGACCGCCCAGTCCCAGACCCGAGTTGACCGTCGGCAGCACGTGGTCGCCGGTGATGAGGAGGCCGGCCTCCTCGTCGTGCAGGCAGAGGTGGCCGCCGGTGTGGCCGGGCGTTCCGACGACACGGAGGCGGCAGCCGGGGAGGTCGAGCAGGACGCCGTCCGTCAATACGCCCGTAACCGCGTCGGCGAGCTGCGCGGCCGGACCGGTCGGCACGGCCGCGGCGGCCAGGAGCTCCGGGCGGCGGTCGGCGGGGACGCCCCACGCCTCCAGGTCCGGCGCGGGCAGACCTGCGGCGATCAGCGCGAGGCCCGCTCGCTCGCGCTCGTGGACGAGGACGGAGGCGCCTGTCTCCGCCGCCAGCGCCGCGGCGCCACCGGAGTGGTCGGCGTGCAGGTGGGTGAGCACGATCGAGGCGACCGGGGCTCCGCCGAGGGCAGCCCGCAGCGTCTCGTGCGCCTCGCGGGTCGGGGAGCCCGGGTCGATCACGTGGACGCGGCCGTCCGCGTCCGCGATCAGGTAGGCGTTGCTGAACGGGAGGCCGGTGCCGGGCGGCATGGGGACGCGCACGCGACGGACGCCCGGCGTGATCGACTCGACGGCGGGGTCGGCGGCGGAGGACGACGGCATCCCCTCACGGTAGCCGACAGGAAACGGACCGCGCCCCACCGGGACGCGGTCCGTTCGCACAGCGGAGACCTCAGCCGGCGAGCAGCCCCAGCGTGTCGACCACGCGGTTGGAGAAGCCCCACTCGTTGTCGTACCAGGCGACGACCTTGACGTGGCGGCCGTCGACGCGGGTGAGCTCCGAGTCGAAGATGGACGACGCCGGGTTGCCGGTGATGTCGGAGGAGACGAGGGCGTCCTCCGAGTACTCCAGGACTCCGGCGAGCTTGCCCTCGGCGGCGGCGCGGTACGCGGCGAGCACCTGATCGCGGGTGACGTCGCGGGCGACGACGGTGTTCAGCTCCACGATCGAGCCGACCGGGACGGGCACGCGGATCGAGTCGCCGGACAGCTTGCCGTCCAGGTTCGGCAGGACCAGGCCGATCGCCTTCGCCGCGCCGGTCGTGGTCGGCACGATGTTGACGGCGGCGGCACGGGCACGGCGCGGGTCGCGGTGCGGGCCGTCCTGCAGGTTCTGCTCCTGCGTGTACGCGTGGACGGTGGTCATGAAGCCGTGCTCGATGCCGGCCAGCTCGTCCAGGACCGCGGCGAGCGGCGCGAGCGCGTTGGTGGTGCAGGAGGCGTTCGACACGATCGTGTGGACGGCCGGGTCGTAGGCGTCGGTGTTGACGCCGTAGGCGAGGGTGACGTCCGCGCCGTCGGCGGGGGCGCTGATGAGGACCTTCTTCGCGCCGGCCTCCAGGTGGGCGCGCGCGGCGGTCGCGGAGGTGAACCGGCCGGTGGACTCGAGCACGATGTCCACGCCGAGCTCGCCCCACGGGAGCTGCGCCGGCTCGCGCTCGGCGAGCACGCGGATGCGATGGCCGTCGACCACGAGGACGTCGCCGTCCACGGAGACCGGACGGCCGAGGCGACCCGCGGTGGAGTCGAAGGCCAGGAGCTTGGCGAGCGCGGCGGGGTCGGTCAGGTCATTGACCGCCACGACCTCCAGGTCGGTGTCGCGCTCCAGGAGGGCGCGGAGGACGTTGCGGCCGATGCGGCCGAAGCCGTTGATGGCGATGCGGGTCATGCGGAGGGGATCCTTTCGTTCCCCTCCAGGCTCGCGCCGCTGTCGCGCACTCACCAGCGGCGTGATCGCCACCCTTCAAAAGGATCCCGCCACGCCGCCGCATTCGTGCCGAATGTCGCGATTCGCGGCGATATTCGCCACATTCCGCACGAATGTCAGCCGGCGTCGCCGGAGAAGGTGCGGCGGTACTCGCTGGGGGTGGTGCCGAGGATGCGCTGGAAGTGCAGGCGGAGGTTGGCGCCGGTGCCGAGGCCGACATCCGCTGCGATCTGCTCGACGCTGAGCTCGGAGCGCTCCAGCAGTTCGCGGGCGACGTCGATGCGCGCCCGCATCACCCACTGCATGGGCGTGTAGCCGGTGTCCTCCACGAAGCGGCGGGAGAAGGTGCGCGGCGACACGGCGGCCCTGCGTGCGAGCACCTCCAGCGTGAGCGGGTCCCCGAGCCGGTGCAGCGCCCACTCCCGGACGGCCGCGAACCGTTCGCCCAACGGCTCGGGCACGCTGCGCGGGACGTACTGCGCCTGTCCCCCGCTGCGGTACGGCGCGGCGACCAGGCGTCGGGCGGCGTGGTTGGCGGCGGCGATGCCGAGGTCGCCGCGGAGGATGTGCAGGCAGAGGTCGATCCCGCTGGCCGCGCCCGCCGACGTGAGCACGTCGCCCTCGTCGACGAACAGCACGTTCTCGTCCACCCGGATCAGCGGGTGCCGCTGCGCGAGCGCACGCGTGTAGTGCCAGTGCGTCGTGGCGCGCTTGCCGTCGAGGAGGCCGGTCGCCGCCAGCGCGAAGGCGCCGGTGGAGATCGCGGCCAGCCGGGCGCCGCGCGCGTGGGCTGCGAGCAGGGCCTCCATCACCGCGGCCGGCGGGTCGTCGCGGTCGGGATGCCGGTAGCCGGGCAGGAACACGATGTCCGCCCAGGCGAGCGCCTCCAGGCCGTGCGCCACGTGGTACGAGAGCCCGTCGCCACCGGTCACGAGCCCGGGCGCGGCGCCGCACACGCGGACCTCGTACGGCATGCTGGCGCGCGTGGTGAACACCTGCGCCGGGATGCCGACGTCCAAGGGCTTGGCGCCCTCCAGCACGAGGACGGCGACGCGATGCAGGGGCGCTGGCACAAAGGTCAGCGTAGCGAGGTGCTCAGGCCCGCACCCGCCGACGCAGCACGAGCGCCAGCGCGCCGGCCGCGACGAGCAGCACTGCGGCCGCCCCTCCCGCCGGCGCCCAGTCCGCCGTCGTGGAGCCGGTCGCCGCGAGCTCGGGCCCGGTGGGCGTCCCGGCAGCCGCGGCCGGCGCCGGGATGGCCACCGTCACCGCGCTGGTGCCGGCGACGACCGCGCCGGCGACCACCGTCTGCACCGGGAAGGACCGCGCGGCCTGGCCGGCGGCGACCGTGAACGTCACTGTGGCAGCCCCCGACGCGTCGGTCGTGCCGCTCGCGACGGTCGCCCCGGCGAAGGTCTCCGTGAACGGGATGTTCGAAGGAAGACCGCTCACCTGGACGGTGATCGTGTCGCCGGGCTTCACGGTCGTCGCCGACGTGGTCGCCGTCGGGGTGAAGGACCACGTGAACGTCACCGTTCCGGTGCCGGTCCCGGCTGCGGCGGCAGAGGCCGTCAGGCCGCTCGCGAGGAAGCCGGAGCCGCCGCCGCCCGGTGCGACGACGTCGACGTTGTCGTCGCCGTTGGGGACGTTGCGCATGATCGCGCCGCCGCCGCCACCCGCGTAGCCCGCGCCGCCGGAGCCGGCGTGGTGCGTGGTGGCGCCGATCGTGAGCGAGCCTCCCGTACCGCCCGCCGCCGCGGCGATGCCGGCCGGGGCGCTGCCGGTCGTTCCCGGCGCGTCACCGGCGCCCGCGGCTCCGGCGGCCGCGGAGCCGCCTCCGCCGTTCGCAGCGAGCGTCCCGAAGGCCGCGCCCGGCGCACCGGGCGTGACTCCGGCCGTCGTCGGCGAGCCGCCCGCGCCACCCGGATACGTGGCGAAGATCTGGCCGGGGAGGTCGAGGAGGCCTGCGTAGCCGCCGCCTCCACCGCCGCCCGCGACGGCCACGAGGCTTCCGGCGGAGGTGAGCACGCTCGCGCTGCCGCTCCCGGCGGCGCCCACAGTGACGCCGAGCGCGTGGCCGGCGAACGCCGCGCCCAGATCGACCGTCGCGCTGCCTCCCGCGCCGCCGACCGCGGTCGGGTCGGCGGTGATCGCGAGGGGAGCTGCCGCGCCGGACGCGCCGACGACCGTCGCCGTAAGGCTGGTCGCGGCGGGCGGCGCCGTGAAGGTCGCGGTGCCCGCGGTGTCGAAGACCGCGGTGCAGTTCGTGACGCAGGTGGCCGGGGACGCGCTGTTCGCGGCGGCCGGTGCTGCCGCGAGGGCGACGCCGCCGACGAGGAGCGCGAGGCCGGCGGCAGACGAGAGGGTACGGAACGGGCGACGGCGCACAGTGGTCCTTCGGGAGGGGCGCGCTGGTCCGCGCCGGTTCGGGTGAATCCAGGGGTGAGCACAGCCTAGCGGGACGCGACCTCGACCGGTCGCCCCGGATGATATACGATCCTGAACGGGTCCCCTCCGGGCCCGGATGACGCCCTCCGACGACGACAGGGAGCCGCCGATGCTCGACACCTCCACCATCCACGCGATCGCCGACGAGCTCGCGGACGCCGAGCGCGAGCGCGCGACGGTCCCGCTGCTGACCGCCCGCCACCCCGGCATGACGGTGGACGACGCCTACGCCGTGCAGCGCGTCTGGGTCGAGCGCGGGCTCGCCGCCGGGCGACGCCTGGTCGGCCGCAAGATCGGGCTGACCTCGAAGGTGATGCAGCAGGCGACGGGGATCACCGAGCCGGACTACGGCGCGATCTTCGCGGACATGGTCCGCGAGACCGGGTCGGTCATCCCGTTCGACCGGTACTCGAACGTGCGGATCGAGGTCGAGCTGGCCTTCGTGCTCGCCGAGCCGCTGGAGGGGCCGGACGTCACGCTGTTCGACGTGCTCGACGCGACGAAGTACGTCGTTCCCGCGCTCGAGATCCTCAGCTCCCGCATCGAGCTGGCGGGCCGGACCATCGTCGACACCATCTCCGACAACGCCGCGATGGGCGGCATGGTCGTCGGCGGCCGCCCCGTCGCGGTCGACGCGGTCGACCTGCGCTGGGTGTCCGCGCTGCTGTACCGCAACGAGAGCATCGAGGAGTCCGGCGTCGCCGCCGCGGTGCTCGACCATCCCGCCGCCGGTGTCGCGTGGCTCGCGAACAAGCTCGCGCAGCACGGGACGCGCCTGGATGCAGGGGACATCGTCCTCGCCGGCTCGTTCACCCGCCCGCTCTGGGTGGAGCGGGGCGACACCATCCACGCCGACTACGGGACTCTGGGAGCCGTGACATGCCGATTCGCCTGACCTCCGCGCCGACCTTCGCCGACCGCCTCCGCGCGGCCGACCGCACCCTGTACGGGATGTGGTCGTGCGCGGGCAGCCCGCTCGTCGCCGAGATCTGCGCGGGCAGCGGACTCGACATCCTCCTGATCGACGGCGAGCACTCCCCCGTCGGGCTGGAGTCCATCCTGGCGCAGCTCCAGGCGGCGGCCGTCTACCCAGTCGTCCCGGTGGTGCGCGCGCCGATCGGGGATGCGGTGATCCTCAAGCAGCTCCTCGACCTGGGCGCGCAGAACGTGCTGGTGCCGATGGTGTCCAGCGTGCGGGAGGCCGAGGAGATGGTGCGGGCGGTGCGGTATCCGCCGCTCGGCGTCCGCGGCGTCGGCAGCGCACTGGCGCGGTCGTCGCGCTGGAGCCGCGTCCCGGACTACCTGGCCCGCGCCCACGAGCTGGTGTCGCTGACCGTGCAGATCGAGACGGCCGACGGCCTGCACGCGGCAGCCGCCATCGCGGCCGTGGAGGGCGTCGACGCCCTGCTCGTCGGCCCCGCGGACCTCGCCGCGTCGATGGGCCTGCTCGGGCAGCAGGACCACCCGGATGTCGTGGCCGCCGTCGAGAGCGTCATCCAGGCGGGGCGGGAGGCCGGGACACCGGTGGGCGTCAATGCGTTCGACCCGGCGATGGCCGCCAGGTACGCCGAGGCCGGCGCCGCGTACGTGCTGGTCGGCAGCGATGTGACGCTGCTGGCGCGGGCCTCCGAGGGGCTCGCGTCGCGGTTCATCGGCGACGCCGACGGAGGTCCGGCCCCGGCGTCGTACTGACGCCCCTTCCGCCCGTTCGTCAGATCGTATACAATCTCGAATACGTTCCATCCATCCCCGACGACGAGGAGACCTGAGCTGTGAGCGACATCGGCCGGCCCGGCAAGATCATCGCGGTGCACCTCAACTACCGCTCGCGCGCCGCGCAGCGCGGACGCACCCCCGCGCAGCCCTCCTACTTCTTCAAGCCGGCCTCCTCGGTCGCCGCCTCCGGCGACGTGCTCGAACGTCCGGCCGGCACCGAGCTCCTCGCGTTCGAGGGCGAGGTCGCGCTCATCATCGGCCGGCCCACCCGCCGGGTCTCCCCCGAGGAGGGCTGGGCGGCCGTGTCCGGCATCACCGCCGCGAACGACTTCGGCCTCTACGACCTGCGCGCCGCCGACAAGGGCTCCAACGTCCGCTCGAAGGGCGGCGACGGCTTCACCCCGCTCGGCCCCGCGATCATCCCGGCCGCAGCCCTCGAACCCGGCGCCGTGCGGGTGCGCACCTGGCTGAACGGCGAACTCGTGCAGGACGGCACGAGCGACGACCTGCTCTTCCCGTTCGGCCGCCTGGTCGCCGACCTCTCGCAGTTGATGACGCTGGAGCCCGGCGACGTCATCCTCACCGGCACGCCGGCGGGGTCGTCGGTCACGCAGCCCGGCGACACGGTGGAGGTCGAGGTCGACGCCCCGACCGCGCCCGGCGCCCCGAGCACCGGCCGTCTGGTCACCCGGATCACCGAGGGCACCGTCGCGTTCGGCGACTTCGGGTCGAAGCCGAGCGTGGACGACCTGCAGCGGTCGGAAGCGTGGGGTACGCCTCCCGCACCCGCGTTCGCGTTGACCGATGACCTCCGCGCCCGACTCGCCTCCGTCTCCACCGCCACCCTCAGCTCCCAGCTCCGCAAGCGCGGGCTGAACGCAGTGTCCATCGACGGCCTCACCTCCACCCGCCCAAGCGCTCGCCTCGTCGGCACCGCGCGGACGCTGCGCTACCTCCCCGGCCGCGAGGACCTCTTCGCCTCGCACGGCGGCGGCTACAACGCCCAGAAGCGTGCGTTCGACGCGGTCGGCGTCGGCGAGGTGCTCGTCATCGAGGCGCGCGGCGAGCGCGGCAGCGGCACCGTCGGCGACGTGCTGGCGCTGCGCGCGCAGGTGCGCGGCGCGGCCGGGATCGTGACCGACGGCGGCGTCCGCGACCTCGCGGAGGTCGCCGCGCTCGACATCCCGACCTACCACGCCGGCCCGCACCCGGCGGTGCTCGGCCGCAAGCACATCCCGTGGGACGCGGACGTAGCGATCGCCTGCGGCGGCGCGACCGTGCTGCCCGGCGACGTCATCGTGGGCGACGCGGACGGCCTCCTCGTCATCCCGCCCGCGCTCGTGGCCGAGGTGGTCGCGGACGCGATCGAGCAGGAGCGCGAGGAGGCGTTCATCGCGGAGATGGTGCGGGCCGGCGAGAAGGTCGATGGCCTGTTCCCGATGAACGCCGCCTGGAAGGAGAGGTACCAGGCATGGCTGACGCAGCAGTGAAGACCGCGGCGCCGGCGAAGGCGTCCACGGCGCCGAGCAAGTCCCAGCTCGCGTACGACTTCATCCGCGCGCGCATCGACGACGGCCGTTACGTGTCCGGGTTCCGGCTCGTCCTCGGCCAGATCGCCGGAGAGCTCGGCATCAGCGTCGTCCCGGTGCGGGAGGCGATCCGGCGGCTGGAGGCCGAGGGGCTCGTGACGTTCGAGAAGAACGTCGGCGCCCAGGTCGCCCTGCTGCACGACGCCGAGTACGCGTACACGATGGAGACCCTCGCCCTGGTCGAGGGCGCGGCCACCCGACTGTCCGCCCCGCTGCTGAACGGCGACCACCTCCACCGCGCCCGGATGATCAACCGCGAGCTGACCGCGTGCCTGGACGACTTCATCCCGCACCGCTTCACCGAGCTCAACCAGCGGTTCCACGCCGTGCTGTTCGAGGAGTGCCCGAATCCGCACATCCTCGACCTCGTGCACCGCGGCTGGAACCGCCTGACCGTGCTGCGCGACTCCACGTTCAGCTTCGTGCCGGGCCGCGCCCGCGAGTCGGTGGCCGAGCACGAGCAGATCCTCCGGCTGATCGAGACCGGCGCCGACCCCATCGACATCGAGCTCGCCGCCCGCGACCACCGGCTCGCCACCCTGGACGCGCTCCAGCACTACCAGGCCGAGCGCCAGCACTGACGTCCCTACAGAACCACGCATCAGACAGGAGGCCGCGCATGCCGCAGCACCACGTCCCCGCCGGACTTCCGGCGAAGATCCAGCACTTCATCGACGGGAGGTTCGTCGACAGCGTCTCCGGGAGGACGTTCGACGTGCTCGACCCGGTGTCCAACGAGACCTATGTGCAGGCCGCCGCCGGCCAGAAGGAGGACATCGACCTCGCCGTCGCCGCCGCGAAGCGCGCGTTCCGGGAGGGGCCGTGGCCGCGGATGAAGCCGCGCGAGCGCGCCCGCGTCCTGAACCGGATCGCCGACGCGGTCGCCGCGCAGGACGCCCGCCTCGCCGAACTGGAGACCTTCGACACCGGCCTCCCGATCACGCAGGCGCTGGGCCAGGCGCAGCGCGCGGCCGAGAACTTCCACTTCTTCGCCGACCTGATCGTCGCCCAGGCCGACGACGCCTTCACGGTCCCGGGCAGCCAGCTCAACTACGTCAACCGCAAGCCGATCGGCGTCGCCGGGCTCATCACGCCGTGGAACACCCCGTTCATGCTGGAGAGCTGGAAGCTCGCCCCCGCGCTCGCGACCGGCAACACTGTCGTCCTCAAGCCGGCCGAGTTCACCCCGCTGTCGGCGTCGCTCTGGGCCGAGATCTTCCGCGAGGCCGGCGTGCCGGACGGCGTGTTCAACCTGGTCAACGGCCTCGGCGAGGAGGCGGGTGACGCGCTGGTGAAGCATCCCGACGTCCCGCTCATCTCCTTCACGGGCGAGAGCAGCACCGGGCAGCTCATCTTCGCGAACGCCGCGCCCTTCCTGAAGGGGCTGTCGATGGAGCTCGGCGGCAAGTCCCCCGCGATCGTCTTCGCCGACGCCGACCTGGACGCCGCGATCGACTCCACCGTGTTCGGCGTGTTCTCGCTGAACGGCGAGCGCTGCACCGCCGGCTCCCGCATCCTGGTCGAGCGCGCGGTCTACGACGAGTTCTGCGAGCGGTACGCGGAGCGCGCGAAGCGCATCGTCGTCGGCGACCCGCACGACCCGAAGACCGAGGTCGGCGCGCTCGTGCACCCCGAGCACTACGACAAGGTGATGAGCTACGTCGAACTCGGCAAGCAGGAGGGCCGCCTCCTCGCTGGCGGCGGGCGTCCAGAGGGCATCGACCACGGCAACTACGTCGCGCCGACCGTGTTCGCCGATGTCGCGCCCGACGCCCGCATCTTCCAGGAGGAGATCTTCGGCCCGGTCGTGGCGATCACGCCGTTCGACTCGGAGGCCGAGGCCCTGGAGCTCGCCAACGGCGTGAAGTACGGCCTCGCCGCCTACCTCTGGACCAACGACCTCCAGCGCGCCCACACCTTCGCCCAGAACGTCGAGGCCGGGATGGTCTGGCTCAACTCGCACAACGTCCGCGACCTCCGCACCCCGTTCGGCGGAGTGAAGGCCTCCGGCCTCGGCCACGAGGGCGGCTACCGCTCCATCGACTTCTACACCGACCAGCAGGCCGTCCACATCACGCTGGGCCCGGTCCACACGCCGCGCTTCGGCGCCGAATGACGAAGGAGTCAGCATGAGCACGCCCATCCCCACCCCCGCCGCCACGCCGCCGGACGTCGTCCGCGCCGCGTACATGGAGCTCGTCGTCACCGACCTGCAGGCCAGCCGCGACTTCTACGTCGACGTGCTCGGCCTCCACATCACCGAGGAGGACGAGGACGCGGTCTACCTGCGCAGCCTCGAGGAGTTCATCCACCACAACCTCGTGCTGCGGAAGGGCCCGATCGCCGCCGTCGCCGCGTTCGCCTACCGCGTGCGGACCCCGGAGGACCTGGACCGCGCCGTCGCGTTCTACACTGAGCTCGGCTGCCGGATCGAGCGTCGGCCGGGCGGTTTCACCAAGGGCGTCGGCGACAGCGTCCGCGTGGAGGACCCGCTCGGCTTCCCGTACGAGTTCTTCTACGATGTCCAGCACGTCGAGCGGCTGACCTGGCGCTACGACATCCACACCCCGGGCGAGCTCGTGCGCATCGACCACTTCAACCAGGTGACCCCCGACGTCCCCCGCGCTGTGAAGTACATGGAGGACCTCGGCTTCCGGGTGACGGAGGACATCCAGGACGAGGCAGGCACGACGTACGCGGCGTGGATGCGCCGCAAGCCCACCGTGCACGACACCGCCATGACCGGCGGCGACGGCCCGCGCATGCACCACGTCGCGTTCGCCACCCACGAGAAGCACAACATCATCGCGATCTGCGACAAGCTCGGCGCCCTCCGCATGAGCGACGCGATCGAGCGCGGCCCCGGCCGCCACGGCGTCTCCAACGCGTTCTACCTGTACCTGCGCGACCCGGACGGCCACCGCGTCGAGATCTACACGCAGGACTACTACACCGGCGACCCGGACAACCCGGTGGTCACCTGGGACGTCCACGACAACCAGCGCCGCGACTGGTGGGGCAATCCGGTCGTGCCGTCGTGGTACACGGACGCGTCGGCCGTGCTCGACCTGGACGGGAACGTGCAGCCGCTGACGGCGCGCACGGACGACTCGGAAATGGCAGTCACGATCGGGGCGGACGGGTTCTCGTATACGCGGAAGGACGATACGGAGCACGGGTTCAAGTTGGGGGCGCAGTTGTAAGGGGAGGTTGCAGGGCTGGGCTCGTCGCTCAGGCCGTCGCCCCCTCCGGCGGCACATGCTCCAGCCCCAGCCCCCGCTCTCCGTACACACTGACGACCTCCGCGATCACCACCCGGTACCGGCCGATCCACCGCTCATGCACGCCCTTGGCCTCCCGGTGCACCGGCATGCCGATCAACTGCTGCAACGCCTCCAGCGTCTCCCAGTGATACACCTCGGCATGGAGCCCGGTGGCCTCGTTGTGCCACTCCTCCTCGCCGAGGAAGCCCGGGATGACGCGGGCTCGCGCGGCGATCTCGTCGTTGAACCGGTGGAAATCGTCGTCGTAGGGCTTCGCCTCGAAGATGAAGGTCGACGTGTACACGGCACTCCCCTCGCCGGGGGAAAAGTACCACGAATCCGCCAGCCCGCAGCGGCCCGCTCGCGCCTACGCTGGGGCTGTCGACGCCGATTCCCGGCGCCGACGGCGCACGATCGGAGCGGATCATGGGTTGGAGACTCAAGAACCTGACGACGGCCACCTCCGGGGCGCCGCACGCCGTGTACCAGCCGACCGCGTGGCTGTTCGCGCAGTTCACGCGCCACGTCGTGTTCCAGGGCTACAACTCGCTCACCGGCGGCGACGGACAGCTCTACGAGCTGTACTGCAGCGCGAGCGACGACTGGAACGTCAAGAACCTCGTCTCGGAGGCGGGAGGCGCGGCCGCCGCGACCAACGCGAACGGCTACATCTGGGCGCACCAGGGCTCGCAGCACGTGGTGTACCAGGGCCAGCGGTTCGACGGCCACGTCCACGAGCTCTGGTACACCGAGGACGACGGCTGGAACGCCAACGACCTCACCGATGCCGCGGGAGCGCCGCTCACCCTCTCGCAGCCGCTCGGCTACGAGACGTACTACGACGGCACGCAGCGCGTGGTCTACCAGGCGCGCGGCGGCGGCCACATCCATGAGCTGAGCAACTCGGGGAACGGCTGGCACGACCTCGACCTCACCGCGGCGACCGGGGCCCCGCCCTGCGCCCCGGATGCCGCGCCGACCGGGTACTCGTTCGAGGACCAGCGGACCGCGCACGTGCTGGTCCGCACCGACCTGGGGCATCTGCTGGAGTTCTGGAGGGACGCCTCCGCCTGGCACTGGGGCGACCTCACCGCGGCCACCGGCGCGCCGATCGTGAGCGACGCCGAGACGGTGAACGGGTACGTGTTCCGCGGGCAGGGCACGCAGCACATCGACTACGTGAGCGGCAACGGCCGGCTGATCGAGCTGTGGTGGGATGCGTCGGGCTGGCACTACTTCGACCTCACCACCGCCGCGTCCGCGGTCACGCCGTATGCCACCTCCAGCCCGGCGGGCTACGCGTTCGAGGCGGGACTCTTCCAGCCGGTCGCGACGCAGCACGTGATCTTCACGGGGCACGACAACAACGTGCACGAGCTCTGGTGGCAGGAGGGCGTCTGGCACACGAACGACATCGGGCCGCTGGTCGGCGCGCCGGCGATCGTCGGCGACCCCGTCGCGTTCGTGGAGGTCGACGAGGGCACGCAGAACGTGTTCTACCTCAGCGACGCGCACGAGATCATCGAGCTGCGGTGGACGCCGTGAGTGGTCAGAGCTCCACGCCGGCTGCCGTTGCCACCGCGAACTCCTGCCCCGGGTAGCGCAGCCCCGAGAAGTAGCGGTTGGTGTGCGCGACGATCTGCTCCGCGCTGATGGTCACGCCCTCCCACTCCGCGTCGGTCGTCGTGTGCGCGTCGCCGACGAGCACGACGTCGAAGCCGCGCACCGCCGCGCTCTGCGTGGTGGTGCGGATGCAGAAGTCCGTCTGCGCGCCGGCGACCACCAGGCGGGTGGCGTCGAGGGACTCCAGCACCTCGTCCAAGTCGGTGCCCGCGAACGCGTCGCGGTACTCCTTGCGCACGAGCGCCTCGCCCTTCGCCGGGACCAGGCCGTCGGCGAGCTGCCACGGCGCGCTCTCCCACGGGAGGTCCTCCTCCTCGTGCTGCACCCAGACCACCGGGGTGCCGGCGGCGCGTGCCCGGTCGACGAGCGCGGCGGTGCGGGCGATGACGCCATCCGCGTCCAAGCAGCCCGGGAGCACCCCCTTCTGCAGGTCGATCACGAGCAGGACGGTAGGGTTCGTGTCGGTCACGTGACCATCCTGGCATCCCGGACGGGGCAGGATGGGACGGTGACCTCCCCGATCCGCCCCCTCCCCGTCGTCGCCGCGGTGATCGTGCGCGACGGCGCCGTGCTGGCCTGCCGGCGCGCCGCGCACAAGGACGCGGCAGGTCGGTGGGAGTTCCCCGGCGGCAAGGTGGAGGCCGGTGAGACGCCCGAGGAGGCGCTGCGCCGCGAGCTGCGCGAGGAGCTCGGCGCTGAGGCACGGGTAGGCGCGCTGCTCGACAGGACCGCCACCGGGGGTGTCGAGCTGGCCTGCTACGCGGTGACGCTGGCAGGCCCCGCGCCGACGGCCTCCACCGATCACGACGCGCTGGAGTGGCGCGCGACGGACGACCTCGAGGGCCTGGAGTGGGCGGACGCCGACCGGCCCGTGGTCACGCTACTGGGGAGGATGGCGGCGGCGGAGCTGGCCGCGGCGGCGACCGTGGAGGAGGAGACCCGATGAAGGCACTGCACTACGAGACGTTCTCCGGCCCGGTCGGGGTCGGCGACCTCCCCTCGCCCGAGCTGCCGGACGGCGGGGCGCTCATCCGCGTCGGCGCGTCCGGGCTCTGCCGGAGCGACTGGCACGCCTGGGCGGGCCACGACGACTCGGTGCGGCTGCCGCACGTCCCGGGTCACGAGTTCGCCGGCGTCGTGGAGGCGGTCGGGGCCGGTGTCGAGAGCTGGAGGCCCGGCGACCGGGTCACGGCGCCGTTCGTCAACGGCTGCGGCACGTGCGAGTGGTGCCGGTCGGGGCAGGCGCAGGTGTGCCCGCAGCAGACCCAGCCCGGCTTCACACACTGGGGCTCGCACGCCGAGCTCGTGGCTGTGCGGGCGGCCGACCTCAACCTGGTGGCGGTGCCCGACGGCCTCCCGGACTCCGCCGCGGCCGCCCTCGGCTGCCGGTTCGCGACCGCCTACCGCGCTCTGACCGCGCGCGCCATGCTGCGGCCCGGCGAGTGGATCGCGGTCTACGGCGCGGGCGGCGTCGGGCTGAGCGCCATCGCGATCGCCCGCGCACTCGGCGCCCGCCCGATCGCCATCGACCGCTCGGCCGACGCGCTCGACGCGGCCGCACGCCTCGGCGCCGAGCACACCGTCCCGGCCGGCCCGGACGCGCCCGAGGCCGTCGCCACCCTGACCTCCGGCGGCGCGCACGTCTCGGTCGACGCGGTGGGCTCGGCCGAGACGGCGGCCGCGAGCGCGCTGTCGCTGCGCCGCCGCGGCCGGCACGTGCAGATCGGCCTGCTTGCCGGCGGGATGCCTGTGCTGCCGCTGGACCGCGCGATCGCCTGGGAACTGGACCTCCTCGGCAGCCACGGGATGGCGGCCGCCGACTACCCTGGGATGCTCGCGCTCGTGGCATCGGGCGCCCTCCGCCCCGACCTGCTCGTCACCCGCACCGTCGGCCTGGCCGAGGCCGCCCGACTCCTCCCCCTCGCCGAGTCCGCCCCCACCCCCCGGCATCACCGTCCTCGACCCCACCCACCCGTAACCCCGCGCAGAAATTCGTGCCGAATGTGGCGAAACGGCGCGCGAAAGTCGACATTCGGCACGAATTTCGGCGCAGGCGGCAGGATGGGGGGATGCGACTTGCCGACATCCCCGCGCCCGACTCCGCCGCGGCCCGCGCCGCGCTCGAGCTCGCCACCGAGTACCACACGCCGTCCCTGCTCAACCATGTGCTCCGGTCGTGGCTGTGGGCGGAGGGCTTCGCGACCGTCGAGGGCCTGCACGGCGTCGACCGCGAGCTGCTCTACGTGTCCGCCGTGCTCCACGACATCGGGATCGTGCCCGCGTTCGACAACCACACCCTCGCCTACGAGGACGCCGGCGGCCAGGTCGCGAAGGCGCTCACCGCGGGCGCGGGCTGGCCGGCCGCGCGCCGGACCCGCGCGCACGAGGTGATCGTGCGGCACAACTGGCCGCAGGTCGACCCGGCCGTCGATCCGGAGGGCCACCTGCTGGAGGTCGCGACCGCACTCGACATCTCCGGCGTGCGGCCCGACGTGCTGCCGGTGGAGTTCCGCCGGGAGGTCGTCGCCGCGTTCCCGCGGCTCAGCCTGGCCGCCGAGTTCACGGCGTGCGTGACCGACCAGGCCGAGCGCAAGCCGGACACCGCGGCGAGGCGGATCGTCGATCGCGGAGTCGCGGGCAAGCTGCTGCACAACCCGCTGGAGTCGCTCGGCTGACGCCACGTATCCTCGTCTGGTGACTCTCCCGCTCCCCGCCGCCGACTGGCGCGCCCGCGAGGCCGCGCACGCTGAGCGCGCCGACGCGCTCACGGCCGGTCACCGCGCCCGGGCCTCCCGCGGCGAGAAGCACCCGATCGAGGACTTCCTCTTCACGTACTACGCCTACTCGCCGTCGGTGCTGCGTCGCTGGCATCCCGGCGCCGGCGTGGAGCTCCTGGAGGCCGCGGGCGACCCGCGCGCGTCCTGGCGCTGGTACACCGCGGGCGAGACGCACGGCGGCCTCGTCGTCGACCGCGCCGCGATGGAGCGCGAGAAGGCGCCGCTGCTCACCACGATCGAGCGCATCCTCCGCTCCACCGCCGCGCGGCCAGGAGCCTTCGGCTGCTTCGGGCTGCACGAGTGGGCGATGGTCTACCGGCAGGACGAGCACCGCCACGACGTCCCGCTGCGGCTCGGCCAGGGCGGCACCGACGCCGTGGTGGAGGCCGCAGAGCTGCGCTGCACGCACATCGACGCGTTCCGTTTCTTCACGCCGGAGGCCGTCCCGCGCAACCGCTTCGCACCGACCCGTGAGTCGCAGCCGGAGCTGGAGCAGCCCGGCTGCCTGCACGCCGGAATGGACGTCTACAAGTGGGCGATGAAGCTCGGCCCGCTCGTCCCCGGCGAGGTCCTGCTCGACGCGTTCGAGCTCGCCCGCGACATCCGGCTGCTCGACATGCAGGCCTCCCCCTACGACATGCGGCCGTGGGGCGCGGAGCCCGTGCGGATCGAGACCGCCGAGGGCAAAGCCGAGTACGTGCGCCGGCAGCGTGCGTTCGCCGAGCGGTCGAACGCACTGCGCCAGCGGGTGCTCGACGCGTGGCCGGGCGGGCGTCGGGTCACGCCCGCCCTGGACCGCGTCCCGGCTTAGCCGCCGTTGCCTCCGCCGCCGCCGCCCTTGCCGCCGCCGGTTCCTCCACCGAGGAGGCCACCGGTCGGCTGCGGCGTCGGCGTGGTGCTCGGCCCCGGCGTCGAGGTGTTCTGACCCGAGCTGATCTGGATGGTGATGCTCGATCCGCCGTCCACGGTGGAGCCCGACGACGGGTTCGTGCCCGCGACGGTGCCGGCCGGCTGGTCGCTGGGGACCGGTGTCTGGTCGACGGTCACCGTCAGCCCGAGCCCCTGCAGCAGCGACGTCGCCTGGTCGGGCGTCTTGCCGCTCACGTCGGGCACGGTCACCTGGCTGCCGTACAGCACCGAGCTGTCCGGCTTCGGGAAGGAGTCGCCGCCGTAGAAGGAGTCGAGCGCCTTCAGGATCGGCTTGGCGATCGAGAACTTGACGTTGCCGCCGCCGATGCCGTTGAAGTCGAGGCTCCGCAGCGGGACGGACCCGGACACGTTGCCCACCCAGGTGGCCTGCGCCACCTTCGTGGTGGAGGTGATCATCCAGTTCTGCAGCGAGTCGTCCGTCGTTCCGGTCTTGCCCATGATCGGGGTGCCGTCGTACGGGTTCGCGCTGGCCGCGGTGCCGCCGCCGCGCATGACGCCCTGCAGGGCGTAGGTGATGCCGGACGCGATGTTCTTCTGGAGGCCCTGCGTGCAGGTCGACGGGCTCACCTTGTGCGGGGTCCCGTCGGCGTTGATCACCTTGTCGATCGCGATCGGGGTGCACACCGTGCCGCCGTTCGCGATGCCCGCGTACGCCGTCGCCATGGTCAGCGGCGCGATGTTGTTCGTGCCGAGGATCATCGACGGGTACGAGTTGAGCTGCGCGCCGGTCTTGGCCGGGTGCACGCCGAGGCTCTGCGCCGCCTTGAGGATGGAGCAGAGGTCGGTCTTGGTGGCCATCTTGGCGAACGCCGTGTTGACGGACTGCGCCGTCGCCTGCATCACCGACAGCCGGCTCGCGGAGCCTTCGTCGTTGGACACCGGCCACGGCGGGCCGGAGACCGTCCCGCAGGTGCTGGAGAAGTCGGACATCTGGAAGGTGTGCTGGGAGGCGTCGATCGTCTCGTACAGACTGTGGCCGCCCTCCAGCCAGCCGGCGAGGTCGAACGCCTTGAACGTCGAACCGGTCTGGAAGCCCTGCGAGCCTCCGTAGGCCTCGTCGGTGTTGTAGTTCACCGCCGTCGTGCCGGGTTGCGGCTGGTCTGTGTTGTTGAAGGTCTTGTTCTGCACCATCGTGACGATCCGCCCGGTGCCGACCTCGACGGACACGTTCGTCGCGCCCACGTCGATGTCGGGCCGCGACGACGGGACGTACTTGGAGATCGCCTGCTGGGCCGCGCCCTGGAGGTCGAGGTTCAGGGTCGTGTAGATCTTGAGCCCGCCGCGGTTGAGCGTCGTCCAGCGGTCGGCGCTGGTCTTGCCGTACGCCGGGTCGTTGAGGATGACGTCGCGGACGTAGTCGCAGAAGTATGCGGCGTTGACGTTCTGGGCGATGGCACAGCCCGACGGCGTCGACGTGATCGTCGGCTGGATGGGGGTCTTCTTGGCGGCATCCCGGTCGGCGAGCGAGATCTTGTGGTTCACGTACATGCGGTCGAGAACGTAGTCGCGCCGGGCCTTGGTGAGCTTGTAGCCGTTCGCGGCGCCGTTGTCCTTGTTGTTCGCCTCGTCGATGCGCAGGTTGGACGGGTTGTTGACGATCGCGATCAGGGTCGCCGCCTGCGGGAGGGTCAGCTGGGCGGCGGTGGTGTTGAAGTAGTACTCCGACGCGGCCTCGATGCCGTAGACCTGGCCGCCGAACCCGACGACGTTGAGGTAGCCGAGCAGGATGTCCTGCTTGCTGTACTTCTTCTCCAGGCCGACCGCGTACCGCATCTCCTGGATCTTGCGCTGCAGGGTCACGCCCGCCGCGTCGTTGTAGCAGGCTGTGACCTTCTTCTGGTCGGTGAGGCCCTCGCAGTGCTCGACCTCGACGTTCTTGACGTACTGCTGGGTGATGGAGGACCCGCCCTGCACGCCCCCGCCGACGACGGTGGAGAGCGCGCCGCGCACCGTGCCGAACAGGTCGACGGCGCCCTCGCTGTAGAACCGGGGGTCCTCGGCGGAGGTGGCGGCGTCCTTGGCGACGTTCGCGACCTGGGCCCACGCGACGTCCTTGCGGTTCTGGGCGTAGAACTGCGCGATCGGGACGTCGTTGCCGCCCTGCTTGGCGTACACGGTGGAGTTCTGCGCGAACTGCCCGATGTTGAGGTCGGCCGGCAGCTTGTTGAAGTCGCTGATGCCCGCAGCGGCCGCTACGCCGGCTCCCAGGAAACCCGGAAGAAAGAACAAGGTCGAGAGCACCGCAGCGACGAGCGCGAGCGCCACCCACTGCACGATCGCGGCGTTTCGGGAGCGCGGAGTACGCAGTTCGAACCGTTTGAGGGGGCTCGATACGCTCGTCGATCGCCTGCAGGCGCGGGGAATTTGGGAATCTGTCCGGGTTGGGCACGGGTCCACGCTTCCAGGGTCTGCTGTGGGACGGGTTGAGACATGCACTGTACCCCTATGGGGACTTTCAGGAAGGGGATGCGAAAAGGCGCCGGCCCTCGAAGGAGCCGGCGCCTCTCACCGCTGCGCGCGACTACGCCGCCGCCGCGTACACCGCCCGCGGGTGCACCTGCAGCGCCCCGTCGACGGCGTCGACCAGGACGGTCCCGCCGTCCGCGACGCTGCCCGCCACCATCAGCTCGGCGATCCGGTCGTCCACCTCGCGCTGGATGACGCGGCGCAGCGGACGGGCGCCGTACTCCGGCTCGTAGCCGGCCTCCGCGATCCACTCCACGGCCGCGTCCGTCACCTCGAAGCCGATGAACCGGTGCGCCAGCCGGGCCGCCGTCGCCTGCAGCAGCAGGCGGACGATGTCGCGGAGCTGCTCGGCGTCCAGCTTGCGGAACAGCACGATCTCGTCGATGCGGTTCAGGAACTCGGGACGCATGGCCTCCCGAAGCTTGCCCATCACCCGGTCGCGGATGTCCTTGTCGGAGGCGAACCCGCCCGAGCCGACCGGCACGAAGCCGAGGGCGCCGCTGCGCGAGGCCAGGAACTCCGAGCCCAGGTTGGAGGTCATGATGACGACCGTGTTGCGGAAGTCGACCGTTCGGCCCTGGCCGTCGGTCAGGCGACCGTCGTCCAGAACCTGCAGCAGCAGGTTGAACACGTCGGGGTGCGCCTTCTCGATCTCGTCGAACAGCACCACCGAGTACGGGTTGCGGCGCACGCGCTCGGTGAGCTGGCCGGCCTCGTCGTAGCCGACGTATCCGGGAGGGGCGCCGACCAGACGGGCGACAGTGTGGCGCTCGCCGAACTCGCTCATGTCGAACCGGATCATCGCCTTGTCGTCCCCGAACAGCGACTCCGCCAGCGACTTGGCCAGCTCGGTCTTGCCGACGCCGGTCGGGCCGAGGAACAGGAACGAGCCCACCGGGCGGCGCTCGTCGCCGAGGCCGGTGCGGTTGCGGCGCACGGCCTTCGCGACGACGGTCACGGCGTCGTCCTGGCCGATGACGCGCGCGTGCAGCTCCGACTCCAGCGCGGCGAGGCGCTCGCGGTCGGCGTCGCCGATGCGGGACACCGGGATGCCGGTCGCCCGGGAGACGATCGCCGCGATCTCGACCTCGTCCACGACCGCCTCTGCGGCGTGGCGCGGGGCCTTCCCGAGCTCGTCGATCCCGTGCTGCACGGCCTCCATCTCGTCGCGCAGGCGGGACGCCTCCTCGTAGTGCTCGGCGGCGACGGCGGAGTTCTTCTCGGACTCCAGGGTCGCCAGGCGCTGCATCAGCTCGGACGCGTCGACGCGCTTGCCGAGCGACAGCCGCAGCCGGGCGCCGGCCTGGTCGATCAGGTCGATCGCCTTGTCGGGCAGGAACCGGTCGGAGATGTAGCGGTTGGACAGCTCCACCGCCGCGCGGATCGCCTCCGGCGTGTACGTGACGGCGTGGTGCTCCTCGTACGCGGCGCGCAGGCCGTCCAGGATGAGCACGGCGTCCTCGACGCTCGGCTCGCCGACCATCACCGGCTGGAAGCGGCGCTCCAGCGCCGGGTCCTTCTCGATGCGGCGGTACTCCTTGAGCGTGGTGGCCCCCACCAGGTGGAGGTCGCCGCGCGACAGGCGCGGCTTGAGGATGTTGCCCGCGTCCATGCCGCCGGACTCGCCGGAGCCTCCGGCGCCGACCACGGTGTGCAGCTCGTCCACGAACACGATCAGCTCGTCCTTGCCCGCGCTGATCTCGTCCATGAGCTTCGTGAGCCGCTCCTCGAAGTCTCCGCGGTAGCGGGTGCCCGCGACCATTCCGGCGAGGTCGAGCGCGACCACCTTCTTCTCGAGCAGCTGCTCTGGCACCTCGCCGGCGACGATCGCGCGGGCCAGGCCCTCCACGATCGCGGTCTTGCCGACGCCGGCCTCGCCGACCAGGACGGGATTGTTCTTGGTCCGGCGGGAGAGGATCTCGACGGTCTGCTCGATCTCGTCGAGCCGGCCGATGACCGGGTCCAGCTTGCCGTCGCGCGCGAGCTCGGTCAGGTCGGTGCCGAACTGGTCGAGCATCGGGGTCTCGGAGTCGCCGGCCGGCTCTGCGGCCTCCTGGGCTCCCGCGCCGACCGTGGCGGACTGCCGCATGGCGTTGGTGAGGGCGTCCGGGGTGACGCCGGCGGCCTGGAGGACCTGCCCGGCGGGCGCGTCCTGACCGATCACGAGAGCGAAGAAGAGGTGCTCAGGGTCGATGTAGGTCGCACCGGAGGCGCGGGCCACCTGGTAGGCGTGGAACAGCACGCGCTGGGCGGACGCCGTGATCGCGGCGCCGTCAGCGTCGATGGACTCGCCGGAGGCGGGGAGGCGCTGCTCGGCGGCGTCGGCGACCGCGGTCGGGTCGACGCCGATGCGGCGCATGGCGTCGGACGCGGGCTCCTGCCCGGCCATCACGCGGAGGATGTGCAGGGCGTCGAGCTCGCGGTGGCCGTGCTCGAGCGCGTAACGGCCCGCCTCGGCGAGGAGTTCCTGCGTGCGCCGGCTGAGGAACCGGCTGATGTCGATGGAGCGCGCGGCACGGGCGCGCTCGCCCGCGAGGTAGCGCGAGAGGAACTCGTCGAACGAGTTCTCGCTGCCGCTCTCAGGGGTGAAGTTCTCGGGCACCTGATCTCCTGTTTTCCTAAAGTTGAGTTGGTTGCACTCAAGTTCAACGCTCGGGGGAAACCTTTATTCCGCGTTCACCGCCGTCTTGGACTTTTCTTGGGACGATGGGGATTGACTGGGAACGGCCGCTGATTCGAAAGGACGGTGCCGACCTGTCTGTCACGATGCTGCGGCCGGCCCCCGCCCGGAGTGCCGCGTCCCTCACCCGCCCCGCGGTGCTCGCCGCGCTGTTCGGCGTGCTCGCGACCGTGCTCTCCGCCATCGGCTCCGGCATCCCGTCGCTGTGGGGCGACGAGGCCACCAGCATCATGTCCGCCCAGCGCCCGCTGCCGTCGCTGTTCCAGATGCTCGGCCACGTGGACGCCGTGCACGGCACCTACTATCTCGGCCTGCACTTCTGGGGCGACCTGTTCGGGTTCTCGCCGTTCGCCGTGCGGCTGCCGAGCGCGATCGTGGTCGGGCTCGCCACAGCGGCGGTCGTACTGCTGGCGGCGCGCCTGCGGGACACCCGCACGGCGGTCATCGCCGGCCTGGTCTGCGCGATCCTCCCCCGCGTCACATACATGGGCGAGGAGGCTCGCTCGTTCGCGTTCTCGGCGGCGATCGTCGCGTGGCTGACCGTGCTGCTCGTCGCCGCGCTCGACCGTGAGCGCCCGCGGGCGGCGTGGTTCGTCGGCTACGGCGTGCTGCTCGCGGTCGGGACGTACTTCTTCCTCTACACGATCCTGTTCGTGGTGGTCCACGCCGCGATCGTCGCGGTCTGCCGGCCGCCGCGCCGCACCGTCCGTGGCCTGCTGATCGCGGTCGGCGGGGCGGTGCTGGCCGTCGTGCCGCTCCTCGTCCTCGCGATCGGCCAGCACAACCAGATCTCCTACCTCGGCGCCGTGCAGCAGCTGGCGCCGCAGACCCTGTTCAGCGGGCTGTGGTTCGGCGACTCCTGGCCGCTCGGGATCGCGGCCTGGGCGCTCATCGTCCTGGCCGCTGCGATCGCGATCCGGCAGCGGTCGGTGACGGCGCGCGCTCGCGGGGAGCGGTTCCTCGCCCTCACGGAGTCGCGCGCCCCGTCGCTCGTCGGCGTCGCCCTGGTCTGGCTGCTCCTGCCGCCCGTCATCCTGATCGCCGTGCAGGCGGTCGTGCCCGACTTCACCGCCCGGTACGTGTCGTTCTGCGCGCCGGCGGCGGCGCTCCTGATCGCGTGCGGGGTGGACGACATCCTCCGGTGGCGGCGCTGGGCGGGCGTGATCGCCGGTGTGCTCGTGCTCGCCCTGTGCGTCCCCGTCTACGTGGCGGAGCGCACGCCTTACGCCAAGAATCAGAGCGACTGGGCGGAGGTCTCCGCCGCGATCGGGACGCACGCCCGCCCCGGCGACGCGGTCGTGTTCGACGAGTCGACCAAGCCGTCCAAGCGCCCCCGCCTCGCCGAGCACACCTACCCCGCCGGCTTCGCGGACACGACGGACGTCGCGCTCGACCTCCCGGCCGCCAAGACCAGCTCCTGGCACGACAGCGCGTACAGTGTGCGGCAGGCCGCCGCTCTCGGCCGGTTCGACGGCGTCGACCGGGTCTGGCTGATCGAATACGCCTCCTCCCCCGGCTCGGTCGACGACTACGGCGTCGCCGACCTCACCGCTCTCGGCTTCCACGAGACCTCCACGCGGATCGCGACGCATCGCGAGCTGATCTCGCTGTACGAAAGGACCCCATGACCCCCCACGCACTGGCCGCCGCCGGCGTCCTCGTCCATACCGGCCTCCTCGACCCGCAGGGCCTCATCCAGGCCGCAGGTCCCTGGGCGCTGCTCGGCATCTGCGCGATCGTCTTCGCCGAGACCGGCTTGCTGCTCGGCTTCTTCCTGCCCGGCGACACCCTGCTGTTCTTCGCGGGCGTGCTCACGCTCACCGGGCACATCCCGCAGCCGCTCTGGCTGGTGATCGTGGCCGTCGCCATCGCCGCGACCGCGGGAGGCGAGGTCGGCTACCTGATCGGCCGGAAGTCCGGGCCGGCCGTGTTCGATCGGCGCGAGTCCGGGGTGTTCAGCCGGGCGAGCGTCGCGCGCACGCAGGGATTCTTCGACAAGTACGGCAGCGGCGCTGTCGTGGTCGCCCGCTTCGTGCCCGTGGTCCGCACCTTCGCGCCGGTCGCGGCCGGGGTCGGCCGGATGCGCCACGGCGTCTTCAGCCTCTTCAACGTGATCGGCGCCGCGGTCTGGGCCGCCGCCGTCACGCTCATCGGCTTCGGCCTCGGCCACATCCCGGGCGTCGCGGACTTCGTGTCGAAGTACCTGGACATCGTGCTCATCGGGATCGTCGTGATCTCGGTCGGACCGGTGCTGGTGCGGGCGATCGCGCTGCGGCGGCGGAAGTCGCGCGTCGAGAAGTCGCGCGTCGAGTCGTAAGCCGCAGCGCCCCGTCGTCGGCGGCCGCCGCTAGCGTGGGGGCATGGCCGTCACCCTGGACCGCGACGAAGCGCGCCGGATCGCCGTGCGCGCGCAACGCCTGGACGCCGACCGGGCCGCCGGGCTCGTGCCCCTCGCCGAGAGCCTGACCTTCCTCCAGCTCGACCCCACCGCGGTGATCGCCCCGAGCGCCGACCTCATCGCGTACACGCGCCTCGGCGCGGCGTACCGGCCGGAGACCCTGGTGGCGGCGCTGGAGTCCGACCGGCTGCTCTACGAGGTGAAGGCGATGGACGATCCCGTCACGCCGCCGTTCGCGATGGTCCGGCCGGTGTCCGACCTCGGCCTCCACCTCGACCGGATGTCGCGCTGGCCCTCGGAGCGGCTGCCGCGCGCCCAGCAGTGGCTGGACGCCAACGACGCGTTCCGCCGCGATGTGCTCGCGCTGCTGCGCGACCGCGGCCCGACGCTGTCCAAGGACATCCCGGACACCGCCGCCGTGCCGTGGGAGTCGACCGGCTGGACGCACAACCAGAACGTCACCCGCCTGCTCGAACTGCTGCAGGGCCGCGGTGAGGTCGCCGTCGCCGGCCGGATCGGCCGCCAGCGCACCTGGGACCTGGGCGAGCGCGTCTACCCGGCCGGAATCGAAGTGGTGCCGGAAGCGGAGGCCGCCCTGCTGCGCGACGAGCGCAGGCTGCGCTCGCTCGGCATCGCCCGCCGCGCCCTGGTCGGCGAGGCGGGCGAGCCGGCGACCGTCGACGGAAGCACGCTGGAGTGGCGGGTGGACCCGGCCGCCGTCGGCCTCCCGTTCGCCGGCCGCACCGCGCTGCTGTCGCCGTTCGACCGGCTGGTGCACGACCGGGTGCGCACGAAGGAGATGTTCGGGTTCGACTACCTGCTGGAGATGTACAAGCCCGCGGCCAAGCGCCGCTGGGGCTACTTCGCGCTGCCGATCCTGCACGGCGACCGGCTGATCGGCAAGCTCGACGCCGCCGCCGACCGCAAGGCGGGAGTGCTGCGCGTGACCGCAATCCACGAGGACGAGCCGTTCACCCCGGAGGTCCGGGATGCGGTACGCGCCGAGATCGACGCGCTCGCGACGTGGCTGAACCTGACACCTGCCTACACCCCCTGACCAGATCGCCGAGGGGCACGTAAACGTCCCTAAAACGCGGTTTCAGGGACGTTTACGTGCCCTTCGACGGCGGTTACGCTGCCGACTCGCGGGCGTGCGGGTCGGAGCCGTTCAGGATCTCCACCACGCGGTCGTAGTCGCCGCGGGCCTCGCCGTAGCGGAGGAACTTCACCCGCTCCACCTGCAGCTCGGTCGCGTCGGGCTGCGTCTCGATCAGCTCCATGACCTCCGCCACGAACTCGTCCAGCGGCATCGCGAAGTCGCTCTCCTCCTGGCCCGGCATCAGCGCGGTGCGCACCGCCGGCGGCTCCAGCTCCACGACGCTCACCGACGTGTCGGCGAGCTGCAGGCGGATGCTCTCGCTGAGCATGTGGATGGCCGCCTTGCTGGCGTTGTAGCTCGGCGTGACCTTCAGCGGCGTGAACGCGAGGCCCGAGGAGACCGTCACGATCGTGGCGTCCGGCCGGGTCTGCAGGTGCTCCACGAACGCGGCGATCAGGCGGATCGGCCCGAGCACGTTCGTGGTGACGATCGACTCGGCGGAGGTGAGGAACGCCTCAGGGCGATGCCAGTCCTCCGCGCGCATGATGCCGGCCATCGTGACCAGCACGTTCAGGTCCGGGTGGGCGGCGAGCACGGAGTCCGCGGCCTCCCGGATGCTCCCGGCGTCGGCGGTGTCGATGCGCACGGTGTCGATGCCGAGGTGCTCGGCGGCGATCCGTTCGAGCAGCTCGGTGCGGCGGCCTCCGACGATGACGGTGTTGCCGCGCTCATGGAGGGCGACGGCGAGGGCGAGCCCGATGCCGCTGGTGGCGCCGGGGATGAAGACGGTGTTCCCTGTGATGTCCATGCCCTCCACTCTGCGGGCGTCGAGCCGAAGGCGGGAGCGGAGCGCTCATCGGGGGATCCGCGATCCCTGGCTCGGCCGCGCCCGACGACGGATGATGGTGGGATGGACCGCACCGCGCTCGCCGACTTCCTCCGCCGCCGCCGCGAGGCTTTGCGCCCGGAGGACGTCGGCCTGCCCTCCGGCGCCCGCCGCCGCGCTCCGGGCCTCCGCCGCGAGGAGGTCGCGATGCTCGCCGCGATGTCGAACGACTACTACACCCGGCTGGAGCAGCGCCGCGGCCCGCAGCCAAGCGACCAGATGCTCGCCTCCCTCGCCCGCGCCCTGCGGCTGTCCGCCGACGAGCGCGACTACCTGTACCGCGTCGCCGGCCACAACACCCCCGACCGTCTCGGCGGGGCGCACGTTCCTCCCGCGCTGCAGCGGGTGCTCGACCGGCTGGACGACACCCCGGCGCTCGTGCTGTCGAACCTCGGCGAGACCCTCGTGCAGAACCGTCTGGCCGCCGCGCTGCTGGGCGACCGCTCGCACTACACGGGACTTGAGCGCAGCGAGTTCTACCGCTGGTTCACCGACCCGGCGACCGCGCGGGCGATGTACCCGGAGGCCGACCGCGACCGGCAGAGCCGCGCCCAGGTGGCCTCCCTACGCGACGCGTACGGCGCCCTGGGGCCGCAGTCGCGCGCCGGCGAGCTGGTGCGGGCGCTGCTGGAGCGGAGCCCCGAGTTCGCGGAGCTGTGGGATCGGCACGAGGTCGCCCGCCGGTTCGAGGACCACAAGACGCTCCTCCACCCGGAGCTCGGCGCGATCGAGCTGGACTGCCAGGCCCTGTTCACCGAGGACCAGTCGCAGTGCCTGCTCGTGCTGACGGCCGCGCCGCGCACGGAAGCGGCGGAGAAGCTGGCGCTGTTGGCGGTACTGGGCACGCAGTCGTTCGCCGGGTAGCCTGTCCGCCGTGGATGTCATCGACTGGCTGTTGGACGGCGACCCTTCGATCCGCTGGCAGGTGCGCCGCGACCTCCTGCACGAGCCGGACGCCGCCGTCGCCGCGGAGCGCGCGAACGTGGAGACCGAAGGCTGGGGCGCCGCCCTGCTCGACCGGCAGCGGGAGGACGGCACCTGGGGCGAGGGCGTCTGGACCCAGCGCGACCGGGTTGGCGTGGACGACGCGATGCTCATGCTGGCGGTGCTGGGCGCTCCCCCGGACGGCGAGCGCACGCGGCGGGCCGTCGACCGGGTCGCGCGCCAGGTCGACTGGGGCGAGGAGTGGTGGAATCACGCGTTCTTCGACGGCGAGGTGGAGCCGTGCATCAACGGCCGGGTGCTCGTCGCCGGGGCGCGGTTCGGGCATCCCAGCGAGCTGATCGTCGAGCGGCTCCTGAACGAGCAGCAGGACGACGGCGGCTGGAACTGCTACGCGGAGACCCGCCAGGACCCGGGATCGTTCCACAGCACGATCTGCGCGCTTGAGGGCCTGACTGCGTACCGCGACGCGGGCGGCCCGACCGACGTGGACGCGGCGGTCGCGCGCGGCCACGAGTACCTGCTGACGCGCGGTCTGATGCGGCGCCTGAGCGACGGCTCGATCATCGAGGAGAGCTGGCAGCGGTTCAGCTTCCCGTATTACTGGGCGTTCGACCTCCTGCGCGGACTCGACCATCTGCGGGCGGCGGGAGTCCCGGCGGACAAACGGGTCGCCGAGGCCGTCTCGGTCGTGGAGGCGCGCCGGGGGCCCGACGGGCGGTGGCTGCTCGACCACGAGCACTCCGGCCGGGCTCTCCTGGACATGGAGGCCGTGGGCGAGCCGAGCCGCTGGAACACGCTGCGCGCGCTGCGGGTGCTGGAGTGGGCGGGAGCGCAGCCGGACTAGTCCACGACCCGTCCCTCCCCCTCCATCCGCTGGAACCACTTCGTCCGCGCCGCGACCGCGTGCGCGGCGGAGGGGATGCCGCGCACGCGGAGTCGGATGCCGCGCCCGGCGAGCTCCTGGTCGAGGTTCTGCAGGGCGAGGATGACGGTGATGGAGATGTCTTGCAACGGTGAGCAGTCCAGAGTCAGCTCGGTGACCTCCCCGGCGGCGCGGGCGGCGTCCGCCGCGTCGAGGATCGCCTGCTCCGTCGCCAGCACGTTGGCTGTGTAGAGCGGGCCGAGGAGGCTGACGCTCATGCGGCCTCCCGCCGTCTCGTCCACCCGGACGCGCGGCTTGTTGAGCGCCACCAGCACCAGCACCAGGGTGAACAGCACGCCGACGGCCACTGCGGCGAGCAGCCCGGCGGTCAGGCCGATCACGGCGGTCGTCATCGAGATCGCGAAGTCCCGTCTGCTGATCCGCCAGAGCAGCACGAGGTCTTTCACGTCGATCAGGCCGAACACCGCCACGAAGACGAGGGAGGCCAGCGTCGCCTGCGGCAGCAGGCTGATCACCGGGCCGAGGAAGAGCCCGATCAGGAGCGCCAGCACGACCGTGACGAGAGCGGCGAGCTGCGAGCGCGCTCCCGCAGCCTTGTTGACCGCGCTCTGCGAGAACCCGCCGGCCGCCGGCAGCGTCTGGAACCAGCCGCCGAGCAGGCTCGCCATGGCGGTCGCGAACAGCTCGCGGTTGCTGTCGATGCGCGGGTCCTCCAGCTCGCGGATGCCGCGAGCGACGGCCGCGGACTCCAGGAACGCCATGACCGCGATCGCCAGCGCGCCGGGGATGAGCTGGAAGACGTGGTCGAGGCTCGGCAGCGCCGGCAGCGGGAACGCGCGCGTCACCGGGGTGATCAGCTCCACGCCTGCGGCACGGAGGCCGCCGAACGCCACCAGCAGGATCCCCGCCGCGACGACGATCAGCGGGCCGGGCACCCGCGGCAGGAAGCGCTTGAACAGGAACAGTGCGGCGACCGACACCAGCGACAGGATCGCCGTCACCGGATTGGCGTGCGGGATCGCCGCGACGACCGCGTTGACGCTGTGGATGAAGCCGCCGCCGGTCGGGGCGTCCGTCTCTCCCAGCAGCTTGGGGAGCTGACCGACCGCGACCGTCGCGCCGACGCCGATCTGGATGCCGAGCAGCGTCGGCTTGTTGATGATCTCGACGAGCGTGCCGAGCCGCAGCAGCCGCGCCAGCAGCAGGGCCACGCCGACGAGCAGGGTCAGCGTCACCAGGTCGCGCGGGATCGCGTGCGAGTTCGCGACCACGCCCGCCGACACGAACGTCGTGGCGGTGAGCGTCGCGATCGTGGAGGTCGTGGAGACGCTCATCGCGCGCGAACCGCCGAGGAACGCGTACACGGCCATCGGCACCGTCGCGGTGTAGAGGCCGGCCTCCACCGGCAGGTTCGCGATGGTCGCATACGCCATCGCCTGCGGCACGACCACCGCGCCCGCGGACACCCCGGCCAGGATGTCGCGGCCCAGCCACTCCCGGCGGTACCCCGCCAGGGTCGGCAGCAGCCACGACCGCCGGACGGCCGGGGGCGCGGTGGTCACGCTCGACCCGCTGCCGTCAGTCCCGCGCCATGGCGGCGGCCAGGTGCGCCTCCACATCCACGTAGGCGTCGTCGGCGATGTCGAAGACGACCTTGACGATCTCACCGCCGCTGTACTCGAAGCGCGAGCCCTCGTACAGCTTCGACACCGCGTCGCCCGAGTCGTAGCCGATGCACAGGCCCTCGCCGCACAGCGAGAAGTGGCCGAGGATCGTCCGGATCTCCTGCTCGGCGACCTTCTCGTCGTCGATGTAGAGCGCCAGCGGGCCGATGCTCTCCCGATACTCCCCCATCCGCTCCTTCGTGAAGGAGACGCCGAAGATGTGCCGGCCCGGGCCGGGGACCGGCGCCGAGATGACGTTCTCCGGCGGGATGCCGAGGAAGTTGTAGACGTAGGTCAGCGTCCCGTCCTTCACGAACAGGCTGTGGCCTCCGAACCGGGAGCCGTGCGCGAAGATCACGCCCTCGGTGCCCGCGGTGGTGTCGACCTCCGCGAGCACCTTGTACGAGACGCCGTGCGTGTTCGCCGCCGACCGTTCCGGGACCTCGCTCGTGCCCGGGTAGTAGGTGTACTGCCCGCTCGACGGCACCGGCACCTTGAACTCCATCGAGATGAACGTCTCGAAGTCCTTCGGGTTGCCGATGATCTGGAGGTCGTTGAGCGGCAGCACGTCGTTGCGCTTGGCCTCCGCCAGCCACAGCGCCTTCAGCTCTTCGACCTTGTCGGGGTGCTCGGCGGCGAGGTCGTGCGCCTCCGACCGGTCGACGTCGCTGTGGAAGAGCTGCCACGTGTCGCTCGGGAAGTCGCCGCGGCCGCTGACCGGGCCGTGCTCGGTCACGGCCTTCCAGCCGTCGTGCCAGATCCCGCGGTTGCCGAACATCTCGAAGTACTGCGTCTGCTTCGTGGTCGCGCCGTCTGCAGGTGCGTCGAAGCTGTAGGTCATCGGGATGCCGTCGAGCGGGCGCTGCTCGACGCCGTTGTAGGTCTCCGGCAGCTCCACCCCGCAGACGTCGAGGATGGTCGCCACGATGTCCGTCGAGTGGTGGTACTGGTTGCGCACCTCGCCGCGAGCCGCGATTCCCTTCGGCCAGGAGATCACGAGCGGGTCGCACACCCCGCCCTGGTAGACGTAGCGCTTGAACATCCGGTACGGCGTGGAGAACGCGGCCGCCCATCCCGTCGGGTAGTGGTTGTAGGTGTCAGGCGAGCCCAGCTTGTCGACCATCCGCAGGTTGTCCTGGAGGTCGTCCGGGTAGCCGCCGAAGATCTTGCCCTCGTTGACCGACCCGTTCGGGCTGCCCTCACCGGACGCCCCGTTGTCGGCGCAGTAGATGATGAGCGTGTTGTCGAGCTGCCCCGACTCCTCCAGGTAGTCGACGATCCGGCCGACTTGGGCGTCGGTGTACTCGGAGAACCCGGCGTACACCTCCGCCAGCCGGCAGAACAGCGCCCGCTCCTCCGCGCTCAGGTCGGCCCACGGCCGCACCTCGTCGGTCTCCGAGAAGGTCCCCGGCGGCATCGGGTTCAGCTCGGTCAGCTCGGTGCCCTCCGGCAGCAGGCCGCGCTCGATCATGCGCGGCAGCACCCACTCGCGGTAGGCCTCGTAGCCGTCGTCGAAGACGCCCTTGTACTTGTCGATGTACTCCTGCGGCGCGTGGTGCGGGGCGTGGTTGGCACCAGGGCAGAACCACATGTACCAGGGCTTGCCCGGCTCGGTCTGCTGGACGTCGCGCAGCATCCGCAGCGCCTGGTCGGCGAGGTCCTTGGACAGGTGGTAACCCTGCTCCGGGAGGTAGGGCTGGTCGATGTAGTGGTTGTCCTCGGCGAGCGACGGATACCAGTTGTTGGTCTCGCCGCCGATGAAGCCGTAGAACCGGTCGAAGCCCTGCGCCAGCGGCCAGTTCTTCTTGCTGGCGCCCGCGGTCCACTCGTCGATCGGGACGTTGTGGTTCTTGCCCACCCAGAACGTCGCCCAGCCCGCGTCCCGCAGCAGGTTCGCCATCGTGGCATTGGAGGCGGGGATGTGCGAGTTGTAGCCGGGGAACCCGGTGGACGACTCGGAGATGGTGGCGAACCCGTTCGAGTGGTGGTTGCGCCCGGTGAGCAGGGTCGACCGCGTCGGCGAGCAGAGCGCCGTCGTGTGCCACTGCGTGTAGGTCAGACCGCTCTGCGCGAGCCGCTCCATCGTCGGCATCTGGATGCGGCCGCCGTAGGTCGACCACGCCGCCTGCCCGGTGTCGTCGTAGAGCACCAGCAGCACGTTCGGCGCGCCCTCCGGAGCCTTCGGCGGCAGGAAGGCGTCCCAATCGGACACCGAATCCCGCACATCGAGTTCGATCTTTCCCTGGAAATCTCTGGTCACCGTGTGTACCCCCTCGATTCAGGGGTCACGCTAGGCGGAGGCGGGCAATGGCGTCTAGACGGGTGTCGCGGCGCCGTCCTTATTTACGCTGAGCGGCCTAAGTGTAAATAACGCCCTCCCTTATTTTCACCTCCTCACCACCCCAACGACCTCTAGACGCATCTCCCCCCGCGGCGTTACTCTCAGCGCACATCCAGGCTCGGACCCGAGCCCAGGGGGAAAGGTAAAACGACATGGATTTCTGGAACAACTTCTGGAACATCATCTGGCTGTTCTTCTGGAGCTTCGCTTTCATCGCGTACCTGTTCGCGCTGTTCGCGATCATCAGCGACCTGTTCCGTGACCACAAGCTCAACGGCTGGTGGAAAGCGCTGTGGATCATCTTCCTGATCTTCGTGCCGTTCCTCACCGCGCTCGTCTACCTCATCGCCCGCGGGCCGGGGATGGCGGAGCGCAGCCAGAAGGAGGCCCGCCAGGTGCAGCAGAGCACCGACGCCTACATCCGCGAGGTGGCGACCTCCAGCCCGTCCGACGAGATCGCGAAGGCGAAGGCCCTCCTCGACGCCGGCACCATCACCCCCGAGGAGTTCGCGCACCTGAAGAGCGTCGCCCTCGGCCACCAGGCCGGAGCAGGAGCGCACGCAGCGCCCGCGGCCCCAGCCGCCCCGTCCGCGCCGACCCCGCCGCCGGCAGCGCCCACGGCGTGACCGAACGGGATCGGTGACCGACGTGACCGACCCGACCGCGACGGCGCCGGAGTCCTCCAGGGCTCCGGCGCCGTCGCGCACCCGCATCCGGCCGCTCGCGGGACTCACCGCGAAGAACGCCGTCCGCGAGGTGCTCGGCGGTGTCACCCTGCTCGCGATCGCCATCCCGCTCAACATCGGCTACGCCCAGATCGCGGGCCTCCCCGCCACCGCCGGGCTGTACGCGCTGGTGGTGCCGGCGGTGCTCTACGCGCTCACCGTCTCGTCGCGCCAGCTCGTCGCGTCGCCGGACGCCGCGGCCGCCGCGCTGGTGGCCTCCTCGCTCGGCGGCCTCGCCGTCGCCGGCCACCAGGACTACATAACGCTCGCCCTCGCGCAGGCCCTGATCAGCGGCGTGCTCTTCCTGCTGTGCTCGTTCTTCAAGCTCGGCTTCCTCGCCAACTTCCTCTCCAAGCCGATCCTGGTCGGCTTCGTCGGCGGCCTCGCGCTCGACATCCTGGTGTCGCAGGTGGCCAAGATGCTGGGCATCAAGATCAACTCGGGCGGGGAGTTCCTGGAGAAGGTCGGCGGCCTCATCACCGGGCTGCCGACGCTGAACATCTGGTCGCTGCTCATCTCGCTCGGCGCCCTCATCGTCCTGCTGGTGGGCCGCCGGCTCGTCGCCACCATGCCGTGGGCGCTTCTCGTCCTCATCGTGGCGACCGTCGTGGTCGTGTCCACCGGCGCGGAGCGGGACGGCGTCGCCGTGCTCGGCCACGTCGAGGCGGGCCCTCCGACGTTCACCTGGCCGATCATCGCGTGGGGGCAGTGGCTCGCGCTCATCCCCTCGGCCATCGCCCTCACCGTCGTCGCGATGGGCGAGGGCCTCCTCGTCTCCCGCTCCTACGGCGAGAAGCGCGGCTACCCGACCCGCCCCGACCGCGACCTGTTCGCCTTCGGGCTCGCCAACATCGGCGCCGGTGTCAGCGGCGGCTTCGCGGTCGGGTCGTCGACCTCCCGCACCGCCGCGATGGACCAGTCCGGCTCCCGCACGCAGCTGCCCTCCCTGATCACGGCCCTCGGCACCCTGCTGCTCCTGATCTTCGGGACCGCCCTGCTGGCGGACATCCCCTCCCCCGCCATCGGCACCATCGTCGCGGTCGCGGTCGTCCCGCTGCTCGGCATCCCCGACTTCATCCGGCTCTGGCGGCTCGACCGGTTCGAGTTCGCGATCGGCGCCGCGTGCTTCCTCGGCGCCCTGATCATCGGGCCGATCGCCGGCATCGTGATCGCCTTCGTCCTCGCGGTCGTCAACGTTACGCGCCGCGCCGCCAACCCGCCGATCGACACCCTCGCGGCCGACGGCGACCCGCAGCACTCCCTCCTGGAGGCCGCGCCGGCCGGGGAGCCGACCGTACCGGGCGTCGTGGTCGTCCGGCTCGCGGCGCCGCTGTTCTTCGCGAACTCGACCTCCTTCGAGAAGGCGGTCGAGCGGGCCGTCACGGACACCGGCGCCACGCACGTCGTGCTCGACATGGAGGCCGTCACCGACGTCGACGTGACCGGCGCCGAATCGTGGGAGGCCGTCCAGGCCTTCCTCAGCACGCGCGGGGGCGACCTCGCCCTCAGCCGCGTGCGCCCCGGCATCCGCGACCGGCTCCAGCACCTCGAGCTCGTCGATGGCGTGCGCTTCTTCGACACCAACAGGGAGGCCATCATGGCGCTCCAGACACCGATCGCGGGAAACGATCATGACCACGACTAGCGGGATCTGGCCGTTCCGCCGCCGCACCCGCGCGCCAGAGCCTCCGCCGCCGGCCGGGCCGGACCCCGACCAGGAGGCCGTCGCCGCGAACGGCCGCAGCGCCCGTATCCTCCTCGCGCTGGCGGGCGGCGTCGTCATCCTGATCGGGATGCACGCCATCGCCGGCATCCTCGCCCCCACGCTGCTGGCGCTGGTGCTCGTCATCTGCGCGCAGCCGGTGCGGGTCTGGCTGGAGCGGCACGGCACGCCGAGCGGGGTCGCGACCGGCGCCGTCGCACTGACGACGTTCGCGCTGCTGGCCGGCTTCGCCGCCCTCCTGATCATCGCGATGGCCCAGTTCGTTTCGATGCTGCCGCAGTACAAGGAGCAGTTCCAGCAGATCGGCCAGCAGTTCGCGCACTGGCTGACGAGCATCGGCATCAGCCCGCAGGACCTCCAGGCCGTGACGCAGGGCTTCGACCCGACCAAGCTGCTGAACTTCTTCAGCGGCCTGCTCGGCGGCGCCTTCGGCCTGATCACGTTCGGCGTGATCGTGCTGACCATGCTCATCCTGATGCCCGCCGACGCCGCCTACACGCCGACGCTGCTGCGCCAGCTCGAGCCGACCAAGCCGAACCTGGTGTACGCGCTCACCGGCTTCGCCCACAGCGTCCGCCGCTACATGGTCGTGACCACCCTGCTCGGCATCGTCCAGGGCGTGATCAACGGCATAGCGCTGTTCATCCTGGGCGTGCCGGCCGCGCTGCTCTGGGCGATCCTGTCGTTCCTGTGCAGCTTCATCCCCAACGTCGGCTACTTCCTGGCGCTGGTGCCTCCCCTGGTGTTCGGCTACCTCATCGGAGGCTGGGGCACCGTCATCGCGATCATCGTCATCTACGGGGTCGTCAACGCCGTCGTTCAGTCGGTCGTGCAGCCGAAGGTGGTCGGCAACGCCGTGGCGCTCAGCCAGACGCTGACGTTCTTCTCGGTGCTGCTGTGGGCGATCGTGCTCGGCGCGATCGGCGCCATCCTCGCCATCCCGCTGACGCTGCTGGCCCGCGCGATCCTGGTGGACTCCGACCCGCGCGCCCGGATCTGGCGCGCGGTGATCGGCGACCTCCGGGAGACGAAGGACCTGATGAAGGTGGAGTCCGACGCGGCGAAGGCCGAGCGCAAGTCGGCGAAGGACGCGAGGCACACGCCTGCGGTCGAGGAACGGAAAGAGGAGTAGATGGGGAGTGCGATCGGGGACACCCTGCCGCTGGCGCTGGGCATCGCGATCAGCCCGATACCGATCATCGCGGCGATCCTGATGCTGCTCTCGCCGAAGGCGCGCGGCACGAGCGTCGGGTTCCTGATCGGCTGGGTGCTGGGCATCGTCGTCGCTGTACTGGTCTTCACGCTGCTGTCCGGGCTCATCCCCGCGGCCGACCCGAACGCGTCGAAGCCGATCGCCGGAACCATCAAGATCGTCCTGGGGCTGGGACTGCTGCTGCTCGCGCTGCGGCAGTGGCGCTCCCGGCCGAAGCCGGGCGAGACGGCCGCGCTCCCGAAATGGATGAGTGCGATCGACTCGATGACCGCAGGGCGCGGCTTCGTTCTCGCGTTCATCCTGGCGGCGGTGAACCCGAAGAACCTTCTGCTGGCCGCGGGTGCCGGGGTCGCCATCGGCACGGCGGGACTCTCCGCGGGGTCCACGACGGTCGTCATCCTGATCTTCGTGGTCGTCGCGGCGAGCTCGGTGGCCATCCCGGTGATCGGCTATCTGGTGGCCGCCGACGCGATGCGCGGCCCGCTCGACGCGCTCCGCGGATGGCTCGTGGGCAACAACGCGACGGTGATGGCGGTGCTGCTGCTCGTGATCGGGGTGGTGCTGGTCGGAAAAGGGATCGGGAGCTTCTGACGGGTCAGCCGGCCGCGGCGGCCCTGGCGTTCTCCCGGTCGTAGCGCATCTGCATCACTGACCCCGAAACGTGAGTCGTTGCGGAATTCGCACCGGCGATTTCCGCAACGACTCACGTCTCGCGGTCCCCGTCGGCCCTCAGTGCTGCAAGGTGGTCTTCAACAGGATCACCACGACCCCGAAACCCCCGGTCACCACCGCCCCTGTCAAGCACACCAGCACCGACCTCCCGCGGATCAGGAACACCAGGTAGCCCAGCAGCGCCAGCAGCAGCACGGTCAGCCAGAGCGACACGAACACGCCGACCTCGGCCGGGATGATGCCGAGCGCCGCGAGCAGCAGCGGGATGCTGGGGACGACCGCCGCCTCCAGCATCCCGCTCGATTCGAACAAGGCGTGCCGCAGGGAGTCGACGATGCGGGCTCGGGCGCTGTCGTCGTCGGCGTGGAAGCCGAGGGCGGTGGAGTAGACGTGGGCCAGCCAGAACACCACGATGCTCACCAGGGTGAAGACCAGGACATGAAGTGCGTCCGCCTGGCTGGTCGCGCCGCCCGAGCTCGCGGCGACCACGCTCGCGTAAACGATGGTGCCGTAGATGCCCGCGGGCGTTCCCCAGTGCCGCCACAGCGCCCGCTGCACCCGGACGCCGCTCTCCGCCGGCGCAGCTCCCGGCTGGTTGAGGTCCATCGAGTCCATGAGGACATCATGGTCCGCGGCCGGTCAAAGCGTCAGTCCCGTCGCGGAGCGCTCACTCCTTCTCGGGGAACCGCGCCGCCGTGTCGAGGCCGCCCTGCGCCGCCGCCGACCCGGCGAGGCCTCCCCCGCGCCCGCGCAGCAGGAACGCCGCGCCGACCGCGATCACCGCGCCCGCGACCGGGCCGACGATGTACACCCAGTACGCGTCCCAGTGCCCGCTCACCAGGTCGGGCCCGAAGGTGCGGGCCGGGTTCATCGAGGCGCCGGAGATCGGGCTGCCCCACAGTCCGGCCAGCGCGATGTAGGCGCCGACGCCGAACGCGCCGATGATGCCGAGGTTCTGGGCTCCGGAGGCCGTGCCCAGGATGACGCTCACCAGGCCGAAGGTCAGCACCGTCTCCATCAGCAGCGCGTCCCAGGAGCTGAAACCGGTCGCCGGGTAGTTGGAGCCGTAGCGCGCTGAGACGTGGGTGACGCCCTCCAGGAACCATGCCGCGAGGGAGGCCCCGCCGAGTTGCACGACGATGTAGCCGGGCACGCGCGACCACGGGAAGTCCCCGCGCAGCGCGAACGCCACGCTGACCGCCGGGTTGAGGTGCGCGCCGGAGACCTTGCCCATGAACAGGATGATCGCGAACACCATCAGCGCCGGCGCGGTCACGGCTGCCGTGCGCGAGATCGTGTTCGGGAACGCCTGGCCCATCATCCCGCCGCCTGCGGCCACCAGCACCAGGAAGAAGGTGCCCAGCAGCTCGGAGAACAGCCGACGCCACTCCTGCGACGTGTCGTGGAAGTCCTCGATGGACTGCTCGATCGAGGCGGGCATGTGCAACAGCCGCCCGTGGACGACGTCGTTCATGATCCCGCGCGCCGCTGCGGCGTCCTTGCTGGTCTGGTCCTGGCTCATGATGCCTCCTCTTCTATCCGACTCCCACCGCGCTCGGCTCCACCGACAGGTCGCTGCCGCCCTCCACGGTGATGCGCCTACCGATCCGCACGAGCTGCGGCTCGTCCGAGAACGCGCCAGCGAACAGCGCCTCGCCCTTGCGGAACGTCGGCGACTGCTCCAGCAGGTGCTGCGGCACGAACCCGAACACGTCGCCGATCTCGTCCAGGTCTCGCGGCGAGTTCATCCGCATCAGACCGAGGTTGTCGCACTGCGACAGCACGTTCGGGTGGATCTTGGTGGGCCGCTGGGTGGAGAGGAACAGCCACAGCCCGAACTTGCGGCCCTCCGCGGCGATCTGGATGACCTGCTCGGTGAGCTGCGCCTCCACGCTGCTCCGCGGCTCCGGCGGGCAGAAGTTGTGCGCCTCGTCCATCACGATCAGCAGCGGGTCGCGCTCCATCCGCTTCTCCCAGAGGTGCTCCAGCACGCACAGCGCCGCGGCCTGCGGCTCGGCCTGGTGCGCGAAGCCTCCGACGTCGAGCACGGTGACGCGGGGCCGCTCGTCGATCGTGTCGACGACCGAGGAGCGGCCGAACGACCAGAGCGGCCAGTCCAGGATCTGCAGGTTGTCGATCCGCATCCCGAGCCGCTGCCGGGCCGGGTCGTCCGAGGAGGCGAGCGCCTCCAGGAAGCGGTGCTTGTCGAAGTGCTGCCCCGGCGTCTTGTCCAGGTGCAGGAGGGCGTTGTACTCCTCCTCGTCGACGATCGGGTCCAGCCTCCCGACCGCGGCTTGCGACCGCACCCGGAGATCGACGTAGCGGGCGTGGAGCTGCGGCTCGGCGCGGGTGCTGGAGTGGAAGACCCGGATGTCGAAGTCCGCGAAACGGTCGCGCTCCTCGGCCGACGCGTCCTCCCGGGTCCGCGACACCCGCACGAAGTCGGCGTTCGGGTCGAGCACGGCCATCGGCAGCTCGGTCTGCAGCAGCAACTGCTCCAGCACGACGCCGAGCGCGTAGGTCTTGCCCGACCCGCTCTGCCCGCACCAGAAGGTGTGCCGGTTGAAGCGGGAGCCGTCGATGACGGCGGGACGCTCGGGGGCGTCGACGGTGGTGCCGATGGTGAGCGGGATCATCGTGCGGCCTTCCGGTTGGTGGCGTTCTGAGCGGTCAGGGCGGCGTCCAGCGTGATCGCGGCCCGGATGAGCGCGAGGTGGGTGAAGGCCTGGGGGAAGTTGCCGAGCTGGAGGCCGGCGGGGTCGATCTCCTCGGCGAACAGGCCGACGTGGTTGCCGTAGGTCAGCATCTTCTCGAAGGCGTATTGCGCCTCGTCCAGGCGCCCGGCGTCGGTCAGGGCGCAGACGTAGAAGAACGAGCACAGCGAGAAGGTGCCCTCCTCGCCGGGAAGACCGTCCGGCGAGGCCGACGGGTTGTACCGGTACACCAGGCTGTCGGTGACCAGCTCCTCCCCGATCGCGTCGAGGGTCGAGAGCCACATCGGGTCCTGCGGCGAGATCATCCCGACCAGCGGCATCAGCAGGGTGATCGCGTCGACGACGTCGGTGCCGGGATGCTGGGTGAAGGCCTTCCGCTCGGGGTTCCAGCACTTCGTGAAGACCTGCTCGTAGATGGCGTCGCGGGTGGTGATCCAGCGCTCCAGCGGCGCTGGGCGGCTGCGCTCCCTGGCGATCGTGATGGCGCGGTCGAAGGCGACCCAGCACATGATCCGGCCGTAGGTGAAGTCCTTGCGGCCTCCCCTGGTCTCCCAGACGCCTTCGTCGGGCTGGTCCCAGTTGTCGGCGAGCCAGTCGAGGATGCCGACGATCTTCACCCAGCCGGGATGCCCGATCGGGTGATGGTCCTCGGCGATGGACAGGGCGTCCAAGGCCTCGCCGTAGATGTCGAGCTGGAGCTGGTCGGCGGCGCCGTTGCCGATGTGCACGGGTTTCGATCCGGCGTAGCCCTCGAAGTGGTCGAGGGTGAGCTCCTCCAGATCGGACGATCCGTCGATCCGGTACATGATCTTGAGCGGCCCGGAGCTCTCGCCCACGGCCTCGGAGACCCGATCGGCGGTCCATAGCGAGAAGGCGATCGCCTCCTCCTCGTAGCCGAGTGCGAGCAGCGAGTAGACCGAGAAGGACGCGTCGCGGATCCAGGTGTAGCGGTAGTCCCAGTTGCGCACGCCGCCGAGCTGCTCGGGCAGCGCAGCGGTCGGGGCGGCGACCAGCGCTCCGCTCGGCGCGTACTGGAGCAGCTTCAGCACCATCGAGGAGCGCTCCACGTCCTCCCGCCACCGGCCGGAGTAGCCGCTGCGACCGATCCAGTCCCGCCAGAACGCAACCGTCTCGCGGAACAGCCGGTTGCCGCGCGCACGGCCGATGTCGCGGGGCTCGCCGCGCGGCTCGGTCTCGAACGCGAAGATCCGCAGGTCACCGGCGCCGAGCGAGAACTCCAGGTCGACGTCGCCGTCCACCAACGCCTCGGCGGGCACCCCGTGCAGGGCCGCGCTGGTGGTGTCGTCGGCGAACAGCACACCGTTCTCGGAGGCCGTGGCCGTGTGCGCGCTGCGGCCGTAGTCGAACCGCGGCCGGCACTCCAGCCGGAAGGTCAGCTCGCCGCGCACCACCCGCACGGCGCGCACGATGATGCGCCTGGCGGTGGCGATCCGCGGCTCGTCGGCGACGGGCATGAAGTCGATGACCTCCCCGACGCCTGCGGAGGACATGAACCGGGTGATCAGCACGGCGGTCTGCGGGAAGTACATCTGCCGGATGCGCACATCGTCGGCGAGCGCGTGGATGCGGAAGAAGCCGCCCTTCTCGCGGTCGAGCAGCGCCGCGAACATCGTCGGCGAGTCGAACCGGGGAGCGCAGAACCAGTCGATCGAGCCGCCGGTCGAGACCAGCGCCACGGTCTGCAGGTCGCCGATCAGACCGTGGTCCGCGATGTCGGGGAACGCCTCCATGCGGGTCTCCTCCCGTCGTGCCGCGCCGCCCGGCGCCGACGGCCGCATGCTAGCTCCGGGTGCGAGCGCGGCACCAGACCCGTCAGCGGAGGACGCGGCCCGACAGCGGAGGGCGCGGCCCGACAGCGCGAGGGCGCGACCGGTCAGCGGGAGGGCGCGTCCTCCTCCGCCTCCTCGGCCGCCTCGCCCTCGGGCTTCCCCAGCACGCTCGACGGCAGGTTGCGCGAGAAGAACACCGCGCCGAGCGAGACCATCGCCAGCGCCGCGAACGACAGCCGCAGGGCCTCGAGCTGCGACGTGCTGTAGATCGAGGAGAGCTCGTTGGCCTGATCCTGCGAGAGGCCGGCGTCCGTCGCGATCTTCGGCACGTCGGCCACCGGCACGACCGCGACGCCGGCCTTCGTCTCCGCGGCGATCTGCTGCTGCACCGAGTCCGGGAGGCTGCTCGCCGCCACGCCGCCGCTGAACAGTGTGGTGAGGGAGGCGATCATCACCGAGCCGATCAGCGCGGTCCCGAGCGACGATCCCAGGTTCTGGTACACCCCCTGCACTCCTCCGGCCTCGCTCAGCTCGTCGTCGCCCACCGCCGACATGGTCACGTTGCCGAGCTGGGAGGCGAGCAGGCCGAGGGCCGCGCCGGCCAGGAACATCCCGGCGCCGAAGATCCAGTTGTCGAGCTTCGAGTCCACCGAGCCGAGCAGCACCAGGCTTGACAGCACGAGCCCGTACTGGCCGATCCGGGCGATGAGCTTCGGCGACAGCCTCCGCGCGAGCACCGTCCCGAGGATGGAGAACAGCACGAGCGCGACGGACAGCGGGAAGATCCGCAGCCCGGTCGTCAGCGCGTCCAGCCCCAGCGAGAGCTGCAGGAAGATCGGCACGATGAAGAACAGGCCCGCGGTCACCGTGTACTGGATGCCGAGGCTCCCCACCCCCGCGCGGAGCTGCCGGAGTCGCAGGATGGCGGTGTTCAGCAGCGGAGGCCTCCCGAGCCGGATCAACCGGCGCTGGCGGAGGAAGAACAGCCAGAGCAGCACGGCCCCGATCCCGACGATGAACGGCACCGGCGAGATCCCGAGGACATTGATGTTCTGCTGGGTCGGCAGGATCCAGCCCCAGGTCTTCGTCTGCAGGAGGCCGTAGACGATGAGCACCAGACCGGCGGCCGAGAGAAGCACGGAGAGGAAGTCGATCCGGATGTGCAGGCGTTCGCCGTTGTCGGCGACCACGTTGCGGAACAGCAGCACGATCGCCATGATGACGACCTCGCCCGCGAACACGTACCGCCAGCTCGCGTAGGTGGTGAGGAACCCGCCGATCAGCGGCCCGACCGCGACGGCCACGCCGGAGGCCGCGCCGATCGTGGCGAACGCCGTCACGCGCGCGTGCCCGGAGTAGTTGTCCGCGATGAGCGCGGCGATGGCCGGGATGACCAGCACCGCGCCCAGCCCCTCCACCACCGACCAGCCGAGGAACAGCACGACGATGTTGGGCGCGAGGGCGGTCGTTCCCGAGCCGATCGCGTACACGATCGAGCCGATGACGAGCGCGCGCCGGCGGCCCCAGACGTCGCCGAGCTTCGCGCCCAGCAGCATGAAAGCCGCCATCGTCAGTGTGTAGAAGGTGATGCACGCCTGCATGGCCGAGATGGTCGTGTGCAGGTCCTTGACGACGGTCGAGATGGAGACGTTCATGACGGTGCTGTCGAGCGTCATCACGAACTGCGCCGACGCCAGCACGGTGACCGCGCCCCACCGATTCGCCATGACCGCCACCTCCGGGAAATCTGCCCGATGGTAGCCCGCGGCCGTCGCGCCGCACCAGACCCGCGCTCAGCGGTGCAGCAGCCGCAGGCTCTCCGGCGCCGGGAACGGCAACGGGTAGTAGAGCTGGGGCGCACCGACGGCGCCGAAGTCGTCCTTTTTCGCCACGATCCGCTCCGGCGAGACCTCCGCCAGCCGCACCCGCAGCCATGAGCCGTCCGGCTGACGCAGCTCGTACAGCTCCGCGAGGTAGCCGATGCCTACGTCCTCCAGCGTCTCCTCGGCCTCCAGCCAGCCGACCGGCCCGCTCAGGTCGCGCCCCAGCAGGTCGACGGGGACGAACAGCTCGCCGGACGCGCGCATCCAGCCGACGCGCTCGCCGTCGTGCCTGCGGTGCTCGATCCATCCTGTCTGATCCACGATGTCCAGGCTAACAATGCGCTGCTCGCGAAGCAGGTGTCGGGGTCAATCAACCACATCGTCGTGGCCTAAGATTTCAGTACAGACATAATGGGGCTTCGACAAGCATCGTGGGTGATTCGTTTGGCACAGAAGAGCATGAAGGTCCTCCAACTGCACTGGGAAGCGGCCTCGCGCGCCGCGGTGACCCGCCGCGATGCGTTCGGGATCGTGGTGCTCGCATCGATCGCGTGCGCAACCGCCGGGACCGAGCACCTGTGGGCCATCGTCATTGCTTTCGTGATTCCCGATATCGCCGTCGCGAGTTTCTTCTTGATCAGGAAGATCGACCCACGTGTCATGGTCGAGAGCCAGGTGACGCTGTACCCGGTTGTGCTCATCGTGCTCGGGCTGTCGGGGGGCGTTGGAACGTTCAGTGGTCTTCTGCTGTCCGCAGGCGCTGGGTGGCTGATGAGGATCGCCATCCAGAGGCTCGTGGGGAGCGATTTCGAGCGCTGGTGACCACCTAACGGGAACCGTCTACCCGCCCGGCGCCCACAGAGCTACCATGAGCGCCACCCCAGGAGGTGCGTCATGACGACGATCGCGACCCCGCTCACCGAAACCGAGCTCTACGACGCCGGCCGCCAGGCCCGCACGCAGGTGCCGCGGTCCGCGCAGGCGGAGTACACGCCGCCGCCCGGGCGCGACCCCCTCGGCATCCTGCACGAGCAGAACGAGTCCCGGCTCCCGAACCTCGTGCAGTTGCGCATGCAGCGGATGGCCACCGACCCGTTCGCCTTCTACCGGGGCACGGCCGCCCTCCAGGCCGCGGACATGCGGGAGGCCCCGACCTCCGGCGCCGAGGTCGTGATCTGCGGCGACGCGCACGTGAGCAACTTCGGCATCTACCGTTCGCCGGAGCGCGCGATGGTGTTCGACATCAACGACTTCGACGAGGCGTCCGTGGGCCCGTGGGAGTGGGACGTGCGGCGGCTGCTGGCCAGCGTCGTCCTGGCCGGGCGCTCGCTCGGGATGGGCGGCTCCGACCTGCGCGCCATCGTGGTCTCGGCGGCCGCGATGTACCGCAACTCGCTGCGGAACGCCCTCCAGAGCACGCTCATCGGCCGGTACTTCCGGCCGACCAGCCTGGTGGACCGGCAGATCCTCAGCCCGGACAGCGAGCGCATGATCAAACGCACCCTCAAGGAGTCGGAGAAGCGCACGAGTGAGCGCGTCGCCCGGCGCTCCCTCGAGGAGGGCGGCGACGGCGGTGTGCAGTTCGTCGAGAACCCGCCGGTGCTCACCCGACTGGAGCCGGAGGTCCGCGCCCTCATCGAGTCGGTCTTCACCGCGTACCGCGCGACGGTCCCCACGAACCTCGCGCTGATGCTGTCGCAGTACACCGTGCTCGACGCCGCGCGCCGCGTCGTCGGCGTCGGCAGTGTCGGCACGCGCTGCTTCATCCTCGCGCTCGGCGACCCGACCGGCGACGTGCTCATCCTCCAGCTCAAGGAGGCCAGCCGCTCCGTGGTCCAGCAGTACGGCGGGGTCGTGCCCGTCGTCGGCTACCTGGACCCGGAGCTGGAGGCGCTGCACCAGGGCTACCGGGTGGTCGGCTGCCAGCGCATCCTGCAGGCGGTGTCCGACCCGTTCCTCGGTTACCTGAACGTGGAGGACTACAGCTTCTACATGCGCATCTTCCGCAACCGGAACGCCTCGTTCGAGATCGCCGACATGAACCGCGCCCAGTTCAGCGACTACGCGCAGTCGTGCGCCGTGGTTCTCGGCCGCGCGCACGCGCGCTCGCCGAAGGCGCAGTTCGCGGCCGGGTACATGGGGACGGGGGGCGCGTTCGTGCGGGCGGTGTCCGAATGGGCGCACTCCTACGCGAACCAGTCCGAGGCGGACTACGCGACCTTCGTCGACGCGGTCCGCGCCGGCGACTTCAGCTGACTGCGCTTCGCCCCGTTCCGCCGAGGGGCACGTAAACGCCCCTAAAACCGCGTTTTAGGGGCACTTACGTGCCCCTCGATGGTTGGTGGTCGCTCACGGGGGCGCTGAGGAAGGCGCGGACCGCTTGCGCGACGTCCGGGGTGTCCAGGTGGAGGCCGTGCCGCGCGTCGAGCTCGAGCATCCGCGCGTCCGGGATGCTCTCGGCCAGCAGGCGCGCATGGGCGACCGGCGTGAGCGCGTCCTCCCGGCCGTGGATCACGAGCGTCTCCGCGCGGATCCGGCCGAGCGCCTCCCGCGCGTCGTGGTCCCGGCTCGCGGCGAAGTGCCCGCGCAGCGCCGCCCGCGACGCGACCCGGTCGAAGAACCCGGCCACGGCCTCCGGGTTGGACCGCGCCCAGTCCGCGTCGAAGAACAGCGGCAGCATCCGCTCCCGGTCCCCGCTCAGGAGGTCGCCGATGACGGCGGGGTCGCGCCGGTTGTCCGCTCCGCCGGCCCGGTCGCTGGCCGTCGTGCCGATGAGCACCAGCCGGCGAACCCGCGACGGATGCTCGGCCGCGAGCCACTGCGCCACCCGCCCGCCCATCGAGTGCCCGAGCACGTGCGCGGCGGAGACGCCCGCCTCGTCGAGCACGGCGAGCGCGTCGTCGGCGAACTGCCGGGTGCTGTACGCGGCAGGGTCGCCCGCGCCGCTGTCGCCGATGCCGCGATGGTCGAACACGATGACGCGGAAGTCCTCGGCGAGGGCGTCCGCGAACGGCCCCCAGCCGTGCATCCCGGTCGCCTGCCCGGCGATGAGCAGCAACGGGACGCCGCTCCCCCGCTCCTCGAACGCGATCGGCACACCGTCGTCGGCGGTCGCGAGAGGGGGCACGGCGTGTGAGTCTACCGGCCGCCACCCGCTAGCATCGCGGCATGCATGTGCGACTCCGGCCGGTGGACGACACCGACGCCGACGCCGCGTTCGAGATGATGCGCGACCCGGAGGCCGTGCGGATGGCGGCGTTCACCGCCGCCGACCCCGACGACCGGGCCGACTTCGACGCGCGGTGGCGACGGCACCTCGGCGATCCCGCGATCACGATGCGCGCGGTGGAGGCCGACGGCGACTTCGCGGGAACGGTCGCGGCGTTCACCCTCGACGGCGACCGCGAGGTCACATACTGGATCCGCCGCGAGCTCTGGGGCAACGGCATCGCGACCGCGGCGCTCCTGCTGCTCGTCGCGGCGGAGCCGGGCCGGCCGCTGCACGCGCGGGTCGCCGCGGCCAACATCGGCTCGCAGCGGGTGCTGGCACGTGCCGGGTTCGTGGAGACCGGCCGCGAGACCTCCTATGCGGCGGGTGCAGGGAGGCCGGTGGAGGAGCTGCTGCTCGAGCTGCGCTGAGCACTCTCACCCCGCACCGCCCGCGCGCTCCACCGCCCCTCCTCGCGCTCCACCCGGATCGGGTGCTCGAACGCCGCGCTCACCGTCCCGGTCGTCACGGCCTCCGCGATCGGGCCGGACGCGACGATGCGCCCGTGCGACAGGAGGAGGGCGTGCGAGGTCGTCTCCGGCAGCTCCTCCAGGTGGTGCGTGACGAGCACGCTCGCAAGCTCGGGCACGGCGATCGACAGTCCGTCGATCGTCTCCAGCAGCTGCTCCCGCGCGGCGACGTCGAGCCCGGTCGTCGGCTCGTCCAGCAGCAGGAGCCGCGGCTCGGACACCAGCGCCCGCGCGATCAGGGCCCGCCCGCGCTCCCCCTGGGAGAGCGTGGGCCAGCGGGCGTCGCGCAGTCCGTCGAGGCCGATCGTGCGGATCAGGTCGCGGGCGCGGGCGACCTCCACGGCGGCCGGCTCCCAGCGCATCGGAGGCTCCAGCGTGCCGGTGATCCCGGTGAGGACGACCTCCGTCACGGTGAGCGGCGAGCGCACCGGATGACGCGGGTTCACGTGGCCGATGTGCCTGCGGAGCTCCTGCAGCTCGACCCGCCCGAGCCGCCGCCCGAGCACGTCGACGGTGCCGGAGGTGGGGAACGCGACGGCGCCGCAGAAGCCGAGGACTGTGCTCTTCCCTGCGCCGTTCGGGCCGAGCAGCGCCCAGTGCTCCCCCGCGCGCACGGCGAAACCGATGTCCTCCAGGATGTGCCGGCCGTCACGCCGGAAGGTCACGTCGCGCAGTTCGAGCACCGTCTCCATCCGTCCATCCTGCCCTGTCCGGGAATCCTGCCCTGTCCGGCGGGCCTCCCCGTCGCCCCGGCACAGGTCACGGTTCGGTCTCATACGGCACATCGTCACCGGAAACGTAGGAAGCGCTCAGCATCGCTTCGTACGCTGCCCCGCTATGGGGACCCAACCGCTCCGCCTCGGACCGTTCGCCCGGCGCAGGCTGGAGCGCCGGGCGCGCCACGACGCGGAGGCCGTGCGACCGTCGAGCGCAGAGCCGGCCGCGATCCGCGGGCTCACCGACTCGACGGACGAGGCCGCCTTCGGCGCCGAGCCGACGCCCACCGTCGCCGCCCTCCAGGCCAGGGCGAACGCCTACGCCCACCGCGAGGAGCAGCGCTTCCTCGCCCGGTCCAGGCGGGACCTCGCCGAGCAGCGCGAACTGTCCCACGCGCTGGCCGCCGACCTCGACGCCTATGACGAGCGGCTCGACGCCCTGCCGCCCGCCGACCGCGCAGCGACCCGCATCACGGAGGGCGAGGGCGTGGCGTTCCAGGACCTGCGCCGGCTGCGCCGCCGGATCACCGCACGGAACGCCCGTTCGGAGCAGCTCGGCGCGCGCATCCACGCCCGCTTCACCGCCGCGCGGCTGCGGGCGACGCGCCACTTCGACCGTTCCGACGAGAAGATCGCCGTCTACTGGAGCGCGTACCTGCGGGCGCTGTCGCCGCGGCTCGTGCCCGTCCGGGCGCCGGCTCTGCGCCGCGCGGACTCGCTGGCCGGCAGGGACACCTCCGTCGACCGCTGGCATCCCGCGGGCTCCGTGCAGCCGTTCACACCGACCACGTCACCATCCACCGAACCGGGGAGCATCGATGCGACACCGTGACAGGATCACCGAATACCGGGTCCCCTCCACCGCCGGCCTGCGACGGCGGCTGCTCTGGCGCCTGCGGCGGCTGCGCGGCGCCGTCGACGTCGAGACGCTGGAGGTCTTCGAGCACGAGCTCGCCGCGTTCGAGCGCGTCGGGGTCGCCGAGCTGGAACGTCAGCGCACCCGCAACGTCTCCGAGTGCTCCGCCCGCCTGGCCGAGGCGCAGTCCCGGGTCGAGCTGATCCGGCACGCGCTGGAGCGCACGGAGGCCGACATCCGGCGCGCCGAGCAGGACGCCGCCCGCCTCGACGCGAAGCTCGCCGGCGGCGACCCCGAGTTGCACAATTACGCCTAGGAGGACCCGCATGCCGAGAGACATCGTCACCAAGCCCCCGCGGTTCCGCCCGAGCGTCGGCCACCTGTCGCCTGCCGCGCACGTCCTGGTCTACGTGCTGCTGCTGGCGATGCTGGCCGTCGACTACCTCCTCCTCGCTCAGGCGCTGACCCTGCTGCTGCGGAACGACAGTCAGTACGGCTCGATCGGGCTGCAGATGTACGTGATCACGCTGGGGATCTCGCTCGCGGTCGTCTCGCTGCCGCACGTGGCGGCGATCCTGCTGCGGCGGGTGCAGGCGGGCGTGATGTCCCGCGGCTGGATCGCGGTCTCGGTCGCTCTGCTGCTGGTCTGGGCGGCGCTGCTGACGGCGATCACGATCGCGCGGATCAAGGCGGGCATGGACGCGGCTAGCTCGGGAGGCCTCAGCGGCCTGGTCGGCGGCGGGACGACGACCGCCCCCGCGTTCTCCTGGACGGCGCCCGACACGCTGATGGCGTTCCTCATGCTCGGTGTGCTCGCCACCTCCGGCACGATCAGCTTCGTCGTCGCCTGGCTCACGACCCGGCCGCTGCTGACCGCCGTCGAGAAGGCGCACGCGCACGTCGCGAAGCTCCGCACCCACCGCGACCGGCTGCTCGCCGAAGCGCTGAAGGCGGACGAGGCCGCCCGCCACGCCGCCCAGCTCGACGCACACGACGCCGTCCGCTACACCGGCGCCCGCGTCACGTTCCACTCCCGGGTGGACGTCATCCGCGCCCGCCTGGCCACCCGCCTCGCCCAGCGCGAGCGGGACCCGGAGAGCACGAGCCAGCTCATCCGCGAGCTCCGTGCGCGCCGGGTGGTGGAGGCCTCCGCGCCGGCGCCCGCCGTGCCGATGATGCCGGAGGCCGCAGCGGTGGAGGGGCCGGAGGCCACGCCGACGTGGCCGTCGTCGGCGACGGGGCTGGAACGATGAAGGGCGGTGCGAGGTCCCGCCGGTTCCTCGCGTTCGTCGCCGTCGCCGGAGTCCTCGCGGTGGGCGCCGGCCTCACCGCGTGCACGTCGGCGACCGCCGCCGGCCAGGCGTGCGACCAGTCGCACAAGCGCAACCTCGGCGTCGTCGCGGGCAGCACCGCCAACGCCCCCGCCGTGGCCGTGCCCGCGAGCGCCACCGACCAGCTCAAGGCGGCAGGGACCACCAACGGCAGCGTGACGGTGGTCATCCCCTCGGGGACGCCGCAGACGATGGGCACCACGTCGCTGGGTTCCAGCGCGCAGGACGCGATCGTCTGCCAGAACGACCAGCGCACCAAGCTCACCCAGATCGGCGGCTACCTCGCGGGCCTCAAGGCCGCGACGCCCGAGGTGGACTTCCTCGGCGCGATCGGCCAGGCCGCCCGCGACCTCGGCGACCATCCCCTCGGTGTGCTCGTCATCGGCAACGGCCTCCAGACCGCCGACCCCCTGAACTTCGCCGGCAGCGGCCTGCTCTACGCCGACCCGGAACAGGTGGTGTCCGATCTCCGCTCGCGGAACCTCCTCCCCACCGATCTGAAGGGCGTCACCGTCTACTGGTCCGGCATGGGCGACACGGCCGGGGCGCAGCAGCCGCTCACCGTCCCCGCACGCAGCAATCTGACCGCCATCTGGACCGCCGTCGTCAAGGCCGCGGGCGGGACCCTCTCGCTGCTGCCCGAGCCGGCCTCCGGGGCGGCCGCGACGGGACTGCCGGCCGTAACCCCCGTGCCGGTGGAGGCCGTGGCGACGAAGACGGACTGGTCGCATCCGGTGGTCATCCGCAACAGCGACCTCCACTTCGTCAAGGACACCGCGACGTTCTCCGACCCCGCAGCCGCGCAGCAGCTCCTCTCGACGCTCGCGCCGTCGATCGAGCAGGCCGGCGGCGTGATCACGATCACGGGCACCGCGTCCAAGGACCAGGCCACGAACAACACCGCCGACACGGCGCTGTCGCTTCGCCGGGCGAACGCCGTGAAGGCCGCCCTTGTGTCGCTGGGCGTACCGGAGTCGAAGCTCGCGACGGCCGGCGTCGGTTTCCAGTGGTGCGGCTGGCAGAGCGAGACCGACGCCTCCGGCTCCTACTCGGACGCCCTCGCCGAGCAGAACCGCTCGGTCATCCTCACGTCGTCCGGAGTGTCCCTCTGCGGCTGACCGCCGGTCAGGTGTTCGGCGTCGGAGCGGGGCCGGCTGTCGTGCCGCGCTTGCCTGCCGCGAGGTGCACGATGCGCGTCGCCGTGACGGAGTCGCCGGTGCGTGCTCCGATCACGCCCACCCGGTCGCCGACGGCGAAGGAGGAGGCTGCGGCCGGCTTCTTCGCGGTGCCGAAGGCGGTGCTGGAGTCGACGGTGACCGTGACGGACGCGCCTGCGGCCGACTGGATCGTCCAGGTGCCGCCCGACATGGCGGTCACGGTTCCGACTGTGCCGTGGGTGTGCTTCTGCTTGGCGGCGGCCGCACCCTTCTTGGCGTGCGCCGCCGCGCTCATCGCCGCAGGCGCCGCCGAGTCGCCCCCGGCGACCGCAGCGGACACTCCCCACGCCGTCCCGCCCGCGACCACCACGATCGCGAGCGCCGCGGCCGCGATGGAGAGGCCGACCAGGTGACGGCGGAAGAAGGAGGGGCGATCGGCGTCGGCCGCCCCCATGGTGTCAGCGGACTTCATCGAGTCCGTGACCGCCTGACCGGCCGAACTCGCGGGCGCAACAGGCGGAACGGACGCCGCAGGCGCCGCATGCGCCGTCGCCGCCACCGGAACGGGCGCCACGGGCACGGGCACGGTGTCGCCGCCGTCCTCGGCATCCGGCCGCTCCACCCACCACGGCAGCGGCTCGGTGGGATGCTCCCCGCCCGCGCGCTCGATGGGTTCGGTGGCGGCCTCGTCGTTCGCGGGCCCGTTCGCCGGGTCGTTCGCGGCGTCGTTCGTGTTCATACCCCCACCGTCTCAGGCGCAGATCAGGGCGAGGCTCACGGAATGTCAGAGGAAGGTAAAGTCACCCGGAACTCGGTCCCTCCGCCCTCGACCGAGGACGCATTGATCCAGCCGCCCAGCCGGCCGACGAGCGTTCGCGCGATCGACAGGCCGAGGCCGGTGCCGACCGGCCTGGCCCCGCGATAACGGGCGTGGAGGGCTCCGCGGTCGAACGCGACGGCGGTGTCCTCGGCGCTCAGCCCCGGCCCCCGGTCGCGGACGGCGAGCTCGACGACCCGGTGCGGAGTCAGTCCCCCGACGATGACGATCTCCGTGCCCGCGGGCGCGACCCGCAGCGCGTTCTCCACCAGCCCGTCGAGGACCTGCCGCAGCCGCATCTCGTCGGTGTGCACCGGGATCGGGTCGCCGGGCAGGTCGGCGCGGAGCGCCACGCCCGCGCCCCCGGCCGCTCCCGCCCACGCCCGCACCACGGCTCCGACGGTGTCGCGGGCGTCGAAGTCCTGCGGCACGATCGTGAACTCGTCGGCCTCCAGGCGGGCGAGCTCCAGGAGGTCGTCCAGGAACCTCCTCAGCCGCTCGGACTCGGCCGAGAGCGTCCGCCCGGCCTCCGCGACATCGCCGGGAGGGATGACGCCGTCGGCCAGCGCCTCGGCGTAGCCCCGGATGGCCGTCAGCGGCGTGCGGATCTCGTGCGAGACGGACAGCAGGAACTCGCGCTGGCGGTCCTCGCTCGTCGCGAGCGCGGTGTCGAGGGTGCGCAGTGCCTCGGCGATGTCATCGATCTCGGCGACCGACTGGGTCTCGATCTCGACCCCGCGCCGGCCGCCGGCCAATGCCCGTGCGCTGTCGGCCACCCGGCGCAGTGGGCGGCCGAGCAGTCGCGCGAGCAGCACGCCGGCCGCGGTGGCGACAGCGAGGCCGATCGCGAGAGCGAGCACGATGCCGCGAAGGAGTTCGGCGTCGCCCGCGGCGATGTCCGCCACCTTGCGCACCCCGACGATCCCGCCGCCGTCGGGGCCGGGGATGCCGACCAGCACCGCGTCCTTGCCGTTCAGCGTCGTGTCCGCCGAGACCGACTTCCCGTCCTGGAGCTTGCGCACCACGTCCTGGTTGACGGATCCGCGCGCCGCCCCGGTGACCGTCCCGTCGGGCGAGACCACGGCGAACCGGTCGCCGACCACGCCCACCCTGCCCTCGGCCGCACGTCCGGAGGCCACCAGCGCCGCCGCCTGCGCCTTGAGCTGCTGGCGCGCCTGGTTCTGCTCCACGGTCTGCACCACCTGAACGGCGACCAGCGCGGTCACCAGCACGGCGATCAGGGCGACGGCGAACGTCACCAGGACGAATCGCGCGCTCAGCGAGCCGAGCAGCCGCGTGCGCTGCGCCATGCCGGTCAGCCCTCGTCCGCGACGCTGTAGCCGACGCCGCGGATCGTCCGCACGATCCCGGCCGCGTCGCCGAGCTTGACGCGCAACTGGGCGATGTGCACATCGACGGTGCGGCTGCTGCTGTAGTCGGCGACCCCCCACACCGACGAGAGAAGCTGCTCGCGGGTGAAGACCCGGCCGGGCTGGCTCATGAGGTGGTCGAGGAGGTCGAACTCGGTCGCCGTCAGCTCGACCCGTCCGGAGGCGGTCTCCACGCGCCGCCGTGCGCCGTCGATGCTCACGCCGCCGACGGTGCGGGTGGATGCGGGGGCCGGCCCCGCCGCACGCCGCACCATGCCTTTGACCCGCGCGACGAGCTCGCGCGGCGAGAACGGCTTGGTGAGGTAGTCGTCCGCGCCCAGCTCGAGGCCGACCACGCGGTCGATCTCGTCGTCCCGCGCGGTCACGAAGATGACGGGGGTCCAGTCGTCGCGCGCACGCAGCGCGCGGCAGACCTCGATGCCGTCGAGGCCGGGGATGCCGACGTCGAGCACGATCGCCGCGGGCCGCAGCCGATCCACCGCGGCCAGCGCCGCGTGCCCGTCGGTCTCGACGTGCACGCCGAATCCCGCACCGGACAGGTACAGGCGTTCCAGCTCGACGATGGCGGCCTCGTCCTCGACGACGAGCACCAGCCCTCTCTCCTCACTCACCTGTCCATCTTCCCTGGTCGCGCGGCGGCGCACGGCCGTTTTCGGCTCGGCCTTACCGTTTCCTTACATTCCCCGCTCACCGCCCGAACACAGCGGGCGTTGACTCGGCGCATGTCCGCCACCTCCCGTCTCCGCAGCCCGGTCGCCCTGCTGATCGCGTTCGGCGCCGCGCTCGTCCTCGCCGCCGGCGCCGCCGCCGTGACGGCTGCGGCGGTCACGTCGTCGGCCCCGCCGCCGCCCGTCGTCACGACCGGCTTCCCCTCGGGAGGCTCGAACCCGGGCATCTTCACCGACACCTGCGCCCGGTCGACGACCGCCCCGAACGATCCGATCATGATGCCCGGTATGACCGGGATGTCGATGCAGCACGACTTCTTCGGCAATCCTGCGGTGGACGCCTCCTCCACGGCGGCGATGCTCCGGGCCGGCTCGACCACCTGTTCGACCTCCGCCGACGCCTCGGCCTACTGGACGCCGGTCGTCTACCAGAACGGCGCGGCCCTGGTCCCGCAGCGCACGCTGCTCTACTGGCGGACCCCGGCGGGTCTCGCGTCGTCGACGCGCACGATGCCGGAGGGCATCAGCCTGATCGCCGGCGACGAGACGGCGACGGCGCCGCAGAGCACCTCCGTGGTCGACTGGACCTGCACGACGACCGCCTCCGACCCTCGACCGGGACGTGCCGCGCTGCCGCACGACTGTCCGGCCGGCTCGCAGCTCCGGCTCGTCATCACCTTCCCGAACTGCTGGGACGGCCACACGATGGACGGCCGCGACCGCGCTGGGGCGGTCTACTCCACGAGCGCGGGATGCCCGGCCTCGCATCCCGTGCACATCCCGCAACTCGTGCTGCACGTCAGCTATCCGACCACGAGCGGCGCGGGGATCACCCTCTCGACCGGCCCGCAGACCCAAGGACCGCCGGTCACCGGGCACGCGGACTTCGTGAGCGGCTGGCAGCAGAGCCGGATGGACGCCGACACCGCTGCGTGCGACACGGCGCAGGTGCGTTGCGGACCGGTGAAGGGGGTGGAGGCGACGCCGCAGGGCGGGAGGGTTCAGCCGTAGGACGGGCTCGGCCGCCCCCTGTACATTTCCACACGGACGCAACACAATGACCTAACATGAGCCATCCTCATGTGATCCGGACTCCCGATCAGCGATTACGCATCTTCGTGTCGTCGACACTGCAGGAGCTCGCGGCGGAGCGGCGCGCTGCCAGGACCGCCATCGAGCGGCTGCACCTCGCTCCCGTCATGTTCGAGCTCGGCGCTCGGCCGCACCCGCCTCGGGAGCTCTATCGTTCGTACCTCCAGCAGTCCGACGTCTTCCTCGGGCTGTACTGGGAACGCTACGGCTGGGTGGCGCCCGACGAGCAGGTCTCCGGGCTCGAGGACGAGTACAACCTGTGCCCCGACGACGTGCCGCGGCTGCTCTACGTGAAGGTGTCCGACCACCGCGACGAGCGGCTCACCGGCCTGCTGAACCGCATCCGTGAGGACGATCGCGCCGCCTACAAGTACTTCGAGACCGCCACAGAGCTGGCCCGGCTGGTGGAGGCCGACCTCGCCATCCTCCTCGCCGAGCGGTTCGACCAGAGCAGGACCGCACTCCTCGACGACTCCGATCCGGCGCTGCCCACCATCGGGCGGTCGGGACCCGATCCGGCGGTCGCGGACCCCGTCCGCTTGCCCATCCCGCTCACCGGGCTCGTCGGACGGGAGCGCGACATCGCGGAGCTCCACGGGATGCTGGCCTCCGGAACCCGGTTCGTGACACTGGTCGGGCCGGGCGGGATCGGCAAGAGCCGGCTGGCGATCGCGGCGGCTCGTGCGTCTGCGGCGGACTTCGAGGACGGGTCCGTGTTCGTCGACCTGTCGGCCGTGCACGACCCGGAGCGGGTCCCCAGTCGCATCGCGCAAGCACTCGGCGTCCGCGACACCGGCGACGCCCCCATGATGGAGAACCTGGCGACCGCGCTGCGCGAGCGGAGCATCCTGCTGGTGCTCGACAACTTCGAGCAGGTCGTGGAGGCCGCGCCCGCCCTCACGACGCTGCTCGCGGACGCGCCGGAGCTCGCGATCCTGGTCACCAGCCGGGTGCTGCTGCGGATCAGCGGCGAGCAGAGCTACGACGTCGGCCCGCTCGCCGATGAGCCGGCGGTGGACCTGTTCGTCGAACGCGCTCACGCCGTCAAACCCGACTTCGAGATCACGCCGGACAACGAGGAGGCCGTCGAACGGGTCTGCGAGGCCCTGGACGGCGTGCCGCTCGCGATCGAGCTGGCGGCGGCGCGGGTCCGGGTGCTCTCCCCCGCCGAACTGCTGGACCGGCTCGACCGGAGGCTGTCGGTGCTGGTCGGCGGCCCGCGTGACCTGCCCGCGCGGCAGCAGACCATCCGGCGCACGATCGAGTGGAGCACGCAGCTCCTCGACAGCGACCAGCGGAAGCTGCTCGCCCGACTCGGAGTCTTCGAAGGCGGGTTCACGCTGGAGGCCGCCGAGTCCGTCGGGTCGGCGCCGGCGGGGCGTGACGACGCGAACGGCGGTGACGCCGACGTCCTCGAGAACCTCGCCGCCCTCGTCGACAGCAGCCTCGTCGGGCAGCACGACAGCGACGACCGGCCGCGGTTCTCCATGCAGGCGATCGTCCGCGAGTACGCCAGGGAGCAGCTCGCCCGAAGCGGCGAGCAGCCGGCGACCCGCGACGCCCACGCGCGCTACTTCCTCGCGCTCGGCGACGACGCCGAGGACGACCTCCGCGGCGCGGGCCAGCGCCGGTGGATGCAGCGGCTCGGCGACGAGCGCGACAACCTGCGCGCGGCCGAGCGCTTCCTGCTCGACGGCCGCGACTGGGATCGGGCTGCGCGCCTCGCGTTCAGCCTCTACCTGTACTGGTGGGTCACCGGCCTCCTCGGCGAAGTGCGCACCTGGATGGAGGAGGCGCTGACCTCCGGCGACGAGCTCGACCCGCACACCCGCGCCATCGCGCTCTACTTCAGCCGCACCATCATGTTCTGGAAGGACCCGGACGGCAGTGTCGCCGCCGACCTCGCCGAGAGCATCGAGCTCTTCCGCCGCACCGGCGACCCGAACGGCGAGGGGCTCGCGTCGATCTCCCTCGCCCTCGCCCTGCTCGCCGGGGACCCAGCCGACACCGCGCGCGCCCGGCGGGTGATGGAGGCGGCGCTCGCCCTCTACCGGTCGACCGGCAGCGCGTGGGGCGAGTCGATGGCGCTGGTGCTGCTGGGGCGCGTCGCCCTGCGGGAGGGCGACCTGGCGGAGGCGCAGGACCACTTCACCACGAGCCTCGCGCTCACGAACCGCTCCGGCGACCGCGTGGGCCAGCGGATCGCGTCGTACCACCTCGGCTGGACCGAGCTGATGCAGGGCGACGTGGCGGCAGCCAGGTCTGACTTCGCGCTGAGCGTCACGATCTCGGCCGCGGTCGGGCATCCGGAGGGGATCGCCTACGGCCTGGAGGGCATGGTCGCGGTCGCGGCGCTGCTGCACGACGACGAGCGCGCGGGCGAGCTGGCCGGCGCGGCGCAGGCCCTCCGGGAGCGGAGCGGCCTCCACAACGGGCCGACGTTCACGTTCCACCAGCGCTACCTCGACGACCTGCTCGCCGGGCCGCACGGTGACGTGGTCGCGGCCGCCATCGCGGACGGGCGGGAGCTCACTGTGGAGGAGGCTGTCGCGGAGGCGCTGGCGGAGGGTCGCGGCGAGCAGGGGTGAGACCCTACGGCACCACGATGTCGAACCCGGGATCCCCTTGGTCCAGCACCCCGATCAGCTTCTTCAGCACCCCGAGGTCGCCCTCCACCGTCAGCCCGTCCGACGTGGTGTCGCCCCCGACCAGCCGCAGCAGCCGCGGCTTCGTCAGCGTCAGGTGCAGCGGCGCCTCCCCGGACGGCTCGCGCTCCACGTACACGAAGACCCCGTTGCGCAGGGTGAGGTGGAAGCTGCGGCCCAGGTCGGTCAGCGTGAGGTCGAACGCCAGGTCGAGGTCCCACGCGCGCGGGCCGTCGACGCGGATCGCAACAGAGTCGAAGAGCTGTTCGGGCGAGAGCTGGATGAGGATGGCCGGCGACGCCGTCGCTGTCGGGGTGCCGAAGTTGCCGTCTCGCAGCTCTGTCGCCCCGGAGAGGAAGAAGTTGCGCCAGGTGCCGTTCTCCGAACCGTAGGCGAGCTGTTCCAGGGTGTCGGCGTAGAGAGCTTTGGCCGCGTCGCTCTCCGGCGAAGCGAACACGGCGTGGTCGAGCAGTGTCGCCGCCCAGCGGAAGTCGCCCGCGTCGTACGCCTCCTGCGCGAGCTCGACCACGCGGTCCACGCCGCCGATCGCCGCGACGTACCGCTCGGCCAGCAGCTGCGGCGGGTGCGGCCAGAGCCGGGCCGGGTTGCCGTCGAACCAGCCCATGTAGCGCTGGTAGACCGCCTTGACGTTGTGCGACACCGACCCGTAGTACCCGTGCGTGCTCCACTCGGCGACCAGGGCCGGGGGCAGCTCGAAGTCCTCCGCGATCTCCGCCCCCGTGTAGCCGCGGTTGATGCCGCGCAGCGTCTGGTCGTGCAGGTAGCCGTAGAGGTCGCGCTGCACGCCGAGGAAGTGCCGGATGCGGTCGCCTCCCCAGGTCGGCCAGTGGTGGGAGGCGAACAGCACATCGGACCGGTCGGCGAAGCGCTCGATCGCCTCGGTCAGGTAGGCGGACCAGATGTGCGGGTCGCGCACCAGAGCGCCGCGCAGCGTGAGCAGATTGTGGAGGTTGTGGGTCGCGTTCTCGGCCATGCACAGCGCCCGGTAGCGCGGCAGGTAGAAGTGCATCTCCGCCGGGGCCTCGGTGCCCGGCGCGAGCTGGAACTCGAACTCGACGCCGTCGATGGTGTGCGTCTGGCCGGTCTCCCGGATGTCGACGGTCGGAACGAGGATGCCGGCCTCCCCGGTGGAGGTGGTCTGGCCGAGGCCGGCGCCCACCTGTCCCGCGGGACCCTTGTCCAGCGCGGCGCCGTACATGTAGCCGGCGCGGCGGCCCATCGCGGTGCCGGCGTAGACGTTCTCGGCGATGGCGTGACCGAGGAAGCCGTCCGGCGCCACGATCTGGACCGTGCGGCCCTCCAGGTCGGCGGCCTCCACCACCCCGAGCACTCCGCCGAAGTGGTCGATGTGGCTGTGGGTGAAGATCACCGCGACCACCGGACGGTCGCCGCGGTGAGCCCGGTAGAGGCCGAGCGCGGCCGCTGCGGTCTCCTTCGAGATGAGCGGGTCCACCACGATCACGCCGTTGTCCGACTCGATGAACGACATGACCGACAGGTCGAGCCCGCGCGCCTGATACAGACCCTCGACCACTTCGTAGAGGCCGTGCTTGGCGACCAGCTTGGACTGCCGCCACAGGCTCGGGTTGACCGTGGCCGGTGCGTCCCCATCGACGAAGTCGTATGCCGCAGCGTCCCAGACGGCGTTGCCGTCGGCGTCGCGGATGACTGCGTCTTCGAGCGTGCCGAGGTAGCCGCGGTCGGCGTCGGCGAAGTCGTCCGCGTCGGCGAACGGCAGGGCGTCGAGCAGCGCGCGGTTGGCGTCGGCGATGGAGGCGGTCGGGTCGTTCTGCTTCATGGAGTCTCTCCCTCGGGGCCACGCGCACCCGGTGCGCACCGTTACCGCCGAGGTTTCCTCAGGGACCGCCGAAGCGTCTAGCCCCGACTCGCCGGATCGCGCCACATCGTCGTGACGGGGGCGCCGTCGATGACCGAGCGGAAGCGGTCGACCGGCCTAAAGCCGGCGCGCGCGTAGCGGTGGTCGTTCGCCGGGTTGGTCGACTCCAGGTAGGCGGGCAGCCCGTCCGCGTCGAACCGGGCGAGGTCCTCCGCGAGCAGCCGTTGACCGATCCCCTGGCCGCGATGGTCGGGATGCGTCGCCAGGAGGCTGAGGTACATGTGGGCGGGCTCCTCCGGGTGCGCGTCGTCGAACAGCGAGTAGAGCTGCTCGTACGCGGCGTAGCGCTCCGGCGAGAGCGTCGCGACCAGGAGGGCGTCGAGGTCGCGCTCCTGGTCCGGCGTGAGCTCGTCGGCGCCCGGCGGCAGCCAGACGGCGACGGTCGCGGCCTCCCCGTCCGGTCCGTCCACGAGTGAGACGGTCCCGTAGCCGACCGCCCCCTCCACGAAGAACCGCCAGAACGGGAGGAGGTGGTCGGTGCCGCCGTCCGCGGACACGAGCGCCGGACCCCACACCGGGTCGTCGCGGAACGCGAGCGCGATGGTGGTGGTGACCGCGTCCACGTCGTCGGGGCGTGCGGTGCGCGAGTTCATACCGGGAACTGTAGTGGTCGGCCGCCGATCAGGCGACCGTCGTGTAGCGGCGGAAGGCGTCCAGCACCTCGTTCGCTCGGTCGGCTCCCGCGACGGTGATCCCGTGCCGGCCGTAGACCGGCAGCGGTGCGTCCAACCGCGCGCCGTCGCCCAGGAAGATGTGGACGGTACGGGCCGGGAACTCACGGTTGTTGACGGCTACGAGCAGGCGCCCCGGGTGGACGTGACCGATCGCGCTCCACGGGATGGCCACCCTCGGCTCGTCGGCGGAGACGCGCCACAGCTCGACGCCGAGGGCGCCGACCGACACCGTGACCGACTGTCCGAGAGTGCCGTGCGTGCCCAGCAACTCGTCGAGCGCGTCCTCCAGCTCGGGGGTGCGCCGGCTGAGGAAGACGAACGCGTCGGGGCGCCGTGCTGCGACCACGCTCATCTTCTGGCGCGTGCGCAGCGCGGTGCCGCCGTAGACGATGCCGAGCACGACGGCCACGACGCCGAGGACCAGCAGGACCATGACGAGCGCCGACCCGGTGTCGCCACCGTGTGACGCGATCACGATGACGGGAACACCGGCGACGAGCACGATGAGGACGATCATCAGGATGCGGAACCGCAGCCGGGCCGTACTGCTGGCTGGTTCCTCGAACCGCACCCCGCCGGACGACCCGCCGTTGAGCACCGCCCCCATGGAAAGCCCGGACCCCGCGGCGTGCGGCCGCGCGGGCTTGGTGAGGACGGCCGAGCCTGCCCTGCGGATGACGACTCCGGAGTTGGGGTCGACCTGATCGAAGCCGTGGAGGACGCCTGATCGCGTGGTATAGCCCGCTGCGTTCTCTGCGGCATTCCGTCGGCGCATGAGCAGGAAGCTCGCTGCGGTCCATGCCAGAGACACGCCGACGTAGATCACCGTCACGATCAGCCGGCCCGTGACGGTCGCGCCGCTCAGGACGAACCAGAGCAGGCCGATCGCGCCCGTGATCACGTAGACGCCGATCCCGACCTTGGACAAGATCGCGGAGAGACGGTAGGCGGTCATCCCGGGAACCAGGTCGTACTGGGTCCGCTGCGGTGCGGTGTCGGTCACGGAGCGAGCTTAGGGGGCGGGGGCCCGCACCGATGCTCCCCGGTTCGGGTGTCAGCGCTACTGCGGGTGCGGCGTCACTGCGGATGCGGCGTCTGGCCCGCCTCCAGCATCCCGATCAGCTTGGCGAGCCGGTTGCCGCGACTGGTCGCGCTGGGCGCGGTGATGACGCGGTGGATGACGGAGTAGCGGTTCGCCGCGTTGAGCGTCGCGAACGTCGCGGCGGCCGCGGCCGAGACCTCCAATGCGGCTGCGAGGTCCTCGGGGATCTCCGCGGTGCTCGACGGCGCGTAGGCGCGCTCCCAGCGGCCGTCGGCCTTGGCGCGCTCGATCTCGGCGTGGCCGCGGTCGCGCATCCTGCCCTCGGCGGTCAGCGCCTCCACCAGCCCGATGTTGCGCTGCGACCACAGCGATGCCGCGCGGCGCGGCGTGAACCGCTCCACGAAGGTCGTCGCGTCGCGGCTGCGCTTCTGTCCGTCGATCCAGCCGCTGCACAGCGCCTCGTCCACCGCCTGCGCGTAGCTGAGCGAGGTCGGGTCGGTCGTGCCCTTCTTGGCGAGCACGAGCCAGACGCCGTCCGAGGCGTGCTCGTTCGCGTCGAGCCACGCGCGCCACGCGGCGGCGTCGGCGACGATCAACTCGGTCATCGTCTCGTCCATCAGCGTCTCCTCCAGGTGCGGAAATCGTCGGCCCACCAGTCCGACCGCTCACCGGTCGGCTGGATGACGTCGTCGGTCAGCCAGTACGTCGCGTCGGGGTCCCAGCCCGCGAGCACGGTCGCCCAATCGTCCACCACCGGGACCGCGCGGCCGGCGGTGCTCAGATAGCCGAGGACGGTGATGTGGATGCCGTCGTACTCCTCCGCCACCCGCGGCCAGTCCGGGATCAGCCAACGGCCGTCGCGTCGGGTGGTGCGCAGCCAGTCGCCGCGACGGGAGGCCGAGGCGTCGAGCGGGAAACGCTCGCACAGCTCCGCCCAGCTCCCTGGACCGTCGATCTCGTAGACCCGCGCCCCTGCGCGCACGGTCGTGCGGGTGAGGCGTGCGTACCGCCAGCCGAGACCGTCCTCGACCAGGTGCAGGCCGACCGCGCCTTCGTCCGCCAGGCCACGCGTCGTCGTCGGCAGCCCGTGCGGCGGCACCGACCACCAGGAGCCGCCGTGATGCTCGGGCGAGTCGCCGCGACGGTAGTCCCGTCGGCGGCTCTCCTCCTCCTCGTCGAACTCCCGACGCCAGTGGGCCAGCGTCTCGGCTGCAGGCGCGTCACGCTCGGGGAGGTTGTGGCGGGCATCGTCCGGCCGGTCGTCGAAGAACTCGACCGACCACTGGTCGTCGGGCTGCAGGGGCGCGGCCCACCACTGCGCGTCCTCCGCGCTCGCGATGGCATCCGCTCCTGCCCGCAAGACGGCGGCGAGGTCCGGCTCGGCCGCGAGCTGATCGTGACCGTCCGGCTCCTGCCAGTAACGCGCGGCGGTGACAGTCTGCTCGAGCTCGTCCAGGAGCTCACCCGCGTGCGGGGTCGCGACCGGCCGCGCGGCGAGCATCCGCGCGATCTCAGCGGGTGCCGGGGCGGGAGGCAGCTCGGGCGGACCGTCGCTGCCGATGTCCGCGGGGTCAGCGGTCGAGTAGATCACGACCGTGCCACCGCCCTCCCGCTCGTACGCCGCCAGGAAGAGGGCGTCGACAATCGGGTCCGGCTCGGTCAGGACTCCGGTCGGCCGGGGCGTCGCGACGTCCAGGCACACCCGGCGGCCGCGCGGCCCGGCGACCAGCGCGGCAGGATCGATCCCCATTCCGCAACCTTAGCGACCGCCGCCGACGCCGGCGCCGTCACACGTGCAACAGCACTAGTACGTGGTAGACGACGTACGCGGGCCAGACGATCGCCTGCAAGAGTCCGAGCACGACGCCCCAGAACGAGCCGTCGGAGACCGACACGAAGTAGACCGCCGCGCCGATGTAGGCGATGAAGAAGAAGAACCCCCACTGCGCCGACTGCACGACCACCCGGCCCCGCCCGTTCTCGCTCATGACGCCTCCCGTTCCGCTCGCCGCCAGGGTAGCGCCGGAGGAGCCGTCGAGGCGGCGCATAATCGCGATCTGGAACGATTCAATCCCGATTTTGGGCCGTTTCGACGGCGCGTGTCCGCTGGAGGGACGGGTACGGTTCGAGTGAGCGGCGCGATGCGCGGAGCCTTTTCCGCGCCCGCCCGCACCGATACTCTCGGCTCATGGCCTCCGTCCCGCTCACCGACGCGCAGGTGCGCGAGCTGCGCGAGAAGTACGCCGCGGGCGCACGCCAGGTGCAGCTCGCGGCCGAGTACGGCGTGCGCCAGAACACCGTGTCGAGCCTGGTGACCGGGAGGTCGCGCCAGGAGGCCGGCGGCCCGATCATGCCGGGCAAAGCGCGCAAGGTGACGAGCGCGGAGGTGGTCGCGATCCGGGAGGCCGTCGCCGCCGGCGCCCCGCGCGCGGAGGTCTCCGAGCGCTACGGCATCTCGCACCAGATGGTCTCCAACATCGCCTCCGGCCGCGCGTTCGCGGACGTCGGCGGACCGCTGACCAGCACCGCGGCGACACGCGCCCGGCCGCTGACCATCGAGCAGGTGGAGCGCATCCGCGAGCGCGTCCGTGCCGGGGAGGACCGCCAGGCGATCGCGGACAGCTTCGGCGTCTCGCACTGGACGATCGCGTCCGTCGTCCGCGGCGCGACGACGGGGGTGGCGGAGGCGGCCGGCGAGGACGACGAGGTCGTCCAGATGCGCCGGCTGCACAGCGCCGGGGTGTCGCAGACCGAGATCGCCCGCCGGTTCGGCACCAGTCAGCAGCGGGTCAGCCTCATCGTCCGCGGCAGCTCGCACGCCGGGCACGGCGGCCCGATCGCCGAGCCGCACAGGAGGCGGCTCGGCGACGACGAAGTCCGCGGCATCCGGGAGGCGTACGCGGAGGGCACGCAACTGGCCGAGCTGGCCGAGCGCTACGACGTCGCGCCCGCGATCCTCCGGCTCGTCGTCACCGGCCGCACCTACGCGGACCGCCCCGGCCCCATCGCCGCCGCCCCAGCCCCCGCAACCCCGCCGAGGGGCACGTAAACGCCCCTGAAACGGCGTTTCAGGGGCGTTTACGTGCCCTTCGAGTCGGGAGGGGCGGCGGCTCGCGTCAGCCCAGCCAGCTCATTCCGGACCAGCCGGAGCCGATGCGGACCGGCGGCAGGAAGCCCGTGTCCCCGTCGCCGCCGTAAAGCCAGAGGCTGCCCGAGGTGTCGCGGGCGACGATGTCGTCCGTCCCGTCGCCGTTGACATCGCCCACCGCCAGGAGCTGGTTCATGATCCCCCAGCCGCTGCCGATCTGGATGGTGGGCTGCCAACCGGTCGGGGTGTGCGGGTACAGCCAGAGCCGGCCGGCGCCGTCCTCGGCCACGAGGTCGGCCTTGCCGTCCGTGTTGAAGTCGCCGACGCCGACGAGGGAGGCCATGCCGGCCCAGCCGGAGCCGATCACGCTGGTCGACAGCCAGCCGCCGTGGCCGTTCCCGGGGTAGAGCAGGAGCCGGCCGGAGGTGTCGGTCGCGACGATGTCGGCCGTCCCGTCCCCGTTGAAGTCGCCGACCGAGACGATGCGGACGAGCGCGTTCCAGCCGCTGCCGACGGCGCGGCGCGCGCCCCAGCCTCCCGAGCCGTTGCCCGGGTACAGCCACAGGGTGCCGGAGCTGTCCCGCGCGAGCACGTCAGGATGGCCGTCACCGTCGAAGTCGCCGGGCGCGACCATCGCCGTCATGCCGTTCCAGCCGCTACCGACCTGGACAGCGGCAGGGTTCAGCCAGCCCGAGGCGCCGTTGCCGCGGTACTCCAGCAGCGCGCCGGCGGCGTTGCGGGCGAGCACGTCCGGGTGCCCGTCGCCGGAGTAGTCGTGCAGGCGCGGGTGCGGCGCGGTGATCGTGATGTCGACCGTCGCGGGGGTGCCCGAGCGCCAGTCGGTGTCGACGGTGACGGAGATGGTCCCCGTGACGTTGCGGAGGGGCCCCTTCGAATAGGACTGCGCTGCCGTCTGGTTGAACTGGCCGCCGCCGGTGTCGGGCTCTGTCACGACGACGGAGCCGCCGTACCCGTTGTCCGTGAGCAGCCGGACACCCGGGGAGACCCGGATCGGGTAGGCGTTCGTGCCATCCATCGACCAGAATGCCGTCTGGGCATAGTTCGCCCTGTCCTCAACGAAGTAGACCTGCTGGGTCGCAGGGTCGACGACCCGCGCGTAGTCGCCCTGGGCCGACACGTCGTTGACCGGCACGGCGTGCCAGGTGTGGGGTGGTCTCGCCGGCGGCGAGCGCGTAGGTGGTCTCGGTGTGCGGCGTCCAGCCGAGGGCGTCGCGCGTGGCCGAGTTCAGGTCGCCCAGGAGGTCGTACTCCGGATCGGCCGTCCCCATCACGTCGTACATGTCACCCCCGTAGAACCAGGTGCAGTTGGGGCCGTGGGTCAGTCCGCAGTACTCGAGATCGGAGGAGCCGATCCCGACGTTGACGCCGATGCCGTTCGCGAGGAGCTGGGTGTCGACACTGAGGCCGACGGTCTCCTCGATGAGGCCGCTGGAGCCGAAGCCGTCGCCGATCGTGCTGACGGCCGTGTACTCGTTCTGGCAGTCGGAGGGCAGCAGCACGACCAGGTGGTGGGCGCCTCCGGCCGGCGGCCGGTTCCAGTAGTCCTGAGCGGAGGTATAGCCGAGCGCGACGGCCGCCTGATCCCAGAGTGTGTCGATGTCCTGGGCGCACCCCTGCGGCGAGGTGATCGTCGTCACCGTCGCGGTGTTCGGGAAGCTGAGCTGGGTCGAGGGGTCGGTCCCGCGGTGCGACTGGTTCGTCCAGAACGTCCCCACCGTGTTCGCGATCGTGTCCAGATTCGCGGTCGAGTAGGTCGTGGGGTCGACCGGACGGACGCCCGCGGGGTTGACGACCACGATGTCGATGCTGTGCGTGTTCGGACCGGCGGCGACGGCAGGGGTGATCGTGGCCTTCGCGATCGGGAGCGGCTTCACGCTCCCGTCGCGCGCCGTGAGCGGTGCGGCGGTGGCCGTGCCGCTCGGGACCGCCACCGTCCCGTCGAAGGCCGCGCCCGATGCCGCGCCGGCCGGCACCTTCCCGCTGACGGGGATGGTCGTGCCGGAGCCCGTCACGACCGCGTAGCGCGTGCCGGTGTGCGCGGTCTTCACGGGCGCGCCGGTCTTCGTGACGACGGGCTGGACGGTGGTCACCCGCAGCGTGCCCGTCAGGGGAACGGCGTGCGAGCCCTGCGGCACGGTCCCATTCACGGTCAGCGGACCGGAGGCGGGTGCGGCCTTCGCGGCCACGCTCGGAACGGTCGTCGCCGGCACGGGCGCGGCTGAGGCGGCGCCGGTGGCGGACAGGGCGGTCAGGATCAGCGAGGCGGTGAGGGCACTGGAGGCCGCGGTCACCCATCGTCGGGTCGAAGTCACGGATGAACACTATGCGTCCGCGAGACCGAATCGGACGGCTCGGACCACCCCAGTCCGGGGCGCACGGTATGTTTTCGGGGCGGTGGTGCCCTCACGCGTCCCGGTTGACGATGGTGAACGCGAGCTGCGCCGCCGGACCGAAGACCGGCAGGGCGCGGGCGGCGGCCGGGAGGTCGAGCACCGCGTGGATGACGTTGCGGTCCTGCGGGTCGGGCGTGAGCACGAGCTCGTCCGCCATCTGCCCGAGCTGGTTGATCGCTCCCGGGACGGCGCTGTTCCAGCCCGTCCACGCGCCGAAACGGCCGTCCGCGGCGCGGCCGATGTCGACGATGAGCACGTCCTGCCAGTCGCCGACCTGCTCCAGGTTGCTGGAGAAGTCGAAGACGCCGTTGCGGGTGATGACCTGGTAGACGCGCAGGGTGAGGGCGTAGCGGGAGAGGTCCTCGCTGAGCCGCGCATAGTCGCTCGCGACGGGCGTGCTCTGTGCTGCGGTCGTCGCGAGCTCGTGGGCCACCGCGGCGACTGCCGAGGCCGACACCTCCGGGAGGGTCGGATCGAGCGGGTTCGCCAGCGCGATGTCCACGGGTTGGGAGCCCGCATCGGGGCCCGACTCGTCGTTCCCGGCGCCGAACGATTCGACGAAACGATGCCACCAGCCCTGGTGCGCGGGCGGCTCAGGCGCGTCGTCCACGACGACCGCCGGCGTCGGGTCGTCGCCCACCCCCGGGGTGACGTGCGTCGGCGGGAGGTCGGTGGGCGGCTCCTTCGAGAACAGGAACGTCCCCACCAGCGGGATCGGCGCGTCCACCGAGTCGTCCCCTGGCGCACCAGGGGCGTGCTGCGCGATCTCGGCGTTGAGCTGCACCGGGTTGTAGTGCACGGCCTTCTGCTCGGTGATGAGCACGGACAGCCCGCGGATGGCGAGCTGGAGGTCGGCCTGCCAGGAGACGTCGGGCTGCGCGGCGACGACCGAGGCGGGCGGGAGCTTGCTCAGCTCCACCTGCACCGACCAGTGGCCGAACAGGAAGCGCGACAGGTTCTGGTAGCCCTCCTCGGAGTTCACCTCCCCGTACGGTCCCGAGTGGGATTTGTAGACGAACGCCCGGTGGGCGCCCTTCACGTAGGCGTTCTCGATGAGCACCAGCCCGTCGCTGCGCGGACCGACGCCGAGCTTGGCCAGGTTGTAGTCGTTCTGGTCGGTGCCGATGATGCAGAACACATCGTCGACGTCGAACACGTCCGACGGGATGATCCGCGGATCCCACGACACCCCGATCGGTGTGTCCCCGAACTTCTTGCCCGGCGTGAGGTAGCCGTACATCTTCGGCGGCGAGAAGATGTCCGACCCGGCCGGGCCGAAGGTCTCCATCAGCCAGTTGAGGAGGCCGCCGGTGAAGACGATCCCGCCGTGCGGCGTCGCGTAGGTGCAGAACTTGGCGACGAGCTCCTTCGCCGGGATGCGTCCGTCCTCCTCGCACACCTTCTGCATCATGCAGCGCGCGACCAGGCCGCCCATCGAGTGCGCGACCAGGAAGACCTTGGACGCGCCGGTCTTCTCGCGGACCAGCAGTACGAGGTCGTACAGCTCGCGCGCCGCCTGCTCGATGTCGAAGCCCTGCGCACTGGTGTGCTCCCGGACGAGGTCCTCCGTCCAGGTGATCGCCCGGTCGAACAGGTTGCCGCTGCGCGGGGTCGGCGCGGCGTAGGTGGTGGCGGCCTCGTCGTAGAAGCGGTGGATCCAGATGGACTTCTGCGGCAGCGAGCCGTCGGCGGCCGTCGCGAGCAGCTCCTTCTGGCTGCCGCGCACGAGCACCTGGTAGGCGCGCTCCCCCAGCAGCCGCAGGAGCGGACCCTCGAACTGGTAGAACATCGGGTCGCCGTCCCCGTTGACCCGGGTGTGGGTGGCGCCCTCGTTGAAGCCGTAGAAGGGATCGTTGACCGTGGAGTCGATCTGACTGGTCGGGCCGGCATACCCGCGGCAGTAGACGATCGGCAGCTCTTGCACGGGCCAAGGGTCCCGCCGATGGTGAGGAAGTGTCAAGACCGAGCGGTCTACCGCCGGCACGACGAAGGCGGCCGGCCGCACGAAATGCGACCGGCCGCCTCACGCGTCCGAGAGCGTCAGCCGCCGATGCGGATGAGCTTCTTGTTCACGAACTCGTCGGCGCCGAAGCGGCCGAGCTCACGACCCGAGCCGGAGCGCTTCACGCCGCCGAAGGGCAGCTCGGCGCCGTCGGCGAGCACGACGTTGACGAAGACCATGCCGGCCTCGATCTGGTCGGCGACCCGGAGGGCCTGCTCCTCGTCCGTCGTGTAGAGGTACGAGCCCAGGCCGAACGGGGTGTCGTTGGCGATGCGCACGGCGTCCGCCTCGTCCTTCGCGCGGAACACCTGCGCGACGGGTCCGAAGAACTCCTCCTTGGAGGCCGGGTTCTCCGGGGTGACGTCGGTGAGCACGGTCGTCTCGAAGAACGCGCCGTCGCGGCCGCCGCCGCGCACCAGGGTCGCGCCGTTGGCGACGGCGCGCTGCACCTGCTCGTCCAGACCCTCCGCCGCGCGCAGCGACGAGAGCGGGCCGAGCGCCGAGGACTCGCTGGTGGGGTCGGTGGCCTCCACCTCGGCGAGCTTGGCGGTGAACTTCGCCAGGAACGAGTCGTACAGGTCGTCAGCGACCACGAAGCGCTTGGCCGCGTTGCAGGACTGGCCGCTGTTGTCGAGGCGGGCGTCGACCGCGTTCTGCACGGTCGCGTCCAGGTCGTCGGTCGACAGCAGGATGAACGGGTCGGACCCGCCCAGCTCCAGTACGACCTTCTTGAGGTTGCGGCCGGCGATCTCGGCGACGGCGGCGCCCGCGCGCTCCGAGCCGGTCAGCGAGACGCCCTGCACGCGCGGGTCGGCGATGACCGTCTCGATCTGGTCGTGCGACGCGTAGATGTTGACGTACGCGCCCTCCGGGAAGCCCGCATCCAGGAACATCCGCTCGATGGCGGCGGCCGACTCCGGGCACTGCTCGGCGTGCTTGAGCAGGATGGTGTTGCCGATGATCAGGTTCGGGCCGGCGAAGCGGGCGACCTGGTAGTACGGGAAGTTCCACGGCATGACGCCGAGCAGCACGCCCAGCGCCGAGCGGCGGACGACCGCGGAGCCGGCGCCGTCGAGCAGCGTGATGGGCTCGTCCTTCAGGAACTCCGACGCGTGGTCGGCGTAGTACTCGTAGATCGCCCCGGCGAAGTCGACCTCGCCGAGCGCCTGCTCCACCGGCTTGCCCATCTCGCGCACGATGATGTCGGCCAGCTCCTGGCGGCGCTCGACGTGCAGCTCACCGACGCGGCGCACCAGGGCCGCGCGCTCCTGGACCGTGGTCGTCTTCGACCAGGTGCGGTACGCGTTCTCGGCCGACGCGATCGCGGCCTGGAGGCCGGCGTCGGTGATCGTGTCGAAGGTCTTGACCGTCTCGCCCGTGGCGGGATTGGTCACGGCGTAGCTCATGTTGCTCCTTATTCCTACAGTGACGGGGTCGTGGCCCTGGGGTGATCGGGGCGGAGAAGCCCTCGAGAAGACACTACGGGTCCGGTGTCGGCTCGCGCTACGAGTCGAAGCCGAGCCCCACCGCATCCAGGGTCTTCTGGAGGACGTTGCGGCGTCCTTCGTTGTGGTCGGCGCGGTTGAGCGCCCACCGGCTGAGGTTGATTCCGGTGCTCGCCAGCGGCTCCGGCGGGAACGGGCTCGGCTTGCTCCTGACCATCTTCAGCTCGGTCAGCTCGGTCGGCGTCCCGCCCAGGAGGTCGAGCAGCACGCGCGCGGCGAACCGGGTGCTCCCCACGCCGAGCCCGGTGAACCCGCTGGCGTAGGCGACGCGGCCCTTCCGCGCCGTGCCGTAGAACGCGCAGAACCGGCTGCACGTGTCGATCGCGCCGGCCCAGCGGTGCGTCGCCCGGATGCCCTCCAGTTGCGGGAAGGTGGTCAGCAGGTGGCCCGCCAGCCGCTCGAAGGTCGCCCGGCGCTCCTCGTAGCCCGGCTCCACCCGGCGGCCGTAGTGGTAGACGGCGTCGTAGCCGCCGAACAGCAGCCGGTTGTCGCGGGAGAGCCGGTAGTAGTGGAACTGGTTGGCCATGTCGCTGAGGCCCTGCCGGTTGGTCCAGCCGATGTCGGCCAGCTGGGCATCGCTGAGCGGCTCGGTCATCAGCACGTAGTCGTAGACGGGGACGGTCATCAGCCGGTTGCGCTTCAGCAGCGACCGGAACACGTTGGTCGCCAGCACGACGCGGTCGGCCGTCACGACCGTGCCGTTCACCGGCAGGCGCACCGGGCCGGAGCCGTCCGTCTCCACGGCGCCGACCGGCGAGCCCCCGTAGAGCTCGACGCCGAGCGCCTCGCAGGCGTCGGCGAGGCCGCGGGCCAGCTTGGCGGGATGCACGAGCGCGGCGTCGCGGCGGTTCCAGACTCCGGCGAGGTAGGTCGGCGAGTCCACTTCGTCGCGCACGGCCTCGGCGTCCAGGAACTCCCCATCGCCGTCGGCCGCGGCCTCCTCGGCCCAGGCGACCTGGTGCGGCTCGACCGCGACGTTCAGCAGCCCGGTGCGCTCGAAGTCGGCGTCGACGCGCAACTCGGCGAGCGTCCGCTCGATGGCGTCGAGGTTCTCGCGGCCGAGCTGCTGGAGGCGGTCGAACTCCTTCGGGAACCGGCCGCGGCCGTTGACCTCGCCGTGCGTGAGGCTGGCCTCGCAGAACCCGCCGTTGCGCCCGGAGGCCGCCCAGCCGATCCGCTCGGCCTCCAGCAGCACCACCCGCCGCCCGGGGTGCTCCTGCTTGGCGAGCAGCGCGGCCCAGAGCCCGAGGTAGCCGCCGCCCACCACTGCGAGGTCGGCGCGCAGCGGCTCCTCGACGGCGGGGCGGCGGGCGCTCGGCGCGTCCGCGATCCAGAACGAGCCGTGCTCGCTGCCCTCCAGGAGGTGCGCGATGGCGGAGTCGGAGGGGGCGTGCCGTTCGAAGACGGTCGTGTGGGGCATGGGAGTCCTGTCGTGAGAGGGAGTCGGGAGGGTGCGGGGGCCGCTCAGGCGACCGGGTCGGCTTCCGCCCGCGGCACCGAGTCGAGCAGCAGGCGGGTGTACGGATGCTGCGGGTCCGAGAGCAGGTCGACGGTCGCGCCGCTCTCGACGATCTCGCCCGAGCGCATCACCACCGTCCGCTCGCAGACCGTGCGCACGACGCCGAGGTTGTGGCTGATGAACAGCACCGTCAGCCCGCGTTCGCGCCGGAGGTCGGCGACCAGTTCGAGCACCTGTGCCTGCACTGAGACGTCGAGCGCGCTGGTCGCCTCGTCCATGACGAGCAGCGCCGGCTCGATCGCGAGCGCGCGGGCGATGGCGACCCGCTGCCGCTGGCCGCCGGAGAGCGTGCGCGGTAGGGCCTGCGCGTGCGCCTCCACCAGCCCGACCTGGCCGAGCAGTTCGAGCACCTGCGAGCGGGCGCCCGCGGCGCTCAGGCCCGGGTGGTGGAGGCGCAGCGCCTCCTCCACGGCCCGGCCGGCGGTCATCCGCGGGTCGAGCGAGAGGTACGGGTCCTGGAACACCATCTGCACGCGTCGCGCGTGCCGCAGCCGGTCGGTGCGCGTGCGCGGCCGCCCGGCCTGGGCGACGCCGTCGATCTCGACCGTCCCGGCGTCCGGCTGCTCGAGGCCGACGATCATGCGGGCCAGCGTCGACTTGCCGGACCCGGACTCCCCCACGACGCCGAGCGCCTCGCCGGACGGGATCGCGATGGTGGCGCCGGCGACCGCGCGGACCGGCCCCCGGCCGCGCACCTGGTAGGTCTTGGCGAGGTCGCGCACGTCCAGCACAGGAGGCGCGCCGGCTGCGGTGCGTTCGCGCGGCTCGTCCCCGGTGACCTCGATGGTCGGCGTCGCCGCGACCAGGCGCTGCGTGTACGGGTTCACCGGCTGACGGAGCACGCGGGCCGCCTGGCCCTGCTCGACGACCTTCCCCTCGCGCATCACATAGACACGGTCGCAGAAGGCCGCGGCGAGGGTCAGATCGTGGGTGATGAACAGCATCCCCATCGCGCGCCGGTCGCGCTGCTCGGCGAGCACGTCGAGGATCTGCGCCTGCGTCGTCACGTCGAGCGCGGTGGTCGGCTCGTCGCAGACCAGCAGCTTCGGCGACCCGGCCAGCGCGCCCGCGATCATCACGCGCTGGAGCATCCCGCCGGAGAACTCGTGCGGGTACTGCCGCAGGTGCTGCTCGGGATGCGGCAGGTGCACCGCCTCCAGCAGCTCGACGGCACGGGCACGGGCCTCCGCCGCCGGACGCCCCTCGCCGAGCCGCAGGGCTTCCGTGAGGTGGTCGCCGATCGTGCGCATCGGGTTGATCCCGGCGCGCGGGTCCTGGAACACCATCGCGGCGGTCGTGAGACGCAGTCTCCGCAGCCCGGCGCGGCTCGCGGTCAGCACGTCCGTGCCGTCCAGCCGCACGGCGCCGGTCGTCTCCGCCCGATCGGGCAGGAGGCCGAGCACCGTGCGCGACGTGACGGACTTGCCGGAGCCGGACTCCCCCACCAGCCCGACGGTCTCGCCGTCGGCCACCGCGAGGTCGATGCCGTCCAGCAGGCGCTTGCCTTTCGCGCCCTTCGCCGGCGAAGGGAGGTCGAGGGTCAGCCCGGAGATCTCGAGCAGGGTCATGGGAGGTTCCTTCCACCGATCCGGTCCGAGAGCTCCTCGCCGATCACGTTCACGGCGACCACGACGATCACCACGGCGACGGCGGGCACGATCGCGGGCAGGAAGTACCCGCCGGCGACCCCGGCCTGGGCCTCGTTGATCATCGCGCCCCAGTCGGCCGTCGGCGCCTGGACGCCCAGACCGAGGAACGACAGGCCGGCGAGCTCGGCGAGCACGTAGCCGAAGTTCAGCGTGGACTGCGCGCCGACGGTCGGCGCGACGTTGGGCAGCACCCGACGCACCGCGATCCACGAGCCGGCGAACCCCTGCACCCGGTACGCCGAGACGTAGGGGCGGGACCGCTCGGTCGCGACGAGCTGGCGCGTCAGCCGCGCCACGAACGGCGAGTACGCGATGCTCATCGCGATCACCGGGGCCACCAGCCCCTTGCCGAACAGCGCAACCGCCATGATCGCGATGAGCAGTGACGGGAACGCGAACAGCACGTCGAAGACGCGGGCGAGCGTGGCGTCGAGCCAGCCTCCACGCCAGCCGGCGACCAGTCCGAGCACGATGCCGAGCAGCGTGGACGCGATGACGACCAGCAGGGGGCCGAGCAGCGCCGTGCGCGCGCCGAAGATCATCCGGCTGAGCGTGTCGCGGCCGAGTGCGTCGGCGCCGAGCCAGTGCGCCGGACTCGGATTCGCGTACACGGCGGAGAAGTCGACGTGGTCGGGGTCGTAGGGCGCGATGAACGGGGCGAAGACCGCCGCGAGCGCGATCACCGCGAGCACGACGAGGGCGACCGTGAAGCCGAGGCGTGCCGGCCGGCGCACGGTCGAGCGCATCACCTTCAGCGCGAGCGTCGGAGTCGGGGCGCTCATCGTCCGGCCTCCCCCGCCGCCGCACGCGGGTCGATGACCGGCTCCAGGAGGTCCACGATCGCGTTGACCACGATGAACGCGGTCACCACGAACAGCACGATCGCCTGCACGACGGGGAAGTCCAGCCGGTCGACCGACTGCACGAGAAGGGAGCCCATGCCGGAGATGCCGAACGCCGACTCCACGATGGAGGTGGCCACCAGGAGGCCGGCGACCAGCATGCCGCTCACCGTCACGATCGGCCCGATCGCGTTGCGGAAGACGTGCCGCCGCACGACCGTCGCGCGCTTCAGGCCGCGACTGGTGGCGACCTCCACGTGCTCGCGGCCGAGCTGCTCGACCATCGACATGCGCGTCACCTTTCCGATCAGGACAACGAAGACGATCGCCAGTGCGATCGACGGGAGCACCAGGTGGTAGGCCATGTCGAGGAGGCCGGTGCCGGAGCCGAACGCGGGGAACCAGCCGAGCTGCACGGCGAAGACCGCGATCAGCACGATGGAGCCCACGAACGACGGGATGGCGCCCAGCACGGTCAGCAGGGTCAGGGTCGCCCGGTCGGCGATCCGTCCCCGGTTGAGGGCTGCGACCGTGCCGGCGACGAGACCGACGACGGTGATCATCAGGCCGGCCATGACGACGAGCCCGAGGGTCACCGGCAGCCGGTCGCCGATCACCGTGGCGACCGACTGGCGGTACTGCAGCGAGCGACCGAAGTCGCCGTGCAGCATCCCGCCGACCCAGTTCAGGTACTGCTGCCAGGGCGGCAGGTTCAGGCCGAACTCGGCGGTGACCTGGGCCACGGCCTCCGGGGACGGCTTGCGTCCCCGGAGGAGGAAGCCCACCGGGTTGCCCGGGACCAGGAAGCGGGAGAAGAAGACCAGGAGCGAGGCGAGGAACAGCGTCAGCAGGAGCGAGCCGAGCTTGCCCGCGACCCGCCGCGCCGCCGCCTTACCGGGCGCCAATCGTGGCCGCCCACGGGTAGTAGAGGAACGCGACGGACGGCGCCACCCCGGTGATCTTCTTGCCGACGAACACCGTCATCGGGCCCTGGAAGAGCGGCAGCCACGGGAGCTGCTGGTTGGCGATCTTCTGCAGCTCGGCCGATGTCTCGGCGCGCGCCTTCGGGTCGGCGGTGCCCACCGCCTGGTCGACCAGAGCGTCGAAGCCCGGGTCGGACCAGTTGCCGTAGTTGCTGAACTGACCGGTGCGCAGCACGCCGTACATCTCCAGCGGGTCGGGCGTGGAGAGGTACCAGGAGGTGTAGAACAGGTCGACGCCCTGGCGCGCGGTCGGGTCGGAGAACAGCGTGGTGTACGAGTCGGGCGTCATCGTCTGGATCTTCGCCTTCAGGCCAATCGACTCGGCCGCCGCGGCCGTGGCCTGCGCGACGACGCTGAAGTCGGCTCCCATCGGCGCGGTGCGGATGGTGATCGTCTTGCCGGTCGCTCCGGCATTCTCGACCAGCTTCTTCGCCGCGGCGACGTCGTACTTGTAGGGGGCGAGGCCGGAGAAGGCCGCCTTCTTCGTCGCGTCGGAGGCCTCCCCCCACACCGACTCGGTGGTGAGCGCGTTGGTGACCGAGCCGTAGCCCTTCACCGCGGCGTCGACGATGCCCTGGCGGTCCATCGCCATCAGCAGCGCCTTGCGGACGTTCAGATCGCCGAGCACGCCCTTCAAGTTGCCGACGATCAGGCTTCCCACCGCGGTGTTGAGGCCGAAGTAGAGCTTCCCCTCGCTGGTCGCGTTCAGCTTCTGGATGGCCTCGGTCGGCACCATCCAGCCGCCGTCGACCTGGCCGGACGTGAGCGCGTTCACCCGCGCGTTCGGGTCGGTCATGAACAGGATGGTGACCGTGCCGGCCTTGGCCTTCAGCTTCGGGTCCCAGTACTTGTCGTACCGGGTCAGCGTCACCGACTCGCCCGACTTCCACGAGGTGAGCTCGAACGGCCCGGTGCAGTTGACCAGTCCGGTCGAGTTGCCGTAGTTCTTGCCCTTCGCTGCGAGCGTGGCGGCGGACTCCACGACGCCGGCGGCGCCGCTGATGCCGAGGTTGAACTGCGAGTCCGGCTTGGTCAGAGTGACCGTGACCTCCATGGGCCCGGTCTGGTCGATGGAGGCGACGTTCTGATAGACGGAGAACCAGGACGAGCCGACCGCGGGGTCGAGATGGCGGCGCATCGACGCGACGGCGTCCGCGGCGGTCATCGGGGTGCCGTCGTGGAAGGTGACGCCGGGCCGCATCTCGTAGACCCAGGTGGTCGGGGTCGGGTTGGAGTACGACTCGGCAAGCCCGGGAGAGATCGTGTAGTCCGGGTTGAGGCGCAGCATCGACTCGCAGACGTTGGACAGCACCTGGTTGTCCGAGTAGTCGAACGCGTACGCGTAGTCGAGGGAGTACGGCTCCGCATACGAGACCCAGGTGAACGATCCGATGTCGCCGGAGGGCGCGGGAGTCTGGGCGGTGAGCCGATAGGACGGGTGGGCGCCGGACGAGGAGGCGCCGGAGCCGGCGGGCGAGCACGCGGCGAGCGCGAGCCCGGTGACGAGGACGGCGGCGGTCGCGAGGACGAGACGGCGTCGGGTGCGGTGTCGAGGCATTGCGGATCCTCCTGTGCAGTGGGGGCGGGTGGGCTGTCGGGGGTGGTCAGGCGGTCGCGGCGACCTGGTCGCGGACGTAGACGGGCACGCCGCCGACCCAGGTGGAGACGACCGTGCTCTCATGGATGCGGTCGGCCGGCACGGCGAACGGGTTCGGCTCGATCACGACGAGGTCGGCGCGGTAGCCGGGAGCGATCGTGCCGGTGTCGTGGTCGCGGTGGTTCACGTACGCGGAGCCGGAGGTGTAGGCGGCGAACGCGGTGGAGAGGTCGAGGCGCTGCCGCTCTCCCCCGAGCGGGGCGTCGTCCGATCCCGGCGAGACGCGGTTGACGGCGATGTGGATGGCGGCGATCGGGTCGGCGCTCGACACCGGCCAGTCGCTTCCGGCGGCCAGCCGGGCTCCCGCCCGGTCGAGGTCGCCGAACGGGTACTGCCTGGCCTCCAGACCGTCCTGGAGGAACGGCAGCGTCAGCTCGTCGAGCTGGGTCTCGTGGCAGGCCCACAGCGCCTGCAGGTTGGCGACGGCGCCGAGCTCCGGGAAGCGCGTGGCGTCCTCCTCCGACACCACCTGGAGGTGGGCGAGGTGGTGCCGGCCGTCGCTGTCGCCGTTGGCGTCGCGCGCGGCCGCCACGGCATCCAGGGCCTCCTGCACGGCACGGTCGCCGAGAGCGTGGAAGTGCACCTGGAAGCCGAGCCGGTCGAGCTCGGTGACGTAGTCGGCGAGCCGCTCAGGGTCGATGAACGACAGGCCGGAGTTGGCCGTCTCGTGGCCGTGCGCGTCGAGGTACGGCGACTTCATCGCCGCGGTGAAGTTCTCGGCGACGCCGTCGACCATGATCTTGACCGTGCCGAGCGTGAAGCGGTCGTCCCCCAGCCGCTCGAACTCGTCGCGTCGCCGCACGATCGCGTCGACCTGCTCCGCGCCGGTGTCGCGGAGCCACCACTGGGCCCCGCGGACGTGTGCGATGAGGGTGTCCTCCTCCAGCGCGCGGCGGTAAGCGGGGAGGTTGGCGGGCATCGACGCGACGACGCCGATCATGGCGTCCTGCCAGCCGGTGACGCCGAGCTTCAGCAGCTCGCTCTGCGCGCGCAGCAGTCCCGCGTAGGCGAGGTCGGCGTCGATGTCCGGCTTGACCGCGTCGAACAGGTCGCCGGCTCCCTCGTGGAACGTGCCGGCCGGGAACCCGTCGGCCTCCCGCTCGATTCGCCCGTCCACCGGGTCGGACGTGCTCGCGTCGAGCCCGGCGAGCCGGATCGCGGCCGTGCTCGCCCACAGGCTGTGGTGGTCGCGGCTGGCGACGAGCACCGGCCGGTCGCCCACCACCGCGTCGAGGAGGCCGCGCGCGGGGGCGCCGCCCGGGAAGTGGTCCATCGACCAGCCGCCGCCGAGGATCCAGGCGCTCGCATCGTCCGTCGCGGGATGCTCCGCCGCGTACTCGGCGACCCGGCGCAGCGTGTCTGCCGCGTCGGCCGAGTCGGCCAGCGAGCACTGCAGCAGCTCGACGCCGCCGCCGACCGGGTGGATGTGCGCGTCCTGGAAGCCGGGGCTGAGCAGCGCCCCGCGCAGGTCGACCACCTCGGTGGCCGGGCCGCGGTGGGCCTCCGCCCCCGCCTCGGACACCAGCCCGAGGATGCGGCCGTCGCCGATCAGCACGGCATGGCCGGCAAGCGGCTGCCCTGTCCCGGTGAAGATCTGACCTCCGGTCAGGATCATGTCTGCGTCGGCCATCGCCCTGGTTCCCTTCGTCATCGAGTGGATCGAGGCGATGCTAGAAGACTTTCAACACCAATGTCAACACTGCTGACATGACTGTTGGCATGGGCTAGGGTGAAGGTGTGACTGAAGCGATGACGCAGGACCACTCGAAGCGCCTCGATCGCGCCGCGATCGTGAAGGCCGGCCTGGAGATCGCCTCCAGCCCGAGCACCGCCACGATCTCCATCCGCGCGCTCGGCACCGCGCTCGGCGTCGACCCGACCGCGGTCTACCGCCACTTCCGCGGCAAGGACGACCTGATGAAGGCGCTGCTGGACGAGGTGCAGGCGGTCGCGCTGGCGCAGCTCTCAGACGCGGACGGCGACTGGCGCGACCGCCTCCGCGCCCTCTCCCGCGCGACGCTCGACACCTTCGTTCAGTACCCGGCGATCTCCCTGGAGGCGACGGTCCTGACCACCAACGGCCCGGCGGAGCTCGCGACCATCGAGTACATCCTGGCCGCCTTCGCGGAGGCCGGCCTCAGCGGCTCGGACCTGGTCCGCCACTACGCGCTGTTCGCGTCCTTCGTGCTCTCGGAGGCCGCCGGCATCGCCCGCGGTCGCACCACCACGTCGACGACCAGCGACGACACCCGCGTCAGCAACGCCTGGTTCGAGGGCCCCCTCTTGGTCGACCCGCTCACCCACTCCCACATCGCCTCCGTCGCGGCGGAGCTCCGCGACCTCCGCGACGAGGACATCTACCGCATGGGCGTGGACGCCATCCTCGACTCCGCCGAGCGCGCCGCGGCCTAGCCCGCGCCGCGAGAACTCAGGCGGCCCGCGCCCTCCGCCCGCGCGCCGCGGCCTTCCACCCGAAGTCGATCACCACCGCCAGCACCAGGATGCCGAGCAGTGCGAACGCCGTCTTCGGCTCGTTCACGAGCGTGGTGGTGCTGAAGATCACGAACGTCCCGAGCGTGGCCAGCAGGCCGACGACGAGCACCACGACGTTGCCGCCGGTCTCGTGCCGGATGCGCAGGTGGCCGACGCTCACCGCCGAGAACACCAGCAGGGCGACCGCGCTGCCGATGGAGGCGATCGCGTTGAGGTTGAAGAACGAGACCAGCATGATCGCCAGCGCCGCCATCACGACCAGCCCGGCCGGGAACGGCCCGAGCTTGCGGCCGAAGAACGGCGGGAACTGGCCGACGCTCGCCAGGTGCTGCGTCATCCCGATGGACGGGTAGAGGCCGGCGTTCACCGCGCCGGTCGTCGAGAACAGCGCCGTCACCACCATGAGCACGTACCCGGCCTGCCCCAGCACCGGCTTGGCTGCCTCGGCGAGCGCCGTCGACCCGTACTTCACGACCTCGTCGGCGGTGAGCGTGCCGAACACCCCGAGCGACACCGCGACGTACACCGTCGTGGCGATGAGCAGCGCGAAGTAGATGGCCCTCGGCAGCTGGCGCGCCGGGTTCGGGAGGTCCTTCGCCGTGAACGTGATGACACCGAAGCCGAGGAAGGCGAAGAATGTCAGCGCGACGCTGGAGATGATCTGCGTCCAGCCCGGATAGCCGGACGGCGCGAGGAGGGCCGGGTTCCAGTTCGCGATCGTGACGACCGCGAACAGCACCAGGATGACGAGGACGACGCTCACGATGACCGACTGCACGCGCGCGACCGCCGTCGAGCCGATGGTGTTGAGCCCGCTCATCACCAGGATGAGCAGCACGCCGAGGACCTTCGCCCAGAACGGGTCGTCGTGCGCGACGACCGAGCTGGCGTAGCTCCCGAACGACGACGCGATCATCGCGACCACGATCGACCCGGCGGTGAAGAACAGCCACGCCCCGATCCCGGCGACGTGCCCCTCCCCGAATCCTTTCGACAGGAACGTGAGGATGCCGCCGCCGGAGGGGTACGTGGAGCCGAGCTTCGCGAACGAGTAGCCCTGCAGGAAGGCGATGATCCCCGCTATCAGGAACGACAGCCAGACCGCAGCGCCGGCGACCGCGCCCGCAGCGCCCAGGAGGGCGAAGATCCCCGCCCCGACCATCGAGCCGACCCCGATGTAGGTCGCCTGCAGCACCGTCATGCGCTTGGCGCCCGACGTCGAACTCATCCGCGACCTCCGATCCCCTCCCCGTGGGCGTACGGCCGCGGGCGCCGCCGCACGGGGGGTTGAACCGCCGCGGCGCCCGGAGCCGGTGATCCGGCGTGCGCGCTAGCCCAGTGCGCGCGCCTTCAGGTGCGCGAACTCGTCCTGCGTGATCGCGCCCGAGTCCAGCAGGGCCTGCGCCTTGGCGATCTCGTCCGCCGGGCTCGTCGAGGAGGTGACGTCGCGGATGTGCGCGTCGACCGCCGCCTGCGTGTCGACGGCCTCCTTCATGTTGCGCTCTGCCATCCCGCGGCCACGGGCGATGAGGTAGATCAGCGCGGTGAGGAACGGCACGAAGATCAGGAAGATGATCCAGACCGCCTTCCACCAGCCGTTGAGCTTCTGATCGCGGAACAGGTCGCCGATGATCGCGAACAGCGCGAACAGGTACGCGACGAAGGCGAAGCACCAGAAGAACAGCCAGACGGTACTCCAGAAGTTGCTCATTTCGTTTTCCTCCCCTCGAGCGCCGGCCCTCTGACCGGCGACCGGAATGTAACCCCGCCTGGACACCTCTGGCTACACCCGGTTTTCGCGCCTTTCGAAATGTTCGGAATCCGAGACATTCGCCCGATTCCCCTATTCCCATCCCAGCCAGGGTGATGCATCCTGTGGCCGGACGGGCAGACGGCATTGGGGCAGACGGCGTCGGGGAGGCCGATCATGGAAATCGCCTTGGTCATCATCGAGGGGTGCGTCGTCATCGGCGCGATCGTGCTGGGGGTCAGGACCGGCGGGATCGGCCTGGGCCTGTGGGGGGTCGTCGGCACCGCGATCCTCGTGTTCGTCTTCCGGCTGCCGCCCGGGTCGCCGCCGATCGACGCCTTCTTCATCATCATCGCCGTGATCACCGCGTCCAGCGCGATGCAGGCCGCCGGCGGCATCGACTACCTGGTGTCGATCGCATCGAAGATCATCCAGCGCAACCCGAGACGCCTCACCTACGTGGCGCCGCTCGTCGCCTTCGTCTTCACCGTGCTCTCCGGCACGTCGAACATCTTCTTCGCGCTCATCCCGGTCATCTACGAGACCGCGTACCGCAACGGCCAGCGGCCCGAGAAGGCGCTCGCGGCCTCCACCGTCACGTCGGGCCTCGGCATCACGGCGAGCCCGGTGTCCGCGGCGATGGCCGCCTACCTGGTGCTGATGGAGTCGAAGGGTTTCGGCCTCCCGCAGGTGCTGGCCATCACCATCCCGTCGGCGATCGTGGCGTGCATCGTGACCTCGTTCGTGCAGCAGCGGGTCGGCAAGGAGCTGCTCAGCGACCCGGTATTCCTGAAGCGCGTGGAGGCCGGGACGGTGGAGGTCCCCGCCGCGCTGGAGCGCCGGTACGAGCAGCAGGTCGGCCTGGCGGCGCCCGCAGCGGCGACCGCGGGCGAGGAGGGGGCCGGCACCCCCGGCGCCGCTCCCGCCGCCGTCGCCACCAAGCCGCCGCGCGGGGCCGGCCGGCTCTCGAAGGAGGAGGCCTCCACGATCGAGCACCCGGTCCCGCCGGGAGGCCGGACCGCCGCGTGGATCTTCGTCGTCGGCACGCTGCTCGTGGTGCTGCTCGGCCTGTTCCCGTCCCTGCGCCCGGCCTTCCCGGACGCGGAGGGCAAGCCGCAGCCGCTCGCGATGGCGATCGTGATCGAGATGGTGATGTTCACCGTCGCCCTCGTCATTATCCTCGTCCGCAGGGTGAAGCCGTCGGCGGTGGTCGAGCAGCCGCTGCTGCGGGCCGGCTACGTGGCGGCCGTCGCCCTGTTCGGCATCGCGTGGATGGCCGACACCTTCATCTCCGCCAACGAGGAGACGATCATCAAGCCGCTCGGCGAGCTCATCCAGGCGAACCCGCTGCTGCTGGCCGTGGCGCTGTTCATCGTCTGCGGTCTGACGACCAGCCAGTCGGCGACCACCAACACGCTCATCCCGATCGCGCTGACCGCCGGGCTGGCCCCCGGGGTGATCACCGCGATGTGGCCGTCGCTGATCGGCGTCTGGCTGTTCCCGGCCAACGGCTCGCAGATCGCGTCGGTGGAGACCGACAGAACCGGGTCGACCAAGCTGACGCAGGTGCCGATCTGGCACTCCTTCACCATCCCGATGCTGGTCTCGTGGGTCGCCGTCGTGGCCTCCGGCCTCCTGATCCAGCTCGTCGTCCACTGACCGCCGCTCCCGGAGGAGACACCATGACCGACCCCGCAGCCGACGTGACGGCAGCCGCGAAGGAGCTGCTGCCCGACGTACTCGATCGGCTCGACGCGCTGGTGCGCATCCCGTCCGTCGCCTTCCCCGGCTTCGACCCGGAGCCCGTGCACCGCATGGGTCAGGCGGTGGTCGACCTGTTCGCGGCGGCGGGCGCGGAGGGCGTCCGCCTGCTCGACGTGCCGGGAGGCTACCCCTGCGTGTACGCCGACCTGCCCGGCCCCGACGGCTCGCCCACCGTCCTGCTGTACGCGCACTACGACGTGCAGCCGGCGCCGGAGAGCCAGGGCTGGTCCAGCGCGCCGTGGGAGCCGACCCGCAAGGAGAACGGCCGCATCTACGGCCGCGGCGCCGCCGACGACAAGTCGGGCCTGGTCGCCAACTACGCCACGCTGAAGCTGCTCGGCGCCCACCGCCCCTGCCGCGTCATCCTGCTCTCGGAGGGCGAGGAGGAGACCATCTCGCATCTGGAGGCGTTCGTGGAGGACCATCCCGAGCTGTTCGCCTGCGATGCCGCTGTGATCGCCGACATCGGCGGCCAGGAGGTCGGCCGACCCGGCCTCACCGTGGCGCTGCGCGGCGACGTGGCCTGCACGGTCACCGTGCGCACGCTCGCCAACCCTGTCCACTCCGGCGAGTTCGGCGGCGCGGCGCCGGACGCGATGACGGCGATGATCCGCATCCTCGACACCCTGCACGACGAGAACGGCGACACGGTGATCCCCGGCGTCGACTCGGGTCGCTGGGACGGGGCTGCGATGGACGAGCCGGTGTACCGGGAAGGATCGGCCATCCTCCCCGGTGTCGACTTCCTGGGCACCGGCTCTTTGGCCGACCGGATCTGGATGAAGCCCTCGGTGACGGTGCTCGGGATGGACCTCCCGAACACCGCCGAGGCGTCGAATGTGCTGCTGCCGTCGGTCACGGCGAAGCTGTCGATGCGCATCATCCCGGGTTCGGACGGCGACGCCCAGTTGGAGGCGCTGATGGCGCACCTGCGGTCGCAGCGGCCGTGGAACTGCGTCGTCGAGGTGGAGAAGGTGAAGGTCGGGCACGCGTTCCGGGTCGACGAGAGCCACCCGGCCATCCCTGCCGCGATGGACGCGATGCGGGAGGCCTACGGCCGCGACGTCGAGTCGATCGGCAGCGGCGCCTCCATCCCGCTGGTCGCCTCCCTGAAGAAGGTCTCGCCGGACGCGGCGATCCTGCTGTGGGGCGCCGAGGACACGAAGCAGTCGCGCATCCACGCCTCCGACGAGTCGGTCGACCCGGACGAGATCGAGCGGATCATCGTCACCCAGACCCTCTTCATCCGGAAGCTCTCGGCCGCGATGTAGGCCGGCACGGGACGCGGGGACGGTCGATGCGGGAGCTCGCCAGGTTCGCTGGAGCGGTGGCACTCGTCGCCCTGGTCGCCCTCGCGACGACCCCCGGCCCCGCGCTCAGCACGGTGCGGCTGGTGGACGCGCTGGTGGTGCTGATCTCGGCCGCGCTGTGCGCCTTCTGCGCAGGGGTGGCGGAGGTGCGGCGGGCGCGGGAGGTCGACGCCGTGGCGGCGGATCCGGTGGGGAAAGCGAGGGTGCCGTCGTAGGCGCGTCGAACGGCGTCTGTGTATTTTGTTCCCATGACCGACCTCCCGGACGCGCTCCCCGCCGACTACGACCCCGCGCACGTCTTCCGCGTGGTCGCGATGCCGCTCGACCGCGGCTGGGGCGTGTGGCTGCGCGCCGCCGACGACAGCGTCATCCACAGCTTCGGGATCGGGCTGCCCCCGGAGATGCCGTTCCGTCCCGACGTGCTGGAGGTGCTGGGGCCGGTGCTCAACCTGCAGTTCCGGCTGGCGTACATGGACGACTCGGCCTGGGACGAGCTGGGGAACCACTGGTCGGCGGTCGTGTACGAGTACACCAGGTAGCGCGCTCAGTCGTCGGGCGTCGACATCTGCTCGACGCCGTCGCCGTCCTCCAGGGTTCCCGGAACCGTCCCCTCGTAGAGGTACGCCGCCGCCTCCGGCCACGCGCTGGCGTCCACCAGGCGGAACACGTCGACCGCCGCGGCGCCCTCGAACGCGGCCGCCGCTCTGATCACCGCGGGAGGCCCCGCACCCACGATCGGGAGCCGCCTGCTGATGCTCTCCGCGGAGTCGTCCGGGTAGAGGAGGACGGCCACGAACATGTCGTGTGCCTCGTCCATGACCCACCCCCGAAAGTCGTCATCGCAGCACAGCCAGGACGCCGCGCCTTAGCCATCGGCACCTCCCCGAACCGTGTGGCCGCATGATGCACCAGCCGTCGCGAGCGCGGCAAGACGTCGTGCCCCCTCGCCCGGGGGACAAAATCCCGGGAATAGCCAAGGCCGTGCCGTTGGAGGCACAATCCGAACATGAGCGAAGCCAACGCCACCGGCCCCACCGCCCTCGGCCCCGGCACCATCCCCGGGGGCATCCCACTCAAGTTGCACCTGAGCGAGCCGGAGTACGCCGCGCTCGTCCGGATCGCACTGCACCGCCACACCACGGCGTCCCACCTCGTGGAGACGCTCGTCCTGCGCGCACTCGAACACGCCGACGTGCCGCCGCCGGCCGACTCGTCGCCGAAACGGTCGCACACGACCTACGACGAGGCCACCCGCGGGTTCACCAGGGACGGGGAGCGGGTGACCCTGCCGGAGCGGTGAGCGGCTGACGCCGAACCTCAGCCGTTCGTGTTGAGCGTGTAGCGGGACGCGGTGCAGCCGCTCACCAGCCAGCCGCCCGGCGCCGCGCTCGTCTGCACCTTCGTGAGCCCGGTCGAGCGCACGTGCGGCCGCGCCGTGCCCGGCACCCAGACCACCAGCCCGCAGCTCGCGCTCTGCGTCGACCCGGCCAGCTGGAGGTCTGCGCCGTTCGCCGTCAGCATCGTCACCGTCCCCGGCGCCGAGCGCGGGTAGGCGCGGCCGAGCAGGCGCAGGAGGTCGTCGCGCTGCGGGGCGTCGCCTCCCGTCGCGCAGTCCTGCACCATCAGGCCGTCCCCGGTCTTGCCGATGCCGTTCTGCGGGTCGCCGCAGGCCTGCTTCCACACCCAGTAGGCGCTGCCGAGCCGGTTCGCGTCCTCCGCCTTCGCGTAGCGGGCCAGGCGCGCGTCCACATCGGCGGTGTCGCCCCAGTAGCCGTACTCCCCCGACCAGAGCGGCGCCCCGTACTCGTCGGCGACCCGCTGGGCGAGCGTGAACTGCCGGTCCAGCCCGACGATCGGCGGGAGGCCGAGCGAGCGGTCCATCGTGATCGACTCCGCGTAGAGGTGCGGCGAGAACACGATGTTGCGGTCGGACGTGAAACCGGGCGTCGGCCCGCTGTCGAAGCCGAGCCCCGACCAGAGGATGCTCGGCTCCACGACCACGAGCTGCTGCGACCCGGCCGCGCGGATCGCCCCGATCGCCCGGTCGTAGAACCGGCCGAGCAGGTACGACGTGGTGACCGGCGCGGTCTCGCCGAAGCCCGGCTCGTTCAGGAGGTCGTAGCCCGCGACCGTCGGGTCGTCGCGGAACACGGCCGCCAGCTTCCCCCACGTGGCGACGAGCGCCGACTGCACGCCATCGGTGTCGAAGTAGAAGTTCTGGAACGCCCGGTCGCCGGCCGGCGAGATGTCGCGCCCGGTGAACTGGCAGCGCGGCGCGCCGTCGGTGAGGGTCGCCCAGGCCGGTGCGCCGTCGTAGCCCCACATTGGGTCGGTGCCGGGCCGGCAGTCCGTCCCGGCGGTGGTCGCACCCTTCCACCAGCCGTCCTGGTGCATGTCGAGCACGATGTAGATCCCGTGCGCGCGGGCCCAGCCGACGGCCTGCTCGATCGTGTGGAGGTAGCTGCTCGACAGCCCCCCGCGCTGCGGTTCGAGCGCCGACCAGGACAGATTCAGCCGCACCACGTCGAAGCCTTGCGACGCGATCCCCGCGAAGTCGGCCTCCGTGAGCGGGCGGGTCGCCGGCACGCCCTTCGTCGGCTGGTAGAAGTCGACGAGCTGGTTGACGTTGACGCCGCGCAGCAGCACCTGGTCGCCGCGGCCGTCCGTGATGACCCGGCCGGAGGCGCGGAGGAAGCCGGCCGGAGCCTCACCCGCCCTCGCACCGGCCGCAGACGCCGGCGCCGCCGATGGCACGGCCAGCGCGACCACGACGCCGATCACGACGATCGCCGCAGCCGTCGCCTGAGCCACGCGCACGCGGCCCGCGGCCGGGATGCGCTCCACGACCAGCGCGCCGACGCCCGCCACCCAGCCGACGCACGCTCCGAACGAGAGTCCGTCGGCGATCGCCACGTAGGCGGCCATCCCGGGCCACAGGTCGCCGTTCAGCCCGCCGTCGACCGCGAACGCGACGACCGCCTGCACGACCCCGACCAGCCCGCCCGCGACCAGCGCGGCAAGCCAGCCGCCAAGGACGCCGGGGACGCGCCGCCGCATCCAGTTCAGGCACAGCACCGTCGCGAACGCGATCAGCAGCACGGCGAGGATCACCGACAGCGGCCCGTGGTCGGGGCGCGCCACCGGGACGCCGGGAGCGTAGGCAGGACTCGTCCACCACACGCCCGCGAGCAGCGGGGCTGCCGCGGCGACGAGCGCGGCAGGGATCCACGGCGGCCCGCAGCGGTGCACGACCCGTCGGGTCGGGCCGCCGAACCACCGTGCGAAAGCCGCCACGAGAAGGGCGGCGGGCACTGCCTTCGCCGTCACGTAGCCCGCCGCCCACGCGCTGACCGCGAGGTTCCACGTCATCACGAGCGCGGCCGCCGCCTGCGCGAGCAGGACCGCCAGCACGATCCCCGCCACCAGCGTCCAGTACCGCTCGCCGGCGCGGAGCGCCGTCCACCACGTCATCCCGAGCAGGACGGGGAGGAAGACCAGATAAGGGGCGAACGGCCAGACGCCCGCAGCCGCGGAGGGCTGCGCCCCCGACCAGCCGACCAGCGCGAGCAGCCCGGTCGGGTCGAGGACGGCCTGGAGGACGACCAGGACCAGCGCGGCGGAGACCGCGACAAGGGGACGGCGGACCGACTTCATGGCACTCCATCGTGTCAAGGCTTCAGGCGCATGCCGACGTTGGCAGCCAGCACAGAATCCTTTATTTGGCACTCAGTGTCAAGTTGCGCGGGGTGGGAGGATGAAACCGTGACCGAATCGATTCTGCTCGTCTCCGGAACGTCCTCCGGCATCGGCCTCGCGACCGCGGTCGCCGCCGCCCGCCACGGCTTCACCGTCGTGGCCACGATGCGCGACCTCGGCAAGGCATCCGCGCTGCAGGCGGCAGCGGATGCCGCCGGCGTCTCGCTCGACCTGCAGCCGCTGGATGTGACGTCGCCCGCCTCCATCGAGGCCTGCCTCGACCACATCCGGTCGACCTACGGCCGCCTCGACGCCCTCCTCAACAACGCCGGCTCCGGGCATCTCGGGACGGTGGAGCTGGAGTCCGTCGACGACGTGCGCGCCGTAATGGAGGTCAACTTCTTCGGCGTCGTCGCCGTCACCAAGGCCGCCCTGCCCCTGCTGCGCGAGAGCGGCGGCCGCGTCGTCACCGTCTCCAGCGTCGGCGGCGTTGTGGGCCAGCCGTTCAACGAGGCCTACTGCGCCGCGAAGTTCGCCGTCGAGGGCTTCATGGAGTCGCTGACCCCGGTCGCCGCGACCGTCGGCGTCCGCGTGAGCGTGGTCGAGCCCGGCGCCGTGACGACCGAGTTCGTCGCGAGCGTGCAGGCGCAGGAGCCGCCGGCCGTGGCGGGGACGCCGTACGAGGGCGCACTGAACGCGTACCTCGCCCGCACCGCCGCCGCGTTCGACCCGGCCGCGGCGCAGACCCCGGAGGGCGTGGCCGAGGTGATCGTGGAGACGCTGACCGCCGCCGAGCCTCCCGCGCGGGTGCAGACCTCGGAGGCGGCGCGCCGCTTCGCTGGCGTCAAGCTCGCCGACCTCGACGGCGCCCACGTCCAGGCGGTCACTCGCCACTGGGTCACCACCGCCTGACCCGCACTTACCACTGTCGAGGGGCACGTAAACGCCCTTAAAGCACGGTTTTAGGGGCGTTTACGTGCCCCTCGGCGCTGCGGGCTAGTGCCGGCGACCGCCCACGAGCACGTAGACCAACGGCACCGCCGAGACGCTCATCAGCACGATGCCGAACGGCAGCACCGTCGGCAGCAGCACGGCACCCGCGACCAGGAACCCGCTGAACAGCACCGCCGCGATCAGCCGCCGGGTGACGCGTTCGAGCCGCCCGATCCGCTGGTCGAGCGCGGGTGTCTTCACCGAGAAGTTGCCCTCCTCGATGCGGTTGACCAGCCCGTCGAGCCGTTTCGGCAGCCGGACGGCCACGCCCGCGATCGAGGCGGCCTCCTTCAGCGCGTCCTGCACGATGTTGCCGCTCTCGTCGCGCAGCAGCTGCGTCGCGTAGGGCTCGATCGAGTCCCACAGGTTGAACTCCGGGTCGAGCGCGCTGCTCACCCCGGAGGTCAGCGACATCGCCCGCACGATGAGGAGGAAGTGCTCCGGAAGCTGGAACGGCAGCGACCGGATCACGTCGCCGAACTGGATGGCGAAGTCGCGGAACTCCCGCTGGTCGACCTCCCGGAGCTGCGCGAACCCCATCCCGCCGAACCGCGCGAAGAGCTGGGTCATCGCCCGCTCGAGCTCGGACGTGTCGGAGGTCGGCAGCAGCACCCCGACGTCGCGCATCGCGTCCACGAGCCCCTTGCCGTCGCGCCCCGCCGCCGCGATGAGCAGCTTGCGGAGGCCGCGCCGCGTTCCCTCGGGGACCTCCCCCATCATCCCGAAGTCGATGAACGTCAGCTTCCACGGGTGCGCGGTGGTCACGTCCATCCCGTCGGCGGCGAGCGCGGGATCGGGCGTGACGAAGATGTTGCCCGGGTGCGGGTCGGCGTGGAAGAACCCGTTCGTGAAGAGCTGGTCGAACATCACGGAGGCGAACACCGGCGCCACGTGCGCCGGGTCGATGCCTGCGGCTCGCAGCGCCTGCACATCGGTGATCTTGATCGCCGTCACGTCCTCGAGCGTGAGCACGCGGCGCGTGGTGCGCTCCCAGACGACCTCCGGGACCGCCACGCGCGGGTCGTGGGTGAAGTCCTCCGCGAACCGCGCCGCGCTCCTGGCCTCGTGGAGGTAGTCGATCTCCTCCAGGCTCGTCGCCGCGAACTCCTCCACCAGCGCCGGCATGTCCACCCGGTCGGCCACCACGCGCACCCGCTTCAGCCAGCCGCCCACTCGCCGCAGCGCGGCGAGGTCGACGTCGACGATCGCGTCGATGCCCGGCCGCTGCACCTTGACCACGACCGTGTCGAGCCCGGTGTCGCTTCTGTCCTGCTCCGCGAGCCGCGCCCGGTGCGCCTGCCCGAGGGAGGCCGCCGCGACGGGAACCGGGTCGATGCTGTCGAAGACGCGCTCCAGCGGCATCCCGAGCTCCGCCTCCGCGAGCCGCCTGATGGCGTCGAACGGGACCGCGGGCACCTCGTCCTGCAGCCCTTCGAGCTCTTTCGTGATCTCCGGAGGGAGGACGTCGAGCCGCGACGACATGAACTGCCCGACCTTGATCATGAGCCCGCCGAGCTCGACGGCGAGGTCGTGGAACCGCCGCGCGAACGCGGTGAGCCGCTTGGTCCGCCCGCGCTCACTGAAGCGGCCCAGCCCGATGCGAGGAAGGAAGAGGTCGTACCACCAGATGTGGATGAGGTTGGCCGCGGCGAACCGCAGGATGCGGCGGTAGCGGGCCCTGGTGTTGCCGGAGCCCGCTACTGCTGCTGTCCTGGTGTTCGTGCCTGGTGTCGTCGTCGCGCCTGATCCGGCCGCGTCGGGCGCCGCCACCCGCTCAGTCCTGGGCGTCCTGGGCGAGGATCGAGTACAGCTTCCGTCGCGCCTCGTCGAGGACCGCGGCGGCCTCCTTCACCTGCTCGGGCGTTCCCGTGCGCCGCACCTGGGCGGCGGCCTGCGCGAGCGCCATGCCGGCCTTCGGAAGCTCGGAGTCGAACGGGTTGTGCCCGCCGCTCCAGTTGCCCGGACCCCAGGGCGGGCTCGTGGTCTCGCTCTTCTCCTCAGGCGCCCACGGGGCAGGGCCGGCCTCCTCGGCCGCTGCCTTGCCCTCCTCGGTGAGCGCATACGTCTTGCGCCCGTTGGACTCCTCGGCCGTGATGAGCCCCTCGTCGGCCAGCAGCTGGAGGGTCGGATACACGGACCCGGCGGACGGCTTCCAGCTCCCGCCGCTGCGCTCCTCGATCTCCCGGATGATCTGGTACCCGTGCATGGGCTTCTCGGCCAGCAGCGCGAGCACGGCGGAACGGACGTCGCCGCGCCCCATCCGCGTGCCGACCTTCTTCTCGAACTGCGACCGGAGCTGGTCGAACGCCTGGAAGAGACCGTCGGCATTCATGTTGCCCCAGCCGCCACCACCGGTGAATGTTCCGCTCATGATGTGCCTCCTGATAAGGATCGGGTGAGTCGGTAACGATAGTTAACGATATATCGTTCAGGGCGGATTCGGGAGGGTTCTCAGCGCACACTCACCCCAATCCAGGGGCGATTCCAAACCGAACGGTCGGCTTCTCGGTAGTCTGCTCTCACCCGACCCGAGAAAGACCCCCCGCACCTGCCTCGCGGTCTGAACCGAGACAGGAAAGGCACCCCCATGAACCCTCCCGCCGGCTGGTACGCCGACCCTGTCTCCCCGGGAATCGTCCGCTACTGGGACGGCGCTGCGTGGACGGAGCACACCGCCCCGCACGAGCCCGCGCCGGTCAGCACGTCGCCCTTCGCCGGCGCCGGCAGCCAGGCGGCCGGCTACGGGGTCGCTTCGCAGGCAGCCGACTTCCAGACCTCGTATCGCGATCCGAACGGGTACGTTCCCCTTCAGTCGCAGTCCCCGTACGCGGGCCCGCAGTACGTCGTCGCCGTTCCCCCGAAGAACAGCAAGGCGACCCGGGCGCTCGTCTGGGGGATCATCTGCCTGGTCATCAACCCGTTCGCGCTGCCGTCGATCCTCGCGATCACGTTCGGCGCGCAGTCGCGCACCACGGCCGAGCAGATGGAGCGAGCCGGCATCGCGGACTCCGGCCGCGGTCGGGCCACGGCCGGACTCGTCCTGGGCTGCATCGGCGCCGCGTTCTTCGTGCTGTGGATGCTGTACTACATCAGCCAGGTCATCCTGCCCCGCGTGAGCGGCTAGCCCGCCGCCCCGCCCGCCGAACCGCTGTCGCGCAGCGACCGCCGCCCGATCGCGAACCACACGATCGCGCCCACGACCGGGATCAGCGTCACGAGCACCACCCACGCGACCACCGGCCCGGCCGCGGCCTTCGACTTCGCGATCTGCACGATCGCGATCAGCCACAGCACGAACGGCACGATCCAGAACGACAGCACGACCATCACGTGCCAACCGGTGAGTCCAGAGAGCATGTCCAGAACAATACCGAACGGTAGGGAAACGGCTCCGGCGACTCGCACCCCCACCCCGACCGTGGCAGGCTGGACCCCGTGGCTCTCCCTCCCCCGCCGCCCGCCGCCATCGTCATCGCCGGCGGCCGCTCGTCGCGTTTCGGCAGCGACAAGCTGCTGGCCGAGATCGACGGCCGCACACTGCTGCAGCGGACGATGGAGGCTGTCAGCGGCTGCGCGACGGTCGTCCTGGTGTCCGCGACCAACGAGACCGTGCCGCGCGGGGTCGTGACCGTGTCCGAGTATCCGCGGTGGGGCGGGCCGTGCGCCGGCATCGCGGCGGGCGTCGCGGCGCTGCCTGAGACGACCACCGAGACGCTCATCGTCTCGGCAGATCTTGCACGACCGGCCCTCGCCGTCGCCGCGCTGCACGCCATCGAGTCGGGCGTGCTCGCCGACCAGGACGGCAATGCGCAGTGGCTGCTCGCGCGCGTCCCGGTCGCGGCGCTCCGGACGCAGCTCGATGAGCTGGAGGCCACCGGCGGCACCGCCGGGCGGCCCGCCCGCGCACTGATCGGCCACCTCGGCCTTCCGACCGTCCGCGCCCACCGCGACGCGGTCGCGGACATCGACGAACGGCACGACCTCGAACGAGTGAAGGAGCACTGATGGAACCGCAGGAACTCGACGCCTGGGCAGGAGCTGCCGCGCGGCGACTCGGGGTGAGTCTCGAGCCGGGCGATGTGTCCGCGCTGCTCGACCTCGCCCGGGATGCCGCCCACGGGGTGACCCGGCCGGCGGCGCCGCTCACGGCCTACATCGCCGGCCTGGCCGTCGGGTCGGGGCGGTCGCTGGAAGATGTCGCTCGCGAGCTGCGGGTGGCGATCGCGGAGGCCGCGCAGGGCGACGAGGGCTGAGCCCGCCTACATCACGGACATCAGCAGCACGCCGACCGCCATTCCGGCGACCTCGCCGAGCTCCAGGAGCCCTCGCGCCCCACGGCGATGCGGGAGTTGACGTTCCCGCGCCATCGTGACAAGCAGCCACGCACTGTACGCCAAGTACCCCGCGACGAACGCGACCACGATCGCGCCCAACGACACCCCGTGCGCGTGCGCCGAGACAGAATCGCCGCCCCGCGACATCCCCAGCGACATCCCCACGAGCGCCGCCATCGTCACCCCGCCCAGCGCCCGGTGCAGGCTCATCGGCGCGACCCGCCCGGACCGCCGCTGCAGGGCGAACCCCGCCGACGCCAGCGACAGAACGATGGCGGCCAATCCGACGCCAGGCACGGAGGACCCGAGCACGCAGCCCAGCATCGCCAGCACCATCAGGCCGGCCGACACCCACACCCGCACCGGCCGCGGCGACCCCAGCAGGCAGCATGCGGAGACCGTGGAGGCCCCGAGCGCGCCCACGTCGAGGAGCATCAGTGGCCGCAGGTGCAATCGGCGCCGCAGGAGGCGGAGGTGGAGGCTGCCGCATCCGGCGAGTGGCAGGACGACGCCGACCGCGGCACGTCCAGCGTCGGGTTCCGGTCGAAGAACCCGTACGGCTTCAGCGTGAACCCGGCGTAGTCGACCGGCATGATCGGCCAGTCCTCCAGACGCGGGAAGTGCGTCAGGCCGAACGTGTGCCAGACGACGATGTCCTCGCCGTCGAGCGGGCGGTTCTGGGCGACGTACGCGGGGAGGCCGGCGCCGCCCGGGTGCAGGTTCACTGCGTAACCGGCCGCCCACATCTCGGACGGCTCGTACTGCGTGACCCAGAGGTGGTGAGCGGCGAAGCCCGCGCGGCGGCGCTGGTGCGCCTCGTCCGCTGTGAACAGTGCAGGCTCCGACGACGGGTGCAGCACGTAACTGGTCGGGCGCCCGACGCGGTTGCGGCGGGAGGCGCTGCTGATCGACCACACCCGGCCCACGGAGCCGTCGGCGTCGCGCACGGCGTCGGACTCCGACGACAGCCGGGTGATGGTCCGCCCGATCGCGCTCCCCCACGGGTTGCCCGCCGACACGGGGACGCGGGCGACGTCGATCTCGTCAACGGAGTTGGCCACGCCGTCCACGGTCATGTCGAGCCGGGCGCAGAACATGTGCTGGTGCACGGGCGCTCCGAGTCCCGGCGCGAGCGGGGTGGAGTACGGGTCGTCGCCGCCGTCGTGGGCGCCGGTGAACACGATCCCGGTGGCCTTGGCCTCCACCTCGAACGTCCCGTCCAGGTAGAAGTAGAAGTAGAAGCCGTAGTCGTAGTTGCCGACGGTCGTGAAGAACGAGACGACCAGGCGGCGCTGGCGGCGGGCCTCCGAGGTGTGGGTGAACTCGTCGGTGTGCTTCCAGAGGATGCCGTAGTCCTCCTCGTGGATGCAGATCGCGTTCCGGATGGTGCGCGGACGGCAGAAGTCGTCGGCGACCACAGCGTCCAGGTAGAAGATGTCGCCGAGGCAGTCGCAGCCGAGCTCCAGCGAGTTCGCGAGGCGGCCGAACTGGTACTCGCCGGCGTCGTAGTAGTTCTGCCAGCCGTGGATGGGCGTCGGGTCGGCGTAGTTGACGACCATCTCCGAGATGGACGCCCGGTACAGGATCGGGCGGCGCTCCTGCTGGTAGGTGAACGCGACGTCGTGGAGGGTGAGTCCCTCGCGGCCGTTGAAGCCGACACGGAGGTCCCAGTTCTCCCAGCTCAGCATGCCTTCCCGGTACTGGAAGCTGACGCCCTCCGGCTGGGTGATCTCGATCGGCTTGAGCGAGGTGCGCAGCGGGCCGGTGACCTCGGAGTCGAGGTAGTCGCCGGACTCCATCGGGACCGTGTCGATCGGGGTCTCGACCAGGCGGATCACCGAGCGCGAGAGGGTGTCGACGTGCGCGACCACGCCGTCGATCGGGTGAGCCCACGGGAGGTCGGACGGGCTCTGCTGGACGAACGCGAGCACGCGGAACATCCGGCGGCCCTCCTCGTCGTCGTAGTCGAAGTGGCCGGCGGTCAGCGGGCAGGTGCGGACGGTGCTGACGTCGTGGATGCCGCGCTTGGCGAGGGCGGCGACCCAGCCGGCGTCGGCCTTGACGATCTCGTCCACGAGGGTGAACTCCTCGTCCAGGACGGGGGCGGTGCCCTCGGTGACGGGGTCGAGCTCGCGGGTGTGGACGACCTCCCCCGCGGTGATGTCCGCGACGGCCTGGGTGACGGCGCCGGTCGAGAAGTCGAGCAGCAGGGCCTCCACCTCGCGATGCAGCGCCGCAGCGCGGTCGGGATCGAGGACGTCGCGCTTGTGCGGCTCGCGCAGCATGACGTAGGTGAACCGGGTGTGCTCGGTCACGAGGCCGGCGGCGGCGAACACCTCCCGGGCGCGGTCGATCTCGGCCCCGGTGAGCGCGGCGAGCGGGTGGGAGGTCGCGGTGGCGATCGTCAGGGACATTCCAGAACTCCTTCGTCGGTGGATCCCGATGGTTATTGACTGTAGCGTCAAAAACCGGGATTGGGAAGGGGCGCCGCAGACAACGGAGGAGATTCGGGGCGGCACGCCGGGCTGGGGCAGGTTGCGGAGGAGATCCGGGGGCGGAGCGGGCGGGAGTCCTCCGTTGGCGACGCGGGTGGGAGCGGGCGGGAGTCCTCCGTTGGCGACGCGGGCGGCGAGCGGAGGAGATCGGGGCCCACGGGGGGTCGGATGTCCTCCGTTAGCTGCGATTCGGGGATGGCGCGGGCGGATCTCCTCCGTTAGCGACGCGGCTTGGGAGCGGGCGGATGTCCTCCGTTGGCGACGGGGCGTCGGGCAAGATGGGGGCGTGCCGAAGATCGTCGATCACGACCAGCGCCGCCGCGACATCGTGGACGCCTACCTGCGCGTGCTCGCGCGCACCGGCGTCGCGGGGACGCACGGCCGGTCCGTCGCGGCCGACCTCGGCGTGGTCCCCGGCACGCTCTGGCACTACTTCGACTCGGTGGAGCAGATCGCGGAGGCAGCGGCCCAGCGGGGAGTCGAGCGCACGCTGGAGCGGATCGCGGCCCGCACCGCCGACGCCCGCGGGCTCACGGCACTGCTCGCGATCGCGGAGGAGATCCTGCCGACGTCCGCAGTGACCCGCGAGGAGGCGCGCGTGGTGGTGGCGTTCTGGGGCCAGGTGCACCCGGGCTCCGACCCGCGCTCGGCGTTCGGCCGCACGCGCGAGTTCACCGACCTCACCCGCACCGCGCTCGCGCAAGCGGTGGCCGACGGCGAGCTCGTGGGCACCACTCCGGTGGAACCGCTGGTGCGCCTGCTCGACTCGATCTACGCGGGCGAGCAGGTGATCTGGGCCGCGGAGTCCGTGGAGGACGACGTCAGCCGGGTGCGGGCGACTTTCGCGATGGCGGTGCTGCCGTGGGTGGTCGAGAGCGGGTCCCCGGCCGCGGGAACACTGCAGGACTGGGCGGATGTCGGCACAACGCCGTAGATAAATGTCTACGGTGTGGGATAGGGTTGGGAGATGATTTCGACCATCGATGACCACAGCATCACCGTCGGGCAGCTTCGTCAGAACCCGACGAAGATGCTCGCCGACGTCCAGAGCGGCGAGCGCTACGTGGTGACCAATCATGGTCGTCCGATCGCCGACGTCGTGCCCCACGTCGAATCGGCGTGGGTCCCGGTCGACCGGGTCGCGGCGCTTCTCCGGCGCAGCGGCGACGAGGACTGGGCGCGCGAGCTCCAGGACCAGCGGGCCGAGCAGGATCTGCGGGACCCCTGGCAGTGAGGGCCCTGCTCGACACCAACGTCGTCATCAGCGGCGGCTACATTATCCCGGAGGGGATCACCGACGTCGCGATCTGCTCCGTCTCCTACGCCGAGCTCGAGCAGGGACTCGTGATGCCTGGCCTCGACCCGTCGGTGCTCGCCGACCGCAAGCTCCAGGTCCTCGAGATCCGGCAGGCGTTCGGGAGCGGCCTCCCGTTCGACGATGTCGCAGCGATGTACTACGGGCGCATCGTCGAGGCGGTGCACGCAGCCGGCAGGTCGCCCCGCGGTCGGATCGCCGACCTGATGATCGCCGCGGTCGCCCGGGCGCACGGCGCCGCGATCGTCACGCACAATGTCGCCGACTTCGCCGGCCTCGAACGTATCGTCCGTGTGATCCCTGCCGACTGACTCCGCGGTCCCGGATCCGGGTCAGCGCATGCCGGTCAACACCCGCGGGTCCGTGATCGCGTCGTACTCCTCCGCCGTCAGCAGCCCGCGCCCGACGATCGCCGCGCGCACGTCTCCCCCGGTCTCCAGCGCCTCGTGCGCGATCTGCGCGGCCGTCGTGTAGCCGATCCGTGGCGTCAGCGCCGTGACGAGCCCGACCGACGACGCCACGCGCGCCCGCAGCAGCTCCGCGTCGGCCTGGATCCCGTCCACGCAGTTGACGCGCAGCGTCCGGCACGCGTTCGTCAGCCAGGTGAGCCCCTGCAGCAGCGCGTTGGCGATGACGGGCTCGAACGCGTTGAGCTGGAGCTGGCCGTTGTCGGCCGCCATCGTGATCGACACGTCGGCTCCCGCGATCGCGAACGCGACCTGGTTGACGACCTCCGGGATCACCGGGTTGACCTTGCCCGGCATGATCGACGAGCCGGCCTGCCGGGGTGGGAGGTGCAGCTCGCCGAACCCGAACTGGGGGCCGCTGGACAGCAGGCGCAGGTCCGAGGAGATCTTCGAGAGCTTGATCGCGGCGCGCTTCAGCGCGGCGGAGACGAGCATGAAGACGCCGGTGTCCGACGTCGCCTCGATCAGGTCGGACGCCGTGACCAGCGGGAGGGCGGTCAGCGCGGCGAGGTGCCGCGCGACCGCGGGGGCGTAGCCGGGCGAGGCGGTGATGCCGGTGCCGATCGCGGTCGCTCCGAGGTTGATCTCCGCGAGCAGCGGGATGGTCTCGGTCAACCGGAGGTTGTCCTCGTCCATCGTCACCGCGAACGCCGTGAACTCCTGGCCGAGGGTCATCGGCACGGCGTCCTGGAGCTGGGTGCGGCCGATCTTCACGTGGTCGCGGAACTCCGTCCCCTTGGCGCGGAACGCCGCGGCCAGCAGTGCGTGCTCGGCGATCAGTCGCCGCAGCCCGATGGTGAGAGCGACCTTGACAGCGGTCGGGTACACGTCGTTGGTGCTCTGGCTGCGGTTGACGTGGTCCAGCGGGTGGATGACGTCGTACCTCCCGCGCGGATGCCCGAGGCGTTCGAGCGCGCGGTTCGCGATGACCTCGTTGGCATTCATGTTCGTGGAGGTGCCCGCGCCGCCCTGGATCAGGTCGACCACGAACTGGTCGTGGAGGCCGCCGTCCACGATGTCCTGGCAGGCCGCGTCGACGACGTCGGCGACCGACGGTTCCAGCATCCCGATCTCCGCGTTCGCCCGCGCGGCCGCCTGCTTGACCAGCGCCAGCGCCGTCACGAGTTCGGGATACGTCCCGATCCCCCGCCCGGAGATCGGGAAGTTCTCCACGGCACGCTGCGTGTGGGCGCCCCAGTAGGCGTCGGCCGGGACCTCGACGGGGCCGAGCGAGTCGTGCTCGGTGCGGGTGGTCACGAGGCGAAGTCCACGACGGTCTGCGCGAGCGCGACGGCGGCGTCCCGCAGCGCCTTCTCGGCCAGCGGGCCGACGCACGCGGCGGCGAACTCGGGCTGGTGGTTGGTGGCCGGGAGGCTGCCGACGCCGATGTACGGGTGGATGGCGGGGACGACCTGCGAGACGTTGCCCATGTCGGTGGAGGCGCGGTTCATCCGGCCCGCGGCGGACGAGCCGTCGAAGACCCGGCCGAGCGCCTCCGCGTTCGCCCGGTACAGCGCGAGCGCGCGCTCGTCGTTGCGGAACTCGGAGTACGGCTTGCTCTCCGGCGTGATCGTGAGGGTCGTGCCGGAGGCGAGCGCGCCCGCCTCGAAGCAGCGGTTCACCTTCTCCTCGATGCGCGCCAGCTCGCCCAGCGTCTCGGCTCGGACGTACCAGCGGCCCTCGGTGCGGTCCGGGATGGCGTTGGGCGCCTGACCCCCGACCGTCTGGATGCCGTGCACGCGCGCCGAGTGCGGGAGCTGCTGGCGCAGCAGTCCGATCGCGACCTGCGCGACCACGAAGGCGTCGTTGGCGTTGACGCCCTCCTCCGGATAGGCGCCGGCGTGCGCGGCCTTTCCGTCGTACCGGACGTGCGAGTGCGCGACCGCGAACGGGCGAGCCTCGGCGACGTCCACCGGGCCCGGGTGCGCCATCACGGCGAGATCGAGGCCGGCGAACGCGCCGCGGTCGAGCAACTCGATCTTGCCGCCGCCGCCCTCCTCTGCCGGGGTGCCGTAGACCTCCACGGTGATGCCGAGCTCGTCGGCGAGCGGGGCCAGAGCGGAGGCGACACCGACCGCGATCGCGGCGATGAGGTTGTGGCCGCAGGCGTGTCCGAGGCCGGGGAGGGCGTCGTACTCGGCGCAGACGCCGATGCGGATCGGGCCGGCGCCTGCGGTGGCGAGGAACGCGGTGTCCAGGCCGAGGTACGCGGGCGTCACGGCGAAGCCGCGGTAGGCGAGCGCCTCCTGGAGGCGGGCGCTGGAGCGGTGCTCGTTCCAGGCCGTCTCCGGATCGGCGTGCAGCGCCTCGGAGAGGGCGACGAGCGACGGGACGTCGGCGTCGACGAGAGCGCGGGCGCGGTCCTTCAGCGACGTCGCCGTCGCGACGTCACTCAGCCCAGTGTCACTCATCCCCGGGCACCCCGTAGCTCGGCGCCCCCGCCGGCATCAGCCCGCGCGTCACGTACGCGTCCCGCTGCGGCAGCCACGTCTCCACGAGGATCTCCCCCAGCAGCTCGACCGGGTTGTCCGCCCAGTCCACGCGGAGGTCGGTGACCCGCCAGCCGGCGTCGCGCACGACCGCGACGCCGGCCGAGTGCACCGGCCCCTCCTCGCCGCCCGCAGCGATCGCGGCCTCCAGCGCGGCCAGCAGCCGCACCTCCAGTTCGCCGGTGGACGCCTCGAACGCGTCCACCATGAGCTGCGGCACGTCGTTGCGCGCGAGCATGTTGCCCGCCGCGACCGCGTGCGCCGACTGCGCCTGGCCGTGGTGGCCGAGCACCTGCGAGCCGGAGTGGATGGCCGAGCGGCCGTTCCGGTCGATCACGAGGAGCTGCCGGTAGTCGATGTCCGGCGTGGAGTCCACGACCCACGCCAGCACCTCCTCCACCGGCCGGCCGTCCCGCAGCCCGTCGATGAGCCGCGGGCCGAGCCGGGGGTCGGTGATGTTCTGGGAGTGCGCGCCGCCGACGCCGTCGGCGAGGTTCACGCAGCGCGCGGCGACCGCGGGCGAGGAGGAGCAGATGGCCGAGCCGATCGCCCCTGTGCCGTCGACGGCGAGGATCGAGAAGGTCACTCCATGCCTCCCGCCGCGGCAGTCGGAGAGCTCAGCACGGCGGTCGCGTCGATCTCGACCAGCCACTCCGGCCGGGCCAGCGCCGAGACGACGATACCGGTGGAGACCGGGAACACGCCCTTCAGCCAGCGTCCGACGACGCGGTAGACGGCCTCCCGGTAGCGCGGGTCGATGAGGTAGATGACGACCTTCACAATGTCGTCGAGGCTCGATCCGGCCTCCTCCAGCAGCATCGCGATGTTCGCCATGGCTTTCTCGGCCTGCGCCTCCACGTCGCCGATGCCGACCGACTCGCGGGTCTCCAGGTCCTGGCCGATCTGGCCGCGCAGGTAGACGACGCCGCCCGCGACGACGGCCTGGCAGAGGTCGTTGTCGAGGTTCTGCTCGGGGTAGGTGTCCTTGGTGTTGAACGGGCGGATGCGGGTGTGAGTCGGCATCAGACGGCTGCTCCTTCCGCCGCGACCGCGGCGTTCTCGTACGACAGGTAGGTGCGCTGGATCTGGATCTGGTCGGCGATGTAGCCGGCGTCGTGCCAGACGCCCCAGATGAAGCTGGAGCCGCGGCGCGACTGCCACGGCAGGCCCAGGAAGTACACGCCGCGCTCGGCGGAGACGCCGCGCTGGTGCACCGGTCGACCCGCCGCATCCAGCGCGTCCACCTGCAGCCAGCCGTAGTCGACGCCGAAGCCGGTCGCCCAGACGATGGAGGTGATGCCCGCCGCCGCGAGGTCGAGCTCGGTGACCGGATCGGTCACGCACGCCGGGTCGGGCCCGAGGATGCGGGCCTCCGGCTCCTCAGGGAGGTCGAGGCCGTTGCGCTCGATGTAGGCGTCCGCTTCGTCGAGCACCGAGAGGTAGTTGGCGTCGCCGGCATGGATGTTGGCGGCCAGGTCGCCGCCGAACCGGATGACCCCGTCGGCGTAGTCCTGCGTGCGACCGACGAGCGTGATGCCGCTCTCGGCCAGCTCGCGGAAGTCCACGGTGCGGCCGCCGCGGGCGCCGCTGACAGCGATGGTCACGTGCTCGGCGCCGGCGGCGGGGGCGGAGGCCTCCCACTTGCCGAGGACGCCCAGCCACCACACGTTGTCGCGGCCCCGGTAGCGGCGCGGCGGCCGGTCGTGCGGGCCGACCGAGAGGTGCACCTGGCGTCCTGCACGGCGCAGCTCGTCGGCGATCTGCACGCCGGAGGATCCGGCGCCGACGACGAGCACGCCGCCGGCCGGGAGCTGGTCCGGGTTGCGGTAGTCGCTGGAGTGGAGCTGCTCGATCCCCGCGTCCGCCGGGATGACCGTCGGGATGACCGGCTTCTGGAACGGGCCCGTCGCGGCGACGACGTGGCGGGCAGTGTAGCTGCCGTCCGTGGTCTCGACCTGGAACCCCGGCGCGCCGACGTTGCGGCGGACCGACAGGACCTCCACCCCGCTTCGGATGGGGGCCTCCGTCATGGCGGCGTAGGCGACGAAGTAGTCGGCGACGCGCTCCTTGGGGGCGAAGCCGTCCTGGTCGACGTCGTCGAACTCCAGCCCGGGGAAGCGATCGTGCCAGGCGGGGCCGTTGGCGACGAGCGAGTCCCAGCGGCCCGAGCGCCAGCGCTCGGCGATCCGGCCGCGCTCCAGCACGAGATGCGGGATGCCGCGCTCGGTCAGGTGGGCGCTCATCGCCACACCGGCCTGTCCCGCGCCGACGACGAGGACCTCGATTTCCTGGCTCGACATGCTGATCTCCTTCGCTGCTGGGCTGTGCTGCCCCGGGGTGTCCAGTCATTGTCAGCAGGCCGGAGCGAATCTGTAAAACAATGAGAATCGCCGTATTGGATCAACGGAAGTGATGCTTCGCGCGCAATTCGCGCACGCGTGCTCTTCATTTCAGGATCTAGGGATGCTCGGCCGGAGTACAGTCGATCACTTCAATCGATCCACTGGAACGCTTTTCAACGCTCGTTTCGATGCATTCCCCGTGCGTACGCTTCCGGCATGACGATCGACACAACGGTCCGCATCGACGGCAGGGCCATCATCAACGGCGACAGGGTCGGCGCGAGCTCGGGCGAGACGTTCATCACGATCAACCCGGCGACCGGCGAACCACTCGCGGAGGTCGCCAGGGGCGGCGCCGCCGACGTCGACCGCGCCGTGGCCGCGGCTCGCGCCGCCTTCGAGTCCGGCGCCTGGAGCCGCCGCGACGCCGCCGACCGCGGCGCCGTCCTCCGCCGCCTCGCCGACCTCATCGAGAAGAACGCGGCGGAGCTCGCCCTCCTCGAATCCCTCGACATGGGCAAGCCGCTCTCGCAGACCAGCACCGTCGACGTCCCCGGCACCGCGGCGACCTTCCGCTGGTACGGCGAGCTCGCCGACAAGCTCACCGACGAGGTGCCCTCCACTCCCCCGGGATCGACCGCGATCGTCAGCCGGGTCGCGCTCGGCGTGGTCGCGGCGATCGTGCCGTGGAACTACCTGCTCGACATCGCCGCCTGGAAGCTCGCCCCCGCGCTGGTCGCCGGCAACAGCGTCGTGCTGAAGCCCGCGGAGACGACGAGCCTCACCGCCCTCCGCCTCGGCGAGCTGGCGCTGGAGGCAGGCATCCCCGCCGGCGTGCTCAACGTCGTCCCCGGCCCGGGCTCGGTCATCGGCCGGGCGCTCGGCCTCCACCCGGACGTCGACGCCCTCACGTTCACCGGCTCGACCGCGGTCGCGAAGAAGCTGCTGACCTACGCGGGCGAGTCCAACATGAAACGCCTGAGTCTGGAGGCCGGCGGTAAGAGCTCCAACCTGATCTTCGCCGACGTGGAGGACCTGGCGCTGGCCGCCGAGAAGGCCGCGCTCGGCGCGTTCTACAACCAGGGCGAGGTCTGCTCCGCCAACTCGCGCATCTTCGTCGAGCGTCCCGTGTACGACGAGTTCGTCGGGCTGCTCACCACCGCCGCCGAGGCGTACCGCTCCGGCGACCCGCTCGATCCGGCCAGCGGCAACGGAGCGCTCGTCTCCGAGTCGCACGCCGACGGCGTGGCCGCCGCGATCGAGGCGGCGGCGCGCGACGGCGAGCTGATCGGCGGCGAGCGCCTCCAGCGGCAGGGCTCCACCGCCTTCATCGAGCCTGCGATCGTCGCCGGCCTCCCGCTTTCCCACGCGCTGCACCGCGAGGAGGTCTTCGGCCCACTGGTCGTGGTCCAGGCGTTCGACGACGAGGCCGACGCGGTGCGGGCGGCGAACGACACCGACTACGGCCTGGCCGCGTCGCTGTGGACCTCCAGCCTCTCCCGCGCCCACCGGGTGTCCGAGCGGCTGGTCGCCGGCACCGTCTCGGTGAACACCGTGGACGCGCTCGGCTCCACGACCCCGTTCGGCGGGTTCAAGCAGTCCGGCTTCGGCCGCGACCTCTCCCGGCACGCCATCGACAACTACGTGGGCCTCAAGACCACGTGGTTCCAGCACGCGTAGGAGGCCGGCCATGACGATGCAACTCGACGCCACGCCGCACGCGACCACCCGGGTGCCGCCCGAGGTCGCCCGCTCCTGGCTGCTCCTCTCGGCGGCCCGCCTCGACGCGGTGGCCGTCGCAGGATCGGCCGCCGACGCCGTCGTCATCGACCTGGAGGACGCGATCGACGCGTCCCGCAAGGAGATCGAGTGCGAACGCGTGGCGCGGTTCCTGGAGTCCGGGGGCGAGGCCTGGGTGCGCGTCAACGACCGCACCTCGGCCTTCTGGGCCGGGGACGTGGACCGGCTGCGCGGCCTCCCCGGCCTGCTCGGTGTCGTGCTCGCCAAGACCGAGGAGGCGGCCCACGTCACCGAGACCGCCGAGCGGCTGGGCGGCGCGACACCGGTGGTCGCCCTGATCGAGTCCGCCGTCGGCATCGAGAACGCCGCCCTGATCGCCCGCGCACGCGGAGCCTTCCGCCTGGCGTTCGGCAGCGGCGACTACCGCCGCGACACCGGCGTCGCCAACTCGGAGGCCGCCCTGGCCTACCCGCGCTCGCGGCTCGTCGTCGCGAGCCGCGTCGGCGGCCTCCCCGGCCCGATCGACGGGCCGTCGGTGCTCGACGGCCCGCCGGTCGTCACAGAGCAATCGCGGTCGGCCGCCGCGCTCGGCCTCACCGGGCGGCTCTGCCTGCGCGAGACGCAGGTCGGCATCGTCAACGAGGTGATGGCGCCCTCCGCTGAGGACGTGTCCTGGGCGGCCGGCTTCCTCGACGAGTTCGAGGAGGCCGGCCGCGTCGTCCGCGACGGCAGCGACCTCCCGCGGCTCGGCCGCGCCGAGAAGATCCTCCGCCTGGACCGCGCGTTCAGCGCGGCCGGGTAGCCCGCATCGGCCGGGCGTCCCCCGGCCGATTTCCCCCGCCAGTCCCACCCGAAGAGAATGCAAGGACGAAGGAGTCCCCCGATGACCGATACGAAGCTCCAGACCTCGAACATCCGAACCCAGCATTTCCGCAAGACCCTCGGCCGGCTCGACATCGTCTTCCTGTCGATCAGCGCGGTCATCTCCATCGACACGGTCGCGCAGATCGCGGCGGGCGGAGGCGCCGAGGCGTTCACCTGGACCGCCGTGATCGGCCTCACCTTCCTGTTCCCCTACGCGCTCGTCATCTCCGAGCTCGGCAGCACGTTCCACGACGAGGGCGGCCCGTTCGTCTGGGTGCGGCTCGCGTTCGGCAAGCTCACCGCGGCGATCGCGACGCTGTTCTACTGGATCACCAACCCACTCTGGATGGGCGGCTCGCTGGTGTTCATCTCCGCCGCGACCTGGGGCGCCTACATCGCCCCGCTCCCGGAGGGCAGCGCAGGGGACATCGTCTTCAAGCTGGTCTTCATCTGGCTGGCCATCGGCACCGCGATCATCGGCCTCCAGTACGGCAAGCACATCGTCGCGGCCGGAGCGATCGTCAAGATCCTGCTGCTGGTGGTGTTCGTCGTCACCGTGGCCGTGTACGCCGTCAAGAACGGCGTGCACGGGTATGCGGCCGGCGCGTTCTCGCCGACGCTCGGCGGGTTCCTCGCGGTGACGCCGGTCATCCTGTTCGCGGTCGTCGGCTTCGAGGCCCCCAACGGCGCCGCTGAGGAGATGCGGAACCCGCAGCGCGACGTCCCGCGGGCGATCACCTCCTCCGGCATCATCTCGATCCTCTGCTACCTCGTGCCGATCTTCGCCATCCTGGCCGTGCTCCCCGCGAACAAGGTGCAGGGCGCCAGCGGCCTGCTCGACGCGTTCAAGGAGGTCTTCTCGGTCTACGGCATCGCGACCGGCCCGGCGATGTTCGTCGCCGCGCTGCTGTTCGTGTTCGTGGTGCTGACCCAGGCGAGCGCGTGGATGATCGCCTCCGACCGTGTGCAGGCCGCCGCCGGCGCGGACGGCGCGTTCTTCCGCTACTTCGGCGTCTTCTCGAAGCGCTTCGGCACCCCGGTGCGGATGAACCTGCTCTCCGGGATCGTGGCGACCGTGTTCTGCATCTCGGCCACGATGCTGCTCAAGGGCAGCACGGCAGCGGTGTTCACGGTGGTGCTGACGGTCGCGATCTCCACGCTGCTGCTGTCGTACTTGGTGATCTTCCCGTCCATCATCCGGCTGCGCCGGAAGTACCCGGACGTCGAGCGCCCGTTCCGTGTGCCGGGCGGCCGCGGCGGCCTGTGGACCGCCGTCGTCATCATCTACGCGTGGGTGCTGCTCGGCTCCTGGGTCGCCGTCTTCCCCGGAACGCTCGAGTCGCTCCTCGGCCTCAAGTACGACTTCGTCGACACCTGGGGCGTCGACCGCCCCACCTTCGAAGGCTTCACGGTCGGCACCCTGATCGTCATCACCGTCCTGGCCCTGGCCGGCTACTTCTGGCAGCGCGCCCGCGACCGCCGCGTCGCCCCCGGCCCCGAGGTCCTCCTCGAGCCGGTCCGCGACTGACCCGGCCCGCCCACCCACACGCAACGGAGGAGATCCCGGCCCAACAAGCCGGGATCTCCTCCGTTCACTGCTTTTCGGGGCCCTGCAAGGGTCGATCTCCTCCGTTAGCCACAGGTGTCGGTAACGGAGGAGATAGGGGGCCGGAGGACCAGGGAAAGCAGGTAACGGAGGAGATCCCGGCCGGGTGGGGCGGGGACTCCGCCGTTAGCTGCGAGGGGGTGGGGTGGCGGCGCGGTCAGGCGGGGTTGGGGGTGGGGGTGCGGGCGGCGAGGAGGTCGGCCGCACGCTCGGCGACCATCATCACGGTGATGACCGGGTTGACCGAGGTGAGGGTCGGGAAGACCGACGCGTCCGCGATGCGGAGGGCGTCGATGCCGCGGACGCGCAGCTCCGGATCGACGACCGCGAGGTCGTCGTCGGCAGCGCCCATGCGGCAGGTGCCGCTCACGTGGTAGACGGTCTGGTGGATGTCGCGCTGCACGGCCGACAGCTCCTCGTCGGTCTGGATGTCGGGGCCGGGGAAGACCTCGCGCACGAGGTGGCTGCGCATCGGCTCGGCCTCCGCGATCCGGCGCGCCAGGCGCACTCCGGCCACCAGCATCCGCTCGTCGTGGCCGTCCGCGTCCGTGAAGTAGCGGTAGTCGATGACGGGGGGCTCGTCCGGGTCGGCGGAGGCGATGGTGACGCGGCCGCGGCTGTGCGGCTTGGCGACGTTGGGCGCGATGGCGACGATGGCGGGCGGGAAGACGACGCCGCGGGCGCGCGGATGGTCGACCACCGGCTCCACCGGGAAGTGCATCAGCACGTCCGCGCGCGTGGGGTCGCCGTCCACGCCGACCATCGCACCGGCGTCCCAGCCGGAGGCCGAGACCGCGGGCGGCGCCGACACGGCCTCCCACACGACAAGACCCTCGACGTGGTCCTGGAGGTTCTCCCCCACGCCCGGCAGCTCGTGCACCAGCGGAACACCCGCCGCGGCGAGCACCGGCGCCGGACCGATCCCGGACAGCAGCAGGAGCCGCGGGGTGTCGATCGCGCCGCAGGCGAGCACGATCTCGCGCCGCGCCCTGACATCGTGCAGCGTGCCGGACGCGTCGCGGTAGTGCACCGCGACCGCACGGCCGCCGTCCAGCACGATCCGCGACGCCCGCGCGCCCGTGATGACGTCCAGCGACTCCCGGTCGTCCATCACATCGTGGAGATAGTGGATGGAGCTCGACCCGCGGACGTTCGTCGCCGGGTCGTAGCCCACCTCGAAGAAGCCGGCGCCACGCGCCAGGGTGTCGGTGCGGCCGTCGTTCCAGCGCTCCTGCAACGGGAGCCCGAGGGCCGAGACGGCGGAGGCGACCACGTCCGCGACGAACGGGTTCCGGTCCGCCGCGCCGATCGGGTGCACCGGGATGGTGAGCCTGTCGTAATACGGCTGGAAGCTCGCGGCGTCCCACCCGTCGGCCCCTGCCTCCACCCATTCGGAGAGATCAGACGCCGGCGGCCTCCACGCGATCATGGTGTTGGCGGTCGAGCAGCCGCCGAGGATCCGCATCCTGGTCTGCCGGATGGACGAGTTGCCGCGCTCCTGAGGCGCGCTGCGGTAGTCGAGGTCGTACTCGCTCCCGATCATCTCCTCCCAGCGCCGGAGCTCGCGGGCGCGGCCTTCGTCGCGGTCGCTCGGCCCCCACTCCAGGAGGGCGACCGTCACGTCCGGGTTCTCGGAGAGGCGTGCGGCGACGATGCCGCCCGCAGTGCCGCCGCCGACCACGACGTAGTCGTACTCGGCGGCGGGCTGTGCTGCTGGGTCGTGGGTCATTCTGCTCCTGCGACGGGGGTGGGGAGGGAGGTGGAGACCGCGGCCGGCGCCGCCGCCTTCGACGGCGCCCACTTCATGAGCGCGTAGTACAGCGGGCAGATCACGGCCAGGCCGACGATCCACGAGATGTCGACGCCGCCGAGCGCGGTCGCGATCGGGCCGGTGTAGAAAGCGGTGTTGATGAACGGGAGCTGGATGAGGACGCCCAGCACGTAGCAGATCACGGCGTTGCGGTTGACCCGCCCGTAGACGCCGCCGTCCTGCCGGAACAGCGAGGGGATGTCGTACTTGCCGTGCTTGACCGCGTAGTAGTCGACCAGGTTGACGGCCGTCCACGGGATGAGCACGCACAGCAGCAGGATCATCAGGTTCGACAGGTTGACCAGGAAGTTGGCCGAGAACGCGAAGCCGAGCACCAGCGCGACGAGGAACAGGATGACCGCGATGGCCCCGCGGGTGACGGCCCGCGGGATCCACTTCGGGAACAGCGTCTGCCCGATGGTGATGATGGCGAGGCTGCCGCAGTAGAGGTTCATCCCGTTGCTGACGCTGATCCCGACGCCGAACACGAGCATCGCGAGCCCGGCGATTCCGGGGATGAGCGCGCTCAGCCCGGTCGCGACGTCGTCCTTCGGGAAGGCCGCGCCGACGATGGAGCCGAGCACCATCGGGATGACCGAGCCCGCCACGCAGCCGGCGAACGTCGCCCAGAACGCGGCGCGCACGCCGGTGTCCTTCGGCATGTAGCGCGTGTAGTCGGACACGTAGGGCGCGTAGGCGATCTGCCAGAGCGCGGCGACCGAGACCGTGCCCATGATGCCGGCGGCGGTGACCGAGCCGTAGTCGATGGCGCTCGCGGGGAGGGTGCCCGCGGCGAAGATGTAGACGAAGACGATGGTGATGGTGAGGCCGGCGACGACGCTCATCACCGTCCCGAACACGTGCAGCAGCCGGTAGCCGAACACGGCGCCGAAGACGCTGATCAGGCCGACGATCACCGTCGACCAGAACGCGCCGAGGTGGGTCAGCGAGTCGAGCGCCTGACCGCCCAGGATCACGTTCGAGGCGAAGAACGCCACGTACATCCCGACCACGATGACGACGACCAGGAGGCTGCCGTACGAGCCGAACTGCGCGCGGGTCTGCAGCATCTGCGGCACGCCCATCTGCGGCCCCTGGGCCGCGTGCAACGCCATCACGACGCCGCCGATCAGGTTGCCGACGACGAGCGCCACGATCGCCGCCCAGATCGGGAGGCCGTACACCGCGGTCGCGAGCAGCCCCGTCGCGATCGACAGCATCATGATGTTGCCGCCGAACCAGATCGTGAACAGGTTGCGGGCCTTGCCGTGCCGCTCGTCCTCGGGGATGTAGTCGATGGTGCGGGTCTCGACGCCGAGGGCGTCGCTGCGGACCTCTGTGGTCATGGGTGTGCTCCTCGTCGTGGCCTGGGGGCTTGGCATAGAAGCCTCTGCCTTCCTGGCGCATCAATCAACTAAGGTTGCCTGAAGCACTGCATCACTTGGGGAGATACCACGCCGCAGGTAACAGCGCCGAAACCTGGTCGTAATGGAGGCCTCCCATGAGCAAGAAGCCGGATGTCACGCTCGCGCAGCTCCGCTACTTCATCGAGGCCGCCACGCACCTCTCGATGACCCGCGCCGCCGAGGAGCTGTTCGTCGCCCAGTCCGCCGTCTCGTCGGCGATCGCCCAGCTCGAGCAGCAGGTCGGCGCGCAGCTCTTCATCCGGCAGCGCTCGCGCGGGCTGACCCTCACGCCGGCCGGGCAGCAGTTCCTCGGCGACGCGCGGGCGCTGCTGCTCAACCTGGAGGAGGCGCTCGACACCGCGCGCGGCATCGACAACCAGGTGCGCGGCACCATCCGGATCGGCTGCTTCGTCACCCTCGCGCCGTTCATCCTCCCCGCGATCGTCAGCCGGGTGCGGGCCGAGCACCCCTACCTCGACATCGAGGTGGACGAGCTGGACACCGACGGAGCCAGGGCCGCCCTGCGCAGCGGCCGCGTGGAGCTGCTGATCGGCTACGACTTCGGCTTCGGCAACGACATCCGCACGGCGGTGCTGTCCGACGCTCCGCCGCACGTCATTCTGCCCGCCGACCATCCGCTCGCCGCGTCGCCCCAGGTGTTCCTGCGCGAGCTCTCGCGCGAACCGATGATCCTGCTGGACCTGCCGCACAGCCGGGAGTACTTCCTCGGCATCCTCGCCGGCGCCGGGCTGCAGCCGGAGATCCGCCACCGGTCGCTCAACTACGAGACGGTGCGCGCCTTCGTGGCACACGGGCACGGCTTCTCGATCCTCAACCAGCGGCCCCGGCACGACTTCAGCTACGACGGCGAGCGGGTGGCCGCGCTGCCGATCGCGGACAGCGTCCCCGCCCTCCCCGTCGTGCTGGCGGCGATGCGGTCGGTGCGGGCGACCGCCCGGGCGCGCGCGGTGAGCGACATCGCGGCGCAGGTGGTGGCGGAGGCGCTCAACCCCGACCCGTTGCGCGCGTGAGTCGAAAGTGTCGACCGCATCTGCATGGATGATGAACTGGTCCATCCGAAACTATTTGCGTGATCCAGTTGCACCGCCGAGACTGGTCGTTGAGCGCGAAAGGGACGCCGATGACGAGTCTGCACTTCACGAACGCCCGCCTGTACCTCGGCGACGGCGTCTGGCAGGACGGCGGCGTGCTCGTCCGTGACGAGCTCATCGCCGCGGTCGGGCCGGACGACGAGCTCGCGGCGCTGCGGGATGCCGGCACGGTCGTCCGCGATATGGCCGGCGCCTCCCTGCTCCCCGGCTTCCACGACACGCACGTGCACCCGCCGATGGCGGGCGCCTCGCTGCTCGGCATCGACCTGATGCCCGTGCACGACGCCGACGAGTACCTGCGCATCATCGCCGGGTACGCGTCCGCGCATCCCGAGCTCGACGTCATCGTCGGCGTCGGCTGGTACGGCGACGTCTTCCCCGGCGGCCTCCCCACCCGCGAATTGCTCGACGGCGTGGAGGCCCACCGTCCCGTCATCCTCACCAGCCACGACGGCCACGGCGTCTGGGTCAACTCCCGGGCGCTGGAGGCCGCCGGGATCGCCCCGGACGCCGCCGACCCGCTGGGCGGCCGCTTCGTGCGCGACGAGCGCGGCGCGCTCACCGGCGTGCTGCTCGACACCGCGATGCAGGCACTGGACCCGATCCTCCCCGAGCCCGGCCCCGGCGCCGTGGAGGAGGCCATCCTGGCCGCTCAGCAGCGCCTCCATTCGGTCGGCGTGACCACCTGGCACGACGCCGCCGTGGGCAAGAGCGAGCTCGGACCTGACTCGCTCGACGCCTACCTGAACCTGGCGCGGCAGGGCACGCTCACCGCCCGGGTGGTGCTCTGCCAGTGGTGGGACCGCGACCGCGGTCTGGAGCAGTTCGCCGACCTGGAGGCGCGGCGGGAGCGCGTCGCGCAGGCCGGACGGATCGAGGCGGGCACCGTCAAGATCATGCAGGACGGCATGATCGAGAACCGCACCGCCGCCCTCCTCGAGGACTACAGCGACAAGCCGGGCGTGCGGGGCGACTCGTTCATCCCAGCGGACGAGCTCGCGACGATCGTCGCCGAGTTGGACGCCCGCGGCTTCGACGTGCACCTGCACGCCGTGGGCGACCGCGCCGTGCGCGAGTGCCTCGACGCCGTGGCGCACGCCCGGTCCGTCAACGGGCCGGCGGGAGGCCGCCACCAGCTCGCGCACCTCGACGTGGTGGACGGCGCCGACGTCGACCGCTTCGCCGAGCTCGACGTCACCGTGAACGCGCAGCTGCTGTGGGCGCGCACGGACACCGAGATCGTGGAGCGCAAGCTGCCGATGATGGGCGGCGACCGGGCGGGCAGGCACTTCCCGTTCGAGTCGCTCCGGCGGCGCGGCGCGCGCATCGTCGGCGGCAGCGACTGGCCGGTGTCCGACCCCAACCCGCTGTGGGCGATGCACACCGGCACGACGCGGCTGGCGCCCTCCACGGATCCGCACGCGACGGGGCAGGCGCTCACCGAGCCGCTGCTGGCGTCCGAGGCGCTGCCGGCGGCGACCGTGCTGGACGCCTACACCGGGACGGCCGCGTGGATCGGCCGGCTGGAGTCGACCACCGGACGGCTGGCGCCCGGCCTCGCCGCCGACCTCGTCCTCCTGGACAGCGACATCTCCGACGGGCACTCCTTCGACACCGCCCGCGTGGCCGAGACGCTCATCGACGGCCGCAGCGTGTACCGCGCCTGACGCACGCCTCCCGCGGCACGATGGAGGGTGTGAACGACGACACCACGGGCATCGCCCTCGCCCGCGCCTACCACCGGCGGATCGTCGGGCCCCTGCTCGCCTCTCGCTTCCCCGGCCTCGCGTACGCGGCCGGACGGCTCGGCCCGGGCTCGGACGTCCTCGGCCTGGACGACAACAGGTCGCGCGATCACGATTGGGGGCTCCGGCTTCAGCTGTTCGTCGCCGATGACGCGATCGGCGAGGTCTCCGCCTGCCTCGATCAGGCGCTGCCCGAGACCTTCGACGGCCTGCCGACGCGATTCGCGCTCACGGGCGAGTCCCGCCCGCGCCACCACGTCGACGTGAGCTCGCTGCCGGAGTTCCTCCGGTCGCGGCTCGGCTTCGATTCGCGCGCCGGCGTCTCGACCTCCGACTGGCTTTCGCTCACCGGGCAGGCCGTGCTCGAAGTGGTCGCCGGGCCGGTCTTCGTCGACGCGGACGGCGAGCTCGGGAGGGCGCGGCAGGCGCTCGACTGGTATCCGGACGACGTCTGGCGTTACGTGGTCGCCTGCGACTGGGCACGACTCGCGCAGGAGCTGCCGTTGATGGGCCGGGCCGCCGAGCTGGGCGACGACGCCGGTGCGCGCATCATCGGCGCGCGGCTGACCCAGGTGGCGATGCACCTGTCCTTCCTGCTGGAGCGGCGCTGGCCTCCGTACGCGAAGTGGTTCGGCACCCTCTTCGGGTCGCTCCCCCGCGCGGCCGAGCTGCAGCCCCACGCCGACGCCGTGCTCGCCGCGGCCGACGCTGACTCCCGGCAACGCGGGCTCGCCGCCCTCCTGGAGGGGCTGCTGGCCCAGCAGAACGAGCTGGGGCTGACGGACGTGGCGCGGGCGACCGTCCCGTTCTGGGACCGGCCCTTCCTGCACCCGGATCCGGCGATCGTCACCCAGTTACTCGACCCGATCGCCGACGAGGACGTCCGCCGCCTCCCGCTCGGCTTGGGCTCGATCGAGCAGCGCAGCGACAACCCGGCCCTCCTCACCGACCCCCAGGCCCGCCGCCGCACCGTGCAGGCCGACGAGACGTGACTCATCGCGGGAATCCGACGATGGATTCCCGCGATGAGTCACGTTCGGCGGTCAGGCGAAGGCGTGGAGGCCTTCGGGGGCGATGGTGAAGCCGACCTGCTGGCCGGGGGTCAACGCCTCGGCGGCCTGGGAGAGCATGGTGACCGGGATGCGGAGGTCGCCCGCGACGATCTCGGCCCGCGCGAACGGCCCGAAGAAGTCGACCGCGCGCAGCACGCCCGACGCCGACCCCGGCGTGGATGCTGAGTCCTCCGCAAGGATGCGCACGCGCTCGGCCATGACCAGCACGTCGACGCGGTCGCCCTCGCGGAGGTCGTCCTGCGCCGTCGTCAGCGACAGCCCGCCGATCGCCACCCTCGCGGCCCGGCCCGAGCCGTGGACGACGCCAGTGCCGAGGGACTGCCCGCCGAGGAACTGCGCCACGAACCGGTTGCCCGGTGCGCGGTATAGCGACTCCGGGGTGTCGTTCTGCTGGACCACGCCGCGGTCGAGCATCATCACCTGGTCGCCGAGGTCCATCGCCTCCTCCTGGTCGTGGGTGACCATGATCGTCGTCAGCCCGGTCTCCCGGTGGATGCGCTTGAGCTCGCGCTGCATCTCGCCGCGGATCTTCTTGTCCAGCGCGGACAGCGGCTCGTCCAGCAGCAGCAGGTCCGGGGAGGTCACCAGGGCGCGCGCGAGGGCGACGCGCTGCTGCTGACCGCCGGAGAGCTGCGCCGGGGAGCGTCCGCCGAAGTCGCCGAGGCCGACCAGGCCGAGCATCTCCTCGGCCTTCTTCTTCGCCGCCGACCGCGGGGTGCGGCGGGCGCGGAGCCCGTACATCACGTTGGCCAGCACCGACAGGTGCGGGAACAGCGCGTAGTTCTGGAAGACGAACCCGATGTTGCGCTTCTCCACCGAGAGCCGGGTCACGTCACGCGACCCGACCCGGATGGAGCCGCCGTCGGGGTCCTCCAGGCCGGCGACGATGCGCAGCAGGGTGGACTTGCCCGACCCGGAGGAGCCCAGCATGCAGCAGAAGGCGCCATCGCCGACGCGGAGGTCCAGCGGTTCGAGGACGCGGGTGCCGTTGAACGTCTTCGACACACCCGTCACAGTGAGCTCGGCCATCAGTTTCCTTTGTTCGTAGAGGTCGTGAAGAGCTTGGCGGCGTTGCCGGACAGCCAGTTGAGGATGACCACCAGCAGCACCGTGGAGAGGATGATGATCGTCGCCAGCGCGTCCACGTCGGGCGTCACACCGAGGCGGACCATCGAGTAGATCTGCACCGGCAGGGTCGACACCCCGATCGGGGCGAGGAAGAGCTGGATCGCGAAGTTGTTGAACGTGATCACGAACGCCAGCAGGCCTCCCGCGATGATGGACGGCCCGATCAGCGGGATGGTGATGGTCAGGAACGTCCGCAGCGGACCGGCGCCCAGCGAGTGCGCCGCCTCCGCGTAGTTCGGGTTCAGGTCGCGCAGCCGTCCGGAGACGATCAGCACGACGAACGGCAACGAGGTCACGATCGAGGCGAGGATCAGCCCGAGCGCGCTCGACCCGAGGCCCAGCCAGCCGAACACCACGACGAACCCGGCGGCGAGGATCAGCGCAGGGACTGTGAGCAGGGCGAGGAGGAGGCTGTTGATCGGTGCCGTGATGTAGACGCGGCTGCGCGCCATCCCGAGGGAGAGGAGCGTGCCGACGACCACGGCGAAGATGGTCGCCTGCGTCGCGAGGTTGAGGCTGGTGAGCAGCGCGTCCACGAGCGCCTGGTCGTGCGAGAGGTTCGCGTACCAGTCGAACGTGAAGTGGAACGGGAACGTGCCGTACCGGGACTGGTTGAGGCTGAGCGCGGTCATGGCCAGCAGCGGCAGTGCCAGGACGACCAGCACCACGTACAGCCAGACCTTCATCAGCCGGGGCAGCACGGCGGTCTTCATCGGAGGACTCCTTCGGTCGTCAGCGCTTCTTCGGCGATGCGGGTCTGCGCAGCCACGCTCTCCACGCGCGGCTTGCCGGCCTTCGCGACCCCGGAGAGCGCGTTGCGCGACCACGACAGCAGCCCGGTCACGCCTCCGACGATCGCCAGCGACGTCACCAGCAGTACCAGCGACATCGCCACCGCGAACTGCTGGTGGACGCCGGCGGAGAGCTGCGCCGAGATGGTGTTGCCGAGCATCTGCCCGTTGGGTCCTCCGAGGATGGCGGGTTCGGCGAAGGCGCCGACGGTCTGCACGAAGGTGAGGGCGAAGTTCACGCCGATCATCGCCGAGCTGAGCGGCCAGATGACCCGCGTGAACACGAAGCCCTTCGACGCGCCCAGGGTCCGGGAGGCCTCCAGCACCGACCCGCTGATCTGCTCGGAGGCCGAGTACATCACCAGGATGGCGGTGGGGATGGACTCCTGCACCAGCATCAGGATGTTCGCCGCCGGCGTGTACATGATGGACGCCTGCGGGTCGGCCAGCCCGATCGAGGACAGGAACGACATCACCGGCCCGCCGGCCTGGATGAGGCTGACGAACCCGTAGATCAGCAGCAGCTGCGACGTGATGTACGGGATGATGACGAACCCGAGGATCAACGGCTTCGCCCGCGGGCTCGTGTAGCGGGCCAGCGCCCACGCGGCGGGCCAGGCCAGCGCGATGCTGACCACGGTCACGCAGAACGCGATCAGCAGCGTCCGGCCGAGCAGCGACATGTACACCGCACTCGAGAACATCTCCGTGAAGTTCTCGACGGTGAAGCCGCCGGAGCCGTTCGTGAACCCGATGATCAGCAGCGCGACCAGCGGGAGCAGGGCGAACAGGACGAGCAGGAGGCCGCCGGGGGTGAGCAGGAAGCCCGTGCCCAGGGCCCCCCTGGCCCGCCGCCGGGGACGGCGGGCCAGGGAGAGAGGGGCGGTGGTCATCAGGAGCCGGCTTTCACCTGCGTCCAGGCGTCGACCCACGACTGGAGCCGGTCCGCGGGCTGCGGGAGCTGCAGCGCGAGGCTCGAGATCTTGTCGGGGTTCGCCTGGAGGCGGTCCAGCGTGGCCGGTTCGAGCGCGGAGACGACCGACTTGTTCGCCGGGGCCGGCGAGGAGTCGGCGGGGGTGTTCGCCCACTTGGTCAGGAAGTCCTTGCCCGTCATGTAGTTGAGCCACTTGTAGGCGAGGTCGAGGTGCTGCGTCTTCGCCGCGATCGCCCAGTTGTCGATCCAGCCGACCGCGCCCTCCTTGGTGATCTCGTACTTGAAGTTCGACGTCCCCGGCGCGTTGCCGGCGATCAGTCCGCCGATGCCGTCGGAGTTCGCGATCCCGGCGACGATGGCGCCGCTGGCGATGCCCTTGGCGAGGTCGTCGGTCGAGGAGTACAGCAGCTTGGCGTTGTCCTTCAGCTTCTGCAGGGCCGGGGTGACCTTCGCCATGTCGGGGTTCTGCGGGTCCTCGCCGAGGTAGAGGGCGGTGATCGGGACGAGCACGGTCGCGTCGTCGATGAGCGCGATCTGGCCCTTGTACTTCGGGTCCCACAGCACGCTGAGCGAGTCGGGCGTCGGCGTCACCTTGCTGCCGTCGAAGAACAGGCCGGTGCTGCCCCAGGTCCACGGGACGCCGTAGAGCTTGCCGTCCTTGCGGATCTCCTTGCGGCCGGAGAAGTCCGGGTAGAAGTCGTTGTAGTTCGTCAGCTTGGAGGTGTCCAGCTCGTGGAAGATCCCCTGGTCGATGCCCTGGCCGATGTACTGGATGTTCGGGAGGGCGACGTCGATGCCGCCGTTGGTCTTGTTCACCAGCTGCAGCTCGTTCGACTCGGAGTCGATGTACTGGAACTTGAGGGTGGCTCCGGTCTCCTTCTTGAAGTCGGTGGCGACCCAGGGCAGGTCGGCGCCGTAGCCCTTCCAGATGGCGACGGTCAGGGTGTTGCTGTCGCTGCCCGAGGCGCTCGGCGACAGCGAGCACGAAGTCAGGGCGACGGCGGCTGCGACGGCCGCTGCGACGGCGACACTCGTCCGTCGTGCGATGGAGCGGCGCCGTTGCCCTTTGGTGCTGCGTGAGTCTTTCACGTCATTCTCTCCTTGTTGTTGTGGTGCGTCTGTCCACTCTTGGCGGTGGGTGGGTCAGAGGATGCCGGCGGTGGCGTCCTCCAGGTAGGTGCGCGCCGCGATGAGCTGCCCGACCGGGTCGGAGGCGGCGTCGAGCTCGAGCAGGATGCCACCCTCGTAGCCGATTCCGGCGAGGGTCGCGGCGAAGGCGGGCCAGTCGACGATGCCCTGACCGGCGGCGCGGAAGTACGGGCGGTGCCGCTCCCAGATGCCCTCGTCCACGAGCGCGTGCTCGCGGAAGGCGCCGGCGGCGTCCTTCCAGTGCGCGATGACGACGCGCTCGCGGTGGCGCGAGACGAGCTGGACCGGGTCTCCCCCGCCGAGCACGATGTGGCCGGTGTCCGGGCAGAACGCGACGAGGAACGGGTCGGTCAGCAGCAGGAACAGGTCGACGTCGCGCGGGGTCCAGAACACCGAGTGGCTCTCGGTGTGGAGGGCGAGGGTCACGCCGTGCCGCTTCGTGATCGCCCCGACCTCGTTGGCGATGTCGGCGATCGGCGCTGCAGTCGCGAGGTCGACCGGCGCGAGGCCGTCGCCTTCCGCGTTGTTGCGGCGCATCGGCAGGCCGGCGACCAGGAAGGACGCGCCGATGCCCGCGAGGAAGGCCGCCTCGGTCTCGGCGGCGGCGAGGATGGCGGCGCGGGTGGCCGGGTCGGTCACGTCCTCCGCGTGCTCGATGTCGGCGAAGTAGGCGCTGACCACCGAGAGCCCGCGGCGCTCCAGCTCGGCGGAGAAGGCCTCGGCCGATCCGTAGGCGGCGATGGCCGTGAGGCGGTCGGCGGGCGGGAAGGTCATCTCGAACTCGGCGACGCCGGCCTCCTGCAGGGCGTCGAGGATCGTGTCCCAGACGCGGAGCGGCTCTGCGGAGGCGAGGGCTTCCAGCGAATCGCGGCCTGTGAGGCCCCAGAAGCCCGGGTCGAAGAAGGTGATCAGGTCGACGCCGAACGCGCGGGTCGTGGTGGGTGCGGTGGTGGCGGTCATGCGATCGCGGTCTCCTCGAGGGATGCCGAGCGCCAGGTCTCCGTAGCCGGGGCGGGGCGCTCGCAGGTGGTGGTCAGGGTGTGGACGCCGTCGGTGCCGTTCGCGATCGCGTCGAGCACCTCCAGCACGTGCAGGGCGAAGTCGGCGCTGGTGCGGTGCGGCTCGCCGGTCAGCGCGGCGGCGAGGTCGGCGACGCCGGGGCCGCGCAGCGGAAGCAGTTCCTCCAGGAGACCGTCCGTGAAGCCCTCGATGACGCCGGGCAGCTCGCGCCACTCGTCCTCACCGTGCAGACGGACGCGCACAGCGTCGTCGTAGTTGTTCGGGTCGGGGACGCTGAGCGTGCCGTTCGAGCCGTACAGCTCGATGAACGGGAGGTTGTGGTCCCAGACGTCGAAGCTGGCCAGCACCGTGCCGATCGCGCCCGAGGCGAAATCGAGCGTCGCCGAGGCGTGCGTCGGGATGGTGACGTCGATGGACTCCACCCGCCGGCCCGGGGTGGAGACCGGCCGGACGGTGCTGCCGATCCGCGCGCTGGCGTAGACGGTCGCGACCGGGCCGAGGAGGTTGACCAGCGCGGCGATGTAGTACGGGCCCATGTCGAGCGCCGGGCCGCCGCCCGGGATGAAGAGGAAGGTGGGGTCCGGGTGCCAGAGCTCGGCCTTGCTGTGGGTGACGAAGGCGCTCGCGCCGATCACCTCGCCGATCAGTCCCGCGTCCACCGCGGCGCGCGCGGTCTGGCCGGCGGAGCCGAGGAAGGTGTCGGGGGCGGAGCCGAACAGCACGCCGCGCTCGCGGGCCTCGGCGACCAGCGGGGCCGCCGTGGCGAAGGAGGCCGTGAGCGGCTTCTCCGTGAAGACGTGCTTTCCCGTCGCGAGGAGGGCGCGGGTCACGCTCTCGTGCGCCAGCGGCGGGGTGAGGTTGACGAGGATGTCCACGCCCTCCGCCGCGGCCAGCTCCTCGACGCTCGCGAAGACCGGGACGCCGTAGCGCTCCCCCGCCGCCTGCGCGAGCTCCTGGCTCAGGTCGGTGCAGCCGACGATGCGGAGGCCGTCGAAGCGCTCCAGCCCGCGGAAGTACGCGCCCGAGATGTTGCCGCAGCCGACGATGCCGACCCCGATCCGGTCTTTCTGAACAGTCACGCTGGCCCTTCTTCTTCGAAGCTCTCGGCGGAGGAAGCACGTTTGCTTTTCGCCGTTGAACGGGAACGTTAGCAATTATGCGCGGTAATAGCAAAACTATTTTTTCTCGCGTAAGATCAGGCACTGGCACGAAGGGGTAGACCAGACATGGATCATTCGGAGATGCGGCAGCGCAACGCCGCCAGCACGCTCGGCATCCTGTACCGCACCGGTCCGGCGAAGATGACCGAGCTGCAGCAGGAGTCCGGGCTGTCTCGGCGGACGATCGAGCTGATCCTCGACGACCTCATGGACTCCGGCTGGGTCGTGGAGCTGGCCGCGGCCTCCCCCGACGCGCGTCCGGTCGGGCGCCCTGCGCGATCGTTCGCGTTCCGCTACGACGCCGCGTGCGTGGTCGCCTTGCAGCTGGAGGCCGGCCAGATCCACGCGACCGTCGCCGACCTGGCGACCACGATCCTCGGCGACCTGCGGGTGCCGCTGCCGATCAAGACCTCCCGGGCTGAGCGCCTCAGCCTCCTGGACGACTGCGTGACCCGGCTGCTCGAGGAGGCGGCCGTCGACCGGTCGGCCGTCGTCGCCGTCACCGTCTCCACCCCCGGCATCGTGCGCGACGACGGGATGGTCGACCTCCCGATGACCATGCCCGAGTGGACCGGCTTCTCACTGCGCGACGCGGTCGGCGAGCTGTTCGACTGCCCGGTGCGCGTCGAGAACGACGCGAAGGTCGCCGCGCTCGGCGAGAAGTGGTCGCGCGACGGCGAGGTGCAGGACTTCGCCTACATCTTCTCGGACAGCGAGCGCATCGGTATCGGTCTCGTGCTGCGCAACGAGCTCTACCGCGGCCGCGACGGCGCCGCGGGCGAGGTGAGTTGGGCGCGCGACCTCGGCCTGCACGACCTGGTCAGCCCGCTCCTGGTCGACCTGGACGACGAGCTCGCGCCCGGCCACGCCGCGACCTGGGAGCTCGTGATCGCCGCCCGCGCCGGCGAAGCGCACGCGCTCGAGGAGGTCGATCGCCTCGCGAGCGCGCTCAGCACCGGCGTCACCCTGATCGCGTGGCTGCTCGCGCCGGAGGAGATCATCCTCGGCGGCTCGCTCGGCACGCTGGCGGACCTCCTCATCCCCGCCCTCGAACGCAAGCTGGCCACCAACGACCGCCCCATCGAGACCCGCCTGCGGGGCTCCCAGTACGGCGACGCCAGCGTCCTGACCGGCTGCCTCCGCATGTGCATCGAGTCCCTCGGCGACCAACTCTTCACCCCCGCCGGCGTAGCCCGCATCGGCCGAGCCCGTATCCCCCTGCCCGCCCCGGAAGAGGCCGCCAGCTGACCCGGCCCCCTCTCACAGGAGATTCCGGCCCGACACACCCTGGATCTCCTTCAGACCCCCGTTCGGAAGGAGATCCAGCCGCGTCCTCCTTTATCAGGAGATCACGTACTCCAACCCCACCGCCGTCTCCAACGTCGCGCTGGCCGCGTGCAGGGACACGCTCCACGTCTGATCCCCCACGACGCCGTCCACCGTGACCCCGCCCCAGCCCTGGAACGCCTCCACCGAGGCGCGGGTGTGCGGCCCGAAGATCCCGTCGATGCCTCCGGGAGTGACGCCACCCCACTGATCGGCTCCGTTGGTGAGGATGGTCTGGAGGCTGGAGACGACGGGGCCGGTCGAGCCCTCGCTCAGCACCGGCATCGGCCCGCCGTCCGGGAGCGCCGCCCAGGTGAGCGGCCCCACGATCCCGTCGGGCACGAGCCCCGCGCCGCTCTGGAAGTCGATGATCGCGGCCTTCGTCGCGGGTCCGAAGACCCCGTCGACGACGATGCCGAGGTTCGGTGTGCGCCGCACCGCGCGCTGCGCCCGCTTGACCGCGTCGCCGGTGTCGCCCTCCTGCACCGTCGGCTGTCCTGGATTCGGCATGATGGCTCCTCTCGTCCGAGCGCCGCCAGTGTGGCAGACCGTCCGGTCTACGGCAAGCGCTGATCCTGGGCGTTCCGCGGCCATCCGCGTGGCCGCGCGTGTCCCGCGAATGGGGGGCCTACCGTTGGCGCATGGCGATCAGAATCGAACTGCGGACGGCGGACTGCCCCGTCTGCGGAAAACGCATGAACGGCACCGTCAAGATGCTCGGCAACCCGGGCCAGGCCGGCTTCCGCACCGCCCCGCAGGATGTGCACTGCGTGTCGGGCTGCGAGCGGGCGCTCGGCGACAACCGCGAGCGGATGCTGGGGGTGTTCCAGGAGTAGGGGGGGGTCAGCAGTCGCCGCCTCCGTTTCTACCGGGCCCCGCGCCCCGATCGGAAGTACTCGCTGGCCGGCTTGATGAAGATCAGGATCGTGGCGATCACCCCGAGCACCGCACGCACGGCCCCGACCCCGTAGCCTCCCAGGATGCCGAACAGGGAGAGGGCGGTCACGACCAGCAGGACGATGCGCGCCCAGTTCGCGCCGCGCCGCATGAACACGGCGAACACGACGTAGGCGGCGATGTACAGGATGCCGAAGATCACGCTGATGGTGATGGAGGCACCGACGGCCGCGCCCGAGAGCTTGCCGCCGGTGCTCTGCTGCACCTGCGCCGCCACGGTGCCGGCCGTCGCCACCGCGATGATCAACAGGACCAGACTCACTGCCGCGCTCGCGATGTACAGCCAGAACGCCGTGTTGACCTGCTTCGGCGCGACCCCCGCGCCTCCCGTCGCCGTCGTGCGGGGTGCCGCTCCTGGAACGTCCGCCTGCGGTGTGCTCATATCCAACCTCCGGTTAGCTCCGATACCGGTCGTCCGACCGGCGTCGCACACGGTAGGCCGCAGGTTGCGTTTGAGCAATGGTCATTTTTGGACTTCGGCTGGATTCTTAGCCGTCTCTTAGACGCGGTAGGTGAAAATTCAGCAGCGACGTCGGCGGCCGCCCTCCCCCAAGGCAGTTCGCCGCCGGCGCCGCTTTCGAAGCCGCGTCACTCCGTGCGGCGCATCCAGTGCTCGCGCATGAACATCCGGCCGAACCACGCACGAGCCCGTTGCCGTGGATCGCGACCCGTTCAGTCCATACGGTCGGCGAGCTCTCCCATGCCCGACTCCACCATCTCCTTCAGCTCGACCAACCGCTCCCCGAGCGGCGCGAGCTTGACGAGGCTGCCGAGGGCGATGTCGGCGCGTTCCAGCGCGGCCTTGCCTGTGATGAGGAGCGGTCGAAGGATGGGGACCCGACGCGCGATTCGTCGCACCAACGGGATCTTCTCCGCCGGCCGGACGCGTTCCGACGGCGGCACGACGAACTCCTGCTGCTCCTCTTCCCCTCCGGAACCGCGCAGCAGGGCGGCGAGGAGGTCGCGCGAGGCCTGCCAGGCCGCCATCTTGAGCGCCAGCTCCGGCCCGACCAGTCCGACACCTTCGAGCTGCCCCGGATCGAGGCCGAGGATCTCCCAGATGAACTCGTCACGCGTGGTCAGCACGGCCCCGAACGCCTGCCCGGCCAGTTCGCGGAACTCGTCGAATCCTTCGATCGCGACTTCGGGTTCCTCCGTGTAGCGCGGAAAGAGGTCCTCGCGCATGTCCACCAATGCGCCGACGTCGTCGAAGACGTTCCACGCGAAGGAGCCGAGCTCCGCAGCGGGGTCGGAGGCGAAGAACTCTCGCCGCGGGTCACCGAAGTAGGCCATCAGTCCTCCCGTCGTGTCACGTGGTGGACGAATTCAACCGCTGCGCCGGGTCGTGCGGCAAGAGCACGGCGACCAGCATCACGGGATGATCTGCCGAATGGCTTGCCACCCCGACCCGATCACGGTCCCGGAGCCGCCGTCGTTCATCGCATCCCCCACGAGCACCAGCGAGCCGTCGCCGGGGTTCGCGATCAGGAGGCCGTCGTTCCCGGTCTGCAGGTAGTCCCCGAGCGCCCATCCTGCCTGGATGTTGGCGTAGCTGATGTTCCCGTTCGCCCAGGGAGACGCCCCTGACAGCTCGCCGAACGGTGCCGAGGCGCCGGCCGCGGTCCGGTTGGGATTCACCCAGCTGTCCAGAGCGAAGAGATCCGCGTACCCGTCCCCGTTCAGGTCCCCGGCGGCGAAGCCATTGGGGTCGACGCTGAACGTGCCGGCGAGTTGCCGGCCCGTGCTGAAGGGCAGATGTCCCGGATTGCTGCGGATCCCGTTGAGGTACACCCAGAAGGTGCCGTCCGATCGCTCGGCGATGAGGTCGGCGTACCCGTCCCCGTTGATGTCGCCCAGCGTGATGTTCGTGAACGCCTGCCATCCTGACCCGATGACCGTCCCCGACGAGTACGGGAGGTGCCCGGGGTTGATGGCCATGTTGTTGTAATACGCCACGAGGGCGCCGTCGGAGCGGATGGCCACGATCTCGGCGTACCCGTCACCGGTGATGTCGCCGGAGACGGTCTTGCCTGCGGCGAACTGAGACCCCCAGCCGGAACCGATCACCTGCCCCGCGCCGAACGGGTGACTGTCGTGCGTGTTCTGGTACTCGAGCAGGCGACCGTTCAGGTCGATGGCCAGGAGGTCGGCCGCTCCGTCGCCGTTGACATCCCCATCGTGGTTGGGGAGCGCATGCTGCGTGGACGGCTTGATGGCGGGGCACGGGTCGGCCGGCGCGAAGTACTCGGTCCCGACCGACTGGCCCTGGCTCGAGGTGAACAGGTTGTCGCTGAGATGCTGACTGCCGGTGTCCGTGAACGCCATGTCGATGCTCAGCGCTCCACTCGCGTCCGCGACCACGGACGCGTCCAGCTTCCCGCCCTGGTAGTCCTCCAGTTGGTAGGTCTGGCCCGGAACGAAACCGGTCAGTGTCCCGTGCACGTGGAAGGAGGTGGCGTCCACGTTCTGGCTGCCGTAGATGCCGCCGTAGGTGAGGAAGCGGGTCGGACACACCATGTCCGCCGTGAGCTGACCCGTCGGCGCGACCCCGGGGTCGCAGCGGCTGCTGAGGAAGACCCCTCGGGCGAACACGAGCGTCGAGCCCGACCGGACCTGGATCCCGTAGGCCGAGTACGAGACGACCTGGCCGGTCAGCGCGGCATCGATGGTCGCCGCACCTTGGGCATCCGTTACGAGGGCGATGTCACTTCCGACCTGCGTGCCATTCGTTCGACTGTAGACGCCGACGGTGTACGGAGCGGAGGGAGTCAGCCCCGCGAGCGACCCGGTGACGTGGATCCCGGGATAGTAGCCGTTCTGCAACGAGCTGCAATCGGTCGTCCCCGCCAGGTTGCTCGCCGTAATCGTCGTGGCCGCCCCCGCGGGCGCGGACACGAGTCCCAGCCCCACGATCAGCGCGCCGATGGTGGCGAGCACCGCCACCCTAAGCCGCACAGAACCCACGTCTCCCCCTCGTCGCCGCATGGGCTCGGCGCGTGTGGAACGGGCCGGGCGGCGGGATCACTTTAGTCGGTGGGGACATCGGGTTCTGCCACTCGAATGAGGGTGAATCGGCTGCGTTCCCGTCCACGAGCTCAGGGAGCGTGGATCGCTTTCCACGGAGCCAGGCTGACTCCGCCCACTCCCCCAGACGCCGCGTCCTTCGGTAGCGTGGATGCGACTCCGAGCTGCGAGTAGGACCAAGGAGCGGCGACATGACCGACACGAACGAGAACGGTGGACTCTCGGCCGTGGAGCGAGCCGCGATCAAGTCGCGCGCTGCAGAGCTCAAAGCGGAGGCCAAGCGGGCGAAAGCCGCCGACAAGGCAGCCGCCGACGCAGCGGACGTGCTCGCGAAGATCGCCGAGATGCCCGACGGCGACCGCGAGCTCGCTCAACGGTTGCACGCGATCGTCGCGGAGGTCGCTCCGGGGCTCTCGCCCAAGCTCTATTACGGTCAGCCGGGGTATGCGCGGGACGGGAAAGTCGTGGTGTTCTTCCGGAGCGGGCAGGTCGACAAGGTGCGTTACTCCACGCTCGGGGTGAGTCCGGAGGCGAGGCTTGACGACGAGAGCGGGGTGTGGGCGACGTCGTATGCGCTCAGCGAGCCGACCGAAGAGGCGTGGGAGCGGGTTGTGGAGGTTGTGCGGCGGGTTGGTGGCCCTAGTTGAGAAATCGTTCTCCGCGCCCGTCACCAGGGTAGCCACGGTGGGTTCTATAAACGGCCCACGTTCGCTGCTGACTAATGAGTAGTCTCGCGGGAAGACTGCGTTCTCGCCTTTCCTCCGCGGGTCAGACCATTTTTTCTCCGATCGACCCCGGAAGGCCCTGTTACCGACTGCGTTGCCCCGACCGTGGGATCGGCGCGGTCGAACTGGTGGCATTACTCGTCCAATCAATTAGGCATCCGGGATTCGATGACCTCCCTGCGGGTCGCCCCGGGCCGGTGGCGTTTTGCGGGCAACGGCTTCCCGTCTATTGAGCGACCCAGTTCAAGGTGGCCAACGCCACGATTGGAGACGTGCATTCGTTCGTGATGCCCGCGGGGTTCGTCAGAACCACCGTTTTCAGGTAAGCGGGCACGTCGTTTGTGAAGTTGTGGAGTCCTTTGAGCGTTATCGGCGTGCTCTGGACGGTTCCGAAGTCGAACATCCGCCCTGTGTCGAAACACGTGGCACTCGGATCAAGTGCTTGAGGCGTGATGATGAACTCGGGTGTGGGCGACGAACTTGGAAGCGGGCTGATCTGCGCAGTCCAATCACCGTCTTCGTTCGAGATCCGCACGTGCGCGAGCGGAGCCGTGTCTCCGGGTCGATGGAGCTCCCCGACGGCAGACGGTTCTCCGGATGACGTCGGTGATGAGGTCGAGGAAGGTGTGCTGGACGAGTCCGGTCGAGCCGCAGACGCGTGGCCATGAACATCTGACGGACTGCACCCGGTAAGTCCAATCGCCACGAGCAGCACGACTGTCGCTGCCCGAGCAGAGTGGATTCTCGCAATCACCACAGCCTTTTCCCGTTTTGGATCTATGTGGTGCTCAGCCACCGTATTTGGAGTGGATGACGATCGACGTTCCGTTGGAGCTGCAGATCTGCCCCGCGAGGATCTCTGCCACCGTGAAATCTCCCGGGGGAGCATGCAGTACTCCGCCGGGGTGATCCCCTGCCCCTGTCAGCCATTCCGCAAGGGAGGGGATGACAGTACCGAGCAGGCCGGCCGATGAAGGACTCTTCTTCGTCTGGGCCGCCAGAGTTGCGACATCTGTCTTTGCCGAGGCCGTCAGTTGACTCCACTGCAGATCCGAGACGTCACCGTGGTCATGTCCCTGGTCGGCGTTCAAATAGGCGTCTTGGATCGCGCTGAGGGCGGCGCATTCCTTAGAAGTCACCCGATCGGGGGTGAAAGCCGAGGTGCTGAAGTTCATGGTCGCAGCAAGCCGAGTGGCGTCGGGAACGACCAAATCTATGGTGAGACGGGTGTCCGTCGCGACGCTGTGGATGTCGAAGTCGAATCTCTGCGCGCCACCGCACATGCCGTCTCGAGGCGGGTCAACCTCAGGCCCGACCGAGTAGAGACCGGAGGTGCAACTGAAAGCGAGCTGGAGTGAGCGGGCTCCTGCCGGGACGGTCAGCATCACGGAGGCGCGACCCGTGTGATAGATCTGCGCGGTCGGCCAGGTGGCTGTCGAGATCGTCGGGCTGACGGACGGTCCGGGTTGCGATGCGGTGCAGCCGGCCAGGGCTGCAGCGACCAGCATCGTTATGAGCCCTGATGCGATCAGTCGCCGGCCGGCCAGCTCACACCTCCTTCGGCAGGTCGTGGTTCCCGCGGATACCGCAGACTGTGCGGAGGGTTCCAACGGCCCGTTCCAGTTGCTCGTCGCGCACGAATCGCGGAAGGACTCGTCCGAATCGCATGAGGTGGATGGTGATCCGGCCCCGGACTTGCCCGTCGTTGCAGACGAGGTCGAGTGTCGGGACGATGCGAGCACCCGTCTGCGCCGAACCCATCTCGACGCCCGAGACGACGGACGTGGGGAACGCGGCGACTTCTCGCGGTTCGCGGGCGCCGCGGAAGAACCGGATCAGATCACGGTCGGCGACGAGAGTCATGTACGCGCTGGCGATGAGTCGGGTCCGCTTCCCCGTGCTCTGCAGCGCGAACGCATCCGCGCTCGACACGAGTGCCGGGTCGGTGGAGACGGAGACAATGAAAGCGCTGGGGTGCGCTTCGGTGAGAGCGCGCGTGCGAATCCGGTCCTGCCAGGCGAACCATTCGAAGAGGACGATCATCAATCCGAGGCACCCGGCCACGATCAGACCGAGCACGGAAACGACATCGACCCAGCCGAATCCCTCGGCGTGGGCCGCGACGGCGCGCATCACCAGCCCGAACAGTGCGACCACGATGGCGACGCCGTACGCGGTCGCTGCCGCCGGCGAAACCCGGCGCTTCCGCTCCGTCATCGGCAACCCACGAACCCGGAGGTGACGACTCCCCTGCTCGCGCCCGCCTGCTCGATGGCAGCCTGGATGTGATCCCTGAGGAGACCCGCAAGGATGACTGCCTCGGTCTCCCCTCGGTCCTTCATTATCTTGAGGTCAGCGGCCGACACCTCGCTCAACGAGACGGGCTCCGTTTGCCAGCGCGGCTCTGCGACGATCGCACGCGCTGTGGCGACCGCCTGCTCCGTTGCGGGATCCGCGGCTGATGGGTCACGCTTCACAGAGAGCGTGAGGCAGCCTTGTCCGGTCGAACCATCGCTGAGTTGAAAGACACGGCGGATCGACACGTCAGGACGATCCGGGGAGGCCGTCGGTCGCGCAGAGGTGCTCGGGATCGGCGCCTTCGCATCCGAGGCAGTGCTGCAACCGGTCACCGCTGCCGACAGTGTCAGCGCAGCACCGAGAGCGGCGGCGAGCAGCCGCAAACGACCCCGTGTCCCCCTCATGTGCGAGTCGGCTCCCCGTTTTCGTGATCCCGGTGGGTTCGGCAGGCGTGATGCTCGGGTGGCAGGCCCCCACCACCTGCCACCCAGCGTCGCGATCCCCCGTGGCACGACGCTCTTCTTCACGCTATCGGCACTCTCGGGCGCGAGGGAATGTAGCCAAAGTAACATCCCGGTTGGCGCGAGCCGGGCTCATGAGCGTCCATGATGGTCCTGTGGTCTCCGGTAGCCTCACCCAACTCTCCGCGGAGGAGGCTGCCCGTCTCGACGTCCGCATCACCGACGAACTGGTTCGCCGGCTGACCACGCGAGGGAGCGCGCTCACCGCTGATCCTGTGGTCGTCGAGCAGGTGGCCGCGCAGGTTCACATGATTCTGCGGCGCACGTTCGCATCCCTCTCCATCTCCGTCGAGGATGCGCCCCCGCCCGCACCGCCCTCCGGAGTCGGGAGGAGACGAGCTGAGCAGAACATCCATCCCAGCGACAGCCTCACTGCGGCGACCCTCCTGTTCGACATCGCTCTGACCGAACTCACGATCGACCACCAGGACGGGTCGGCGGTCGCCCGCGCGCTCAACGCGGCGATCATGGATGAAGTCGTGCCGGCATCGCTGGCGTATGTCGATGCGCTGCTGGAACGTCTGGCGGTCGCCCACACCGAGGAAAGACTCGGGATCTCACGCGAACTCCACGATCGAGTCGCACACGGGATCGCCGCCGGGATCCAGCGCGTCCGCCTCAGCCGGCAACTGACCAGCTCCGCAGCGGGACGCATCGCCGAAGCGCTCGACCTTCTGGAGTCGGCTTTGGAGGAGACACGCTCCCTGGCCCTCGACCTCCGGCACTCCGTCGGCGACAAGCTCCTCGATCAGGCGATCCTCGACTACGTCGCCGATCTCGTCTCGGACCCGCCGCACGTTGACGCCACAAGCGAGGGCACCCCGCGGTCCCTGCCGGCCGGTGTCCAGGAGGAAGCGTTCATCATCGTTCGCGAAGCCATCCATAACGCACGCCGCCACTCCCGCGCCGGCCGCATCACCGTGGTCTCGAACTGGGGCTCCGACCGGTTGATGATCAGCGTTTCGGACGACGGAGTCGGCTTCGAGCGCGACACGATCCGGCCGGGCGCTCTCGGCCTCATCGCCGCCCAGGAACGCGCAGAACTCATCGGCGCGGACTTGTCGATCGACTCCCGCCCGGGAGCCGGGACCACAGTGGCTTTGACGATCGCACGCCGGGAGTTCGTCGCATGACCCGGACAGTGGTGCTCGCCGATGACCACGCTCTCTTCCGCAAGGGGGTGCGCGCCCTCATCGAACGCGACTTCGACGTCGTGGGTGAAGCGAGCGACGGGGACGCCGCGATCAGACTCGCAGTGGACACCGCACCCGACGTCCTGCTGCTGGACGTCGAGATGCCCGGGCCGCCGCCCGAGCAGACCATCAGCACCGTCCGACGCCGATCGCCGAAGACGGCTGTCATCATCCTCACCATGCACACCGACGCCGTCCTCCAGCGCCAGCTCGCCCGCGCGGGCGCATCGGCCTTCGCGGACAAGAGCATCAGCGAGGACGCACTCCACCGCCTCATCGCCACCGCACTACCTCACGCGGCCTCCCCGCCGGACGAGGGGCTACAGAAGAGCCCACCGGATCGCGTTCTCACGGAACGGGAATTGGAAGTCATCAGGATGATCGCGCAGGCGTACACCAACCGCGAGATCAGCAAACGCCTCAACATCACCGAAGGCACCGTCAAAAGGCACACGACCAACATCTACGCGAAACTCCACGCCACATCGCGGATCGACGCCGTGCGGAAAGTCGTCCGCCTGCGCCTGCTGGAGACGTGAGCACCCGCGACCGCGGAGGGATACCGTGAGCGATCCACACCGATGGGAACCGCTTCGATCGGACTCGACCCCGGCCGTTCACTCGGAAGCGATTGGCGTGGTGGCTGGCGGTTCGTTGGGGCTCCATCGTGCTGTTTGCCGGATTCCTCGTCGACGTCCACAAGAGCGATAGAGGTTGCCAGCGCTTCATCAAATAGCCCACCCGCTCAGTGCTGCGGCACGTGCGGATCCGGCAGGTTGTCCAGGTTGTGGGAAACGACACCGTTCTGGTCGCCGACGCTGGTGATCGTCGCCGGATCGAGGTTGATGGTGTCGCCGACGTAGACCGTCGTCGGTGGGTATCGGCGAACTGCGTTGATCGCAGTGAGGTAGGCCGTGCCGAGATCGAAGCGCTTGGCGATGAACTCCCAGATATCGCCTGGCGCGACGACGTACGCGACCGGCACACCCTTGTCGTTGAGCTTCGTAGTCCCGGTGGCGTACTGGATGGGGCCGCAATCGACCGGCTGCTGGGCCTCGCTGTAGTAGTCGCTCTCCCAGAAGCCCCAGCCGACGCACCCTGCGGTGGTCGCGGTCGGCGCTGGCTTCGACGTCGGGGTGAAGGACGACGCGGGGGTCGGCGTCGCGGGGTGGTCCGCCCGGTGGATCAGGTCCGGGGTGTGTGCTGTCGCAGTGCAGCCGGTCAGCGAGATGCCGAGCAGCAGCACTGCCGCGACCGCTGCGCGTGACTTCCCCTGTCGTCCATCCACGGTCACAGGTCGATCGACGCAGCGCGCCCGGCCTCGTGCGTGCGAGCAGCCAGGAGCCGGCCAACGTATGCCATGACCAGCGATGCGCCGATGAGTGCGACGCCGAGCGGTGCCACCACCTGGCCAATGATCCGGACGACCACTTCAAGTACGGTGAGGAGGCCTTGGTCCACATTCACATCTGATCCCGGCTGCACAACGGCCGCGATGCCGATCTGCGGTATCAGAACGGTCAATAGGGCTCCGGCGACGGTGAGCGCGATGCCCCACCACAGCACTACCTTCGGTCGCAGCCTCGACTCATTCACGAACGTCCCCCTTCGTCGCGGTTGGTGATGATGCTAGCGGGCCAGCGTCATCCACGGCGAGGCGCAAGCGGCGCGGATACCCCGCTAGGATCGCAAGACACATACCGGGTAATGGGGGTTCCAGGAATGCGTTCTCTTCGCGAATCGCGCGCTGGGTTGATCATGGCGATGGCGGTACTCGCCGTCGCCGGTTGCACGGCGGCTCCGGGCGGGCGGCCCGCCGAGCCGAGCACCCCGCCACACTCGACGACTGGAACCTCAGCAAGCGCAGAAGCGGCGTCGCAGCCACTCGCGTATGGAACGTTCACGCCGGCCAATGGGGTGAGTGGGAACGCCTCCATCGAACGCGCTGACGACGCACTCACTTTGACGCTGAACCCGTTCCACAACGGAGGTCCGACCGCTCGACTGGTGCTGGTGGATGTCGACCCCGTGCAACTAGCGGACTGCATTCCGGGGGACGCGAAGACGGCCAGCGTAGGCGGCACTCCCGCCGAACCGAAGTCGGTCTTCCGCTTCGCGTCCGCAGCCGACTTCGCCGCCGGGGTGGTCCCGAAGTTCCGTGCCGCGGTGCTGGTGCGTCAGGCGACGGAGGGCGAGACAGGGTGCACCGAGCCCGTCCTCGCTGTCGCGCCTCTCACCTGGTCCACTGGGAACGAATGAGCAACTCCACCCGTGCAACGACGACGAACGGCACTCGCACTGCCGTGGCACATGTGAGGCTCGCGAAGCCGGCGCTCCTGTGCCTCGTCGCCATCGCGCTCACGAGCTGCACTTCTCCTGCCACGACGCAGCCCATCCGGTCAACCATCGGAACCTCCACCCCGGCTCCTTCAGCAACGCCCGCGTTCGTCGACGGGCTGCCCACCAGCTGCGATGCGCTCTATGCCGGGCTGGAGAAGTTCGTCTCTGACGACGGGTCGCTGGTTCTCAATCCCGCGTGGAAGTCGGGCACGGGAGTGGCCCGCGCTGAGGCGAGCGGATACGGGACGTACGATCCGGTTCTCAGCGCGTCTCTGTCTCAGAGCCCAGGTCTGATCTGCGACTGGGCGCCGGCTGCGGGGCCGAGCGACACGTTCCTCACGACCCAGATCCGTCATGTCGATGCCGCGACGCAGCAGGCCGCGTTCTCGCGGATGAATGAGCTCGAATGGGGCTGCGGCCAGGCTTACGACGGCAGGTGGTGCGTCACGAACGACTCCCACACCGGCCGGTCCATCGGTGAATCCCAGTACTTCGGTCACGGCATCTGGCTGGCGTCGAACTGGAACAACGCGGGACCGGAGACCTACACGCCCGAGCTCTTGAGGCGACTGTTCGGTTGACAGCGAGAAATTTCACGGTTTGTCCAGCACAGTGCGCGAACGCCGCGGAAGAATCACCACCAGCGTCCTGCTGTTCGTAGTTATCGGCGTCGGGCTGTTCGCCCTCTACGTCTCGTTCGGGTGGCCGGCGTGGCTGTGCGCGCTTGTCGCCGCGGCGGTGGGCCTCGTCGCCGGAGCATCCAACCTCTACTTACGGCGTAGCGCACGATAGCGGGACGCTTGCCTGGTGGCGCCCAAGTTCTCCAGCGGGTGGCCGAGTACCCGGCGCCCTGCCGCTACCTCCAAGGCGATAAGGCTCGCATCGGCAGGGCGATTCGCGCGCCTGTGGCGGGATGAATCTGCTTGCGTCGACCTCCATCCACCACTGATTACGTCTCCCACACCGGCCGTGCCTGGGGCGCGAGCCCGCGCAATGGCGCGCTATCGAGAACGACACGCGACTCGGGGATGCCGAACACCGGCCATTGGACCACGATCTCGATCGGTCCCTCCGGCGGAAGCGGCCAGAGCCACAAGCCGTCGTCGAATAGGTAGTTGTCCTCGCTGCCACGACCGCCTCCGCCTGATGGGTTCAGGCTGTGATTCTCGGGCGTTACACCGTACATGCCCGGAGCCTGGTCGGAGATCAAGTGCTGCCCGTCGCCCAGCACGATGCCGTAGCGCAGGCGGTCCGGGTTGAAGCGCACGAAGTGGCCGTGCATATCCGACTGCAGTTCTGCCCACTCGCGACGGGTCGCGTTTCCCCGGCGGACTCGTCGCTCGATGACGAACTCGACGCCGTTGCTGTAGACGCGGGCCATCGTGAGAATGAGCGCCACGGTGTCGTTGGTGGCGATCGTCTCGCCGATCGGGAAGATCGCCGCGACCTCGTCGTCCGATGGTTTCCACCACGGCGCTGGAACATGCTCGTCGTTATCGGTCTCGTCCTCGGGCGGGTCTGGTGGGAAGAAGCTCACGATGGTCACCCGACCACACCGGCGGTCCGGCTCGCAAGACCTGACGATTATGCGGACAGCCTCTGTCGCGGCCACTGACGCAGGTTAGGGCGCGCTGCTGCTGTGTTTGCTCAACGAGCCGGTCGTCTCCTCCGGACTGGGGATGATGCCGCGCCCGTCGTCGGCGCCGCCCACCTGTATCCGACCGTCCGTTACCGATGAGGATCTGGCGGCTCCATTGATCGGGCATCGGACACGGCCCACCCCTCTGCCCCGGTACGAGCTTGAGTGCAATCGACGCAGTCTCGGTCGTCGTGCCCGACTGGTCCTTCAGCGTGACCACGAGGTCCTGCTTCTTCGTGGGATCCACGTTGCCCAGAACCAAGACCTCGAACGACGAGCTGGTTCCGTCTTCGTGGGCGCACGAGCCGGCGTAGCAGGCGTCGATCATCCCGCCAGAGTGCAGACGAAGCCAAATCGAGGCGTCGATCGTGACATGAGGCGGGCGGATATCGGGCATGGCACACACCGCGAACAAGGGTGCGCAACCGGCGAGGAGCGCCACGGCCAGTGGGCCGATCGTCACGGCTGCCCAACGTCGCAACCGTGTCACGTGCACAATCCGAAAAGCGCAGGCGTCAGTGACGTGAGATCCGACCCGCCAGCAGATCATCGCCCTCCACGTCGGTCGCGACGCTCTTCGGAATGGGGAAGCGGCCGGACCAGTCCCAATCCTTCGTGTTCACGCCGGGGTACCACTGCACGGGATCATCCGACTGAACACGCGGGATAGCCGGGGCGTCGAAGCGCCCGGCAGGTGGCACATAGGGGACGCGGCTTCGTGCCCGGTACGCAGAAACCCCGGCAACGATACCGCCAGCGAGAGCGGCTGAACCGATCACGAGCAACCACCACCGGTCGAAATTGTCGAAGACCATCCCCAAGACGGTGGCAGGGACGGTGAGGTACACGACAACCAGAGCAGCAGCAACGCCGATCAGACGCATCGTCTGTGCTTTCATGATCCCCCCTTGAATCGGATCAGCACGATGATAGGCCCGGTAGTCAGAACCGTCTATGCCCTCGCTGCTGTGCCCGCGACCAGCTGGGACGCTTCGTCAACTTGGCGAGGCGCAACGGTGGAGGCCCGGAGGAATCAGCGAGATGTTCTGATTCACGATGGAGTGTTCAATGTGGACATGCAACGCCCCAGAGGCGCAGTTCGTATCGCCCTGATCGTCGTGCTCGCAATCGTGCTCGCCTTCGCCCTCTTCTTCGTTCTTCGGTACCCGTTGGGCTCGCACATCATCCGATGAGCTCGGCGCGTTCGATCCGAGCTCGGCCCGCGTCGTCAGTCACGGTCGCGTCCCTCGAAAGCAGATCGACCTATTCGGGATTTCGTCCTTCCGCGGCCGACCGATCAAGCGCAGCTCGTGTTCGACGCGCGTTCTCCAGCCACAGAACACCGATGACGACGAGCGCCAACCCGGCGCCGACGAAGCCAGCCGACCATCGCATACCGACGACGAGCAGTACAACGCCTGCGATGAACGCCACCCCACCGAGCACGATCATGGTCCACGCGGCGCGCCGGGCTTGTCGCGCGACCCACTCCTGAGCGGGCCGAACCTGTTCCGGATCGTCGTCGGTCACGACCCGACCGTACTCCACCTCCGCTGCGAGCGGCGCGCCGTCACCGCACCGGTGTCTGCTCGCCCGCGCCGACACCGTTCTCCTCCTCGAACCTGCGTATCTGCCGCCGCGCGTCGATAAGCCGCCAGATCCCCGTGCCGAGGAAGAGGGCCCCGAGTATCACCTGGCTCAGGTGCAGTCCGAAGTTGCCAGCGCTGGTGAGCACGATTGTGATGCCCAGGATGACCCAGAGGGCCCCGATGACGATGGCACTGAGGGCGAAGGTCCGAGCTCTGTTCAAGGCGATCCGCCGCATCGTCAGCGACTGCTGCGGAGATCGGGGGTCCAGCGGGTTCACGAGACGCCGCTGTTCTCCGCGACCTGCACCCCGTCGCAGAACGCGCGAATCGGTTGCGGGTTCACGCCGGCGAAAAACAGCGGACGGGTCTTCTCGATGCGGACGATGTGGCGTTCGTGCTGACCGACCTCGAACTCGAACACGCGACTGAGCTGGAAGCTGTACGTGATGAACTTCTTGACGATGAGCTTGCCGTCCACGGAGATGGTCAGCCAGCCCCACATCTGGTCGAACGTGTAGACGACGGTGTGCGTCTCCCGCTCGCCGACAGTGAAAGCCAGCGTGTGCGTCGTCGCCACACGCCCGGGCCGAGACACGCCCGGTGCCCGCCGGGACGGGTCCTTCGCCAGGGCCACACCGAGGAAGACCCCCGTCCCCAACACGACGGCGGCGAAGATCAGTAGTACGAACGCCTGGCGGGTGTTCGAGCCTACTGCCGAGAGAGCCCACAACAGGAACGCCGCCCCTACGGCGAAAGCCACAGAGATTAAGGCGATAAGCCTGGCACGCGCACCCCTGACGCCAGGCACGGCGTCAGCCGCGGTTCTCGGGTTCACGGCGCACACTGTACGCCGACGGGTGGATCGACGCCCAGTAATCCTCTGTGCCGCGCACCGGTCAGCTAATCGATCATCGCGGAGCGTGCCGCAACCAGGACACGGTGACTGTTCCAGAGGGCGACTCGTTCGAGTCGCCTCTTCACGGGTTCTCCACGGCCGTCGCCAGGCTGCGCCCCACCCGCTACCCCAAACGCCGTCTCACGCTTCGCGTTCGACGGCGCCCGGGGCCCCTCGCGGGCGGGGACCCCATTTGGCAGTGCGAGTTCTGAAAAAGCCGGAGGGGCACGGGGTCGCTGTGCGACCTTCGTGCCCCTCCGGCTTTTTCAGAACGTCGGGCTGACAGGATTTGAACCTGCGACCCCTTGACCCCCAGTTAAAACAAGGCCGTTCGACGAAGTTCACTGAAGAACACCAAAATCCACGTACACCAGCATATTTATCGCCTTCCGTACTCGCGCATATTCCCGCGCACTTCGGTGAACCAGCGCGAAATGGTAGTGGAAATGGTAGTGGGACGAAGACCCGCTTGGGGCCCGTGCAGCGACCTGCGCTGGCGGCGCTGCGCCGCCCAAGACGGCAAGAGAGGGTGACTCACTTCGCCGGGTGATCTTCGGTCCGTCTAGTGAAGCTGGATGATGGTGACCAAACCACTGACGAACATGATTGAGCCAATGACCACCCACCCGCCAGCGGCCCACTTCACGTTCGAGGCCGTGTACACGGTGTCAGCGGCCTTATCCCCAAAGAGGGTCGAACCCGGGCGGCGGAAGGACTTGGCCGCCCCCTCTGCGTGACGCCAAAGCAGAACGCCCGCGGGCACGACGACGCAGCCCATGAACATTTCAACGATTCCTCGCAGCAGGTCGTGCACGGGCGTTTCTCCTTCATCAAGCAGTGAAATCTTGGCACAGCACCATCGCGTGTTTTGGCAGCTGAGCGCAGCTGAGGCCGAGCAATTTCGCGGGCACTGAGCGTTAGGCCTTCGACCGCGTTTCGACCATAACGAGGAGCGTCTCCAGATAGGTCAGCGCCACGTTCAGCATTGCGACGAATGTCGCATACGAGCTGGTGATCCTGAACATTGAGGCGTTCTCGCCTAGCCGCGCGACGGGCTTGCGTTCGAGTGTGCCCAAGGCGAATGTGCGATTCGAATGCGAGAAGGCGCTACATGCTCGCCAGACATCCAGCCCGGAAAACCCATCCTGGATGGGGACGCAGCGCTCCGATTCGATGAGGATATCCGTCGTACTCGGGAACTCCCGGTCGAGACTTCGCTGGGCGTTACCCTTGACGCTGTTCTTGATCGCGTCAAGTCGTTCACGCAGTTTGGCGGTGGTCTCAGGAGTGTGAGCACCAGATCGTTTCGTGAAGGCATCCGCGGCCAGTCTGTTGTTCCAAACGAACTGAACCGACCGATAGACACGCTTGCTAAGCACGCCCGGCGTCAGGAGCCAGAAGCCGAGCGCGCACGACTCCAGCGCAGCACGGATGAGAACATGCCAGGCGTAGGGCGGCAAGCCGATCTTCTCGACGTGCTCCTTCGCCATTGTTAGATGGTCAGACGCGCTAGCGAGAAGATGCGCAACCTGGAACGAGATTGGGTCGTACGGAGTGGCCTTGTCGTCTTGCGCCATACGACTCCCGGGTTGAACCGAGATTTCGAGTGAGCGCTTCACCAGGTCTTCTAGCTGGGCAAACTTGACCGGCAGAAGTTGCAGTGCGATCGCCTCGCGTTCTTCGGGAGTCGATGTAATCTCTCGCACCGTGGCCATGATCTGAAGCTACAGCGGACTAGGCCCAGAGATCGCCCCCAGTTCGGGATGCGAACCCGCTAGAGCGATACTCCGACCTGTCCGCCCCGCGCGTGGGGGGGTGCCCAATTTCCCGGGGGTACCGGCACACTACCGTGAAGAGTGTGCCGCGAGTGTCACTGGTGCGATCCTGACTCCCCTGCCGATGCACAGCACTGCGCGCCTCGGTGCGACCCCAATCTGGAGCCGTTGCTTCATGGACATCGCTGGGCAGCATGGTGTGCCCGGTGTGGCGCGCGTGGCGCAAACGAATGGGAACCAGAGCTAAGCTCGCTCCCGAAATGGGGTGGCCGGATTGCAGGTTCGCCCACCGTCGAGTCGGTAACCTCTCGATATGGATAGGGGGACCCCACGGGCAGCCGTTGTGGCAGGGGGTTTCGCCCTCTTAGCGTCGCTGGCCGGATGTTCTCCTTCGGCACCATCCGTAGACGGACCGCTCACAGTCTCGTCTCCTCCGGGCTCAACCGTTGTCGCTCCGGTTTCCGGCAGTAGCAACGCATCGCTTGGCAAGTTCACGGCTGGCGGAGGAGCCGTGCACGTCAACGTGATTTGCGTCGGCAAGGGAACAATCACGGTGACCTTGCACGGAGCGGGCGTTAGTGCCGCCGCTCCGTGCGTCCCGACCTCGGCAAAGACGATCGACGGGTCGGAGACCACCCTCGCCACGTTCTTCGGCATTCCTGAGGGGACTAGGTACTCTGTGGACGTGCAAGCGAATCCTCGTACTCACTGGAGAATCGCGGCATCCGAAGAGTGAGCGGCACCCTCGAGACCGTGAGACAGCGAGCATAGCCCCCTTGGACCATTGACTTGCTCAGGTCGAGTCTTCCCTATGTGACAACGCTGAGGATGCGGAGCCGAAGGGCGAGCGTGTCGGTGGACGCACGGTCGCTCACTGCACTCTTGACCGCGACCACGCTGGTGTCCTGGACAAGCTGCTCCCCAGCCACATCGAGGCATGGGTCGTTGAGCTTCGAGGCCGGGGGCTCGCCTCCGGTTCCATACGCACGGTGTACACGATCCTTCGCGGCATCCTCGACTCTGCGGTGCGCGATGAACTTCTGGGCAAGAACCCTGCAGCAGCCCTTCGCCGCCCGAAAGTGGAGCACCACGAAGCCGCCTACCTGAACCCTAATGAGGTGCGGCACCTCCTCGATGCAGCGACGGGGAGCCCGGCGCGACCCGTGTTCGAGCTGCTGCTGCACACCGGGCTTCGCCGTGGTGAAGCGCTGGCGCTGCGATGGGAGGACATCGACTTCACCGCCCGCACCATCCGCGTTCGCGGCACCCTCGCGCGCGTAGGGTCCGAGCTGCTGGTGACGGAGCCGAAGACGGAGAAGTCGCGACGCACGGTGTACATGACCGATGCGTCCGAGCGCGTTCTGCGCGCTGCGCGACTGGAGCAGTCGGAGGGGCGGCTGCGGCTTGGTTCGGCCTGGGTGCAGACCGGATTCGTGTTCACCACGGAGGTGGGCACGCCGCGTGACCCGCGCAACCTCCTCCGCTCGCTGAAGCTGGCAGCGAAGAAGGCGGGGCTGCCTACCACGGTGGGGCTGCACACCCTGCGTCACTCCGCAGCGTCAACGATGCTTGCCGGTGGCGTCCCGTTGAAGGTGGTATCCGAGATTCTGGGACATTCGTCGGTTGCGATCACCGGCGACATCTACGGGCACGTCTCCCCCGAGGTTTCAGCGACGGCGATGGACTACCTGAGCACCGCCTTCGCGTGAGAATGGTAGTGGCAATGGTAGTGGTAGGCCCTCCAGGCACATGAAAAGGGCCGCCTTGGATTGCTCCAAAACGGCCCTTTACCAGGTGTTTTTCTGCGTCGGGCTGACAGGATTTGAACCTGCGACCCCTTGACCCCCAGTCAAGTGCGCTACCAAGCTGCGCCACAGCCCGTTGCTGTCCCGCCCAGGCCGTGAGAGCGCCAAGCAGGACAACTCGTCTATCTTAGCGTGTCGGCGGGGCCGGTCGTGACCAACCCGAAAGCCACAGGCCCCGCCGACACAGCGCCGCGCGGCCTTCCTCCCGACGAGGGAGGCGCGACGCGACGCCCGGACCTCCCGCCCCGCAGCGGTGCGTCCAGGCTGGGTCGACGGCGGGATGCGCGCAGGGGGAGCATCCCGCCGTCGAGTCACTTCTGGGTGGTACCACCACCCAGGATCGTGTCGATCTCGTCCTGGGTGAGCGGGGCCCAGGGGGACGAGTCGGGGTTCGCGCTGGCGGCCTCCGGGCTGTCGCCCTTCGTCCACCACTTCGCCTCGAACGGCACGCCGTCGAACAGGATGCGGGCGCCCTTGTCGTATGGCGTCTCGCCGCTCCACACCGCGTAGGTGCCGGGCGGGAGGGTCGGCTGCGGGATCGGCGTCTCGCCGGGCAGCACGGGCCCGACCAGGTCCCACGGGGTCTCCCACTGGTTCAGCACGGGGTTGTCCGGGATGTCGCCCTTCGTCCACCACTTGGCCTGGTACACGTTGTGGTGCCAGGTGACCTTGGTGCCCTTCAGGTACGAGTTGCTCCCGGACCAGATCGGGTACGGCGAGTGGGCCGGGTCGTCCGTCGCGGCGGCGGAGGTCGGCTCGGCCGTGGTGACCGCGCCCTCCCCCAGCACGATGCGGCCGTCGAAGCCCTTCGAGAGGAGGCCGGCGAAGGTCGCCTTGCCCTGGTCCACCCCGCTGCACGCGTCCGACACCGCGCTCGTGTCGACGTAGTTGGAGCCGCAGGTCTTGTCGCGGTTCGCCGACCACATCGACATCCGGCCGATGCCCGTGGAGATCGCCCACGCGTTCAGCGTCCTGGCGTCGGCGAGGCCGAACACCTGGCCCTGGTCGTCGTTCTGGCCGATCATCGGGGTCGCGCCGATCTTCGCCCACAGGCTCGGGTCGGATTGGTGCGTCCCGGCCCGGTCGTAGAGCACGCCGAGCTGGCGCTGGGCGGCGGTGAGCGCGGCCTCGGAGGTCGCGGCCATCGACTTCCCGGCCTCCTTCGCGGCGCCGAAGTCCATCGTCATCAGGTTGACGCCCGCGATGTCCACCTTCGCCTTCAACATCGCGGACACCGCGTTGGTGCCGTCCACGGTCAGGCCGGTCGGCGACACGGGGAGGGTCAGCCAGACGGCGAGGCTCTTGCCTGCGGCGCGGCGCTCCTGCTGGAGGTCATGGATAGCCGTGGCCCGGCGTGCGGAGGCGTCCGCGTTCACGAGGCCGTCGCCCTCCAGGTCGAGGTCGACGGTGCCGATCTTGTAGCGGTCGACGACCGAGGCGTAGGCGTTCTTCAGGGCCGACGGGTCGGTGCAGCCGACCGCGAGCTCCTCGTTCCGCTGGCCGCCGAACGACACCGCGACGGTGCCGCCCTGCTGCTGCAGGCGGGCGATCCGGCGGTCCAGGTCGAGCGAGCCGTGCGCCTCGTCCATCGTGTAGGCGCCGCCCCAGGAGGGTGTGCACGGCTTCGTCAGGTCGGACACGATGAACGAGAGCACTGCGTCCTTGGTGGACGTCGCGCCCAGGCTCTCGAACGCGTACTTCGGGGTCGCGGTCACGTCCACATAGGAGGCGAACCACGGCTTCGAGTCCACCGACGCCCGCGCGCTCCACCACTGGAAGCCGACCACGCCGGCCGAGACGACGACCACCGCGACGAGGGCGGCGCCGATCACGCGCAGCGGCGAGAGGCGGCGGCCGGAATCGGACTCCGGGGCCTGGAGACGGTCGGTCTCCGAGCCGCCGACGGAGGCGGCCTTCCTGTCCTTGCGCGACATCAGGCGGCCTGCCGCTCGCCGTCGACCGACGGAGCGTCGAGCGGCGCGTCATCCCGCACCGCGGTGCGCTCGAGGTGCGGCACGTCCCCACCGGCGTGGCCGTGGTAGAGCACCGAACGCCAGTCGATCGACTCGGTCGCGGGGGCGGAGGCCGGGGCGGAGCGCTTGCGCTTCTTCTCGACGTACAGCGGCTTGGTCAGGCCGAGCCAGATGTCCACGATCGTGTTGCCGATGCCGATGTAGGCGACGAGCGCCCAGATCGCCAGCGAGGCGTTGAACGCCGCGAACGCGGCGTTGCCCCAGTTGTGCGCGTTCCAGTCCCGCCACAGGGTGAACAGCGAGAAGCCGATGATCGCGAGCGGCGCGATGACGTACAGCAGCGGCGACGCGGTGCGGTTCTTCACCTTCGGGGTGCGGGCGAACGGGATCTTCTTGCCGGTCAGCGACTGCTGGATCGACTTGAGCACGCCGGCCAGGTTCACCGGCAGCAGGATCAGGTTGAAGCCGTAGATCCGGAAGATGTCGGTGGCCTTGTAGCCCGCGTAACGGAGGTCGCTCGCCTGGCTGATGAAGTACGGGAGCGCGGCCAGCAGCACCATCGGGCTGAGCAGCCGGCCGTCGTACGGGTACGCCAGCAGGAACACCAGGCCGAAGCTCGCCCAGCAGATGGAGGCCATGTAGTTCACGCGCAGCAGCAGCTCGATGCGCGAGACGCTCTCGCCGCGGCGCTTGCGCTCCCGGACCTGCCTCCACAGCTTCGGCAGGATGAGCAGGCCGCCGTTCGCCCAGCGACGGCGCTGAACGATCAGCGAGCCGAAGTCGGGCGGGGTGGCCGAGTAGCTGAGCCGCTCCGGGTAGTTGACGAGCGTCCAGCCGTGGGTGCCGAGGTCGATGCTCGACTCGGTGTCCTCGATGACGGTGCGGTCCTGGATGTACCGGCGCACCTCGAAGCCGCCGACCCACTCGGTCTCGACGATGTCCTCCAGCGCGCGCTTGCGGATCACCGCGTTCGCGCCGACCCAGAACGTCGCGCCGTAGAAGCTCTTGCCCTGGTGGAGGATGTGCTGGATGTCGGTCGTCGCACCGGCCAGGCGCTCGATGCGCGTGCCGGCGCCGCGGAACGACGAGTACGGGGTCTGCGTCACGGCGACGCGGGCGTTGTCCGGCTGCTGCAGGAAATAGGTCAGCCGCAGGCAGTACTCGCGCAGCAGGATGGAGTCGGCGTCCAGGGTCAGCAGGAAGTCGCTGTCCGGGATCTCGATGTCGCCGGGCCGGCGGGCGCCTGCGGGCACGGCGTTCAGGATCGGGCCGTCCGGCGTCTCCTCGACGCGGTAGGTGCCGCCCATCAGGCCGATGTAGGCGTTGAGGTTCATCGCCTTGTTGGCCTCGTGGGACAGCGACGCCCACTTCTTGCGCTCGAAGATCATCAGCTCGGCGTCGAATGTCCACGCCAGGCGGCGGTAGAGCTGGGCCACGCGGTCGGAGGAGAGCGCGGCGCCCTCCCCGATCGCCGCGGTCACGGCCTCCGCGGTCAGGGCGAGCTCGTCGCCCAGCGCGCGGAGGACCTGGTCGGCGAAGAAGACGTCGACGTGGTCCTCGATGCCGTGCGCGTCGGCCTGGGCGTAGAGCCACTCGGCGGCCCACCGGTAGTGGTCGGCCAGCTCGAGCGCGGTCTCGTCGGAGACGAACGCGCGCTCATCCGCCAGCTCGTAGCGCATCAGGGCGTCGCTGAACCGGAACCGCGGCTCCGCGAGCTGGCCGGTGATGCTGTCGGCGAGGGCGCGGGTGGCGTTCAGCCGCTCGGCCACGGCCGTTTCGGTGGGGTTCGGGTTGTCGTCGACCAGCAGCACGACGCGCATGGAGGGGAACTCCTGCAGCGCGGCCGAGAGCAGCGTCATCCGGACGACCTCCGGCTCCTCCGCGTAGGAGGGCACGAGCACCGTGATGGACGGCTGATGCTGGGCGAAGTGCCGGTCGAGCTCGGCGCGCGGAACGCGGACGTGCTTCTGGAAACGCTGCAGTGCGCCCTGCCGGGCGACCAGGTACATCAGCGCGGAGAAGGTGAGGAAGGTGACGACGACCGTGTAGCCGATCGCCTCCATCGTGAAACGGAAGTCCTGCGTGCCGAGCACGAGGAACTGACGGATGATCGTGGTGACGACGTAGATCGCCCAGAAGATGATCGTCGCGACGATGGCGACGCGGCTCCAGGTGACTTTCCGGTCCGAGGGCTTCGGGTGGACCGTGGGCAGTGGTTCGGTGCGGCGCTCGGCGCCCCATTGCCGTTTTCGGGCGTGCGTGTATGAACTTGTAGAACTCATTTTCGGGTATGCGTCCTCGATGACGAGAGCCTGCGCCTTCGGGTAGCGCAGTCGGGTAGCTCTCTCAGTTGTCCACACTACTGAGGACAAACCGGGGTACAAACCCCCCCAACCGAGGCACGCCCCTCCCCGGGCTGCAATCGCTTCCGGAGTTATGCACGCGACACGCCGGTGCCGAGCGTGCACAACTCCGGAAGAGATGGAGTGGGGCTACCGCTTGCGCTTTTCGCGGACACGCATGTTGAGGACGATCGGGCTGCCCTCGAAGCCGTACACCTCGCGGAGGCGGCGGATGATGTAGCGCCGGTAACCGGGGTCGAGGAACCCGGTGGTGAACGCCACGAATGTCGGCGGCCGGCTGGTCGCCTGGGTGCCGAACAGGATGCGCGGCTGCTTTCCGCCGCGGACGGGGTGCGGGTGCGCCGCGGTGAGCTCGGCGAGGAAGGCGTTGAACTTGCCGGTCGGGATGCGGGTGTCCCACGACTCCAGCGCCAGCTCCAGGGCCGGCACCAGCTTCTCCAGGTGGCGTCCGGTGCGGGCGGAGATGTTCACGCGCGGCGCCCACGAGACGTGCGCGAGGTCCTGCTCGATCTCCCGCTCCAGGTAGCGGCGGCGCTCGTCGTCCAGGAGGTCCCACTTGTTGAACGCCAGTACGAGCGCGCGGCCCGACTCCAGCACGAGGTCGATGATGCGGACGTCCTGCTCGCTGATCGGCTGGGACACGTCGAGCACGACGACGGCGACCTCCGCCTTCTCCAGCGCGGTGGAGGTGCGCAGCGACGCGTAGAAATCGGCGCCCTGCTGCAGGTGCACACGGCGCCGGATGCCGGCGGTGTCCACGAAGCGCCATACCTTGCCGCCCAGCTCGACCTGCTCGTCCACAGGGTCGCGGGTGGTGCCGGCCAGCTCGTTGACGACCACGCGCTCCTCCCCCGCCGCCTTGTTGAGCAGGGAGGACTTGCCGACGTTCGGGCGGCCGACGATCGCGACGCGGCGCGGTCCGCCGACCTCGCGCTTGGCGACCTTGGAGACCTCCGGCAGCGCCTTCAGGAGCTGGTCCAGCAGGTCGGCGACACCGCGGCCGTGCAGGGCCGAGACCGGCCACGGCTCGCCGAGCCCGAGCGACCACAGCTCGGTCGCGTACGGCTCCTGGCGGGCGTCGTCCACCTTGTTGGCGGCGAGGAACACGGGTTTGTCCGTCTTGCGGAGCAGCCGGACGACGTGCTCGTCCGTGGAGGTCGCGCCGACGGTCGCGTCCACGACGAAGAGCACGGCGTCGGCGAGGTCGATCGCGACCTCGGCCTGAGCGGCCACGGATGCGTCGATGCCGCGGGCGTCGGGCTCCCAGCCGCCGGTGTCGACCAACGTGAAGCGCCGGCCGTTCCACTCCGCCTGGTAGGAGACGCGGTCGCGCGTGACACCGGGGGTGTCCTCCACGACGGCCTCGCGACGGCCGAGGATGCGGTTGACCAGCGCCGACTTGCCCACGTTCGGGCGACCGACGATGGCCAGCACCGGCAGCGCGGGCAGGTAGGTGATCGCGTCGGGGTCCTCGGTGACGGCGCCGAGGAGATCGAGGTCGGTGTCGTCGAGCTCGTACTCCTCCAGTCCGGTGCGGAGGGCGGCGGCGCGCTGCACCGCGAGGTTCTCGTCCAGGTCCGCGAGGCGCTCGACGAGGTCGTCGGCGCCCGTTGGCTCGTTGTCGATGTCAGACATGGGTCTCTTTCTGTACGACCGCGATGACCGCGTCGACGGTCTGGTCGAAGTCGAGGTCGGTGGAGTCGACGGTGGTCACGCCGTCTGCGGCGTTCATGAAGTCCACAACTCGGGAATCGGCTGCGTCGCGCCTGCGGAGGGCCTCACCGACGTGAGAGGCGGAATGATCGGCCAGCTCAGCGGAACGCCTGGCAATTCTAACCTCTTCGTCGGCGGTGAGCAGGATCCGCACCTGGGCGTCCGGGCAGACGATGGTGGTGATGTCGCGTCCCTCCACCACGATGCCGCGTTTCTCCGTGCGGGCGACGATGGAGCGGAACAGCCCGGTGAGGAAGTCCCGCACCTCCTGGACGCGCGCGATCGCGCTGACCGCGGCCGTGACGTCCGGCTGACGGATGGCCTCGGTGACGTCGTGGTCGCCGACGAACACGTGGTACGTGTCGGGGTCCGTTCCGATGCGGTAGTCGAAGTCCGGGAGGGCGTCGATCACCGCCGCGGAGTCGGTCAGGTCGAGCCGGCGCTGCACGACGAACCAGCTCAGCGCCCGGTACGCAGCGCCGGTGTCGAGGTACGCCCAGCCGAGCGTGCGCGCGGTCGCCTTGGAGACGGACGACTTGCCGCTCCCGGCCGGTCCGTCGACGGCGACGACGATGGGGTTGGTGTCGGTCATCCGGCGATCCTCCAGCCGCGGTCGGTCAGGTCGGTCACGGTGCGCTGCCACACTTCGGGGAGCACGGCGATCTCCGCCAGGCCGAAGGCCGCGCCCGGCGAGTGCTCCAGGCGCAGGTCCTCCAGGTTGACGTCGAGCTCGCCCAGCTCGGCGAGGAGGCGCGCGAGCTCGCCCGGCCGGTCGTCCACCATGACGACGAGGCTGGAGAAGCGCTTGTCCTGGCCGTGCTTGCCCGGAAGCCGGGAGACGCCGAGGTTGCCGCCCGCGATCTCCTCCGCGATGGTGCGGCGCGAGCCGGCAGCGTCCACGTCGTCCAAGGCCGCCAGCACCCGGTCCAGGTCGTCGCGGTAGGCGCGCAGGATCGCCACGATCGCGGGTGCGTTGGCGCCGAGGATCTGCACCCACAGTTCCGGCTCGCTGCCGGCGATGCGCGTCACGTCGCGCACGCCCTGACCGGCGAGGCCGAGCGCGGCGGCGGTGGAGTCCGCGAGCCGCTTCGCCATCAGCGACGAGACGATCTGGGGCGTGTGGGAGACGAGCGCGACGGCGGCGTCGTGGTCGGCCGCGGCCATCTCGACGGGCGTCGCGCCGAGGTCGAGGATGAGCGCCTCCACGACGTTGACGGAGGCGCGCGCGTTCTCGGGCCGGGCGGCGACCACCCACGGGCGGCCGATGAACAGGTCGGCGCGAGCGGCGCTGGGGCCGCCGCGCTCGCGCCCGGCGAGGGGATGCGATCCGACGTAGCGGGAGAGGTCGACGCCGGTCGCGACCAGCTCGGCGAGCGGCTGGCCCTTCACGCTGGCGACGTCGGTGACGACGGCCGCGGGATGCGCGGCGAGTTCTTCGGCCACGACGCGCGAGACGAGGTCCGGCGGCACCGCCACCACGATCAGTGCGGGCTCCGCTCCCCCGTCGTCCGGGCGGCCTGCGCCGTAGTCGGCGGCGAGTCGCAGATGGGCGGGAGACGCGTCGGCGAGGAGGACGTCCACGCCTCGGGCGCGCAGGCCGAGGCCGACGGACGCTCCGAGCAGTCCCGTGCCGACCACGCGGACGGGTCCGGCGAGGCGGGAGGCGGAATCAGTCACGGATCAACCTTAGTCGGGGCCGAAACCGCGCTACTGCCGCGAGATCGTCAGCAGCGCGCCCAGCTCCTCCTTCGTCAGGTCGCGCATCGCGCCGACCTTCAGGGTGCCGAGGTGCAGCGGCCCGAACTGGCGGCGGACGAGCTCGATCACGGGGTGGCCGACCTCCGCCATCATCCGGCGCACGATGCGGTTGCGGCCCGAGTGAAGGGTGATCTCCACGAGGCTGTCGCCCCCGCCCGACCGGGACTGCAGCAGGCGCGCCTTGTCGGCGGCGATCGGGCCGTCCTCCAGCTCGACGCCCTTGGTCAGGCGCGCGATCGTCTGCGGGGCGACGGTGCCACGCACGCGCGCGATGTAGGTCTTGGTCACCCCGAAGCTGGGATGCGCGAGCACGTGGGCGAGCTCACCGTCATTGGTGAGGATGAGGAGCCCGGAGGTCTCGGCGTCCAGGCGGCCGACGTTGAACAGCCGCTCCGGGTAGTCCGCCGTGAACCGCGACAGGTCGGGGCGGCCCTGCTCGTCGCGCATCGAGCTCACCACGCCGACAGGCTTGTTGAGCATCACGTAGCGCCGCGACGTGTCGAGTTGCACGGCGGTGCCGTCGACGGCCACGCGGTCGGTCGCGGGGTCGACGCGGCGGCCGAGCTCGGTGACCACCTGGCCGTTCACCGTGACCCGGCCGGCGACGATCAGGTCCTCCGACACCCGGCGGGAGGCCACTCCTGCTGCGGCCATGACTTTCTGCAGGCGCTCGCCCTGCGCTGCCTCAGCGGACATCGTCGAACCCTTCCGCGCCGTCGGAGAGCAGCGGGGAGATCTTCGGCAGCTCCTCGATCGAGTTGATGCCGAGCTGGGTGAGCAGCAGGTCGGTGGTGCCGTAGTTGATCGCGCCGGTCTCGCTGTCGGTGAAGAGCTCCGTGATCAGGCCGCGACCGGCCAGCGTGCGCACCACCGAGTCCACGTTGACCGCGCGGATGGAGGCGATGGCGCCGCGGCTGATCGGCTGCTTGTACGCGATCACCGCGAGCGTCTCCAGCGCCGCCTGCGACAGCCGGGTGGGGTTCTGCTGGAGGACGTAGCCCGAGACGACGGCATCGAACTCCGGCCGCACGTAGACGCGCCAGCCGCCGCCGACCTCCCGCAGCTCGAAGCCGCGCCGGACGCCAGGCACGCCGTCGGGGCCGCTCTCGCCGTCGAAGTCGGCCACCAGTGCGTCGACCGCCGCGCGGACGCGTTTGACCGGCGCCCCCACGGCCGTGGCGAGCGTCACCAGGCTCATCGGCTCGTCGGCGACCATGAGGATGGCCTCCAGCGCGCGCTCGATCTGAGCGTCCTCGACCCTGGCCGGCTCCGTCTCCAGCTCGGTTCCGTCAACCGTCATAGTCCGCTCCCAAGTTCGACAGGTTCTCCTCCGACCAGTGCTCAGCCGTCCAGCGGAGGGTCAGCTCTCCGAGCGGCTCGACCTGCTCGAACGCGATCGCCGCGTGCCGGTACAGCTCGAGCACGGCCAGGAACCGCGCGATCACGACGCCCTTCTGCTCCGCCCCGGCCACGAGCTGCCGGAACGACAGCGGCTCACCGGCGCGCAGCATCCCGACGACCACGGCGGCCTGCTCGCGGATGCTGACCAAAGGTGCGTGCAGGTGGTCGAGGCCGACGACCGGGATCTCGCGCGGCGTCATCGCCAGGGTGGCGAGGGCCGCGAAGTCGTCTGCGGTCAGCGTCCAGACCAGCTCGGGCGTGCGCTGCCGGTACTTGTCCTCCAGCCGCACTGTGCGTGCGTGCCGGGAACTCTCCGCGTCCAGGTGCGCGGCGAACCACGTCGACGCCTCCTTGAACGCGCGGTACTGCAGCAGCCGCGCGAACAGCAGGTCGCGCGCCTCCAGTAGAGCGACGTCCTCCGCGTCGACCAGCTCGCCCTGCGGCAGGAGGCCGGCGATCTTGAGGTCGAGAAGGGTCGCCGCGACGAGCAGGAACTCGCTCGCCTCGTCCAGGCTCTCGTCGGCGTCGAGCCGGCGCAGGTAGGCGATGAACTCGTCCGTGACCCGGCTCAGCGAGATCTCGGTGATGTCCAGCTCGTGCTTGGAGATGAGGGACAGCAGGAGGTCGAACGGCCCCTCGAACTGGCCGACCGCGACGCGGAAGCCGCCCTCCCCGGCGGTGTCCTGATCCTGCGGCGCCTCAGGCGACGGCGCCACGGAAGATCAGTTCCCTCGCGAGCTGGCGGTAGGCCTCCGCCGCCTGGTGCTCGGGCGCGAACTGCGTGATCGGCGTGGCCGCGACCGAGGCGTCCGGGAACTTCACGGTGCGCGAGATGACCGTCTCGAGCACGCGGTCGCCGAACGCGTCGACGACGCGCTCCAGCACCTCGCGCGAGTGCAGCGTGCGGGAGTCGTACATGGTCGCGAGGATGCCGTCGAGCTCGATCGCCGGGTTCAGCCGCTCGCGCACCTTGTCGATGGTCTCGATGAGCAGGGCGACGCCGCGCAGGGCGAAGTACTCGCACTCCAGCGGGATGAGCACGCCGTGGCTCGCGGTCAGCGCGTTGACGGTGAGGATGCCGAGCGACGGCTGGCAGTCGATGAGGATGACGTCGTAGTCGGCCGACACCTTGCGCAGCACGCCGGCGAGGATCTGCTCGCGCGCCACCTCGTTGACCAGGTGCACCTCTGCGGCCGAGAGGTCGATGTTCGCCGGGATGATGTCCAGCCCCGCGACTCCGGTGGACTGGATGGCCTCCCGCACGTCCGCGTTGCGGTTCAGCAGCAGGTCGTAGATCGTCGTCACGTCGTGGGTCTGCGCGCCGAGCCCGGCCGAGAGCGCACCCTGCGGGTCGAAGTCGATCGCGAGCACCTTGCGGCCGTACTCGGCGAGCGTCGCGCCCAGGTTGATGGAGGTCGTGGTCTTGCCGACCCCGCCCTTCTGGTTGCACAGCGCCACGACCTTGGCGGGCCCGTGCTGGGCGAGCTCGGCGGGTGCGGGGAATGTGCGCAGCGGGCGTCCGGTTGGTCCGAGCGGTGCGGCGATGGATGCGGTGTCCATGCCGGGAAGCTCCGTCCTGACCTCGTCGTTGCGCGTCACCTGGCTGATCCTCGTCCCTCTCGATCGTCGGCCGTTCACGGCCTGTTCACGGGCTCCATCCTATCCGCGCACTCCCCCCTCCGCGGGCCGCGACGGCGGCGGGTCACGGTGCCGGTCGTAGGCGTACGCTGTGCGGATGCCGACGATGCCAGCCGAGCTCGCCACCGAGCGCCTGCGCCTCCGTCTCCGCGACGGGCGCGACGCGGAGTGGAACCTGGCGCTGATCGCCGAGGACCCCTCCCAGGAGACCCGGACGGTCGAGGAGGAGCGCGACCGGCTGGACGCGCAGCGCAGCGCTGCCGATGAGGCCGGCTTCGGGCTGTACGCGGTCGAGCTCGCCGACACCGGCGAGGCGATCGGTTACTGCGGTCTGGTCACGAAGCGAGCGAGCGCCGCGCAGCCGGAGCTCGCGTACGAGCTGCTCCGCCGGCACGTCGGCAGCGGCTACGCGACCGAGGCGGCCGCGGCGGTGGCCGACGCGGCGTTCGACGCCGGGTTCCCTGTGCTGTGGGCGGTGGTGGGGAGCTGGAACGCGCCGTCCTTCCGCATCCTCGACAAGCTCGGCTTCCGGCCGTCGCGCGTGACGGGCGAGGGCGGGAAGGTCCTGGTCTGGCTGTACCGGAAGGCGCCGCGGGGGCGTCACCGCGCCCGCGGGTGAGCCGTCACGTACACATCCCGCAGCGCGTCCGCCGTCACCAGCGTGTAGATCTGCGTCGTCGCGCGACCGAGGAGTGGCCGAGCAGCTCCTGCACCACGCGCACGTCCGCGCCGCCCGCCAGCAGGTGGGTGGCGAACGAGTGCCGGAGGGTGTGCGGCGAGACCTCGACGCCGAGCTGGGCGCGCTCGGCGGCGGCCCGGATGATCAGCCAGACGTTCTGGCGCGACAGCCGCGCCCCGCGCATCCCGAGGAACAGCGCGGGCGTCGCCCTCCCCCGCGCCGACAGCACAGGACGCGCCCGCACCAGGTAGGCGGCGACCGCGGTCTGCGCGAAGCTGCCGAGCGGCACGATCCGCTGCTTGGCACCCTTGCCGGTGAGGCGCACCACGTCGGTGTCGATCACGTCGTCCACGTTGAGGCCGACCGCTTCGCTTACGCGCGCGCCGGTCGCGTACATCAGCTCCAGCAGCGCCTTGTCGCGGAGGTGGTCCAGCTCGTCGCCGTCGGTGGCCGCCAACAGGGCGGCGACCTGGTCGACGGTGATCGCCTTCGGGAGGGTGCTTGGCAGCTTGGGCGGGCGGATGTCCCGGGCCGCGTCCACCTCCACACGGCCCTCCTCCAGCAGGAACCGGTGGAAGCCTCTGACGGTCGACAGCATCCGGGCGAGGGAGGTCGCGGTCAGCGGCGACTCCTCGCGTGAGCCGAGGTGGGCGAGGTAGGTCGAGACCGTCACCGGCTGGACCTCCCGGATATCGGCGACGCCCTCGCCGTCGAGCCAGACCGTGTAGACCGTGAGGTCGCGCCGGTACGCGGCGACGGTGTTCGCCGAGAGGCCGCGCTCGATGGCGACGTGCCTCAGGAAGGCGTCCGCGTCCGCCGCGACGGTCATCCCGCGGCGCTCTGCCCGGCGGTCTCGGCCTCGACCGCGGCCAGCTTCGGATGGCTCGGCCACGGCGCGTCGGCGGCACCGAGGCTCGCCCAGCCCTTCTCGCGGGCGACCCGCGCGGCGAGCACCGCGATGATCAGCACCGCGTTGTGGACGCGCCGCTCGAGCACCGCATCGACGGCGTCTTCCAGCGGCACCCACGCCACCTCGATGTCGGCCTCCTCCGCCTCGCGCTCGAATGCCTCGGCGGTGGCCCGCACCCCGCGCGCCAGGTAGACGCGGATGGCTTCGTCGTTGCCGCCGGGGCTCGTGAAGACGTCGGTCAGCACGTTCCAGCGATCGGCCTGGAGGTCGGCCTCCTCCGCCAGCTCGCGCTGCGCCGCGATCAGCGGGTCCTCACCGGTGATGTCGAGGAGCCCGGCCGGGACCTCCCAGTCGCGGTACCGCACGGGATGCCGGTACTGCTTGATCAGCAGCACCCGGTCCTGGTCGTCCAGCGCGAGCACCGCGACGGCGCCCGTGTGGTCGACGTACTCGCGGGTGATGTCCTCGCCGTTGTAGCGGAAGGTGTCGCGCCGCACGTCCCAGATCTTGCCGTCGAAGGGGACCTCCGACGAGACGACCTGCGGACGGAACGGCTCGTCGCGGAACGCGCCGCCGTCCGCCATCAGGCGTCCGCGCCGACTTCGACCGCGCCCTCGACCGCGGCGCCGACCTCGTCGTCCGCGGCGACCTCGAACAGGAGGCTGGCCTTCTGCCGGTCGAGCGCGGCGCCGACGAGCCCGGCGAACAGCGGGTGCGCGTGGTTCGGGCGCGACCGCAGCTCCGGGTGGGCCTGGGTGCCGATGTAGAACGGGTGCACGTCACGCGGCAGCTCCACGTACTCGACCAGGTGGCCGTCCGGCGAGGTGCCGGAGAACCAGAGGCCGGCGTCGGCGATCTGCTCGCGGTAGTTGTTGTTGACCTCGTAGCGGTGGCGGTGACGCTCGCTGGCCTCCGGAGCGCCGTACAGGTCGGCCGCGAGAGAGCCGTCGGCGAGGACCGCCGGGTAGAGGCCCAGACGCATGGTGCCGCCCAGGTCGCCGCCCGCGATGATCTCGACCTGCTCGGCCATCGTGGCGATCACCGGGAACTCGGTCTCCGGGTCGAACTCCGACGACGACGCGCCGGCGAGGCCCGCCTCGTGGCGCGCGTACTCGATGACCATGCACTGCAGGCCGAGGCACAGGCCGAGCGCCGGGATGCCGTTCTCGCGGGCGAACTTCAGCGCGCCCACCTTGCCCTCGATGCCGCGCACGCCGAAGCCGCCCGGCACGCAGATCGCGTCGACGTCGCCGAGCTGGGCGGCCGCGCCCTCCGGCGTCTGGCACTCGTCGGACGGGATCCACTTGAGCTTCACCTTGGTGCGGTGGGCGAAGCCGCCCGCGCGCAGCGCCTCGGTGACCGACAGGTAGGCGTCCGGGAGGTCGATGTACTTGCCGACCAGACCGATCGTGACCTCGTGCTTGGGGTCGTGCACGGCCTCCAGGAGGCGGGCCCAGCCGTGCCAGTCGACATCTGCGGCCTTGTCCAGGCCGAGCTGGTCGATGATGTAGGCGTCTAGGCCCTGCTCATGCAGCATGGTCGGGATGTCGTAGATGCTGGGCACGTCCACCGCGTTGACGACGGCCTGCTCGTCCACGTCGCACATCAGCGCGATCTTGCGCTTGTTCGACTCGGACACCGGCCGGTCGCTGCGCAGCACGAGCGCGTCCGGCTGGATGCCGATGGAGCGCAGCGCCGCCACGGAGTGCTGGGTGGGCTTGGTCTTCTGCTCGCCGGAGGCGTTCATGAACGGTACGAGCGAGACGTGCACGAAGAAGCAGTTCTTGCGGCCGAGCTCGTGGCGCACCTGGCGGGCGGACTCGATGAACGGCTGCGACTCGATGTCGCCGACCGTGCCGCCGATCTCGGTGATGATGACGTCCGGCGCCGGCTCGCCGTCCGGTCCCGGCTGGGCCTGGAGGCGCATCCGGCGCTTGATCTCGTCGGTGATGTGCGGGATGACCTGGACGGTGTCGCCCAGGTACTCGCCGCGGCGCTCCTTGGCGATCACGTTCGAGTAGATCTGGCCGGTGGTGACGTTCGCCGACTGGGAGAGGTTGATGTCGAGGAAGCGCTCGTAGTGGCCGATGTCGAGGTCGGTCTCCGCCCCGTCGTCCGTGACGAAGACCTCGCCGTGCTGGAACGGGTTCATCGTCCCCGGGTCCACGTTGAGGTACGGGTCGAGCTTCTGCATGACCACGCGGAGACCGCGGGCTGTCAGGAGATTTCCGAGGGAGGCGGCCGTGAGGCCCTTCCCCAACGAAGAAACGACACCACCTGTCACGAAGATGTGCTTGGTAGTGCCGTTTTTGCTGTTGGTCTGAGCCGCGTCTGAATTATCCACCACGGGCTTGCAGCTTATCACCTGCAACGGGGAGTCCCGCGCGTGTCGCGGCTCAGCGTGCGGACGCCGCCATGTCCACGAGTTCGCGCGCGTGCGTGAGCCCGCTCTCGGAGTCGGGCAGGCCGGACAGCAGCCGCGCCATCTCCGCGATCCGCTCCTCCCCGTCGAGCCGGCGGACGCTGGAGGCCGTGACCGCCCCGTCGTTGCCCTTGACGACCGTGAGGTGGTTGTTCGCGAACGCCGCCACCTGCGCGAGGTGGGTCACGACGATCACCTGCGCGCTCTCGGCCAGGCGTGCGAGACGGCGGCCGATCTCGATCGCCGACGCGCCGCCGACGCCGGCGTCCACCTCGTCGAAGATGAAGGTCGGCACCGGGTCGGTCGCCGCGATGACGACCTCGATGGCGAGCATGACGCGCGAGAGCTCGCCCCCGGACGCGCCCTTGCCGAGCGGTCGCGGCTCGGCGCCCGGGTGCGGGCGCAGCAGGATGGCGACCTGGTCGCGGCCGCTCGCCGTGTAGCTCTGCGGGTCGGCCTCGTCGCGCTGGGTGACCTCCACGACCACGCGGGCGTCCGGCATGGCGAGGGCGGACAGCTCGTCGGAGACCGCGGCGGAGAGCCGCTCCGCTGCGACCCTGCGACGTTCGCTCAGCCCGGCGGCGAGCTCCACCACGAGTGCCTTGTCGGCCGCCACCTCGTCCGTGAGCTCTTCGATGCGGTCGGCGTCGCCGTCGAGCTCCAGCAGCCGCAGACTCCCGGTCTCCAGCGTGCTGATCACGTCGTCCAGGGTCGGCCCGTACTTGCGGACGAGCGTGGACAGCTCCGCCCGGCGCTCCTGGACGGCCTCCAGCTCGCGCGAGCCGTCGGTGTCGAGTGTCGCGAGGTAGGTGGAGAGCTGCGCGGCGATGTCGGAGGCCAGGTAGCTGAGGTTGGCGACGGCCTCCACGGTCGGGGCGAGTTCGGCGTCGTGCGGCGCGACGCGCTCGACCTGGCGGCGCGCGGCCTCCAGGAGGCCGACCACGTCGGGCTCGTCGGACTCCTCGGCCGAGAGCAGCTCGCGCGCACCGGAGGCGGCGAGCCGCAGCTCCTCGAGGTTCGTGAGCCGTTCGGCGCGCTCACCGAGCTCGGCGTCCTCGCCCGGCTGCGGCGCCACGGCCTCGATCTCGGCCATCGCGACCCGGAGGTCGTCGGCCTCCCGTGCGCGCCGGTCCCGGTCGGCGAGGAGCTCGTCCAGCTCGGTCTCGTTGTCGCGCCAGCGGTGGAACACCTGTACGTAGCCGTCGAGCGCGCTCGCGAGGTCGGGCCCAGCGAAGCGGTCGAGCGCCTCGCGCTGGGCCACGGCCGACCGCAGCCGGAGCTGGTCGGACTGGCCGTGCACCACGACGAGCTGCTCACCGAGCTCGGTCAGCACGCTCACCGGCGCGCTCCGTCCGCCGACCACCGCCCGCGACCGGCCCTCCGCCGACACCGACCGGCTCAGCACGAGCTCCGCCGCGCCGTCGCCGAGCGGGTCGACGTCGCCGCCGGCGTCACGGACGCGCTCCACGACCTCCCCCGGCTCCTCGACGCGCCAGCGGCCCTCGACCCAGGCCTGTGCGCTGCCGAGCCGGACCGCGCCGGTGTCGGCGCGCTCGCCCAGCAGGAGGCCGAGCGCCGACACGACCATCGTCTTGCCCGCGCCGGTCTCGCCGGTGATCGCCGTGAACCCGGGCCCGAGCGGCAGCGCGGCCTCCGCGATGACGCCGAGGTCGCGGATGGAGATCTCGTCGATGCCGCCGCGTGGTGCGGGTGCCGCTGTGCTGGATTTCTTCGTGCGACCCGCGACGGCGCGGGTGGTTGAGCGCTCAGTCACGTCCGGCCGGCCCCCGCCATCCCGTCACCGGGAGGTCGAACTTGTGCACGAGCCGGTCGGTGAACGGCCCAGGGTGCAGACGCGCCAGCCGCACCGGGATGGGCGAGCGCCGCACGACGACGCGCGAGCCGCGCGGCAGGTCGAACTGGCGGCGGCCGTCGCACCAGAGGATGCCCTCCCCGCCCGCGCGGTCGAGCAGCTCGATGGCGAGCGACGAGTCGGCGTCGACCACGAGCGGCCGCGAGAACAGGGCGTGCGCGCTGAGCGGCACGAGCAGCAGTGCGGCGACGCCGGGCCAGACCACCGGTCCGCCGGCCGAGAACGAGTAGGCGGTGGACCCGGTCGGCGTCGACATCACGACACCGTCGCAGCCGAAGCTCGACATCGGCCGCCCGTCGACCTCGATGACGACCTCCAGCATCCGCTCCCTGCTGGCCTTCTCGACGGTCGCCTCGTTGAGCGCCCAGCTCTCGTAGACGACCTCCTTGCCGACCTTGACGCGGGCGGAGAGCGTCATGCGCTCCTCCACCTCGTAGTCCTTCGCGAGGCCGCGCGCGACGGCGATCTCGAGATCGTCGCGCTCGCTCTCGGCGAGGAAGCCCACGTGCCCGAGGTTGACGCCGAGCAGCGGCGCCGTGCAGCCTCGGACGAGCTCGGCCGCGCGCAGGATGGTGCCGTCGCCGCCGAGCACGATCACCAGCTCCAGGTCGCTCGCCTGCACCTCGTCGCCGAGCACGGCGACAGCGTCGAGGTCGGGCTCCGCGGCGAGCAGGTCGCGCCGCTCGTCCTCGCTGAGCACCGGCACGACGCCCGCGGTGATGAGCTGCCTGCACACCTGCACGCCGGCGTCGAGGGAGTCCTGACGGCCGGTGTGCGCGACGACGAGAATGTATCGCTGCGCGTCACCCGATGCCGCCACGTCGCCTCCCTCTGCGTCCGCCCGGTTCCGGGCCGTCCCACTATTCTGTCGGTTTTCGGGCGGGGATGTGCTGGAGACGGGGAGATTGTGGAGAACGTTCACTCAGGGCGAGAGGTGGAGGAGAACCTCGCGCGACGCGGACGGATCGGGCGCGTCGGCGCGGAACCAGGCGAGGAACTCGTGGTTGCCGTGGGTGCCGGCGATCGGAGAGGCCATCACACCGGCCGTGCCGAGGCCCACGTCATGCGCGGCCCAGAGCACGCGCTCGACGGCATCGAGCCGCAGCCCAGGGTCGGTGACGATACCCTCGCGCACCCCCTGCCTGCCCACCTCGAACTGCGGCTTGATCAGCAGAACGAAGTCGGCATCGCCGGATGCGACCGACCGCAGCGCCGGGAGGACGTGGGTCAGCGAGATGAACGACAGATCGGCGACGACGAGCTGAGGCTCGACCCCGTCGCCCACAAGCGCGGCGAATGACGCCGCGTCGAGGGAGCGTACGTTCACGCCCTCGAACGACCGCAGCCGTTCGGCGCCCTCCAACCGCGGGTCGAGCTGCCCGTGCCCGACGTCCACCGCGACCACCAGCCGCGCTCCACGTTCCAGCAGCACCTGGCTGAACCCGCCCGTGGAGGCGCCGGCGTCGAGGGCGACCCGCCCGGCGACGGGGACCTCGAAGGCGTCGAGCGCCGCGATCAGCTTGTGGGCGCCCCGGCTCACGTAGTGGTCGGCGCCGGCGACGACGAGCTCCTGCCCGTCGCCCACCTTGGCGGACGCACGCACCACGGGCCTCCCGTCGACGGTCACCAGGCCGTCGGCGATCAGCGATGCGGCGCGCGTGCGCGACGAGGCGAGACCACGGGTGACCAGGGCGACGTCGAGACGCTCAGTTCCCGCCACGCCGATCGCTGCCTTCCAGCCGGGCCTGCAGGGACTCGTGCAGGTGCGCGTACGCCTCGGCGCGCTCCGCGAGCGGCTGGCCCTCGATCAGTTCCAGGCGTTCGACGAGGGCGTCGCCATCGTCCGACGCGACGCCGGCGGTGTTCTCCGGCATGCGAACACGCTACACCGGATTCGCCGCGTCGCCGGGGAGGGGCAGCGGCCCGCCCGCGTCGGCCGGGTCCGCCCCGTCCGGCCGCGAAAGAGGCCGGCGCCCGTGTCCGCGGAGCTCCCGAAGCCGTCGCCGTGCGGCGGCGAGCTGCACGATCAGCACCGAGGCCTCCGCGACCAGCTGCCCCGCGAGAGCCCCCGTCCCGCCGAACAGCATCGCTCCGAAGAAGATGCCGGGCAGACCGACGACCGCGCCCACCGCCGCCGACGTGGCGATCGCCCTCACCCGGCCGAGCGAGACCAGGAGCACAGGACCCGTCGACATGGTCGTGCAGATGGTCGCGATGCTGATGCCGGCGATCACAGCAGCGAGTGTCGGGACGCGCACCGTTCCGGAGAAGACGAGGTCGGCGATCCACGGGGCGGTCATTGCGAAGAGGAGGCCGCACACGACGCCGACAGCCGCGCTCGCAATCGACGCACGCACGGCCCGATGGACTCTCAGACCCGGTTCCACTTCGCGACCGACCCACCCCTTGAATAAGAAGCTCTGGGTGCGCATGAACTGCTGGAGCATGCGCTGCAGGCGGTCCACGGAGGCGAAAAGCAGGGTGGCATTCACCGATCCCAGGGTGGCGATCGTCGTCCCGAGCGAGATGTAGACGCTGGAGAACACACTCGAGCTCAACGCCGTGCGCTGGAATCCGATGACACGGACGAGCCGACGAGGGCTCAGCGTCGTGAAGTCCCGGAACCGAAGCCCGAGCACGAGAGCGCCGGCCAACGGCGCTGACACCGCCGCAAGCAGGAGAGCCGCGGGGTACGCCCACAACGGTCCCCCCGCGTCGATCGCAACGGCAGAGACCGCGATCAACGCCGACCGGGGCAGGACCTCCGTGTACAGGAAGAGGCGCGGCTTGAGGATCCCGATGAAGATCCAGGCCCCGGAGAACATCGCGATCGCCGCTGCGGCTGTGACGCCGGCCGTCACCAGGGCATAGCCGCCAGGGGCGAGGAGGACCGCCAGCGCGACGGCGGCGCCGATCACGGGAACGCCGACGATCGTCTTCGCCACGAGGGATACACCGAACGCGTTCGCGCGATTGCGCGCCGACATGCGCGCGGCCCGTTGGCTCCCGGAAAGCCCCCAACCGAGCTCGACGATCACGCCCGCCGTCCCTCCCAGCGATTGGCCGACAGCGACCGCCGCCCAGGCCGATCCGCCGAAGGAGGCGGTGATCGCCGGCAGCGCGAGCAGCGGGGACACCGCGTTCAAAAGCGGCACAGCCAGGTAGCTCAGGAACGCGCTCGCCACGAAGCGGACCCGTAACCCGGTAACAGGTCTGGTGCGTGCGGAACGAGACTTCACGGCGGTCGATTCGTCGAGGCGAGCTGATCGGAGAAATCTTCCGGTCAGATTTGCCGTGTAGCATATCGTATCGTTCGACATGGCCTCCAGCCCGCAAGGACGCACAGTGACCACCCGCGACATCCCTCCCTCGCTCACCGCGACCATCATCATCGGCGTGCGGAACGCCGGAGACGGTGTCCCCGTCATGGCGGAACGGCTCCTCGACGCCGTCAGCCCTCCCGGCATCGACGCCGTCGTGATCGACGACGGGTCGACCGACGGCACCGGCGGGGCGCTCGCCGCCGCCTTCGACGGCTCCCCGTCGATCACCCTCGTCCGCCATGCCGAGTCGGCGGGGATCGCCGCCCGCCGGAACGAAGCGCTCCGCCTGGCCCGGGGCGAGTTGATCTGGTTCGTCGATCACGACGACGAGTGGTCCGGCGCAGGGCTGGCCACCCTGCTCGCCAGCGCGGGTGAGGCGGATGTCGTGTTCGCCCGCGCCGACTTCGCGTGGGGGCCCGGAGCGGGCGACCGTCGCCTCGTGGACGGCATCGCCGAAGCGGAGCCCCGGACCATCTCGCGGGAGGCGGGCGCCCGGATGATCGTCGACGGGACGATCCACGGCTTCCTCTGGTCCAAGCTGTTCCGCCGGGACGTTCTCGGCGTCGATCCCTTTCCCCTCCAGGTCTCCCAGAGCGACATCGTCGGGGTCGCACGCGCGGTCGAGGGGGCGAAGGCGATCCGCGTCATTCCGGATGTCGTGTATGTCTACCGTCGCCAACCGGGGTCGATCACGCGGTCCCGCACGCCCGACATCCACGCGCTCGCGAGCGCGCACGACTCCGTGCTCAGCCTGCTCGGGTCCTTCGCGACGGCCGCGGAACGCGACACGTTCACCGCGCGATTCCTCTGCCTCGCGTCCGTCAACACCGCGGTCCGCTGGGGAGTCCCCCGCCCCGTCATGGGCGAGACCGTCCGCGCCGCTTCCGGCTGGGCGCGTCCCCTCGACCTCCGCGCGGTCGCCGGCAGGTCCCGGCCCCTGGCAGCGGCAATGGTCCTCCTGAGGGTCGCTCCGCCGCTGCTCCCCGTCGCCCTCCGCACCGCACTCGGGACACTCGACGCACTCCGCTCCCTGCGGTCACGCTTGGCCCGCACATGAAGGACGAATCACAGTGAAGATCACCTACCTGCGTGTCGAGGATCGCGCCTACCCGCGGAACGAGCGTGTCCGGGCGGCTCTGCTCGCCGCCGGTCACGAGGTCCGCGTCGTGGATCGTGTGACCGACGGGCCGAAACCGGTGCGGCTGCTCCGTGACCTGTGGCGCAGCTTCACGGCCGGACGCGGCAGCGATGCGGTCATCGTCCCGGAGTTCTCCCTGCCGTTCGTCCCGGCGGCCTGGGTGGTCGCACGCCTGAACCGGGCGCTGCTCGTGGTCGACGGGTTCGTGGGCAAATACGAGACGGTCATCGAGGACTGGGCGAGGGCCTCCCCGCGCTCGATCACCGCGCTCGGCTGCCGGGTCGTGGATCGGGTGGCCCGGACCCTCTCCGACGTGTTCCTCATCGACACGGACCAGCGCGCGCAGGCGATCAGGGACCGTGTGCCGGGAACGCAGGTGATGACACTTCCCGTCGGCTCGCCGCAGTGGGTCCTCCCCGAACCTCCGCCGCCGTCGGGCGACGGGCTTCGGGTGCTCTACTCGGGCGGAATGCTGCCGCTGCACGGCGTCCCGTTCGTCATGAAGGCCCTCGCTCGCACCGATCCGTCGATCACGCTCACCCTCGTGATCGCGGCCGCGCCGGAGCGGATGGCCGAGCTCCATTCGTCCATCGACACCCTCGGCCTGGCTGGGCGCTGCCACTTCGTCTCGTGGCTGACGCACGAGGAGCTGATCCGCACGGTCCACCGGCACGACGTGGTTCTCGGCGTCTTCGGCGACTCCCCGAAGGCGAGGAGCGTTCTCGCCAACAAGCTTTGGCAGGGGCTCGCCGCCGGCCGGACCGTCGTGACGCGGTCGAGTCCTGCGCTGGAGGAGATCGTCGGCGTCGCTGGCGAACTCCTCATCGCGATCGATGACGAGGCCGCGCTCGCCCGGACGCTCGATGATCTCCACGCACACCGGAACCGGCTTCCCTACGACCCCGAGATCGCGGACCGGCTGGAGGACTACGTGCGCAGGCGGTTCGACGAGTTCCTCGCGGTGATCGCCGAGCGGCGCTCCCGCACTACTCCACGAACACGCCGCTGAGCGTCTTCTTCCCCCGCCGCAGCACGACCATCCCGCCCGGCAGCAGGTGGTCCCCGACCGCCGCTTCCGCGTCCTCCACCTTCGCGTTGTTCACGTACACGCCGCCCTGGGCGACCGCGCGTCGGGCCTCGCCGAGGCTCTTGGTGAGCTCGGTGTCGACCAGGGCCTGGGCGATGGTCGTGGAAGACGCTGTCGTGGTGTTGGGGAGCTCGCGCAGCGCCGACTCGAGGATGCCGCGGTCCTGGCCGGCCAGGTCACCCTGGCCGAAGAGGGCCTCGGATGCCGCGATGACGGCCTCGGTCGCCTCCGCGCCGTGGATGAGTGCCGTCACCTCGAAGGCCAGCGTGCGCTGGGCCTCGCGGCGGAAGGGCTCCTCGGCGACCGCTCGCTCCAGGCGCTCGATCTCGGTGCGGTGGAGGAAGGTGAAGACCTTGAGGCGGTCGATCACGTCGGCGTCGTCGGCGTTGAGCCAGAACTGGTAGATCGCGTAGGGGCTCGTGAAGCTCGCGTCCAGCCAGATCGCGTTGCCCTCGCTCTTGCCGAACTTCGTGCCGTCGCTGTTCGTGATCAGCGGCGTGCCGATGGCGTGGCCGTGGACGCCCTCCACCTTGCGGATCAGGTCGGTGCCGCTGGTCAGGTTGCCCCACTGATCGCTGCCGCCGGTCTGGAGGACGCAGCCGTACTGGCGGTAGAGCTCCAGGAAGTCCATGCCCTGCAGGATCTGGTAGCTGAACTCGGTGTACGAGATGCCCTCGTCGGAGTTGAGGCGGGCGGCGACGGCGTCCTTCTTGAGCATCGTGCCGACGCGGAAGTGCTTGCCGATCTCGCGCAGGAAGTCGATCGCCGAGAGCGGGGCCGTCCAGTCCAGGTTGTTGACCAGCCGGACGGCGTTGTCTCCCTCCGACGACAGGAAGCGCGTGACCTGCTGCTGGAGGTAGCCGACCCACTCGGAGACGGTCTCCTTGGTGTTCAGCGTGCGCTCGGCGGTGGGCCGCGGGTCGCCGATGAGGCCCGTGGAGCCGCCGACGAGGCCGAGCGGCCGGTGGCCGGCGAGCTGGAGGCGGCGCATGGTCAGGAGCTGCACGAGGTTGCCGAGGTGGAGGCTCGGCGCGGTCGGGTCGAAGCCGCAGTAGTACGTGATCGGGTCGCCGGAGAGGAGCTGCTTGAGCGCGGCCTCGTCGGTGGAGACGTGGACGAGTCCGCGCCACTTCAGCTCGTCCCAGACGTCGTCGAACGTGGTGTCGTTGGTCTGCGCTGCGAGCCTCTGCTCTGCGCTGCTCCGGTCTGCTGTTGCGGCGGTTTCTGGCACTCCCACAGAGTAGCAGCGGCGGTCCTTCCGCCCGGTCTTTCGATCAGGCCTACAGGCCTGATGAGGCTTGAATCAGGTCTCAGAACCTGATAGAGTGCAGATCAGGCTCACAGCCCTGATGTCGCGCCCCGCCGCACCGTTCCGGAGCGCAGCCCGAGGAGGTCCCGTGTTCGTCGTCACCGCAGACCAGGTCGACAGCCGCAGCCGGCCCGACATCGTCGCGCCCGCGCTCGCCGGGCTGAACGAGCGCCACGGCGACCGGCTCGCGCTCCCCGCCGACCGGAACGCCGGCGACGAGCTCCAGGCGCTCACCGCCGACGCCGCCACCGCCCTCGACATCGTCCTGACGCTCGCCCGGGGCGACGTCTGGAGCGTCGGCCTCGGCATCGGCGACGTGCGTTCTCCACTCCCCGCCGCCACGCGCGAGGCCAGCGGCGACGCGTTCGTCGCCGCGCGCGCCGCGGTCACCCGCGCCAAGCGCACGCCGCTGCGCTTCGCCGCGGAGGGGGTCGCCGCACCGGAGGCCGCGTCCGACGTCGAGGCGCTCGTCGGCCTCCTCCTGACCCTGCGGGCGGCCCGCAGCGACGCCGGCTGGGAGCTCTACGACCTCGTCGCCGCCGGGCTGACCCAGGCGGAGGCCGGCGCGCGGCTCGGCATCACCCCGCAGTCGGCGAACGACCGCGCCCGCGCCGCCGGCCTGCGCGCCGACCTCGCGGCCCAGCCGGCCCTGGTTAGGCTGTTGGGGACCGCCGACGCAGCCCAGCAGTCGGCCGAACGACCGGAGGCCGGATGACGTCCCTGCCCGTGCCGCAGCTCCTCGCCACCATCCTGCCGATCGTTCTGTGGGCGCTCGCGCTGATCAGCGCCATCGCCGCGGTGTGCTGCATGATCGCCACGCTCCGCACGCCCCGCCGGCCGCTGGTCTACACCGCCGTCGGCCTGCTCGGGCTCGCGTTCCTCCTGGTCGCGCTCCCCCAGCACGGTGCTCCCCTGATCTTCCGGGTGCTCATCGGCGTCGTCGCGCTCGTGCTCAGCGTCGTCGGCGGCGGACCGGCGGCGCAGCTCGCCCTCGCACTGGCGACGCGGAGCACGTCGGTGCCCGGCGTCCACGGCGGCATCGTCGTGCACGACCGGGTCAGCGGGCTGGAGGAGACGCGCGAGGTGCTGCGCGGAGGAACGACGATCGGCTATCTGGAGCGCTTCGCGACCACCGGCTCGATCATGGCGGGCTTCCCGGAGGCGCTCGGCGTCCTCATCGCGATCAAGGGTGTCGGCCGGTTCACGGAGCTGGAGGCTCCGGAGGCGCGCGAGCGGTTCATCATCGGCACCCTCGTCAGCCTGATCTGGGCCTGTGTCTGCGCCGGCCTCTTCCGCTTCGCCGTCGCCTGACCCCTCTCCCACCCTCTCCCACCTCGCCGAGGGGCACGTTGTTGTCACTTTCGGGCGCGAAAAGTGACAACGACGTGCCCCTCGGCGGCGGAGGTGGGGGCTCAGGCGTGGGATTTGGGGTGGCGCTTGTATGGGGAGACGGTGGGGTCGCCGGGGAGCCAGTAGCGCCAGGGGAACGTGATGCTGCCTCCGGCGCCCGAGACGCCCGTGCGCGGACCGGTCTCGTACGGCGGCTGCGCACTGGGCAGCAGGAGGTCGAACGGCGGAGCGAACACGTCGGAGCCGTTCTCGGACAGCAGGATGCCTGCCGCGACGACGAAGCGCGCGGGCCCGCGTGCCAGGTCGCGCGCCGGGATGGCCCGGCCGGTCGGACCGCCGCGCCGGTGCGCAGCCAGGTCGGCGCCCTCCACGACCTCCCCCGCCCGCAGCAGCACCGCCGACGACTCCCCCTCGGGCGAGCACACGACGTTCGCGCAGACGTGCATCCCGTACGTGAAGTACGTGTACAGGTGACCGGGGCCGCCGTACATCACCGCGTTGCGCTTGGTGCGGCCGCGGAACGAGTGCGAGCCGGGGTCGACGCCGTCGCCGACGTAGGCCTCCACCTCGCTGATGCGGATCGCGACGACGCCCTCCTCCGTCTCGTGGCGGAGCACCGCGCCGAGCAGCTTCGGGGCGACCTCCAGCGCCGACGCGGTGAACACGTCGCGCCCGGGCCGGTAGAGCGTCACGCCCGGCTCAGAAGATCCGGCCGCCGGCGACGACGGTGACGATCAGGCCGACGACGATCACCGCGACCGCCACCACGACGACCAGCGGGATGAGCCAGCCCGGCCGCTTGCCGGCCATCAGCCGAGGTCCCGTCGCGTCGCGACGAGAGCGCGGGTCAGTGCGCGGACGCGCTCGGTCAGGGCGGCGAGCTGGTCGGCCACCCGGTCGGGAGCGGTCCCGCCGGCGCCCGTACGGCTCGCCACCGAGCCGTCGACGGTCAGCACCGAGCGCACCTCGGGCGTGAGCAGCGGCGAGACGGCCGCGAGCTGCTCGTCGGTCAGGTCGCTCAGCTCCAGGCCGTTGTCCTCCGCGAACTTCACCAGGCTGCCGGTGATCTCGTGGGCGTTCCGGAACGGGACGTGCTGCTTGACCAGCCACTCGGCGACATCGGTCGCGAGCGAGAAGCCCTGCGGCGCGAGCTCCGCCATCCGGTCGGTGTGGAAGCGGAGCGTGGCGACCATCCCGGCGAACGCGGGGAGGACGACCTCCAGCGTCTGCACCGAGTCGAAGACCGGCTCCTTGTCCTCCTGGAGGTCGCGGTTGTACGCCAGCGGGAGGCCCTTGAGCGTGGTCAGCAGGCCGGTCAGGTTGCCGATGAGGCGGCCGGCCTTGCCGCGGGCGAGCTCGGCGATGTCCGGGTTCTTCTTCTGCGGCATGATCGACGAGCCCGTGGAGTAGGAGTCGTCCAGTGTCACGAAGCCGAACTCGCGCGTGTTCCAGAGGATGATCTCCTCGGCGAAGCGCGACACGTCCACGCCGATCTGCGCGGCGACGAAGGCGAACTCGGCCACGACGTCGCGCGCGGCGGTTCCGTCGATCGAGTTCTCCGAGCTGGTGGCGAAGCCGAGCTCCCTGGCGACCAGCAGCGGGTCGAGCCCGAGGGTGGAGCCGGCGAGCGCGCCGGAGCCGTACGGCGAGACGTTCGCGCGCCGGTCCCAGTCCGCGAGCCGCTCCAGGTCGCGCACCAGCGGCCAGCAGTGCGCGAGCAGGTGGTGGGCGAGCAGGACGGGCTGCGCGTGCTGGAGGTGGGTGCGGCCGGGCATGATCGCGGCGGGATGCGCGTCCGCCTGCGCGGCGATCGCGTCGATGAGCGCGATCAGGCGCTCGGCGATGATGCCGGCGTGGTCGCGCAGGTAGAGCCGGACGAGCGTCGCGATCTGGTCGTTGCGGCTCCGGCCGGCGCGCAGCTTGCCGCCGAGGTCTGCGCCCGCGCGCTCGATCAGGCCGCGCTCCAGGGCGCCGTGGACGTCCTCGTCGCTCTCGGCGGCGGCGAAGGACCCGGAGATCACGTCGGCCTCCAGGACATCGAGGGCGCCGAGCATCCCGGCCAGCTCGACGTCGTCCAGATAGCCCGCCGCCGCGAGCGCGCGGGCGTGGGCGCGGGAGCCCGCGATGTCGTAGGACGCGAGCGCCCAGTCGAAGTGGGTGGACTTGCTCAGCGCGGCCAGCTCGGGCGAGGGACCGCCCGCGAAGCGCGCGCCCCAGAGCTTGCCCTCGTCGGTCTTGCCGACGCCGTCTGTGGTGTCCGCGGTCATGCCGCACCCTCCTCGTTCTTGGCAAGCAGCCACACCAGCAGCGCCTTCTGGGCGTGGAGGCGGTTCTCGGCCTCGTCCCAGACGGCCGACTGCGGCCCGTCGATCACGTCGGCCGTGACCTCCAGGCCGCGGTAGGCGGGCAGGCAGTGCAGGAACACCGCGTCGTCCGCCGCGAGCCCCATCAGCTCGGCGTTCACCGTGTAGTCGCCGAAGACGGCGATGCGCTCGGCCTTCTCGTCCTCCTTGCCCATCGACACCCAGGTGTCGGTGATGACGACGTCGGCCCCGGCCGCGGCCTCCCTGGCGTCGGTGAGGACGGCGACCGAACCCCCGGTGCGCTCGGCGATGGCGGCCGCGTCCGCGACCACGTCGGCGTCCGGCGCGTACGCCGCGGGAGCCGCGACGCGGACGTGCATGCCCGCGGTCGCGCCGCCGAGCAGGTAGGAGTGCGCCATGTTGCTGGCGCCGTCCCCGAAGAAGGCGAGCGTCAGCCCCTCGGTGCGGCCCTTGCGCTCGCGGACCGTCTGCAGGTCGGCGAGGATCTGGCAGGGGTGGAACTCGTCCGAGAGCGCGTTGACGACCGGCACGGTCGTGCCCTCGGCCAGCTCCTCCAGCCCGGCCTGCGCGAACGTGCGCCAGACGATCGCGGCGACCATCCGCTCCAGCACGCGCGCGGTGTCGGCCAGCGACTCCTTGCCGCCGAGCTGGCTCTCGCCGCTCTGGATGATCAGCGGGCTGCCGCCGAGGTCGGCGATGCCGGCCGCGAACGAGACGCGCGTGCGGGTCGAGGTCTTGTCGAAGATGACGGCGACGGTCTGCGGGCCGGCGAGCGGCTTCGCGGAGAAGCGATCGGCCTTGAGGCGGTCGGCCAGGTCGAGCACCTCGGCCTGCTCGGCCGGGCTCAGGTCGTCGTCGCGGAGGAAATGACGTGTCATCGGGAGTCCTTGGTCTGCATCGGAGCGGGGTCTTCGTCAGGAGGTGGGAGGGTCAGGAGGCGTGCACGTCGGCGAGTGCGCGGCCGAACCGCTCGCGGAACTCCGCCAGCTCGGCGTTGCCCACGATCAGCGGCGGCGCGAGGCGGATGCTCGACTCGTTCGGCGCGTTGATGATGAGGCCGTTGGCGAGCGCCGCGTCGGAGAGCCTGTGCCCCTCGCCATCGGTGAGGCCGACGCCGATCAGGAGGCCGGCGCCGCGGATGTCGCCGATCAGCGGCGAGTCGTACGAGCGCAGGACGGCGCGCAGCTCCTCCCCGCGCCGGGCGGCGTTGCCGACCAGGTCGGCGCGCTCGATCTCGCCGATCACCGCGTTGCCCGCCGCCGTCGCGAGCGGGTTGCCGCCGAAGGTCGAGCCGTGCTGGCCCTGGCTGAACAGCTCGGACGCCCGGCCGAAGGTGATCAGTGCGCCGATCGGCACTCCCCCGGCGATGCCCTTCGCGACGGTGATCGCGTCGGGCAGGATGTCGGCGTGCTGGTAGGCGAACCAGCGACCCGTCCGGCCGATGCCGGTCTGGATCTCGTCGATGATCAGCAGTGCGCCGTGCTGCTCGGTGAGCTCCCTGGCGCGCTGCAGGAAGCCCTCCGGGAGGTCGAGCACGCCCGCCTCGCCCTTGATCGGCTCAACGAAGAGCGCGGCGACACGGTCGTCGATCGCGGCCTCCAGCGCCTGGATGGTCGAGTCGATGTGCTCGACGCCGCCGGGAAGCGGCTCGAAGGCCTCGCGCATCGGCGGCTTGCCGGTGAGCGCGAGCGAGCCCATCGTGCGGCCGTGGAAGGCGTTGTGGAGGGCGAGCACGCGCGTGCGCCGCCCGTGCGGCCCCTTGTTGAGCCGCGCCAGCTTGAACGCGGCCTCGTTGGCCTCCGCCCCCGAGTTGCCGAACAGGATGCGGCCCTGGTCGCCCGCGCCGGTGATCGCGCGCAGGCGCTCGGCGAGCTCCAGCTGCGGCGGCGTGGAGAAATAGTTGGAGACGTGCGCGAGCGTCGCCACCTGGCTGCTCACGGCCTCGACCAGCGCCGGATGCGCGTGGCCCAGCGAGTTGACGGCGATCCCGGCCAGGAAGTCGAGGTACTCGTTGCCGTCGACGTCCCAGACCCGGCAGCCTTCGCCGCGGACGAGCATGACCTTGGGCGTCGCCAGCGTGCGCATCATGGCGTCGCCGAAGCGGGGCTTCCAGCGCCCCCGGGTGTTCGCGTCCGTGCTGTGTGGGAGCTGCGCGGTCATGCCGGCACCACCTCCGTTCCGATTCCGGACTGCGTGAACACTTCGAGCAGGATCGAGTGCGCCACCCGTCCGTCGATGATCGCGGCCTTGGGGACGCCGCCGTCCACCGCGTCCAGACAGGCCGACATCTTGGGGATCATGCCCGACTCCAGGGCCGGGAGCAGCTCGCGCAGCTCCGGCGCCGCGATCTTGGACAGCAGCGAGTCGCGGTTCGGCCAGTCGCTGTAGAGACCGGCGACGTCGGTCAGGATGACGAGCTTGGCCGCGCCGAGCGCCACCGCGAGCGCGGCCGCCGCGGCGTCGGCGTTGACGTTGAGCGCCTGGCCCGGGTCGTCGATGTCCGGCGCGATCGAGGAGACCACCGGGATGCGGCCTGCGTCGAGCTGGGCGAGCACGCCCTCCGGGTTCACGCCGATGACGTCGCCGACCAGGCCGAGGTCCACCTTGTCGCCCTCGACCACGGCTCCGCGCTTGCGGCCCTGGAAGAGCCCGGCGTCCTCCCCGGAAAGTCCGGCGGCGAGCGGGCCGTGCTTGTTGATGTTGCTCACGATGTCGCGGTTGATCTGACCGGTCAGCACCATGCGCACGACGTCCATCGCCTCGGGAGTCGTCACGCGGTAGCCGCCGCGGAACTCGCTCTCGATGCCGAGCCGGTCGAGCATCGCCGAGATCTGCGGTCCGCCGCCATGGACGACCACCGGGCGGAGGCCCGCGTAGCGCAGGTAGACGATGTCCTCGGCGAAGGTGCGCTGGAGGTCCTCGTTCACCATCGCGTTGCCGCCGAACTTCACCACGATGATGCGGTCGTGGAAGGTCTTCAGCCACGGCAGCGACTCGATGAGGGTCGCGGCCTTGTCCGCCGCGGCGGCGCGCTCGGCGGCCAGCGCGGTGTCGTTGTCGTCGGTCTCTGTCGTCATCTCAGCTCGAGTAGGCACTGTTCTCGTGGACGTAGTCGTGGGTCAGGTCGTTGGTGAGGATGGCCGCCGTCTCGTCGCCCGCGTGGAGGTCGATGAGCACGTGCACGGCGCGCGGCGTCAGGTCGACGAGGTCGCGCGGCCGGTCCGGCTCCCCCGCCGTGCACACCTGCACGCCGTTGATCGCGACATCGATCCCGTACGGGTCGAAAGCGGCGTCGGTGGTGCCGACCGCGGCGAGCACCCGGCCCCAGTTGGGGTCGTTGCCGAAGATGGCCGCCTTGAACAGGTTGGACCGCGACACCGCACGGCCGACCGTCACGGCGTCGTCCTCCGTGCGGGCGTTCACGACCTCGATCGTCACGTCGTGGGATGCCCCCTCGGCGTCCTCCTGGAGCTGCTTCGCCAGGCTGCGGCACACCTCGGTGAGCGCGAGCGTGAACTCCGCCGGGTCGGGCGCGACGCCGCTCGCGCCGGAGCCCAGCAGCGCGACGGTGTCGTTGGTCGACATGCAGCCGTCCGAGTCCAGGCGGTCGAAGGTGACCCTGGTCGCGGCGCGGAGGGCGGTGCCGAGCTGCGTGGAGTCGAGCACGGCGTCGGTGGTGATGACGACGAGCATCGTCGCGAGGCCCGGCGCGAGCATCCCCGCGCCCTTGGCCATCCCGCCCACCGCCCAGCCGGCCGGGGAGACCTGCTCGGCCTGCTTCGGCCGGGTGTCGGTGGTCATGATCGCCTCGGCGGCGCCGAGCCCGGAGTCGCCCGCGAGCGCGGTGGCCGCCTGCGCGACCCCCGCGATCAGCTTGCCGAGGTCGAGCTGGTCGCCGATCAGGCCGGTCGAGCAGACCAGCACGTCGCCGGCGGAGACGCCGAGCGCGGCGCCCACGGCCTCCGCCGTCGCGTGGGTGGTCTGGAAGCCCTGCGAGCCGGTGTAGCAGTTGGCCCCGCCGGAGTTGAGGACGATGGCCGAGACCACGCCGTCGGCGATGACCTGCTCGCTCCAGAGGACGGGGTTCGCCTTGCAGCGGTTGGTGGTGAAGACCGCGGCGGCCGCGGTGAGCGGTCCACGGTTCTGGACGAGCGCGAGGTCGCGCTTGCCGCTCGACTTGAGGCCGGCGACGACGCCGGCCGCCGAGAAGCCCTTGGCAGTGGTGACGCTCATGGCGCGACTCCGTTCACACTCAGACCGGCGGTCTCGGGGAGCCCGAGAGCGATGTTCGCGGACTGGATCGCCGCGCCGGCCGTTCCCTTGTACAGATTGTCGATGGCGAGGACGGTGACGACCCGGCCCGCCGCCTGGTCGAGGGCGACCCCGATCAGCACGGTGTTCGAGCCCAGCACGTCCGCGGTGCGCGGCACGGTTCCCGCGGGGAGGACGTGCACGAACGGCTCGTCCGCGTAGGCGGCCTCCCAGACCTCCTGCACGTGGGCGGCGGTCACCCCCGGCTTCACCCGGGCGGTGGAGGTCGCCAGGATGCCCCGCGACATCGGCACGAGCACCGGGGTGAACGAGAGGGTCGGGCTGACGGCCCCGGCCTTGCGGAGATTCTGCTGGATCTCCGGGATGTGCCGGTGGGTGCCGCCGACCGCGTACGGGTTGGCCGAGCCGAGGATCTCGCTGGCCAGGTACATCGTCTTCAGCGACTTCCCGGCGCCGGAGGGCCCGACGGCGAGGACGCTGACGAGGTCCTCCTCGTCGATCACGCCGGCGTGGATGCCGGGCGCGAGGGCCAGCGAGACGGCGCTGGCGTTGCAGCCGGGTGCGGCGATGCGGGTCGCGCCGGCGAGGTTCGCGCGCTGCTTGGCGCCGTCCGCCCCGACGATGAGCTCGGGGACGCCGTACGCCCAGGAGCCGTAGTACTCGCCGCCGTAGAACGCCGCCCAGTCGGCCGGGTCGTCCAGCCGGTGGTCGGCGCCGGCGTCGACCACGAGGGTGTCCTCCGGGAGGTCGGCGGCCACCTCCCCCGAGCGGCCGTGCGGCAGCGCGAGGAAAACGACGTCGTGACCGGCGAGGTTCTGCTTCGTGTTCTCCGTGAGGGTGAGGTGGGCGAGCGAGCGCAGGTGCGGCTGGTGCGCGGCGAGCGGGTGACCGGCGTTGTTGTGCGCGGTCACGGTGCGGATCTCGAAGTCGGGATGGTCGGCGAGGATGCGCAGCACCTCGCCACCCGCGTACCCGGAGGCACCGGCGACGGCAACCGAGAAAGTCATGCTTGTTCCTTGATGGGGTGGACGACAGGGGGCCGAGGATCCGGCGACGCCCCTGTCCGACCGCGAAGGGTCGCCCGAGCGCCGCCTAGATTCGGCGGTCGCGCAGGCGTCGGCGCATCGAGGGGGCACCGACAGTAAGCATGCAGCAACCCTACCGCCCTGGTCGGGTCGGTCGCCAAATCGCCCTCGTCACACACCGCGACATTCGTCACGAATGTCGACTCTCGCCGGGCGAAAGGCGACATTCGTGACGAATGTGCAGGGGCTACTCGCGGATGTGGGCGCCGAAGAGCTCGTCGGCGCGGGCCGCGCCCGCGAGCTTCGCCTCGCTGGCCTCGGCCGCGGTGAGCGTGCGGTCGTCCGCGCGGAACCGCAGCGCGAAGGTGAGGCTCTTGTGGGCGGCCGGGAGGCCGGCTCCGCGATAGTCGTCGACCAGGCGGATGTCCTCCAGGAGCGCGCCCGCGCCCTCCCGGACGGCGGCCAGCAGCTCGCCGGCCGAGACCTCGTCGCGCACGACGAGCGACAGATCCTGCGTCGCGGCGGGGAACCCGGCGATCACGCCCGCGACGATGTCGGCGGGCGCCACGGCGATGAGCGCGTCCAGGTCGAGCTCGTAGACGGCGACGACGCGCGGGAGGTCGAGGTCCTCCGCGATCGCGGGCAGCAGCTCCCCGGCGTAGCCGACGACGACGCGCGCGCCGTCCGCGGCGTGCGCGACGAGCTGCGCCGTGCGTCCGGGGTGGAACGCCTGGTGGCGGCTCTGCACCGGCTCCACCCGCACGCCCACAGCGGTCGCGGTCTGCTGGATGGCCGTGAGCGCGTCGGCGAGACCCGCCGCGACGGGAGTCTGGCCCGGCTGCTTCTCCACCGGGCTGCCGACGATCAGACCGGCCAGGTGGCGCGGCTGGGCGGGGATGCCCGCGTTCAGGCCGGCCAGCACGTCGTCGCCGGGGAGGGCGGCGCCGAGCGGCAGCTCCTCGCTGCCGAGCACGCCTCCGCCGGGCAGGAACACCGTACCGAGCTCGTAGACGCGCAGGTCGACCAGGCCGCGCGCGAGGTTGCGCTTGGCCACGTCGATCAGGCCGGGGAGCAGGGACGTGCGCAGGTACGGGGCGGTCGCGTCGAGCGCGTTCGCCAGGCGCACAGCGGGCACCGAACCGGCCTCGGGCGAGCCGAACAGGTCGTTCTGCGCCTCCGAGACGAACGGGAAGGCGAGCACCTCGGTCGCGCCGTTGTCGGCGAGCATCTGGGCGACGGCGCGGCGCAGCTTCTGGGCGCGCGACAGGCCGCGTCCGGGAGGCGCGACGGGCAGCACGGACGGAATGCGGTCGAACCCGACGATGCGGGCGACCTCCTCGGCCAGGTCGGACTTGTCGCGCAGGTCGGGACGCCAGCTCGGCGGCACGACCAGCAGGCCGGAGGCCTCGCCGGTGACGGTGCCGCCGATCTCTGCGAGCGCGCCGCGCACCTCGTCGTCGGTGAACTCGACGCCGATCAGGTTCGGGATGTAGTCGCTCGGCAGACGGATCGGCTCGGCCTCCCCCGCCGTGTCGAGCAGCGAGCCGAGCTCGTCGGCGTGGCCGCCGGCGAGCTGCTCCAGGAGCTGCACGACGCGCGCGGCAGCCGCGACGGCGACCCGCGGGTCCACGCCGCGCTCGAAGCGCTTTGACGCCTCGCTCGGCAGCTTGTGCCGGCGGGCGGTGCGGGCGATCGACACCGGGTCGAAGTTGGCGGCCTCCACGAGCACGTTGCTGGTGTCCGCGCCGATCTCGGTGGACGCGCCGCCCATCACGCCGGCCAGGCCGATCGCGCCGGACTCGTCGGTGATGAGGAGGTCCTCGGCGTCGAGGGCGCGGGTCTGGTCATCGAGCGTCACGAGCGTCTCGCCCGGGTGCGCGCGACGCACCACGATGCCGCCGGACAGCTTGTCCAGGTCGTAGCCGTGGATGGGCTGGCCGAGCTCGAGCATCACGTAGTTGGTGATGTCCACGATGAGCGAGATGGAGCGGATGCCGGCGAGCTTCAGGCGCGCCACCATCCACGGCGGGGTCGGCCGGCTGCCGTCGACGTCGCGGACCACCCGCGTCACGAACACGGTCGCTCCGACGCGCCCGCGGATGGGCGCGCGGTCGTCGATCGTCACGCTGAACCCGTGCGCGTGAGCGCCTGTCGAGTGAACGCGCACCGCATCGGCCGGGTCGCGGAAGGCCGCGCCGGTGGCGTGCGAGTACTCGCGCGCGATGCCCCGGATCGAGAACGCGTAGCCGCGGTCGGGGGTGACGTTGACCTCCACGGCGGTGTCGTCCAGGCCGAGCAGCGAGATCGCGTCGGCGCCGACCGCCGGGTCGAGGCCCAGCGTCGACAGCCGGAGGATGCCCTCGTGGTCGTCGCCGAGGCCGAGCTCGCGTGCGGAGGCGATCATGCCGTCCGACACGTGGCCGTAGGTCTTGCGCGCGGCGATCGGGAACGGGCCGGGCAGCACGGAGCCCGGCAGCGTCACGACGACCTTGTCGCCGACGAAGAAGTTGCGGGCGCCGCAGACGATGCCGTGGACAGCCTCGCCGCCGTCGGCGGCCTTCTGGCCTTCCGGCGCGACACGCACCTGGCACCAGCGGATGGTCTTTCCGTTGCTCTGCGGCTCCTCCACGAAGTCCAGCACCTGGCCGACGACCACGGGGCCGTTGATCTCGAAGGTGTGGATGTCCTCCTCCTCGAGCCCGACGGACACGAGGGCGGCGTGGACCTCCTCGGCCGTGGTGCCCGGCTCGAGGTCGACGTACTCGCCGAGCCAACTCAGGGGGACGCGCATCAGACCACCATTCCGAACTGCTGGGAGAACCGGACATCGCCCTCGGCCATGTCGCGCATGTCTTTGACGTCGTTGCGGAACATCAGCGCCCGCTCGACGCCCATCCCGAACGCGAACCCGGAGTAGACCTCCGGGTCGATGCCCGCCGAGCGCAGCACGTTCGGGTTCACCATGCCGCAGCCGCCCCACTCGATCCAGCGCGCGCCGCCCTTGAAGGTCGGGTGCCAGAGATCGAGCTCGGCGCTCGGCTCGGTGAACGGAAAGTAGTTGGGGCGGAGGCGCACGCGCGCGCCCTCGCCGAAGAGCGTCTTGGCGAAGTGGTCGAGCGTGCCGCGCAGGTGCGCCATCGTCAGGCCCTTGTCGACGGCGATGCCCTCGGTCTGGGTGAAGACCGGGAGGTGCGTCGCGTCGAACTCGTCGGTGCGGAACACCCGGCCCGGCGCGATGCGGTAGACCGGCAGCTCGTTGCCGAGGAGGGCGCGGAGCTGCACCGGGGAGGTGTGCGTGCGCAGCACCAGGTGCGCGTTCGTCGGCTCGACGAAGAAGGTGTCCTGCATCGCGCGCGCCGGGTGGTCGGCGTCGAAGTTGAGGGCGTCGAAGTTGTACCACTCGCTCTCCAGCTCCGGGCCCTCCGCGAGCTCCCAGCCCATGCCGATGAAGATGTCGGCGATGCGCTCCTGGAGGAGGCTCAGCGGGTGCCGGGCGCCCGGCGTCCAGCGGGTCGGGAGGGCGGTGACGTCCACGGCCTCGGCGGCGAGCCGGGCGGCGTCCTCCTCGGCCGCGATCGCGGCCTCCTTCGCAGCGAACGCCTGGTTCACGCGGGCGCGCGCGCCACCGACGAGCTTGCCGGCCGCGGCCTTCTGGTCGCCGGGGAGCGAGCGGATGGCGGCGTTCAGCCGCGCGAGCGGGGAGCTCTCGGCGGTGTGGTCGTGGCGGACGGCCTTCAGCGCGTCCGAGGTGCCGGCGGCGTCGATCGCGGCGAGCGCCGCGGAGACGGCCGCGTCGACGGATTCCTCGGTGATTTCTGTGGTTTCGGACACGGTTACAAAGTCTAGTCGGCCGGGATGAAGCGTTACTCCGCCGAGTAGACCAGGTAGGCGGCCTCCCACAGCCGGTCGGGAGCCGGGACGGTCAGCCCCGCGAGCAGGAGTGTCAGCTGGTCGATCAGCTGGTGCCAGCCCGCCGCGAAGTCGGGCGCCGAGCGCAACCGCCCGGCGCCGAAGATGTCCTCTACTCCGTCTTGCTCAAGGGACAGCAGGGTGCCGTCGCCTTTCTCCGTCAGCCGGATGCTCACCGCGGCGTCGCCCCAGGTGAAGCGCAGGTGCGCGCGGTCCTGGAGGTCGAGCACCTCCAGCTCCTGGACGGCGCCCTCGATGTTCTCGTCGCCGAGCCGCATCACGTCGCCGACGCGCAGGCGGCGCTCACGCACCGGATCGTCGGGCCACTCCACAACCGGCCACAGCCAGCGGCCCACACGGTCGGGCAGGGTGAGCGCGTCCCACACGTCGTCCAGAGGCGCGTCGAGCAGCCGTCGCAGCGAGACCGCCGAACGGTCGCCCTCGCGCGTCATCGTCGCCCTCACGAGCGCCGCCTCCTCGCTGCGGTACTCGTCCAGCGCGGCGTCGAACGCGGCCGGGTCGGCGGCCTCGCCGAGGTAGCCGTCCTGCTCCTGCGGCGACGCCTCCGCGCCGAGCTCACGCGCCAGGTGGGTGAGGACGTCCTGCCAGCCCGCCCCGTACACGGAGGCGGTGACCGCCTGCACGCGCCGGTGGGTGAGCGTGAGGAGGACGCGGCCCTCCCCCACTGGCCGGATGACGGCCTCCAGCTCGGTCGACGCCTCCACCTGGCCGGCGCCGCTGAAGCGCCAGGCCACCAGGAGGCGCCGCTCCGGATCGCAGGACAGCACGCGGCCGTCCACCACGGCGTCCGCGTCGGAACCGCCCATCGCGAGGCGGAAGCCGTCTGCGGTCTCCTCGTAGCGCCCGATCCAGCGGGCGAGCCGGTCGGGCTCGGTGAGCGCGGCCCAGAGCTCGGCCGCGGCCGCCGGGTACTCTCGTTCGACCGTCACCGAGCGGCGCGGGCCGTCGAGGGCGAGCTCTCCCCAGAGGGTCATGAGGCGGCCTTCCCGGTGTGGTGGTCGACGCTGCGTCTGCTGCCGCGCACGAGCTCGGTGCCGAGCGCGTCCAGGCGCTGCTCCCAGAAAGCTGTCAACACGTCGAACCAGGCCGCGGCCTCTTCCAGTCCGGCCGGCTCCAGGGCATAGACGCGCCGCTGGCCGTCCACCCGGGAGGCCACGACCCCGGACTCCCGCAGCACCCGCAGGTGACGAGAGGCCGCCGGCTGCGTGATCCCGAACTCGTCGGCGGCGAGCGTCGCGAGCTCACCGGCCGTGCGCTCACCGCGCGCGAGCAGCTCCACGAAGCGCCGCCGCACGGGGTCGCCCACCGCCTCCAGACCGTCCATGCGGCACAATCTATCAAGCTTGCGTTATATAACGCAAGGCTTATCGATCACTCGGAGCGCTGTGCGAAAGCGGACTCGTAGAGGCACACCGACGCCGCCGTCGCGAGGTTCATCGACTCGGCCTTGCCGTAGATCGGCACGGTCACCACCCGGTCCACCAGCCCCAGGAGGTCGTCGGCGAGCCCGTGGGCCTCGTTGCCGAACACCCACGCGGTCGGCCGGGCGAGCTGGCCCTCCTGGCGAGCGGCGAGGAGGTCCTCCCCCTTGATGTCCGCGGCGAGGACCTGCAGGCCGGCGCTGTGCGCGCGCCCGACGACGTCCGCGAGGTCGGCGCCGACCGCGACAGGGACGTGGAACAGCGACCCCGTCGTGGAGCGGACCACCTTGGGGTTGTAGAGGTCGACGGTGCGGCCGGTCAGCACGACGGCGTCGGCGCCGGCGGAGTCGGCGGCGCGGATGATCGTGCCCGCGTTGCCGGGGTCGCGCACCTCCTCCAGGATCGCCACCAGCCGCGGTTCGTCGGCGAAGATGTCGCGGACGGAGGTCGGGAACTGCCGGCACACGGCGACGAAGCCTTGCGGAGTGACGGTGTCGGCCATCGTGTCGAGGACGTGCTCGGTGACGAACTCGACGTCGACGCCGGCCTCCACCGCGGTCTGCGCGATGTCCTGGTAACGCTCAAGCGCGGTCGGAGTCGCGTACAGCTCGACGACCAGCTCGGGGCGGTAGGTGAGTGCCTCGGAGACGGCCTGTGGACCTTCGAGGAGGAAGAGCCCGGTCTCGGCACGGGCGGGACGCTTCGCCAGCTTCGCAACGGCGCGGACGCGCGGAGAGCGCGGGTTGTCAAGCATGCGCACAGCCTATCGGCGTGCTGCGCCTCACCGCAGTCACCGCCGAGGGGCACGTTGTTGTCACTTTTCGGGCCGAGAAGTGACAACGACGTGCCCCTCGCGGGTTCGCGGGGACGCAGAACGGCCCGGTCGACGCGAGGTCGGCCGGGCCGTTCGTACGGGGTGCGCTGCTTACGCGGCGGCCTTCGGGGCCGAGGTGTCGGCCGGGAGGGCCTTCTTCGCGGTCTCGACGAGCGCGGCGAAGGTCGCGGGCTCGTTCACGGCCAGCTCGGCGAGGATGCGGCGGTCGACCTCGACGCCCGCCAGGCCCAGGCCCTGGATGAGGCGGTTGTAGGTGAGGCCGTTCGCGCGGCTCGCCGCGTTGATCCGCTGGATCCAGAGGCGGCGGAAGTCGCCCTTCTTCTGGCGGCGGTCACGGTACGCGTAGACGAGCGAGTGGGTGACCTGCTCCTTCGCCTTGCGGTAGAGGCGCGACCGCTGACCGCGGTAGCCCTCGGCGCGCTCGAGGATGACCCGACGCTTCTTGTGGGCGTTGACAGCCCTCTTCACTCTTGCCATTAGTCGATTTTCCTTACGTGCGTGTCGGGGAGGAGCTCTACTTGCCGATCATCCGGCGGATGACCTTGGCATCCACCACGGGGACGACCTGGTCCTGGTTCAGCCGGCGGGTGCGGCGGCTGGACTTGAGCTCCAGGTTGTGGCGCATACCGGCCTGCTGCTTCATGACCTTGCCGCTGCCGGTGATCTTGAAGCGCTTCTTGGCGCCGGAGTGGGACTTCTGCTTGGGCATTACTTCTCCTCGTTCGTCGCCTGGGCGGGCGAACTCTCTTCGGACTGAGCAGCGTCGGCTGACTCAGCAACCGCGTCCTGGTCGCGCCCCTGGGCGCGCGCCTTGGAAGCGGCACGTTGTGCGTTGGCCTCGGCCTTGGCCTCGGACTTGTTCTTGAGCGGGCTGATGATCATCACCATGTTGCGGCCGTCGATGGTCGGGTTGGACTCGACCTGGCCGAGCTCGGCGACGTCCTCCGCGAAGCGCTGCAGGAGGCGGACGCCCTGCTCCGGACGCGACTGCTCACGACCGCGGAACAGGATCATGGCCTTGACCTTGTCGCCGGCCTTCAGGAAGCCTTCGGCGCGCTTGCGCTTGGTCTCGTAGTCGTGCTTGTCGATCTTGAGGCGGAACCGCACCTCTTTGAGGATGGTGTTCGCCTGGTTGCGCCGGGCCTCCTTGGCCTTCTGCGCAGCCTCGTACTTGAACTTGCCGTAGTCCATGATCTTCGCGACCGGCGGCTTGGAATTGGGCGCGACCTCGACCAGGTCGAGATCCGCCTCCTGCGCGAGTCGGATGGCGACCTCGATCTTGACGACGCCGACCTGCTCTCCGCTGGGGCCGACGAGTCGAACTTCGGGGACGCGGATACGGTCATTCGTACGGGGTTCGCTGATGTCAGTCTCCTCTGATGAGCGATGCTTCGAGTGCTCGGCCGTCGCGGGGACGGTTCGGAGAAAGTGAGGATTCCACGCACCAGCGCAGCCCCACGACAACGTCGCGGGGCTGGTGCAGCACCCTGGCTACCTCCGTGCTGACGCACGTCGGCGGAGTGCAACGACCCGGTAACCTGTAAAGCGGTCAAGCGCGGGTGGGAGGAATCTCCACTTTCGTCCCGAGGCAGATGCCCCGGAGCCCGAACGATTCTAACAGAGGAAAGCAGTGAGCGACACATCCCCCATCCAAGACGGTCATCTGCACGAGGACGAGGCCCTCGCCGACGCCACGCGCGACATCGCCGAGGTCCCCGCGGTGGAGGTCATCACGACCACCGCCGTGCACCTGATGAGCGCCGCCGCGGTGAAGGTCGGGCTGGCGGACGACCCGGAGCACCAGACCGACCTGGACGAGGCCCGCAAGCTGATCGACGCCCTCGCCGGCCTGGTGACGGCGAGCGCCGCGCACCTCGGCGACCAGCACGCGCGCAGCCTGCGCGACGGCCTCCGCTCGCTGCAGCTGGCGTTCCGCGAGGCGTCGCCGTTCCCGGACGAGATCGGGAAGGGGCCCGGCGAGAAGTACACCGGCCCGGTGAACTGATGGACGCCGCCGCCGTGCACGCGCTGGCTCTGGGCCTCCCGGAGGTCGAGGAGTACGAGCACGGCGGCCTCCCGGCGTTCCGCGTCCGCGGCCAGCGGTTCGCCACGATGCTGGACCCGGAGACCCTGACGGTCAACCTGATGCTCGGCGAGGCCGGCATCCGGGAGGCCGCGGCCGCCTGGCCGGAGCACTGCTCCGAGCAGTGGTACGCAGGCCGGCTGTCCTCCGCGCACGTCGACTTCTCCGACATCGAGCCGGGCCTGCTGCGCGAGCTGGTCACCGACGCGTGGCGCAACCGGGCCCCGGTGTCCCTCCGCCGCCTCCTGGACTGACGCGCGCCGCGACGCCAACGGAGGAGATCCCCCTCCCGAACGCCGCCAATGCCTGCCAACGGAGGACATCCCGCCCCATCCCGCCGCGACTCCTCCGCTACCAACCGCCGGCGCACTGCCAACGGAGGAGTTTCGGGGCGGAGGCGGGCCGAAGTCCTCCGGAGGCCGACATGGCGCGGCGTGGTGCGCCTGGAGTCCTCCGTTGGCTGCTCAGGCTGCGTCGGCCGCGGTGCGGGCGCGGTGGCCGGTGTGGCCGAGGGACGCGACCGCGATCGTGATCGCGGCCGAGAGCAGGACGCCCAGCGACACGTGCACGAGCAAAGCGAGCGCGCCCGCAGCCGCCCCCGCGGTGATCAACAGCACGGCAAGAGCGCGCCGCACCCAGAGCGAGCCGTTCCCGCCGGCGAGGCGGCTGTCGGCGGCGAGGCCGGTCAGCGTGGAGGTCACGACCACGGTGGTGACGTCGGCCACCTTGACGCGGCGGGCGAGCGCGGCCTGCATCCCCATCGCGAAGCCCAGCGCCGAGGTGGCGATGGTGCCCACGAGCTCCGGGTCGAGGTGCAGCGCGAACGCCAGCAGCACGGCGATGGCGGTCAGCAGGCCGGCGATCACCCACAGCGTCGCCGTCACCCGTCCTGACCAGCCGTCGTCGCGGCGCACGAGCCTGCTGCCGACCACGGCGCCCGCGAGGAACGCGCCCAGAGCCAGCAGCGGCCGGAGGATGGGGAGGTTCGTGGTCCCGGTCAGCGCCATCCCGAGCAGCACGACGTTGCCGGTCATGTTGCCGGTGAAGACCCGGTCGAGGCCGAGGTAGCCGGTGGCGTCGACGACGCCGGTCGAGAACGTGAGGGCGAGCATGAGGGCGAGGTGCAGCCGATCGGCGTCGGCGCGGCCCAGGCGGTGAGTGACGGACACGGAGGTCCACCCTATTCGAGACGGTTCGCGCAGGCGGCGGTGCAGGATGGAGTCCATGACGTTCACGCCTCCCCCCGCCGTCACCTCCCGCCCGACCCTGACCGGCACGTTCGGCATGTCCGCCTCGACGCACTGGCTGGCGACGGCGAGCGCACAGGCCGTCCTGGAGCGCGGCGGCAACGCGTTCGACGCCGCGGTCGCCGGCGCGTTCGTGCTGCACGTCGTGGAGCCGCACCTCAACGGGCCGGGCGGCGACCTGGTCGCGCTGTTCGCCACGGCGGAGGACCCGACCCCGGTCGTGCTCGCCGGACAGGGTCCCGCGCCGATGGGCGCGACGCGCGAGCACTACCTGGCCGAGGGGCTGGAGCTCGTCCCCGGCGCCGGCGCCCTCGCGGCGGCGGTTCCCGGCGCGGTCGACGCCTGGCTGCTGCTGCTGAAGGACCACGGCACCTGGGAGCTGGCGGACGTCCTCGCCTTCGCGATCGGCTACGCCGAGGACGGCCATCCCGTGCTGGAGCGGGTGTGCACGACGATCCGCACCGTGTCCGGGCTGTTCGCCGAGCACTGGCCCTCGTCGGCCGAGCACTGGATGCCGGGCGGGCGAGTCCCCGAGGCCGGCGAGCTGATCCGCAACCCGGCGTACGCGCGCGTCCTGCGCGGGCTGATCGCGGCCGGCGACGACGCCGCGACCCGCGAGGAGCGGGTGGAGGCCGCCCGCACCGAGTGGGCGACCGGCCTGGTCGCGCGGGAGGCGTCCGCGTTCGCGCGCATCCCGCACCGGCACTCCCCCGGCACCGACCACGCGGGCGTGATCGCGGAGTCCGACTTCGCCGGGTTCCGCGCCGCGTACGAGCCGGCGACGACGCTGGAGTTCCGCGGCCACACGATCGCGAAGACCGGCGCGTGGGGCCAGGGCCCCGCCCTGCTGGAGACGCTGGCCATCCTCGACGGCTTCGACGACGAGCGCCTCGACCCCTCCACGGAGCTGGGCGCGCACACGATCCTGGAGGCGCAGAAGCTCGCCTACGCCGACCGCGACGCCTACTTCGGCGACGCGCGCGTGCCCGTGGCGGAGCTGCTGGCGCCCGACTACATCGCCGCGCGCCGCGCCCTGATCGGAGATCAGGCCTCCGCCGAATTCCGGCCCGGCCGCGTGGCCGGCGCCGAGCCGTTCCTCCCGCCGCTGCGCACCGCGTACGAGCCGCCGCTGGCGGAGGCCATCGCCGGCGTCGGCGAGCCGACCGTCGCGCGCGACGGGACCACCCGCGGCGACACCTGCCACATCGACGTCGTCGACCGCTCGGGCAACATCGTCTCGGCGACGCCGTCCGGCGGCTGGCTGCAGTCGTCGCCGACCATCCCGGCGCTCGGCTTCTGCCTCGGCACCCGCCTGCAGATGACCTGGCTGGAGGAGGGCTCGGCCGCCACTCTGCAGCCTGGGAAGCGACCGCGGACGACGCTCACCCCGACCCTGGTGCTGCGCGACGGCGTCCCGGTGACCGCGCTCGGCTCGCCCGGCGGCGACCAGCAGGACCAGTGGCAGCTGCTGTATCTGCTGCGCACGCTGGTCGGCGGCTACACGCCCCAGCAGGCGATCGACGCGCCCGCGCTGCACACCACGTCGCTGGCGGAGTCGTTCTGGCCGCGCACCTGGGTGCCGGCCGGCGCGGTCGTGGAGTCGCGGCTCGGCGAGGAGGTCATCGCCGGGCTGGAGGCGCGCGGGCACGTCGTGACACGGGCCGGCGCGTGGACGCTCGGTCGGCTGTCGTCGGTCGGGCGCGACCCGGAGACGGGCGTGCTGAGCGCGGCGGCGAACCCGCGCGGGATGCAGGGGTACGCGGCGGGGCGGTAGGCGGCTCTAGACGCTCGCCGCAGCCTCCCGCACCGCGTCCAGCGTGCGTCCGGCCTCCACACGGTCGGTGAGCCAGTTGCTGACCGAGAACCGCAGCACCGCCCTCCCGTGCCACTCGGACGGCGACGCGAGCGCGACGCCGCCCTGCCGCAGCGCTTCCCCCACCCGGCGGGTGCGGTCGTCGTCGCCGAACGCGGCGCAGACCTGCGTATAGACGACGTCGTTGAGCACACGCGCGCCCGGGATGGTCGCGAGGCCCTCGGCGATCGTCGTGGCCGCGTCGGCGAGGCCCTGGACGAGGTCGGCGACACCCTCCCGGCCGAGCTGGGCCAGCGTCGCGTACACCGGCACTCCGCGTGCCCGGCGGCTGAGTTCCGGAACCCGGTCTTCGGGATCGGACGCGCCGGACATCGCCGCGAGGTAGGCCGCGTGCTGGGCCATCGAGGCGTGCAGCGCCTCCGGGTGAGCGACGATCGCGACGCCGCTGTCGTACGGGACGTTGAGCGTCTTGTGCGCGTCGGTCGCCCAGGAGTCGGCGGTCGCCATCCCGTCGGTGAGGTGACGGAGGCCCGGCGCCGCCGCGGCCCACAGCCCGAACGCGCCGTCGACGTGGACCCACGCGCCCGCCTCGTGCGCGACCTCGATGGCGTCGGCCAGCGGGTCGAACGCGCCGGAGTGGACGTTGCCCGCCTGGAGGCAGACGACCGCCGGGCCGTCGCCCTCGGCGAGCGCCTCCCGCAGCGCGTCGACACGGATCCGCCCCTGGTCGTCGGCGGCGACGGGGCGTCCCGCGCCCAGGCCGGCGAGCATCGCGGCGCTGTCGATCGAGCCGTGGCGCTCGGCGCCGACCAGCAGGCGCACCCGCGGGCCTCCGGCCAGGCCGTCCGCTCGCGCGTCCCAGCCGGCGCGCCGCAACGTCTCGTCGCGGCCGCAGATCAGGCCGACGAGGTTCGCGACGGTCGCCCCGGTGACGTAGCCGACCTCCGCCGCGGAGGGCAGGCCGAGCAGGTCGAGCATCCACTCGGCGGCGAGCTCCTCCGCCGCGATCACGCCGGGGGTGACGGCGCGCAGGGCGGTGTTCTGGTCCCACGCCGCGACCAGCCAGTCGGCGCCGAGGGCGACGGGCTGCGCGCCGCCGATCACCCAGCCGTGGAAGCGTGGCGAGTGCATCCGGATCAGTCCAGGCTCGACGGCTGCCGCGAGCTGCCGCAGCACCTCGGTGGCCGCCGGGCCGCGTTCGGGCAGCCGCCGGCCCAGCGCATCCTTCACCGCCTCGACGTCGGCGGTCGGCGGGATGGTCCCGTCGCGCACGCCGTCCAGCCATCGCCCCGCGAGCACGGCGGCTTCGCCGAGCACCGGGCGGAACGCATAGTCCACACGGGCAGGGTAGCCCTCCCGAACCGGCGTCGACAACGGAGGAGAACGGGTGCGATATGTGGGCGTACAACAGTCAGCGGAGGAGATTCGGGGTGGGGGTGGCCGGATCTCCTCCGTTAGCTGCGAGAGGCGGGGGGGGTTACCAGAGGGGTGGGCGGCGGGTGTCCCAGTGGAGGCGGCGTTCGAGCTGGGCGGCCAGGGAGAGGAGGGTGCGCTCTCCCCCTGGGCGGCCGATGAGCTGCACGCCCATCGGGAGGCCGTTCTCCGTCTGCGCGACGGGCAGGACGATCGCGGGGAGGCCGGTCACATTCAGCATCGAGGTGAACGGCGTGTAGAGCACCTGCTGCTCGAAGTTGCGTTCGCCGTCCTCCTGGTCGTACCAGCCGACCGGGCGCGGCGTGAGCGCGAGCGCCGGCGTCAGCACGGCGTCGAACGACGCGAGCTGCCGGATGAACGAGCGCTCGTACGCGGTCAGCGCGCTCAGCGCCTCGCTCAGCTCGCGGGCGAGGATGCTCCGGCCGCGCTGCACGAGCCAGGCCGTCAGCGGCTCCAGCAGGGCGAGCGCCTCCCCCTCGGCGGGGATGCGCGCGGCGCCCGCCTGCCAGATCGTCCGGAACGCAGGGGCGTAGGTCGGGTCGGGCTCCAGCGCGGTCTCCTCGACGCCGTGACCCATCGCCGCGAACGCGTCGACCGCCGTGTCGAGCGCCGACCGGGCCTCCGGCGAGACCACGATGTCGTAGGCGTCGTCCCACGCGGAGGTCGTCATCACGCCGAGCTGGAACCGCCCCTCCCCGCGGATCGCCGTGCCGAGGAAGGGTCCGTCGTCGTCGTAGGGCGCCCGCAACGCGTAGTGGTGGTCGATGCGGCCGCCGACCTTGGCGATCATCCCGTCGAGCAGCAGCGCCGCGTCCGCCGTGGTGCGCGCCAGCGGCCCGTCCACGACGAGCCCGGCGAGCGAGTCGATGCCGCTCCCCGCCGGGACCAGGCCCCGCGACGGCTTGAGCCCGACCAGCCCGCACGCGGCGGCCGGGATGCGCACCGACCCTCCGCCGTCGGAGCCGGGCGCGAACGGCAGCATCCCGCTCGCCACCGCGACGGCCGCCCCTCCGCTCGACCCGCCGGCGCCGAGCTCGGGATTCCACGGGTTGCGGGCGGGCGGCGCAGCGAGCGACTCGGTGTAGGCGGGGAGGCCGAACTCAGGCGCGTTGGTCTTGCCCAGGCTCACAGCGCCCGCGGCGTCCAGGGTCTCCACGATCTCGTCGGAGCGATCGGGGACGAAGCCCGCCATCACCCGCGATCCGAAGCCCGTCGGCACGCCCGCGCGCATCCAGAGGTCTTTGTCTCCGGACGGCAGGCCCCACAGCGGCGCCGTCTTCGGCACCCGCTCCGCGACCTCGTCGGCCCGCTGCAGCGCGCGCTCGCGGGTGACGGTGACGAACGCGCCGAGCTGCGGGTTCAGCCACTCAATGCGGTCGAGGTAGTGGGAGGCCAGCTCCCGCGGCGACACCCGTCCCGCCTGCAGTTCCTGCCACAACGCCAGCGCCGTCATCTCATGGAGTTCCACGGGGACCACGCTATTCCCTTGACAAAATGCGTGCATTGTTGCTTACTTAGTTACATGACTAATGAACCCATGAGGTTCGGATGATCGAAGAAGGCAAGCCGATCTTCGTCCAGATCGCCGAGCAGATCGAGAACGACATCATCGAGGGCGTCTACCCGCCCGAGACGCAGGTGCCGTCCACGAACGAGTTCGCGGCCTTCTACCGGATCAACCCGGCCACGGCCGGCAAAGGCGTCAACCTCCTCGTCGACGAGGGGGTCCTCTACAAGAAGCGAGGCATCGGCATGTTCGTCTCCGACGGCGCGCGCGAACGGCTCGTCGCCAAACGGCGCGACGCCTTCCGCGACGAATACCTCCGGCCCCTGCTCGCCGAGGCGGCGAAGCTCGGGATCGGCCCCGACCAGCTCAGCCAGATGATCCAGAAGGAAGGAGTCAGCGCATGAGCACGGCCCCCGCCCCGACCTCCATCGCCCCGGCGGTGCAGGTGTCGGGAGTGACCAAGCGGTTCGGATCGTTCACGGCGATCGACGACGTGTCCCTCACCATCAAGCCCGGCCGCATCCACGGCCTCCTCGGGCGCAACGGCGCAGGCAAGACCACGCTGATGCAGCTCATCACCGGCCAGGACTTCGTCACCAGCGGCGACATCCGGGTGTTCGGCGAGAAGCCGACCGAGAACGCGCGCGTCCTCCAGAACATCTGCTTCATCAAGGAGAGCCAGCGGTACCCCGAGGACTTCCAGCCCAAGCACGTGCTCCGCAGCGCGCCCTGGTTCTTCGAGAACTGGGACGCGGACTTCGCCGACCGGCTCGTGGACGAGTTCCGGCTCCCGCTCAACCGGCGGATCAAGAAGCTCTCCCGCGGCCAGCTCTCGGCCGTCGGCGTCATCGTCGGCCTGGCCTCCCGGGCCCCGCTGACCTTCTTCGACGAGCCGTATCTGGGCCTGGATGCAGTCGCCCGGCAGCTGTTCTACGACCGGCTGCTGGAGGACTTCGCCGAGCACCCGCGGACGGTGGTGCTCTCCACGCACCTGATCGACGAGGTCGCCAACCTCCTGGAGCACGTCGTCGTCATCGACCAGGGCCGCATCCTGATGGACGACGACGCGGAGGCCCTGCGCACGTCGGCCACCACGGTCGTCGGCCCGCGCACCGCGGTCGACGCCTTCGTCGGCGGCCGCGAGGTGCTGCACCGCGACGGCCTCGGCGGCCTGGCCTCCGTGACCGTCTCCGGGCTCGGCGCCGCCGAACGCGCCGAGGCCGCCTCCGCGGGACTCGAGCTCGCGCCGGTGTCCCTCCAGCAACTCATCGTCCGCAAGACCAACGTCCGTGAGACAGAATTCGAGCAGAGCGCATGACCACCCTGAACCCCGGCACAGCAGCGCTGCGCACCTCCCCCGGCGCCGGCGCCCGCATCTGGCGCGTCGTCCGGCTCAACCTGGTGAACAAGTGGACCACGATCTACGTGCCGGTGATGATCATGTCTTTCATCTGGCTGGTCAACTGGCTGATCTGGTGGATCATCTGGGGCGCCACCTCCCCGGCCGACCGTGCCACGGCGATGGACGGCACCCAGTGGAGCGGCGGAGCGTTCTACATCTTCGTCTACATGCTGGTCGTGGGCATCCAGGTCATCTCCGCGACCTTCCCGTTCGCCCTCGGCTACAGCGTCACCCGCCGCGACTTCTCGCTCGGGTCGGGACTGACCTTCCTGCTGCTCTCGGCCGGATACGCGCTCGGCTTCGCGGTGCTGTCGGTGGTCGAGGAGTGGACGAACGGCTGGGGACTCGGCGGCCACCTGTTCACGTCGGTCTACTTCGCGGGCGAGTCGTTCGCCGGCCGGCTGTTCATCGTGTTCAGCGGGATGCTGTTCTTCTTCGCGATCGGGGCCTTCTCGGCCGCGCTGTTCATGCGCTGGCGGCTGTACGGGGTGCTCGCCGTGATCGCCGGCCTGGTGCTGGTGCTCGTCGGCGGGGCCGCTCTGATCACGTTCACCGGGAGCTGGGCAGCGGTCGGGACGTGGTTCGTCGCCAACGGGCCGGTCGGGGTCACGGCGTGGCTGCTCCTCCCGACAGCGCTGTTCGCGCTGGCCGGGTTCGCGGTGCTCCTAAGAGCGACTCCGCGGAGCTGACGGGCGAGCTGCCCCCACGACTTGACCCGAGACATACGACGCCGATATCTTTGACCGCATGCGGCATCTGCAATATCGCCATATGGCATCTGCCGCGTAAGCCAGAGTATTGTCACGTCCACAAGGGGGCTTGTATGGGTCAGATCAGCGTCACACCGGAAGAACTGAAGCAGCAGGCTCAGGTCTACACGCGCTCGAAGGAAGAGATCGAGCAGGCGATCCAGAAGGTGAACCAGATGAACTCGACCATCGCCGAGCAGTGGAAGGGCCAGGCGTTCCAGGCGTACCTCGAGCAGTACAACCAGTTGCACGGGAGCGTGAAGAAGTTCGAGGAGCTGCTGGTGAACATCAACGAGCAGCTCAACAAGTACGCCGACACCATCGCCGAGCGTGACGCGCAGGATGCGCAGAGCTTCGGTTTCTAGTCCCCTTCCCACCGAAACAGACGATGTGCGGGCGCGGTCGCGTCTCCCCGTGCGCATCGCGTGCGCGCTCGCTGTCGGGTTGACGGTGGGCGGCGCCGCAGCCTCGCACGCCGTCGGGAAGACCGACGACGATGCCGGGCAATTGGAGCTGAACGCCGATGTCCTGGTCAACGAGTCCGTCAGCGCCGGTTCCTCCGGCGACTTCGCCGTCCGCGGCAGGCTCTTCTCCGAGGAGCTCTCCGCCCGCGCTCACGAGCGACGCGAGGCTCGTGCCGAACGGCTGAATGTCGTCGGCGACCTGACCTTCGAGCCGCAGGCGGCCGTCGCCGATGAGTATCAGCCGGTGCGAGCCGCACTGTTCGACGGCTACTCCTCCGAGGTGCTCGCGCAGACTCGCGAGGCCCGCGAAGAGTCTCCGTTGCTCGCGGTCCTGTTGCTGACGGCCGGCATGCCGGTCGTGGCGATGGCCGGCGTATCGCTCGGGAGACTCCGGGCGAGAAGAAAGGGAGCCTCTCCATGATCGAGATCACCCTGACCTTCCTGGACAAGCAGATCGATCTGCTCGTACCCGGCGAGGTCACCTTCGACCGACTGCAGCGATTGATCGGGGAGGCGTTCGCCGCGAGAGGCCAGGCGTTGCCGGAGGGTTTCTCGCTCGCACTCGAAGGCAAGGACCTCGCGGTGAGCCGGTACGACGTCATCGGGTCATTCGGTATCGGCAACGGCGATCGCCTGCAGATTACGACGAAGAGTTGAGCAATGCGCATTGAGAGAGACGGCACCGTCCTCGACCTTGACGCCCATGGTGGCGTTCTCCGTGTCGACGTGTCCAAGAACGGCTATGACGGGGAGTGCCTCGGCGTGATCCGCCGGTACGTCGACGCACAGGAGACGGAGACCGGGCTCACGTTCGAGTACGCGCTCGGCGACGGCGAGATCAGCTTCAGCGAGGCTGTCGGCCGGGCGACGACCCGGCTTGACCGGCTGTCCCTGGCGCAGAAGCTCGTCGCGTGCGTCGGCTACCGCGGCGGTTTCCGAGTGCCGGTGATCCACCCGGACAACGTCTACCTCAACGGCGAGCTGCTGCGGGTGGTGCACTGCGGCCTCCAGGGCATGCTCGCCCCGACGGCGTTCGATGAGGACCTGTTCCTCCGGTCGCTGCAGGCGATGGTGCTGCACGTCTTCCGCCCGAAGCTGGCCATCGAGCAGATCCTCGACGGGGCGAAGGCTCTTCGGGATCAGTTCTCGACCTCCGTGTGGCAGACGACCACGACCGAGCAGCTCTTCGCGTTCATCGACGCGCAGCTCACGGCCGAGAAGTCAGCGGTCGCAGCCGCCAGGGTGAGCGTGTCGAAACGGCGCTATTCCTGGTACCGCATCGCAGGAGTCGCGGGCGTCACCGCCGGTCTGGTCGCCGGGGGGTTCGCGTGGCAGGCCGAGGGCCGGAATCGCCTCCAGACCGCCGTCGTCGCGGCACAGGCGCGCTTCCTCGCGACCGACTACGCGGGGACGCTCGGCGAGCTGGAGGACTTCGGCGCGGCCTCGCTGCCGGCGTCCGCGAAGTACGTGCTGGCCGTTTCGAGCATCAACCTCAACGACCTCACGACGACGCAGAAGCAGGCGATCCTCAACAATATCTCCGAGAAGTCCGACGACGTCACTCTGAACTACTGGATCGCGATCGGCCGCGGGGAGTTCGAGCAGGCGCTCGATTTCGCGCAGAACCTCGGCGACGACCAGCTCACGCTGCTGGCATACACCGACCTGTACCAGGCGACCAAGCTCAACACCCAGATGGCCGGCGATAAGAAGCAGGGCCTCCTCGACAAGTACGCCGAAGCGATCGACGAGTTGACGGCGCAGCTCGCGGGTACGGACAGCGAGGCCGCGCAGGGATGAGCGTGTTCGAGACGGAGCAGACCGGAGCAGCTCGGCAGGTCGCCCTCGATTCACGGCTCGATGCGGGCCAGCTGCGCTTTCTCGTCTATGCGCTCGACGGCCGGCGAGCCACCAGGCTCTCCCTCACCGACGCGCATCCGTTCGTCGACCATGGCGGTCACAAGCTCAGCGTGATCAACGACGCACTGTACGCGGACGGCGACCGGCTCGGCGATGGCCTGCACACCGTGGGCGACCTCACCTGCCTGGTGATCTCCGCTTCACAGGCCCGCACCGAGTTCTTCACCATCGACGAGGGTGCGGAGTTCGTCATCGGCGATGTGCCCTACGCCGGGATCAGGGTGGAGGGCTCACCGTTTCTGATCGTGCGTCAGCGCACAGTGATCGTCGACGCGCAGGACCGGCTCGTGTACGTGGACGACGCGGCGGTCGTGGGCAGGCAGGTCTTCGAGCTCACCGACGGGACGGTGGTGCTGACCGAAGGCTTCCTGCTCGAGAAACGCCCGACGCAGTTCAAGATCACGCACTTTCGCTCCCACCTCGAGTTCGATCACTCGAAAGCCCTGGCCCAGCACCCGGTGAGCGAGTTCCCGCCGGATTTCCCGGACTATCGGCGTTCCCCGAAGATGAATCTCGACGTCGACGCAGCCGAGTTCACACTGCGCGGCCCCGACAAACCGGGCACGAAGCCGAAGAACCGCATCGTGCGGATGCTGGCGCCGCCGCTCGCGATGGTCGGGGCGATGGGCGCGACCACGATGATCATGGGCAACAACCCGCTGATGCTGATCGGGATGGGGCTCGCGAGCGTGCTGACCGCCTCGTTCACGGTGTCGCAGTACATCGCGGAGAAGAAGGAGTCCGAAGCCTCGGCGTCGCAGGCCGAGGAGGACTACGCCCGGTACCTGGTCGGAGCGGTGGCCGAGGTCTCCCGCGCGCACGACGACGAACGCCGGGTGCTGTTCTTTCAGCAGCCGAACCCTCGGCAGCTCGCTGAGATGGTCGAGCGATACGACCCCAGAATCTACGAGCGCCAGCGTTTCAACAGAGACTTTCTGACTGTCTCGCTAGGCCTGTCCGATCGCCCATCCGCACTGAAGGTGACCTCGGATGTGAGCGAGAAGGACGCCACCGCGCAGGGGCGGCATGTGTCGGACCTCGCGGCAGGGTTCCAGACGCAGCGCGATGCACCGACCCCGATCAGTGTCTCGAGGCAGACGATCGGGCTGGTCGGGCCGCCTGAGATCGTCACCGAGTACGTGCAGTCCCTGCTCTTCCAGACCGCGTTCTTCCACTCCTATCGCGATGTGAACTTCGTAAGCCTGCTCTCCCGCGAAGCGTATGCGACGACATGGAATTCATGGAGGCTGTTGCCCCACTTCACACTGCACGAGCTCAACATGCGCGGCCTGATCCATACGGAGAAGCTTCGAGACGTCGTGCTGAACAGCTTCTATCAGCTCCTCCAGAAGCGCCGGCATCTTCTGAAGGACGCCGGGACGCAGAAGCCGCAGTTCGCGCCGCACTACGTGTTCACGATCTCCGATGATCGCTTTCTGGCCGGACACGGGATCAACGAACTCCTCGCCGAAGACATGAGTGCGCTCGGGGTGACCGTGATCTGGTGCACCGAGGACGCGAAACTCCTGCCGGAGACCGTGACAGCACTCATCCAGGCGCCGCACCTGGTGCGAGGCGAGCTGGTCACGGACAACGACGTCTACGTCGCGACGCCATTCGCTCCGCATCCTCTTCCGAGCGATCTGGAGCATTCGCTTCGGAGACTGTCGAACCTGAACCACCTCGAGGTCGAGAGGAACGCGGTGCCGGAGGCCCTGAGCCTGCTCGAACAGTACGAGGTGACGACCGTCGACGACCTGCGGATCGCCGAACGATGGGCCCGGGCCGAGCCGAACAAGTCCATCGCCTCGCTGATCGGGTGGCGGGGCAAAGCCGACCATGTGTACTGGGATCTGCATGAGCGAGCCCACGGCCCCCACGCCCTCGTGGGCGGCACGACGGGTTCGGGGAAGTCGGAGTTCCTGACCACCTACCTGATCGGTCTCGCGATCAACTTCTCCCCCGAAGACGTCGGCATGCTCATCATCGACTGGAAGGGCGGCGGGATCGCCAACACGCTCGACCGGCTGCCGCACTTCATGGGCGCGATCACGAACCTCGACGGCGCCGGCACGGCGCGTGCACTCGCAAGCATCAAGGCGGAGCTCACGAAGCGACAGCGCGAGTTCGCCGTGTACGGCGTGAACAGCATCAACGCCTACATGAGCCTGTACAAACAGCGCCACGACCCGAGGCCCGAGGTCACCTACCCGACGAAACCGTTGCCCCACCTGGTTCTCGTCTCCGACGAGTTCGCGGAGCTCAAAGCGAATGTGCCGGAGTTCCTCGACGAGCTCACCTCGGTGGCGCGGATCGGCCGAAGCCTCGGCGTTCACCTGATCCTTGCGACGCAGAAGCCCAGCGGCGTGGTCAACGACCAGATCGAGGCCAACTCGACGTCGAAGATCGCGTTGAAGATGGCCGGCGAGCAGGACTCGAACGAGTTGCTGAAGACCACCGATGCCGCTCACATCACCAACCCGGGGCGCGGCTACCTGAAGGTCGGGCAGAACGAGGTCTACGAACTCTTCCAGAGCGGCTACGCCGGTGTGTCCTACGACCCCGACGCGGTGGTGTCGGAGCGGGTCGATGAGCGCATCTACACGATCAACGACGTCGGCCAGTACGAACTGTTCTATGATCCCGACGAAGACGTCGAGCAGGGGAAAGGACACCAGCGATCTCCCCTCGCAGCTCGAAGCGATCATCGAGACCATCGCGAACATCTTCCACAGCGACGACGCGCTGACCACCCCCGATCGGCCGTGGCTCCCGAATCTGCCGGAGAGCATCGCAACCCCCGAGCCGGGCGATGACGGCGGCGTGGGCGTTCCCTTGGGCGTGCTCGACTTCCCGGCCCGGCAGGCGCAGGAGGACTACGGGTTCGACATCGCCCGGGCCGGGCACACAGCCCTGTTCGGCAGCCCCGGATACGGCAAATCGACTGTGCTCCAGACCCTCGTGATGAACCTTGCGAAGACCAGCACTCCCGAACAGGTGCACGTGCAGCTCATCGACTTCGGGAACAACGGGCTGCTGCCGCTCACGGACCTGCCGCATGTCGCGGACATCGTCACGCTCGAGGAGGCCGAAAAGCTCGGCAAGATGCTGGAGGCGATCGCCGACCTTCTGGCGACCCGCAAGAGCGTGTTCAAAGAGGCCGGCGTCGGGAACCTGGAGCAGTACCAGGCGAAGACGGGAATCGCCCTGCCGCTGGTGGTGAACGTGCTCGACGGGTACGACAACCTCACTCCGAACGACCGCCGGAAAGAGACGATCGACTCCCTGCTGCTGCAGGTGCTGCGCGAAGGCGCAGCGCTCGGTATCACCCTCGTGATGAGCTCGAGCCGAGTCGGCGGCGTCCGCGTGAACATGCTGAGCAACATCTCGACGAAGCTGTGCCTCTACCTCAACGACGAGAGCGAGCTCGCACAGCTCATGGGACGCGAACGGCTGCTGCAGGCCGACCTCCCGGGCCGCGGCCAGGTGCTCCTCGACGCACCCACCGCGATCCAGTTCTACCTCCCCGCCCGCGGTCAGGACAGCTCCGAGACGCTCGCAGCGCTCGAACAGCAGATCGCAACGCTGAACGAGAACTGGACGGGTGCGCGGCCGGAGAAGATCCCCATGGTCCCGCGGGAGCTCACGCCGCAGACGTTGCAAAGCCACCGGTCCCGTGAGGCTACGCCTGACACGCTGTTGCTGGGTTTGAACAAGAGCAGCGCCACACCCGAAGGCTTTGAGCTGTACCGGGCCAAGTCCCTCGCGATCTTCCCCGAGACGGGGAGACAGGCTGCTTTGTTGTATCCCTTCCTGATCGCCAGCGTCGTGGACGCGGTGGCTGACGAGGACCTCGTCGTGATCGACGCGCATGACACGCTCAAGCCGCTCCTCAGCTCTGCTTCGTCGCTGTACATCGGGAAGACCCTGCTGAAGAGCAATGCCGAGCTGGTGAAGACGGCCCTCACGGAGCTGATCGAGAACGGCTCGCCGTCGAGGCAGTGCATCCTGATCAACGGCATAACGGACGTGTTCGAGCGGCTCCTACTCCCCACTGATCGGGTCGCGGAACTCCTCAGCGCCGGGAGCGCCACCACCCAGGTGATCGTTCTGGATCTCCTGTCCAGGGTGAACGGCGGTTTCGGCCTGGTCGGCCCGCTGAAAGACAACGTCGAGCAGATCATGTTCGGCGGCGACCTGGGCACGCAGCGCTTCGTCGACAACCTGCCGCTGGACGTCAGGAGGGAGACGCACGGCAAGAACGTGCTGCACTCCCTCACGGATGACGAACTCGTCCAGATCGTCGTCCCCACCATCCCAGAAAGCGAAGAGTGACGATGACGCTCGAACTCGCCGGCAGGTTGCTCGGCTTAGGATCCGTCGTCCGGCTCGAGAGCGAGAGCCACTCCGGCTTGTTCGTCGTTCTGGCGCGCGGAGCCTTCCGTCCGGACAGCGATCTGGACGAGGTCGTTCCTCGCTACCTGGTCGGGCCGCATCCCTACGGCGAAACGCCTGATCAGGAGACTTTTCCGATCCTGGCCGGTGACGTCCGCGAAGTCGTTCACGAGGGCTACACCGATGAAGCCGACGCCGCGTTTCTCGAGGATCTCCTCGACCAGATGCAGAACGGACGAAGAGGGACGACGCGAGCGCAACAGTTCACGGAACCGCTCACCGCCATTCCGGAGGCCAGAGAGGTGGTTGCGGAGGGCGGCAGCGCGCCGACCCGCGGCGATCCCTTTTCGGAACTCCGCAGGCTGGTCGACCCGGAATATCAAGGGAGTGAATCGTGAAGCTTTCTTCGAATGTCGGCGCCGCACACGATGCCGTCTCAGGGTTCGCCGACGTCGACCTCGACGGCGGTGGCCGACAGGTGAGCCTCGGGTCGAGCACCATCGGGAGTATCCACGACGGAGCGACCGTAGCGAACACGCTCCTGAGCTCCCTCTCCGAGCTGGTCGCAGGTGTGAAGGGTCAAGCCGGCAACGTCACCTCGCTCGCGACCGAGATCGAGCAGCGCGACAGCCGAGACGCCGGAAGTTGGAGTGGAAAGCCGTGAGCAGCCCCCCGCATCAGAGCGGTGAGCTCGATCAGGAGATCAGCGCTCACGAGACCCGAACCGCGGAGGACCTCGCGACGATCCTCCGGCTCGAGAAGCAGTGGGAGGAACACCGGCAGGTGATGCGCGAGAACACCGCCCGCTTCGAAGAGGCCGGGATCGGCATGGGCGCAGAGAACTACTTCGTGCAGAAGGGGTTGGCCGCCCGCAGAGAGCTCGACAGTTACGTGGGACGACTCGCCGACGAACAGGAACAGCTCTTGGCGGAGACGGCGAGGGGGATCCGGTCGACGTCTGAGGCGGAGCTGGATCGGCTACGGCAGGAGAAGGCGGGCGCAGCGTGGGCTTGACGTACGATTCGGGCGACTCAGGCAGTGTGAAGAGCGCCCTTTCCGGGAATCTCAGAACCGCCCAATCCGCGCTGGATGCGGCTGAGAGTGCGACCGATCGCCTTGTCGCCGCTCTGGGCACAGGCGAACTGTCCGGGAAGGGCTACTCCGCCGTCGACGCGCTGTTCTCGCAGATCATTGCACCGTGTCTCTCGGACGCGAAAAGCGAAATCGACGACATCCAGCGTGAGCTCGACACGTTCACGTTCGAGGACTCGAAGATCAGCCGTTACGGCGTGCTGAAAGAGGACGAACTGAACATACAGCTCATCGCGACCCGGACCCAGCGGGATGCGACCGAGAGCCTCAGGGAAGCGAACCGCGCCGCCGCGAACACGCTTATCGCCGTGCCGATGCTGGGCGACGCGTTGCGTGCCGTCGACTCTCGGCTGGAGCTGGTGCTCACCCAGCTGGAGAACGACATCCGCGATCTGGAGGACAAGCTCCACGCGGTACGGAGCTTCCACGCGGCAACGTGCGGGCTCTTCCGCGACAGTCTCGAGAAGCTGGCCGCCGCTACTCGCGATACCGTGGCTCTGCTGAAGCGCCTGAACGACACCGATGGCGGCGTCGCGCTCGTCGGTGATCTGAGCGCCGGACTCGGTGCTTTCGCCTCGAGGAGGAAGGCTCTCCACTACATAGCCGGCCTGGGGTCGTCGAAGGACTGGACGTCAGCCACGCCGGGAGAGCTGTCATCGCTTCTGAGGGACTTGTCGCCATCGCAGATGAAGGCGATGCTCGCCGCGCATCCCGAACTGTTTCAGAGGTTCTGGGACCACCCGCCGGCACCGGAGAAGACGTTCGCCTGGTGGAACGACCTGGATGCGAAGCAGCGGGCGGAGTGGGCGAGGTCGGTTCCTCGCCTGGTCGGGAACCTCGACGGTGTTCCCCCGCGGGTGCGCTCCGACGCGAACCGCCAGTGCCTGATCGACGACCTTGCCGCGGCGAAGGAGCGCCTGAAGGCTGCGAAGGCCGACCCGGAGCTCGGCTCGCAATTCGCCGGAGTTCGTCAGGCGGCGCTGAACCGTCTCGCCGAAGCGGAGAAGCTGGCCGACACTCTCTCCCGCATCGATATCGCCTACGGTGCCGGCCCGACCGGCGCCGTACCGCACGAGTTGTATGTCTACCAGCCCGGCGAACGCACCAAGGTCGCCATCAGCACGGGGCTCCTGGAGACCGCCGAACACATCAGCGTCCTCGTCCCCGGAATGGGAACCACGGCCAACGACATCGGCCAATACGGTAATGCTGCCAGAGACATGCGGCAGCAACAGTCACAGGCATCTGGTGTTGATCCGAGCAAGATCGCGGTCCTGTCGTGGCTGGATTACGACCCGCCCGGTGGTATGGATGTGTGGGGTGTCACTCACGATGATCTCGCCAGAGCTGGGGCGGAACGGTTGGGGAACACGCTGCGAGGTCTAACTGCGGTGAAGGACTGGCCGTCACAAGCGGCAGGGCTCTCGGTCATCGCGCACTCCTACGGGACCAACGTCGCCACCCTCGCGCTGACCGGGAAGGAGGTTTCGGCGGGGCATGTGGTGCTGCTCGGCTCAGCCGGTGTCGCAAACGAGGTTGCGTCTGCCGGCGCACTGCACGTGCCCGGCGGGGAGGTCTTCGCCGCCGAGGGCGCCAAGGACGAGTGGGCCGGGCCCGGGCAGTTCTTGTCTAGGCGCACCGACCCCACCAACCCGGCTTTCGGCGCCCACACGTTCAGTGCGGAGAACACCGTCCTCGACGGCATCACGCTCGAAGGGATCACCAAACACGGCCCGTTCGGCAACAGCCAGAAGAACCCTGATTCCTACAGCTACCTCGACAACCTCACTTCCGCCCAGTACGGCAGTGCGATGGCGACAATGGGACGCGGGCAGGACCTTCCCGTCAGCGGAACCCCCCTCGACCGGTCAGCCCTGTCGAACCCGTTACCCGGATCTGCCTGGAACCCAATCGGACCAAGACGATGACCGCCTCGACCACACGCTACCGCCGTAGTGTGCTGCGCATCGTGGCATTGAGCGCTCTGCTCGTCACGGGAACCCTGACGGGATGTGGAGCACAGCCTAAAACTGCGAAGGAGATCCAGCAGATGGAAGACCAAGACCGGTCCGACCGCGCCGCCGTGCAACAAGAAATCCAGGCTCTTTACGACGAAACCACCGCCCTCGTCGCGGACACCTGGCCCAAACCAGAGTTCGAATGGGGATACGGCTGTGGTGAATATGCCGATGGCACCGAGTCGGAGAGCTGGAACATCTTCAATCAGTACAAGGGCCCGACCAAGTCGAGTCCTGAGGAGACGGCGGAGCGGGTCGCGGCGCTGTGGACAAAGCGCGGCTTCCCGACGAAAGTAATCGAGGACAACAACATCTACCCGCCGCGGAAGGTCGTGTCCTACCCGCCGTACCTCACCGGGGTCCGCAAAGACGGACTCGGGATCGTGTTCACGATCGGCGGGAACTACTCCGACTTCCGGGGCTACAGTCGGTGCGCTCCAATCGACCCGTACGACCCGCGACTCCCGAAAAACTGGTGAACCACCGACCCCGGGACCCCGACCCCGTGCCGAGCAGGACAATGACCACCCTCACCGCACACCGCCCCCGCCTCATGCTGCGCATCGTCGCAGTGAGCCCGCTGCGGAAGGTCGTCTCCTACCCGCCCTACCTCACCGGAGTCCGTGCAGACGGCTTCGCAATCGAGTTCACCATCGGCGAGAACTACTCCGACTTCGTGGGCTACAGCCGGTGCGCTCCCATCGATCCGGACGACCCTACACTCCCGAAGAACTGGTGAACGGGATCACGCAGCGCATGCGGGCCGGGCCGACGGAGGGGAAGACAGCTCAAACACTCGAGCCGGCACGAGGCGGGCGCCGAGGAATGGCTTCAGCCGTCCCTCTTCACTCGGAACGTCCGCCCGAGCACCATGACGAGCGCACCAGCCAACAGGCCGCAGGCGAAGACGATCATCCATTTCGGGTCGAAGGCGGCCGGGACGGCGGGCCGTTGCGTGGTGATGTCCGTGGCGGCTATCGGGGCGGAGAAGAAGTCGTGGAGCTTGCCGGTGTCGACGCCTTGTGTTCTCGTGTTGGCCAGCACGGTTGAGAAGTTCTGGTAGTACTGCTTGTTCTTGCCCAGGCCGGCGCTTCCCTTCGATAGCAGGCCGGCGACCCCGTTGCGCACGGACTCGGAGCGGGTGAATGTGGTGAGGGCGCTGCTCAGGAGCGTGTCGAACTGGGAGCGGTTGTCCGGGACGGCCAGCTTGCCGCTCGCGATCCTGCTGCCGGTCTCTGCGGTCTGTTTCACCAGGTCGGCGATGCTCCAGTGAAGTCCGTCGCTGTTGTCGACGTACAGTCCGAGGGCGGCGGGGTCGTAGTCGGCCCAGTCTGTGATGTCGAGACCGCCGACCCCGCTCGCAGTGAGCGCGGAGTCCTTGATGGTCGCGAGCATGTCCGCGTACCACGAGTCGAGGTCTGTCAGATTCGAATCGAAGTTCGGGGCGGGCAGATTGTCCGCACGCAGGGCGTCCCTCGCGTTCTTCAGGGCGACGATGTCCGTCTTCAAGGTCTTCAGGACCGCCGGGTCGACGATCGGGACGGCAGGGGCGGGATCAGTCGGATCGGTGGGCGCGGCCGGCTCGGTTGGGTCGGTCGGCTCGGCCGGCTGGGCCAGCGGTTCCAGGATCGCGACGAGGGCCTCCAAGTTCGCGATGCTGGCGGTGAGGGAGGTTCGAATGATGAGGACGGTGGACTGCAGCTCGTTGACGGGCCCGGTGTATGCCGTGGTGTAGTCGGCGATCGCCTGCCGCAACGACAGGAGGTGTCCGGCGAGGTGAGGCGGGACCGTGCCGTCCGGATTCGTGCAGGGCTCCGCATCCTCGGCGGCATCCACCCCGCTCAGCGTGCACAACGTGTTCGTTCTCAACGCGTCGAACTGGCTGCCGTAGAAGTCCCGATCGGAGGCGGCCTGATCGGTGATCCGGGTGTTGCTGTTCGTCGCGTTGATGTGTGCGATCTCCTTCTGCCGGCTCGCATACTCGTCGATCTCGGGCAGCTTCGCCCAGAACGTCTCGCTGGTCCGGGCGAGCGTGTCGGTGACCGATTCCGTGAAGGAGTTCTGGGCGTCGATCGTTGCGGCGTTCACGTCCTTGAGGCCGGTGGCGTTCGAGACGAAGTTCTCGAAACTCGGCTTCGTCAACGAGAAGGGTTGCTCCACGTCCGACGTCAGGGCCGCGATGAGAGCCTCCTGGTTGCCCAGGGCGGCGTGCATCGAGCTGTCGGCTTCGGCGATGTTGTCGGCGACCGAGGCGTAATACATCGTGACGACGCTCCGATTGAATCCGTGCACGATGTCGACGATCTTGCTCTTCAGGACGCGATCCGACTGCTCGTCGAGCTGGGGCCTCAGCTTGTACTCGACGGTCGCCTTCGTCGGGTCGAGGTCTTGGAGGGTCAGGATGTCGTGCGAGAACGACTGAGGCAGGTAGATGACCGCGTCGACGGATCCGTCTTTATACGCCTTCTCGGCGATCGGCCGCGAGAGCACCGACCAGTTGTACTCCGAGTCCTTCGAGACCCGGTCGACGAAGCTCGCGCCGAACGCGTACGTCTTCGCATTGAACTCGGAAGCGAGGTCCTCGTTGACCAGAGCGACTGAGGGATTGAACACCGCCGCACGCTGGGAGATGTCGTTGTTCACGGCCAGGAACCCGCCGGCCAGTGCCGCCAGCATCAGGGTCGCTGTAGCGAAACGGGCAAGGTGCGACCGTCGGTGTGCGCCACGAGCCAGGCGTGCCATACTGAATCTCCTCGAGCGGATGCATTTCTGCCAAAGGGATATCGGAGCTCCCCCAAAGAGATATCGTACTGCACTCATGTGCGACCGGCCGCAGACATGGACGTGGCCGGGAGCCCCGCTCCCGGCCACGATTTGTGCCATCGGCCTCACTCGGCCGACCCGCCACGCGGGCCGTCCGACGATGTCGTCGACGTCAGCCTAGGTCGGCACCGGACACGGCGACATGATCCGCAGCAGACTCATAGCTGACTCAGGACAGGTTCGCGATGACCTCGCGCGCGAGCTGCTCGAGCACGGCGGGCGGCGCGTCCGAGAGCTGCAGCCAACTGTTCTTCACCTTCACGTCCAGGTACGGGATCGGGCTGCCCGGACCGCCTGGCATGGCGATCCGGAACATCGAGAGGTAGGCGTCATCGCCGAGCCCGGGGACGGCCTGGATGTCGCTCGTGCCCGGCACGGGCGTGCGCTTGACGTCGTCGTAGTAGCTCGAACCTCCCGGCAGCACGGCGATGCCGACCGAGGCCGCGCTGCCCTCGTCGACGAAGTCCGACCAGTAGGCGCCGCTGAGCTGGGCGGAGGCGAGCTGGGTCGTCGTGTACTCACCGCCCTCGGACTTCGGCGAGTACACCGAGGGGACACCGAGGCCGGCGGCGATGCGAACCAACGGGACGAAACCGTCCGACGAGGTGACCCCGCGCAGACTGCCACCCGACGGCTGCCACAGCGGAGCGGGCGCGCCAAGGCGGCCGACGACCGCGGTGGCATCGTCGAAGACCTTGCGGACGGCGGCCTGGTCGAGCGTGGTGCGATCGGGGTACGTCACGGTGCCGATCACCTGGTAGTCGCCCACGATCGCTCCGAACAGGCAGGACGTGGGGGTCGAGCCGGCGGAGACCGGGCAGGCGAAGTAGCGGTCGCCGTCGACCGTCACTCCGGCGATGGTCGCCAGTGCGCCGAAGCGGTCGTTCGCACCGAGCGTCGGCAGCACTCCGACGAAGACGTCCGGGGCGAGCCAGGTCGAGCCGGCCGCAAGCTCTCCGCGGTACTCGCAGGTCAGCGCCCCTGCTCGCAGGTCCCCGAACTCGACCGGGTTCCGGGTGGTGGGCGCCCACTCCCGAGCCTGGACTCCCGTGCCGGCAGCGGCCTCCGCCGAGGCGGCCGGAAGCAGGGCGTCGCACGTCGTCGCCACGCGCAGGGTCGGCGCGGACGCGGCGGTCGCCGTCGCGGTGGGCGTGCTGGGCCGGAAAGTCGGGGGCGGCGCGGCCGGGCCGGGCGCGGCGCACGACGTGAGCAGCGCGACGAGGAGGAGCGCCGCCCCTGCCGCGCGAAACGCACCGGGCGCGCGCACAATCGTCATCATCGAATCCCGCGACTCGTCCACCGGGCGCACCGTCTGGTCGGGCGCCGCGTGATCGAATCCTAGGGCCGCCGGGGAGACCGCCCCGCCGGGCATGCCCGAATCGTTATACGCCGTCTCCGCCGAGCTCCTGGAAGACCGTCACCTGGAGGTCGGCCGGCGTCGCGAGCCGGGAGTTCAGCGAGTTCCACGGCGTCACGGTCGGCGGCGCGATCAGCTCAGCGCCGGCCTCCACCAACCTCGCGGTGACAGTGCGCCCGTCGTCCACCTCGAAGGCGAGCCGGATGCGCGGCGCCACCGGGCGGCCGACCTCCACGCCGTCGATCATCGCCTTCTGCGCCGGATTCGCCAACTCGAGCGTCGCCCGTCCTGCGTCGAGTATGGCGACCTGCGCGCCGCCGTCGCCGGAGTAGCTCGCCTGCTCGGGGAGCCCGAGGACGTCACGGAAGAACGCTAGCGCCTCGTCGTAGTCCTCGGCCTCCACCACGATGCGCAACTGCCGCACCGGCGCTGTGTCGTCCATCCGTTGTCCTCCCTGATCGTTACCGTGGTGCCGTGCTGGGTTACATCTTCCTCGCCATCGCGATCGCGACCGAGGTCATCGCGACCACCTTCCTGAAGTTCACCTCGGGTGACAATCCCAAGTGGTGGGCGTTCGCGATCGTCGTGGTCGGCTACGTCGCTTCGTTCATCGCGTTGTCCCAGTCGCTGTCGCGCGGCGTGCCACTCGGGGTCGCCTACGCGATCTGGTCCGCCGTCGGAGTCGCCGTGATCGCGGTGATCGCCTGGGTGTTCTTCAAGGAGTCGCTGACCTGGGTCCAGATCCTCGGGTTGGTGCTGCTGATCGGCGGCGTCGGCCTGCTGGAACTGGGCGGCCGGCACCCGGCGGCCTGAGCCGCAGAACCGGGCCTCAGCCGACGAACGCCGCGAGCGCGTCGTCGATGGTGCGCGCGGGCGACACCCATGCGAAGATCGCGCCGGGCCCGTCCGGGATGTAGCCGCCGTCCGCGCTGCGCGTGATGGCGCCGAGGGGTCTCCCGCGGCCGGGCTCGGCGTCCTCGTCCTCGTAGGAGTGGTCGTAGACGGTGAATGTCTCTCCGTCCTCGTAGACGGACAGGTCTTCCAGCAGCGGCATCTCAGAACCTCCTGGTGAACGGCATGGGCTTGCGCATCCGGATGAGCAGCAGCAACGGCACCAGCACGTACGGTCCGTTGTACAGCAGGAACACGACCGGGTTCGGGGTGCGCTCCCCCACCGGCCCGAAGAACTCGACGCCGAAGATCGGAATGGCGGTCAGGCTGATGATCATGGTCGCGTAGATCACGCAGAACAGCTGGATCCAGTTGAAGCCCTTGACCAGGCACACGATCAGCAGGATGTAGAAGGGCAGGTAGACGAACGCGCTGGTGCCGGTGATGAACCGCAGCCACAGCGCCTCGTGCTGGTACAGCGGGTCGTACTGCGATGAGTAGGTGTAGTTCCACTGCGCGAGGATGTTGGTGGTCGTCGCCGTCTGCGGGATCCCGAGCGTCGGGATGGCGTCGCTGATGATGCACGTCAGGCTGAACAGCGAGAACATCACGACGAAGAAGATGTCGAACGGACGCTTGCGGAGCGGGAGGTTCGCGGGCGTCGCCGGGGCGGCGGAGGCGACCTCGCCGGAGTGCGGGGTGGCGGTGGTCACGAACGCGAGCCTAGCGCCGAGGCCCCGGCTGGCGCAGGAGGCGACGCGCTCCCGCCGGCCGCAGCCGACGAAGCTCCCGCCGAAGGCGGTGGCGCGCCCGCTGGAGCACATCGAGGGATCGAAACCATGTCGTGCGCGGGTTGAACGGAAGCCGGAGCATGTCCGCATCGCTGAGCTCCATGATCTCGCGAAGCAGAGCCGTCCCCTCTTCGCCGACATCCTCTCGGGGCACGCCGAGAAGGACAGCCAGCATGCGACGGTTACCGAACGGAGTGAAGACCTCCTGTGCGATGTCCCACTCGAGCTGGCTCTGAGCCTGCCAGGAGCCGCAGCGGTGCTCCCAGTAGAAGAGGGCATCCAGCGGGACTCCTGCTTCGGCGGCGATCGGAGCTGCCGCGGCGAACCACTCCTCGATCGACGCCACGGCGAACGGCAATTCCGACCAACCGCGTTGAAGTGCAAGAAGGTCGGACGGCTTCTGCAGACACGGAGGCGCCCCGTCCTGCCAGTAGTACTTGCGGACGATCTCGCTCGCGTTGCCTTTGAGTGCCACACGATCGTTCGGGTGCCCGGCGAGAAGGCCGCTCGCGATGATGCCCCAATCGTCATAGTGCGCCAGCGGAGAGTTCCGTGTGTAGAGCTCCCGCCACGAACGGTCCGGCAGGGCGCGGCAGTCGATCCGATGGTGGGAGAGCCCCGCGCGGCGGGTCAGCCGCGCCGGAATGCTGACATCCGCCGAGAGCCGGGAGAGATGCCGGTACAGGAGGGTGTAGACGTGCATCGAGCTGCGCAGCGAGGGCGGCGCTGCGGCAAGCAGAGTGCGCGAGTCGTACCCTGCCGTCAGAGGCAGGCTGAGACGGTACCGTCGCGAGGCGGCGACGATCGCTGACGTCAGTTGGCCCGCCGCGAACGCGGCAGCATCGGCGAGGGTGACCGGTGGGATCGGGTCGCGCGGCCATACCCGCTGCTGGGACCGATCGGCTGCACTGAGGCGGTGATTGGGAAGGAGGCGCCCGACTTCCTCGTAGAGGGACGTATTCGCAGGGAGGAAGGCCTCCCGGTCCTCGTTCGCATAGGACGACGACCGGAACTGCTCAGCGCGCTCCCCCTCGCGCAGCGGGAGGATCTCGGCGAGCAGGTATGCCTGGGACGCCGCGTGGAATTCGTCGCCTGTCCAGGTGTACTCGACCGTGCGGGTGCCAGTCGCGTCGATATGGACCTCGATGTCGTCGTCCGTGAAGACGAAGAGGGCGAACCGCCCCGAGAGTCTGTCGAGAAAGGGCAGTCCGTCCCCCGCAGCCCATTCGACGGCCAGAGCCTCGAGCACGGAGGCGTCGTCCCGCTCGGGCTGGTCGGGATCGATCGCGAACCCGAGGAGCACGAGCGTCAGACCGGTGGACTGCTCGTGCACCGTGACCGGCAGATCCGGGTGGGCATACACGTTGTGGCCACCCACCTTGCGGTGCGTCCAGCCGGGCAGCTGGGTGCTGCGCGGAGTCACGAGGAACTGACGGCGGAATCGGAGCGAGGAGACGGCAGGGTTATCCAGGTGATTTATGCCCATGTGTTAAAGCTATCACTCATAGGCATGGTGTTTTAATGCTAGAGGTTTTAATGACCGAGACCGCTGTTCAGAAAGGAACGTCGATGGCCGTGACCACCAACCGTCCGACGCGATTGGCAGTACTCGCCACACTGGCCGCTCTCCTGATCGCCGCGGGAGATTCGGGTTCGGCGCCGGGTTTCGCTGTTTCCGCACTCACCTGCAATCCCTCGAACGCACCGCAGCCCGAGGTCGGGGCTGGGTCCGCTGTTCTCGCCGCGACCACAGTGAGCACTCCGGATGGCGATGCCACAGTGGGCGCCGCGATCACCATCGCACAGGCGGTCGCGCACGACGCCGAGCGAGGCATCGACTATCTCGCGTACTTCGACGCATCCTTCACACTCACGGTCTCCGCCCGCAGTGCAGACGGCTCGTGGACGACCGTGCACCCGCGACAGCCCCTGAGCGACGCGTCCGGCACCCAGGTGGGGTGGCGACGGGTGACGCTTCCGGAGAACGCGAGCGACTCCCACGAGGAGCTCAGCCTGGCCCTCGACTCGCGAGGAGCGCTCCATCTCGCGGGCGCGGTCCACAATCAGCCGATGCTCTACTGGCGGGTGAGCTCTCCCGGCGACCTCGGCTCCCTCGAGTTCCGGACCGAACTCGCGGGCACGGCCAAGTGGGGCTTCCTCGTCGCCTTCGGTCTGGAGAACACGGTGAGCTACCCGCGCTTCTTCACCGGCGGTGACGGGAGTCTGCACCTGATCTTTCGCAACGGCATGACCTCCGCCGGCAACGAGTACATCTACAACTACGACCCAGCGACGACCACGTGGTCGAGCGCGACCGGACTCGCGCCCCTCTGGAACGGCGCCGAGTCGTTCACAGCATCGCCATCGGCGTTCGGACCCTACCCGACGACGCCGAGCTGGCGAGACGATGCCGACGGCGGTGCATACCATGTGGCCTGGGTCTGGCGGGGGAACGACGCCCGGAACAGCGGACTGTCCTACGCATGGAGCCGCGATCTGGTCTCCTGGTTCCCCGTCGACCGCACGCCGGCGAACCCGGGTGCGCCGCTCACGCTCCCCTTTCAACCAGCCCAGCCCGCGACCCTCGTCGACCCAGGCTCCTTCGGCGGCCTCGTGAACGGGCAGATCCAGCTCGGCTTCGACTACAGCAACCGGATCGTGATCACGTACCCGCGCAACAACGCCAGGGGTGAGACCAAGCTGTACGCGGCGAGACCCTCTGGCCCGGCGAACGGCCCCGCTTCCGTGTGGCGGGTCAGCGACCTCACCGCAACGGCGAACCTGTCTCAGAACGTGACGGGCGACCCGACGGAGTCGTACGTGTCATCGTGGTCAGGCGCACAGACCCTGACCAGCAACACGATGTGGCACACCGAGCCGGTCTCCCTCGAGGATGGTCGACTCGTCGTGCGCTACGCATGCGCGAATCCCGCCAGAGGCACCGTGGAGTCGCGCATGTTCCGCGCCTCGGATACGGGCACGAGCGGTGTCACCTTCGGACGCGAGGACGTCTTCGATACACGCCCGGCGCTGGCCCGTGAGATCACCGAACGTGACCCGGCTACCATCCGATATTCGCTCGCCACACGTACGGCGGCCTCGGATCCGTTCGTCCTTCGCGGCACAGACGGCTGGGGACAGGACCACTTCGGCGAACGCGTCCGGCTCGTGATGCGGTGGGAGGCCGGCCCGTTCGTCGCCGACAACGTCTGGCCCGCTCGGTCGAGCTACCCTGCCGAGGGCACGCTCTTGCGGCTCTTCCTGGTGGCGGCCGACTGAAACCGCTCCCGCGCCGCCTACTTGAGCGATTTCTGCATCAGCACCGTGCCGAGCCAGCGCTCGAACTTGTAGCCGACGCGGCCCATGCGGCCGATCTCGGTGAAGCCGAAGTTCTCGTGCATCTTGATCGAGGCCTCCGCGCCCTTGTCCGCGATAACCGCGATCATCTCCTTCAGGCCGGCGGCCTTCGAGCGGTCGATCAGCTCCTGCATCAGGATGGGGCCGAGGCCCTTGCCGGTGGAGGCCGCGCCCAGGTAGATCGAGTTCTCGACCGTGAAGCGGTAGGCACGCTTCTGCTTCCACGGCGAGACGAGCGCGTAGCCGAGGATCTGCCCGCTCGGCGACTCGGCGACGATGAACGGCATCCCGAGCTTCTTCAGGTAGGCGAACTTGCTCTTCCACTCCTTCAGCGTCATGGCGTCCTCGTCGAAGGTCACGGTGCTGTTGGCGACGTAGTGGTTGTAGATCTCGCGCACGTCGGGCAGGTCCTCCGGGCGCGCCTCGCGGATGCTGTAGTCGAACGGCGTCTCGGACGGCTCCGGCTTGCGCAGGTGTCTCGGCAGGACCCGGCGCGTCTCATATTCCTCTTCCAGCACCGTTCCAGGGTACGTCGTCGCGCGTTTCGCCCGCGTTACGGTTCCAGCGACCAGTCCACGGGCTTCTCCCCCGCCCCCTCCAGCAGCGCGTTCGCCCGGGAGAACGGCCGCGAGCCGAAGAAGCCGCGGGAGGCGGAGAGCGGGCTGGGGTGCGGGGACTCGATGACCGGGTTGCCGCCGAGCATCGGCTTCAGGGTGGCGGCGTCCCTCCCCCAGAGGATGCTGACGAACGGCCGGCCGCGCGCGACGAGGGCGCGGATCGCGTGCTCGGTGACGGCCTCCCAGCCCGTGCCGCGGTGCGAGGCCGGCTCTCCCGGGCGCACCGTGAGCACCCGGTTGAGCAGCATCACGCCGTTCGCCGCCCACGCGCTGAGGTCGCCGTGCGGGGGCGGCACGACGCCGAGGTCGTCGCGCAGCTCACGGTAGATGTTCTGGAGGCTGCGCGGGATCGGCCGGACGTGACGCTCCACCGCGAAGGACAGGCCGATCGGATGGCCGGGCGTCGGGTAGGGGTCCTGGCCCACGATCAGCACGCGCACGTCGGCGTACGGCGCGCGGAACGCCCGCAGCACGTTGTCGCCGGCGGGCAGGTAGGGCCTCCCCGCCGCGACCTCGGCGCGCAGGAAGTCGCCCATCCCGGCGATGCGGTCGGCGACCGGGGCGAGGGCCTGCGCCCAGCCGGGATCCATCGAGCCGTCGGCGGCGAGCTCGGCCAAAGACTTGCTCATGAGGCGCTCAGTGCGTGGAGGCCGTCACCGGCGGCAGCGCCGACCACGGGAAGGTGATCCACCTGTCGGTCCGGCGCCAGACGAAGTCGGGCTCCAGCACCGTGCGCGGCTTCGAGTACAGGCAGACCGTGCGTACGTCGGCGCCGGAGGCTGCGATCAGGTCGACGACCATCGCGAGGGTGCGGCCGGAGTCGGAGACGTCGTCCACGAGCAGCACGCGCTTGGACTCCAGAGCGGACGAGTCGAGCATGGGCGGCAGCACGACGGGCTCGGGCAGCCGGGTGTCGACACCGGTGTAGAACTCGACGTTGAGGGCGCCGCAGGCCTTGATGCCGAGGGCGTACGAGATGGCGCCGGCGAGCAGGAGGCCGCCGCGCGCGATGGCCACGACCAGGTCGGGCTCGAAGCCGGATTCGACCACCTCGCCGGCCAGGTGTCGGGCCGCGTCGCCGAACTCGAGCCAGCCCAGGACCTCCCGCTCCGTCTCTTCGAGGACGTCTGCACCTGAATCGTCGAGTTCGCTGGCCACGCCTCTACCGTACAAGGCTGCGCCAGGTGTTAGCATCCGCGCATGACATCGGAGAAGACGGTCGCCCAGCGTCGGGCGACCACCGCGATCGGCGCGACCGCTGCGCTGATCGGCTGGCTCGCACTGGTCGAGCTCACCAGCGGCATCCTTCAGGGCTACTACGTCCCGCTGATCTCCGACATCGTCAAGCATCTGGGCATCCACGACGCCGACTACAACTGGTTCGAGGCCGCCCAGCTCCTGCTCTCCGCGCTCGTCGTGCCAGTGCTCGCGAAGCTCGGCGACATGTTCGGGCACAAGCGGATCCTGCTGGTCGCGACTGTGCTCACCGCGCTGTCGAGCTGGGCACTCGCGTTCTCGCACGACTTCACGACGTACCTCATCGCGTTCGCGCTGCAGGGCTTCTACGTGGTCTGGCTGCCGCTGGAGATCGCGCTCATCTTCGACCGCGGCCGGCGCACCGGCACCGCGGCGTCGCGCACCCGGCGGGCGGCCGGCCTCCTCGTGGTGGCCCTGGAGTTCGGCGCCATCGTCGGCGCGATCGGGGCCGGACTGCTGTTCGACGCGTTCGGCCAGAACGTGACGACCACCCTGATGGTCCCCGCCGCGGCGGTCACGCTCGTGTTCTTCGCCATCCTGTTCGGCGTCCCCGAGTCGGAGCCGGTCCGCGGCCGGACGCTGGACGGCGTCGGGTTCATCCTCCTGACGCTCGCCCTGCTGCTCATCACGTCCGGCCTGACGTTCCTGCGGATCAACGGCGTCGGCACCTGGTGGGTCTGGGCGCTGATCGTGCTCGGCGTGCTCGCCTTCATCCCGTTCGGGCGCTGGGAGCTGAAGCAGAAGGACCCGGCCATCGACCTGCGCGTGCTGCGGCAGCCGAACATGTGGCCGGTGCAGCTCACCGCGGGCCTCATCGGGATCAGCCTCCTCGGCGCGCAGGCCCCGCTCAGCACGTACGCCGGGACCGACCCGGTCAACGGGTACGGCCTGGGGCTCAGCGCCGGGCAGCGCAGCATCCTGATCGGCGCCTACCTCATCTCGATGATCGTCGGCGCGGTGCTCTTCCCCGTGGTGTCGTCCTGGCTGAGCCCGCGCGTGACGCTCATCGGCGCGTCCTTCCTGGTGGCCATCGGGTACCTGCTGTTCCTGCCGTTCCATCTGGAGACCTGGCAGGTGTTCACCAACATGGCGATCGCGGGCATCGGCTCCGGCGCGCTGGTCGGCGCGCTCCCCGCTGCCGCGGCCGCCGCCGCCCCGCGCGGCCAGACCGGCGTCGCGACCGCGATGACGAACACGACCAAGACGATCGGCGGGTCCTTCGCCTCCGCCGTCTTCGGCGTCGTGCTGCTCACGGGAGCGGCGACCGTGACCGCCACGGCCGCGAGCCTGTTCGGCTACATGCTGGTCTGGACGATCTGCGGGCTCGGCGCCCTGGTGGCGGCGGTGCTGCTGTTCTTCGTGCCGCGCCTGGCGTTCGCCGACGCGGAGGCGGCGACCATCGCCGCGGATTCGGCAGTGGGCACGGCGGCGACGATCGACTAGGGTTCGCCACGGAGGGGGAATCATGGACGCTCAACTACCGCCGCAGGTCGGCGAGGCACTCACCCGGTTCCTGCTCGAACAGCGCCGCCTGGCGCCCGGACTGGTCAGCCGCGCGGTCGTGACCGGCTCGGCGGCGACCGGCGACTGGTACGACGGCGTCAGCGACATCGACGTGGTCTTCGTCGTCACGCGCGACCCGGTCGACGACCTCCCGGCCCTCGCGCCCCTGCACGCGGAGTCGTCGCCGCACATCGACGGCGTCTACCTCACCGAGTCCGAGATCGCGCGCGGGCCGGATCAGGTGGAGACCGCACCGCAGGTGGTGGAGGGCGTGCTGGTCAGCGCCCTTGCCGGCGGTCAGCTCAACTGGGCGACCTGGCTGGAGCTGGAGGATGGCGTGCAGGGCGTCGTGGACGGCGGCGACGTGATCTGGACGCCGACCGCCGACCGGCACCCGGACACGGCGGCGCGGGTGGGCGCCCGCTCCCGCAGCGACCTCATCGAGTTCTGGGGGCCGGTGGGCGACAGTGCGGAGGCCGAGCTCGCCGACCGCGAACCCGGCGACCCTGTGCGCGCGGAGACGGTGCGCTGGCTGGCGCTCGGGCCGATCCGGCTGGTGGAGACGATGGAGTCGGGCCGCATCCTGTCGAAGACCGACGCCGCCCGCAGGGCCGCGTCGCGCTGGCCGGAGCACGCAGAGCTGCTCGACCGCACCATCCGCGACCGCGCCGGCGACCACCAGACCTTCGTCACCGCCGACGCCCGGGAGGCCATTGCCCTACTGCGCCAGTGCGTCACCCTCGCCCGCGCCTGAGCAGACGACCGAGGGGCACGTCGTTGTCACTTTTCTCGCGGAAAAGTGACAACAACGTGCCCCTCGGCTGAGTAGGACGCGCGGGTCAGACCCGGGCGGCGTCGGCGACGGCGCGGGCGGCGGCGAGGCCGGCCGACAGGTCGGCCTTCAGGTCGTCGATGTTCTCCAGGCCGACCGAGAGGCGCACCAGTCCCGGCGTCACGCCCGCGGTGAGCTGCTGCTCCGGGGTGAGCTGGGAGTGCGTGGTCGACGCCGGGTGGATGACCAGGCTGCGCACATCGCCGATGTTGGCGAGGTGGCTGAACAGCTTCAGGCTGTCGACGAGGGCCGCGCCCGCGTCCACGCCGCCCTTGAGCTCGAAGGACAGCACGGCGCCGACACCCTTCGGGGCGTACCGGTTGGCCGCGGCGTACCACGGGCTGGTCGGCAGGCCGGAGTAGTTCACGGTGGCCACGTCCGGGTGGGCCTCCAGGAACTCCGCGATCTCCTGCGCGTTCTGGGTGTGCCGCTCGACGCGCAGCGAGAGCGTCTCGATGCCCTGGATGAGCTGCCAGGCGCTCGCCGGCGCGATCGCCGCGCCGAGGTCGCGGAGGAGCTGGACGCGGGCCTTGATGATGTAGGCCAGGCCGTCGCCGACCGCGGCCGTGTAGACGGCGCCGTGGTACGACGGGTCCGGCTGGGTCAGGCCGGGGAACTTGTCGGCGTTCTTCGACCACTCGAACTTCCCGCCGTCCACGACGACACCGCCGATGACCGTGCCGTGGCCGCCGAGGAACTTGGTGGCCGAGTGCACGATGATGTCGGCGCCGTGCTCGAACGGGCGGATCAGGTACGGGGTCGCGATCGTGTTGTCCACGATCAGCGGGACGCCGGACTCGTGCGCCACCTCGGCGACGAGCTCGATGTCGAGGATGTTGATCTTCGGGTTGCCGATCGTCTCCGCGAAGAACAGCTTGGTGTTCGGGCGGACCGCGCGACGCCACTCCTCGGCGTCGTCCTGGTTCTCCACGAAGGTGGTCTCGATGCCGAGCTTGGCGAGCGTGTACTTGAACAGGTTGTAGGTGCCGCCGTAGATCGAGCTGGACGACACGATGTGGTCGCCGGCCTGTGCGATGTTCAGCACCGCGAAGGTCTCCGCCGCCTGGCCCGACGCGACGAGGAGGGCGCCGGTGCCCCCTTCGAGCGCGGCGACGCGCTCCTCGACGACCGCCTGGGTCGGGTTCTGGATGCGGGTGTAGATGTTGCCGAACTCGGCGAGCGCGAACAGGTTCTTGGCGTGCTGGGCGTTGTTGAAGACGTAGGAGGTCGTCTGGTAGATCGGGGTCGCGCGGGCGTTGGTCACGGGGTCCGGCGCGGCGCCGCTGTGGATCTGCTTGGTCTCGAACTGCCAGTCGGCGGCGTCGGTCATGGCTTGAGCTCCTTGTTCGGGTGATGTCCTGCGGGTGGGTGGCACCGTTCGGTGGTCGCTCACACGCTAGACTCGCGGCCGCGCGTGGGCAACGTGCCCGAAACATGCCGTAACCCGTGAGAATAGGCAGCATGAGCAACAGACGTGTGGTCGTGACGGGTGCGAGTTCGGGGATCGGTGCGGCGACGGTCCGCCTGTTCCGCGAGCGGGGCTGGGAGGTCGTCGGCGTCGCGCGCCGGCAGGAGCGCCTGGACGAGCTCGCGGCCGAGACCGGCGCCGAGGTGTTCGCCGCCGACCTGACCCGCCAGGAGGACGTGGACGCGCTGCGCGACCACCTCGCCGCGACCGGCCCGATCCACGCCCTCGTCAACAACGCGGGCGGCGCCAAGGGGCTCGACTCGGTGGAGGCCTCCAGCGTCGACGACTGGGTGTGGATGTACGAGATCAACGTCATCGGCACCAAGCGCGTGATCAGCGCACTGCTCCCCCTGCTGCGCGACGGAGCCAGGGAGACCGGCCACGCCGACATCCTCAACCTGACCTCCATCGCCGGCCTCAACGCCTACGTCGGCGGCGGCGGGTACAACGCGGCGAAGTTCGCCGAGCACGCCCTCACCGAGGTGCTGCGCCTGGAGCTGAACGGCGAGCCCATCCGCGTCGTGGAGGTCGCACCGGGCATGGTCGCGACCGAGGAGTTCTCGCTGGTCCGCTTCGACGGCGACCGGGCCCGCCGCGACGCCGTCTACGAGGACGTGCCGGAGCCGCTGACCGCGGAGGACGTCGCCGGGACGATCGTGCACGCGCTCGAGCTGCCGCGGCACGTGGACCTCGACCTGATCGTGGTGAAGCCGGTGGCGCAGGCGGCGTCCTACCGGTTCGCCAAGGGCGCGCTGGCGGTCAAGGACTGACGATGGCGGACGACGCGAAGCGGAGGCGGTGGGAGTCGGCCACGGTGTGGCCGGGCGTCGTCGCGAGCGTCGTCTTCCTGGTCGCGTACTCGTGGACGGTGCTCGATCCGCGGATGGGCCGTCTGCTCTACGGGACGCTCATCTCGCTGCTCGCGCTGATCTGGGTGGCGTTCCTCGTCGACTACGTGGTGCGCTTCCACCTCGCGGAGGACAAGCGCAGGTTCGTGCAGCACAACGTGATCGACCTGCTGTCGGTGCTGATCCCGGTCGCCCGGCCGTTCCGCCTGATCGGCGACCTCTTCCGCATCCCGAGCCTGCGCGGCGGGAGCGGGAGCCACCTGCGCAGACGCATCATCATCATCGCCGGCACGTTCGTCCTGATGTTCATCTACGTCATCTCGCTCGCCGTCTACCAGGTGGAGCGCTACGCCCCCGGGTCCAACATCCACTCGTTCGGCGACTCGCTCTGGTGGGCGTGCGTGACGATGGCGACCGTCGGCTACGGCGACTACTACCCGGTGACGGTGACGGGGCGCCTGCTGGCGATCGTGCTCATGATCGGCGGCGTGGCGATCGTCGGCACCGCGAGCGCCACCATCGTCAACTACCTCAGCGAGCAGACGCAGCAGGCCAGGGACCGCAGGGAACGCGAGCACGAGCGGCACGACGGGCCGAGGCCTGTCGAGGACTCCGACCCGCCCCGCCCCGACGACGGCTGAGGCCGGTCGGCCGTAACACTGCACCGCGCACTCCCCCGCTCCGCGAGAATGGGCGCATGGAGTGGCAGACCTCGGCGGACACGGCACCCTCGAGCTTCATCACGGAGGCTCAGGCGCGGTCGCTCCTCGGCAAGCCCGCGGCGAGCGGCGCCTGGAAGGAGTCCGACCCGGCCGGGGCGCGATCGTTCGCAGGGATCGGCGCGTTCGCGTTCGAGAGCGGCGAGAGCCTCCCGTTCGTCCGGGTCGCCTACGAGACCTGGGGCGAGCTGTCCGCGGCACGCGACAACGCGGTGCTGGTGCTGCACGCCCTGACCGGCGACAGCCACGCGGTCGGCGCCAACGGCCCAGGGCATCCCACCGCCGGCTGGTGGCAGGGCATCATCGGGCCGGGCAAGGCGATCGACACCGACCGCTGGTTCGTCGTCGCGCCGAACATGCTGGGCGGCTGCCAGGGGACCACCGGCCCCGCCTCGATCGCGCCGGACGGCGCCGAGTGGGGACCGCGCTTCCCGTTCACGACCATCCGCGACCAGGTGAACGCGCAGGCCGCGTTCGCCGACGCCATCGGCGTCGACCGCTGGGCCGCTGTCGTCGGCGGCTCGATGGGCGGCATGCAGGCGCTGGAGTGGGCCGTGACATTCCCGGAGCGCGTCGAGCGGCTCGCGGTCATCGCCGCGCCCCCGTTCTCCACCGCAGACCAGATCGCGCTCAACTCGGTGCAGATCGAGGCGGTGCGCACCGACCCGCTGTTCCACGGCGGCTACTACTACGACGAGAAGGACGGCGAGGGCCCGCACCGCGGCCTCGCGCTGGCGCGCCGGATGGCGCTGCTCAACTACCGCAGCCCGTCAGAGCTGAACGAGCGGTTCGAGCGCGCCTGGCAGAGCGGGATCAGCCCGCTCGGGGGCGGCGGACGGTTCGCGGTGGAGTCGTACCTCGACTTCCACGGCAACAAATTCACCCGGCGTTTCGACGCGAACAGCTATCTCACGCTGGTCGAGGCGATGAATTCGCACGATGTCGGACGGGGTCGCGGCGGACTCGCGGCCGCGCTCTCACGCGTGGAATCCCGCACTCTGGTGGTCGGCATCGACAGCGACCGGCTCTTCCCGCTCGAGGGACAGCAGCTCATCGCATCCCACCTCCCGGAGACGATCGACGGTAGGCTTCCGGTGGTGATCCGCTCCGACTTCGGTCACGACGGATTCCTGATCGAGGACGATGCCGTCAGCGAGCAGCTCAGGAGGCTGTTCGCGGCGTAGAGGGGAACGGAGGGGCATGTCGCGCATCCAGAAGGAGCGTGATCGGCTGCTCGCCACCACCGCCCGCACCGTCGGCCTCACCGCCACGGCGACGACATTGCTCACCCTGAGCGTTCCAGGCACCATTCCGCTGCCCCTGTACTTCGCCTCGCTCGTCCTGCTGGCCTGCATGGCCGTCGCCCAGTTCCAGTTCACCGCGCTCAACCGGCTCACGATCTGGATGTGCGTGACCGTGGTCGCCGGGCTCGGGCTCATGCTCCTGCACCTGCTCCCGCGGACCGGACTCGGTCCGTCCGCGCTGACCACGATCGGCGTCGTCGGCGCGGTCGGGATCGCCAGCGTCTCGGTGGTCGCACCGACCTCCCGCACCCGTACGGTGGTGGCCGTCCTGGCCGGCGTCGCGACCATCGGCGCGACGGTGCTCGCGGTGCGGGGCGGCGGATCGCTGCTGGTCGAGATCCTGATCTTCATCGCGGCCGGCTGGGTCGCCCTGACCGCGACCGGCATCTGGCTGTCGCGGGCGGTGCCGCGGAGCCTGAAGCGCATCTCCACCATGAGCCGCGCCTACCGGGTGGAGCGGCAGGCCAGCGAGACGGAGGCGCGCCGCCGCCAGGGCGCGCGCCTGCTGCACGACACCGTGCTCGCCACGCTCACACTGCTGGCCCACTCCGGTGTCGGAGTCGGCGTCGGCGCGCTGCGCGAGCAGGCCGCGGAGGACGCGGCGCTGCTCCGCCAGCTCCGGCTCGGCTTCACCCCCGACCCTGCGCGTTCCGGCGACTACCGGCTGAAGCCCGTGGAGGAGTCCACCCTCGGCAACACGCTCGAATCGGTGAAGCAGCGCTTCCGCCGGATGGGGCTGGAGGTCAACTGGCACGGGGCCGGCCAGGTGCTGCTGCCCAGCGACGTGCTCGACTCGTTCCTGCTGGCGCTCGGCGAGTGCCTGGAGAACGTGCGCAGGCACTCCGGCGTCCTCGAGGCGCACGTGACCATCACCGACGACGAGACCACCGTGCGCGCGATGGTCACCGACGCGGGCAAGGGCTTCGACGTCGCGAGCATCGAGGAGGGCAGGCTCGGCTTCACCGAGTCGATCGTCGCCCGGCTGCGAGACGTCGGCGGCAACGCCCGGCTGTTCTCGTCGCCGGGCAGCGGGACCACCGTCGTGCTGGAGGTGCCGAAGTGACCAGGAACGATCGCACCATCCCGATCTCCCGCGGGATCCTGGGCGGCCGCGTGCCCGGCGCGCCCAAGCCCGGCACGTCGGGCACCGCCAAGCTGGGGGCCGCGTCGCTCCCGCGCGGCCGGCAGGAGCGCGACGCCCTCGGGCGGGCGCGACTCGACCTCGGCTTCAACGTCGCCTCCATCGCGCTGATCGCCTTCCTGTTCGCGATCATGGTCATCACCGCGCCGTACTACCCGAACCTGCCGTTCAGCATCGCCGCGTGGGCCGTGCTGATCGCCACCCTGGTGACGGCGCTCGTCCTCCGCTTCCGGCTGCCCGACGTGCTGCCGGACTGGCTGTTCGGCGTCGCGCTCGTGCTGTGGGCGGCGGTCGTGGTGCTCGACGTCCTCGGCACGGCGTCTCCGACGGACTGGCTCCCGCTCACCGCGGCCGCCTCGGTCGGCCCGGCGCTGCTGCTGTGCGTGCCAGTGCGTCCGGCGCGCGACATCCTCGTCGCGACGGCGGCGCTCGGGGTGGCGCTGTCCGTCGTCCTGCTGCTGCGGTCGTTCCACGACATCCAGATGCTCGGGCCCGGCATCGCGACCGTCGCGATCGCCGTCGCCCCGCCGCTCGTCGGTGTGGAGATCGTCCGCTCGCTCAGCACGCTGGTCCAGCTGGAGCTGGACCTCGTCCAGGCGCAGAGCACGGTGTCCTCCCCCGGCTACGCGGTCGGGATGATGGCCTCGGAGGAGCTCGCCAGGCTCGACCTCGCGGCCGAGCGGCTGCTCGACGGCGTCGCGACCGGCCGCACCGCCCTCCCGCTCGACGAGGCGACCGCGGACCAGGCGGCCTCGATCGCCACCGAGCTGCGCCTGCACCTGATCCAGGGCCGCAAGGAGACCTGGCTGTACCACGCGGTCACGGAGTCGGCGCTGCTCGGCCCGACGGTGACCCTCAGCGACCCGGACGGCCTCGCCGCCGGTCTCACCCGCGACCAGCGCGACGGCCTCCTCACCGCGGTCTGGCTGATCATCAGCGACCCGGTGCGCTCCGGCGCCGGCCAGACCCGCAGCCTCACCCTCGACATCGTGCGCGCCGCCGGGCCGCAGGTCGCCGCCGGGTCGGCCGTCGCCACGGGTGCCACAATGGGCATCGTGATCACGACCACCGGTGTGCCGCGAAACGGGGTAGACCCTGCGGCGTGGCAAGCTATCCGTAAGGTGGGGCGTCACGCCGAGTCGTTCAGCGATTCGGCGTTGCGGATCGAGATCACCACCGTGAGCGACACGACGGCCGAGCTGACCTGACCCAGCCGGCCAACCAGGAAGACCGGTCACACCGGAAGAAAGGGCTGCTCATGAGCGAGACTCCCCCCATCAGGATCGCCATCGTCGACGATCACAAGATGCTCCTCGGCGCACTCACCGAGTGGATCAGGGGTGCTGCCGACGACATCAGCATGGTCGCGGCCGTCGCGAGCTGGCCGGAGCTGCTGACGCACCCCGAGTTCCCGGTGGACGTCGTGCTGCTCGACCTCGACCTCAAGGACAACATCCCGATCTCGCTGAAGCTGTCGACGCTGAAGACGACCGGCGTGCGCACCGTGCTGATGAGCACGTACTCGGAGCCGGCCGTCGTGCGCGAGGCGCTGGCCGCCGGCGCCCTCGGCTACCTCGTCAAGAGCGAGGACGCCGAGATGATCGTGGAGGCCATCCGCGCCGCGAGCAAGGGCGAGTCCTTCATCTCCGCCGAGCTCGACCTCGCGCTCAATGCGGGCGAGCTGGGTGGCGCGCCCAAGCTGAGCGCGCAGGAGCGCCGCGTGATGGCGCTGTACGGCGCGGGCGAGCCGGTGAAGGCCGTGGCCTTCCAGCTCGGCATCTCGGACGAGACGGCCAAGAGCTACCTCAAGCGCATCCGCGAGAAGTACCGCGTGGCCGGCTACGACGTCGGCACCAAGGTCGCCCTCCGCAAGCGCGCCATCCAGGACGGCATCCTCCTCCAGAACGACTGACGCGCACCGCCCGCGCAATCCACCTGACAGGACACGCCGTCTCGCGCCGCGCGCAGGCGGCGTGTTCTGTCAGTTCGTTTGGTCGTAACGTGATTGAAACGTCATAGTCGAAACGATTCGATAGACTTTCACGGTGAACCCGGTAATCGACGGGCCGACGACGTTGTCGCCGGCCCGTACTCGTCTTGCGCTCCTCGCGCTCGCCCTCGGCGGCTTCGGCATCGGCTCGACCGAATTCGTCGCCATGGGCCTGCTGCCGAACATCGCCCACGACCTCCTGCCCCAGCTCTACGCGGCCTCCCCGACGGCCGCCAACGCGCAGGCCGGCTGGATCATCTCGGCCTACGCGCTCGGCGTCGTCGTCGGGGCGCCGACCATCGCCGCGTTCGCCGCGCGCTGGCCGCGCAAGAAGCTGCTGCTCTGGCTGCTCGTCGCCTTCACGATCGGCACGATCGCGTCGGCGCTCGCCCCGACCTTCCAGCTCGTACTGGTCGCCCGGTTCCTCTCCGCGCTGCCGCACGGCGCGTACTTCGGCATCGCCTCCCTTGTCGCCGCGTCGCTGATGGGACCGGGCAAGCGCGGCCAGGGCGTCGCGTTCGTGCTCTCGGGGCTCACCATCGCGAACGTCATCGGCGTCCCGTTCATCACCTGGATCGGGCAGCAGCACGGCTGGCGCATCGCCTACATCGTGGTCGCCGCGATCTTCGCCCTCACCTTCGCCGCCGTCGCACTCCTGGTGCCGTGGCAGGCGGGGGACCCGAAGGCCACGCTGCGCAACGAGCTGAGGGCCTTCACCCGCCTCCAGGTCTGGCTGGCGCTGCTCATCGGCGCGATCGGCTTCGGCGGCTTCTTCGCGGTCTACACGTACGTGGCGCCGATGGTCACGACGGTCACCGGGCTCTCCGCTTCGGCCGTCCCGCTGGTCCTCATCCTGATCGGCATCGGGATGACGGTCGGCAACCTGCTCGGCGGACGGATGGCCGACCGCAGCGTCGAACGCGGGATGCTGGTGTTCTTCGCGATCATGCTCGCCGGACTGGCCGCGCTGTTCTTCACCGCGTGGAGTCTCGTCGGCCTCCTGATCTCGGTCTTCGTCATCGCCGCTGCCGCCTCCGCGCTGTCGCCGATGATCCAGACCCGCCTGATGGACGTCGCCCACGACAGCCAGTCGATCGCGGCGGCACTCAACCACTCGGCGCTCAACATCGCGAACGCCTCCGGCGCCTTCCTCGGCGGCCTGACCATCGCGGCAGGCTTCGGCTACCTCTCGCCGATCGTCGTCGGCGCGATCCTCGCGGTCGCAGGCATCGTGCTCGCGCTGGTGTCGTTCGGGATCGACCACTCGCGCGCCCGGCGCGGGGTGGACACCGGGGTCGTGCACGCGCAGCACCCCGACCCCGTCCCGATCGACTGACCGGCGGCTACCGCGCCCCGTCCTCGAAGAATTCCGCCACGTCCACGTCCACGCCTTGCTCCGACCGCTCCGGGCGGCGGAGACCGGACCGGACCGCGCCGACGATCGCGACGACCACGGCGCCCGTGAGGGTGCCCGCGATGAGCACGAGCACCGGCAGGTAGATCGGCCACCCGTAGAGCAGCACGAAGTAGCCGATCGTGAGGAGCGGGTTCGGATCCACCTACTCGCCCGCCGCCTCGCCCTGCCGCAGCGCGGCCTCCAGCCGTTCGACCTTGCCGTCGAGCTCGCCCGTGTGGCCGGGGCGGATGTCGGCCTTCAGCACCAGCGAGACGCGCGTGCCGTAGGCGCCGACGGCCTCCGTGGCGCGGCGGATCACGTCGAAGACCTCGTCCCACTCGCCCTCGAGCTCGGTGAACATCGAGTTCGTACGGTTCGGGAGGCCCGACTCGCGGACGATCCGGACCGCGGCGGCGACCGCGTCGTGCACCGAGGCGTCCGGCGCCTCTCCCCCGCTCGGAGCAACCGAGAATGCGACCAGCATGAGCCCTCCTTGTGTCGTGCACCGGGATGGTACGTCCGGCACCCGAACCAGTCTAGGAGGGAGCGGAGACGCGAGCCCGGGCTACGGCGCCTCGCTCACGGGAACCGGGTGCGCATCCGGCGCCGAGCGGAACGGCCACGCGTGCGCCGGCAGCAGGTCGCCCGCCGCCTCGTCCCGGTGCCGCTTGCGCCAGAGCGCCCCGATGGTCCAGCCGAGGATGACGAAGTACATCAGGTTGCGCGCCGTGAGCACCGCGACCATCGCGGGCAGCGGGACGAGGAGGCCGTCGTACAGGTACGGATAGATGAGCTGGGTGAGCGCCGCCGTGGTCAGCACCAGGATCGCCGGCGTCTTGAACCCTCGGCCCTGGTACACCAGCCCGATCACGACCGGGGCGGCGAGCCAGACGATGTACTGCGGCGAGCCCACCTTGTTGAACGCGATGAAGGCCGTCACCAGCGCCAGCGACAGCTCGGGGAGGATGCGTGTGTACGGCGTCCCGCGCCGGAGCGAGCGGATGCCGATGAGCGCGACGACGAGCACGGTGATCGCGAGCAGCGGGTTCATCAGGGCGCCGGCCTCCACCGTCCCCTGGCCGGTCACCTGGAAGGTGAGCAGGTCCCTGTCGTAGTAGACGACGGCGTCGGGGACGTGGAACGCGGCCTGCCACATCCAGAAGGTCGCGACGGGCGCCTCGATCTGGATGCCGCGTCCGGTCTGCGCCGTGATGAAGCTGAGGACGTGCATGCCGCCGCCGAAGATGAGCGGCACGGCCACGATGATGAGGCTGGTCACCGCTCCGGTCACCACGATGCGCCAGCGCGTCTTCATCGCGACCACGGCGGCGACGATGATGGCGGCCGGCCACACCTTGATCCAGGTGGCGATGGTGAGCACCACGACGGCGGCGCGCTCGTGGAAGGTCAGCCAGAGCAGCCCGATGATCGAGAGCGAGCCGGACACGGCGTCGAGGCGGCCGACCGCGATCGGACCGAGGAGCAGCAGGAAGCCCAGCCACCACCAGGCGGCGACGAGACGGCGCGGCTCGCGTCCGACGATGAGGACGGCGAACGCGGCGGCGTTCAGCAGCATGACCATGGTCAGCCAGCCGCCGAGGTAGTTGTCGTCGCCGAAGAGCAGCGGCAGCATGATCGGCACGATCGCGCCGAACGGGTACACCCAGTCGGCGTTGAGGCCGACGATCTCAGTGCCCTGCGCGGCGAGCTGCGCCCACGGCTTGTAGACCCAGAAGACGTCGCCGAGGCCCGTGTGCTGCAGGAGTCCGAGGCCGCCGATGACGAGGTGGACGACGAGGAAGCCGATCCACAGGCTCAGCGGGCTGGCCGCGACCCGGCGCAGAGTCGACGCGTCCTGCGGCGCTGGAACCGGTACCGGAGCGGCGTCCATCCCCGCGGCGTCTATCCCCATAGCGCCTCATCTTATGGGACGGGTATCGATGGTGCCGCCCCGGGAGGGCCGCCAGCGTGCGAGGTCGCTCAGCTTCCCGCGAGCAGCCTCCGCAGCACCACCGGGACGGCCTCCGCCACGTCGAGAGCCGCTACCGGGCCGCCCTGCGAGGCTGCCTCGCCGGCCCGGCCGTGCACCCAGGCGGCGGTCGCCGCGAGAGCCGCGAGCGCCTCGTGCCCGCGCTCCCGGACGGCGTCGGCGTGCGTCGCGACGAGCGCGCCGAGGACGCCGCCGAGCACGTCGCCGCTGCCGGCCGTCGCGAGCCACGGCGGCCCGGCCGTGACGGCGACGCGCGAGCCGTCGGGGGTGGCGACATGGGTGGTGTGGCCCTTCAGCAGCACCGTCGCGCCGAGGGCGGAGGCCGCGCGCTCGGCCCAGCCTCCCGGGTCCTGGCGGATCTCGTCGGGCTCCGGCGTGGGAGCGCCGTCGTCGGCCGCCGCAGCGAGCGCCTTCGACAGCTCGCGGTAGTGCGGGGTGATCACGACCGGCCCGCGCGCCCGCCTCACCAGGTCGAGCGCGCCGGCGTCGATCACCAGCGGGGTCCCGTCGTCGAGCGCCTCACGGAGCCGGCGGAGGTCGCCGTCGTCGCGGTCGTCGGCGTCCATCCCGGAGCCGAGGAGCCACGCCTGCACGCGTCCGGGCGCCGAGACGACCTCGGGCCTGCGGCGCAGCACCTCGTGCGCGGCGTGCTCGGCGCCCAGGTACCGGATCATCCCCACGCCGGTGCGGGCGGCCGCCTCGGCCCCGAGCACGGCGGCGCCGGGATAGCGCGCGGAGCCGGTGACCATCCCGAGCACTCCGCGCGAGTACTTGTCGTCGGACTCGGTGGGCACCGCGATCCAGCCGCGGGCGAGCTCACCGCTCCAGGCCGTCCCCACCGCGAGGTCGGACGGGACCGTCATCTCCTCCATCGAACCTCGCCATCTCCTCCATCGAACTTCCCTGGCCCACGATAGGTTGAAGTAGTGAGCATCTCCATCCCCGGAACGGTGGTCGTCTTCGACTACGGCGAGGTCATCTCGGTCACCCCGAGCGACGCGGACCGCACCGCGCTCGTCGGGATCGCCGGTGGCGACGCCGAGCAGTTCTGGCCGGCGTACTGGCGGCACCGCAACGCGCTCGACCAGGGTACGGTGTCGATCCAGCAGTACTGGCGCGGCATCGAGCGGGAGCTCGGCGAGAGCTGGGAGGACGCGACGATCCACCGGCTGTGGCTCGCGGACTTCCGGAGCTGGCTGAGCATCGACCACGACACGCTCCAAGTGCTGCTCGACCTCAAGGAGGGCGGCACCCGGCTGGCGCTGCTATCGAACGCGGGCCGCGACTTCGGCTCCTACTTCCGGCACGGCACGCTCGGCGACCTGTTCGAGCAGGTGTTCGTCAGCGGCGAGCTGGGAACGGTGAAGCCGAGCGCGGAGATCTTCGAGCACGTCATGGCCGAGCTCGGCGTGACGCCCGCCCAGACCGTGTTCATCGACAACAAGGCCGAGAACGTGGAGGGCGCCCGCGCGCTCGGGATCGCCGGGCACGTCTACACGTCGGCCGACGACCTCCGGGCATATCTCCAGACTCTGGCGGCTTAGTTACGAGTATGACTTCGCTCTTCGATCCGCTGACCCTGCGCGGCGTGACGGTCCGCAACCGGATCTGGACCTCCCCGATGTGCCAGTACTCCGTGCTCGACCACTCGGGGGTGCCGCAGACCTGGCAGCTCGTCCACCTGGGCTCGCTCGCGACGGGAGGCAGCGGGATCGTCTTCACGGAGGCGACCGCCGTCAGCCCGGAGGGCCGCATCTCGCCGCGCGACACCGGCATCTGGTCCGGCGAGCAGGCGGAGGCCTGGCGGCCGATCGTGGAGTTCGTCGCGTCGCAGGGCGCGGTGCCCGCCATCCAGCTCGCGCACGCCGGCCGCAAGGCGTCGAGCTGGCCGGCCTGGGGCTTCGAGGACCGGCACGGCTCCGTCCCGGCCGAGGAGGGCGGCTGGACGGCCGTCGCGCCCTCCCCGATCGCGTTCGGCGACCTTGCCGTGCCGCAGGAATTGGACTCGGCCGGAATCGACACGATCGTCGGCGACTTCCGCGCAGCGGCCCGACGGGCGGTCGACGTGGGCTTCCGCATCCTGGAGCTGCACGCCGCGCACGGCTACCTGCTGCACGAGTTCCTCTCGCCCATCGCCAACCACCGCACCGACGAGTACGGCGGCTCGCTCGAGAACCGCGCGCGGCTGCTGCTGCGCATCGTCGCCGCGGTGCGCGAGGAGATCGGCGACGACCTGCCGCTGTTCGTGCGGTTCTCCGGCAGCGACTGGACGCCGGGCGGCTGGGACGAGCAGCAGACGGCGACCGTCGCCGGCTGGGCGCAGGAGGCCGGCGCCGACTTCTTCGACATCTCCTCCGGCGGCATCCAGACCGGCGTGCGCATCCCGCTGCAGCCCGGCTACCAGGTGCCGTTCGCCGAGCACGTGCGCAGCTCGGCCGAGGTGGACGTGAGCGCGGTCGGCCTCATCACGACGCCGCAGCAGGCGGCCGACATCGTGGAGGGCGGCAGCGCCGACGCGGTCATGCTGGCGCGCGAACTCCTGCGCGACCCGCACTTCCCGCTGCGGGCCGCTCACGAGCTCGGCGTCAGGATCGACTACTGGCCGCCGCAGTACCTGCGCGCGGTCTGGCGGGGCTGAGGCCCCGGGCGTCACATAGGCGTGATGGGCTGGGTCAGGCAGAGGTAGTTGCCCTCGCTGTCCTGGAACCAGGCCGACTTGCCGGTGTCGTCCGTCGCCACCCCGTTCTCGGTCTTCAGGCCGGGGAAGTCGTAGTCCGCGAACTGCACTCCCCTGCCGCGCAGGTGGTCCATCTCGGCGACGATGTCGTCCACCAGCCAGCACATGGCGGTGTTCTGCGCAGTGCCGGCGTTGGATGTCTCGTAGATGTAGATCCAGGAGTCCCCGCCCGTGCGGTAGCGGACCCCCTGCTCACTGGTGTCCTCCGGTTCGAGTTCGAGCTTGTCGCGGAACCACGCCGTGGCGCGCGCCAGGTCCGAAGCAGGAAGGACGGAGTACGTCTTGCTCGACGACAACATGAGAATTCCTCCTCTTCTTTCCGCGCGGCATGCTACTCGCCGGTGGCTGCTTTGGCCCCCTGAACAGAACGGTCTAGAGGCGCCGCGTCGCGTCCTGCACTTCGCCGACGAGCTCCTCGATGATGTCCTCCAGGAACACCACGCCGGCGGTCGTGCCCTCGCCGTCCACCGCGCGCGCCAGGTGGCTGCCGGTGCGGCGCATGCTCTCCAGCGCGTCCTCCAGGTCGGAGTCGATAAACACCGTGACCAGGCGGCGGATCCGCTTGACGGGCACCGGGAGGTCGAAGCCGGTCTCCTCCAGGTCGAGCACGTCCTTGAGGTGCAGGTAGCCGGTCGGCTCACCGTCGGCGTCGGGCACGACGTAGCGCGAGAAGCCGTACTTGGCGACAGCTTTCTCCACGTCCGCGGGCGTCGGCGCGGGCGGCAGCGAGACCAGCGTCTCCGGCTTGACCATGGCGTCGCGCACCTTCTTCTCGGTGAACTCGAACGCGGCGGTCAGGGCGCCGATCCGGTCGGTCAGCAGACCCTCCCGCTGCGACTGGCTCACGATCGTGGCGACCTCGTCGAGCGTGAAGGTGCTGGCCGCCTCGTCCTTCGGCTCCACCCGGAACAGGCGGAGCACGGCATTCGCGCTCGCGTTCAGCGCCACGATGATCGGGCGGACGGCCCGGCCGATCCCGACCAGCGGAGGCGCGAGGAGCAGCGCCGCCCGGTCCGGCATCGAGAACGAGATGTTCTTCGGCACCATCTCGCCGAAGACCACGTGCAGGAACGACACCAGCACGAGCGCGATGATGAACGCCACCGTGCCGATCACGTCCTCCGACCAGCCCGTCGCCTCCAGCGGCGCCTCCAGCAGGTGGTGGATGGCGGGCTCGGAGACGTTCAGGATCAGCAGCGAGCACACGGTGATGCCGAGCTGCGTCGTCGCGAGCATGAGGGTCGCGTGCTCCATCGCGTACAGCGCGGTCTTCGCGCTGCGCTTGCCGCGCTCGGCGAGCGGCTCGATCTGCGAGCGGCGCGCGGAGATGACCGCGAACTCCGCACCGACGAAGAACGCGTTCACGAGGAGGAGCACCACCAGCCAGGCGATGCCGGCCCAGTCGCTCATGCGGCACCTCCCGTCGGCGGCTCGTCCGGATCGGGCGTGTAGCGGATCCGGTCGACCCTCCGCCCGTCCAGCCGCTCGACGCGCAGCGTGCCGCCGTCGATCAGGACCTCGTCGCCCACCTTCGGGAGGCGGCCGAGCTCGTTCATGACGAAGCCGGCCACCGTCTCGTACGGACCCTCCTCCGGAACGGTCACGCCGGCCTGTTCCCGCAGCTCGTCCGGGCGCAGGATGCCGGGGAACGTGATGGAGTCGCGGCCGCGGACCACGCCGGCCCGGGTGCGGTCGTGCTCGTCCGCGACGTCGCCGACGATCTCCTCGACCAGGTCCTCCAGCGTCGCGATGCCGGAGGTGCCGCCGTACTCGTCCACGACGACCGCCATCTGGTAGCCGCGGCCGCGGAGCTCGCCGAGCAGGGTGTCGAGCGTCATCGTCTCCGGTACGCGGAGCGCCTCGGTCTGGAGTGCGGAGACGGGCACCCGTGCGCGGCGCTGGCGCGGGACGGCGACGGCCTGCTTGACGTGCACGAAGCCGACGACGTCGTCGACGTCCTCGTCCATGACGGGGAAGCGCGAGTAGCCGGTGCTGCGGGCGAGCCCGATCACGGTCTGCGCCGGGTCGGTGCGCTTGACGGCCTCCACCCGGGGCCGCGGCGTCATCACGTCGGAGGCGGTGCGGGACGCGAAGGCGAGCGTGCGGCTCAGCAGCGTGGCCGTGTCGGCCTCCAGCACGCCTGCGCTCGCCGACCTCCGCACGAGGGAGGACAGTTCGTCGGCGGTGCGGGCCGCCGACAGCTCCTCCTTCGGCTCGATGCCAAACAGCCGCAGGAAGCCGTTGGCCGTGCCGTTGAGGATGAACACGAACGGCCGGAACACCGTCGTGAACGCCGTCTGGAAGGGGATGACCAGCTTGGCCGTCGCGATCGGCAGCGCGAGCGCGAAGTTCTTGGGCACGAGCTCGCCGAGGATCATCGACAGCAGCGTCGCCACGGTGATCGCGACTACCGACGCGATCACCACGACCGCGCCGTCCGGGAGGCCGAGGGCGGTGAGCGGGCCGCGCAGCAGCGAGCTGATCGCGGGCTCCATCGTGTAACCGGTCAGCAGCGTCGTCAGGGTGATCCCGAGCTGGGCGCTCGACAGGTGCGTCGAGGTGATCTTGAGCGCGGCGATCGTCATGGTCAGCCGGGACTCGCCCCGCTCGCGCCGCGCTTCGAGGTCGCCGCGGTCGAGGTTCACCAGGGCGAACTCGCTGGCGACGAAGAGGCCGGTGCCGACGATCAGGAGGAGGCCGACCCCCAGCATGATCCACTCAGAGAGCATGGCGACCACCCCACTCGGGCGGGCTCAACGGTTGGAATGGGCTGGCAGAAGGAGGGTCGTCCATTTCCCGAGAAGTATAGCTGCGCGTCCCGCGGAAATGCCGGGGATCGGACCGCCCGCGCGATTCCCAGCGGACGCATCGAATCGCCATAGCGCCTCCGGAGCGGGCGGCGGCATCCTCACGGCAGAAGTCCACCGAGAGGAACGTTCCATGAGCACCACAGCCCCGAACCCCGGCCAGCCCTGGCAACCGGACCCGCAGTACGGCCAGCCGGCGCCGCAGTACGCGCCGCCCGCGCCGCACTACGCGCCGCAAGGATCCGTACCCCCGGCCAAGGAGTCGCACGGCAGCGTGCTCCACCGCTGGCCCACCTGGGCGCAGAACACCGCGCTGGCGGTCGGCGCGGTCGCCGTGCTCGTCATCGTCTTCTTCGCCGGCTACTTCACCGCCCACGCCGTCGACGGCGGAGCGCGCGCCGGGTTCGGCACGAACCAGAACTTCTCACCGCGCCAGTTCGGGGGAAACGGCGGCTTCGGCGGCCAGTCCGGCAACGGCTTCGGCGGCCAATCGGGTTCCGGAACCGGTTCGGGCACCGGTTCCGGCAACGGCTCCTAGCGGGAGCGCTACCAGCTGACGGGGAGGGCCTTGCCCTCCTCGTAGCCGGCGGCGGACTGGATGCCGACGAGGGCGCGGTCGTGGAACTCGGCCAGCGTGCGGGCGCCCGCGTACGTGAAGGAGCTGCGCAGGCCGGTCGTGATCATGTCGAGGAGGTCCTCCACCGAGGGGCGCAGCGGGTCCAGGTAGATGCGCGAGCTGGAGATGCCTTCGGCGAACAGTGTCTTGCGGGCACGGTCGAACGCGTCGAGCCGCTCGAACCGGCCGGTGACCGCCTTGGTGGAGGCCATCCCCCAGCTCTCCTTGTACAGCGCGCCGCGCTCGTCGCTCACGATCGAACCCGGCGCCTCGATCGTGCCGGCGAACCACGAGCCGATCATCACCGACGCACCGCCCGCGGCGAGCGCCAGCGCGACGTCGCGCGGGTACCGCACGCCGCCGTCCGCCCAGACGTGCGCTCCGAGCTCGCGCGCGGTCGCGCTGGTCTCCAGCACGGCGGAGAACTGCGGGCGGCCGACGGCGGTCATCATGCGCGTGGTGCACATGGCGCCAGGCCCGACCCCGACCTTGAGGATGTCGGCGCCCGCCGCGACCAGATCGCGCACGGCCTGCTCCGTCACGACGTTGCCCGCGACGATCGGCAGGCCGAGCCCGAGCTTCCTGACGGTGTGGATGGCGCGGCGCATGCCGTCCTGGTCGCCGTGCGCGGCGTCGATCACCAGCACGTCGACGCCGGCCGCGGCGAGGGCCTTGGCCTTCGACGCGACGTCGCCGTTGATGCCGACCGCCGCCGCCACGCGCAGGCGGCCGTGGGCGTCGAGCGCCGGCGTGTAGATCGTGGAGCGCAGCGCGCTCGTGCGGCTCAGCGTGCCGACCACCCGGCCGTGCGAGAGCACAGGCGCGAAGGCGAGCCCGGCGGCGTCCATGACCTCGAACGCGGCCCGGCCGTCCGGCAGGTCGTCAGCGTCCAGGGACGTGAGCGCGCCGTGCAGGAGGTCGCCGATCCGCGCGTCGGGCAGCGCCGACCCGAGCTGGACGGCCGCGAGGCAGCCGAGGTACTTCCCGGCGTCGTCGCTCACGACCACGCCGTGCCCCTCGACGGCGGGCACGCGCCGCAGCACATCGGCCACGGTCTCCTCCGGGCGCGCCTCGTACGGGGTGTCGAAGCCGACCGGCTGCGCCTTGACCCAGCGGATCGCCTCGTCCAGGTCCTGCAGGTGCATGTCCTGCGGGAGCACTCCGAGACCGCCGCGGCGGGCGAGCGTGGCGGCCAGGCGCTTGCCGGTCACCGAGTTCATGTTCGCCGAGACGATCGGGATGGTCGCCCCCGTGCCGTCCTGCGGCGCGAGCGACACGTCGAGACGGCTCGTCACGTTCGATCGGGAGGGGACCAGGAAGACGTCCGAGTACGTGAGGTCGTGCCGCGGGGTCGTCGCATAGAACTGCATGAGAATAACGGTATCCTCCCGGGTCGGACGCCCGCACCCGGTCGCGGATGGGATTAGGCTTGAACCTCGGATGGAACGGGCGGTCCGAGACCGCCCGATCGTAACGAAATCAATGGAGAGAGTGGGCGATCGGCTGTGTCGAGCCAATTGACCGGTGTGGGAACCGACGACGGATCGTCGGGTGAGTTCGGAGCCAATGAGTGGCTCGTCGAGGAGCTGTACGAACAGTTCCTCCGGGACAGGAACTCGGTCGACAAGTCCTGGTGGCCGATCCTGGAGAACTACAAGCCGACCATCAAGGAGGGCGAGGCCTCGACGCCGAGCGAGACGCCCGCCCCGACCCCGGCAGAGCCGGGTGTCCCCACCCCCAGCGAGCCGACCTTCCCGGCCCCGGCCGAGCCGACGGTCCCGACGCCTCCCGCGCAGCCCGCGACCCCGACTCCGGCGCCCGGCGCCCCCGAGCAGCCGTCCGGCCCTGCCCAGTCGTCCGGATCAGCTCAGTCGTCCGAGCCCCGCCCGGTCACGACTCCCATCCCGATCATCGGCGCCCAGCCGGTCGCGCGCACCACGTCGATCGCGCCCAAGCCGCAGCCGGTCCCGGCCGACGCGCCGGTCACCTCCCCCAACGCCACCGTCGAGGCGGCCGAAGAGGACAAGGTCACCCCGCTGCGCGGCATGGCGAAGTCGCTGGCGACCAACATGGACGCCTCGCTCAGCGTCCCGACCGCGACGAGCGTGCGGACCATCCCCGCCAAGCTGATGATCGACAACCGCATCGTCATCAACAACCACCTCAAGCGCGCCCGCGGCGGCAAGGTGTCGTTCACCCACCTGATCGGCTGGGCGCTCATCCAGGCGCTCAAGGACTTCCCGAGCCAGAACGTGTTCTACGAGGAGGTCGACGGCAAGCCCTCCGTCGTCGCCCCCGCGCACATCAACCTCGGCATCGCGATCGACCTCCCGAAGCCGGACGGCACCCGCGCCCTGCTCGTGCCGAGCATCAAGCGTGCGGACACGATGGCCTTCGGCGAGTACCTCTCCGCCTACGAGGACCTGGTGTCCAAGGCCCGCAACAACAAGCTGACCGCTGGCGACTTCGCCGGCACCACCATCTCGCTGACGAACCCGGGCGGCATCGGCACGGTGCACTCCGTCCCGCGCCTGATGAAGGGCCAGGGCGCCATCATCGGCGCCGGCGCGCTCGAGTACCCGGCCGAGTTCCAGGGCTCCAGCGAGAAGACGCTGGCCGGCCTCGCGATCGGCAAGACCATCACCCTGACCAGCACCTACGACCACCGGGTCATCCAGGGCGCGGGCTCCGGCGAGTTCCTGAAGATCGTGCACGAGCTGCTGATCGGCAAGCGCAGCTTCTACGAGGACATCTTCGCCGAGCTGCGCATCCCCTACATCCCGATCCATTGGAACCCGGACATCTCGGTCGACCTGGCCAGCGCCGTCGACAAGACCGCCCGCGTCCAGGAGCTGATCAACTCCTACCGGGTCCGCGGCCACCTGATGGCCGACATCGACCCGCTGGAGTACGTCCAGCGCAGCCACCCGGACCTCGAGATCGAGAACCACGGCCTCACGTTCTGGGACCTCGACCGCGAGTTCGTCACCGGCGCGTTCGGCGGCGACAAGCGGAAGATGAAGCTGCGCGACATCCTCGGCGTTCTGCGCGACTCGTACTGCCGCACCGTCGGCGTCGAGTACATGCACATCCAGGACCCGGCCCAGCGCAAGTGGTTCCAGGACAAGCTGGAGCGCCCCTACGAGAAGCCGACCCACGACGAGCAGTTGCGCATCATGGGCAAGCTCAACGAGGCGGAGGCGTTCGAGACCTTCCTGCAGACCAAGTACGTCGGCCAGAAGCGCTTCAGCCTGGAGGGCGGCGAGTCGACCATCGCGCTGCTCGACACCATCCTGCAGGGCGCAGCGGAGGCCGGGCTCGACGAGGCCGCCATCGGCATGGCCCACCGCGGCCGGCTGAACGTCCTCACCAACATCGCGGGCAAGACCTACGGTCAGATCTTCCGCGAGTTCGAGGGCACCCAGGACCCGCGCACCGTGCAGGGCTCCGGCGACGTCAAGTACCACCTCGGCACGGAGGGCACCTTCAAGGGCGCCGACGACGCCGAGATCCCGGTGTACCTCGCCGCGAACCCGTCGCACCTGGAGGCCGCCGACGGCGTCCTGGAGGGCATCGTCCGCGCCAAGCAGGACCGCCGCCCCGCCGGCACCTTCCTCACCCTGCCGATCCTCGTCCACGGCGACGCGGCGATGGCCGGCCAGGGCATCGTGGTCGAGCAGATGCAGATGTCCCAGCTGCGGGCGTACCGCACGGGCGGCACCATCCACGTCAACATCAACAACCAGGTCGGCTTCACCACGCCTCCCGGCGAGGGCCGCACGTCGGTCTACTCGACGGACGTGGCGAAGACCATCCAGGCGCCGATCTTCCACGTGAACGGCGACGACCCGGAGGCCGTGGTCCGCGTGGCGCAGCTCGCGTTCGAGTACCGCCAGGAGTTCAAGCGCGACGTGGTCGTCGACCTCATCGTCTACCGCCGCCGCGGCCACAACGAGGGCGACGACCCCTCGATGACGCAGCCGCTGATGTACAACCTCATCGAGGCCAAGCGCTCGGTGCGCCGCCTGTACACCGAGGCCCTCGTCGGCCGCGGCGACATCACCGAGGAGGAGTACCAGGCGGCGCACGCCGACTTCCAGGACCGCCTCGAGCGCGCCTTCATGGAGACGCACGCCGCCCAGACCAACTCGGTGCCGATCATCACGCAGGGCGAGGCCACGGCCGACCTCGAGCACCCGATCGCGCAGCAGGACGAGAACGACAACGTCGGCGAGCCGGACACCACGGCCGTCAGCGCCCAGGTCATCTCGCTCATCGGCGACGCGTTCAACAACCCGCCCGCGGGCTTCACCGTGCACCCGAAGCTGCAGCAGCTCCTCAACAAGCGCAGCGACATGAGCCGCAATGGCGGCGTGGACTGGGGCTTCGGCGAGCTGCTGGCGCTCGGCAGCGTGCTGCTGGAGGGCACCCCGGTGCGCCTCGTCGGCCAGGACTCGCGCCGCGGCACCTTCGTGCAGCGCCACGCCGTCCTCCACGACCGGATGAACGGCCAGGAGTGGCTGCCGCTGGCGAACCTCAGCGACAACCAGGCGAAGTTCTGGATCTACGACTCGCTGCTGAGCGAGTACGCGGCGATGGGCTTCGAGTACGGCTACTCGGTCGAGCGGGCCGACGCGCTCGTGCTCTGGGAGGCCCAGTTCGGCGACTTCGCGAACGGCGCCCAGATCATCATCGACGAGTTCATCTCCTCGGCCGAGCAGAAGTGGGGCCAGCGCTCGTCGCTCGTGCTCCTGCTCCCGCACGGCTACGAGGGCCAGGGGCCTGACCACTCCAGCGCTCGCATCGAGCGCTACCTGCAGCTCTGCGCCGAGAACAACATGACCGTCGCGCGGCCGTCGACCCCGGCGTCGTACTTCCACCTGCTGCGTCGCCAGGCCTATGCCCGGCCGCGCCGTCCGCTGGTGGTGTTCACGCCGAAGGCGATGCTGCGCCTGCGCGGCGCCTCCAGCGAGGTCGCCGACTTCACGAACGGCAAGTTCGAGCCGGTCATCGACGACGCACGGATCACCGACAAGGCGGCCGTGAAGCGCGTGCTGTTCATGGCGGGCAAGCTCTACCACGACCTCGCGAACGAGCTGGAGAAGAACCCGAACCCGGAGATCGCGCTTGTGCGGGTGGAGCAGTTCTACCCGCTCCCCGGCGAGGAGCTCAAGGCCGTGGCCGACTCCTACCCGAACGCCGAGCTGGTCTGGACGCAGGACGAGCCAGAGAACCAGGGCGCCTGGCCGTTCATCATCCTGGAGACCTCCAAGCTGGGCCCGCGCCCGATCGGGGTCATCTCGCGCCCCGCGTCCGCGTCGCCCGCCGCAGGCTCCGCGAAGCGCCACGCGCAGGAGCAGTCGCTGCTCATCCAGCGCGCGCTGACGCTCTAGCCCTCGCGCTGACAACGGAGGAGCCGCGACCCGATTCGGGCCGCGGCTCCTCCGTTTCCTGCTTTTCCCGGGCGTGGCGGGGCGGATGTCCTCCGTTAGCCGCGCCCCGATCAGGCCACGATCTCGGCGACCAGCGCCTCCACCCGCTGCCTGATCTCGTCCCGGATCGGCCGAACCTCCTCGATCGGCCGCCCCGCGGGATCGGTCAGGTCCCAGTCCTCGTAGCGCTTGCCCGGGAAGATCGGGCAGGTGTCGCCGCAGCCCATCGTGATGACGACGTCGGACTCCTTGACCGCCTCGGTGGTGAGGATCGCTGGGGTGTTCGCCGCGATGTCGATGCCCTCCTCGGCCATCGCCTGCACGGCGATCGGGTTGAGCCGGTCCGCGGGCTCCGAGCCGGCGGAGAGGACCTGCACCCGGTCTCCCGCGAGGGCGCTCAGGTAGCCGGCGGCCATCTGGGAACGGCCGGCGTTGTGGACGCAGACGAAGAGGACGGTGGGGGTGGTGTCGGTCATCCGGTTCTCCAGGTTCGAGGTGGTGGGCCGCCGCACGGGCGACGGCCCGATGGAGTCAGCAGCAGTCGGGCGGGCAGGAGCCGTCCGGCAGCGGCTGGCATTCGGTCGTGTCGCAGCAACCCATGTTCATTCTCCCTTCTTCATCGACGGTTGTCGATGAACCAAGGATGAACAACTACATTGACGTTTGTCAATATATCGAGGAGGATCGAGCTATGGCGATCACCGAGCTCCTCCCCCTGCGCGACCTCCAGGCGTGCTGCGCGCCGATCACCAAAGAGGTGATCAGCGAGGAGAACGCTGTATCCGTCGCCCGGGCGATGAAGGCGCTGGCCGATCCGGCGCGGCTCCGGCTGCTCTCGATGGTCGCGGCTCACGAGGACGGCGAGGCGTGCGTGTGCGACCTCACCGAACCGCTGGACCTCTCCCAGCCGACCGTGTCGCACCACCTGAAGATCCTGGTGGAGGCCGGATTCCTCAGCCGCAGCAAGCGCGGCACCTGGGCGTACTACCGGATCGTGCCCGGCTCGCTCGACATCGTGTCGTCGTTCCTGACGTCGGTCTGACCCAGCATCAGGCGTCGCCGCGCAGCCGCGCGTGGAAACCACGGATGGCGTCCGCGGCGGCTTCGGGTTCCTCGAATCCGGCGAAGTGACCTCCCGCCGGCGCCTCCGTGAACTCCACCAGCCGCGGGGCCGCGCGCTCGGCCAGTGAGCGCGGGAAGCCCGCGAACCCGGGCTCCCGCCCGAGGTAGACCCCCACGGGCGCCGCGATCGGCGGCCGGGGCGGGTTCTGCTCGTAGTCGTAGTACTGCTGGAAGGACGTCCCGATGCTCTCGGTCGTCCAGTACAAGGTCGCGATCGTGTAGAGGATGCCGGAGTCGACCACGCGCTGCCAGGCGCCGCCCTCCCGGTCGTCGATCCAGTCGTGCCACTTGTCGGCGATCCAGGCCAGCAACCCGGCCGGGGAGTCGTTCAGCGCCGCCGCGATGGTGTCGGGGCGCGTGAGCATGATCTCGCTGTAGCCGCCGTCCAGCCGGTCGTACTCGTCCAGCGCAGCGAGGTAGCGGGCCTCGTCGTCGTCCGCCGCATCGCCCTCCGGGAACAGGCCGCTCAGCACCTGGATGCCGACCACGCTGTCCGGGTGGTCGACGCCGAGCCAGGTGGAGGCTCCGCCGCCGATGTCGCCGCCGAACGTCGCGTAGCGCTCGAACCCGAGCACCTCTGTCATCAGCCCGTGCAGCGCATCAGCGATGGCGCGCCGGGTCAGCGGCGGCTCCAGCGCCTCGGAGAACACGAACCCGGGAAGCGACGGGACGATGACGTCGAACGAGTCCGAGAGCAGACGCGCGAGCGGGAGGTATTCGACGAACGCGCTCGGCCAGCCGTGCACGAGCAGGAGCGGGGTGTGCGGGCCGGCGCCCGTGCCGCGCACCCGCGCGAAGTGCAGGCGATGACCCGCCACCGTGGCGACGTGCTGCTCCACCGTGTTCAGCCGCTCCTCCTCGGCGCGCCAGTCGAACGCCAGCCAGCCGTCGACCAGCGCGCGCAACCCTTCCCCGCCGAGCCCGCCCTCCCAGCCCGACCGCGGCGAGCGCAGGTAGCGGGTGCGGGCGAGGCGGTCCCTCAGGTCGGCGAGCACGTCGTCGGGCACCTGGATACGGAAGTCGTCGATGGCCATGCGGCCACCGTAGCGGGAGCGCCCGACAGCCGTGACCGCCGGGCCGCTACTCCCGCGCCAGCATCGCCGCCGCCTGCCGTTCCAGGTCGAGGTACGGCTCCCCGCTGACATCCACGACCACGCGGTGCAGCGTGCCGCCCGTGAACCGGAACGGCCGCTCCCCCGGATAGTCGTCGGTCACCGGCTCGCCGCTGTCGTACCCGACGCACAGGCCCTCCCCGGCGAGCGAGAAGTAGCCGGGCTGCGTCTTGATGCGCCCCTCGCCGACCTTGTGCTCGCCGTGGTACAGGCTCAGGATGCCCGTCGCCAGGCCCGGCGCCTCCTCGCCGTCCTTCTCGAACGCGGCCGAGAGGATGAGGCTCTCGCCGGTCGGGAGGTCCTCTGTCGCATCGACGCGCTGCTCCAGGCTGCCCACGAAGTTGTAGACGTAGTGCAGCCTCCCGTCCTTCACGTAGAGGGCGTGGCCGCCGAACCGGGCGCCGTGCGCGAAGATCACACCCTGGGCTCCCGGCGACGGCAGGTCAACGAGCGCGCCGATCGCGTACGAGCGATTGCGGATGTTGACCGCCTGCGACTCCGGGACCTCCGCGCCGCCCACCCGGTAGACGTAGCGGTTCCGCGGGCTCGTCAGCGTCGGCCGCGGCGTGAGCAGGATCTCGATGGCGGAGCGGTCGTCCAGCGGGAACGCCTGGTTGGCGCCCGCCTCGGCGAACCACAGGTTGACCAGCTCACGCACCCGGTCCGGATGCTCGGCCGCCAGATCGTGGACCTCCGAGCGGTCGACGTCGGTGTGGTACAGCTCCCAGGTGTCGTCGTTGAAACGGCTCCAGCCGCTGAGCACGGGGTGGTTCGACACCGCCTTCCAGCCGTTGTGCCAGATGGACCGCGAGCCCAGCATCGCGTAGAACTGCGTCGGACGCGTGGTCGGGGAGTCGGCGTCCGCGACCGCCGAGCGCATGCTCACCCCGTCCATCCGGGACTGCACGTGCCCGCCGATCTGGTCGGGGACCTCCACCTCCAGCAGGTCGAGGATGGTCGGCACGATGTCGACCGCGTGGTGGTACTGGTGCCGCAGCTCGCCGCCGTGCCCGAGCTTCTTCGGCCAGGACACGATGCACGGATCCGCCGTCCCGCCGTTGTAGTCGTAGCGCTTCCACATCTTGAACGGGGTGTTGAAGGCCATCGCCCAGCCGTTCGGGTAGTGGTTGTAGGTCTTCGGGCCGCCGAGCTGGTCCAGCATGGCGAGGTTCTCCTCCAGGCTGTCCGGGATGCCGTTGAAGAACTTGTTCTCGTTCACCGACCCCTCCGGGCCGCCCTCGCCGCTCGCGCCGTTGTCGGAGACCAGCACGATCAGCGTGTCGTCGCGGACGCCCGACTCCTCCAGGTAGTCCAGCAACCGGCCGATCTGGTCGTCGGCGTGGGCGAGGAAGCCGGCGTAGACCTCCGCCATCCGCGAATAGAGGTGCTTCTCGTCGTCGCCGAGCGAGTCCCACGGCTTGGTCACGTCGAGCGGCGGGAACGGCTGGCCCTCCGGGCCGCTGCGGGTCTCCGGCGTGCCGATCGGGTTGATGGGAGGCAGCTCCGTGCCCTCCGGGACCAGCCCGAGCGCGATCTGCCGCTGCAGGATCTCCTCGCGGATCGCCTCGTACCCGCCGTCGAAGCGCCCGGCGAACTTCTCGATCCACTCCTTCGGCGCATGGTGCGGCGCGTGCGCGGCGCCCGGCGCGTAGTACAGGAAGAACGGCTTGTCGGGCGCGAGCGCCTTCGCGTCGCCGATGAACTCGATGGCCTTGTCCGTCAGGTCGACGGTGAGGTGGTAGCCGTCCTCCGGCGACGCCGGCTGGTCGACAGGATGGTTGTCGTAGACGAGGTCTGGATACCACTGGTTCGTCTCGGCGCCGAGGAAGCCGTAGAAGCGCTCGAACCCGCGGCCGGTCGGCCAGTTGCGGCGGGTGGAGGCCAGGTTCATCTCGTCGGACGGGCAGAGGTGCCACTTGCCCACGATGTAGGTGTTCCAGCCCTGCTCCCCCAGGATCTGCGAGAGCATCCCGTTCTCCTGCGGGATGGTGCCGCTCGCGTTCGGGAACCCGGTCGCGGCCTCCGTGATGCACGCCATCGAGTTGCGGGTGTGGTTGCGCCCGGTGAGCAGGGCGGAGCGCGTCGGCGAGCACAGCGCTGTCGTGTGCCACTGCGTGAACCGCACGCCCGAGTCGGCCAGCCGGTCGATGTTCGGGGTGTCGATCGGGCCGCCGTAGCAGCTCATCGCCGAGAAGCCGACGTCGTCCAGCACGATGAGGACGACGTTCGGCGCGCCCTCCGGGGCTTTGGGCGGCTCGAACGGCGCCCAGTCGGGCTCCGCGTCCCGGATGTCCAGGTCGATCCGGCCTCGGAACGGTGCGGGCATGGTGTCCCCCTTCGATCTGTGCGGGTCCGCCAGGCGACGCCAGACCCCGGACGGCCGCACCCTAACGCCGCCCTTCCAGCGGCGGCAACCCCGATTGCACCGGCCGATCCGCGCGCAGTAGCATCCGGCCAGAGCACACAGTGGGAGCAGGGCAGACACCGGGAGCCGACATGACCGGAACGACCGCAGCAGCTTCGCAAGCCACCATCCGCCGCATCATCGCGCCGCTGGCGCTGGCGCAGTTCATCTGCAGCTTCGCCGGCTCGAACATGAACGTGATGATCAACGACATGTCGCGCGATCTCGGCACGACGGTCCAGGGCATCCAGATCAGCATCACGCTGTTCCTGCTCACGATGGCGGCCCTGATGATCCCGATGGGCAAGCTGACCGACAACATCGGCCGCAAGCGGAGCTTCATCATCGGCCTGATCGTCTACGGCGTCGGCGCCGTGATCACAGCCCTCGCGCCCGGGCTGTGGGCGGTCATCCTGGGCAACTCGATCCTGGAGGGCGTCGGCACCGCCATGCTCATCCCGCCGGTCTACATCCTCACCACGATCTGCCTGCCGGACATCCCAACCCGGGCGGTCGCGTTCGGGATCATCAGCGGGATGGGCGGCGTCGGCGCCGCGGCGGGTCCGCTGATCGGCGGCCTGATCACGACCGGGATCAGCTGGCGGGCGGCGTTCCTGTTCCAGGCCCTCGTGATCGTGGTCATCCTGCTGCTCAGCCGGTCGCTGACCGACCCGCTGCCGGCCGACCCGACGCGGCCGTTCGACCTCGTGGGCGCGATCCTGTCGGCGCTGGGCCTCTTCGTGCTGGTGATGGGGATCCTCGCCGCCGACACGAGCGTGCCGCTGATGATCGTCCTGGTGCTCGCGGGGGTCGCGATCCTGGTGGGGTTCTTCCTCTGGGTGCGCCGGCGCGAGCGGACCGGGAAGGCACCCCTGCTGTCCACGAGCCTGTTCCGGGTGCGGGTGTCGAACCTCGCGCTGATCACCCAGAACCTGCAGTGGGTCATCCTGATGGGGACCTCGTTCACCGTCTCGGCGTACCTCCAGGTGATCCGCGGCTACAACGCCATCCAGACCGGCGTGATCTTCACCGCTGCGACGGTCGGGCTGCTGCTGACCTCCCTGCTCGCCGGGAGGCTGGCGCGCCGGTTCTCGCAGCGCGGGCTGATCGTCACCGGCTTCGTGCTCTGCGTTCCGGGCGTCGTGCTGCTGATCTGGCTCGCGGCGGGCGCCACGGGAGGCTGGCCGTTCGTGCCAGGACTCTTCCTGATCGGCGCCGGGCTCGGCCTCATGCTGACGCCGTCGGTGAACGTGGTGCAGTCGGCGTTCCCGGAGCGGGTCCAGGGCGAGATCTCCGGGCTCTCGCGCAGCGTCTCCAACCTCGGCTCGACCTTCGGCACCGCCATCGCCGGCACCATCCTGGTGGCGAACCTCCAGCGCGGAGGCGAGGCGTACGGCATCGCGATGGCCGTGGTCGCGGTGCTCGGGGCGACGGGGCTGATCGCGGCGCTGCTGCTTCCGCGCGCGGTGGCCGAGCCGGCGCCCGCCTGACAGGCATTGTCGCGGCGCCGGGCGCCGTTGTACCGTGTGGCCGACCGGGGAGGCTGCCATGAGCGACGAAAGACCGACCGCGTGGATCGGGTGGGGCTGGTTCGCCGCCATCATGATCCTGATCAGCGGCGCCATCGAGATCCTGTTCGGGATCCTCGCGATCCTCCTGCCGGCGAGCCAGTACTTCACGACGAGCGAGGGAACCACTGTCTACTACGTGTCGCTGTGGGGGTGGTGGCACCTCCTGATCGGCGTGGTGCTCGTCGCCGCCGGCATCGCGCTCGCGAACGGCCGCACCTGGGCACGGGTCTTCGCTGTGATCGTGGTCGCCGTCAACGCCGTGAGTCAGTTGCTGTCGCTGCCTGCCCAGCCGTGGTGGTCGATCATCGTGTTCGCCCTCGACCTCATCGTCATCTACGCGCTCACCGTGCACGGGCGCGAGCTGCGGGCGTACGACCGCGCGCAATACCGGTGACAGGCAGCTAGCGGGGCGGCCTCCGCGGGGCGTACGTTGACCGCATGACCGTCCTGACCACGCACCGTCTCGGTGAGCCCTGCTGGGTGGACTTCGCCGCCACCGACCTCCCCCGCGCCCAGGAGTTCTACACGTCGCTGTTCGGCTGGACCGCCGAGACCGGCGGCGGCGAGTACGGCGGCTACGTGACCTTCCGGCGCGACGGGCACCTCGTCGCCGGGATGGGCGAGGCGATGGAGGGCCAGCAGCCGAACGCCTGGCTCACGTACCTGCTCGTCGAGGACGCCTCGGCCGGGGAGCGGGCGTCGGAGAACGCGGGCGCGCAGGTGCTCTCCCCCACGATGGCGGTCGGCGACCAGGGCAGGCTCGCCGTCGTGGCCGACCCGGGCGGCGCGGTCGTCGGGCTCTGGGAGCCGGAGCAGCACCGCGGCTTCGAGCTCGTCGCCGAGGTCGGCGGGCTCTCCTGGCACGAGCTGTACGCCCGCAGCTACGCCGAGCAGGTCGAGTTCTACAAGCGGGTGTTCGGCTGGAGGACGACCGTACTCGGCGACACCGCGGACTTCCGCTACGAGACGTTCGGCGACCCCGACTCACCGAGCGGCGGCGTCTTCGACGCGGACGGGATGCTCCCGCCGGACGTCCCGTCGCACTGGGTGGTGTACTTCGGCGTCCAAGACGCCGCGGCGGCCGTCGCGCGCGTGGTGGAACTCGGCGGCACCGCTATCCGCGACCCCTGGGACAGCGAGTTCGGACGCTTCGCGCAGGTCACCGACCCCCTCGGCGGCCTCTTCTTCCTCCACGAGGTGCCGGGGTCGATCGCCTGAGGCGCCGACATTCGGCACGAATCGCGCGTTTCAGCGCGTCAGAGTCGACATTCGTGACGAATCGGGTGCTAGGTCTCAGTGCACCGACGCCTGGAACGACCGGATGCGCAGCAGCACCTCGGTGCGCAGCGTCTCGGGCGCCGTCTCCTTGCAGGCGCGCTGCACCACTTCGGTGAGCACGACGTTCAGGTGCGCCTCGCTCGAGCAGCCGTCGCAGTTCGCGAGGTGCTCGCGCACGTCTGCAGCATCCTCGTTGCAGAGCTCGTTGCGCAGGTACTCCTCGAGTTCGGCTTTCGCCTTCTCACAGCCGCAGTCGGTCATTTCGTTCTCCTGGTGGTCTGCACGGCCGGGCCCTGGACCGCTGAGAGCCCGCGTTCGTGCGCGTAGTCGGTCAGAAGCTCCCGGAGCATCCGGCGGCCGCGGTGGAGGCGGCTCATGACGGTGCCGATCGGGGTCTTCATGATGTCGGCGATCTCCTGGTAGGAGAATCCCTCGACATCGGCGAGATAGACGGCCAGCCGGAAGTCCTCCGGGATGGCCTGCAGCGCGTCCTTGACGGCACTGTCGGGCAGGTGGTCGATCGCCTCCGCCTCGGCCGAGCGGCTGGAGGACGCGGTGGTCGACTCCGCGCCTCCGAGCTGCCAGTCCTCGAGTTCGTCGATCGTCCCCTGGTACGGCTCGCGCTGCTTCTTGCGATAGGTGTTGATGAACGTGTTGGTGAGGATGCGGTACAGCCACGCCTTCAGGTTCGTGCCCTGCTGGAACTGCGCGAAGGCGGCATACGCCTTGACGTACGTCTCCTGGACGAGGTCTTGCGCGTCCGCCGGGTTGCGCGTCATGCGCAGGGCGGCCGCGTAGAGCTGGTCCATGAAGGGAAGCGCCTGCTCTTCGAACAGCGCGCCCTTGTCCTCGGTTTCGGTGCTCATCAGGGGCCAGTCTAGTTGCGGCGACCGCTGAGCGACCCGACGGGAGGGTCGGACCCTCGACGGCGCCAGCGCACGGGTGCGAGGGGCGTCGAGAACAGCGCTGGCTGCGGGCACGGGCCGGTCCTTCCTTCGGGCTCGATCACGGATACCCTTGACAACAATGCTCATCTCGAAATATTCCGCCCCCGAGTTCGACCCGTACGGCGACAACCGCGCCGAGGAGCCGAACCCGCTGTGGCCCGCGCCCGTCGCCGGCGGCCCGGTCACGGCCTCCGTCTCGCTGCCCGGCTCCAAGTCCCTGACGGCTCGCGAGCTGGTGCTCTCCGCCCTTGCCGACGGCCCGTCGCTGCTGCGCGCGCCGCTGCACTCCCGCGACTCCGCCAACATGGTGGAGGCGCTGCGCGCGCTCGGCGTCTCGATCGTCGAGAAGCCGGGCGAGAGCGAGTTCGGCGCCGACTTCCTGATCACGCCGGCGGAGGAGCTGCTCGGCAGCACCACGATCGAGTGCGGCCAGGCGGGCACGGTCATGCGCTTCGTGCCGCCGCTCGCCGGCCTCGCGCTCGGGCCGACCATGTTCGACGCAGACGACTCGGCGCGCGGCCGGCCGATGGGCGCGATCATCGCGGCGTTGCGGGCGCTCGGCGTCGACGTGAACGACGACGGCCGCGGCGCCCTCCCCTTCACCGTCCACGGCACCGGGACCGTCACGGGCGGCGCCATCGGGATCGACGCGTCCAGCTCCAGCCAGTTCGTCAGCGCGCTGCTGCTGTCGGCGAGCCGGTTCGAGGAGGGCCTCGACCTGACGCACTCCGGCGAGCGCCTCCCGAGCCTCCCGCACATCGAGATGACCATCGCCGCCCTCGCCGCGCGTGACGTGACGGTCGAGTCGCCGGAGGTCGGGCGCTGGATCGTCCGGCCCGGCGCCATCGGCGCGCGTGACGTGGACATCGAGCCCGACCTGTCCAACGCGGCCCCGTTCCTGGCCGCCGCGGTCGTCACCGGGGGCTCCGTGACGATCACCGGCTGGCCGGAGTCGACCACCCAGGTGGGCGCCGACCTCGCCGACCTGCTTCCGCTGTTCGGGGCGACGGTGGCGAAGGACGGCGACCGCCTCACCGTGGCCGGCCCGGAGCGCATCCAGCCGATCTCGATCGACCTCTCCACCGGCGGCGAGCTGGTCCCGGCGATCGCGGCCATCGCGGCGTTCGCCGACGGCCCGAGCGAGATCACCGGCATCGGCCACATCCGCCACCACGAGACCGACCGACTCGCCGCCCTCGCGGCCGAGCTCAACGGCCTCGGCGGCGCCGTGACCGAGCTGGAGGACGGCCTCCGCATCGAGCCGCGCCCGCTGACCGGCGGCGTCTGGCGCAGCTACGAGGACCACAGGATGGCGACCGCGGGCGCGATCGTCGGCCTGGTCGTCCCCGGCGTGGAGATCGAGAACATCGCGACGACCGCCAAGACCCTGCCGCAGTTCCCGCAGCTCTGGACCCGGATGCTGGCCGAAGGTGCGGCGGCGTAGATGTCCTGGTGGTCGGATGACGGCGACGAGGACGACGAGTACGACCTCTACGACGAGTCGGCCATCCGCTCCCGGCCGAACCCCAAGGGGAACCGTCCGCGCACCAAGACCCGGCCGGAGCACGCCGACGCGGAGATCGCGCGCGTCCTCGGCGTCGACCGCGGCCGGTACACGGTGCTCCTGGATGAGGACACTCCCGAGGAGCGACAGGTCGTCGCAGCGCGGGCGAGCGAGCTGAGGCGCAAGCCGATCGTGACCGGCGACCGGGTGGCCGTGGTCGGCGACACCACCGGCGAGGAGGGCACGCTCTCGCGGATCGTGCGCATCGAGCCCCGGTCGACCCTGCTGCGGCGCAGCGCCGACGACACCGACGAGGTGGAGCGCGTGGTCGTCGCCAACGCCGACCAGATGCTCATCGTGGTCGCCGCGGCCAACCCGGAACCGCGCACCCGGCTGGTGGACCGCTACCTGGTCGCCGCCTACGACGCGGGCATCGAGCCGATGCTGTGCGTCACCAAGATCGACCTCGCCGACCCCGCGCCGTTCCTGGAGAACTTCGCCGGGCTCGACCTCCCGGTGTTCACCAGCAGGGAGGACCACATCCCGGTGGACGAGATCACGGCGGCGCTCGTCGGCCACGACACCGTGGTGGTCGGCCACTCCGGCGTCGGCAAGTCGACCCTGGTGAACGCGATCGTGCCCGGCGCCAAGCGCGCGACCGGCCACGTCAACGTGGTGACGGGACGCGGCCGGCACACGTCGTCCTCCACGGTGTCGCTGCGGGTGGAGAGCGCCGAAGGCCGCGGCTGGGTGATCGACACCCCCGGGGTGCGCTCGTTCGGGCTCGGCCACGTGGACACCGCGAGCATCCTGAAGTCGTTCACCGACCTGGCCGCGATCGCCGAGGACTGCCCGCGCGGCTGCACGCACCTCCCCGATGCGCCGGACTGCGCGATCATCGAGGCCGTCGAGGAGGGCCGCCTCGGCGAGACCGGCCGAGCCCGCCTCGACTCGCTGCAGCGCCTCCTCGCCACCTTCGCCCCCGCCCAGCAGTCGCCGAGGGGCACGTAAACGCCCCTCAGGCGCGGTCTTAGGGGCGTTTGCGTGCCCCTCGTCGGATCGCGGCAGAATGGGGAGTATGACTGACGTTCGACTCGAAGCGGGACAGCCCGCGCCCACCTTCACCCTTCAGGACCAGGACGGCAACGCCGTCTCGCTCGCCGACTACTCGGGCGACAACGTGATCGTCTACTTCTACCCGGCCGCGATGACGCCCGGCTGCACCACCGAGGCCTGCGACTTCCGCGACAACCTCAACTCGCTCGCCTCCAGCGGCTACAAGGTCATCGGCATCTCGAAGGACGTCCCGGCCAAGAACAAGGAGTTCCAGGAGCAGGAGCGCCTCAACTTCCCGCTGCTGTCGGACGAGGACCTCGCGGTGCACAACGCGTACGGCGCGTACGGCGAGAAGAAGCTCTACGGCAAGACGGTCACCGGCGTCATCCGCTCCACCTTCGTGCTCAACCCGGACGGCACCGTGCGGCTGCCGCTCTACAACGTGAAGGCGACCGGCCACGTCGCCTCGCTGCGGAAGAAGCTCGGCCTGGACTGAGCCCAGCCGAATCGCCTGACAATAGGTGTTTGCAATCTGCGATCTGGCATTCTAATGTCGAGGGACGGCCGTTCCGGCCGACCACGTACGAAGGAGTGCACCGCATGAGCGCGACCGCCGAGCGGACCATCGCCCGCCCCACGACCCCGGCCACGAACCCGGCCCGCGCCGGGGTCGCCGATCCCGGCCCGCTCGGGCTCGCCGCGTTCGCGCTGACGACGATGCTGCTGAGCCTCGCCAACGCAGGCCTGGTCGGCGAGGCGGGGGCCACGGCCGTCGCGATGGCGCTGTTCTACGGCGGCCTGACCCAGTTCGCGGCCGGGCTGTGGGAGTTCGCGCGAGGCAACACCTTCGGAGCCACCGCCTTCACCTCGTACGGCGCCTTCTGGCTGGCGTTCTGGTGGCTGCGCACCGCCCCCGGGCTGGCGGAGGACGCCGGCTCGGTCGGCGTCGGCTTCTTCCTGCTCGCGTGGACGATCTTCACGGCGCTGATGACAGTCGCTGCGGCGAAGACCAACGGAGCGACGCTGACGGTGTTCGTGCTGCTGACCCTGACCTTCGTCGCCCTGTCGATCGGGGACCTGGCGGGAGCGCCGGGAGCGACGCAGACCGGCGGCTGGCTGGGACTGGCGACCGCCGCCGTCGCCCTCTACACCTCGTGGGCGGGCGTCACGAACGCGACCTGGAAGCGCGACGTGCTGCCGGTCTGGCCGCGCGCCTGAGCGCCGGGAGGCCCGGCCGACCCGCGCTCAGGCGGGCAGCCGCGGCACCGACGCGATGAGGCGCTGCGTGTAGGCATCCTGCGGCGCGCCGAGCACGTCCCGCGTCGCCCCCTGCTCCACCACGCGGCCGGAGCGCAGCACGACGGTCTGCTCGCACAGGGTCGCGACCACGCTGAGGTCGTGCGACACCATCACCACGGTCATCCCCTCCTGCGCCGCGAGCTCCCCCAGTAGCTCGATGATCTGGATGCGCGTGGTCACGTCGAGTGCGCTGACCGGCTCGTCCGCGAGGAGGACGCGGGGGCGCGAGACGATCGCGCGCGCGATCGCGATGCGCTGGCGCTGACCGCCGGAGAACTCGTGCGGGTAGCGGGCCGCCGCGTCCTCCGGCAGGGCGACCGCCCGCAGGGCGTCCGCGACGCGCGAGCGCGCGTCGGCGCCGGACGCGATCCGGAGCGAGGCCAGGGGCTCTGCGACGATCCTGCCGACGCTCTGGCGCGGGTCGAGGGACGAGTACGGGTCCTGGAACACCGTCTGCACACTGCGACGGAACTCCCGCATCAGCGTCCGGTCGCCGCGATCGAGCGGCCTCCCGTCGAACAGCACGCTCCCGGAGGTCGGGCTCGCGAGCCCGAGAAGCAGCGAGAGCAAGGTGGTCTTGCCCGCGCCGGACTCCCCCACCAGCCCGACGCTGCGGCCGGGCTCGACGGCGAACGACACGTCTTCCAGAGCCGGGGTGCTCGACCGGCGGTAGCGGAAGCCCGCGTCGCGGAGCTCGAGGACGGCGGTCATCGCACCTCCAGGGCGGCGTCCAGCTCGCGCGCGCTGCGGACGAGCTCGGCCGTGTACGGGTCGGCGGGGTTGCTGAGGATGCGCTCGATCGTGCTCTCCTCGACGACGCGGCCCGCGCGCAGCACGAGCGCCCGCTCCGTCATGCGCGAGACGACCGCGAGATCGTGGCTGACGAACAGCAGCGCCATCCCCCGCTCGGCCACGAGGGAGTCGATGAGGGCGAGGATGTCCGCCTGCACGGTCACGTCGAGCGCGGTCGTCGGCTCGTCGGCGATGAGCAGCTGAGGCCGGCAGGCGAGCGCCGCGGCGATGGCGACGCGCTGACGCTGGCCTCCGGAGATCTCGTGCGGGTACGCGCGCGCGATCCGCTCCGGGTCGGGGAGGCGGACCTCCGCCAGCGCCGCGTGGACGGCGTCGCGCAGTGCGGCGCCACGGAGTCCGAGGTGCCGGCGCAGCGGCTCCGCCACCTGGGCGCCGAGGCGCATCAGCGGGTCGAGCGCGGTCAGCGGCTCCTGGAAGACCGTCGATGCGGTGCGGCCGCGCAGCGGGACCAGCGCCCGCTCCTTCGCGCCGATCACCTGGACGCCCGCGAGCTCGACGCTTCCGGTCGCCGTCAGGCCGTCCGGCAGGAGACCGGTGATCGCGAAGGAGGTCAGCGACTTGCCCGACCCGGACTCCCCGATCAGGCTCAGCCGCTCCCCGGCGTCGAGCCGGAAGGAGACGTCCGACAGCAGCGGCGAACCGTCACGGGCCGTCACGCCGAGGTTCTGCACGTCGAGGATCATCGCGACCTCCTCCGCGTCGGGTCGGCGACGTCCCGCAGGCCGTCGGCGATCAGGTTGACGCCGACCACCAGGACGACAAGCGCGACGCCGGGCGCGATGGCGCCGACGGGAGCGACCGCGACCGTCCCCTGCGCCTCCTGCAGCAGCCGGCCCCACGACGCGTTGGGCGGCGGTGCGCCGAGGCCCAGGTACGAGAGGCTGGCCTCCGCGAGCACGGCGACGCCGAACTGGAGGGCCAGGTTGACGCCGAGCGTCGGCCAGATGTTGGGCAGGACGTGGCGGGCGACGACACCGCCCCACGACGTGCCGGAGGTGCGAGCCGCGGTGACGTACTGCTGGGCGAGCACCCGCTTGGACAGCACCCGCGTGAGCCGGGCGACCACCGCCGACATCGCCAGCCCGATGGCCAGGATCGCGGTGCCGAGGGAGGCGCCCTGCGCGGCCACGATGAGCATGGCGAGCAGCAGGACGGGGAAGGCGATGATGATGTCGAGCACCGCCGAGATCGTGTCGTCCAGCCAGCGCGTCGCGAATGCCGCGAGCATCCCGATCGTGATGCCGATGACGGCGCCGATCACGACCGCGCCGACCCCGACGGCGAGCGCGATGCGCGCGCCGATCATGAGCTGCGTCGTCAGGTCGCGTCCGAAGCGGTCGGTACCGAGCCAGTGCGTGCCGTCCGGCGGCGCCAGCCGGCCTCCCGACGTGTCGCCCTGGGCGAACGGCAGCCACACGAACGAGAGCGCGGCGACGAGCACCACGATGCCCACCAGGGTGAGGCCGATCCCGAGCGTCACCGACCGCCGCGCGCGACGGCGCGCCCGCTCCTGCGGATCCGGCGCCGTCTGCGCCGCCTGCTGCACCACCGCGCTCATCGGTTGCCCGAGATGCTCTGCCGCAGACGCGGGTCGATCAGCCGCTGCACGATGTCGGCGAGGAAGCCGACGATCAGCACCAGCAGCGTCGAGACAAACAGGATGCCCTGGATGTCGGGATAGTCGTGCTGCTGGATCGCCGTGAGCAGCATGCTGCCCAGGCCCGGCAGCGTGTAGACGCTCTCGACCACGACAGCGCCGAGGAAGGTCGTCGCCAGCTCGATGCCGAGGATGGAGATGACCGGGACCGCGCCGTTGCGCAGGCCGTGCCGCCACATCGCCCTCCCGAAACCGGAGCCGAGCGCGCGGGCGTTGCGCAGGTAGTCGCTGCCGATGACGTCGAGCGTCGCACTGCGCACGTACCGCGAGATGGAGGCGCTCATCACGATGGCGATGGTGATGACCGGCAGCGCGAGCGACTGCAACGCCGCCGCGGGGTCGGCCCAGTCGTCGCGCGGGAACCCGCCGGACGGGAACCAGCGCAGGTTCACCGCGAAGGCGTCCACGAGCAGGATGCCCACCCAGAACACCGGGACGGCGATGCCGAGCTGCGAGAAGGCGGACAGCACCAGCCCGTACCAGCGGTCGGCCTTCCAGGCCGCGACGAAGCCGATCGGCAGCGCCAGCACGAGAGCGAGCACGAACGACAGGAGGGTGAGCGGGATGGTCACCGCCAGCCGCGAGGCGATCTCCGGCCCCACCGGCAGCGATGTGATGAACGACTGCCCCAGGTTCAGCGTGAGCAGCGAGCCGAACCAGTTCGCGAACTGCTGGAGCAGCGGGAGGTTGCTGCCCACCTGCTCCTGCGCCGCCTTGATCTGGTCGGGCGTCGCGCTGGCCGACAGCAGGGCGTTGGCCGGATCGCCCGGCAGCACGCGCAGCAGGAAGAACAGCACGACCATCGCCAGCAGCAGGGACACCACGAGGAACGCGGTGCGGCGGAGGAGATACGAGGTCATGATCAATTCAGCGTAGATGCTCGGGAGACCCGGTGCGGGCCTCCCGAGCATCAGTGGATAACTCGACGAGGAGGAGCCTCTGTGGAGGACTCCGCCTGCCTACTTCTTGACGATGTCGTACGCGTAGAACTGCGAGTTCAGCCCGTTCACCGGGTAGCCGCTCACCGAGCTCGACGCCACCACGATCTGCGGGTAGAGGTACAGCCACGCGCTGGCGGCGTCCTTGGCGATCTGCTCGTTGACCAGCTTCAGCTTCGCGGTCTGCTCCGCCGTGGTGCTGGACTGCTCGGCCTCGTTCACCCAGGTGGTGACCTGCGGGTTGTCGTAGCCCCAGTAGAAGTCGGGGTTGCCGTACCAGACCACGTCGCGGTCGTTGACGTGCTCCTGCAGGGTCGCGGTGAAGTCGTGGTTCTTGAACACCTTGGTGTACCACTGGTCGGCCGAGATCGAGTTGATGTTCACCGTGATGCCGACCTTCGCGAGCTCGCTCTTGAGGAACTCCGCGACCGCGGGGTGCGGGTCGTACGTGGGGGTGTCGAGGGTGAACGCGAAGCCGTTCGGGAGGCCGGCCGCGGCCAGCTCCTTCTTCGCCAGTGCGGTGTCGTACGGGTTGACCTTGGTGAGGTCCTCGTACCAGGGGTCGCTCGGCGGGACCATCGAACCGATGAGCGTGCCGTACTTGCCCCAGATCGAGGTGAGCAGCTTCTTGGTGTCGATCGCCGAGTAGACCGCCTTGCGGACCTCCGCGTTGTTGAAGGGCGCCACCTTGTCGTTGAAGGCGAGGAGCTCCTTCGTCGTCGACTTGCCGTTGCTGATCGTGTAGTTCTTGTTGCCCTCGAACTGGGTCAGCGAGTCAGGGCTCTGGATGCTGGTGACGACGTCGACCTGGTTGGTCAGCAGGGCGTTGGAGAGGGCGCTGGCGTCGGTGAAGTAGTCGTAGACGACCTCCTTGTTCTTCGCCTTGCCGCCCCAGTAGCCGTTCCAGCGCTCGAGGCTCAGCGAGCTGCCGCGCTTCCAGGTGCCGAGGGTGTACGGGCCGGTGCCGTCCTCCGCCGTCTTGTAGTTCGTCGTGCCAGGGCCGTAGATCCAGACGTAGCTGAGGTTGTACGGCAGCGAGATGGAGCGCGACTTCAGCGAGATGACCACGGTCTTGTCGTCCGGGGTCTGGATGCCGGAGATGACGGCGAGCTGCGACTTGCGGGCCGACTGGGAGTCGGTGGCGAGCACGCGCTCGATGCTCGTCTTGACGGACTCGCTGGTGAGCGGCTTGCCGGAGTGGAACTTCACCCCCTCGCGGAGGGTGAACGTGTAGGTGAGGCCGTCGGAGCTCGTCGTGTACTTCGTGGCGAGCAGCGGCTGGACCTTGCCGTCGTCGGTGAGCTTGAACAGGCCCTCGTAGACGTTGCCGTTCAGCGCCTCGGTCACGCCCTGGCCGCCGCCGGCGGTGTTGTCCAGGTTGACGGGCTCGTAGAGCGAGCCGACGGCGATGGACGCGTCAGTGCCGCCGGAGGACGACGAGGACGCGCCGGAGCAGCCGGCGAGTGCCAGGGACGCGGCGATGCCGATCGCGATCGTGGCGAGCAGGGGGGTCTTTCTCAACGGAGTTCTCCTGTGCTGTGTGGAGTGGGGGTGTGCGAGGGGGTGAAGCAGAGGGGAGCCGAGGCTCAGCGCGCGGCGCCGTCGCGGAGCACGACGCGCTTCTCGCCCGCGGTGACCGGGACGGGGAAGCGGTTGTTCCGCGGCGGCAGCGGACAGTTGTACTGGTCCGAGAAGCCGCACGGCGGCACGAAGGCACGGTTGAAGTCGAGGACGGCGCGGTCGCCGTCGCGCGTGACGAAGAGGAAGCGTCCGGAGGCGTAGCTGCCGTCGGGCCCGTCGTCGCCGTTCGTCGGGTCGCCAAAGACCAGCAGCAGCGTCCCGTCGTCGTCGAATGCGCTCAGCGTGTAGTCGACGCCGTCGCGCTCGAAGGTGATGTCGCCAGGCACGACCAGGTCGCGGGTGCCTCCGTTGTCGCGGATGTGCTCGAACGGGATGGTCCGCTCGCCGCTCACCGGCGTGAAGGTGGCCTCCACGATCCAGGACGGGTCGAACGGGAACGCGTCGATCGTCTCGAACGCGCGGATCGCGGGCGAGGCGGCGTCCCAGAGCCGGATTCCGCGCTCCGGTGCGCCGGTGTCGAGGTTGCGGCGGCTGAGCTCGGTGGCGGTCACCGTCGCGGGGTGCCCGGCGAGCGCCTGCTCCGCAGTGGTCTCCTCGCCGTCCGCGAGCCAGCGGGTCTCGATGAGCGCGAGGTTGCCGGTCGGGGCTGCGACGGACGAGAGGCGCCAGGCGCGCCAGTCGGCGTAGCCGGCCTCTGCAGTCTGGATGGTGGACGGGGACGGGAGGGCCGGAGCGGAGAGTTCAGTCACGATGTCAGCCATAACAGTGCGAGTCTGCGCCTTGTTCCCGCCGTCACGCTATTCGTGTGTCCCCGTATTGCGATCGGGCTCCTCGTCGGCCTCGACGGGGCGCGCGGTGGCCCGGACGACGGAGGGCGCGAGCGCCAGGACGCCGGCGATGACGGCGGGGACGAGCAGCGCCCAGCCGAGGTCGGGCCGCGCGACGAGGCCCTCGAAGCTTCCGACGGCCACCGCGATCATCAGGATCTGGATGGTCACCGTGGAGGCGCGCGCCCAAGCGTGCAGCCGGAGGATGCCGACGAGCGTGAGGATCAGCCAGGCGGCGCCGAGCACGACGAGGATGGTGATCGCGACCGCGGTGGTGTACGACTGGGGGGTCGTCGTGAGAAGCTCGAACAGCAGCCAGACCGCGAGGCCCGTGACCAGCAGCGCTTCGAGCGTCAGGATCACTGCCAGCGCGATCAGCAGCGGAGGCCGGGAGCGCGCCGGATCGGACGCGGGAAGGCCGGGCGCGGAGGGGTCGGTCACTATAGCATCCTGACGTTTCGTGCTCGTGTTCACAGCGTTATCCCATGCAGAACTATTGATCCGAATCAACTGCTATGGGAGCATATTCAAGGCCGAGTTAGTGCTCACAGGGTGGTGGGCAGGTCTCATTCCCCATGGATCTGAAGAACCCTGTAACGCGGCTGCTTACCTGCATTCTAGGCCCCCTCGGGCCAGGAAACATCCAGCGAACAAGGAGCATATCTTCATGGATTGGCGCGACAAAGCCGCCTGCCTGACCGCAGACCCCGAGCTGTTCTTCCCCGTCGGCAACACGGGACCCGCGGTCGACCAGATCGACAAGGCGAAGGCGGTCTGCGCGCGCTGCACCGTGACCGAGATCTGCCTGCAGTACGCCCTCGAGACCGGTCAGGACTCCGGAGTCTGGGGCGGACTCTCCGAAGACGAGCGCCGCGCCCTCAAGCGCCGCGCCGCCCGCGCCCGCCGCGCGTCCTGACACAGGGCCCACGAACACAGCGATCCATCCCGAATCACAGCACCATCGCCGCCGAGGCGGCGCTTCCGAACACCTAGCAGACGTCACCGTCCGGAAGCGCCCCTCGGCGTTTTCGCGCTCACCCACCCGCCGAGGGGCACGTTGTTGTCACTTTTCGGTGCGAACAGTGACAACAACGTGCCCCTCGATGCAGGGCTGGGTGGTCAGACGGTGGTGAGGTAGCGGAGCGGGACCTCGATGGTCACTTCGGTGCCCTGGCCCATCATCGTGTGCCAGTCGATGGCGCCGCCGAGCTCGCCCTGGATGAGCGTGCGCACGATCTGCGTGCCCAAGCCCGAGCCGACCTTGCCCTCCGGGAGTCCGGAGCCGTTGTCGACGACCTTCACACTCAGCGACTCCTCCGTGCGGTCGGCCACGATCTCCACCTGGCCCTCACGGCCCGCGAGACCGTGCTCGACGGCATTGGTGACCAGCTCTGTCAGCGCCAGTGCCAGCGGGGTCGCGTACTCGCTCGGCAGCGAGCCGAAGGTGCCCGACTTCTTCGGGTGCACCGTCGTGGTGTGGCTGGCGGCGACCTCCGCCACCAGCAGCAGCACCCGGTCGAACACGTCGTCGAAGTCCACGATCTGGGCGAGGCCCGTCGACAGCGTGTCGTGCACGACCGCGATCGCGGCGACGCGGCGCATAGCCTGGCTGAGCGCCTCCCTGGCCTCCTCGGAGTGGGTGCGCCGCGCCTGGATGCGCAGCAGCGAGGCCACCGTCTGGAGGTTGTTCTTCACCCGGTGGTGGATCTCGCGGATCGTCGCGTCCTTGGTGATGAGCTCGCGCTCCTGATGCCGCTGCTCCGACACGTCGCGGCACAGCACGATCGCGCCGACGCGCTCCCCGCGGTTGCGGATCGGGATGGTGCGCAGCGACACGGTCACGCCGCGCGCCTCGATGTCGGTGCGCCAGGGCGCACGGCCGGTGACGACCAGCGGGAGCGACTCGTCGGACGTGAGGCTGCCGGCGAGCAGCTTCGTCGTGACCGTCGCCAGCGACTCGCCTTCCAGCTCACCCGTGAAGCCCATCCGGTTGAAAGCGCTCAGCGCGTTCGGGCTGGCGAAGGTCGTGATGCCGGTCTCGTCGAGCCGGATCAGTCCGTCAGCCGCGCGCGGAGCGCCGCGGCGTGGAGCGGCGGGCGCGCCCAGGTCGGGGAAGTCGCCCGTCGCGATCATGGCGAACAGGTCGTTCGCGCAGTCGTTGAAAGTCAGCTCCTGGCGGCTGGGGGTGCGCGCCTCGCTGAGGTTGGTGTGCCGGGTGATGACGGCGACGGGCTCGTCCGACGTCTGCGGCGAGTGGACGCTGAGCCGGCGGATCACGGGGACCGCGCGCACGCGCGTCGGGGTCTCCTCGTACCAGTCCGGGGCGGAGGTGTCGATGATCTGCTTGGTCAGGTACGCGTCGGTGACCTGCTGGCGCCACTCGGGCTTGATCCGCTGGCCGACGAAGTCGCGGTAGAACAGCGTCGCGGCGCTCGACGGCCGCGCGTGCGCCACGGCGACGAAGTCGCCGTCCGACGTCGGCACCCAGAGCACGATGTCGGCGAAGGCCAGGTCGGCCAGGAGCTGCCAGTCGCCGACGAGGCTGTGGAGCCACTCCACGTCCGCCTCGGAGGAACGACCTTGGGCATTGACGAGATCACTGAGGGTCGACACTCCCCCACTATAGACAGCCCGCGCGGCACCGGTTGTCCACACCCGCGTTCAGGCCCTGGACCACCCGCGAGGCGCGCTGATTGAGTGTTCACCACGCACCGACGAACACCGTCGACGAGAAAGAATCGAGCACCATCAGCATGAACGCACTCCTCTCCCCCGTCCTCGAACGGCCCGCTGTCGAGCGGCCGAACGCGGCCCGGCCGCCGCTCCGGCTCGTACCGCCGCAGCGGGTCGTGGCGCCGCCGGTCCCGGGTCCACCACCGGACCTGGCGCCCTTCGAGCCACGCACGCTCGACGCAGAGCTCCAGGCCTCCGGAGACGGCCTGCGGACGGACTCGGGCATCGGCGAGGATGCCCGCCTGCTCTGCGCGAAGCTCGCGCTCTGCGTCATCGAGATCCTGGCGGGCGCGCGCCCGCTCGATCAGCTCGGCCGCTGGGTCAGCGACTCCGTCTTCATCCAGCTTCTGCGCCGCACCGTCATCGCCGCCCGCTCCCGGGCGGTCACGGGCGACGAGGTCAAGCGGCCCCGCGTGCGCGTCGGCGAGCCGGTGCTCAACCGGCTCGGGGACTCGGTCGTGGAGGCGGTCGTGATGATCCACCAGCCGTCCCGATCGAGGGCGGTGGCGCTCCGGCTGGAACGCCACCGGATGCGCTGGCGCGCCACCGCGATCACGGTGCTGTAGCGGGCCGGCGCCGCGGACGACGAACGGCGGAGCGGTCATCGACCGCTCCGCCGTCCGGGAACCTGCTCAGCGCGTGAGGGTCAGCGCTTCTTGGCCTGGGCGCGGCGCTCCGCGCGGTTGACGGGAGCCTCGTCCCCGTCCTCCACGCGCTGGCCGAACGCGCCGCGCTGCGACGCGCCCTGGGCCGGCGGCGCCGCCTGGGCGGGGGCCGCCTGGCGCTGCTGGCGCTGAGCGCGGTCCGTCGCCGCCTTCTCGAGCTGTCCGCGCTGGTTGCGCACCTCGACGTCGCCCTGCTCGCCAGGGGCCGAGTAGCTGAGGGGGGCTTCCGACTCTGCGCGGTTCAGGCCCTTCGCGGCCACAGCCGGGGCGATCTCGTCGGGAGCCTGGTTGACCTCCACCTCGAGGTTGAACAGGAAGCCGACGGTCTCCTCGCGGATCGCGCCCATCATCTGCTGGAACATGGCGTAGCCCTCGCGCTGGTACTCGACCAGCGGGTCGCGCTGCGCCATCGCCCGCAGGCCGATGCCGTCCTTGAGGTAGTCCATCTCGTAGAGGTGGTCGCGCCAGCGGCGGTCGATGACCGAGAGCACCACGCGGCGCTCCAGCTCGCGCATCGCCGGGGAGCCGATCGACTCCTCGCGCTTCTGGTACGCGATCTTGGAGTCGGACATGATCTCGCGGCGCATGAAGTCGCGGTTGATGCGGCCCTTGTTGCCCGCCTCGGCGATGACCTCGTCGATCGAGACGCCGACCGGGTAGAGCGTCTTGAGCTCGGCCCACAGCGCGTCGAAGTCCCAGTCGTCCCCGCTGCCCTCGCCGGTGTGCTGGTCGAGGATGTCGTCCACCACGTCGGTGAGGAACTTCTGCACACGCTCGTGCAGGTCGTCGCCCTCCAGGATGTGGCGGCGGTCACCGTAGATCGCCTCGCGCTGACGGTTGAGGACGTCGTCGTACTTGAGGACGTTCTTGCGGATCTCGGCGTTGCGCGCCTCCACCTGCGACTGCGCGCTGCGGATGGCGCGGCTGACGACCTTCGACTCGATGGCCATGTCGTCCGGGACGCTGGTGCGGCCCATCAGGCTCTCGGCGGCGCCCGCGTTGAACAGGCGCATCAGGTCGTCGGTCAGCGACAGGTAGAACCGGCTCTCGCCCGGGTCGCCCTGACGGCCGGAGCGGCCGCGGAGCTGGTTGTCGATGCGGCGCGACTCGTGGCGCTCGGTGCCGAGCACGTACAGGCCGCCCGCGTCGATGACCTTCTCGGCCTCCTCGGAGACCTTCGCCTTCACGTCGTCGAAGACGCCCTCCCAGGCCTCCTCGTACTCGTCCGGCGTCTCCACCGGCGAGAGCCCGCGGGCGTTCATCTCGGCCACGGCGATGAACTCGGCGTTGCCGCCGAGCATGATGTCGGTACCACGGCCGGCCATGTTCGTGGCGACCGTGACCGAGCCGAGGCGTCCGGCCTGGGCGACGATCGCGGCCTCGCGCGCGTGGTTCTTGGCGTTCAGGACCTCGTGGCGCACGCCCTTCTTGGCGAGCAGGCGCGACAGGTACTCGCTCTTCTCGACGCTCGTCGTTCCGACGAGGACCGGCTGGCCCTTCTCGTACCGCTTGGCGATGTCCTCGACGACCTGGTCGAACTTCGCCTTCTCATTCTTGTAGACGAGGTCCGGCTGGTCCTTGCGCTGCATCGGCTTGTTCGTCGGGATCGGGACGACGCCGAGCTTGTAGGTGCTCATGAACTCGGCGGCCTCGGTCTCGGCGGTACCGGTCATGCCGGACAGCTTCTTGTAGAGGCGGAAGTAGTTCTGCAGCGTGACGGTGGCGAGGGTCTGGTTCTCGGCCTTGACCTCCACGCCCTCCTTGGCCTCGATGGCCTGGTGGATGCCCTCGTTGTAGCGGCGGCCGACCAGGATGCGGCCGGTGTGCTCGTCGACGATGAGCACCTCGCCGTTCATCACGACGTAGTCCTTGTCGCGCTTGAACAGGGCGTTGGCCTTGATCGCGTTGTTGAGGAAGGAGATGAGCGGGGTGTTCGCCGACTCGTACAGGTTGTCGATGCCGAGGTAGTCCTCGACCTTCTCGATGCCCGGCTCCAGCACGCCGACGGTGCGCTTCTTCTCGTCCACCTCGTAGTCGACGTCGGCGGTCAGGCGCGTGGCGAGGCTGGCGAACTCGTTGAACCAGCGGTTGGCCTCGCCGGAGGACGGCCCGGAGATGATGAGCGGGGTGCGCGCCTCGTCGATGAGGATCGAGTCGACCTCGTCCACGATCGCGAAGAAGTGGCCGCGCTGGACCATGTCGCTCGCCTGCCACGCCATGTTGTCGCGCAGGTAGTCGAAGCCGAACTCGTTGTTCGTGCCGTAGGTGATGTCGGCGGCGTACTGCTCGCGGCGCTCCTCGGGCGTCTGGCCAGAAAGGATCACCCCGGTCGTCATTCCGAGGGCGCGGAAGACGCGGCCCATCAGCTCGGACTGGTAGCTCGCCAGGTAGTCGTTCACGGTGATGACGTGCACGCCGCGGCTCGTGATCGCGTTGAGGTACGCCGCGGTGGTCGCCACCAGCGTCTTGCCCTCACCGGTCTTCATCTCGGCGATGTTGCCGAGGTGGAGGGCCGCGCCGCCCATGATCTGCACGTCGAAGTGGCGCATGCCGAGCGTCCGCTTGGACGCCTCGCGCACGGCGGCGAACGCCTCGGGGAGGAGGTCGTCCAGCGACTCGCCGTTGCTGTAGCGCTCGCGCAGCTCGACGGTCTCGTGCATGAGTTCGTCGTCGGTCAGCTCGCTGAAGTCGTCCTCGAGAGCGTTGACCGCCTTCGCGTACGCCTCCAGGCGCCGGAGGGTGCGTCCCTCGCCGACGCGGAGAACCTTTTCAAGAACTGAGGCCACTGATGCACTCCATTTTGATCGATCGGGCCGGTGATGCCCGCGCCACGGCGGACGCACGCCGCACGGCATACTCCGCCGACGATAGAGAACATCGTACTTGGTCCTCCCCGGAGCACGTCCCAAGGTCCCTGGGAGGGCACTGCGAGACCGGTGAATGCCGATGGCGTGCGCCGCCTGGGCGCACGCCATCGACGCGGACGTCAGCCGAGCTTGCGGCTCGCGGTCGCGACCTCCTGCAGCTCCTCGGCATCGTCGTCGAGGGCGATCACGCCGTAGTCCCAGCCCTTGCGGCGGTAGACGACGCTCGGGCGCTTGGTCTCCTGATCCACGAACAGGTAGAAGTCGTGGCCCACGAGCTCCATGTAATAGAGGGCGTCGTCGACGGTCATCGGGATGCTCGCGAAGACCTTCTGGCGGATCACGACCGGGCTGTACTCCTCTTCGGTCTCCCCCACCTCCGCCGTCTCGTCGGAGACCACGGGGACATTGCCGGTGCGCACCTGGTCGAGCACCGACACCGGGGCCGCCGCGAGCCCGACCGCGCTGAAGCCGTCGGTGCTCGCCTCGCGCAGCGAGGTCGGCCGGTGCTGCCCGCGATGCACCTTGCGCCTGTCCTTGGCCCTCCTGACACGTTCGAGAAGCTTCCCGAGCGCGATGTCGAACGCGGCGTACTTGTCCGTTCCGGTCGCTTCGGACCGGACGACGGCTCGTGGTCCGACCAGGGTCAGCTCGACCCGGTCGTCGCCGTTCTGGGAACCCAGCTTCTCGTTGTGCCTGCTGACCTTGATCTCGAAGGAGATCGCCCGCTCGGCGAGATGCGCGACTTTATCGGCCTTCTCCGTCGCGTACTCACGGAAGCGATCAGTGATTCCCAGGTTGCGTCCGACGATGTTGATGTCCATGAAGACCTCCCTGATCCGGCGTGATGTCCGCCCGGATCACGAAGGGCGGATCACTCGCGCCTTTTCGACCACCGTAGTGCTCCCCCGCACGTAACGGAACCGTGATCAGCGGGTGAATTCCACGATTCTGCTGAACGTCCGCTGGACCATGCCGCGCGGGGCTGGTCATCGTCGCCGGCGCGGCGTATGGGCGATGGTCGCGGCGCCGCCCACTGTGCCGCCGGCCGACCGGATCGCGCGCGCGGCCTCCGCGATCGTGGCCCCGCTGGTCACGATGTCGTCGACGATCACGCACCTCCGGCCGCGCAGCCGCCGGGACGCGACCATGCTGCCCGCACGGTTGTCCGCGCGCTGGGCGTTCCCGAGCGCCGCCTGGTCGGCGGTCTGCCTGGTGAGCCGGAGCGCGTGCCACAGCGGAGGCGCGAGCGCCCTGGTGCGCGCGAGCACCATCCCCGTCGGGTGGTAGCCGCGCCGCCGCCACGCCGCGCGGGTGGACGGGACCAGGACGGGGACGGCACCGCGGCCGCGCGGGCCGCCCGCTGCGGCGAGCGCCGGAGCCAGGGCACCGGCCAGAGCACGCACCGCGTCCACCCGCCCGCCGTCCTTGTAGGCGAGGAGCACGGTGCGCGGGACGTCGTCGTAGTCCAGCGCCGACCACACGGCGACACCGCTGACGGTGCGCTGCCGCACCTCGGGGGTGAGGGCGCGGGCGCAGTCGGCGCAGAGCGCGCGGTCGGGCGCGGCGCATCCCGCGCAGCTCACCGGGAGCAGCACGGCGCCGGCGTCGAGGACGGCGTCGCGGATGGTCGAGTGGATGGTCGAGCGGAGGCCCGGGCTGAGGGCGGGGCGAGGTGAGGCGTTGGTGATCGTCATGGATCCAGCCTCGCCGCGGCAGCGCGCGGCCGGGCATCGATCACCAGATCCGTGTACAAGTCGTGGATCGCCGTCAGCTGTGGAGGACAACCGAGCCGTGCAGGACAGCTCAGGGCTGCCCGAGCTGCACCGCGACCGCGCCGACCTTGTCCGCCTGCGTCTGCCATCCGCTCCCGGTGGGCGCCTGCAGCGTCCCGTCCCCCGCGAGCACCAGGTAGCGCGACAGGCCGCCCGCCCCCACGATCGTCCGCCCGGTCGCGGGGCCCGTCGTGGTCGACGTCGTGCCGCCGATGGTCTGCTCGGCGATCCCGGTCGCGTCGCCGTTCGTCGCGCTGAGCACCACGACCGTGAGCTCGCCCGTCCAGGCGATCGAGGTCGGGATGCCGTCGCCGACCGTGAGCTCGATCGGGGCCGTGATGGACGTCGGCAGGCCGTCCGACCCGCGGACGACGCCCGCGGCGACCACCGAGTAGCCCGTCGCCGTGCGCACGATCGCCACCACCCGCGTCCCGTCGCGCGAGACGGCGAGGGAGACGATGCCGACCGCGCCGGGCCAGTCCACCTTCACGGCGTGCGGCTGCCCGTTGGCGCCGGCGACCTGGAGCGCGTCGGGGGACGCGGCGGGCACGCTCCACAGCCAGCCCTGGTTGTCCAGCGCAGGCGCGATGAGCCCCGGGCGGATGTCGACGTGCACCGGATCGCCGGACTTCCGCACGAGCACCGCGGCCCCGCGCGACAGCACCGCGACCTCGTCGCGCGCGGCGTTCACCGTCGCGGCGCTGGGCGCCAGTGCCACCACCTTGTCGCTGAGTCCGCTCAGCGGGGTGATGGTCGAGCCGTTGAGGAGGCCGAACGACTCCCCGCGGTAGACCACGGCGTGCGAGTCCACGGGCGGATCCTGCTGAGGCACCGACCCGTCCGGCAGGGGCGGCACCTGCTGCTGGTTGCCCTCGATCGAGAGCTGGACGGACGACGCCAGCGACCCGAGGCTCTGTTCCAGCTGGAGCTGCATCCTCTGCAGCTGGAGCTGGTTCGCCTGGCCGGCCTCCGAGCTGAGGTCCACGTGTGCGGTGCCGTTCGACGTCGTGACCGAGGGGACCGCGAGCTGCGTGCCCTGGGGGAAGGCGCTGATCACGGCGCCGCTCAGCCACTTGGCCGGCCCGGCGAGCACAGCGCTCGCCACGCGGGTCGCCGCCGTCGCGACGCGGGCGGGGAACCAGCGGGCGTCAGGCACCAAGTAGGAGTAGTCCGCGTTGTAGAAGTAGAGCGTCTGCTGGCTGTAGACGGCGCGGAAGGTCGGATCGTCGATGACCACCCCGGCGGGCGCCGCGGAGATGCGCCACTGGCCGTTCTCCTTGGCCACCTGGTAGCTGAGCCCGACCGGCGCCTTGCTCGCGACGGGATGGTAGCTGCCTGCGCTGTCCACGTTGGCGACCGGGCTGACGTCGACCGACCACTGGTTGCCGCTGTGGTCGAAGGTGCGGCTGCGGCCGTCGTCCACGGTGACCGACTCGTCCGGGTTCCAGGAGGCCGCCGTCGACCGGGTGAGGTACTCCCGGGCGATCTGGAAGTTGTTCTTCGGGCTGGAGGCCGCGTCGATGAAGCCCTGCACGATCCGCTGCGGCGTCGCGCCGTTCTCGGGCGGCGACGGGTTGAAGTCGAGGTCGAGCTGGTCGTTGACCTGCGCGACGGGACCGCCCTGGCGCACGGGCCCGGTGTCGGGGATGCTCGCGCACGCCGCGAGCGCCAGGGCGAGCACCAGGGCGACGGCGGCGCCGAGTCCGCGGGACGTCCTCCGGATCATGCGCGCGCCTCGCTTCCCGGCCGCGGCGCCGGATCGAGGTTCCCCATCCCGCGGTCGAGCGCGCCGGTGTCGTCCGCCGCCGGCCCCTCGGGGCGCGCGGGCTTCGTCCCCGCGTCGACGGGAGGCAGCGGGATCGGGGAGGCGATGATGCCCTTGCCGGTGAACCGGGGCAGGGTGAGCCGGAAGCACGACCCTTGCGCTGGCATCGACCAGACCTGCAGCCAGCCCGAGTGCAGGGTGGCGTCCTCCAGCGAGATGGCAAGGCCGAGCCCGGTCCCGCCGAGCGTGCGCTTGCGGGACGGGTCGGCACGCCAGAACCGGTCGAAGACGTGGTTGACGTCCTGCTGGCTCATGCCGATGCCGTAGTCGCGGACGGCGAGCGCGACCGCCGTCTCGTTGCTGTCGACGGAGACCCACCACCGGAGCGCCCTCGCCGTGCTCGATCGCGTTGCCGATGAGGTTGCGCACGACGCGGCGGATGCGGCGGGGGTCCATGCCCACGTCGAAGTAGCCGCCTGGTGCCTCCAGGCGGAGCTCCGAGCCGTTCTGCTCGGCGAGCGTCCGCAGCTCGTCGACGACCTCCTCCGCCAGTCGCACCAGGTTCGTGGGCTCCGGGTCGAGCACGACGGAGCCGGCGTCGTATCTGCTGATCTCCAGGAGGTCGGAGAGCAGCCGGTCGAACCGCTCGATCTGGGTGTGCAGCAGCTCGGCCGTGCGGGAGGTCGCGGGCGGGAACGAGCCGCGCTGGTCGTAGATCACGTCACCCGCCAGCCGGATGGTGGTCAGCGGCGTGCGCAGCTCGTGCGACACGTCCGACACGAACCGCTGCTGGAGCTGGGACAGCGTCGCGAGCTGGTTGATCTGGCTCTGCATGCTGTCCGCCATCCCATTGAACGAGCGGGCCAGCGAGGCGAAGACGTCCTCGCCCTTCTCCGGGATGCGCACTGCGAGGTCGCCGGCGGCGAGCCGTTCGCTGGTCCGTGCGGCCACCCGGATGGGCTCGACCACGAAGCGCACGATCAGCCAGGTGATCGCGCCGATGAGGACGATGAGCGCCAGCCCGGCGAGCAGCAGCGTGTTCTGGACGAACAGCAGGGTGCTCTCCGAGTCGCTCAGGTTGTAGCCGATGTAGAGCTCGTAGCGGCCGTACGACGGCAGGGTGAGCTGGGTGCCGACGACGATCCCTGGATCGGTGGAGTCCGACGTCGCCGGCAGCGCGACCGACTGGTAGAACTGCTTGGTCCCGCCGTTCTCGACGGCGGTGCGCAGCTCCTGGGAGATGACCGGGTTGAGCGCGGGGCTGCCGCGGTCGGGCGGGGCGAGCACGCTGGTGTCCTGGCCGGGGACGCGATACGCCGCGATCAGGCGGCTGGAGGTCGACGCCTGCACGGACTGAAGAGTGGAGCTGAGCAGGTTCTTGCCGGCGTCGCTGGACGAGATGTCGGACGCGTTGAGCGTCGACTGCGCGGCCGTGGTGGCCCGGCTGGAGTCGCGGAGCGCCTGATCCAGCCGTGACTGGTAGAGGTCGTTGCTGATGCTGAGCGCCATGTAGACGCCCGTGACGAGGATCGCGACGCCGGTCAGGAGCACCGTGATCGTGACCGTGCGGAGCTGCAGAGAGCGCCTCCAGAGGCGCGACAGTTCGGACGGCACCTGCCGCCACCACTCCCTGTCGGGCCACCGGAAGCGCATCGCGGGCTCCCGGTCAGGTCGCCGCGCCGGCGCGGTAGCCGACCCCGCGCACGGTCATGACGATCTTGGGGTTGTCCGGGTCCTGCTCCACCTTGGCGCGCAGGCGCTGGACGTGCACGTTCACCAGCCGGGTGTCGGCCTTGTAGTGGTAGCCCCAGACCTGCTCCAGCAGCATCTCGCGGGTGAACACCTGCTGGGGCTTGGAGGCCAGTGCGAGCAGGAGGTCGAACTCGAGCGGGGTGAGTGCGATGCGGGAGTCGCCGCGGCGGACCTCGTGACCGGCGACGTCGACGACGAGGTCGCCGACGCGGAGCTGCTCGGCGGGCGGGCTGGTCGGGGCCGGGCGCAGCCGGGTGCGGATGCGGGCGACCAGCTCCTTGGGGTTGAACGGCTTGACCATGTAGTCGTCGGCGCCGGACTCCAGGCCCTTGACGACGTCCGCGGTGTCGGACTTGGCGGTGAGCATGATGACGGGCGTGCCGGACTCGGCTCGGATGCGGCCGCACACCTCGATGCCGTCGAGGCCGGGCAGCATCAGGTCGAGGAGGACGAGGTCGGGCTTGGCCGCGCGGAAGATGTCGAGCGCCTGCGCGCCGTCCTCGCAGAACACGGGGTCGAATCCCTCGGTGCGGAGCACGATGCCGATCATCTCGGCGAGGGCGGTGTCGTCGTCGACCACCAGGATGCGACTAGTCATGTCCGAAGATTCCCCTGAACCCCTCTCGGGCGGCGCGGGCCGCAGCTGTAACGGGTCAAGCGTAGTCGAGGAGGCTGCGCGAGCCTTGTATGCCGGCCCGATGCGGGCTGTGGGCACGTCGAGACTGTGGAGAACCGGGTTGTCCACGTGCCCTATGGACGGGGCATCGCTGGGACGGTGGATGTGCCAGCATGGGAGCACCGCACCACACGGGGGATGAGAGGCACGGCGTGAGCGACGACCAGAGCTGGCGGGCACCTGGGGAGTCCGGGGATCCGGACGGCCAGGGCACGGGGGCCGACGGCTCCGCGCCTGCAGGGCAGCAGGCGGGTGGGCCTGCGCCGGAGCAGCCGCGGTACGGAGAGTACGCGCCGGGGTATCCGCAGCAGCCGGGGTATCCGCAGCAGCCGCCGCAGCCTGGCTACCCGCCGCAGCAGGGCTACCCCCAGCAGCCTGGCTACCCGCCGCCGCAGGGCTACCCCCAGCAGCCGGACTACCCGCAACAGCCCGGGTACCCGCAGTACGACTACCAGCAGCAGGCATGGCAGCAGCAGGGCTGGCAGCAGCCGTACGCCACGGGCGCTCAGCCCGGCTGGGCTCCGCCGCCGAAGCCGGGACTCATCCCGCTGCGCCCGCTGTCGTTCGGGAACCTGCTCGGCGCGCCGTTCCAGGCGCTGCGCCGCAACCCGAAGATCACCGTCGGCGCGGCCCTCCTGCTCCAGGGGGTCCCCGCGATCCTCGTCACCGCGATCCTCTACGGCGGCCTCTACCTCCTCTTCTCCCGGGTCGCGACGGCTGACGCCGCCGATCGCAGCACCATCACCGCCGGCGCGGTCGGCGGCAGCATCGTGCTCGGTGTCCTCGTCATCGTCATCTCGGGGATCTTCGGCGCGCTCCTCCAGGGCATCATCGTCGCCGAGGTGTCGCGCGAGACGCTGGGTGAGAAGCTGAACCTGCGCGCGCTCTGGCAGCTCATCCGCTCCCGGTTCGGCGCGCTGGTCGGCTGGACCTTCCTGTGGTCGCTGTTCTGGCTGGTCGCCCTCGCGCTCGTGGTCTCCATCATCATCGCCCTCGCGATGCTCGGCGGCACGGCCGGAGTGCTCGGCGCGGTCCTGGTCGGGATCGGCGGAAGCCTCGGCCTGCTGGCCGTCTTCATCTGGCTCTACACCAAGCTCTCGATCGTGCCGAGCGCGCTCGTCATCGAGCGCCTCCCGTTCCGCTCCGCGATCGCCCGCTCCTGGCGGCTCACGACCGGCTACTTCTGGCGCACGTTCGGGGTGATCGTGCTGCTGGCGATGATCATCTACGCCGTGACCCAGGTCATCGCGTTCCCGTTCGCGATCATTGGCGGGATGCTGGGCGGCATCTTCGCGCCGACCTCGCTCAGCACCGCCGATCCGAACTCGTACAGTCAGGCCATCATCAGCCAGCTCGGCGTGAACGGGCTGTCGGCGATCGTCGGCGCGATCGTGGGCGCGATCGGCAGCGTCGTCCAGTCCGCCGCCCTCGGCCTGATCTACATCGACCTCCGGATGCGCAAGGAGGGCCTCGACCTGGAGCTCGTGCGGTTCGTGGAGGCCAGGCAGACCGGTCAGGAGCTGCCGGATCCGTTCACGCAGCCCGCGCCGAGCGCGACCGCTCCGAACGCGACCGCCCCGAACGCGGGCTGGCCGGGCGCCTGAGCGTGCACCTCGACATCCCGGTCGATCCGAGCTCGCCGCAGGCGCAGGACTGGATCCGCAACGAGCTCGCCAAGCCGGAGTACCAGACGGCGAAGCCGACCTGGTTCGACATCGCCTCCAAGGCGGTGCAGGACTGGCTCGCGTCGCTGCTGAACGGTCCGACCGGGTCTGCGAGTCCTGTGCTCCTCGTCGTGGTCGTGCTGATCGTCGCGGCCGTCATCGTGGTTGCGTTCCTCGTGTTCGGCCGGCCCAGGGTCAACCGGCGGGCGGCGTCCGCACCGCGCGCGCTGTTCGGCGCCGGCGACGCGCGGTCGGCGGACGAGCTGCGGCGGTCGGCGGCCGACGCGGCGCGCGCCGAGGACTGGCCGCTCGCGATCGAGGAGCAGTTCCGCGCCATCGCGGCCGCACTCGACGAGCGCACCCTGGTGGAGGTCCGCCCCGGCACCACCGCGACCGAGTTCGCCTCTCAGGCCTCGCGTGCGGCGGCCGCGGAGGCGGCCGAGCTGCGCCAGGCGGCCCGGACCTTCGACGAGGTGCGCTACCTCGACCGACCTGGCTCCGGGGCCGGATACCGGCACCTCCTCGACCTCGACGGGCGGCTCCAGCGGGTGCGGCCGGCCCAGGAAGCCCCCGAGAGCATGACCGGAACCCTGGCATGACCGGAACCCTCGCACCAGAAGCCGAGCGCCCGCCCGCGCCGGAGGCCGGCCCGGCCGACGCTCCCGCGGTCTCCCCCACCGTCCGTCGCACCGCGCGCCGCGCCGTGCCGTGGATCGTCCTCGCCGTCATCGCCGTGATCGTCGGGCTGTCCGGCGTGCTGCTGAACGGCGACCGCGGCATCGGCGGCGACCCGCTGAGCGCCACCAACCCCGGCCCCGCCGGCGGCAAGGCCCTCGTGCAGGTGCTCGGCCAGCAGGGCGTGACCGTGCGCACGGCCGGGACGCTCGACGAGGTGCGCGCCGCCGCGGGAGACGACACCACCGTGCTCGTCTACGACCCGGCGGGCAACCTCGACCGGCAGGGCTACGACCAGCTCACCTCGATCGCGAGCACCATCGTGCTGGTCGAGCCCGACTTCGCCGCGCTGCAGGCCCTCGCCCCGGGCGTGCACGCGGCGGGCGACCCCGGCTCCACGGCCGCAGCCGGCTGCGACCTGCCCGTCGCCCAGCGCGCAGTCCGGATCGACCCGCGGCCCACCGCCAACACCAAGGGCGTCGCGTCACCCGGCAGCTTCCGCGTGACCGGCGACGCCACCGCCTGCTTCGTGGCGTCGGGAGGCCGCGCGTCCCTCGTGCACACGACCTACGACGGCCGCACCGTCTACCTGCTCGGGTCCGCCGCCACCCTCATGAACGACGGCGTCGACCGGCTCGGCAACGCCGCCCTCGGCCTCGGGCTCCTCGGCGAGCACCGCACGCTGGTCTGGTACCTGCCCGGCCTGCTCGACCGGCCGGTCACCGGGCCGCCCGACCTCGCGACGCTGACACCGGGCTGGGTGACGCCGGTCCTCCTACTGCTGACGCTGGTGTTCGTCGCCGCCGCCGTCTGGCGCGGGCGCCGCTTCGGGCCGCTGGTGGTCGAACACCTCCCCGTCGTCGTGCGCGCCGGCGAGACCCGGGAGGGCCGCGCCCGCCTGTACCAGCGGTCGTCCGCACGGCTCCGCGCCGCCGACGCCCTGCGCATCGGGGCGATCGGCCGCCTGGCCTCCCAGGTCGGCCTCCCGCGCGTGGCCACCACTGAGGAGGTCGCCGACGCCGTCGCCGCGATCACCGGCCGCGACCACGCCGGCATCCGCTACCTGCTCCTGGAACAGCGTCCGGGCAGCGACCGGGAGCTCGTCGAGCTCTCCGACCGGCTGGCCGAGCTCGAAAGCGCGACGGCCGACGCCGCCTCGCCGCACTCTCCGCACACTCCACACACTCGGCGAACGACCGGAAGAATGGAACCATGACCGACCTCACGACCGGCTCCCACTCGGCCTCGGCAGCACCGGACGGCGCCGCGGCGCCGCCGACGCCCGGCTCCTCCGACCTGCGGCACGCCCTGGCGCGGGTGCGCGCCGAGGTGGGCAAGGCCGTCGTCGGCCAGGAGGGCGCGGTCACGGGCCTGATCATCGCGCTGCTCGCCCGCGGCCACGTGCTCCTGGAGGGTGTGCCCGGTGTCGCGAAGACGCTGCTCGTGCGCGCGCTCAGCGAGGCGCTGAGCCTGACGACCACGCGCATCCAGTTCACGCCCGACCTGATGCCGGGCGACGTCACCGGCTCGCTCGTCTACGACGCGCAGACGGGCGGGTTCGTGTTCCGCGAGGGCCCGGTGTTCACGAACATCCTGCTCGCGGACGAGATCAACCGCACGCCGCCGAAGACCCAGTCGGCCCTGCTGGAGGCGATGGAGGAGCGTCAGGTCAGCGTCGACGGCGTGAGCCGCCGCCTCCCCGACCCGTTCATCGTCGCGGCCACCCAGAACCCGATCGAGTACGAGGGCACCTACACGCTGCCGGAGGCCCAGCTCGACCGGTTCCTGCTGAAGCTCACCCTCGACGTGCCGGAGCGCGAGGCCGAGGTGGAGGTGCTGCGCAGGCACGCGGCCGGCTTCAACCCGCGCGACCTCGCCGGGGCGGGCGTGACGCCGGTGCTCGACGCCCGGCAGCTCGAGTCCGCACGGGCCGCTGCCGCCGCCGTCGGCGCGAACCCGGACGTGCTCGCCTACATCGTCGACCTGGCCCGCGCCACCCGCCGCAGCCCCTCGGTGCGCCTCGGCGTCAGCCCGCGCGGCACGACCGCCCTGCTCGCCGCCGCAAAGTCCTGGGCGTGGCTGTCCGGCTACGACTCGATCACGCCGGACCACGTCCAGGCGATGCTCGTGCCGGTCTGGCGGCACCGCATCCAGCTCCGTCCGGAGGCGGAGCTGGAGGGCGTGGGCGCCGACGCCGTGCTGCGCTCGATCGTGCAGCAGGTCCAGGTTCCGATCTAGGCCCCGACGATGACCGTGTCCGGACGTTTCGTCGCCCTGCTCGCGCTGGGCGTCGTCCCCGTCGTGCTGCTCGGCGGCGCGACGGGGCCCGCCTACGCCGCGCTCGGCGGCTGGGTGCTGCTGTGCCTGGTGCTGGGAGCGATCGACCTCGCGCTGGCGGCCTCCCCACGCCGGCTGCGGCTGAGCAGGGAGCTGCCGGCTCGGGTCCGCCTGGGCGCGGAGGCCGCGAGCGAGCTCTTCGTGACCAACACCGGCGCGCGGACTCTGCGCGGCGTGCTGCGCGACGCGTGGGAGCCGTCGGCCGGTGCGGAGCCCACGCGCACCGCGATCAGCGTCCCGGCCGGCGAGCGCCGCCGCGTCGTGGCGTCGCTGACACCGTGGCGGCGCGGCGAGCGCCGGGTGGAGCAGGTCACCGTTCGCGCGTTGGGGCCGCTGGGCCTCTGGGCGCGGCAGGCAACGCTCTCCGCCCCCGGCCGCATCCGCGTGCTGCCGCCGTTCAACGCCCGCAAGCACCTGCCGTCACGGCTGGCGCGGCTCCGCGAGCTGGACGGCACCACGAGCGTGATGCTGCGCGGCCAGGGCACCGAGTTCGACTCCCTGCGCGAGTATGTGCGCGGCGACGACGTGCGGTCGATCGACTGGCGGGCGACCGCCCGGCGGCACGACCCGACCGGAGGCCGCGGCGCCCGGGTGATGGTCCGCACCTGGCGGCCGGAGCGCGATCGGCGTGTGGTGCTGGTGATCGACACCGCCCGCACCTCGGCGGCGCGCATCGCGGACGAGCCGCGCATCGACACCGCGTTCGAGGCGTCGCTGCTACTGGCGGCGCTGGCCTCCCGGGCCGGCGACCGGGTCGACCTGGTGGCGTACGATCGCGTCGTCCGCGGCCGCGTGCAGGGGGCGGCCGGGTCCGAGCTGCTCTCTCGGATGGTGGACACGATGGCGGGCATCGAGCCCGCGCTCATCGAGATGGACTGGTCGGCCGTGCCCGCCCAGGTCGGGACGCTGACCAGCCAGCGCTCGCTCGTCGTGCTGCTGACCTCGCTGGACGCGCCGGCAGGCTCGCGCGGCCTCCTCTCCGTGCTGCCGCAGCTCACCCGCAAGCACCTCGTGCTGGTGGCGAGCGTGACCGACCCGGACACGGAGGCCGCGACGACGCAGCGCGACCGCCGCGAGGACGTCTACCGAGCAGCCTCCGCCGAACGGGCGCTGCTCGACGTGGCGCGTGTGTCGGCCGCCGTGCGCCGCCTGGGCGGCGAGGTGGTCACGGGCTCCCCCGCCGACCTCCCGCCGGCCCTCGCCGACCGTTACCTCGCGCTGAAGGCCGCCGGCCGCCTCTGAGCGCCCGCACATTCCTGCCGAATCGCGCCTTCGACGCCGTTATTGCGCGCATTCGGCACGAATCGCGGCCGGCACATTCGGCACGAATCGTGCCTTTGGCGCCGCGAAACGCGACATTCGGCACGAATCGTGTGGCTCAGCCGGCGACGACGCGGCGGTCGCCGGCCTCGAACTCGGTGAGGTCGCCGGTCTCGCCGGCGCGCACGGCGCGGCCGCCGACGAACAGCATGTACAAGAGGTACGCCGCGAGCGCGAGCGCGCCGATGGCGATCTTCAGCCACACCGGGAGCGCGGACGGCGTCACGAAGCCCTCGATCAGGCCGGAGACGAACAGGCTGATCACGCAGCCGATCGCGACCGTGAACAGCGCGCGGCCATCCTCGGCGAGCGCCTGCCCGCGCGTGCGGGCGCCCGGCGCGATCCAGGCCCAGAAGATCCGCAGGCCCGCCGCGGCGGCGACGAACACGCTGGTGAGCTCCAGGAGGCCGTGCGGCAGGATGTACGAGAACAGCACGTCGCCGCGGCCGTAGGCGAACATGACCCCGGCCGCCGTGCCGATCCCGACCGCGTTCTGGATGAGCACGTACGGCACCCACAGCCCGGTGATCCCGAACGCGATGCACTGCGCGGCGATCCAGGCGTTGTTGGTCCACACCTGGCCCGCGAACGACGCCGCGGGATTGTTCGAGTAGTAGTCGACGAACGAGTGGTTCACATACTGCTTCAGGGCGGCGTCGTCGCCGAGGTTGCGCAGCACCTCCGGGTTGCCGCTGATCCAGAGCGCGTACAGGGTGGAGACGATCACGGTCGCGACCGCGACGGCCAGCACGATCCAGCGGATCCGGTAGAGCGCCGCGGGGAGCTGCAGGGCGAAGAACCGCGGCAGCTGCGAGAACAGATTCGAGCCCGCGCCCGTGAAGCGCAGCCGGGCCGAGGCGAGCGTGACCGAGAGCCGGTCCCCCACCGCTGTCGAGCCCGCGCTGGTCTGGATGGCCGACAGATCGGCCGCCCCGGACTGGTACAGGTCGATCAGCTCGTCGGCGTCGCGGCCGTCCAGGCGTCGGCGGCGGGCCAGCCGGGAGAGCCTCTCCCAGTCGGCGCTGTGCGCGGCAGTGTATGCGTCGAGATCCATCTGCTTGAATGATAGCCATGACGGCATCCGCGCCCCTCCTCCCGAGTGGGGGCCTTTCGACGGCGAGCCTCTCGACGGGGGGTCCCGCGCCCGAGCGCGAGCTGGTCACGGGCGAGGCCGTCACCCTGGACGTCAAGCCGGCGAGCTACATCCTCCGCGCGGCAGGGACGATCATCGACTGGCTGTTCTCGATGCTCGTCATGCTCGGGCTGATCCTCATCCTGGTGGGAACCGGCGGCGGACTCGACCAGGCGCTGGTACGCGCGCTGATCATCCTCATCCTGGTGTTCGGAATGGTGATCCTCCCGACCGGGATGGAATTGCTGACCCGCGGCCGTTCGCTCGGCAGGCTGGCGGTCGGCGCCCGCATCGTGCGCGACGACGGCGGCGCGATCGGCTTCCGTCACGCGTTCATCCGCGCCCTCGCCGGCGTGCTCGAGATCTACCTGACCTTCGGCGGCATCGCCGCGCTGACCGGCCTCCTCAACTCGCGCTCCAAGCGCCTCGGCGACCTGCTGGCGGGCACCTACAGCCAGCTCGAGCGCGTCCCGCACCCGCAGCCGCTCACGCTGTACCTGCCGCCGCAGCTCGCCGGCTGGGCGCAGAACGCGGACGTCGGGAGGCTGCCCGACCGGCTGTCGCGCCGGATCGCGCAGTTCGTGCGGCAGGCTCCGCAGCTCACCCCCGCCGCCCGGTACGGGCTGAGCACTGAGCTCGCCCGCGAGGCGGCGCCGTACGTGTCGCCGCTGCCGCAGGTCGACGCCGAGGCGTTCCTCGTCGCGGTGGCCGTTCTCCGCCGGCAGCGGGACGCCTCGGGGCTGGCGCTGGAGGCCGAGCGGCTGCAGCGCCTGGAGCCGGTGCTCGACGCGCTGCCGCACTCCTTCCCCGATCGCTGACGCGTCCCGCACCGCTGACCCCATCCGCACACCCAGGAGCGCCGATGACCGAGTACCGTGCCCACTTCGACGCGAGCGTGTCGTTCGTCAACGGCGGCGGGCTGACCGCGGAGGGGTTCCGGCTCGACGTGCCATCGGCGTCGGTCGGCGAGGAGGAGGTCGCCGAGCTGTTCGTCCGTCACCTCGGCCTCGCGCTCGTCGGCGCCGTCGAGCTGCGGGACCTGCGGATCGTGGCCGAGCAGCACCGCGGCAGCCGTGGGATGGAGACACCGTCGCCCGGCTCCCCGGCGCGCCGCGTCGTCGACCTCAGCCACCGCATCCGCGCCGGACTGGTCACCTACCCCGGCCTCCCCGAGCCGGTCATCACCCCGCACCTCACCCGGGAGGACTCCCGCGCGCGCTACGCCCCCGGCACCGAGTTCGCGATGGATGTCATCACGATGATCGGCAACACCGGTACGTACCTCGACAGCCCCTACCACCGCTACGCGGACGGCGGCGACCTCGCCTCGCTCGACCTCGCGACCCTGGTCGGGCTGCCCGCCGAAGTGTTCCACCTGGCGGACGCCGCCGAGCGCGGCATCCCCGCGTCGGCGTTCTACGACCGCGACCTGGCCGGCACGGCCGTGCTGCTGCACACCGGCTGGGACACCCGCTTCGGAACGCCGGACTACGCGACCGGTGCGCCCTACCTCACGGAGGCCGGCGCGCAGCACCTGGCGAACGCGGGCGTGACGCTCGTCGGCATCGACTCCCTCAACATCGACGACACCGAGAGCGGCGGCTCGCGCCCGGCGCACAGCATCCTGCTGGCGCACGGCATCCACGTCGTGGAGCACCTGACCCGGCTCGGCGACCTGCCCGCCCGCGGCGCGCACTTCACGGCGGCGCCGCCGGCGGTGGAGGGGTTCGGGACGTTCCCGGTGCGGGCGTTCGCGGAGGTGTGACGAGTTCCCTCCGGACGCCTGCTCAGTCGTGCAGGATCTTCTGGAACAGCACGTGGTCCTGCCAGCGCCCGGCGATCTTCAGGTAGTTCGGCGCGACGCCGATCCGCTCGAAACCTGCGCGTGTGAGGACCGACTGGGAGGCGTGGTTGGCCAGCAGGGTCGCCGCCTGCACGCGGTGCAGGGCGTAGTCGTCGCGGGCCGCGTCGAGCAGGGCGGTCAGCGCCACCGACGCCAGGCCGCGGCCGGTGTGGCCGCGGTCGAGCCAGTAGCCGACCATCGCGCTCTGGAAGGCGCCGCGGACGATGTTGCTGAGGTCCATCCCTCCGGCGATCTCATCACCGTCCACGATCACGAGCGGCACCGCGGTCTCCAGCGAACGGAGCGCCAGGAGTTCCAGCGTGCGGGTGCGCTGCCCGGCCTCGGTGAAGAACTCCTCCGAGCGCGTCGGGTCCCAGGGGGCCAGGTGGCCGCGGTTGCGGACGTAGGCGGCGGCGAGCGCCGGGGCGTCCTCCTCCCGGCGCAGGCGCAGGAGGAGGCCGCCGGGGAGCTCCCGGTCTGCGAAGTCGAGCGCCATCAGTAGCGGTAGTGGTCGACTTTGTACGGGCCGTCGACCGGCACGCCGATGTAGGCGGCCTGCTCGTCCGTGAGGGTGGTCAGATTCACGCCGAGGGCGGCGAGGTGGAGGCGCGCGACCTTCTCGTCCAGGTGCTTCGGCAGCACGTAGACGCCGATCGGGTAGTTCTCGGTCGAGACGAAGAGCTCGAGCTGGGCGAGCACCTGGTTGGCGAACGAGTTGCTCATCACGAAGCTCGGGTGGCCGGTGGCGTTGCCCAGGTTCATCAGGCGGCCCTCGGACAGCACCAGGACACTGCGGCCGTTCGGCAGCCGCCACTCGTGCACCTGCGGCTTGATCTCCACCTTCTCGGCGCCGGGCAGCGACTCCAGGGAGGCCATGTCGATCTCGTTGTCGAAGTGGCCGACGTTCGCGACGACCGCGAGGTGCTTCATCGCGAGGATGTGGTCGAGCGTCACGACGTTCACGTTGCCCGTGCCGGTGATGACGATGTCCACCTGGTCGATGACCGACTCCAGCGTGGTCACCTGGAAGCCGTCCATCGCCGCCTGGAGGGCGTTGATCGGGTCGACCTCGCTGACGATGACGCGCGCGCCCTGGCCCCGCAGCGCCTCCGCCGCGCCCTTGCCGACGTCCCCGTAGCCGGCGACGAACGCGACCTTGCCGCCCATGAGCACGTCGGTCGCGCGGTTGAGGCCGTCCGGCAGTGAGTGGCGGATGCCGTACTTGTTGTCGAACTTGCTCTTGGTGACCGAGTCGTTGACGTTGATCGCCGGGAACAGCAGCTCGCCGTGCTTGGCCAGCTCGTAGAGGCGGTGGACGCCGGTCGTGGTCTCCTCGGTGACGCCGAGGATGCCGTCGGCGACGCGCGTCCAGCGGTCGGGCGACGTCGCCAGGGAGGCGCGCAGGGCGGCGAGGATGACGCGGTACTCGTGGCTGTCGCCCTCCGCGTCGGCCGGCACGGCGCCGGCGAGCTCGAACTCGCGGCCCTTGTGGACCAGCAGGGTGGCGTCGCCGCCGTCGTCGAGGATGAGGTTGGGGCCGGTCCAGTCGGCGCCGGCGACAGCGGCCTCCGCGCTCCAGTCGAAGATCTGCTGGGTGCACCACCAGTACTCGTCGAGGGTCTCGCCCTTCCACGCGAAGACGGGGACACCCGCGGGCGCCTGCGGCGTGCCGGTGGGGCCGACCGCGATGGCCGCAGCGGCCTCGTCCTGGGTGGAGAAGATGTTGCAGCTCGCCCAGCGCACCTGCGCGCCGAGGGCGACCAGGGTCTCGATCAGCACGGCGGTCTGCACGGTCATGTGCAGCGAGCCGGCGATGCGGGCGCCGGCGAGCGGCTGGGAGGGGCCGAACTCCTCGCGGAGGGCCATCAGGCCGGGCATCTCGTTCTCGGCGAGCCGGATCTGGTGCCGGCCCGCCTCGGCGAGCGAGAGGTCGGCGACGCGGAACGGCAGGGAGGTGTCAGTGACGGCGGAAGGCATGCCGACATTCTCCCATGCCCGCGTTATCGCACCAGTCCGATGACGGCGGGAGGGTGTTATTCGGCGCGGATGAGCGCCAGCACCTCGTCGCGGATGCGGGTCATCGTGGGGGCGTCCGCCGCCTCCACGTTGAGGCGCAGCAGCGGCTCGGTGTTGGACGGGCGCACCGAGAACCACCAGAACGGCTCGGTCTCGTCCGTGTAGCCGGTGATGGTCAGGCCGTCCAGCTCGTCGAACTCGGCGCGGCCGGTGAACGCCTCCACGACGCGCGCGTAGGCGGCGGGGACGTCCTCCACCGTCGAGTTGATCTCGCCCGACTGCGAGTACGGCGTGTACGCCGCCGCCAGCTCGGACAGCGGGCGCTCCTGCGCTCCGAACTCGGCCAGCATGTGCATCGCGGCCAGCATGCCGTTGTCGGCGCTCCAGAAGTCGCGGAAGTAGTAGTGCGCGGAGTGCTCTCCGCCGAAGACCGCGCCCGACTCGCGCATGGCCGCCTTGATGAGCGAGTGGCCCACCCGCGTGCGGTAGGCCGTCGCGCCTGCGGCCTCGATCGTCTCCGGGACGATGTTGGAGGTGATCAGGTTGTGGATGACCGTGATCTCGGCGTCCGGGTCCTCCGCGCGGGCGCGGTCGATCTCGCGGAGGGCGACGATCGCGGCCACGGCGGACGGCGACACCGCGCCTCCGGTCTCGTCCACGACGAAGCAGCGGTCCGCGTCGCCGTCGAAGGCGAGGCCGAGGTCGGCGCCGTGCTCCACGACCGCCGCCTGGAGGTCGACCAGGTTCGCCGGCTCCAGCGGGTTCGCCTCGTGGTTCGGGAAGGTGCCGTCGAGCTCGAAGTACAGCGGGACGATCTCGATGGGCAGAGCGGGCAGCCCGGCCGCCTCGCCGAGCACGGCGGGGACGGTCAGCCCGCCCATGCCGTTGCCCGCGTCCACGACGATTTTGATCGGTCGGATGTCGCTGAGGTCGACCAGGCCGCGCAGGTACGCGGCGTAGTCGGCCAACACGTCCTGCTCGCGGTACGAGCCGGGCTCGGCGACGGGCTCCATCCCCTCGGCCAGGTAGACGGCCGCGCGGTCGCGGACGGCGGCGAGGCCGGTGTCGAGGCTGAGGCCCTGCGCACCGGCGCGGGAGAGCTTGATGCCGTTGTAGGTGGCGGGGTTGTGGCTCGCGGTGAACATCGCGGCGGGCGCCTGCAGCGCGCCGGACGCGAAGTAGGACTCGTCGGTGGAGCACAGCCCGATCGACACGACGTCCGCGCCGCGGGCCTGCGCGCCCCGCGCGAACGCGGCGGCGAACTCCGGAGAGGAGTCACGCATGTCGTGGCCGACCACGACCTCCGACCCGGCAGCGCCGATCTCGTCGACGAACGCGGCGGCGATCGCGGTCACGATTTCGGGGGTCAGGCCGCTGCCGACCAGCCCGCGCACATCGTAGGTCTTGATCACTCCGGAGAGGGCGTCGCGGTAGTCGTCGATCGAGTCAGATGTGTGCACCCGGTCACACTACTTGATCTCGCCGAAGACCTCGTGGCGGACGATCTGCCAGCCTTGCGGGGCCGACAGCCGCTCCGCGTGGATGGCGCACAGATCGTACGAGTGCGGCTCGTGATTGAGGCTGAGCGGGCCGAGCACCGCCATCGAGTCCGCGTAGACGTACGTCAGCGTCGACACAGCGTCGCGCGGACACGCGACACGGGAACACGGGCGACTCAACATCGGCCTCAGACTACCGGAGCCCCGCCGACGTAGGATTGCGACATGCCCCGCAACCGCCGCACCAGCAGCAACCCTCCGGCGACCAGCCGGTGGCGCAGCCGTCACGGCCGCGGCGCGCGCGGGCCGGTCACCGGGCCGCATCTGCCGATGCTGCAGAACCGCATCGACTTCTTCGACATGACCGTGGCCTCCACCGCCGACTACCTCAAGGGCGTCTGGCCGGACGAGCTGGCGGACGTGCACTTCGAGGTCGCTGCCACGCCGGTGGGCAACACCGGGAGCGACGGCGTGGACCGCTGGTATGTCGACCACGCGCGCAGGCGTGTCGTGCTCTACCGGGTGCCCATCCAGCGGCTGACCAAGCTGCACCGCGACGACGACCTGCACCGCCGGATGTACATCGAGGGCTGCGTCTTCCGCGCCGTCGCCGAGCTGCTCGGCAAGGACCCGTGGGACCTCGCGCCCGACCGCTTCCGGCACTTCTGAGCCGGACCGCGGTCGCAGCCCGGCCTCAGTGCGGGTAGACCTCGATCGGGGCCGCGAGCGGGCCCGCGGGCGAGACCGCGAACGCGCTCGACACCCCGTCCGCGGCGAAGCTGACGCCGGCCACGAGGCCGTCGCCTCCGGTGATCGTGTACCGCCCGGTGGCGACCGCCGCGCCGGCGCCGCCCTCCGCCGGCACCCTGAGGGAGAACGGTGCGCCGGACGCCGGCTGGATCTTCAGCGTGACGTCCTTGTCGGCGGCGTTGGCGAAGTGCAGGCGCGCTCCGGGTCCCGGCGGCACGGCGACGAGCTGGGAGTCCGTGATCGGCGGGGCGGACACGAACCACGCGAAGTCACGGGTCTTGGTCCCGATGACCGACGTGCGGACGGCGGCGACGACGGGGACGCTCGATCGGACGGTGACGTCGAAGTTCCCGTCCTTGAGATGGTCGAGCGGGATCTCGGCGACATTGCCCGCCTTCACGGTCTGCGCGTACGAGTTGCCCGCAGCCGTGCCGGCCTCCCCCACGGCGCCGATCGTGATCTGGGCGTCCTGGGTCCCCGGCACGAAGACGCGCACGGTCGGGAACTCGACGCTGACGGCCTCCGCGGACTGCGCGGCGGTGACGGCGGCGAGCGAGGCGATCGTCACCCCGGAAATGGTCTGCACCCGGGAGGGCAGGCCCGTGGGGCCGGCGAGCTCCAGGCCGCGCGGGTCGATGCCCTGCTCGAAGCTCTGCTGCATGGTGGCCACGACGGCGCCGCCGGTGGTGGTCACGTGGACCACGGGGGCGGTGGCGGAGGGCGCGAGGCCCGCGAGCGGAACGACCTTCTGCGCTCCGGCGGGGACGACGATGCCGGTCGCGCCCGGCGCGGCGACCCGGCCGGTCTCGGTGTAGATGTCGAGGTTGACGGTCGCATCGACGGAGGTCGGGTTGGACAGCAGCACGAGGCTCGTCTGGCCGAGGGTGGTCGCGCCGGCCACGAGCCAGCTGTCGGCGCTCGCCTCGGCGCAGGAGGCCGCGGCCAGCCCGGCGAGGTCCTGGCTGGTGACGTTCTGGACCTGGGCGCCGGCGAAGAGCGGAGGACGGGTCGCGCCCTGCGGGGTCGCGGCCGTCAGCGCCAGCGGGGCCTGGTCGGCCGAGTCGGTGGAGGCGTCCGGCTTGAGGTTCCTGGTCTGGGTGTCGGGACCGTCGGTGCCGTAGACGGTCGAGAATCTGCCGATGGCGCTCGGCTGCGACGCCTGGCCGGTGTCGGCGGCGAGGGCGAGCGCGGGGCCGGGGCACACGCGCTGCTGGTCGGCGGGGACCGGGTGGACGGTCTTCGACGGCGCGTCGATCGCGAAGCCGGACAGCGGGAGCAGGGTCGCGCCGGCGATGACCGCGGCGGCGATCCCGATGCCGACGAGGCCTCCGATCGCGCGGACGCCGCCCTGGGCGAGGGCTCGGCGGTCAGCCACGGTCGCTCCTCTCGATGGCGGGACGGGGCCGGATGATGGTCTCGTCGAGGCCCTCCTCCAGCGTGGTCGGGGCGTCGAACGAGACGGCGGCCTGGAGGGCGAAGTCGTGGGCGGTGGCGTTCGGCCCCGTGGCGGGCTCCGGAAGCGCGGGCTCCGCCAGCGCGGGCTCAGGCGCCGTGACCTGGCTCGGCTCGGGCTTCGGGGCCGTGGTCTCCTCCGGCTCGGGGTGCGCCTCGCGCGCCTCGTCCTCGTCCGCGGACTCGACGACGGCCTCGTCCTCCGGCTCCGCGTCCCATTCGTCGAGGCTCTCGCCCGAGACGGGCAGGTCGCCGTCCGACGGCGGGTCCGGCTCGTCGTCCGGCTCGATGGCGGGAGGCTCCCCGCCGTGCTTGCGCGCCGGGCGCCGGGAGTTCAGCTCGGAGACGCGGTCGGCCGACCGCGTGGTCGGGATGGCCAGCAGCAGCGTGAAGCCGACGATCAGTCCCTGCACGAGCAGCACGATCACGCGCCACATCCCGCCCGCGTCCGGCGGGATCAGCGCCGCCGGCGGCTCGACGGTCGTGCCGCGGTCGAAGGCCCACAGCGAGCCGGTGGTGGTCTGCCCGACGGGGGCGAGCAGCGAGTTCGAATCCATCGCGACGCTCGCGCGCGTCCGGGTGGCGTCGGCCGCCGTGGTGTCCGGCTTGGCCCCGACGTGCTCGTCCAGCGCCGTCGCCGACGGGGTGAGCAGCACGAAGTCGATGCCGAGCCGCTTCAGCTCGCCCGAGGCGTCGAAGCCGCTGCGCGACGCGAGGTTCCCGGCGAGCGTCGCGAGTTCCTGCTGGCCGGACGACAGCGACCGCGCGGTCGAGCTCAGCGTGGTCTGGCCGTCGAGGGTCTGCCCGGCTCCGCGGACGACCTCGGCTCGGAGGCCGCCGTCCGGCTGGGGCGTGATCCGCAGCGTGCCGGTGCGCGGCTGGGTCGAGGCCTTCGCCGTCACCACCGCCGGCATCGTCCGCCCGTCGCTCACCGTCACCAGGGCCTGGCCGTCGTGCGTGGCGAGCGCAGAGGGTACGGCGGCGATCGCGATGGCCACCATCGCGACCCAGGCCGGCGCGAGCGCACCGCGCCGGAGAGTCGACAGCGCGAGCACGGCGGCGCCGATGAGGCCGACCCAGTAGAGGCTCACGGCGCTCCCCGGCCAGATCGGGACGACCGCCGACCCGGAGACAGCGAGCTCGAGGTGCAGGGCCGTCACTGCGGTGAGGAAGCCGGCGAGCGCGACCAGCAGCGCGACGACCGCCCTGACCGTTCCGCGCAGGAAGAGGGCGAGGATCGCCAGGATGCCGAGCGGCGCGAGCAGGATGGGCACGATGATGTTGCCGGGCAGGGCGCCGAGCCCGAACTCGTGCGCGAGGGCGTGCCAGCCGCCGAGCGCGCCGTCCGGGAAGCCGAGCGCGAGCTGCCACGCGGGCGTCTGCCTGGCGTCGAGCGGGACGCCGGGGTCGGCGAAGATCGACAGCCACGCCCCGCGGGAGGCCTGCTGCCAGACCAGCGGTGCGAACAGCACGACGGCCGGCAGCGGGATGAAGACGATGCGCGCGGCGCGGCGGCCGGCGAACGCGATGGCGGCGATCCAGGCGATGACGAGCGCCGGGATGAGCACAGGGGCGCAGGCGACGGTCGCGGCCGCGATCAGGGCCGTTGTGGCGCTGGCCGTCCACGACCGGCGGGCGGCGAGGCCCGCGAAGAACAGCCACGGCAGAAGGATGTGCGCGAGCACGGCGCCGGGACGGCCGCCCTGCAGTGCGACGAACAGCGTCGGAGCCAGCGCGTAGACGACGGCGGCGAAGGCCCGGAGGGTCGGCCGGACGGTCAGCCGCGCGGCGGCGAGCCAGGCGCCGAGGGCCGCGAGCGGAAGGGCGAGCAGCCAGAGTGCAACGAGCGACACGCTCGGCTGCCAGAAGGTGAGGGTGCCGAGCACGGCGAGCACGGCGGAGAACGGGTCGGCGGCGCCGGTGAAGCCGAGGTTGATGTCGCGCCAGCCGTAGCCGAGGTTCGCCCAGAGGTCGCCGACCGAGGTGTTCAGCGGCAGCATCCCGCCGCCGGTGATCGCGCCGGAGCCGGCCAGCGGGTAGAAGAGCACCACGCCGACGGCGAGCATGGCGAGCACCGCCCAGCCGCCTCCCGTGCCCCAGAAGTCGAGCTCCTGGCGCTCGCCCTGCTGGCGGACCATCGCCGCCTCCCGCTTGAGCGCTCGGCCGCGACGCACTTCGGCGAACGGCAGCCGCAGCGGCGCGATGGCCGCCCAGCCGACGGTGCGGGCACGGGCGAGCCGGCGGCGGGCGTTGCCGACCGCCATCCCGGAGAACGCGACCCGGAAGGCCGCGCCCAGCTCGCCGCCGACCGAGCCGGGCTCCTTGCGGAGCAGGCGCACGATGGAGCGCAGGATCGCCAGCGGCACGAGCGTCAGCCAGTGCGGCACGAGCGCCCAGCCCGGCGCGTAGACCATCCGGCGGTGGAGCTGCGCCCTGCGGCGCTCCCCCGCGAGCTTGCGGCGCACCGACCACTTGCGCGACAGGTTGGGGCCGGCCAGGCCGTCGCCGCCGACGGCGACCCTGGCCTGGGCGACGAGCGTCACGCGGTAGCCGGCCAGGCGCGCCCTGGTGCAGAAGTCGAGCCCGGTGTCGATGGCGGGCAGGGCCGGGTCGAAGCCGTCGAGGGCGTCCCAGACCGGCTGACGGACGAGCATCCCGGCGGCCGACACGGCGAGCACGTCGCTCAGGCCGTCGTGCTGGGCCTGGTCGAGCTCGTTCTCGACCAGCGGGAGGGAGGCGCCGAAGGGCGTCATCGACTCGCCGAACTCGCGGATGAACGCGGCGTCGTCGGCGTCCACCAGCTTGGGGCCGACGATGGCGACGGACGGCGAGACCTCGAGAGCGCCGATCAGCGCGGCCAGTGCCTCCGGCTCCGGCGCGGTGTCGTGGGCGAGCAGCCAGAGCAGCTCGTCGGACGAGGTGGTGGGCGGGAGCACGCGCACGGCGGTGGCGATGGCCGTGCCGAAGGACAGCTTCTCCGGGCTGCGGAGGAGCTGGGTGGGCTTGGCGTCGGCGAGGAGGCGGGCGGCGTCGTCCGTGCTCGCGCAGTCGACGGCGATCACGGCGTCCGGCTGTCGGGTCTGTGCCGCGAGGGCGTCGAGAGTGCGCTGCAGGCTGCTGCCGCCGCTCGGGGCGACGACGATGGCGGTGACTCTCGGATACATCGGGAGTCAGCCTAAGTTGGGGCTGCGCCGATCCCGGTAGTGCATCGGGCGCGGCGCGTATTCGACCCGGCTCAGCCCGCGCGCTTGCGGAGCTTGCGACGCTCGCGCTCCGAGAGCCCGCCCCAGATCCCGAACCGCTCGTCGTTGGCGAGCGCGTATTCGAGGCACTGGGACCGGACTTCGCACGAGGTGCAGATCCGCTTGGCGTCGCGAGTGGAGCCGCCCTTCTCGGGGAAGAACGCCTCCGGATCCGTCTGCGCGCACAGGGCGTCGGACTGCCAGGCGAGCGGGTTGTCTTCCTCGACAGCCGCCCGGACCCCCGGAACCCCGAGTCGCACCGGATCCACGAACCAGTCGTCGGGTACCCCAGAACGATATTCAGGAATTGCCATATCGGTTCCCCACCCTCTAACTGACGTACACGTTTGTCGTGTCGCAATAATTACACCGTTGTCATTCGCTTCCGTCAAGTCGCGAATCGTAAAGCCTTAACGCCTGGTCGAGAGTTCACGACGCGCCGAGGCACGACAACAATCGCGACACGCCCGACCTGTCTACCCCCATCGAGCTGCAGGTCAGGACGCCGCCTGCCGTGCTTCCCAGGCGCTGCCTACCATTTCCTCGAGGGAGTGGCGCATCTTCCAGTCGAGGTCGCGCGCGGCGAGCTCTCCTGAGGCAACGATCCTCGCCGGGTCCCCCGGCCGTCGAGGCCCCACTTCTGGGGTGAAGGCGATGCCGGTCACGCGGGCCACCGTCGACATGATCTCGCCCACGCTGACGCCGTCGCCGCTGCCCAGGTTGTAGACCGGCTGGATCGGCTCCCCCGCATCGAGGCGCTTGGCCGCCGCGACGTGCGAGACGGCGAGGTCGGCGACGTGGATGTAGTCGCGCACGCAGGTTCCGTCGGGCGTCGGGTAGTCGTCGCCGTTGACCCGCGGTGTCCGGCCGGCGACGAGGGCGTCGAAGACCAGCGGGAAGAGGTTGTGCGGGCTGGTGTCGCGCAGCGCAGGGTCACCGGAGCCGACGACGTTGAAGTAGCGCAGCGAGGTGTGGCGGAGGCTCGCGGCGACGCCCTGGTCGCGCAGCAGCCACTCCCCGATCAGCTTGGACTCGCCGTACGGCGACTCGGGGCTCTTCGGGGTGGACTCGGTGACCAGGTCGACGTCCGGGGTGCCGTACACCGCGGCGGACGAGGAGAAGACGATCGCGTCGACCCCCGCCTCCTGCATCGCGGCGAGCAGCACGGCGGTGGCGGTGACGTTCTGCTCGTAGGTATGCAGCGGCCGCTGCACGGACACGCCCGCGTACTTGAAGCCCGCGACGTGCACGACGCCGCTCACGGTGTTCTCCTGGAAGATCCGCTCCAGCAGCGCGCCGTCGAGGATGGTGCCGCGGTAGAAGGGCACATCGGCAGGGACGAACTCCTCATGCCCGCTGGACAGGTCGTCGACCACGACGACGTCGATGCCCTCCGCCCGGAACGCCTGAACAACATGGGAGCCGATGTAGCCGGCCCCTCCGGTCACCAACCACGCCACGGGCGTCCTCCTGCTCATTCGCAATCCTGGGGTCCCGGCCACCTTATCGTTCCCGGGATGGACGCCAGGCGGGCGCACACAGCCACCGAGACGTGAGTCGTTGCGGGTTCAGCTCGCGCGATTCCCGCAACTACTCACGTCTCGGCGGCGTGGTGGTGGGTGGCCGGTCAGACGAAGGCGGCCTCGCCGGTGATCGCGCGGCCGACGATCAGGGTGTTCATCTCGCGGGTGCCCTCGTAGGAGTAGAGCGCCTCCGCGTCGGCGAAGAAGCGGGCGACGTCGTAGTCGAGGACGATGCCGTTGCCGCCCATCAGCTCGCGGCAGCGCGCCACCGTCTCGCGCATTCGGGCCGTCGCGAACGCCTTGGCCAGCGCCGAGTGCTCGTCGCGCTGCTCGTCGTCGTCCTGCATCTGCGAGACCCGGGTGCAGAGGGCGATGGAGGCGGTGATGTCGCCGATGGACTTCACCAGGAGGTCCTGGATGAGCTGGTGCTTGGCGATCGGCTTGCCGAACTGCACGCGCTCCTTCGCGTAGCGCAGCGCCGCCTCATACGCGCCGACCGCGACGCCGACGGCGGCCCAGGCGACCTCGGCGCGGGTCAGCCGCAGCACGGCAGCCGTGTCGCGGAAGCTGTTCGCGTTCTGCAGGCGCAGCGACTCGGGCACGCGCACGTTCTCGAGCGTGATGTCCGCGTTCTGGACGATGCGCAGCGACGTCTTGCCCTCGATCTTGGTCGCGGTGTAACCGGGTGTGCTGGTCGGGACGATGAAGCCCTTCACCTGGCCGTCCTCCGCGCTCTTGGCCCAGATGACGGTGATGTCGCTGAAGGTGGCGTTACCGATCCAGCGCTTGGAACCGTTGAGGATCCAGTCGTCGCCGTCGCGGGTCGCGACCGTGCGCAGGCCCTGGGCGGAGTCGGAGCCGGAGTCCGGCTCGGTGAGGCCGAACGCGCCGAGCACCTCGCCGCTGGCGAGCTTGGGCAGCCACTCCGCACGCTGCTCCGTCGAGCCGCAGACGCCGATCGCGCCGAGCGCCAGGCCGTTCTGCACGCCGACGTAGGTGCTGACGGAGGCGTCGACCCGGGCCAGCTCCAGGGCGACCCAGCCGCGGAAGACCGCCGAGTTCTCGAACGGCGCGGTCTCCTCGAAGCCGAGGCCGATCGCTCCTGCGGCGTGCAGCACGTCCACGATCTGCCGCGGGAACTCCGCACGCTCCCAGTACTCGTTGACGATCGGCTTCAGCTCGGTCTCGAGCGCCGCGCGCAGGTTCGCGATGAAGTCGCGCTCGCGCTCGGTCAGGAGGTTCTCGAAGCCGTAGAAGTCGCTGGCGAGGGATTCGAAGGCCATGTGTGCTCCAGTGCATGCGGTCGGCAGAGACCGCCAGCCTAGGGACCGGCCCCGGGCTCGGCAAAGCGATTGGTACTTTGGTCTAACCGGATCGAAGGGAACACCACGGATGTTTGTGCGCATCGGCAACACCCCGCGCGATTACGCGTGGGGTTCCACCACCGCGATCGCCCACCTCCTCGGCACGACGCCGAGCGAGGCCCCGGAGGCGGAGCTGTGGCTGGGCGCGCACCCGGGCTCCCCCGCCCGCATCCTCGACCCGGAGGAGGCCGGAGGAGCCGCCGACCTCGCGCACTGGAGCGAGACGGCCGGGAAGCTCCCCTACCTGCTCAAGGTGCTCGCGGCGGCGGGGCCGCTGTCGCTGCAGGCGCACCCCTCGTCGGCGCAGGCGCGCGCCGGGTTCGAGCGCGAGAACGCCGAAGGCCTGGCGCCGGACTCCCCCGAGCGCAACTACAAGGACCCGTTCCACAAGCCGGAGATGATCTTCGCGCTGTCCGACCCGTTCGACGCGCTCTGCGGCTTCCGGGAGCCCGCGGACGGCCGCGCCGCGCTCGAACGGCTGGCGGGCGGCGACCCCGCGGTCGCGGCGTTCGCCGCCACGCTCGACGGCGACCCGCAGCAGGCGCTGCGCCGCGCGACCGAGTGGCTGCTGGGCGGAGAGCCGGAGGTGGCGGCGGTGGTCGACTCCGTGGTCGAGGCGGCCAGGACCGCGGAGGGCGTCGACGCCGACACCGTCCGGATGCTCGCGGAGGCCTTTCCCGGCGACCCGGGGATCGTCCTCGCGCTGCTGCTCAACCGGGTCGCGCTGCGCCCCGGCGACGCCCTCTACCTCCCGGCCGGCAACATCCACGCCTACCTCCGCGGGCTCGGCGTCGAGCTGATGGCCGCCTCCGACAACGTGCTGCGTGGCGGATTGACGCCGAAGCGGATCGACGTGCCGGAGCTGGTGAGCATCCTCGACTTCGCGCCGTTCGCCGTGACCCCGATGGTCCGGGAGCGGCCGGCGCCCGGCGTCGAGGAGTTCGTGCCCGACGTGCCGGACTTCCGGCTGGCGCGCGTGGAGGTCGGCGGCGACGTGCCGTCCACCACGGTCGAGCTGCCCGGCACGGCGATCGCGCTCTGCACGGCCGGGGACGTCGAGCTCCGCGGCGCCACGGGCACGCTGCGGCTCTCCCGCGGCGAGGCGGCCGTGGTGACGGCGGACGAGGGCACGCTGACGGTATATGCCGGCGCGGGAACACTCTTCCTGGCGACGCCGAACCGGTGAGCTATCCTTCGGGGGTGAGCAGGCCCTCCCCTTCCGCGCGCGGATCGAAACCGCTGCGCGACCGCGTCGACGCCGCCCGCGGCGCCTCCGGCACCGGGGTCTCGGTGTTCGCGGTGCTGGTGCTGTTCACCCTGTTCGCCGGGGACTTCTGGCGCAACCTGATCAGCTGGCCGGGCTACTTCGTGCTCGCCGCCGTCCTGGCGGTGGGGAGCGTCGTCCTCCTGGTGCGGCTGCGGCCCGCGGTGCGCTGGCGCAAACTGCCGAAGTCGCTGGTGCTCTTCCTGGCATACGCGGTCGTCTCCGTGGCCTGGTCGGCGTATCCCGGTGCGACCGCGCTCGGGCTGGTGGCTCAGTTCGCCACGACGGGCGCGGCGCTGTTCCTCGCGTTCTGCCTGAGCTGGCAGGCGCTGCTCACGGCCCTGGCGAACGCGTTCCGCTGGATCCTCGGGCTGTCGCTGCTGTTCGAGCTGATCGTCTCCGTCTTCGTGCGCAAGCCCGTGCTGCCGCTCACGCCCGTGCAGCCGGCGCCGCCGACGCACATCCCGTCGGCCTTCTACTGGAGCCGCGACCTGCTCTTCCACGGCGGTCAGATCCAGGGGATCCTCGGCAACAGCAACCTGCTGGCGATGGTCGCGCTGCTCGGGCTGGTCGTGTTCGGCATCCAGCTCGCCGATCGCAGCATCCGCCGCGGGACCGCGATCACCTGGGTCGTCGTCGCCGTGCTGACCTTCGCGCTGACCCGCTCCTCGACCGTGTTCATCGCCGCGGTGGTCACGGCGGTCGTGCTCGGCTTCGCGCTCTGGACGCGGCGCGCCGGCCCCGAGCACAGGCGGCCGGTGTACCTCACCGCCGCAGCGCTCACGATTGTTGTGGTCGTGTCCGTCGTGCTGTTCGCCTCCCGCATCCCCGTGCTGCTCGGCAAGAGCGAGGACCTCACCGGCCGGCTGACGATCTGGAACTCCGTCATCCACCTCGCCCAGGAGCGCCCGGCGTTCGGGTGGGGCTGGGTGAGCTACTGGGCGCCCTGGGTGTCGCCGTTCAAGGACCTCGCCGTGCGCAGCGGCGTCACCTACCTGCAGGCGCACAACGCGTGGCTGGACGTCTGGCTGCAGCTCGGGATCGTCGGGGTGGTGATCTTCGCCCTCCTGGTGCTGAGCACGCTGTGGCGGTCCTGGTTCCTGGCCGTCGACCGGCCGCGGGTGGCGGTCTCCGACGACCTGCCGTACACCGCGCTCGCCCTCCTGCCGCTGCTGCTGCTTGCCGCCCTGCTCGCCCAGAGCCTCGCCGAGAGCCGCATGCTGATCGAAGGGGGCTGGGCCCTCCTCGCGCTGCTCGCCCTGAAGACCAAGCAGTCCGCCACGTAGGATTCTGTTCATGGCCGAACCCCGTCGAACCCTGGTGCCGCCCGCGGTGACCGAGTTCCTCGGATCGGCACGATTCAACTCCACCCTCGCGCTGCTGGCGGTGGTGACCGGATTCTCGACGCACGCGATCCGCGCGCTGATGGGCTGGCCCGGCCTCATCGGCGTGCTCGGCACCATCGCCGTCCTTGCGGCGATGTCGTTCATCGCCCAGCGCAAGCTCATCGAGTGGCACGGCCTGCTGCCGATCTCCGCGCTGCTGTTCGTCGGCTGGTGCGCGCTGTCCATCATCTGGAGCGACTACCAGTGGGCGACGATCGGCGGGGTCTTCTACCAGCTCCTGTTCGCGTTCCTGGCCGTCTACATCGCCCTGGTGCGCGACGCCATCCAGATCGTCCGGGTGGTCGGCGACGCCCTCCGCGTGCTGCTGACCGTGTCGCTCGCGCTGGAGGTCCTGAGCGGTCTGCTGCTGGACCTGCCGATCCGCTTCCTGGGGATCGCGGGCAACATCGCGGCGGGAGGCCCGATCCAGGGCCTGTTCGGCACCCGCAACCAGCTCAGCATCGTCGCGCTGATCGCGTTCGTCACGTTCCTCGTCGAGCTGCGCACCCGCTCCGTGCGGCCGACGGTGGCGGCGTTCTCGATCACGCTCGCCGCGCTGTGCATCCTGCTGGCGCACTCCCCCGTCATCGCCGCCGTGTCGGTGGTGGTCGGGTTCGCCACGCTCGCGCTGTACCTGCTGCGGAAGGTGCCGGCTCACCGCCGGACGCTGGTGCAGTGGGCGCTCGCGGTCGTGACCATCGCCATCCTGGTCACCGGGTGGATCTACCGCACCCGCGTGATCGATCTGCTCAACGCCCGCGCGGACTTCCAGGTGCGCTACAAGCTCTGGATCCAGATCTGGGAGCTCATCCCGATCAACCAGATCGCCGGCTGGGGCTGGGTCGGCGCCTGGCCGACCGACCTCTACCCGTTCAACGCCATCCAGGACGCGACAGGCACGTACCACCCGGACGGCCTGAACGCCTACCTGGACGTGTATCTCCAGGTCGGCTTCATCGGCCTCCTGATCTTCGTCGCGCTCATCGCCCTGGCGTTCGGCCGCTCCTGGCTGCTCGCCTCCAACCGCCGCAGCGTCGTCTATGCCTGGGCGCCGCTCGTGCTCGTCGCCCTGCTGGTCACGAGCGTCTTCGAGAGCTCGATCCTGATCGAGTCCGGCTGGATGCTGATGGTGATCTGCACGGTGAAAGCGTCGCAGGGTATGAGCTGGCGGCTCAGGCTGCCGCACCGCGACGGGGCCTGAGCCCCTCCTGCGCTCCGGTCAGCCGATCCAGGACATGATGTTCCAGCCGGACCCGATGGCCCGGGGCGTGCCCCAGCCGGACTGCCCGTTCGTGGGATAGAGGACGAGCGCGCCGTCGGAGCGCTGCGCGATGACGTCGTCGTGCCCGTCGCCGTCGAAGTCGCCGACCGAGACGATCGCGGTCATGCTGTTCCAGCCGGAGCCGACGACCTTCGGGGTCGCCCAGCCGGCCGGCGTGTGCCCGTACAGCCAGAGCTGCCCTGAGGCGTTCCTGGCCAGGATGTCCGGCTTCCCGTCGCCGGTGAAGTCGCCGATGCCGAGCACGGCCGTCATACCGCCCCAGCCCGAGCCGATCGCCTGGCGCGGCAGCCAGCCGCCGTGACCGTTGCCGGGATAGAGCCAGAGCGCCCCTGTCGTGTCGATCGCGGCGACATCGGCGGTGCCGTCGCCGTTGAAGTCGTGCACGGCGATGATCCTCGTCATGCCGTTCCAGCCGGAGCCGACCAGCTTGCGCGGGAGCCAGCCGCTCGCGCCGTCGCCCGGGTAGAGCCAGAGCGCTCCTGAGGAGTCGCGCGCCAGGATGTCGTTGCGGCCGTCGCCGTCGAAGTCTCCCGGCGAGAGGATCGCGGTCATCCCGTTCCAGCCGGCGCCGACGGGGACGGAGGCGGGCGCGAGCCAGCCGCCGGAGCCGTTGCCGCGGAACAGGGAGAGTGCTCCGGAGGTGGTCCGCGCCAGGACGTCGGCCGCGCCGTCGAAGTTGAAGTCGCCCATCGCCTCCGTCGTCGGGCCGGGCGTCGCGGCGGCGAGCGCGCTCACGCCGTTCGGGGTGCCGAGGCCGGTCGGGCCGTCGTAGCCGGGGCCGGCCGTGCACAGGTTCGCCGGGGTGCAGCCGCCGGTGCTGTTCGACCCGGTGGTCACGTCGTTCAGCGCGGACGGCTTCGCCCACGGGTACGACGCGGGGTAGGTCCCGGTCGCGGGCTGGCCGGCCAGGGCGTACATGCCCGCGATCAGAGGCGACGCGACGCTGGTGCCGCCCAGGACCTGCCAGGCCGGCGAGTACGGCGCGGTCATGGTGGGGACGTACCCTGCGACACCGGTCTGCGGGTCCGCGACGGCGGAGATGTCGGCGACGGCCTTGGTGGAGCACCCGGTCCCGGTCTGCCAGGACGGGCTCGGACTGTAGCCGCTGCAGCCGCTGCCCGCACCGCTCCACGCCGACTCCGACCAGGCGCGTGCGCCCGGCGCGGGGTTCGCGACCGGGGACAGCGAGGTGCCTCCCACGGCCGTGACGTACTGGGAGGCGGCGGGGAACTGGGTGCCGTAGCCGTCGTCGCCACTGGCCGCCGTGACGACGACACCCGGGTGGTCGTAGTAGTGGTCGTAGCCGCTGAAGTCGGCGTTGTCGAGCGCGCCGTAGGAGTTGCTGACGTACTTGGCGCCGAGCGAGACGGCGGTCTGCGCCGCCGCACCGAGGTTGTCCACGCTGTTGTCGTCCGCCTCGACGAGCAGGATGCGGCAGTTCGGGCACGCGGCGCTGACCATCTGCAGGTCGATGTCGGTCTCCGGGCCCCAATGATGGTCCGGATCGACGCTCGGGTAAGCGGTGCCGCCACGCTGGTCGAGCTTGCGGAAGCAGCCGTTCGCGCTCGTGCAGGCCGGGAGGCCGAAGCGCGAGCGGTAGACCGCGAGATCCGCCTCGGCGGACGGGAGGTCGTAGGCGTCGACGACCGCGACGGTGGCGCCGCCCCCGGCGGTGGCCGCCGTCGAGAGGTTGTACGCGGCCTGGAGGTCGGCCGGCCCGTACCCGACCGGGTTGCCCACCGATGGGGAGGCGACGCCCTCCACGACCTCGGCGAAGCAGGCCGCGTGCCCGGGCCGCGGATCGGCGCAGGTGCGCTTGTGCGGGTGACCGGCGAGCTTCGGCGACGCGGTCGCGGTCGGCGGCGGAGCCGACGGCGACGGCGGTCCGGCTGCGAGGGCGGGCTGCGCCGCGACCCCCGTGAGAGCAGTGGACGCCAGCACGGCCACGATGATGAATGCACTGGTGAACCGTGGCACCGGCTACCTCCCCGAATCGATCGCCAGTCACAGTACCAGTCCGAGGAGACGGCCCTTCTGCCCCCACTTGTGGGCTGTTCATCGCCGAACACGCGGCGGATCGGCTGACTGCTTGCGTATCCGCGTATACCATCATCGTGCGCGGCGGCCCACCGACCGGGACCCGACGCGGCGCATCCCGAGCGGGAGGCTTCCGATGCACACCAAAAAAATCCCATCCCTGATCACCGTCGCCACGGCCGTCGCTGTGGCGACTCTCGTGACGTGCGCCGGCCTCGCTCCGGCGACCGCGGCCCCCGCCACCGGGGGCACGGCGTCACCGGCCCCGGCGGCGACCGCCGGCGCCACGGCGACGCCCGCGCCGGCCACCCCGGCCGCCACTGCTGCGCCGGCCGCCACAGCCGCCCCGGCTGCGCCGACACCCACTCCGACACCCTCGCCGTCATCCGGGACTTCGCCCGTCACGGGCCAGGACCCGGACCTCGCCACGCAGAACAAAGCGCGCAACCACGCGATGGGATCGACCATCCCGCAGAACCTGCCCGGCTCGAAGACGGCCTCGCCCAACCTGACCGCGTCGCCGAGCGCCGTCCCGCCCGGGCTGCCCGGACTCGACGTCAGCGGCTGGCAGACCGGCATCAACTGGTCGCAGGTCGCCGCGAACGGCGCGAAGTTCGTCTACATCAAGGCGACGGAGTCCACCGACTACGTGTCCAGCCAGTTCGCCAGCCAGTACAGCGGGTCGTACGCGGCCGGCCTGACGCGCGGCGCGTACCACTTCGCCACGCCGGACACGAGCTCCGGCGCCACCCAGGCCAACTACTTCGTCGACAACGGCGGCGGCTGGTCGCAGGACGGACGGACGCTCCCCCCGCTCCTGGACATCGAGTACAACCCCTACGGCGCGACCTGCTACGGCCTCAGCGCTCAGGCGATGGTCAACTGGATCGCCGACTTCTCCAACACCGTCTTCAAGCGCACGAGCCGCTACCCCGCGATCTACTCGACCACGGACTGGTGGACGCGGTGCACGGGCAACAGCGCCGCCTTCGGCATCAACCCGCTCTTCATCGCGCGCTACCCGAGCAGTGTCTCGGACGGCGCAGGCACCCTCCCCGCCGGCTGGGGCGCGTACACGATGTGGCAGTGGGCCGACGCCGGCGTCTTCCCCGGCGATCAGGACGTGTTCAACGGCAGCGCCGCCGCGCTCCAGCAGCTCGCGATCACCGGACGCGCGATGGCGCAGCCGATCATCGGGGCGGGCGACCTGAACGGCGACGGCAAACCCGACCTGCTCGCTCGGAAGCCCGACGGCAGCGTCTGGTTCTACGCCGGGACGGGAGCCAGCGGGTCCTCCGCCGGCTACCTCAACGGGGTCCAGATCATGTCGGGCTTCGGCATCTACGATCAGATCCTCGTGGCGGGCGACCTCAACGGCGACGGCAAACCCGACCTGCTCGCGCGGAAGACGGACGGGACCCTGGTCTTCTTCCCCGGCACGGGCGTCATCGACGCAACCCACAGCGGTTTCGGCCCGGCGGTCGTGCTCGGCCAGGGCTGGGACATCTACACCGACCTCATCGCCGTCGGCGACGTGACGGGCGATCACAAGCCCGACCTGCTCGCCCGGCGTCCCGACGGATCGCTCTGGCTCTACGCGGGGACAGGCGCGGTCTCCGGGAGCAACGTCGGCTTCTCCAACGGGGTGCAGATCGGCGTCTCCTGGAACATCTTCAGCCAGGTTCTCGGCGCCGGCGACCTCGACGGCGACGGCTGGAACGACCTGCTCGGCTTCCGTCCGGACGGCTCGCTCTGGCTCTACAAGGGTTCCGCCTCCGGGTTCACCACCGGTACCCAGGTGACGATCCCCGGATTGAGCGCGAGCGACCTGCTCGTCGCGCCGGGGGACGCGAACGGGGACGGCAAGCCGGATCTGCTCTCCCGGACGAGCTCCGGCACGCTGAACTTCTTCGCGGGAACCGCACGCGGCCAGGCGGCCTTCGGCGGCGCCCAGGTCGTCGGCTCCGGCTGGCAGACGTTCACCACCGTCATCGGCGCAGGCGACCTCAACGGGGATGCGAAGCCCGATGTGGTGGCCATCAGGAACGACGGGACGCTCTGGTGCTATCCGGGCCGCGGTTCGACCGGCGGAGTGAACTCCGGATACACGTCCGGGGTCCTGATCGGATCGGGCTGGGGCTCCTTCACCCGGGTCATCGACGGCGGGGACTTCGACGGCAACGGCACGCGCGACCTGATCGCCGTCCGGAACGACGGCAGTCTCTGGCTCTACCCGTCCACGGGAACCGTCGCGGCCGGGTCCGGCGCCTATACGGCAGGCGTCCAGATCGGCAGCGGCTGGGGGGTCTTCACGCAGGTCATCGCCGGAGACTACAACGGCGACGGCGTCCAGGACCTGATCGCGACCCGCGCCGACGGATCGCTCTGGTTCTACCCCGGCATCCGGCACACGTCGTCCTCGACGGCGTGGTTCGGCCAGGGTGTCCAGGTGGGCAACGGCTGGAACGGCTTCACCTTCGTGAACTCCGGCGACGCGAACGGCGACGGCAAGGCCGACCTCGTCGCAACCCGGTCCGACGGGACGCTCTGGTTCTACGCCGGCACCGGCAGCACGTCGTCCGGCGGGATCGGCTGGGGCGGCGCCGCGCTCATGGGCGGGGGCTGGAACACCTTCTCCTCGGTCACCGGGACCGGCGATCGCTCGACGGGGCGCTCCGGCGACCTGATCGGCGTGCGCAACGACGGGGCGCTCGTCTACTATCCGAACACGATCATCCCGATCCCCGGCTACGCGGCGTCCGTCACGGCCGGCTCGGGCTGGGGCATGTTCGGCTGACGCGATCGGCCTGAGGCCGTCGCCGTACCAGGGACGGCCTCAGGCGGGCTGTACGAGGTCGCGGAGCACGTCGGCGGTGCCGCGGCTCGCGAACCTCTGGTACTGGCCGGTGCGCGCGAGCCGCAGCACAGGGAGGGCGCGGGCGAGGCGATTGCCCGGCATCGCCGCCCGGGCGGCCTCGAACGCGGCCTTCGCGCGGGCCGCGTCCAGATAGCCGGGTCGCACGAGGTCTCCGAGCACGGCCAGACGGTCGGCGAGCACGGCGAACCGCCGCGCGAGAAGCCGGTTCCTGTCCGCTCTCGGCTCGAGGACGCGCCCGACCTTGCGGCGGAGCGTCGGTGCGCCGACGCCGATCTGATTGCCGCCGTGCTGGCGGTAGTCGATCGTCGCGCGGGTCTCGACGTCGACCCGTCCCGTCGCGGCGGCGATGGCAGCCAGCCACTCGTCGTGCACCCACGGCTCCGGGAACGGCAGGGCGATGTCGAGCAGGGACCGCCGGAAGACGACCGTGGCGCCCGTGGCCAGATTGCGGCGCAGGAACGCGTCGAATGCGCGACCCTGCCGCTCGGCCTCGAGCTCCTGCGGTGACACCTCCAGCGACTCGAAGAGCGTGCGCCCGAGGGGCGCGCCGTCCGCGTCCACCAGGTCGGCGTCCGTGTGGAGCAGCACGAGGTCCGGCTCGGCGGCGAATCGCGCGCCGAGCGTCGCCAGCCTCCCGGGATGCCAGACGTCGTCCTGGTCGCTCAGCGCCACGACCTCGCCGTCGGCGGCGCTGACCGCTCGCTGGAAGTTCCGGGTCACCCCGAGCGGGCGGTCGCCCTCCAGCACGGTCACGATCGTCGGCCACGGCTCCTGGGCGACCCTCCTGACGATGTCCAGGGTCCCGTCGCGGGAGCCGTCGTCCGACACCACGAGCTCCTGCGGAGGCGGGTCCTGGGTGAGGATGCTGCGCACCTGCTCTTCGACGAAGCGCGCACCATCGAAGGTGCAGAGCGCGACGCTCGTGCTCGGAGCAGCCATCAGCGTCGCTTCAGGCCCACCGACAGAACGCCGAGGAACATTCCCGCCATCACGGTCTGCGCGCCGAGGATCATCAGGACGGCCGCCGGGATCGCCGCCCGGACGGTGGCGATGGCGTGCAAGGCGCCGAACCCGGAGGACGCCCACACCGAGAACTGGACGACCCCGACCACCAGGCCGACGAGGAACAGCGCAACACCGGCGAGAGCGCTCGACTCCAGGCTGATCCGCCGCTCCAACCGGTCGAAGTTGCGGCTGCGCGGGATGCGGAAACCTTCGTGCTGCGCGAAGATCTTGGTCAGGATGGCGAAGATCACACCCTGGTAGCCGACGGCGGCGAGCGCCGCGAGGTACACCTGGCTCGCCACGTCGAAGCCGATGTCGCCGACGACCAGCGGACCGAAGCTGAGGAACAGCGTGCCGAGCATGCCGATGGCGAACGCGGCCGTCCCCGGCACGAGGAACAGCCACCGCGGGCTGAAGATGAGGAGGAAGCGCAGATGGCGCCAGCCGTCGCGCCAGCTGCGCAGGTGCGGAGGCCGGGAACGCCCGTCCTTCTTGAGCGTCGTGGGCACTTCGCTGACCCTGCGGCCCTCGAGGGAGGCCTTCACGACCATCTCGCTGGCGAACTCCATGCCCGTCGTCTGCAGCCGCAGCGACTGGATGGCGGCACGGTCGAATCCGCGCAGTCCGCAGTGGAAGTCGCGGATCGGCGAGCGGAAGAAGAGGCGGCCGATGGTGGAGAGCACCGGGTTGCCGAGGTACTTGTGCAGGGGCGGCATGGCACCCGGCTCGATCCCGCCGCGGAACCGGTTCCCCATGACGAGCTCGTCGCCGGCGCGCAGCCGCTCCAGGAACGCGTCCAGGTCGGAGAAGTCGTAGCTGTCGTCCGCGTCGCCCATGATGACGTAGGTGCCGGAGGCTGCCGCGATCCCGCCGATGAGCGCCGCGCCGTACCCCTTGTCCGGCACGTCGACGACGCGCGCGCCGTGTTCGCGGGCGATGTGCTGCGAACCGTCGGTGCTGCCGTTGTCCGCGATGATGATCTCCCCGACGACGCCGCTGCGCCGCAGGTAGCCCTGGGCCTTGTCGATGCAGGTCGCGAGGGTCTCCGCCTCGTTCAGGCACGGCATCACGATCGACAGCTCGATGGCGTCGGCCGCCGTCTCCGCGGCCACGAACGGCGCAGGCACCGCGGGTGCCGCGGGGGCGAGGAGGGCGGGCTCGACCGTTCGCGCGAACGGGCCGTCGGCCAGCGCGGGGGTGTCCGTAGTCGTCATGACCGTGGCCGTTCTGTCGTCTGTCAGGGCGTGAGAGCGATCTGATAATAACCGCAAGCGTGCCCGAATCCGGCCAGGAGCGCGGGGATGCGATAGTGGTGACTGTGACGATCACGATGAGCAGCGGCGAGTGAGCCTCGAGCCGCCCCCCGAACTGGGGCTGCGCAGGGCGATGGTCTCGTTCGTCACCCTCGTCGGTGGCGTGCCGCTCGCCGTCATCCCTGCCGCGACCGTCTCGATCGCATCACGCGTGTTCCCGCTGCCCGAGCAGGGCGCGATCGCGGTGGCGACGATGGTCGCCACGTTCGTCGGGCAGCTCGTGTTCGCGGTCGTGGTCGAGTCGCGGCTCAGCTCCGCCTCCACCGAGCGCAGGGTCACCTTCCCGCTCTGGCTCGCCGGGCTCTCGATGCTCGCCGCGATCGCGGTCGCGGTCGCGTACACGAACGCCGTCGTGCTCTGCGTGGCCTTGCCCGTGCTGGTGGCCTCCCTCGAAGTCGGCCGCGGCGTCTCGGTGGCGGAGCGGCTCGACGCACGCGAGTTCTGGGCGGCCGTGACGGTGGGCGTCGGCGCACTCGTGGGGGTCGTCGCCGGCTTCGCCCACATCGAGTGGGCGCTGATCCCTCTCGTCGCGGGCATCTTCGTCGCGACGGTCATCCGTTCGATGCCGGTGTCGCACCAGGCTTCGCGACCCGAGCCGCGCGTGATGGGCTGGGTGGTCACGGACGTCGCGATCACCGGCGGCATCTACCCCCTGCTGAACGCGACGGTCCTGGCACTGCTGGGACCCGCGTCGGCGGTCCTGTTCACGTCGATCTCGACGGTCTCCGGCCTGCTCGCCATCCCGCTGAACTTCATGCGGCTCCGGCTGCTGAAGGCGCACTCGCGCGTGGACATCGTCGTCTCCGCCGCAGCGGTCGTCGGCGCCATCGTGGTGATCGTCGTGTGCGAGTGGCTCGGGGTGTTCGGCTACGCCTTCCACGGCACCTGGACCGAGGCGGCGACGGCCGTCCCGCTGTTCGTCGCCTGCCTGTGGCGTGCGGCGTCGCTGGCGTCGACGATCCCCTTCGCGAGCCTCCGCCGGATGGGCGAGGCGAAACTGCTGACCCTGCTGCGCGCGACTGCGGCCGTTGCGACCTTCCTCGCCGCCCTCGCCGTGGTGGCGACGAACGACCTGGTCTGGATCTTCGCCGTCCTGCTCGGCGGCGAGCTCTTCCAGGCCGTGCTCTACGAGACGGCACGGCGCAGGAAGACGGCCGAGCGCGTCGCCGCGCACGAGGGTGCGGCCGGATGACCGCGCGCATCCTCGTCGACCTCCTCTTCCTGACCGGAGGCAAGGGAGGCATGGAGTCCTACGTGCGCAGGCTCTACGGGGCGATGCGGCGCGACGCCGACGTGGAGTTCGTCGGTCTCGTCTCCTCGGAGGCCGCGAAGCTGGACCTGTCCTGGTTCCCCGGGGACGTCGTGTACTCGGGAGTGAGCGGCGAGGACCGGGTCGCCTGGGCGCTCGGCGAGCTGCGCGCGGTGCCCAGGCACGCCCGCCGGATCGGCGCCGATCTCATCCACGCTCCCGCGAACGTCGGGCCGCACCGCGCCTCCGTGCCCGTCGTGCTCACCCTCCATGACGTCCTGCCGTTCGCGCATCCCGAGTGGGTTCCCGGCCGGCACGGCGCCGTCCTGCGCTGGCTGATCCGGCGGACGGTCGCGAACGCGGCACGGGTGCTGACCGTGAGCGACGCATCGGCCGCCGGCATCGTGCGGGCACTCGGCGTCGACCCTGCGAACGTGGTCGCGATCCCGCTCGCCGGGGACGCCGCCGCGATCCCGTCGCCCCGCGTCACAGCCACCCGGCCGGAGGTGCTCTGCGTCGGCAACCGGATGCCGCACAAGAACGTCGAGACGCTCGTGAGGGCCATCGCCGGCCTTCCCGCGGAGGCGCGTCCCCGCCTCGCCCTCACGGGAGGCGGCGCGGACGACCCGCTCCGGCCGCTCGCCGACGAGCTCGGCGTCTCCGCCGACGTCGACTTCCTCGGGTGGGTCTCCGCCGAGGAGCTGGAGAGCGCCTTCCGTCGGTCGTCGCTCGTCGCCTTCCCGACCCGCTTCGAGGGGTTCGGACTGCCCGTGCTCGAAGCCATGTCGCGCGGGCGCGCGGTGCTGTGCTCCGACCTTCCCGTGCTCCGGGAGGTCGGCGGCGACGCGGCGGTGTACCTCGACCCGTCCGACGTCGCGGCCTGGTCGCGCGCGATCGGCGAGCTGACGCGCGACGACGCCGAGCTCGACCGCCGCGGGGCAGCCGGGCTGGAGCGCGCGAGCGAGTTCTCCTGGAAGCACGCCGCCGACCGCACGCTCGCGGAGTTTCAGTCCGTCCTGGCGCGCTCGTAGCGCCGGAGGAGCTCGTCCACCGACGCCCGCAGATTACGGGTGGCACTGGCCTCGGCGAACCAGCGCCTCGTCGACGCGCGCAGCTCGTCGCCGCCGTCCAGCGCCCTGACGACGGCGCCGCCCAGATCGGCAGGAGAGACGCTGCGCGAGAGGAAGCCGTTGACCCCGTCCACCACGAGGTCGGCGGCCGCGTTGTCCTCGCCCGCGACGACGACACTGGGCGTGCCGTGCGACGCCGCTTCGGCGACCACCAGGCCGAACCCCTCGCGGCGGGACGGGTTCACCAGCACCGACGCGCGCGCCATCAGCTCCTCGAGGTCGGCGTCGGGGACGCGTCCGAGGACCTCCGGTTCGACGCCTGCCTCGCGCGCCGCGGAGAGCAGCGCGGGAGTCTCGGGTCCCGACCCGGCGACGACCAGCCGCGCGTCGGGGTGCGAGCGCTGGACCACGCGCATCGCGGCCGGCAGCGAGCCGAGCTGCTTGTCGGCGATGTGGCGGCCGGCGAAGAGGATGAGGTGCCGGTCCGGCTCCCGCTCCGCGCTCGGCGCCACCGCACCGGCGAGGTCCATCAGCCCCAGGACCAGGCCGCCTCGACCGCGCCGCCGGGCCTTGCGGAGCGTGAACGAGCTGTTGACGGTGACCTCGTCGCTCAACCGGAGGCCGATGACCTGGAGCAGCCAGGCCACGGACCCGACGACCGGCCCGGAGTACTCGAACCACTTCCGCAGCGACCACACCTCCAGCCAGTCGGCCACGAGCCAGCTCCTGGTCCCGCGCAGCGCGAGCCGTGCGGCGAGGACGTTGAGCGGGGGAAGCGCGCTCACGACGACGATGTCGTAGCGCCCGCGCGAGCGGCGGAGTGCGCGGTACGTCGCCTGGGCGAAGGCGACCGCGGCCCTCGGCATCCGGTCGCCGTGCGCGTCGGCGATCTCGCCCTGCCAGATCTCGCGGATGGCGAAGTCCGTGGCCGGGGCCTGCCCGGCCGGCCACTGCCTGCGGGTCAGATAGTCCACCGCGGCGCCGCGTTCGCCGAACCGCTCGGCGAGCGCGCGGTAGACCCGCTCCCCGCCTCCCGTGTTCACGGGGTAGAGGCAGTCGTAGACGACGGCCACCTGCAGTGGTTCGTCCGCGTTCACCGTGCGAGCGCCTCGTCGCCTGCGCGCGGCGCCAGGTCGTCGGCCGCGGCGCGACGGGCCAGGAGGCCGATGAAGGCGGCGAACCCGGCCGACAGCACGACGAACAGGACGACAAGCGTCATCCAGCCGAGCGGAGGCTGCCACTGCGCGTGCTGGAGCATCCGGGTGATGGGCGTGCTCTCCCCCACCACGTACCGGCGGAGGGCGAGCACGAACGCGACGACCCCGAACAGCCACAGCAGGCCGACGACCACCCAGGTCGCGCGAACCGAGAGGAAGGCGATCCGCGTCCCGCCGCCGCGGCCGAGCACCCACCCGGCGACCGCGACCACCGAGAGGTACAGGAACAGACCGTACCGGCCCTGCCAGATGACCCCGGTCTGATGGGTGCCGTACGCCTGCACCAGGACGGGCACCAGGAAGGCCGCCGCGCAGCCCACGGCGAGCGTGACGAGCTCGCGCCGCCGTGCCGAGAGGAACGCCAGCCCGCCCAGGAGCGCGAGAGCGGCGATGGCCGGCCAGAAGGCCCACCCGGGCAGCGGTGCGTCGAACCAGCCGAAGTAGCCCAGCGCCTGCGTCAGGAAGGACGGGGTGCCGCGGACCATGTACGCCGCGCCCGACAGGAAGCTCCCGCCGACCAGCGGCGCGTCGCCCTTCTCGGCCTGACTGGACAGGCTGCCGCCGACGAGGGTCCAGCCGACGGAGAAGATGCCGCCGAGCGCGAGCAGCACCAGCCACGGATACGACGTCCGCCGCCGGAACACGGCCAGGAAGGCGCGCACTCCGGTCGCGACGACGCACAGCGCGACCAGGACGACGACCCAGAGCGGCCCGAGCGCCCTGGCGTTCGCGAGCACGATCCCGGAGACCGTCACGATGGTCCACAGGTAGGGCAGGCTCAGCCCGGCTGCGGACGACGACTCCGGCGCCTCCGCCCCGAACCGGCGCAGCAGGCGGAGGAGCGAGACCGTGAACGCCAGGCCCGCGACGATCTCGACGCCGTTCGGGTTGATGGCCCCGTTGAGGTAGACCACCATCGGGAGCGCGGCGAACGACAGCGCGAGCGGCATCCAGCGGGCGCGGCGCGACGCGACCGCCGCCTGCACGGCCCAGGCGAAGAACAGCGCGCCGAACAGCGCGCTCGCGATGCGCATGGCGTAGATCCCCGCCGAACCGCCCAGCAGCAGGCTCGGCCAGCCGACGACGTAGTAGTAGATCGGGTTGTACGCGCTCACCCAGCTCGCGGACCAGAGCGTGCCACCCGGTGCGCCCAAGGAACTCCCGCAGTCGGCCGGTGTGTTCGGGTGGTACACGAAGCACATGATCTGCGGGTTGACCGCATAGGACGCGGGCAGGTCGACGACCAGGTTCCGGATGCCGGGCTCGGCATGCCCGATGGGCTCACCGCGCACCTGCGCGATCGCCTTGACGGCGTGCGCGCTCTCGTCGGGGACGGAGAAGATCGGCGAGGCGAGCGCCCAGCTCACGCAGAGCGCGGCGAACAGGGCGAAGGCCGTCCAGAACACCCAGGCGGTCCGCTGCGGGGCGGGCGACGGGGCGCCGTCCGGCGCGAGGTCGCCTCGCGCTGCGACGTCGTCCGGCACGGAGCCGGGCGCGTCAGCGGCAGGGGCGTCGATTCGGGGTGAGGGCACAGACGGATTATGCCCTGCCGGCCGGATCCGTCCACTCAGCCCACTCCGCGAACCGCAGTGCGAGGTCGGGGTGCTCCGGGCGCAGCTCCGCGGCGCCTCCCTCTGCGTAGAGGCGGACGAGCTCGTCGACCGCGTCGTCGGGAAGGCCGGCGCGCCGCATCCCCACTGCGTTCGCGCCCCGCACACGCGCGGGGTTTCCGAAGGCCTTCGCCCACGGCGGCACGTCCCTGGTCACGACGGCGCCCATTCCCACCATCGCCCCCGGTCCGACGATGCGGCGCTGGTGCACGGAGACGCCCAGCCCGAGGTTCGCGCCGTCCCCCAGTCGCACGTGCCCGGCCAGCAGCACGCTGGAGGCCAGGGTCACGCCGTCGCCGAGCAGGCAGTCGTGCGCGATGTACGACTGGTTCATGATGAAGGCGTCGTCGCCGACCACGGTGCGGTCGTGCCAGCCCTGGTGGATCTGCGCGTACTCGCGGATGGTGTTGCGGCTTCCGATCGTCACGCCGTTACCGGCGGAGAACGAGCCGGCGTCGCGCGGATGTTCGAATCCCCGCACCTCGGGAGGGGCGCCGACGAGAGCGCCGGTCCCGAACCAGTTCCCGTCGCCGATCTCCACCGGGCCGATGATGACGGCGAGCGGGCCGATCGTGTTGCCCGACCCGAGCCGGACGTCGCCGATGAGCTGCGCGGACGGATGGATCGAGTTCGCGGCGTCGCTCATCGCTCGCAGTCCCGGCTCGAAGAGACAAGGTAAGGTGGCAGCGCATACTTTTCCCGCACCCACACACCCTAACCACACGAAGGCTCCATGATTCCCATCACGACGGTCAAGTTCGGTCCGGAAGAAGAGCGTGAGGTCCTGGAGGTCCTCCGCTCCGGGTCCATCGCTCAAGGCCCGAAGGTGGCGCGGCTCGAGGACGAGTTCGCGCGCATGCACGGCGTCCCGCACGCGATCGCGGTCAACAACGGAACGACCGCGCTGGTCGCCGCTCTCCAGGCGCTGGACCTGCAGCCGGGCGACGAGGTCGTCACCTCGCCGTTCACCTTCGTGGCCACGCTCAACGCGATCCTGGAGGCCGGTGCGACCGCGACGTTCGCGGACATCCGCTTCGACGACTTCAACGTCGACCCCGCCTCCCTGAAGGAGGCCGTCGGCCCGGCGACCAAGGTCCTGCTCCCCGTGCACCTGTACGGCCAGATGGCCGACATGGCGCCGATCGCCGAGCTCGCCGCCGAGCGCGGCCTGCGCATCCTGGAGGACGCCGCCCAGTCCCACGGCGCGACCTACGACGGCCGCTTCGCCGGCAGCTACGGCCTCGGCACCTTCTCGCTGTACGCGACCAAGAACCTCACCACGGGCGAGGGCGGCCTGATCACCACGAACGACGACGCGATCGCCGACAAGCTGCGCGTGATGCGCAACCAGGGCATGCGCGCCAGGTACGTCTACGAGATGGCCGGCCACAACTACCGCCTGACCGACCTTCAGGCCGCGCTGGGCCTCCCCCAGCTCGGGCGCTACGCGTCGATCGTGGAGGCCCGCAAGCGCAACGCCGCCCGCCTCATCGAGGGGCTGGAGGGCGTCCCCGGCGTCGTCGCCCCCCGCGAGCTGCCCGGCCGCTCGCACGTGTGGCACCAGTTCACCATCCGCGTCACCGACGAGGCGCGGGTCGACCGCGACACGTTCGTGCAGCGCCTCGCAGACGAAGGGGTGGGCGCCGGCGTCTACTACCCGCGCCTGCTGTGGGACTACGACGCCTACCGCGACCACCCGCGCGTCCTGCGCCGGGAGGCGCCCGTCGCCGAGCAGGTCGCCCGTCAGGTCGTCTCGCTCCCGGTCCACAACGCCCTCTCCGACGACGACCTCTCGACCATCGTCGCCGCCGTGCGCAAGGTGGCGGGAGCATGACCGCCGCTCGCATCGCCCTGGTGGGCGCCGGCACGATGGGCAGCCACCACGCCCGCGTGATCGCCCAGTCCCCGCGCTCGGAGCTGACCGTGCTGGTCGACCCGCGGGAGTCCGTGGGCACCGCGGTCGCCGAGCGCTTCGGCGCGAAGTGGCTTCCCGAGCTGCCCGACCTGTCCGACATCGACGGCGTGGTCGTCGCGGCCGCGACCGAGGCGCACTACGACCTGGCCATGCAGGTGCTGTCCCAGGACACCCCGCTGCTGGTCGAGAAGCCGGTGGCCGACAGCCTGCTGCGCACCGAGGAGATCCTGGCGCTGGCCGACGAGCGCGACCTCCCCTTCATGTGCGGCCTGCTCGAGCGCTACAACCCCGCCGTGATGACGGCGCGCGAGCTGATCGCAGAGCCTGTTCACGTCACCGCCACCCGCCACTCGCCGTACGCTCCGCGCATCCGCACCGGCGTCGCCTGGGACCTCCTCGTCCACGACGTCGACCTGGCGATCGGGATCATCGGCGCAGCGCCGGGCAATGTGGAGTCGCGGCTCGGGCACTTCCACCCCGACTCTCTGGCGGACGCCGAGGATGTGGCGGAGACCCTGCTCGACTTCCCCGGCGGCGCCATCGCGCACATCTCGGCGAGCCGGGTCGGCCAGCGCAAGATCCGCCAGCTCTCGATCTACGAGCGCGACCGCCTGATCGAGGTCGACCTCCTCCGCCGCGATGTCACGGTCTACCACCACGTCTCCGAGAACTCGGTCGACGACGGACGCGGTTACCGGCAGCAGACGGTCATCGAGATCCCGGAGCTGGTCAGCTCTGCGGAGCCGCTGACGACGCAGTTCGGGCGATTCCTCGACGTGATCGACGGCACGGCCGACGCCGCGGCCGAGCGCGCGACGATCCTCGCTCCGCACCGCGTCATCGACCAGGTGATCGCGCGCCGGCCCGTCCTGCAGGGATGAGCGTGCCCGCCGCCGCAGGAGAGCCCCACCGAGGAGAGCAAGCGCACCCATCCGGTGCGCGCGTTCGCCGACCATCCGGTCGTCCGCTACCTCGTCGCGGGCGGCCTGGCCTTCATCGTCGACTTCACGCTGCTGTGGCTGTTCCACGAGGTGTTCGGCTGGGCCACCTGGCTCGCGGCCGCGACGGCCTTCGTCATCAGCTTCGCGTTCACGTACACGATCCAGCGGGTGCTGGGCTTCAACTCGCAGGTGCCGCATGGCCCTGCGCTGATCAAGTACACTCTTCTGGTCGTCGTGAACACCGTGGCGACGTCCGTCATCGTCGCGCTGGTCGACCAGTCCCCGTTGAGCTGGGCAGGCGGCAAGGTCATCGCGACCGCCGTCACGACGGTGTGGAACTACTTCGCCTATCGCTACTGGGTCTTCGCCGGCCCCCGACGATCGAGCACGGCCTCCGAGGCCGCCCGAGAGGACTGAGGATGTACAACGGCGCAACGATCGCCGCAGTGGTGCCCGCTTATAAAGAAGAGCTGATGATCACCACGGTGATCGACACCATGCCGGACTACGTCGATCACATCGTGATCGTCGACGACCACAGCCCCGATGACACCAGCGGTGTGGTGAAGGCCAACCCGGACCCCCGCATCACCCTCATCCGCCACGAGGAGAACCAGGGAGTCGGCGGCGCGATCATCACCGGCCACCGCGCGGCGATCGAGCTCGGCGCGGACGTCAACGTCATCATGGCAGGCGACGCCCAGATGGACCCCACCTACCTGCCGGCGCTGATCGACCACGTGACGACGGAGGGCTACGGCTTCGCCAAGGCGAACCGCTTCTTCGCGCCGGAGTCGTTCCACGGCATGCCCCGCTACCGGATCTTCGGCAACATCGTGCTGTCGTTCATGACGAAGCTCGCGTCGGGGTACTGGCACCTGTTCGATCCGCAGAACGGCTACACCGCGATCCGGACCGACGTGCTGCGCCGGGTCCCGCTCGATCACGTAGCGCGCCGCTACTCGTTCGAGAACGACCTGCTCATCCACCTGAACATCCTCCAGGTGCCGGCCGTCGACGTCCCCGTTCCCGCGGTCTACGGCAACGAGGTCTCCAGCATCAAGCTCGGCCGGGTCGTGCCCGAGCTGCTCAGCCTGCTGACCCGCGGCTTCTGGCGGCGGATCTGGTACCGCTACGTGCTGTGGTCGTTCTCCCCGATCGCCCTCCTGCTCGTGCTCGGCCTGATCCTCTCCCTGTTCGGTCTGGGCGTCGCGATCTGGGTGTGCTTCCAGATCGCCGCCTCCGTCGTCGCCACGGCCGCGACCGTCATGCTCGCGGCGCTCCCGCTCATGCTCGGCACGCAGATGCTGATATCGGCGCTGCAGCTCGACATCCAGGCCAGCCCGTCGAAACCGACCTACCCGCCGTTCTCGGCCTCGTAGACGCCCGTACGCAACACGAAGGGGGCCGCTGCTCAGCAGCGGCCCCCTTCGTCGTTCGTCCGGCGGTCAGCCCGGGATGCTCATGACCGCCACGTAGCTGGCCAGCCCGACGGCCGGGGCCAGGTACCGGGTCCAGACCGCGCGCGTGAACAGCACTCCCGCGCAGGCCAGGAAGAACGGGATGAGCGACATGCCGTACCGGGGCGGCAGCGAGAAGTAGTACCCGCTCACCGCGATGTTCGCGACCGCGAGGATCGGCCCGGCGAGCAGGGCGACCACGAACGACCCGAGCGCCAGTGCCTCGTGCTGCGTGCCGCGCTTCGCCGCCGCCAGGAGGCCCAGGACGCCCGCCACGATCACCCAGGTCATCAGCGTCGCCGCGATGACGGCGGCGAACCCCACCTGGCTGGGCTGGATCGCCCCGTTGGCGACGCCGGGGAAGAACTTGAACACCTCGTCGACGAAGGCCTTCTTGCCGAACGGCGTGGAGACCCCCTGGTCCGGGAAGGTGCCGACGGTCGCGGCGTTCCGGATCAGGATCCAGATGACCTGGCCGACCAGCGAGGCGACGACCGCGATCGCCGCGATCAGTATCCGGCGGTCGCGGAAGAACGTCCTCGTCCGTTCGCGCCAGACGCCTTCGGACCGGAAGGCGTCGTTCGCCGCCATGATCAGCAGGATCAGCGCCGCCGCGGCGACCGCCATGAGGTTCTGCAGCTTGGCGAGGGTGACCAGCACGCCGAACAGGACGAACAGGATCGCGCCGCGCCTGCCCGGTCTGCTCAGCATCGTCAGCCCGAACAGCATGAGCGAGCCCGCGAGCAGTGAGGTGGCGTCCGTGCTGATGTAGGTGTTCGACCAGTACGCGGAGAGGGAGCCGACCATGAGCAGGCCGAGACCGGCCGCCGTGGCGGGGTGGACCCGGAGCCGCCGCAGTGAGAGGTAGAGGAGGATCGCACCGGCCGCGAGCCAGGTCCAGCCGGTCAGCCTCCCTGCGTCGGTGATGTCGGTGATGCCGAAGAGCCGGAGCGGCTGGGCCATGAGCCACGTCGCGCCGAAGTAGAGCGGCGTGTAGAGGTCCGCAGTGGTCTTGCCCGTGTTGGGCATGCGCGCGACGTCGGAGGCCGTCCAGTGCTCGCAGAACGAGTCGGGGTAGAAGCCGATCGTCCGCACACCGTGGCACGACAGGTAGAGCCGGGCGTATTGGCCGGTCTCCTCGCCCTTGTGCACGATGATCTGCGTCGGCACCTTGGCGAGGTAGTCGATGTAGACGTACTCGTCGATCGGCGAGACCGTCGCGTGCTGCGGCGTGATCCAGACGCCGAGCAGCAGGCTCGCCAGCCCGAGGACGACGCAGAGGATCGTGTCGATGAGCCGTGGCCGCGAGCGGAACCGGCCGGGGCGGCTCGTGTCCGCCTCCGGACGATCGGTGTCGGAGGAGGTCGTTTCGAGGCTCACGCGAGAGTCTCCCCGAGCAGATCCGTGCACTCGAGGGCAGGGGTGTGGGCCAATCTCTTGCCTTTCTGGAGATGGGTGCGCGTTATCGAGGTGTCATCACTTGACGACGACCTGCGTGCATCCCAGGAGTGTAGTCGACCCGAACGGCGTCAGCGGCACACCTTTGGCGCACAGCTTGTAGGTGCCGGGCTGGGTCACTCCGACCACCGTACCCGAGAATCCGTGGGCCGGCCCGAACGCGGGGAACGCTCTGCCGACGTCCGCGCGGGCGCCGGACGCCGGGACCTGGAGGCTGGTCACCGTGTTGTCCGGCTTGGTCACCTCGATCGAGACGGTGGCGGGGCTCGACGGCACCGCGGGGTCGACGGCCCACCCGCTGGCGGAGATCGTCCAGTTGCCCGCGGTCCCGCCCACGCCGGCCCAGTCGAGCGACCCCACCACCTGGTTGGCGGTGATGGTGAGCGAACGGCAGCCGATCATCGCGTTGCCGCGGTTGTACGTGGATTGGGCGATGCCGTAGGCGCACAGCCGGTAGGTGCCGGCCTTCGTGATCGTGAAGCTCTGGGTGAAGCCGTGCAGACTGCCCATCCCCGGGAAGGCCCGGCCGATGTCGTCCCGCGGGTTCGTGGACGCCGTACGGATCGCCTGGACGGTCCCGTCCGGCTTGTCGAGGTACAGGTCGACGGGGATCGAGGTCCCCGGCGCGCCCTGGTCGAGCGCCCACCCTGAGGCGTTGACCTGGGGCGCTCCCGCGCTCGCCGACATCCAGAAGCCGTCGAGCGACCCGATCGGAGTGACCTGGGGGACGGTGACCGGGAGGCACCCGATCATCGCGTTGGCGGCGCCGAACGGGGACTGCCCGATCGCGAACCCGCAGACGTTGTACGTGCCGGGCTGCGAGAGCACGAGCGATCCGGAGAAGCCGTGCGCTGCTCCGGCCCCGGGGTAGATGCGCGCGATGTCGTTGCGCGACCCGGTCGTCGGGACGCGCTGCGCCGCGGTGGTGCCGTTCGGCCTGTCGATGTACACGTCGACGGGGATGCTCGTGCTGAGCCACGCGTTGTCGATCGCCCACCCGCTGAACAGGATCGAGGTGCGGCCGTCCGCGCCGAGCGAGATCGTGGCGGAGTCCAGGACACCGGCCGGATTGCTCGCGCCGAGCTGCACGGTGCGGCAGCCGACCGACGCGTCGGCCTTGCCCGCCGCCGTGTGGCCGGAGATCGTCACGCAGAGTTGGTAGGCGCCGGCCGGTCCCGCCGGCACGGTGACCGGCAGCGAGAACCCGTGCGCTGCCCCGGCGGCCGGATAGGCCCCGGCGACGTCGGGACGCGAGCCGGACGCCAGAGCGGTCGCGGTCGCTTTCGCCCCGGTCGGGCCCGTCACCGTCGCGGTCGCCGTGGCGGAGGTCGCCGGCGACGTCGGGTCGAAGCCCCAGCCGCTCGCGGTGAGGGTGGCGCCGGTCGCCGTCGCCGTCGCGCCGACGGAGTCGAGGCTGCCGACCGCCGCGGTGCCGTTCACGGTCACCGAACGGCAGCCGAGGAGCCATCCCCCTGCGCCGCCGGTCATCGGGAAGACGCAGACGTTGTAGTTTCCCGGCAGCGTCGCGGGGAACGTCGACTGGTAGCCGTGGTTCGGCCCGGCGGCCGTATAGACCGCTCCGACGTCCGGGCGGGAGGCGTTCGCCTTGATCTCGTAGCCCTTGGTCGTCCCGTTGGGCTGGTCGATGTAGATGTCCACCAGCGCCGTGGTCGCCGGAGCCGACCGCTCGATCGCCCAGCCGGACACCAGGATGCCCGCGCCGGTGTCGGTGTAGCGGACGGAGACGTCGTCCAGGCTGGCGAGCGGATCCACCGTCCCGGTGGGCGAGCCGAACCACTGGTTGTAGTAGACCCAGAAGTTGCGGTTGCCATAGCTGGAGCAGGAACCGCCTGCGCCGTACAGGTTCGCGAGCGCGGCCTGGTCCGGCTGGTAGGGCGTGTAATAGTACAGCGCGGCCGTCGCCAGGTTCTTGATCGTGATGACCGGCGCCGGGCAGCCGGGGCTGGGGCTGTAGCGCACCGCAGAGGGCGAGCCGACCGGGAACCAGGTGAAGTAGTTCGACGTGCCAGGCGGATTGCCGTAGCGCACGAGCTGGTGGGCGGCGCTGTAGATCTGGTTGAACACTCCGTAGTAGGAGGTGTCGCACCCGGAGGTGTCCGGGCACGCGTAGCCCATCGCCTTGTTGAGCTGCCCGGTGGTCGGGGCCGCCGTCGTGATCAGACCCTGCTCCTTCTGGAGGGTGACCAGGATGACCTTCGCGCTGATGCCGCACGCCTGCTGCACCTTGAAGATGATCGCCGCAGTGGACTCCGTGCCCCCGCCTGCGTAGGCGTTGCACATGGCGTCCGCCGCTCTGCTCGACGTGGCGAACTGGCCGACCGCGAGGCACGAGCTCGTCTGGCACGACACCTTCGAGCTCAGGAAGGACTGGACCTCCGCCTGGGTCATCGCGTTCGCGTTGTAGAAGTTGGCGTCCGAGATGATGTTGGACGGATCGAAGTCGGAGCCGGACAGCGCGTCGGCGCGGTCGGGCACGGACCAGCCGCCCATGACGGCGGCCGCGATGGCGACCAGGAGCACGAGTGTGCTCGCGACGACGCGTTTCGGAGTCATTTCCGGTTCTCCTCACCCGGTGAGAATGGCCCCAGTGAGACCCGCAGGATGGAACGTTTCGTCCAGCCTATTGGCTCACCACGCGAAATGCTTGCGTTTTCTGCCGCTCACGCGCGCAAAGCACACCCCCGTTCGGGTGCCGCCGGTTACAGCTCGGACGCCTGTTTGCGCCGTTCGTTGCGCGCCTTGTACCGCTCCATGACCGCCGACACGCCACCCTCGCGCAGGTAGTACGCGGCCCGATCCAGGTCGCGGCGGATCCCGGTCCGAGGGACCACCTGGACCTTCTTCACGGCCTTGCTCGCGGAGGACTTCGAGTTCACGTCCTTGTCGGCCGCGCGGACCGGGCGCCGGCAGAACTCGATCAGCGGCGCCAGCGCGCGGCTCCAGCGGAAGTCCTCGCGGACCCTCGCGACGGCGGCGCGCGCGGAGGCGACGGCCTCCGCATCGAACAGGTACTGCTCGATCGCCTCGGCGAGCGCGTCCACGTCACGCTCCGGCACCGACGCGCCGAGCCCCTCCTTGGCGACCAGGTCGCCGAACGAGTCGCCGGCGGTCGTCACGATCGGCAGCCCCGCCCACAGGTAGTCGAGGATCCGCGTGCGGAACGAGAAGGTGGTCTCGACGTGCTGGAAGTGGGTGGAGACGCCGAGGTCGGCGTCGAGCAGGTAGTTCTGGCGCTCCTCGTACGGGACCCAGCTCTCGTTGAAGAACACGTTCTTCCCGAGCAGGCCCAGGTGCTCGGCGAGGACGCGCGCCTGCGAGACGGCCTCCATCTCCGGCACGTCCGGGTTGGGGTGCTTCACGCCCATGAAGAAGAGGCGGAGGTTGTCGTGACGCTCCGCGAGCTGCGCGACAGCCCTGATCAGCGTCTGGGGGTCGAACCAGTTGTAGATGCCGCCGCCCCAGACGATGACCTTGTCGTCCTGTGCGATCCCGGGGACCGCTCCGCGGATGGCGTGCTCGGTCTGCTCCGGGTCCTCCGACGGGATCCCGAACGGGGCGACGGCGATGAGCGAGTCCAGCTCGGGGTCGCGCGAGTACGTGTAGGCGTTGATCCGGCCGAGCGCAGCGAGCTGGCCGAGCCAGAAGTGACGCTGCCTGTCGCTGGCGCAGAGGAAGAAGTCGCCCTGGTCGAGCTGCTGGTTGAGCGTCTCGGTGGCGTCGCCGATCTGCTTGTTCCACTGCTTGAACGTGTTGCCGCGGCCCTGCTCGAGCTGCTCGAGGTGCATCGGGTCGTAGACGTCGACCACGAGGATCTTCTGCGACTTGGCCAGCGCGGGGAACAGCGCGAGCGCGTTCCCCTGGAGGACGATCACGTCCGCCCACTTCTCGTGCTCGACGACCGTCGAAGGATGGTGGTGCGAGATCGTCGCGAGCTCGAACGGCGCGTCGACCGGAGACACCGACGTCATCGACAGCAGCCGCACGTCGTGCTCGTGGGCGAGCTCGCCCGCGATGTGCCACGACCGGATCGCCGGGCCGGCCATCCGTGCGCCGATGGGGTCGCCCGTGATGACCAGCACGCGCCGCCTGCGGCCCGCGTTCTCCAGGACATCCAGGCTGGCGACGATCTTGGCGTAGCCGTCGAGGTACGACTCGATCGGGTACGCGGGCTCGTCGAGCTTTCCGAAGAGCGTGATGAGCTCGCGGTCCGTGCGCACCCGTGACGCCTGGATGGCGCGCCGCTTGTCGGTCATCTCCGGGAGGAGCTCGACGAGACGGTCGATCGCGAAGACGCCCGCCATCGTCGACTTGGGCACCTCCAGCGTGCGCTGGTCGTCGCCGCCCGGGTTGCGGAGGTCGAACTGCGTCGAGTCGATCCCCCCGCGCCCGACGGCGCGGCGGACGGCCAGGAGCAGCGCAGCGGCGAAGGTGTCGTCCAGCAGCTCGTCGCCGAGATTCTTGTAGAGCGTGTAGAGCGCGTTGCGCTCCAGGAGGTACTCCTCGCGGAAGTTGCCGAACTTGTTCATCGACGCGTGGTGCTTGTGGTACGCCAGCGACGCCGGCTGGAACCGGAAGCGGTAGCCGGCGAGGTTGAGCCGCCAGCCGAGGTCGACGTCGTCGTAGAACATGAAGTAGTCGTCGTCGAAGCCCTCGAGCAGCTCGAACACCTCGGCGCGGATGAACATCGCAGCGCCTGTGCCGAACAGGACGTCCTTCTCGGTGTCCCAGGAGCCACGGTCCTGCTCGCCGGCGTGCGGCTTGTAGCCCATCCCGTACCAGGTGATGGCGCCGTCGACGAAGTCGACGTCCGTGCCGTCCCAGTCGAGCACCTTGCTGGCGACCGCGCCGATGTCCTTGCCTGTGGCGAAGGTGTCGATCGCGGTGCGGATCCAGTCGGTGTGAGGTTTCGCATCGTTGTTGAGGAACGCGACGAACTCTCCGGTCGACTTCGAGACGCCGAGGTTGCAGCCTCCGGTGAATCCGAGGTTCGCGCCGGAGTCGATCAGGACGATGTCGTCACCGAGGGCGCGCAGCTTCTCCAGGCTGTCGTCGCCGGAGCCGTTCTCGACGACGACGATCTCCAGCAGCTCGGCCGGCCAGTTCAGCGCACGCAGGCCCGCGACGCACTCGATCGTGTCGTCGGCGCCCCGGAAGTTCACCAGTACGACGGAGACGACCCCCGGTCGACGCTTCTTCATCATTCGTCTCGTTCCTTAAGTCTTTTCCACTGCGTTCGGCCACGGACCCCGCAAAGTCTAGTCGCACCCGATTACGGCCCCCGGGCTGCACGCACAGGCGCTACCGAGGTTCGCACCCGCTCAGCGATTAGAATGACCTTCTGTCAATCGCCGGGAACATCCGCTTCCGGTGCTCACACGAGAAGGCGGACGAGAACGATGAGTACAAGCGCAGCCGACCTCCGGGCGCTCGCCATCGAAGAGACCCCTTTCCAGACGATCAGTCAGAAGCAGGGCTTCTTCCGTGGGAGCGGACGGTCCATCGCCGACGTCTGGGCGCACAGGGAGCTGCTCGGCCTGCTCGTCAGGCGCGAGATCAAGGCCCGATACAAGGACAGCTCGCTCGGCCTGGTCTGGAGCCTGGCGCGCCCGCTCATCCAGCTCCTCATCTACTACTTCGCGATCGGGCAGGTGCTGGGCGCGGCCCGCAACACCCCGGACTTCGCGATCTTCGTGTTCACCGGTCTGACCATCTGGGGCCTGTTCAGCGAGATCGTCTCCAGCTCGACGGGCTCCATCATCGGCAACGGCGGACTGGTCAAGAAGGTCTACCTGCCGCGGGAGATCTTCCCGCTCAGCAGCGTGGGCGGAGCGCTGTTCAACTTCGGGGTCCAGCTCGTCGTGCTCGTGATCGCCATCCTGGTCCTCTCGCACTTCCCGATCGGCGTGACGCTCCTGCTCGCTCCGCTGTCGATCGTGATGCTCGTGGTGTTCGCCACCGCGGTCGGGCTCGTGCTCTCCGCGGTCAACGTCTACCTGCGCGACACGCAGCACTTCGTCGAGATCGCCCTCCTGGTGCTGTTCTGGGCCTCGCCGATCGTGTACCCGTTCACGTTCGTCCACAACGCGCTGCACGGGAACTGGATCGAGCAGCTCTACCTCGCCAACCCCGTCACCATCGCCGTCCTCGGCATGCAGAAGGCGCTCTGGGCCGGCGGCCTGGAGGGCGCGGGCGCGACCGCCCAGGTCTGGCCCAGCCAGCTCGGGCTGCGCCTGGTCATCATGCTCGGCGTCAGCCTCATCCTCCTCTGGCTCTCGCAGCGCGCGTTCGCCAGGCTTCAGGGCAACTTCGCGCAGGAGATCTGACCGGTGACCGACATCCCCCTGATCCGCGTCGACGACGTCTCGAAGCGCTTCGTCATGCACAAGGAGAAGTCGCTCAAGGAGCGCATCCTCAACTTCTCCGCGTCGCGCAAGCACCGTGACGACTTCTGGGCGCTCCGCGACATCTCGCTCGACATCGACATGGGCTCGACGGTCGGCCTGGTCGGCCACAACGGCTCGGGCAAGAGCACGCTCCTGAAGGTCATCGGCGGCATCATCGAGCCGACGAGCGGCTCCGTGTCGCGCCGCGGCCGGATGGCCGCGCTCCTCGAGCTGGGCGCCGGCTTCCACCCCGACCTGACCGGCCGCGAGAACGTCTACCTCAACGCCGCGATCCTCGGGCTGACCCGCAAGCAGACCGACAAGTACTTCGACGCCATCGTGGACTTCTCCGGCATCGAGGACTTCATCGACACCCAGGTCAAGTTCTACAGCTCCGGCATGTACGTGCGCCTGGCGTTCGCGGTCGCGGTGCACGTCGACCCCGACCTGCTGCTCGTGGACGAGGTCCTCGCCGTCGGCGACGAGCCGTTCCAGCGCAAGTGCATGGACAAGATCGAGGAGTTCCAGCGCGAGGGCCGCACCATCGTACTGGTGAGCCACTCCGCCGAGCAGGTCGGCCGCCTCTGCGACCGCGTCGTGGTGCTCAACCACGGCCACCTCATCCACGACGGCAGCCCCACCGAGGGTCTGCGCGTCCTCCGCCAGGGCTTCGAGCAGCAGCGCATCGACCACGACGCCGCCCACCCCGGCACGGTCGCTCCGAAGACGGCGACCATCGACAGCATCGTGGCGCTGCCCCGCGTGGCCGGGGTCGTCGACACCTCGCGCGAGCCGGCCGACAAGTCGGAGGCCATCCTGCTCGAGCCCGCGTCGGACCTGGTGATCCGCTACCGCTACCGGCTCACCGCGCAGCAGGAGCCGCTCGCCGCCGGCATCGCGATCGAGACCGCGACCGGCCTCGGCGTCTACGGCCTCAACACCAAGATGCTGGAGACGACGATCCCCGCCGATCCCGGCCTCCACGAGGTGGACTTCGTGATCGACCGCAACGCGCTCGGCGCTGGGACCTACTCGGTGCGCGGCAGCCTCGAGGAGGTCGCGGGGACGTCGCTCGACCGGCTGACGCCGGCCTCCACGTTCGAGATCGCGCCGTACGAGATCGGCTCGGGCATCGTCCGGCTGGACGCGTCCGCGGTGGTCGTCGGCGCCGAGGCAGAGGTGCCGTCCGGGCTCAGCGCGCGCTGACGCTGACCGCTCCGAGGCGGCTCGCTCCGAGCCTGCTCGCTCCGGGGCCGGCGCTCAGAGCGAGCGGATCCACTCCCACTGCCGGCGGAGGCCCTCCTCCAACGCGACCTTCGGCTCCCAGCCCAGGGCCTCGCGCGCCCGCGCGCTGTCGCCGCCGGTGCGGAAGACGTCGCCGCGCACCGGGTCCAGGCGCTGCACGTCCAGGCGCTCGCCGGTCACGGCGGCGATGGTGTCGAGCACCTCGTTGACCGAGACGCTGCTGCCGCCGGACAGGTTCATCACCCGCGGCAGGGCCGAGGTCGCGTCCAGGCCGGCGATCAGGGCGTCGACGATGTCGCCGACGAACGTGAAGTCGCGGATCTGCTCGCCCGTGCCGTAGACGGTGATCGGAGAGCCGTCCCGCGCCGCGCCGAGGAAGCGCGTGAAGGCCATGTCCGGCCGCTGCCGCGGACCGTACACGGTGAAGAAGCGGAAGGCGGCCGTCTGCACGCCGAAGCTCTCGGCGTAGAGGCCGGTCAGGTGCTCCCCCGCCAGCTTGGTGACGCCGTAGGGCGACAGCGGGCGCGGCAGCATCTCCTCGTGGGTCGGGTACGTCTCGGCCTGGCCGTAGACGGACGACGACGACGCGTAGAGGAACCGCGTGCCGGGCGACGTCCGCACGATCGACTCGAGCACCCGCTGAGTGGCGTCGACGTTCGCGCGCGTGTAGGCGACGAAGTCGTCGCCCCACGACTTGCGCACGCCCGGCTGGCCGGCGAGGTGGACGACCGCGTCGGCGCCCTCGAGGACGGGCGCGAGGTCGAGCGTGTTGAGGTCGGCCTCCACGACCGTCAGCCCTGGGCCGGCGACGGCGTCGAGCGCCGCACGTTTGAGCGCCGGGTCGTAGTACGGCGTCAGCGCGTCGACGACGACCACCTCGTCGCCCCGCCCCAGCAGGGCGGAGACCAGTGTGCTTCCGATGAAACCGGCGCCGCCGGTGACGATGACCCTAATCGTTGATCCCTCTCGCCCGCATGCGCTTGGCCGAGTCGCCGATCCAGCGGATCGGCGCGGAGGCCTTCCACGAGGTGCTGGTCAGCACTCCCTGGAGCTGGCCTCGCCACTCCGCCTCGATCCTGGCCTGCTCGCGGGCGGCCGTCAGGTGCGTCTCGTGCAGCTCGCGACGCGTCTCCTCCAGCAACCGGTGGTCGTCCGCCTGGTCGGCGAGCTGCTGGGACAGCTCGGCCGTCTCGCGCTTGAGGCGCGCGACCTCGGCGAGCAGCGGCCCGGCGTTGCGCTTGTTGTTCTTGCCCAGGTGGATCTTGCGGGCGACCTCGACCGGCCAGCTGTGCAGGTCCGACTCGAAGTTCTCCAGCTCCACGCCGTTGACGCGGAGCCCGGACAGGCTGAGCGTGACGTTCGCGGAGAGCTGGTCGCGGCGCGAGTACCGGAGGACGTGGTCGAACCAGCGCTCCATCGCGGCCTGCACCTGCGGAGTGTTGCGCCGGGCGATCATCCCGTTCCAGTAGGGGTGCTGCTGGATGAGGTCGGGGTAGAGGTCGGCGTAGTGCAGCAGCTGCTCCTGCACCCGGGCGGCGTCGTCGTAGTTGAGTGCGACGACCTCGTCGAACTCGTCGATGACGCGCTCCCGGTAGCTGTGCAGCGACACGCCGTAGTCGGCGTCGGCCAGCCACGCGTCGAGGATCTCGTCCGGGGTCTTCTTCAGCAGCACCGAGTTGTCGATGTACAGCGTCTCCTCGAACCCGGCCACGTCCTCGTGACCGCGGATCTTGAACTCGCGCTGGCTGCGGACGAGGTCGAGCGGGAACATCGGCTCGACCAGCACGATCCGCCAGGTCTCGCTCGTCAGCGCCGGGTCGTCGGTGAAGCAGATGAAGGGGATGTCCGTCTGCGACGCGACCGGCTGCTCGAGCAGCTCCTCGTATCCCCCCAGCAACGCCGTATAGACAGCACGACGTCCGCTCATTGGTTCTGGCTCCTTCGGGTAGACGATCCCCAAGACGATATCACCTGGCCGCGATAGGGTTGACGCATGCCCCGCCTGGTGTTCCTCTACGCCGAACCGTTCCGAGGAGCAGGATCGACGGTGATGCGGGGCTTCCAGCTCGCGGACCTCGCGCGCGAGCAGCTCAGCGGACACAGCGTGCACGTCAGGACCCTCGGCTCCACGGTGCGCAACTCGACGGTCTTCCTCACGAAGGGGGCGCTCAAGCTCGCGACCCCCGTGCAGCTCGACGAGCTGGTGCGCCGCGGCAACCGCCTCCTGTTCGACCCGGTCGACGAGCTGCCGCCCGGCACCACCGCCCGATTCGCCGACGTCCTCGTGGCGAGCTCGCTGACCGCGTTCGAGGAGTACGGCCGCGCCTTCCCTGGCACCAGGGTCGCCCTGGTCAACCACCACGTCGACCCGCGGCTCGACACGACGCAGCCGACGCACGACGCGTTCCGCGCCGGCTACTTCGGCGAGAGCGTGAACGCCGTGCTCACCCCGCGGATCGAGGAGACCGTCGACGTCATCCCGATCGACACCTCCCGCGAGGATGCCGGCTGGCTCGGGCGCGTCGGCGACTACTCCTTCCATTACGCCGTTCGCCTGCACCGCGAGCTCGACCACTACAAGCCGTTCCTCAAAGGCTTCACCGCGGCCCACTGCGGCGCGCCGGTGCTCATCCAGCGCGACCAGCAGGAGGCGGTGCGCTGGCTCGGCGGCGACTACCCGTATCTGATCGACGCCCCGGTCTCCGAGCAGCAGATCCTCGACGCCCTCACCGAGGCCGAGTCGGACTTCGGCGGTCCGCGCTGGCAGCGGGCGCTGGCCACGATGGCCGGCATCCGCGCCCGCACCACCCCGCAACGCATCGGCGAGGAGCTCGCGGCGGCGGTGCTGTAGCGGGCGGTGCTGCTGCGATGGTCCGGGCGCGCCCGCGCACCGGTCCTTGCAGGCTGTCGATCTATGCTGGAGGGCGATGTCCTCACCCGTCCCCTCCCGCGCGACCGCCGTCGTCACCGTCAGCTACAACTCGAGCGGCGAGCTCGGGGGCTTCCTCGACTCCGTCGCCGGCGGCCAGCTCGCCCCGCACACCTACATCGCCGACAACCTGTCGGCCGACCTCGACGCGACAACGGCCATCGCGGCCGCGCACGACGCGACGGTCGTCGAGGTGGGTGAGAACCGCGGCTACGGCGGCGCCGTCAACGCGGCCGCCTCGGCCCTCCCGGACGAGGTCCGCTACATCCTGGTGTCCAACCCGGACGTCCGGCTCTCCCCCGACACCGTCCGCGTCCTCGTGCAGGCGCTGGAGGACCGCCCGGAGCTCGGCGCCGTCGGCCCCCGGGTGCTCAACGTGGACGGCACGCCGTACCCGTCAGCCCGCTCCTTCCCTTCGCTCCGGACGGGCGTCGGTCACGCGGTCTTCTTCTCGCTCTGGCCGCGCAACCCGTGGAGCCGCCGGTACCTGTCGCACAAGGACGGCTCGCTGGAGCCGCGCACGGTCGACTGGCTGTCCGGGTCGTGCGTCATGGTCCGCCGGAGCGCGTTCGACCAGCTCGGCGGGTTCGACGAGGGGTACTTCATGTACTTCGAGGACGTCGACCTCGGCTACCGGCTCGCGAAGGCCGGCTGGAAGCGGCTCTTCCTGCCGACGACCAGCGTCGTCCACTCCGGGGCGCACTCCACGACCACGGAGTCGGCCAAGATGATCCGCGCGCACCACGACAGCGCCTACCGCTACCTGAGCCGCAAGTACTCCGGCCCACTGCTGGCACCGCTGCGCTGGATCCTGCGGCTGGGCCTGGACCTGCGCGCCGCCTACCTCACGCGCCGGGGAGCCTGAGGCCCACGGCGCCGAGGGGCGTCAGCCCTCCAGCAGCCGGGTGAGGTACTGGCCGTAGCCGCTCTTCACCAGCGGCGCGGCAAGCTCTGCGAGACGCTGGTCGTCGATCCAGCCCGCCCGCCAGGCGACCTCCTCGACGCAGCCGACCTTGAAGCCCTGGCGGTCCTCGATCACGCGCACGTACTCGGAGGCCTGCATCATCGACTCGAATGTCCCGGTGTCGAGCCACGCGGTGCCGCGGTCCAGCACCTGGACCTGCAGCTTCCCGGACTCCAGGTACCGCTCGTTGACCGTCGAGATCTCCAGCTCGCCGCGCGCGCTGGGCTCGATGGTCTTGGCGATCTGAACGACGGAGTTGTCGTAGAAGTACAGGCCGGGGACGGCGTACTTGCTCTTGGGCCGTACCGGCTTCTCCTCGATGGAGACCGCGGTGAAGTTGTCGTCGAACTCGACCACGCCGTAGGCGGTCGGGTCGCTCACCTGGTAGGCGAAGATCAGGGCGCCGTCGATGTCGTTGTGCTGCCGCAGCGACGAGCCGAGGCCGGTGCCGTGGAAGATGTTGTCGCCGAGGACGAGCGCGACCGACTCGTCGCCGATGAACTCCTCGCCGATGATGAACGCCTGCGCGAGCCCGTCCGGCGACGGCTGCACCGCGTACTCCAGCCGGATGCCGAGCTGCGAGCCGTCCCCGAAGAGGGCGCGGAACTGCTCGTTGTACTCGGGGGTGGTGATGATGAGGATCTCGTTGATCCCGGCCATCATCAGCGTCGACAGCGGGTAGTAGACCATCGGCTTGTCGTAGATGGGCATGAGCTGCTTGGAGATGCCCTTGGTGATGGGCCAGAGCCGGGTGCCGGAGCCGCCGGCGAGGATGATTCCGCGCATGGTGTGGGGTCGTCCTTACTTGTCGTTCAGCGAGGCGTAGAAGGCGCGTGCCGCATCCCAGGTGGGAAGCAGGCCGCTGTCCTTCGCCTGCAGGAGGCCGGGGGCGTCGGTGTCCTTGGCGGAGAGCAGGAGGTCGTCCGCCGGCACGGGGAACTCCAGCGCGATGTCGCCGTCGAGCGGGTTGATCCCGTGCTCGCGTCCCGGGCTGTACACGTCGGTCACCAGGTAGCTGACGGTCGCGTCGTCGGTCAGCGCGACGAAGCAGTGGCCGAGGCCCTCCGCGACATAGATGGCGCGGCGGTCGGTGTCGTCGAGCAGCACGGAGTCCCACTGGCCGAACGTCGGCGAGCCGACACGGATGTCGATGACGAAGTCGAGCACGGCGCCGCGCGGCGCCATGACGTACTTGGCCTGGCTCGGCGGGATGTCGGCGAAGTGGACTCCCCTGACCGAGCCGCGGCGCGACACCGACGTGTTGCCCTGCTTGAGGTCGAGGGAATGGCCCACCGCCTCCTCCAACCGGTCGAACCGGTAGAACTCGAAGAACAGGCCGCGGTCGTCCGCGTGCTGCACCGGGGTGATCTCGTAGGCGTCGGGGATCGAAAGTTCTCGGATCTGCACCCGTGGAGTCTACCAATGGGGCCTCACGGTAGACTCGACGCCGGTTCACCGACAGAAAGCAGCCTCTCCGTATGAAGATTCTCGTCACCGGTGGCGCCGGGTTCATCGGCTCCAACTTCGTCCGCCGCACCCTGCAGGACGCCTACCCGGGCCTGGAGGGCGCCGAGGTCGTCGTCCTCGACGCGCTGACCTATTCGGGCAACCTGGCGAACCTCGCCCCGGTCGCCGACTCCCCGCGCTACACCTTCATCAAGGGCGACATCCGCGACGGCGGCCTGCTCGACGAGCTGTTCCCCACCATCGACGCCGTGGTGCACTTCGCCGCCGAGTCGCACGTCGACCGCTCGGTGCGCGACGCGTCGATCTTCGTGGAGACCAACGTCCTCGGCACCCAGCAGCTGCTCGACGCCGCGCTGCGCAACAAGGTCGAGCGCTTCGTGCACGTCTCCACCGACGAGGTCTACGGCTCGATCGCGGAGGGCTCGTGGGCCGAGGACCGCCCGCTGGAGCCGAACTCCCCGTACTCGGCGTCGAAGGCCGGCAGCGACCTCCTCGCCCGCAGCTACTTCCGCACGCACGGCCTCAACCTGTCGATCACGCGCTGCTCGAACAACTACGGCCCGTACCACTTCCCCGAGAAGGTCATCCCGCTTTTCGTCACCAACCTGATCGACGACAAGCACGTCCCGCTGTACGGCGAGGGAAACAACATCCGCGACTGGCTGCACGTCGACGACCACACCCGCGGCATCGCGATGGTGCTCGTGAACGGCCGCGCCGGCGAGATCTACAACATCGGCGGCGGCACCGAGCTCACCAACAAGGAGCTCACCCAGCTGCTGCTCGACGCCACCGGCAGGGACTGGTCGTACGTCGACCGCGTCGCCGACCGGCTCGGTCACGACCTGCGCTACTCCGTCGACATCTCCAAGATCCAGAACGAGCTCGGCTACGAGCCGCTGGTCCCGTTCCAGCAGGGCCTCGCCGATGTCGTGCAGTGGTACCGCGACAACCGCGACTGGTGGGAGCCGCTCAAGGCCCGCGCCGCGCTGGACAACTGATGCGCGTCCTCGTCGCCGGAGCGAACGGACAGCTCGGCCAGGACCTGCAGAAGGCGCTGGCCGCGCACGGGCACGAGATGACGGCCCTCGGCCGCGCCGGGCTCGACGTGACCGACCGTGAGGCGGCCGTCGCCGCGGCAGCCGGCCACGACGCCGTCGTCAACGCGTCCGCCTACACCAAGGTGGACGACGCCGAGACGCACGAGGACGAGGCCTACGCGATCAACGCGCTCGGCACCGAGAACCTGGCCGTCGCCGCCGCGCAGGCCGGCGCCAGGTACGTGACCGTCTCCACCGACTATGTGTTCGACGGCCACGCCACTGAGCCGTATGCGGAGGACACCCCGCGCGACCCGATCAACGCCTACGGCCGCACCAAGGCGGCCGGCGAGGAGCTCGCGCTCGCGGCCCACCCGGACGGCACGTACATCGTGCGCACCGCGTGGCTCTACGGCGCCGGCGGCCCGAACTTCGCCACGACGATGGTGAAGCTCGCCGGCAGCCACGAGACGGTGAGCGTCGTCGCCGACCAGCTCGGCCAGCCGACATGGACGGGCGACCTCGCCGAGCAGATCGTCTCCCTCCTGGAGTCCGACGCCCCCGCCGGGGTCTACCACGGCACGAACTCGGGCGAGGCGAGCTGGTTCGAGTTCGCGAAGGCGGTCTTCAGCGCCGCCGGATTGAACCCTGATAGGGTCACACCGACCGACAGCGCGACGTTCGTGCGACCCGCACCCCGACCGTCCTATTCCGTGCTCGCGCACGGTGCCTGGGCGAAGGCCGGACTGGCGCCGATGCGGTCGTGGGAGGCCGCCCTGGCAGACGCCGCACGGCAGGGAGTCCTGGACCTGGAGACGAATGACGACACTCAGCGTGGTGGTCGATGAGCTCACCTCGGCCGAGACCGGCGGAGCCCGCCGGTACACCGAGGAGCTGACCCGTCAGCTGATCGCCACCGCACCCGCGGGCTGCGAGGTGCGTGCGTACGTGTCCAACGTCCCCGACGAGCAGCTCGCCGAGCTGCGCGCGGCCCTTCCCGGCCTCGCCGATCTGGTGCGGCTGCCGCTCGCCCGCCGCGAGCTCTCGCTCGCGTGGCAGTCCGGCATCGCCGTCGGCGGCGTGCGCGGGATGCTGCACGCGCCGAGCCTCCTCGCTCCGCTGCGCAAGCACGACACCCTGAATGACGGCGACCAGGTCGCCGTGACCATCCACGACGCCCTGGCCTGGACGCATCCCGAGTCGCTCGGCGCCACGTCGGTGATCTGGACGAAGTCGATGGCCAAGCGCGCCCGCAAGCACGCCGACGCGATCGTCGTGCCCACCCACGCGGTGGCGAACAGCCTCGCCGAGTCCCTCGACTTCGGCGACCGCATCCGGGTCATCGGCGGCGCGCCCGCGACGACGCTCCGCCTCCCGGCCGACGCCGACGAGCGCGCCGCCCGGCTCGGCCTGCCGCCGGTCTACGCGTTCACGCTGGGCTCGATCATGCCCCGCAAGGGCATCGCGCCGCTGATCCGCGCCATCGCGCGGCCGGAGGCCCACGAGATCCCGCTGCTCATCGCCGGCCCGGACCGCTACGGCGACGGCACGGCGACCGGCGTCGCCGCCGCGGCCGGCCTGCCGGAGGACCGCGTGCGCGCACTCGGCCGGCTGGACGACGCCGACCTCGCGGTCGTCCTCGACCGGGCCACGCTGTTCGTCTACCCGAGCCTCGCCGAGGGCTTCGGACTGCCGATCGTGGAGGCCTTCAAGTTCGGCCTCCCGGTCATCCACTCCGACGACCCCGCCCTGGTGGAGGTCGCCGCCGGCGCGAGCCTGGTCGTGGAGCGGCCGGCGTCCGCCGAGGACGACGCCGGCTACAGCGAGCGCCTCGCCGGCGCGATCGGCCGCGTGCTCGACGAGGCGGAGCTTCGCAGCCGGCTCGGCGTGCTCGCCTCCGACCGCGCCCGCGCCTTCAGCTGGCGCGACTCCGCCGAGCGCGTCTGGCAGCTGCACGCCGACCTCTGACGCTCGCCCCACGATTCGTGCCGAATGTCGCGAATGCGCGCACCAATCGCGCGATTCGTGACGAATGTGCAACCCGCGATTCGTGCGGAATGTGGCGATAGGGCGCGCGAATCCCGCGATTCGTGCCGAATGTCGCGAGGGTCAGGCGCGGGTGGAGGTGGTGGCGCGCGCCTCCGCGGGCTCCCGCGTCTCCTCCTCTGGCCCGAACCAGGTTCGGTAGCGGGCGGATGCCCACTCGCCGGCGGCCTTCGACCAGCCGTGACTGCGCTTCTCGATCAGCCAGGTGAAACCGACCGCGACCAGCACCGCCAGCGGGAGGGCGAACAGCAGCGGCACGTACCAGGCCTGCCCGGCGAACAGGTACGTGCTGAACAGGATGATCGGCACGTGCACCAGGTACAGGCTGAACGAGATCGCGCCGAGGAACTGCAGGGGACGCGACTCGAACACCACGCGCAGCGGCGTCCAGCCGAGCACGGCGACCACGAGTCCGGCCGCCGCCAGCGGGACGAGCCCCTTCAGCACGTTGTCGAGCTCGGGGATGCTCCCGACGCCGGGGCCGACCAGCCACGGCGCGATGAGCAGCAGCGCGCTGCCGACCGTGAGCCCGGCCCACAGCGGGTGACGGAACCAGCGGGCGTTGATGCGCGCGGCGGCGTCGCGGACGACGTCGAGCCGCACCGCGATGATCGCGCCGACGAAGAACGCCGGGAAGTACTCCAGCTCCCCCGACCCGGCGTGCGCGCCCAGCCAGGTCAGCGCGCAGGCCAGCGCCAGGCCGCCGATCCACCACTTGCGCACGGCGAGCGCCGCGATCGCGAACACCGGCAGCAGCAGCGAGAACGCCAGCTCCCAGCGCAGCGACCACAGCGGGTTGTTGATCTGGCCGTCGCCGCCGAGCAGGTCGATCGCCTTGACGATGTACTCCCACGAGAAGTTCGGAGTCGAGGAGTTGCTGAGCCACGTCCCGCTCGGCTGGGTGCTGATCTGCGGGATGGCGGCGACCCACGCCGCGGCGAGCACGACCGACGCCGCGACAGGCACCATGAGCCGCACCACGCGACGCGGGAAGTACGCGACCCAGTCGAAGCCGCGCCGGCGCACCACGGGCAGCGTCACCACCAGCCCGGACAGCACGAAGAACACGATCACCGACTCCACGCCGGCGGAGGCCAGCTTGAGCGGCGTGTAGCTGATCCACCACATGAAGGAGCCGACGGGGGCGTGGCCGCCGCCCGGCGCGCCGGGGAACTCGGGGTTGGTGTAGAGCGCGTGGTGGAAGACGACCACGACCGCCGCAAGGCCGCGGAGCCCATCCAGGGCCGTCAGGCGTGCAGTGTTCTTCGTCAGCGTCTTCTCGTCCACACACCACCTGTACCCGTCATAGGCGGGCGACGGTACCGGCGGGCGCTGGGTGGTTCCTGTGACCTGTTCAGGGGCCACCTGGGAGGGCGGCTCAGTGCCCGGACGGTGCGGGCGTGGCGGTCGAGGGCGTCAGCGCCGTCTTCACGAGCTGGTGGATCTGCGTGTAGTCCGGCTTCGTCGGGTCGATCGCAGGAGGCACGAGCTCCAGCTTGTCGACCGGCTGCGCGCGCGTCTTCATGCCGAGGTCGACGAAGTAGCCGAGCATCGACTGCGGGATGTCGGTCTTCATCACCTGCGCGCCGGCGTGGGCGATGTCCTGGAACTTGGTGACGACGTTGAGCGGATTGAACTGCTTGAGGATCGCGTCCTGCAGCTGCCGCTGGCGCGCCATCCGGTCGTAGTCGCTCGTGCCGTGCCGTGCCCGCGCGTACCACTGGGCGTGGTAGCCGTCCATGTGGTGCTGGCCGGGCTGGATCCACTCCACGACGCCGTTGAGGTTCTCGTCGCCGCCGATCGGCACCTTCTCCGTCACGGTGATGTCGACCCCGCCGAGCGCGTCGATCAGGTCGGCGAAGCCCTGCATGTCGATGAGCACGTAGTACTGGATGGTCAGCCCGGTCGCGCCCTCCAGCGCGTCGCGCATCGCCTCGATCCCCGGATCGCTCTGCTGCTTCTTCGCGTTCGGGTACAGGTCCGGCTTGTAGAGCTCGACCTCGGTGTAGATGGAGTTGAGCTGGCAGACGTCGACGTCGCACTTGTCGTGGTAGCCGTAGCCGTCCGGGTAGACGGTCCGCATCGGCGACGTCGCGGAGAACGGCACGGGGTTGAGGTCGCGCGGCAGGCCGATCGTGACGGCCTTGCCCGTGCTCGCGTCGATGCTGACGATGGACATGCTGTCCGGGCGCAGCCCCTGCCGGTCGGGTCCGGCGTCGCCGCCGAGCAGCATGATGTTGTAGCGGCCGTCCACCGGCGCGACGGGGGCGCTGTCGGCGAAGATGTCGCCGAGCGCGCCGCGCGCCGAGCCCGCGACCGCGGAGCCGTAGGCCGCGGTGCCGGCCAGCCCGACCAGCACCAGCACGGAGAACGCCGCGATCCAGCCGCGCATCCTCGCCCGCGCCTTGACCAGCCGGACGAGCCGCAGGGTGTCGAGGGTGAGCACCACCCACAGCACGGCGTACGCGATGAGCAGGATCTGGACGACGGTGAGACTCGCCGCCTGGGTCGCGAACGTGTACAGCGACGACGGCGACGCGATCGCCAGGATCAGCGCCACGAGCCCGAGCAGCCACAGCGTCAGGGTCGCGTAGATCCCCACGCGCCCGAGGGCGCGGTTGCCCGCGACGAGCTGGGGCGTGCCTGGCAGCAGGATGTTGAGGCCGACCAGCCACCATCCGCGCGCGGTCATCTCCCCCGGCGACGAGGCGTCGGGGTTCCGCAGCGGGGTCCGCGAGCTCATAGCCGCGACTGCAGCGCCCGGTTCTTCTCCTCCACGCTCGCCTCGAGGTCGGCGGCGAAGCGCGCAAGAGCGGCAGACAGCTCGGGGTCGGAGGTGGCGAGGATCTTGACGGCCAGCAGCCCGGCGTTGCGGGCGCCGCCGATGGAGACGGTCGCGACGGGGACGCCCGCGGGCATCTGCACGATCGACAGCAGCGAGTCGAGCCCGTCCAGACGCGCGAGCGGAACCGGCACGCCGACGACGGGGAGGGTGGTGACGGCCGCGATCATCCCGGGCAGGTGCGCGGCCCCGCCGGCTCCGGCGATGATGACGCGCACGCCGCGGCCGGCCGCCTCCTTGCCGAAGGCGATCATCTTCTCGGGAGTGCGGTGCGCGGAGACGACCTCGACCTCGTGCGCCACACCGAACTCGGTGAGCACCTTCGAGGCCTCCTCCATCACGGACCAGTCCGAGTCGGAGCCCATGATCACGGACACGACGGGCTGAGACTGTGCGGGCATGCGACCCAGGATAGGGGCGGGGTGCGGGGCGGGCAGGTAAGGCGCGCGGGCCTCCCTCGAGGAGGCCGTTCGATACTTGACATGTCTGTTGCTACATTTAAGCAATCGCGATGACGCGATGGAATGGAGCAAGGCTATGAACAAGTTCGGAACGGAGCACGGCGCTGGACCCGGCCGAGTTCGCGGACCAGTTCAGCGCGATGGAGCTCGTCTGTCCCGGAGCGGAATCCCTCATCGCCTCGGTCATCGACGCGCTCGGTTCGAACCCTTCACCCACGGACATCGAAACACGGATAACGGAGGCAGCACCCATGATCTCGTCCTATTGCCGGGGCCAAGCCGAACATGCGGCGTCGTGAGCCTCCGACGCCGTTCGACGCGGATCGGACTGACGGGTGCTGCGATCGCGGTCATCGGCATCATGCTCGCCTTCGTCGGCGACAGCGTGACCGCCGCTGCTCCTCCGGACCAGGCCAGCGCGCTGATCATGCTGCTCTGGCCGCTCACCAAGGTCTGGCTGAGTTTCGGGATGCCCCTCGCCGCCGGTCTGATCTGCGTGGCCGTGGCTCTAGCGCCCCGAGACCGGCAGGCTCACCCTTCGAAGAAGGCCGCCGCCGCCCGCGCCCGGTAGACGACGTCGTCCAGGTCGTCGCCGCCCACGGTGACGTGCCCGACCTTGCGGCCCGGCCGCGGGGCCTTGCCGTAGCCGTGGAACTTCGCCTCGGGGTGCGCCGCCAGCGCCGCGGGGTAGCGGTCCTGCAGCGTGCCCTCGGCGGGGCCGCCCAGGATGTTGACCATCACCGACCACTCCTCGCGCGGCGCGGTCGAGCCGAGCGGGAGGTCGAGGACCGCGCGCAGGTGCTGCTCGAACTGGCCCGTGACCGCGCCCTCGATCGACCAGTGGCCGCTGTTGTGCGGGCGCATGGCCAGCTCGTTGATCAATACCCGGCCGTCGGTCGTCTCGAACATCTCCACCGCGAGCACCCCGGTGACGCCGAGACCCTCGGCGACGTCGCGGGCGATCTCGGCGGAGACCTGCGCCAGGCGGCCGACCGAGCCGGGCGCGGGAGCGATCACCTCGGCGCAGACGCCGTCGCGCTGCACCGTCTCCACGACCGGCCAGGCGGCGATCTCGCCCGACGGGCGACGCGCGACCAGCTGCGCCAGCTCGCGGCGGAAGTCCACCAGCTCCTCGACCAGTAGCGCGCCGCCGCGACCGTCCTCGGCGAGCGCGAGGAACCAGTCGTCCGCGCCGGAGGCCTCCGACACCACGCGCACGCCCTTGCCGTCGTAGCCGCCGCGCGCCGTCTTCACGACCGCACGGCCGCCGTGGTCGGCGAGGAACGCACTGAGTTCGTCGGCGGACTCCACCGCGGCCCAGTCCGGCACCGGGAGGCCCAGCTCGCTGAGCTTGGCGCGCATCTGCAGCTTGTCCTGCGCGTAGAGCAGCGCGTCGGGGCCGGGGTGCACCGGGATGCCGCGGCCGACCAGCTCACGCAGGATCGCCGGAGGCACGTGCTCGTGGTCGAAGGTCACGACGTCGACCGTCTCGGCGAACGCGAGCACCGTGTCGAGGTCGCGGTAGTCGCCCACCCCGGTCGCCGCCAGGTCGGCGCTCATCCCCTCGGCCTCCTCCAGCACGCGGATGTCGATGCCGAGCTCCACCGCGGGAGGGATCATCATCCGGGCCAGCTGTCCGCCGCCGATCACACCGACCTTGTTCCTGGCCATCTCCGATGTCTCTCCTCGATACTCTTCACACGGTGCGCGGGCAACTCCCAGATACCGGACACCCGGGCCGCGTAATGTGGCGAACGCACTTCCTATCTTCCCGCATAGCCAGGCTGGAGCATGACGACCGAGACGACCACAGCGCACCGCACGGCGCGCTTCCTCCCGCAGCTGATCAAGTTCGGCGCGGTAGGCGCCGTCGGCTTCGGCGTCAACCTCGTCGTGTTCAACGTGATGCTGCTGATCGTGCTGCGCAACGTTGAGCACCGGACGATCTACGCGACGATCATCGCGACGGTCATCGCCATCCTGACGAACTGGATCGGCAACCGCTACTGGGCGTTCTCCGGCCAGCGTCAGGACAACGCCGCACGCGAGGGCGTCGAGTTCTTCGCGGTCAGCCTCGTCACCGGCACCGGCATCCCGCTGCTCTGCGTATGGGTGTCGCACTACCTGCTCGGCATGGTGGGCCCTGTCGCCGACAACATCTCGGCGAACGTCGTCGGCCTCGCGGTCGGGATGCTGTTCCGCTTCGCGCTCTACCGCTGGTGGGTGTTCTCCCCGGCCCGTGCCGCACGCGTGAGCGCGAAGGCCGAGAAGACGACCACGACCGTCGTCTCCGCGCCGGAGCCGGCCAACACGACGGGCTCGACGCTAGCGCGTACCCCAGACAGTGGTCTCGTCGGAGACTGACTCCGACTGCTGGCGGCGCACCGCGACGACCGTCTGCGTGCGCTCCATCAGCTCGCTCAGCGCGCGCTGCACCTGATCGGCCTTCGGCACGTCCCGCAGCACCACGGGGTGGTCCAGCCCGGAGTTGATGCGCACATCGCCCGAGCGGAACATGCTCTGCAGCCAGGTGCGCCGCACCGCGACGTCGTAGCCGCGGCTGTGCAGCAGCTCCTGGCGCACCCGCACGAAGAAGCCGTGCCGGATGATGAGCCGGCGCGTCGTGATCGTGTACCGCCGGCTCAGCCAGACGGCGAGCGGGAGCAGGAACAGCAGGAGGACGACGGCGGCCGCCGCGCTCCACAGCAGCACGACCTCCCACACCTCGGAGATCCGTCCGGCGAAGAAGCCGACGCCGCCGGCCGCGGCGATCAGGGCGAGGCTCGGCCAGAACATCGCGCGCGCGTTCGACCTCAGGCGGGCGATGACCCGCTCGGGAGGTGGCGCGGGCGTACCCTCCGGCGTGTTGCTCATGTATCCCATTAATACCGCAGGTGCGTCACGTCGCCCGCCGCCACCGCCGTCGGACCGTCATCCGAGTCCACGATCAGCCGGCCGGACTCGTCGATCGACGTCGCGGTGCCGAGCAGCACCTCGCCGCCGGGGAGCTCGACCCGCACCGAGCGGCCGATGGTGTGGCAGGCCTCCACGACCTCGTCGCGCAGTGCGCTGCGCACCGGGTCGCCGCCCGCGGCCACGAACTCGCGGTAGAGCACGCTGAGCTGCGTGAGGTACGCGGCCAGCACGGCGTCAGGGTCGACGTCCTTCGCCCCGGCCAGGGCGAGCGAGGTGGAGGTCGGGGTCGGCAGCTCGTCGCGCTCCAGCGTCAGGTTCACGCCGGCGCCCACGATCACACCGTCCATGCCCGGCAGCAGCTCCGACAGGATGCCGCACACCTTGGCCTCGTCGATCAGCACGTCGTTCGGCCACTTGACCGCGACCTCCCTGCTGGTGAAGCCCGAGAGCGCGCGGCTCATCGCGACCCCGGCGAGCAGTGGGAACCAGCCGAGCGCCTCCGGGGCGAGGCCCTCCGGGCGCAGCAGCACCGAGATGGCCAGCGCCTTGCCAGGAGGCGACACCCAGACCCGGCCGAGCCGGCCGCGGCCTCCCGTCTGGTTGTCGGTGACCACGACGGCCAGGTCGGGCAGATCGCCCGCGCGCGCCTGCAGCACGTCGTTGGTGGACGCCGCCTCCGGCAGCACCTCGAGGACGGGGACCACAGCCCGGCTGCGACGGAAGCTCATTGCTCAATTCTGCCAGCGAACGGCCTCGGATTTGTAGGAATCCGTAGACGGCATCGCTCTTCGGCTGGCAGGTAGAGTGAACGGCGTGACCGACACCGAAGCACGTCAGACCCCCGATCCCTTCACGACCGCCGGCAAGCTCGCCGACCTCAAGGAGCGGTTCCACGAGGCCGTGACCGCGAGCGGCGAGGCCGCGATTGAGAAGCAGCACGCGAAGGGCAAGCTGACCGCACGCGAGCGCATCGACCTGCTGCTCGACCACGGATCCTTCGTGGAGTTCGACGAGTTCGTCCGCCACCGCACCCACGCGTTCGGCATGGAGGCCAAGCGGCCCTACGGCGACGCGGTGGTCACCGGCGTCGGCACCATCCACGGCCGCAACGTCGCGGTCTTCAGCCAGGACTTCACCATCTTCGGCGGCAGCCTCGGCGAGGTCGCCGGCGAGAAGATCATCAAGGTCATGGACCACGCGCTCAAGACCGGTGTGCCGATGATCGGCATCCTCGACTCCGGCGGCGCGCGCATCCAGGAGGGCGTCGTCGCGCTCGGCAAGTACGGCGAGATCTTCCGCCGCAACACCGCCGCCTCCGGCGTCATCCCGCAGATCTCCATCGTGATGGGCCCGGCGGCCGGTGGCGCGGTGTACTCCCCGGCCCTCACCGACTTCGTGATCATGGTCGACAAGTCGAGCCACATGTTCGTCACCGGCCCCGACGTGATCAAGACCGTCACCGGCGAGGACGTCGGCTTCGAGGAGCTGGGCGGCGCGCTCACCCACAACAAGATCTCCGGCGTCTCGCACTACCTCGCCAGCGACGAGGAGGACGCGCTCGACTACGCGCGCGCCCTGCTCAGCTACCTGCCGCAGAACAACCTGGCCGAGCTGCCGGTGTTCGAGGCGGAGCCCGAGCTGGAGATCACGGACGCCGACCGCCGGCTCGACACGATCATCCCGGACTCCCCCAACCAGCCGTACGACGTGACCACGATCATCGAGGGGATCGTCGACGACGGCGAGTTCCTGGAGATCCAGCCGCTGTTCGCCCCGAACATCGTGATCGGCTTCGCCCGCGTGGAGGGCCGCTCGGTCGGCATCGTCGCCAACCAGCCCAGCGCGATGGCGGGCACGCTCAACATCGACGCGGGCGAGAAGGCGTCGCGCTTCGTGCGGTTCTGCGACGCGTTCAGCATCCCGATCCTCACCCTGGTCGATGTGCCCGGCTACCTGCCCGGCACCGACCAGGAGTGGACCGGCGTCATCCGGCGCGGCGCGAAGCTGCTGTACGCGTATGCGGAGGCCACCGTGCCGCTGGTGACGATCATCACCCGCAAGGCCTACGGCGGCGCGTACATCGTCATGGGCTCCAAGCAGCTCGGCGCCGACATGAACCTCGCCTGGCCGACGGCCGAGATCGCGGTCATGGGCGGCCAGGGCGCGGTCAACATCCTGTACCGCGGCGAGATCAAGCGCGCGGAGGAGGCCGGCGAGGACGTCGCCGCCGTGCGCGCCCGCCTGGCCAGCGAGTACACCTACAACGTCGCCAGCCCGTTCCTCGCGGCCGAGCGCGGCGAGCTGGACGGCGTGATCCAGCCGTCCGCCACGCGGATCTCGGTCATCAAGGCGCTGCGGGCGCTGCGCACCAAGCGGGCGTCGCTGCCGGCGAAGAAGCACGGGAACATCCCGCTGTGACCGGGAGGCACCAGGCGCCGGACGGCCCGTCCCCGCTCGACCCGTCGCAGCTGCGATTCCTCACCACGGGCGTGACCCCCGAGGAGATCGCGGCCGTCACCGCCGTGCTCGCGACGGCTGCGGCGGAAGCCGCTGCCGCGGCACGGGACGCCCGGCCGGAGCACGGCCCCGACGGCTGGCAGCGCACGCAGCGCGGCCTCCGGAAACCGCTCACGCCCGGTCCCGGCGTGTGGCGGTCCTTCTCGGGCTGAAGCTGCGCCTGATCCCCCGGGCGCGCGTACCCCGAAACCGGTTTTGTACCCCGACCGGGATGTCCCCCACATGCGGGACAGGCGGCAATCCGCCACGCGGGTTCGGCGGCACCCCGGAAAGTGTCCCCCTGGGGTCCCCCAAAATGACGACTATGTATTTATCGGCCGGGGCGACAATATTGTTATTGCTAGGTGTCTCTCCTCGTGAGTTACACCGCCAATCACTCGCCGACTAGGGTAAGCGGGCGAGTGCTTTGGGGGCGAGTCAGGACGATATTCGGGTTGTCGTCCTGACTCGGGGTTTGAAAAGGGGCCGACAAATTCGGGTGTCGGCCCCTTTCCCCTTTTAACAGCCACCGAAGGGCACGTTGTTGTCACTTCTGGGCGCCAGAAGTGACAACAACGTGCCCCTCGATGAACGGGTAGGCGCGGGTCAGGGGGTGGCGACGGCGAGGGGGCGGGGGATCTCCAGCCAGAGGTCGACCTCGTCGTCCTCCGAGTCAGCGCCCAGGGCGTTGGCGGCGCCGTCGTCGGACATCCGCAGGCCCACCACCGTCACGGCGGTCTTGGACGACCGCGGCACCGTCCGCACGATCAGCTTGTCCGTCGTCGTGCCGCGGATGGCGTCCGCGAGCCGGCGCAGCACGGCCTCCAGCCCGGACTGGTCCAGGTCGTCGATGCCGCCCTCGTCGAGCAGGCTCACGACCACGCCGCGCCGGCGGGCGTCCATGACCTCCCGGCGCACATCGTCGTTGAGGAGGCGGCGGCCGCGGATCTCGTCGCGGATGGCGCCCTCCAGGTAGCGGCACTCGCGCCGCTCGGCCTCGGTGAGGTCGCCGCCGCGGCGCACGATCTCGGCGAGCATCGGAGCGGCCACACGGTAGGTCTGCCGCAGCCGGAGCTGACGCTCCATGACGTGCGCCTCCTGCGCGGCCTGCCACTCGGTCGCCTCCCGCTCGGCCCGGGCGAACTGAAGGGCGTCGCGGCCGGCCTTGGCGAGCGAGCCGGAGATCACGACGGCGACGCCGACCCAGACGACCGAGCCGATGACGCCCAGCCCGGCGAGCGCGCCGGGTCCGGCCCAGACCACCGTCTGCACGGCCAGGAAGCCGACGCCGACCCACGCCACGAACTGCTGGCGGCGCACGGCCGCGATCGTCATCAGCGTGCCCACCGCCGCCACGTACCAGGTCGCGTAGCCGTTGTCCTTCGCCGGGTTCAGCTCGCTGGTGACCAGGATCGGGATGACCACGCACACGGCGAGGTCGAACGACGCGAGCCACAGCGGCATCTTGGTCGGGCTGGTCGGCCACAGGCTCATCACGGTCGCGACCGCGTACAGCGCCATCGCGACGACCGCGGGGCCCGGTGAGCCCGGGATCGACAGCGACGACAGCCCGAGGAACAGGTGGTAGGCCGAGAAGAGCGCGCCCAGGCCGAGGAACAGCACGCGGTTGAGGGTGATCATCCGGCGGCCTCCTGCTCGCGCTCCACGACCGAGCCGCGCTCGCCCGCAGGCCAGACGATGCTGACCGTCGTGCCCTCGCCCGGCGCCGAGACGACGTTCGCGCGGCCGCCGACCTTCGCCAGCCGCTCGCGGATGCTCACCCGCAGGCCCAGCCGCTCGGCGGGGACCTCTGCGGCGTCGAAACCGCGGCCGTCGTCGGTCACCGTCACGCTCACCGCCGCGCCGTGCTCGCCGCCGCGGACGACGACGCTGCGCCGCACCTCGTCGCCGCCGGCGTGCTGCATGCTGTTGACCATCGCCTGCACGGCCGCCGAGTACACGGCCTCCGCGACGTTGACCGGGAGGGTGTGCAGCTCGTCGTGGTCGCGCGCGTCCACCTCGAACGGCGACGAGAACGCCCGCGCGGCCGTCACCAGCCGGTCGGAGAGCTGCTCGACGCCGACCTGCGTCTGGTCCTCCGGACCGGACGCCTCCGCGGCGTGCAGGTGGCCGATCGCGTCGGCGGCCATCCGCGCCGCGAGATCCTTCTGCTCCTGCGTGCGGGCGCTCGCGGCCGACAGCAGGGTGGTGAGCACGCTGTCGTGCACGATCGCGTCGACCTGGACGCGCTCCACCTCGGTCGCGTGCTGGCGCACCGCGTTGCCGTACTTGGCGAGCGCCTGGCTCTGCGCGACGTCAACGGCGGTCGCCGCCTGCCGCATCATCGCGATGATGGCGAGGATGACGCCGCCGAGGATGATCGCGTAGACCGCGTCCAGGCCGGCCAGTTCCGCGCCGACTCCCCCGCCCGCGGGCAGCGCGCGGACGACGCCGTACGCGAGCGGCGTGATGATCGTGTAGGCGATGGCCAGCCACAGCGGGTAGGCGACGGCGGCGAACGCGGTGAAGACCGAGCAGAGGAACCAGACCCACGGCTTGTCCGACGTGAACGCCTTCGGGTCGGCCGCCAGCAGCGGCCAGGTGACGATCGCGGCGAAGTACACGACCGACAGCACGCCCATCGTGACCTTCACGACGCGCTGCGCGAAGATCGCCAGCAGCACCGTCAGCGCGAGGCCGCCGAAGACCACCACCAGGACGATGAGGCCCCACGGACTGCGCAGGGCGCCGAGCTGCCCGAGCGCCGTGGGGAAGGTCTGCAGCCCGAAGACGAGGCCGAACGCCGACACGGTGCGGTCGGAGATCCGTTCGATCCTGGCTCTGCTGAGCGGGTTGCGCGGCTTGGCCGACTCGCGGGGTGCTCCGGCGGCAGAGCGCGGAACGCTAGGCGCGCTCATTGCCCGTGTCGGGGTCGAGCCCGGGCAGGATGCCGTCCTCGACTGCGCGACGCAGGAGGTCCACCTTCGTCGGGGCCGGACGGCCGACTTCCACGTACTTCACGCGGATGCGGTCGAGGTACTCGCGCGCCGTCGAGTTGGCGATGCCGAGCTGGGCGGCGACCGCCTTGAGCGGCAGGCCGGACGCGTAGAGGTGGAGCACGTCGCGCTCCCGGCGGCCGAGCTGGGCCTTGGCGAAGTCGCTGTCGGCGTCGATCGCGGTGGCCCACTCCAGGTTGTTGAGCACGTCGCCGCGCGCGACCGTCTCGATCGCGTTCATGACGGTCGTCGTCGGCGAGGACTTGGGGATGACGCCTGCGGCGCCAGCGGCGAGCGCCTCGCGCACGCTCGCGACCCGGTCGGCGATGCTGTGGACGAGCACGGCGGCGCCGGTCGCCTGCGCGCCCTTGACGTTGTCGGTCACCTTGGAGCCGTCGCCGAGCGACAGGTCGAGGACGACGACATCGCACTCCTGCGTGCCGAGCTGCTGCACGAAGTCGTCGACCGTCGCCGCGGTGACCACGACTTCGTAGCCCGCGTCCTGACAGGCCGCTTTGAGCCCGAGCCGCACGGACTCGTGATCGTCGACGATTGCCACTCGCACCATGCTGACCATCGTAGTGCGCGGGTGCAGGTATTCCGGCCGATCACGGAGTCAGCGTGGCGACGGCCTCCACATGGTGGGTGTTCGGGAACAGGTCGAAGGCCCGCAGCGTGCGCAGCGGGTAGCCGCGCTCGGCGAAGTAGGCGACGTCGCGCGCCAGCGCGACGGGGTCGCATGCGACGTAGACGATCTGGGCCGGGCGCATCGCGGCGACGGCCTCGACGACCTCCCGGCCGGCGCCCGAACGCGGCGGATCGAGCACGACGGTGGCCGCACGCAGCCGGGCCCGCTCGGCCGCGGTGGCCTCCGCGGCCAGTCCGGAGACGAAGCGCTCCACCCGGGCGGTCACGGCACTCGCGCCGACCCACTCGGCCAGGTTCTCCGCGGCGTCGTCGGTCGCGGCCTCGTCGGCCTCCACCGAGGTGATGCGCAGCGTGGAGCCGAACCGGTCGCCCAGCGCCGCGGCGAGGAGGCCGACACCGCCGTAGAGGTCGAGGTTCGCCGCGCGCGGGTCGAACAGCGCCTCGTCCACCGCGGAGCGGACGGCCTCCGTGAGCGTCGCCGCGGCCTGACGGTGCACCTGCCAGAAGCCGCGCGCGTCGAGCCGGAACTCCCGCTCGCCCACCCGCTCGCGGATCGGCACCGGGCGGCGGCGCGGCCGGACCAGCCGCTTGCCGCGCCGCTCGGGGAGGTCGTTGACCAGCACGTGGGTCGCGCCGCTGCCGGTCGCGACGACGTCGACGGACTCCGCGCCCGGGAAGCGCTGGCCGAACGGGGTCGACTCCTCGACGGCCGCCGTCGCCAGCGGGAGGTCGGAGACCGGGACGATGGTGTGGCTGCGGGCGGCGTACGGCCCGATCGCGCCGTCCTCGCCGACCTGGAGCCTGACGCGCGTGCGCCACCCGGTGCCGTCCTCGGTCTCGCCCGCCACGGCCTCCACGACGGGGCCGGAGCCCGCGCCGAGCGCCTCGATGGCGGCGGCGTCGAGCTTCGCCGTGCGCTGGAGGGCGTCCACGATCACGCGCCGCTTGAGCTCGCGCTGGTGGTCGAGCCGGATGTGGCCGAACTCCGCGCCGCCCGCCCGCTGCTCCGGCGCGCGCTCGACGGACGCCGCGCCCCAGACGTGCTCCTGCCGCTCGGCCGCGGGCTCAACGACCTCCAGCAGCTCAGCACGCCAGAACCGGTCGTGCGCCTGGTCGGCGATCCGCGCGCGGACCCGCTCCCCGGGGATGGTGTCGGGCACGAAGACCACGCGGCCCTCGTGGCGGGCGACGAACACGCCGCCGTGCGCGACGTTGATAATGTCGAGTTCGACCTCGTCCTTCTGGGGCATCCTTCGAGCATCCCACAGGTGACCATGCGCCTCTACCTCGCCTCCACCTCCCCCGCCCGCCTCGCGCTGCTGCGCGCCGCCGGCGTCGAACCGATCGTGGTGCCCTCGCACGTGGACGAGCCGGCGGCCGTCGCGGCGGCGGAGGCCGAGCACGGACCGCTGTCGCCGCAGGCGATGGTGCAGCTGCTCGCGCGGCTCAAAGCGGAGGCCGTGCGTGGCACGCTCGACGGCGAGCCGATCGACGGCCTGATCCTCGGCGGCGACTCCGCGTTCGCGATCGACGGGCACATCCACGGCAAGCCGCACCTCCCGGAGGTCGCGCGCGAGCGCTGGCTGCAGCAGCGCGGCCGCACCGGAATGCTCCATTCGGGGCACTGGCTGATCGACCACCGCGACGGGCGCGAGAACGGCGCGGTCGGTGCGGCGGCGGTCGCCGCTGTCACCTTCGCCGACGTCTCCGACGCCGAGATCGACGCGTACGTGGCGAGCGGCGAGCCGCTGGAGGTCGCAGGCGCGTTCACCATCGACAGCCTCGGCGGCCCGTTCATCACCCGCGTCGAGGGCGACCCGAGCACCGTCGTCGGGCTGTCGCTCTCGACGCTGCGCGACCTGGTACGCCGGCTGGGCGTCGAGTGGACGGAGCTGTGGAACCGGGCGTGATCCCGGATCCGCTGTCACGTCTCGACGTCACTGTCATTTGTCGACTCTCTGAAGCTCCGTCCATGCATTTTTGTGGGGATCGTCCAAAAGCTGGTCGTGCTCCCGGCATAGGCTAGGGAATTGTGCCCCGTATCTCGAAGGTCCTCATCGCCAACCGCGGCGAGATCGCCGTCCGCGTCATCCGTGCTGCGAAAGACAGCGGGATCGGCTCCGTCGCCGTCTACGCCGACCAGGATCGCGACGCCCTCCACGTGCGGCTCGCCGACGAGGCGTACGCCCTCGAGGGCACGACCAGCGCCGAGACCTACCTGGTCATCGACAAGATCCTCTCGGTCGCGCGCCGCTCCGGCTCCGACGCAGTCCACCCCGGCTACGGCTTCCTGGCCGAGAACGCCGACTTCGCCCGCGCGGTCATCGCGGCCGGCCTGACCTGGATCGGCCCGTCCCCGGAGGCCATCGAGCGCCTCGGCGACAAGGTGTCGGCCCGCCACGTCGCCGAGAAGGTCGGCGCGCCGCTCGCCCCCGGCACCCTCAACCCGGTCGCCGACGCGGCCGAGGTGCTCGACTTCGTGGACCAGTACGGCCTCCCGGTCGCCATCAAGGCGGCGTTCGGCGGCGGCGGTCGCGGCCTCAAGGTCGCCCGCACCCGCGACGAGGTCGCCGAGCTCTTCGACTCCGCCACCCGCGAGGCCATCGCCGCGTTCGGTCGCGGCGAGTGCTTCGTGGAGAAGTACCTCGACCAGCCGCGCCACGTCGAGACGCAGTGCCTCGCGGACGCCTACGGCAACGTCGTCGTGGTCTCCACCCGCGACTGCTCGCTGCAGCGCCGCCACCAGAAGCTGGTGGAGGAGGCGCCCGCACCGTTCCTCACGCCGGAGCAGCTCGACAAGCTCTACAGCGCATCCAAGGCCATCCTCAAGGAGGTCGGCTACCAGGGCGCAGGCACCTGCGAGTTCCTGATCGGCAAGGACGGCACGGTGTCCTTCCTGGAGGTCAACACCCGTCTCCAGGTCGAGCACCCGGTCTCCGAGGAGGTCACCGGCATCGACCTCGTGCGCGAGCAGTTCCGCCTCGCCGAGGGCGGCGAGCTCGACTACGCCGACCCGACGCCGCGCGGCCACTCCTTCGAGTTCCGCATCAACGGCGAGGACGCCGGCCGCAACTTCATCCCCTCCCCCGGCCCCCGTGCACGTCTTCAAGGCGCCGGGCGGCCCCGGTGTCCGCGTGGACAGCGGCATCCAGGCGGGCGACGTCATCTCCGGCGCGTTCGACTCCATGCTCGCCAAGCTCATCGTGACCGGCGCCAACCGCGAGGAGGCACTGGAGCGGTCCCGCCGCGCCCTGGACGAGTTCGAGGTCGCCGGCCTGCCGACCGTGCTGCCCTTCCACCGCGCGATCGTGCGCGACCCGGCCTTCGCCCCGCAGGACGGCGAGCCGTTCTCGATCTACACCCGCTGGATCGAGACCGAGTGGGCGGGCGGCGTCGAGCCGTGGTCGGGCGAGCTGGGCGAGACCCCCGCGGAGCGCCGCAGCAACGTCGTGGTCGAGGTCGAGGGCAAGCGCATCGAGGTGTCGCTGCCCGCGCGCCTGCTCACCGGCGGCGGCCCGGCGGAGGCCGCGGCTCCCGCCCCGCGCCGCCGCTCCGGCGCGCACGCGGTGGACACCGCGACCGGCGACTCGGTGACCGCGCCGATGCAGGCCACCGTCGTGAAGGTCGCAGTCGCCGATGGCGACGAGGTCGTCAAGGGCGACCTGGTGCTGGTGCTGGAGGCCATGAAGATGGAGCAGTCCCTCACCGCCCACAAGGACGGCACCATCGCCGGCATCAACGCCACCGTCGGCGACACCGTCTCCTCCGGCCACCTCCTCCTCAACATCGTCTGATCCGGCCCCCTCCCCTCTGCTAGTAACGGAGGAGATCCCCCCACCTCGGGCCCCGATCTCCTCCGTCAGCTGCCTTTCGGGGTGCTTCACGCCCTGATCTCCTCCGTTGCCAACACGGCCTCGATCATGGAAACGACCACATCCGCGTCGGCGAGCACATCCCGCGCAGGGAATCGCAGCCGCCGCGCCCGAGGAGCGCGAGTGCGGTGTCGCGCGTCCGGTCCCGCTCGAACGCCTCCCTGTTGCGGTGGAACGCGAAGCCGTCGATCTCGACGTACAGCACACCGTCAACGCGAGCGTCCACGCGCCCCACGCCCGGGACGGCGACCTGCTGTTCGACGACGTGCCCGCGCGCGGTCAGCCGCTGGCGGAGGATGGACTCCACGCCGGAGTCCGAGCCCGGGCGCGCACACGCCGCCACCGCGCGGGCAGCCGCGGGGCTCTGCGCGAACATGCCCCGCAGCCCGAGCATGGTCACCAGGCGCGCCGCGAGCGCGGTGTCGAGGACGGCGACGGCGGTCTCCTCGTCCGCGCAGTCGACCACCGAGCGCAGACAGTCCGCCAGCGACACCCGCCACAGGTCGGCGTCGTCGTCGTGCGCCTCCCAATGACGCACCGCGTCGTCGGCCGTGCGACCGGCATGCGGGTGCACGCGGAGATGGAGCCGCCCGTCCTGGCCTCCCCACAGTCCGTAGCTCCGCGCGGCGGACACGCACGACAACCTCCCACCTCCCGCCAGGGCCGCTCGACCCTCGGCGGGCAGCCCCGGAAGCGCGTAGACACCGCGGCGCGGCCGGATCAGACGTCCTTCCTCCACCGCCGCCGTCAGCACCCGATCGCCGACTCCTGCCTTCCGCAGCTCCTGCCGTGTCACCGCTCCGCCCCGTTCACGGAGCACCCTCTGCCAACTCATGCCTCCACCCTGTGGCTCCTCGAGGCACGGACCGCGGGCCAGCCGGAATCTGTGGAGAACTGCTCGCGAGGTCGCGGTTGTGAGGGGAGGACATCCACCTCGACACGCCCGGGAATGGCAGTCAGCGGAGGAGATCGGGGGGCGGGAGGGGTAGATGTCCTCCGTTGGCTGCAGGGGCCGGGCGAGTGGGCGGCGGGTTAGGGGGTGGACATGAGGTTGCGGAGGTGGGCGAGGAAGACCTGTTCGACTCCGTCGGTGCCGGGGGCGCCGCGCAGGAAGTGCGCCCAGTGGTCGTAGACGGCCATCGACTCGGCGGCGATGCCTGGGAAGTCCGGGTCGTAGCCTCCCGCGTACGTCGCCGATTGCAGCAGCTCGTCGCTCGGGATGTACCCGGGGATCTCGTTCGAGTACGCCAGGAACCAGACCCCGGCCGAGCCGCCGTTCTCCTGGCGGATGTCGACGGCGAACCCGGAGACGACCTCACCACCGCAGAACAGCAGGACGAGCGGCTCGTCCCCGCCGATGGTCCAGCGCTGGACGGGCAGCGGCACCGTCTGCTCCAGGTTCGCGAGCGGCGTCGCGTCGATGAGCTGGGTCATCCGGAGGGCGTGCCGGCGCTCATAGCCGACGACCGCCGCGTTCGCGCTGCGCGCCGCGTACTCCGCGCGGACGGCCGCCACGTTGGCCAGGGTCAGCGTCACGTCGAGCGGGAGCGTCACCTCGCCGTAGCAGGAGGTCATCGGCCCGGTCAGCGCCCGTCCCTGCTGCGCGATCGCGTTCACCACGGTGGCGCCGAGGTCGTCCCCGAACGTGTCCACATCGGCGAACCCCGCTGTCGAGGTCGGGTTCTGGTCGCCGGCCGGCCCCGTCATGAACTGGGCGAGGCAGCCCGGCCACTGGGCCTCGATCGCGTCGATCGCCGGGCCCGGGTAGTCCGGGTCGAAGAGGGTCTGGATACCGCCCGCGACAGGGTGCGCGCCGTACCCGAACAGCACGGCGCGCGGCGTGCCGTCGCCCGCGCGCGCGACGAGGCACGGCACGTCGCGCTCGACGTACGGGAGCCCCTCCCGGTTGAACGAGAAGTCCTCGTCGAGCACGAAGTAGTCGAGCGTGCACGGCGTGCCAGGCGCTGCCTTCGTCTGGGCGACGAGCGTCGTGATGGTCGCGACGAGCCACGTCGTGTAGGTGTCCACCGACGTGAGGTTCTGGAGGTCGTAGGCGATGAACGGGTCCAGGCCCTCGCTGAGCACCGGGCCGTTGTGCGTGTGGGTGGCAGTCAGCACGAAGTCCTCCGGCGGGATGCCCAGCCCGGTGACCGCCGTGCGGATCTGCTGGTGCGTGTCCCTCCGGAAGCCCAGGACGTCGACGGTCACCAGCACGTGCGGCACGGCGCCGTCGTAGAGGATGGTGCAGCGCGCGTAGAGCGCCCGGTTGGTGCCCGTGGCGAGGCGCGGCGAGTCCACGCCGTAGCCGGCCATCGGATAGCCGGCACTCGGCGTGATGTCGATCTTGCCTGTCGAGACGGAAAACATGGAGCGCCCCCTCTGCTCCCGTCGTCCGGCCCGATCCGGTCGGCGGCGAACCACAGCGTAGAACCGGCACGGAAGCCTCGGCAACGCTTGTATTTCCGCGGCGCCCCGGGCACGGTCAGCCGGTAGCCTCGGTGGGGTCGCCCTTCAGGTCGATGCTGATCTCGTCGGCGTCGAGGTTGCTGAGGGCGCCGGCGAGCACGTCGGCGCTGAAGGTGCCGTCGTCGCGGGCGTCGAGCAGCGCGTCGCGCTGGGCCCGGATGCGCTTGAGCCGCGCGGTCTTGTGCTGTTTGAACGCCTCTGGAGTCCGCTCCGTGGTCTCCGGCATCGGCACCGCCTGCCCCGCCTCGTGCAGCAGCTCCAGCAGCCTCCCGCGCTCCTCCTTCTCGGCCTGAGGGTCGGAGGCCGTCGGCTTCACCAGGCGCAGCGCCAGACCGAGCGTCCCGCCCTGCAGCAGCAGCGAGCCCGCCGCGACCAGGAAGGCGATGAGCACGAGCACCGAGCGGCCCGGCGTGTTCGACGGGAGGCTCTGCGCGGCCGCGACGGTGACCGCTCCGCGCATCCCGGCCCAGACCACGATGGAGCCCTCGCGCCAGCCGAGCGGCGTCCCCGTGAAGTAGTCGATGTCGGCCAGCACCCGCCGAAGGCGCGTACCGAACCGCGTGATGTTCTCGACCGTCCAGGCCCGCTGCCGCTGGCGCTGCCGCCGGATCAGCCGGCCGCGCCAGCCCGAGGGCGTCGCGAGCCGGTCGCGCGTGGCACCCGCGGCCTCCTGGACTCCCGCCACCTTCGCCACCTCCGCGTGCGCGGCGACGGGGTCGGCAGCCAGCACGTCCGCGTGCCCCTCCGGGTCGTCCGCCGGGTCGACTCCCTCCGGCAGCGCGGGCATCGCATCGGGCGGAGGCGGCCCCTGCTCCAGCAGCCGCCGCGCGGCCTCCGGGTCCTCCAGGCGCTCCTGCAGCTTGGTCAGCGCCGGCCGCATCCGCTCGCGCCGGCGCCCTCGCCGCGCCAGCAACGCCAGCAGCGGCGCCACGAACGCGGCCCGCACGAGCAGCGTGAGCAGCAGCGCGGCCGCCGCGATGCCGATCGCCGGCAGCACGCCGGAGTGGTCGTTCTGCACCTTCTGGACGATGCCGAACAGCTCCAGCCCCATCGTCAGGAAGATCATGCCCTCCAGCACGAGCTCGACCGTCCGCCAGTTCTGGGTGTCGGACAGCCGATGCTCCGGCGACAGCACCCGCGGCGCGCGGCTGCCGGTGATCAGGCCGGCGACCACCGCGGCGACGAGCCCGGACGCGCCCAGCGCCTCGGCCGGGATGGAGGCCAGGAACGGCACCGTGAACGAGAGCACGGTGTTGACCGTCGCGTCCTTCACCCGCGCCCGCACGATCAGGTTCACTCGACCGACGATCCATCCGAACACGACGGCGACGACCACCGAGTAGAGGAACGACAGGGTCACGGCGCCGAGGGTGAACGAGGCCACCGCCGCGGCCGCGATCGCCGCCCGCAGCAGCACCAGCGCGGTGGCGTCGTTGAGCAGGCTCTCGCCCTCCAGGATGGCGACGACGCGCGGCGAGACCCCTGCACGCTTGACGATCCCGGTCGCGACCGCGTCGGTCGGGCTCACGATCGCGCCGAGCGCTACGCCCCACCCCAGCCCCAGGCCCGGGATGACCCAGGCGAAGAAGATCCCGAGCAGGACGGAGCTCACGATCACGAGCACCACGGAGAGGCCGCCGATCGCGCCGAACTCCCGCCGGAAGTTCATCGACGGCATCGACACCGACGCCGAGTAGAGCAGCGGCGGCAGCACGCCCGCGATGATCCACTCGGGCTGCACCTCCAGCACCGGCACGAACGGCAGGAAGGAGACCAGGATGCCGACGACGACGAGGATGAGCGGCGAGGCCACCCCGAAGCGCTGCCCGTAGACGGCGGCGGCCGCGATGATCAGCACGGCGAGGACGCCGACGACCAGGACCTCCTCCACGCCTCGGCCTCCCGCCTAGAGCACGATGTGCATCGCCCGCGCGGCGTCCGAGATCGATCCGGAGAGCGACGGGTACACCGTGAACGCTCTCGCCACCTGGTCCACCGTCAACCGGTGCTCCACCGCGAGCGCGAGCGGGAAGATCAGCTCGGAGGCCCGCGGCGCGACGATCACGCCGCCGATCACAGTACCCGAACCGGTCCGCGCGAACAGCTTCACGAAGCCGTCGCGGATGCCCAGCATCTTGGCGCGCGGGTTGGACTTCAGCGGGAGCTTGTAGATGTCGCCCTGCGCGATGCCGTCCTCGATCTGCTTCTGGTTCCAGCCGACCGTCGCGATCTCCGGCTGGGTGAAGATGTTGGACGTCACATTGCGCAGCTCGATCGGGTTCACCGCGTCGCCCATCGCGTGGAAGACGGCGGTGCGCCCCTGCATGGAGGCGACGGAGGCCAGCGGCAGCAGGTCGGAGCAGTCCCCGGCCGCGTAGATGTTCGGGATGGAGGTGCGCGCGACCCTGTTGACCCGGATGTGGCCGGACGGCGTGAGCTGGACTCCGGCCTCCTCCAGGCCGATGCCTGCGGTGTTCGGGATCGAGCCGACCGCCATCAGACAGTGGCTGCCCTCCACGGTGCGGCCGTCGGTCAGCGTCGCCACGACGCCGTTCTCGGTGCGGACCACCGACTCGGCGCGCGACTTGGACAGCACCTGCATGCCGTTGCGCCGGAAGACGTTCTCGATGACGCTCGCGGCGTCGGCGTCCTCGCCGGGGAGGACCTGGTCGCGCGACGAGATGAGCGTGACCTTCGAGCCGAGCGCGGTGTACGCGGACGCGAACTCCGCGCCGGTGACGCCCGAGCCGACCACGATCAGGTGCTCGGGAACCGTCGAGAGGTCGTAGAGCTGGGTCCAGGTGAGGATCCGCTCCCCGTCCGGCACGGCGGAGGACAGGATGCGCGGGCTCGCGCCGACCGCGATCACGATCGTGTCGGCCTCCACCCGGTCGAAGTCGGTGCCGGAGTCGCCCGTGCCGGTCGAGACGATGATCGCGCCGTCGCCGTCGAGGCGGCCTTCGCCGGTGATGATGCGCACGCCGGAGCGGACGAGCTCGGCGCGCATGTCCTCGGACTGCTGGCGGGCGAGGCCCATCAGGCGCTTGTTGACCGCGGCGAGGTTGACCGCGATCTCCGGGCGGACGGGCTTGCCGCCCTCGCCGCGCGAGAAGAACTGCACGCCGAGGTCGGTCGCCTCCGCGATCGAGTTGGTCGCCTCTGCGGTCGCGATGAGGCTCTTGGAGGGCACGACGTCGGTGATGACCGCCGAGCCTCCGACTCCCGAGCGCTCGACGATCGTGACGTCCGCGCCGAGCTGCGCGCCGGCGAGCGCCGCCTCGTAACCGCCGGGTCCTCCGCCGAGGACGGCGATGCGCTGCTTGCGCTCGAATTCATAGGCCATGCCCCTTATTCTTCCGTATCCCGGTACACGGATGCGCACCCCCGCCGACGCTGTACCGCGGGGTGCCGCTCAGTAGAGTTGGCTCATGCTCGAAACCACCCAGAACCCGCTCGACGACCCCTCGACCGACCCGTTCGAGGTCGCCAGGGAAGCGGCGCGCCAGCTCGCCGAGAAGACCGGCGTCGAGAAGCACGACATCGCCCTCACCCTCGGCAGCGGCTGGGGCAAGGCCGCCGACCTGATCGGCGAGACCGTCGCCGTCATCCCGGCCCACGAGATCCTCGGCTTCAGCAAGCCCGCGCTGGAGGGCCACGCCGGCACCCTGCGCTCGCTCCGCCTCGCGAACGGCAAGCACGCGCTCGTCATCGGCGCGCGCACCCACTACTACGAAGGCCACGGCGTCCGCCGGGTCGTGCACAGCGTCCGCACCGCCGCGGCCGCCGGCGCGACCACGATGGTCCTCACCAACGGCGCGGGCGGCATCAAGGAGCACTGGAAGCCGGGCACGCCCGTCCTGATCAGCGACCACATCAACCTGACGGCGGACTCCCCGCTGGAGGGCGCCACCTTCATCGACCTCACCGACCTCTACTCGACGAGACTGCGCGAGCTCGCGAAGAGCATCGACCCGAGCCTCGACGAAGGCGTGTACACGCAGTTCCGCGGGCCGCACTACGAGACCCCGGCCGAGGTGCAGATGGCCAAGGCGATCGGCGGCCACATCGTCGGCATGTCGACCGCGCTGGAGGCCATCGCCGCCCGCCAGGCAGGCATGGAGATCCTCGGCATGTCGCTGGTCACCAACCTCGCCGCGGGCATCCAGAAGACCCCGCTCAGCCACCAGGAGGTCATCGAGGCCGGCCGGGAGGCCGAGCCGGTGATCAGCGCCCTGCTGGCCCGGATCGTGGAGGCACTGTGACCCCACAGGACACGCCTCGGCTCCTCGAGGACGCACGCGCCTGGCTCGCGCAGGACCCCGACCCGGAGACCCGCGCCGAGCTGGACTCGCTGATCGTGGCCGCCGAGGCGGGCTCTGCGGAGGCCGTCGACGACCTCCACGCGCGCTTCGACACCCGGCTGGAGTTCGGCACCGCCGGCCTCCGCGGCGAGATCGCGGCCGGACCCAACCGGATGAACCGCGTGCTGGTCTCCCAGGCGGCGGCCGGGTTCGCGCACTGGCTGCTGGCGCACGCCGAGGGTGAGCAGCCCTCTGTGGTGATCGGGTACGACGGCCGCAAGAACTCCGACGTCTTCGCCCGCGACACCGCCGAACTGATGGCGGGCGCCGGTGTGCGCGCCGTCCTGCTCCCCCGGCTGCTGCCGACCCCGGTGCTGGCGTTCGCCGTGCGGCACCTCGGCGTCAGTGCAGGCGTCATGGTCACGGCGAGCCACAACCCGCCGCGGGACAACGGCTACAAGGTGTACTTGGGCGGCGAGAACCACGGTTCGCAGATCGTCTCGCCCACGGACGCGGAGATCGAGGCGCGCATCCTGGAGGTCGCGCGCGGCGACATCGACGACCTCCCGCGCTCGGAGCAGTTCGAGATCGCGTCGGGCGATGTGGAGGCCGCCTACATCGAGGCCACCGCCGCCGTCGCGACCACGACCGCCCCGCGCGCCGCCGTCACGTTCGCGTATACCGCCATGCACGGCGTCGGCTGGCGCACGGCGGAGGCCGTGTTCGAGCGTGTCGGCTTCTCCACGCCCGTCGTGGTGACCGAGCAGCGCGACCCCGACCCGACCTTCCCGACCGTGTCGTTCCCGAACCCCGAGGAACCGGGAGCGATGGACCTGTCCTACGCGACCGGACGCGCGGCAGGCGTGGACCTGATCATCGCGAACGACCCGGACGCCGACCGGCTGGCCGTCGCCATCCCGGACGATTCGGCCGACGGCTTCCGCCGCTTGAGCGGCAACGAGGTCGGCGCCCTGCTCGGCTGGCGCGCCGCGGACCTCGCCGAGCGCACGTCGACCGCCGGGGCCGCCTTCGGCGCCCTCGCCTGCTCGATCGTCTCGTCGCCGGCCCTGGCGGCCGTCGCCGCCGCCTACCACCTCGACTTCGCCGACACCCTCACCGGGTTCAAGTGGGTGTCCCGCGCCCCCGGCCTGATCTACGGCTTCGAGGAGGCGCTCGGCTACCTCGTCAACCCGCAGACCATCCGCGACAAGGACGGCATCTCGGCCGCGACGGCGTTCCTCGACCTCGCGAACGAGCTCGCCGCCTCCGGCCGGACGATCGCGGACCACCTGGACGCGTTCGCGGAGCGTTTCGGCTACTTCGCCAGCGACCAGATCTCGATCCGGGTCACCGACCTGTCCCGCATCGGCGAGATCATGGCCGCGCTGCGCTCGACCCCGCCGAGCAGCCTCGGCGAGGTCGCCGTCGACCACATCGACGACCTCCGCGACGGCTTCGGCGCGCTCCCGCCGAGCGACGTGCTGCGCATCGTCCTCGCGGACGGCTCGCGCGTCATGGTCCGCCCCAGCGGCACCGAGCCGAAGCTGAAGATCTACATCGACGCGTCCAGCGACGAGGGAGACGTGGCGGCGCGCCGCGCCACCGCGACGGCACGCGTAGCCGCCCTCGCCACCGCGATGCGCGCGCTCACGGAATAGGCGGCCGCCCTTTCGTCACGAATGTCGACTTTCGCGCCGCGATCGTCGACATTCGTGACGAATGCGTGGGTCAGCCCAGCGCTTCGTCGAGCTTCTGCTCCAGCTCGTCGAGGTCGAAGTAGTTCTGCACCACGATCACGTCGGCGTTGGTCGGCCCGATGCGGTCGACCAGCTCCGGCGACGTGAGGATGATCTGCGCGTCGCTCGACGCGGAGGCCACGCTCGCGATGTCGGCCGCAGTCACGTCGGCGTCGAGGCCGAGGCGGTCGAGCACGCGCTCGGCGTTGACTTTGAGGATGCCGGAGGTGCCGATCCCTGCCCCGCAGATCGCGACGATCTTCACAGCGTCGTACCCATCACCGCGCGGCTTCCTCTTCGCTGAGCGTGAGGATGCGCTGCACCTCCGCGACGTCGCCCGCGGCGGCCAGCGCCGGGATCGCGTCCGGGTCGTTGAAGACGTTCGCCAGCTCGGCGACGCTGGAAACGTGTCCCTCCGGCGACGTCACCGCGAGGCCGATCACGACGGACACCGGGTCGTTGTGCGGGTGGCCGAACACCACCGGCTCGTCGAGCGTGACCACGGACAGCCCGTCGCGGACCACGTCCGGCCCCGGCCGCGCGTGCGCCAGGGCGAGGCCGGGTGCGATCACGATGTACGCGCCGAATTCCTCGATCACCTGGATCATCCGCGCGCCGTACGACTCCTCCGTCGCGCCGGAGCGCGCCAGCGCCTCCCCCGCGAGCTCGACCGCGTCGCGCCAGTCGGCCGCGTGGGCTCCGACGGTCACAGCGGTGGCGGGCAACGGTGGCAGCGGCATGGGTCCAGCGTACGCGTCAACGGGTCAGGAACCCTCGAAACCTGCTGTGATGATCTCGGCCAGTTCCTCACGCTGCTCGACGGGGAGGAAGGCCCCAGCCGCGGCGTTGAGCTGGAAGATCTCCAGGTCCGTGAGGTCGTACGAGAAGGCGTCGGCGAGGATGCTGAGCTCGCGCGTCAGCGTCGTGCCGCTCATCAGCCGGTTGTCGGTGTTGACCGTGACCCGGAAGCCGAGCTGATACAGCAGGTCGAACGGGTGGTCGAGGATGTCGTCGCCCCACGCCGCGATCGCGCCGGTCTGCAGGTTGGAGGTCGGGCTGGTCTCCAGCGCGATCTCGCGGTCCTTGACCCACTGCGAGAGGGTCCCCAGTGTCACGTAGGTGTTCTCGTCGTCCTGGCGCTCGATCGTGATGTCCTCGGCGAGGCGCACACCGTGGCCGAGGCGCAGGGCGCGTCCGTCGAGGAGGGCGCTGCGGATGCTGTCGAGCCCGTCCGCCTCCCCCGCGTGCACGGTGGCAGGGAAGAACTCCGACGCGAGGTAGTCGAACGCCGCCCGGTGGTTCGCGGGAGGGAAGCCCGCCTCGGGCCCGGCGATGTCGAAGCCGACGGCGCCGCGGTCGCGGTGGCGCACGGCCAGCTCGGCGATCTCCAGGCTGCGGTCGGTGTGGCGCATGGCGCTGACGAGCTGGCCCACGCGGATACGGCCACCGGCGGCGCGCACGTCCTCGATGCCCTGCTCCAGCCCCTCCTGCACGGCCTCCACGGTCTCGTCGAGGGTGAGGCCGCGGGTGAGGTGCTGCTCGGGCGCCCAGCGGATCTCGCCGTACACGACGCCGTCGGCGCCGAGGTCCTGCACGAACTCGCGGGCGACGCGGCTGAGGCCCTCACGGGTCTGCATGACGGCGGTCGTGATGTCGAAGGTCTTGAGGTACTCGACCAGCGAGCCCGAGTTGGACTTCTCGGCGAACCAGGCGCCGAGCGTCACCGGGTCGTCGGCCGGGAGCTGGAGGCCGATGCCGTCCGCGAGCTCCAGCACCGTCGACGGCCGCAGGCCGCCGTCCAGGTGGTCGTGCAGGGACACCTTGGGCAGCGCCCCGATGTCGGTCCCGTCGGCGAGCGTGTAGCTGCTGTTCTCGTTCAAGCTCATGGGTCTCAATCTATCTAGGCGATGCGCTCGGCGACGAGGGGGGTGCGGGTGAAGGGGGTGCCGAGGGGCGCGAGGCGGTAGGCGCCCTCGAGGGCCTCGAGGGCGCGCTCGAAGCGGGCGGGCTCGTCGGCGGACAGCGTGAAGAGCGGCTGGCCCGCGCGCACCTCGTCGCCCGGCTTGGCGTGCAGGTCGACGCCGGCGGCGTGCTGCACGGGGTCCTGCTTGCGGGCGCGGCCCGCGCCGAGCCGCCAGGCGGCGATGCCGAACGGGAGCGCCTGCTGCTCAACGAGCACCCCGTCCGACTCTGCGACGACGGTGTGCGTCTCGCGGGCGACGGGCAGCGCCGCGTCCGGGTCGCCGCCCTGCGCTCGCACGGTCTCCCGCCACTTGTCCATCGCGCGGCCGTCCTGCAGCGCGGCCTCCACGTCGGCGTCCGGCTGCCCGGCGAGCGCCAGCATCTCGCGGGCGAGCGCCACGGTCAGCTCGACGATGTCGGCGGGACCTCCGCCGGCGAGCACCTCGACCGACTCGCGCACCTCGTTGGCGTTGCCGATGGCGAGGCCGAGCGGCACGTTCATGTCGGTGAGGAGGGCGGAGGTCGCGACGCCCGCGTCCTTGCCGAGCTCCACCATGGTGCGGGCGAGCTCGCGGGACTTGTCGATGTCCTTGAGGAAGGCCCCGGAGCCGAACTTGACGTCGAGCACCAGGGCGCCGGTGCCCTCGGCGATCTTCTTGGACATGATCGAGGACGCGATGAGCGGGATGGCCTCCACGGTCCCCGTGATGTCGCGCAGCGCGTACAGCTTGCCGTCGGCGGGCGCGAGCCCGGAGCCGGCGGCGCAGATCACGCCGCCCGGGCCGCGGAGCTGGGCGAGCATCTCCTCGTTGCTGAGGTTCGCGCGCCAGCCCGGGATGCTCTCCAGCTTGTCGAGCGTGCCTCCGGTGTGGCCGAGTCCGCGGCCGGAGAGCTGCGGCACCGCGACGCCGAACGACGCCACCAGGGGCATCAGCGGCAGGGTGATCTTGTCGCCGACCCCGCCGGTGGAGTGCTTGTCGGCGGTCGGCTTGCCGAGGCCGGAGAAGTCCATCCGCTCGCCCGACGCGATCATCGCCAGTGTGAGGTCCCGGATCTCGCGACGCGTCATCCCGTTCAGGAAGATCGCCATCGTCATGGCCGCCATCTGCTCGTCGCCGACGTAGCCGCGCGTGTACGCGTCGACCAGCCAGTCGATCTCCGGCGTGGTCAGCTCGCCACGGTCGCGCTTGGTGTGGATCAGGTCGACGGCGTCGAACGCCTCGACCCCTGCTGCGGTGCTCACGAAGATGTAACCCTCTTGCTCGGTGGTCGTTCGGTCGGTGGTCGTTCGGTCGGTGGTCGTTTCGGTCAGTCGGCGTCGCGCTCGGCGGCGCCGTGCTCCTCCGCGTAGGCAGCGAGCTGGCGCGGCCCGAACGCGTCGGGCAGCACCTCGTCGATGGTCCGGATGCCGGAGACCGTCTCCAGCAGCATCCCCTCGGCCGAGTGCTCGTAGAGGAGCTGGCGGCAGCGGCCGCACGGCATCAGTGTGTCGCCGTCGCCGTTCACGCAGGTGAACGCGACGAGCCGCCCTCCCCCGGTCATCGCGAGCGACGACACGAGGCCGCACTCGGCGCACAGGGTCACGCCGTAGCTGGCGTTCTCGACGTTGCAGCCGCTCACGATGCGGCCGTCGTCGACCAGCGCCGCGGCGCCGACCGGGAACTGCGAGTACGGCACGTAGGCGTGCGTCATCGCCTCGTTCGCCGCGGCGCGCAGGGCCGGCCAGTCGATGGCGTCGGTCATGACTTGATGTACGGCTTGCCCGACGCCGCAGGCCCACGGGACTGCCCGACCAGACCGGCCACCGCGAAGATGGTCACCAGGTAGGGCAGCATGCGCAGGAACTCGCTCGGGATCGGCGCGTGCAGCAGGCCGAGGAGGCTCTGCAGCGCACCCGCGAAGCCGAACAGCAGCGCCGCGAGCGTCGCCCGGATCGGGTCCCAGCGTCCGAAGATCACCGCAGCGAGTGCGATATAGCCGAGGCCGCTCGTCATGTCCTTCACGAAGCCGCCGACGCCGCCGATCGTGAAGTACGCCCCGCCGAAGCCGGCGATCGCGCCCGCGATGATGACGGTCCAGAACCGCGTGGAGTTCACCTTGATGCCGACGGTGTCCGCCGCCTTCGGGTGCTCGCCCACCGCGCGGACCCGGAGGCCCCAGCGGGTGTGGAACAGGAAGAAGTACACGCCGGCGACGGCCACGTACATCACGTAGACGATCAGGGTCTGGTTGAACAGCACGGGTCCGATGACCGGGATCTGGCTGAGCAGCGGGATCGGCAGGTTCGGCAAGGTGGGCGGCAGGTTGAACGCAGCGGTGTTGTTCGCCATGACGGCCGTGTAGAAGAAGCCCGTCACTCCGGACACCAGCACGTTCAGCACGATGCCGACGATCACCTGGTCGACCAGGTACTTGATCGAGAAGGCGGCGAGGATGAACGACACGATCATGCCGGCCACGGCCGCGCCGATCAGGCCGACCACCACCGAGTGGGTGATCGTCGCGAGCATCGCCGACGTGAAGGCGCCGCCGAGCAGCTGGCCCTCGATCGCCACGTTGACCACGCCGACCCGCTCGGAGAGCACACCGCCCATCGCGCCGTAGATGATCGGCACGCTGAGGCCGAGGGCCCCCGCGAGGAGTCCGGCCACGGGGACCGTGCCGTCGCCGACCGACCAGGTGATGAAGCCGACCAGCAGCGCCACCGCGAAGATCGCGCTCAGCCAGAGCGGGACGCTCCGGCCGCGGGCGACCAGGACGAACGCGACCGCCGTGATGACGAGCGCGATCACGGTGACCACGATCCCGGTCGCGATGGCAGGGATCGCCACGTTCGGGACCGTGAAGAAGTCGCCCTTCGTGCTGAACGTGTAGACCGTGGTCCCCGAGCGCGGGAACACCAGGAAGAGCAGGATCGCGATCACGCTGAACACCGCGAAGACAATCGGCAGGCGCCAGTGGCGGACGACCACGCGCGCGGTCTCGCCGTCGGCCAGCGCCGGGGCGGAGGCAGGGGGCTGGGTGATGACGGTCATCGTGCGACCGCTCCCTTCGTGCGGGTCGCCGAGCGGCGACGGCGCGGTGCGCTGCCCGGGGCGGGCAGCCGGAAGATGGCGCGCACCAGCGGCGGTGCGGCGATGAACAGCACGGTGACCGACTGGATGATCGCGATGACCTCGACGGGGACGTTGTCCGCGGCCTGCATCGCGAACCCACCGGCCTGGAACGCGCCGATGAGGATGCCGGCGACCAGCACCCCGAACGGCCGGGACCGGCCGAGAAGCGCGACCGTGATGGCCGAGAACCCGATGCCCGCGTCGATGTCGCTGCCGAAGCCGGTCGTGATCTGGCCGAGCACCTGGGTGGCGCCGGCGAGGCCGACGAGGGCGCCGGAGATGACCATCGCCCAGACGTAGATCGAGCGGACCGACATGCCGGCGACGCGCGCCGCGTTCGGGTTCTCGCCGACCGCGCGGAAGCGGAAGCCGAGGCTCGAGCGCTCCAGCAGCCACCAGACGGCGATGGTCGCGAGCACCACCAGGATGATGCCGATGTCCAACGAGTAATTGCTCCCGAACAGTTTCGGGAACACCGCCGTCGGCAGGGTCGGTGGTGTGCGCGGGTCGTTGGCGCCGGGGGCGCGGAGGAACGACGTCGTGAGCAGGTAGCTGAGCAGGTTGAGCGCGATGTAGTTGAGCATGATCGTCACGATCACCTCGTGCGCGCCCGTGTAGGCCTTCAGCACACCGGCGATTGCCGCCCAGATCGCGCCACCGACGAGGCCGGCGATCACCGCGATCAGCAGGTGGATGCCCGGGGGCATCGGCAGCTTGAAGCCGACCAGGCCCGCGAACAGCGCAGCGATGAGCATCTGCCCCTGGCCACCGATGTTGAACAGGCCGACCCGGAAGCTGAGGGCGACGCCGAGGCCGGCCGCGATCAGCGGCGTGGCGAAGGTGAGCGTCGTCGACAGCGACTGGATGCCGGTGGCGAAGTCGGGCGCGTGCGTGTTGTAGATCGCACCCTGGAACAGCGCGGCGTAGGCGCCGCCGACCGCGTTGGCGATGGCGGCGAACGTGTCGCCGGGCCGCGCGAAGAAGTAGCCGAGCGCCTGCTGCACCTGCTGGTTCGTCAAGGCGATGAACACGCCGCCGACGACGAGCGCGACGATGACCGCGCAGATCGAGAGCACGACGCTCCCCGACGCGATCTCGCGCAGGATGCGATGGGTCTTGGAGATCTCCGGCGCCGGCGGCTCGGTGGCGCGCTGCTCCTCCGGGATCTGGTCGAGTGCCGGAGCGTCGACGGGGGTCTCCCCGACGGCGGCCTCGACGTCGGCAGTGGGCATCTGGTCGCTCATGCGGAGGCTCCTTCGGCGTCGACGAGGTATTCGGCCGGCGGGGCCTCGCCCGTCATCATCAGGCCGAGGATCTCGCGCGGCGTCGACGCCGGGACGATCCCGACGATGCCGCCGCGGTACATGACGGCGATCCGGTCGCCGAGCGAGACGATCTCGTCCAGCTCGGTGGAGACGACGATGACAGGCACGCCCGAGTCGCGGGCGGCGATGATCTGCTCGTGGACGAACTCGATCGACCCGACGTCCAGGCCGCGGGTCGGCTGGGCCGCCACGAACAGCCGCAGCTCGCGGCTGAGCTCGCGGGCGAGCACGACCTTCTGCTGGTTGCCGCCGGAGAGCCGGCCGACGTGGGTGGTGATCCCCTGGGCGCGGACGTCGAACTCCTTCGTCTTCTCCTCCGCGAACGTGTCGCGGAACTTGAGCTGGAGGTTGGAGCCCTTGACGAACGGGCGGCGGTTCGAGCGGTCGAGCATCAGGTTCTCGGCGATCGTGAACTCGGCGACGAGCCCGTCGACGTTGCGGTCCTCCGGGACGAACCCGACGCCGGCGTCGAGCACCTTCCGCACCGACAGGCCGAGGATCTCCTTGCCGTCCAGCTCGACCGAGCCGGCCACGCGCTTCTGCAGGCCGAGGAGGGCCTCCGTCAGCTCGGTCTGGCCGTTGCCCTGCACACCGGCGATGGCGAGGACCTCGCCGCCGCGGACCTCGAAGTTGAGGTTGTCGACGAGGACGATGCCCGCCGGGTCGGAGACCGTGAGGTCGCGCACGCGCAGGCTGTTCTCGGTGAGCGTCGGCGCCTCCTTGTGGACGCTCAGCTCGACGCTGCGGCCGACCATGAGCGACGCCAGCTCGGCGTTGGAGGCCGTGGGCTGGGCCTCGCCGACCACCTTGCCGAGGCGCATGACGGTGATGCGGGTCGCGACCTCGCGCACCTCGCGCAGCTTGTGGGTGATGAAGACGATGCCGGTGCCGCTCTCGGCGAGCTGGCGCATGATCGTCATCAGCTCGTCGGTCTCCTGCGGCGTCAGCACAGCCGTCGGCTCGTCGAAGACGAGGACCTTGGCGTCGCGGGAGAGCGCCTTGATGATCTCCACGCGCTGCTGCACGCCGACCGGGAGGTCCTCGACCAGAGCGTCCGGGTCGAGGTCGAAGCCGAAGCGTGCCGAGATCTCGCGCACCTTCGCGCGGGCGGCGTTCAGGTCGAGGCGGCCGCCGAACGTGGTCTGTTCGTGGCCGAGCATGACGTTCTCGGCGACGGTGAAGACAGGGATGAGCATGAAGTGCTGGTGGACCATTCCGATGCCCGCCTTCATGGCGTCACCGGGTCCGGCGAAGTCCTGGACGACGTCGTCCAGGAGGATCTCGCCCTCGTCGGCCTGGTAGAGGCCGTAGAGGACGTTCATGAGGGTCGACTTGCCTGCGCCGTTCTCGCCGAGCAGACAGTGGATCTCGCCGGGTTCGACCGTCAGGTCGATGTGATCGTTGGCGACCAGCGCGCCGAAGCGTTTGGTGATACCGCGGAGTTCGAGTTTCATGTGGGGGGCCTTGTGGGTGTCGGGCTGTGCGTCGGCCATGACGGACGAGGTTGGGAGGCCGGCACAAGGCCGGCCTCCCGGGGTGTCGCTGGGATTACTCCGAGAACGCCGACGGCGACTCGACCTTGATCGAACCGTCGATGATGCCGGCCTTGATCTTGTCGAGCTCGCCCTGCAGGCCGGAGTCGACCTTCGAGGCGAAGTCGTGGAACGGAGCGATGCCGACGCCGTTGTTCTTCAGCGTGCCGACGTACTGCGAGTTGTCGAACTTGCTGCCGGAGGCGGCCTGCTGCACGATCGTCGAGACGGTCGGCTTGATGTTCTTCATGATCGAGGTGAGGAACAGGCTGTTGTAGCCGTTCTGGTCGGTCAGGAAGACGTCGGCGTCGTTACCGATCAGGGCGACGTTCTTGCCGCCGTCCTTGATCGCCGAGGCGGCGCCCTGGTAGATCGGGCCGCCGATCGGGGCGAGCACGTCGGCGTTCTGGCCGAGCATGGTCTGCGCGATCGTCTTGGACGTGTTCAGGTCGACGAAGCTGTTGACGAACTGGCCGTCCTGCGACGCGACGTCCCAGCCGATGACCTTCTTCGTGGCGCCCTTCTGCTGGTTGTAGTACTTCACGCCGTCCGAGATGCCGTCCATGAAGATGGTGACCGAGGGCAGCTTCTGGCCGCCGTAGGTGCCGATCACGCCGGTCTTCGAGTAGCTCGCCGAGGCGTAGCCGGCCAGGAAGCCGGCCTCGTCGGTGTTGAAGACGACGGGCTTGACGTTGTCCGCCTTGATGCTGTTGTCATCGACCATCACGAAGTTGACCTTCGGGTTCTCCGCGGAGGCCTGCTTGACGGGCGCGACGAGGTTGAAGCCGGAGGCGACGATGATGTTGCAGCCCTGCTGGATCAGGCTCTTGATGTTGGGAAGGTAGTCGTTGGCGCTCTTCGACTGGACCGACTTGTACGAGCTGCCGATCTTCTGAGCGGCCTCCTGGACGCCCTCCAGACCGAGCTGGTTGAACGAGCGGTCGTTGAAGCCGCCCTGGTCGGAGACGATGCAGGGCAGGTACTTCGAGTTCGCTGCGGTGCTGGTCGACGTGGGCGCCGAACCGCAGGCTGCGAGCAGCGCGACGACGCCGGCTGCGACAAGGCCGGTGAGGGCGGCCTTACGGGCTGTGATTGTCAAGGTTTTGTCCTCCAAGATGCAGTGCCCGCTCGGGTGCAAACGGGCAAGGATATGCAGTGCACGTTACCGAATATGACGAACCGCACTGTGGTCGAATCCGGCTTCTTCATGCAAGCGTTACAAATGCGCGGCTGTTTGGCACCTGCGCATTTGAGCAGAACCGGCTACATCCACCCGCGCTTCTTGAACACCACGTACAGCAGCGTGCTCAACCCCACCATCGCGAGCACCGCCAGCGGGTAGCCGAGCGGCCATGCCAGCTCCGGCATGTTGTGGAAGTTCATCCCGTAGATGCCGGCGATCAGCGTCGGCGCGAAGAGGATCGCCGCCCAGGAGGAGATCTTCTTGACCTCCTCGCCCTGGCGGTGCGTGGAGTGCGCCAGCCGCGTCATCTCCTCGTTCTGGCGTTCGGAGACGAGTGTCGAGTTCACGGTCAGGATGTCGCGCAGCAGGTAGCGGAAGCCGTCGACCCGCTCGTTCACCTGCGTGAGGTGGTCGGCAACGTCGCGCAGGCGCCGCTCCAGCTCCTCGGTGACGCCGTACTTCGCCGAGCCGCGCTCCAGGGCGACCATCACCGACGACAGCGGATGGGTCGCCCGCTGGAAGTCGATGACCTCCCGCGACAGCTCGTAGATACGCCGGGAGACCAGCACGTCGCCGCCGAAGACCTGCGTCTCGATCTCGTCGATGTCGTTGGCGAGCCCGGCGACGACCGGGCTGTACGCGTCGACGACGGCGTCGATGATCGCGTAGAGGATCGCCTGCGGGCCGAGCGCGAGGAGGTCGCGCTCCCGCTCCATCCGGTGCCGCACCGTCGACAGGTCCGGCGACTCGCTGTGCCGCACCGTGATGACGAAGTTCGGCCCGACGAAGAGGTGCAGCTCGCCGAAGTCGACCTCCTCCGGCACGTCCAGGTAGCTGGCCGCCTTCAGCACGACGAACAGCACGGAGTCGTACCGCTCCAGCTTGGGTCGCTGGTGGGCGACGATAGCGTCCTCGATCGCCAGCGGGTGGAGGCTGAACTCCTCCGCCAGCGACATCAGCTCTTTCTCGGTCGGCCGGTACAGCCCGATCCAGGCGACGCCGCCCGGGGTGTCGTCCAGCGCGCGGTAGGTCTCGGCCAGGGTGCGCGGCGACGCGACCCGCACGCCGTCCGCGTAGATCGCGCTGTCCACCATGCTGGAGCGGCCGGCCGCACGCTGCGGCTCGGTGGGGACGGGCGCGGGCGAACTGGGAGGATCGACCCGCCGGGCTCGGGACACGAAGGGCATCGGGATGCCGCGTCGGTTCAGGTTCGCCATGGTTCACCTCCTGGTGCGCGGAAACTGTGAGGTGGCCCGTGCAACGCCCGGCGACCGGGCGGCAGCGCCACCTAACTGTACGCGCGCAGCCGGCCGGTGCGTTCGGCTCCGCCACGGCGGACGTCGGTGCAGGCGTCGAGGATGACCTGCTCGTAGTGCCCGACGAGCTCGGAGCAGAGCACGTCCCAGCCGCGGCCGAGAACGCGCCGGCGGCCGGCCTCCCCCATCCGCAGGCGCAACGGGGCGTCGGTGGCGAGCATGGAGACGGCGGCGCGCAGTCCGCGATCGTCGGCCGGAGGGAAGAGGAGCCCGTCCACGCCGTGCTCGACGAGGTCGATCGGGCCGCCGGCACGCGGCGCGACGACAGGGAGGCCGGAGGCGTGCGCCTCCTGGACCGTCTGCCCGAAGGTCTCCTCGGAGCCGGTGTGGACGAACACGTCGAAGGCCGCGTAGGCGGCGGCGAGGTCCGCGCCCCCGAGCCGGCCGAGCCAGGTGGTCGGGACGCCGTGGAGCTGCCGCTCGACGGCCTCCCGTGCCGGGCCGTCCCCGACGATCGCGACCGAGACCCCCGGCAGCCCGCGCAGCACGCGCAGCCGCTCGACCTGCTTCTCCGGCGCGATCCGGCCGACGTAGCCGACGACGACCTCCCCGTCGGGCGAGAGCCGCTCCCGGAGTGCCACCGCCCCTGCGGTGCGCCGGTTGTTCGGGTGATACCGCTCCAGGTCCACGCCCCGCCCCCAGCGGGCCAGCCGGCGGACCCCGGCCTCCCGGAGGTCGTACTCGCTGGCTGACGAGGGAACGAGGGTGACATCGGCGCCCTCGTGCACCCAGCGCACGTACTTCCAGGCGATGGCGGCGGTCATCCCGAGCCCGTTGCGCCGGGCGAACCCGGCGACGTCGGTCTGGTAGATGGCGACGGAGGGCACCCCGACCCGGTTGGCGGCGGCGATCGCCTGCGCCCCAAGGAAGAAGGGAGAGGCCGCATGCAGCACATCGGGCTCGAACCTGGCGAGGATGCGCTGCACCTGCGGGCTGGGCAGCCCGACCGGGAACTGCCGGTACGCGATCGAGGGCACCTGGTGGATGCGGTACCCCGCATACTCCTCCGGCGCCCCGGCCTCCGGGCAGATCACGATCGCTTCATGGCCCTCCGCGGCCAGATGATCCAGCACCCGGAGGACGCTGGTGGTCACCCCGTTGACTGTGGGGAGGAAGCTCTCGCTGACGACGGCGACCCGCATGACCACAGTGTCGCGTCGGGGAATGTCCCGACTGTGAACGGAAGGTGACCAGAACCGCTCGCTATCCTTTCGTCATGACTTCACGTGGCACGCTCGACCGGTTCTACAGCATCATCCCGGCGGGCGGGATCGGCTCCCGGCTGTGGCCGCTGTCGCGGGCGGACGCCCCCAAGTTCCTGCACGATCTGACCGGGTCGGGGCAGACGCTGCTGCGGAACACGTGGGACCGGCTCGCGCCCATCTCCGGCGAGCAGCGGATCATGGTCGTCACCGGACGCGCCCACCGGGCCGCCGTGGAGGCGCAGCTTCCCGCGCTGGCCGACGCCAACGTGGTCCTCGAGTCCGAGCCGCGGGACTCCACCGCCGCCATCGGGCTGGCCGCAGCCATCCTGGAGCGCCGCGAGCCCGGTGTGATCGTCGGGTCGTTCGCCGCCGACCACGTCATCCGCAACCACCGGCTGTTCGCCTCCACCGTGAAGGAGGCCGTCGCCGCCGCCGACGCCGGCTACATCACGACCATCGGGATCAAGCCGACCGAGCCCGCCGTCGGGTTCGGCTACATCCGGTCCGGCGACGAACTGACCGTGAAGGGCGCCCCGACCGCCCTCGAAGTCCGGTCGTTCGTCGAGAAGCCCGACCTGAAGACCGCCGAGGCCTACCTCGAGAGCGGGTCCTACCTGTGGAACGCGGGCATGTTCATCTCCCGCGCCGACCTGCTGCTGGAGGAGATCGGCCGCTCCAAGCCGGAACTCCTCGCCGGGCTGCTGGAGCTCGCGGAGGCCTGGGACGACCCGGCCACCCGCGGCCCCGCCGTCGACCGGATCTGGCCGAACCTGGAGAAGATCGCGATCGACTACTCCGTCGCCGAGCCCGCGGCGGTCGCCGGAAGGCTCGCGGTCATCCCCGGCTACTTCGACTGGGACGACATCGGCGACTTCGCCTCGCTCTCCAAGCTGAACTCCGGCGGCCGCACCACGGACCTCGCCATCCTCGGCGAGAACGCCCGCGTGCTCGCCGACGCCTCCAGCGGCATCGTCGTCACCACGACCAAGCGCGTCATCAGCCTGATCGGCGTGAAGGACATCGTCATCGTCGACACGCCCGATGCGCTGCTGGTGACGACGACGGACAACGCTCAGCGGGTGAAGTCGGTGGTGGACGCGCTGAAGGTCACGGGCTCGACGGACGTGCTCTGAGGCGCGGGCGACGCCCATTTATCTCGACGTCGAGATAACCAAGGCCACCCTAAGCAGCGCGCACGCGCTCCGCGGCATAGACTTGCGACGCGCTTCGTGCGCCATCTTTCCGCGATCGCAACCAGGGAGGGTTGTTCGTGCCAGAGCAAGCGGCAGGGACCCTGCAACCGACGAAGTCGAGGCCGGGCGGCACGCTGTACCGCGGCCGTGAGGGCATGTGGTCGTGGGTGCTTCACCGCATCACCGGCGTCGCCATCTTCTTCTTCCTTCTCGTCCACATCCTCGACACCTCGCTCGTCCGGGTCAGCCCCGAGGCGTACAACGCGGTGATCGGCACCTACAAGAACCCGATCATGGGATTCGGGGAGATGGCGCTCGTCGCGGCGATCATCTTCCACGCCTTCAACGGCATCCGGATCATCCTGATCGACTTCTGGAGCAAGGGCGTCAAGTACCAGAAGGTCATGTTCTGGATCGTCATCGCACTCTGGGTGATCCTCATGGCCGGCTTCGTGCCGACGCAGCTCATCCACATCTTCTCGGAGGTGAACTGACGTGACGACCATCGAGGCTCCGCGCTCGCCGGCCCGTCCGGCCCGCAAGGGCGTCAACTGGGAGAAGTGGGGCTGGATCTACATGCGGGCCTCCGGCCTCGTGCTGGTGATCCTCATCTTCGGCCACCTGCTGATCAACCTCGTCCTCGGCGCCGGCGTCAAGCAGATCGACTTCGCCTTCGTCGCCGGCAAGTACGCGACGCCGTTCTGGCAGGTCTGGGACCTGCTCATGCTCTGGCTCGCGCTCATCCACGGCGGCAACGGCATGCGCACGCTGATCAACGACTACGCGCACAACGTCATGGTCAACCGCATCCTCAAGTGGGCGGTCCTGGCGGCGGTCGTCGTGCTCATCGTGCTCGGCACGCTCGTGATCTTCACCTTCGACCCGTGCCCGGCAGGAGCCCACGCGGCCGACCTGCCTTCGTTCTGCCCGGCCAAGTGATTGACGGAAACCAAAGCTGTGACAACTGAAACCACTGAATCCACCGTCATCGACGGCGTCCACTATCACGAGTTCGACATCGTCATCGTCGGCGCAGGCGGCGCGGGCATGCGTGCCGCGATCGAGGCCGGCCCGCACGCGAAGACCGCTGTGATCTCGAAGCTCTACCCCACCCGCTCCCACACCGGCGCGGCGCAGGGCGGCATGGCCGCGGCGCTCGCCAACGTGGAGGAGGACAGCTGGGAGTGGCACACCTTCGACACGGTCAAGGGCGGCGACTACCTCGTCGACCAGGACGCGGCGGAGATCCTGGCCAAGGAGGCCATCGACGCGGTCATCGACCTCGAGAACATGGGCCTGCCGTTCAACCGCACGCCTGAGGGCAAGATCGACCAGCGGCGTTTCGGCGGCCACACCCGCGACCACGGCAAGGCTCCGGTCCGCCGGGCCTGCTACGCGGCCGACCGCACCGGCCACATGATCCTGCAGACGCTGTTCCAGAACTGCGTCAAGCTCGGCATCAACTTCTTCAACGAGTTCTACGTCCTCGACGTGATCATGAACGAGGTGGACGGCGTCGACCAGCCCGCCGGCGTGGTCGCGTACGAGCTGGCCACCGGCGAGCTGCACGTCTTCCACTCGAAGGCGATCGTGTTCGCGACCGGCGGCTTCGGCAAGATCTACAAGACGACCTCCAACGCGCACACCCTCACCGGTGACGGCGTCGGCATCATCTGGCGCAAGAAGCTCCCGCTGGAGGACATGGAGTTCTTCCAGTTCCACCCGACCGGCCTCGCCGGCCTCGGCATCCTCCTCACCGAGGGCGCCCGCGGCGAGGGCGCGATCCTCCGCAACGCCTCGGGCGAGCGGTTCATGGAGCGCTACGCCCCGACCATCAAGGACCTCGCGCCGCGCGACATCGTCGCCCGCTGCATGGTCCAGGAGGTCGCGGAGGGCCGCGGAGCCGGCCCGCACAAGGACTACGTGCTGCTCGACTGCACCCACCTCGGTGCGGAGGTGCTGGAGACCAAGCTCCCCGACATCACCGAGTTCGCCCGCACCTACCTGGGCGTCGACCCCGTCGTGGAGCCCGTGCCGGTCATGCCGACCGCGCACTACGCGATGGGCGGCATCCCGACCAACAACAACGCCGAGGTGCTGCGCGACAACACCACCGTCGTCCCGGGCCTCTACGCCGCGGGCGAGTGCGCGTGCGTGTCGGTGCACGGCTCCAACCGACTCGGCACCAACTCGCTGCTCGACATCAACGTGTTCGGCAAGCGCGCGGGCAACAACGCGGTCGAGTACGTCAAGACCGCGACGGCCGTCCCGCTGCCCGCGGACCCGGCCAAGGCCGTCCGCGACATGATCGCCGGGCTCCGCAACGGCACGGGCACCGAGCGCATCGCCGCCATCCGCAAGGAACTGCAGGACGAGATGGACCGGAACGCCCAGGTGTTCCGCACCGACGAGTCGCTCGAGAAGGTGACCGGCACCATCCACCGCCTGCGCGAGCGCTACAAGAACATCGTGGTGCAGGACAAGGGCAAGCGCTTCAACACCGACCTCCTGGAGGCCGTCGAGCTGGGCTTCCTGCTCGACCTGGCCGAGGTGGTCGTGTTCTCGGCCCGCAACCGCAAGGAGTCGCGCGGCGGTCACATGCGCGACGACTTCCCGAAGCGCGACGACGAGAACTACATGCAGCACACGATGGCCTACCTCACCGGCGACCCGCACTCCGCCGACGCGGCAGACCACATCACGCTCGATTGGAAGCCGGTCGTCGTGACCCGCTACCAGCCGATGGAGAGGAAGTACTGATGTCCAGCGCCGTGCTCGAGACTCCCCCGGCCCCGGAGGCCCCGGTCCAGTCGTTCACCGTGACGCTCATCATCCGCCGGTTCGACCCGGACGTGGACACCGAGCCGCGCTGGCAGGACTTCGACGTCGAGATGTTCCCGACCGACCGCATCCTCGACGCCCTGCACAAGATCAAGTGGGAGCAGGACGGCTCGCTGACGTTCCGCCGCTCGTGCGCCCACGGCATCTGCGGCTCCGACGCGATGCGCATCAACGGCCGCAACCGCCTCGCCTGCAAGACGCTGATCAAGGACCTGGACATCTCCAAGCCGATCTACGTCGAGGCGATCAAGGGTCTGCCGCTGGAGAAGGACCTCATCGTCGACATGGAGCCGTTCTTCGCGAGCTACCGCGAGGTGCAGCCGTTCCTCGTCGCGAACAGCACGCCGCCGAAGGACAAGGAGCGCATCCAGTCGGTCGCCGACCGTGCCCGCTTCGACGACACCACGAAGTGCATCCTGTGCGCGGCGTGCACGTCGTCCTGCCCGGTGTTCTGGACCGACGGCCAGTACTTCGGCCCGGCGGCGATCGTCAACGCGCACCGCTTCATCTTCGACTCGCGCGACGACAACGCGCAGGTGCGCCTCGACATCCTCAACGACAAGGAGGGCGTCTGGCGCTGCCGCACGACCTTCAACTGCACCGACGCCTGCCCCCGTGGCATCCAGGTGACCCAGGCCATCGCCGAGGTCAAGCAGGCCATCATGCGCGGCAAGGTCTGACGCAGACTCTCAGCTCGATACGAAGGCGCCCCCGGTCTCCCGGGGGCGCCTTCGTCGTCGGCCACGCGTCAGCAGGGTGTGATCGCGTGAGTCGTGAACCTTCTACACGTAGTTGTTCACCCAGGTGATCGGGAACCCGTAGTCGGTGTGGTTGGGGCTCCACAGCATGATGTACGTGAGGGAGCGCCGGACCGGCGCCTCCACGATCACCGAGAACGTGTCGGGCCCGGTCATCACCGGCTTCCCCGTGATCTTCCAGAACTCCGACACCGACTGTGCCACGAGCTCGATATCGGATGGCAGGGTCACACCCGGCGGGACGATGATGTGTCCCGGGATGGCGACGGGCCCCGCCCCCGGAGCGGTGAAGACCGGCTGGTCGAATACGAGCTGCGGAACCCCCGTGGGGACGTCGCTGGCCACGGCCGTCAGCGCGGCTGTGCCCGGCGTGTATGTGGGGTGGCTGGAGCTCGAGACGGTGAGGTTTCCCGTGGCGCCTGGCGCTGCGATCGCCCCGACGACCAGCTCGTACGTGTTGTCCGTCACCAGGGGCTGGATCAGCACCTCGAATCCATCGGTGGTGGTGGCCACCAGTTCGATGTTCTCCGGGAGCGTCCCGCCCTCCGGGGCCTGCAGCGTCCCCTTCACGGAGATACCGCCGCCCTGCGGGACGTCGTAGGTCGGCTGGCCGACGAGGATCGCGCCGGACTTGGCGGCGGTCACCGTGGTCGTGCCCGGCGTGTAGGCCGGGTAGTTGGAGGAGGACAGCCGCAAGGTCGCCGTCGTCGCGGTGTCATAGGCCTGCACCGTCATCTCGAAGCGGTTACCCGTCACGACCGGCGGAGTGCCGTAGAAGCCTTTCGCTCCGGGGAAGTTCACGTTGAACTTGATGTCCGCGGGAACGCTCGACCCCTTGGCAGGGACCAGCGTTCCGGTGATGACGATCGTGGTATTCGGCGCCACCTGGTACAGGGGTTCGTCGAACTGGATCATCGCAACCTCGGACGTCGATGCGGCATGGGCCGGCGAGGCCACCGCGAGGGCGATCGCAGGGGGCGCCCACGCGGCCGTCTTGGCGACAGTGCGCCGCGAGATGAGATGAGAGTTTTCGTCTTTCGAGTCGTTCATGGATTCTCTTTCGGGATCGGCAAAAATACTGCACGTAAATTTTAGCAGGTAACCAGAGGACTCGTGCACTCGAAGTCTGTGAATATCAGCAACGCTCACAATCGGTCGCCTTAAACGCCGAAGGCGCCCTGGGTGAACCAGGGCGCCTTCGGACGATTCGAACGGTTACTTGTACTGGTAGTCGATGACGAAGCCGATCTTCGTTCTAGACCCATCCGCTTTGGAGACCGTGGTCACGATTTCAACCTTTCCGACTGCCCCCTTCGGGAGTGTGGTCGGCAGATAGGCGAAGACGCTGTTGTAGGTGGTGTCGACGCCACGCGAGTCCTTGTTCGGCCAGAACACCACTGTGGGATCAGCACGCCCCGTGAGCGCCGCTCCGGAACCCGTGGCGGTCGATCCACCGAGCTGCAAAGCGATGCCGGCATTCTTGTCATAGGGTGCGCCGTTGACCGTCAGGCTGACCACCGTGGCCTCTGTGCGGAGATCGAGGCTCGGCATGGAGGGGTAGGCGCTCGCCCACATCGGGTTTTTATCGAACGGCGCGTTGTCGAAGCCGTCGACGAAGGTCGATCCGTTCTGCAGGCCGACCCTCATGTCGAGCCACGGGTTCTTGACGCCGAGCTTCCCCGCCGCCACGGTGAGGAGACCCGCCGCCGGCGCGAACCAGCTCACGGCAGGATCGCTTCCGGTGGTCCTCTTCCAACCCCTCACGAACGGCACCATTCCGTATCCGGCGTCGACGAAACCCGGGGAGAGCGTGGTGACCTGCGTCCTGGCGGCGAAGTAGCCGGCGTAGTTCGGGCTGTGCACCGAGACCGCCCCGGCCGCCCCGGCCGTTTTGGCCGCGACCTTCACCGCGAACGCGTTCCCGGTCACGACCACGGGCCCGACCAGGGTGAAGCCGAGGCCTTCGACCGCGGCCTCGAGCAGGATGTCGGAAGGGAGCACCGTTCCGGCCGCGGGCTCGAGCGTTCCCGTGATCGTGACATCCTCGCCGCTCGTCACCGTGTAAAGGGAGCGATCGAAGTGGATGGCGCCGCCCACCGTTACGGCGGCGAGGGTCAGGTCCGCCTGCGCCTCCTCGAAGACGGGGTGGTTCCAGCTCGAGACGGTGATCTTCGACGGGGTCGCCGTCGCCGACGCACGGACGGTCAGGGTGAACGTGCTGCCCGTCACGACCGGGCCGGAGGCCACGGTGAATCCGGACCCGCCGGAGAAGGCCGCTTGGAGCCCGATACCGGAAGGGACCGTCCCCCCGGTCGCCGGGACGATCGTTCCCGTGAGCGTGACCGTGCCGCCCGGCACGACCTCATACGAGGGAGCGTCGAGCAGGATCACCGCGGCCTGGACGGACGTGGCGAAGGCCGGCGAAGCGGCCGAGAGTGCGATCGCGGGAGCCGCCCACGCAGCCGTCTTGGCGACCGTGCGTCGACTGACGGTCGCAGAGGCACGTTGTGAGTGTTCCGTTTGATTCATCGAGGGGGCCTTTCATCGAATCAGGTAAGATGTTTCACGTCAACGTTAGCAACAAGAGTCTCAGCTGCTGTAATCGGCTATGTCATCACGAGCGACGGTCACGCTGACCCGGGAAGGGACGGGCGGGGGCGGAGTCGATATCCTTGCGGCGTGGCCAGGAAGTCGCGACGCGGGGAGGGCACGGTGACGGCGCAGCCCGATCCGGCGCTCCAGCGCGCCGAGGGCACCGTCGAACCGGAGGAGACGCTGAAGGAGCGCATCCTCGATGCCGCCGAGCCGCTGAAGGAGCGCCTCGAGAAGCCGGTGGCCCGCGTCTCCCGGTGGGCGAAGTGGGTACAGTCGTTGCGCCCGTACCGCGTCTACATCAACTTCTCGCACTCCGACGGCAACCTCCGCGCCGCCGGGATGGGCTTCCAGTCGCTCTTCGCCGTGTTCGCGGCGGTCTGGCTCGGCTTCTCGGCGGCGGGAGTCTGGCTCAGCGGCAACAATGACATCTACGAGTCACTGGTCGAGATCATCAACCGGGCGATCCCCGGGCTCATCTCGACCCCCACGACGCCGGGCGTCATCAACTCCGAGCAGCTCGAGTCGGCGACGTCCTTCGGCTGGTCGGGCATCGTCGCGGCCATCAGCCTGCTCTGGACGGCGATCGGCTGGCTCTACTACACGCGCCAGGCGGTGCGCGCCGTCTTCGGGCTCAGCCGCGACACGACCAACTACGTGCTGCAGAAGATCCGCGACCTGTTCCTGGCGCTCGGGTTCGGGCTGGTGCTGGTGTTCTCTGCGCTGATCTCGATCATCAGCACGCAGGCGCTGACCTTCTTCCTCCATCTCATCGGGCTCAGTGCCGACACATTCTGGACGGACGCGCTCACCCGATTCTCGGGCCTGCTCATCTCGGTGGTCCTCAACATCTTCACCCTCGGCGCGATGTTCCGCGTGATGGCGCGCGTCGCGATCCCGTGGCGCAACCTCTTCTTCGGCGTGCTGCTCGGCTCGTGCGTTCTCGCCGGGCTGAGCGCGCTCGGCGGCCTCCTGCTGACGGGCGCCTCGAAGAACCCGCTCCTGGCCACGTTCGCGGTGTTCGTCGGTCTGCTGATCTGGTTCAACCTGGTCTCGCGCGTCATCCTGCTTTCCGCCTCCTGGATCGCGGTCGGGATGTTCGACAGCGGGATCTCGCCACGGATGATCACGCCGGAGCAGGCCGCCGCCGAGCGCGCCGCCGCCGAGTACGAGGCGCGGGTGCTGGTCGCGAAGGCCGAGCTCGAGACCGCGAGGGACGAGCTCGCGCAGTCGAAGTTCCTCGCCCGGCTCGGCGCTCAGCGCAGGGTCGAGCGGGCCGAGCACCGGCTCAACGATCTCCTCGACGACAGCGGCGTCGGCGCACGTCAGTAGCGCACCGACGCCGCTGTCGAGGAGGCGCCCTCGACGGCTAGGCGGGCAGGAAGTACGTCGAGTACTGCGACTGGGCGAGCTGCTTCACCGGGCCGATGTTCGGGACGCGCAGCGGCGTCGTGACGTTACCGCTCACACCCGTTCCCGTTTCGTAGTTGCCGTTGTAGCCCCAGCCGTAGACGCTTCCATCGGTCAGGAGCGCGTGGCCGGTCTCAAGCCCCCAGGAGAGTGCGTCCACGTTCGTCAGGCCGGGATTGACGGGGAGCTTCTGGTTGGCGGTCGACCCGTTGCCCAGGTTGAAGTAGGCGTTGTTGCCCCACAGCCGGCAGGTGCCGTCAGCGAGGACGACGCCGACGTTCCACCAGTTGGCATAGACGCGCTTCGCGTCGCTGAGCGAGGTGACCTGAGTGGGGACATAGCGATCGTTGGCCGTGCCGTCGCCGATCTCGCCGTGGCCGTTGTATCCCCACGACCAGACGGTGCCGTCGTCGAGGACGGCCGATGCGCCGTTCTTACGGCCGGCGACGTCGACCACGACGCGATCGGCCGGGAATCCCGTCACCCGTGTCGGAGTGGCGGCACGGTGGACGCCGGTGACGCCGTCCGCGAGGCTGCCGTACGCGCCGTAGCCCCAGTTCCAGAGCGTCCCGTCTTCGAGGAGGGCGTGCACGTTGTAGTTGCCGCCGGCCAGCTTCTTCACCGGCCCGAGGTTCGGGATGCGGACCGGATCGTGCCGGTACGTTCCACCGGTCGTTCCGTCCGCGAACTGGCCCTCCAGGTTGTAGCCCCAACCCCAGACCTCGCCGCTGCGCGTCAACGCGAACATCGCGTAGTAGGGTCCCGCGCTTCGCCTGGTTGTGGTAGTAGTCGGAGCCCCAGCCCCACACAGTGCCGGCCTCGTCGAGCGCGAATCCCGCGCGGTACATTCCGGCCCCGAGCAGCGTGACACTCGGCGCAGTCGCCGGCATCGCGACGGCGGCAGGAAGCGGGTTGTTGGCGGTGCTGCCCGTGCCGAGCGCAGACGTACCTTTGTAGCCGGCGGACAAGGGCACGGTCGTGGTCACGGACCCGAAGATCCCGATGAAGGCCTCGGCGGTCGCCGTCTCCGTGACGCCGTCGCGCGTCACCAGGGCCTCCGCCGTCACGCGGAGCACACCGACGACCTTCCCGGCATGGATGGTCTCGGGAGTGGCCAGCCCCGTCGCCGTCGAAGTGACCGTCGTCGCGGCGGGGCCGTCGGGACGGCCGAAGGCGGCGACGACGTCGGTACCATCCGCAGCGTCGTCGCCTTCGCCCTCCACGTCTTCGTCGGTGTGGTCGACTGCCGCGATCGTGAACGTGACGCCGGCGTCCGCCACGGGGCCGCCGGCATCCCACACCTTCGCCTCGACGGCCGGGGAGGTGAACAGTCCGCCCGACGTCGTCATGTAGAAGGGCCGGGTGAACTCGACTGTCAGGGTGGAGACCGGGAGGGAGGTGGCGACAGCGGGGGACGCGAGCGACACCGCCACAGCGGGCGCCGCCCACGCGGCGCCCTTGACGATCGTGCGACGCGAGGGGGCTCGGGAGGTCTGGGGTTCGGTCATGGGGATCACCTTCGATTCATGGGGAATGTCGCGCCACCATGTGATTTGGCGCTCCTGTAACGTATCAGTTCTCACATATTAATCAAACCATCGACAATTCGACGTCTTTGGTCCGCCGGGCTGTCGGCGCGCCCCGGTAGGCTGGAGGCATGCCCTCGAAACCCCTGCGCATCGCGACGGTGAACGTCAACGGCATCCGTGCCGCCTTCCGCAAGGGCATGGGCGCGTGGCTCGACAGCCGGGAGGTCGACATCCTCGCGTTGCAGGAGGTGCGCGCCTCCTCCGAAGACCTCCAGGGCCTTCTCGGCAGCGAGTGGGACATCGTGCACGACCCCGCCACCGCCAAGGGGCGCGCGGGCGTCGCGATCGCCAGCCGGCATCCCCGTGCGGAGATCCACCGGGTCGAGCTGGGCTCGCCCGACTTCGACAGCGCCGGCCGCTGGCTGGAGGCCGACTACGAGGTCGGCTCGACGGTGATCACGGTCGTGAGCGCCTACGTGCACTCCGGCGAGGCCGGCACCGAGAAGCAGGACGCGAAGTACGCCTTCCTCGACGCGATGGAGGCCCGCCTCCCGAAGCTCGTGAAGCACAGCGAGCACGCCGTCGTGATGGGCGACCTCAACGTGGGCCACCGGAAACTGGACATCCGCAACTGGAAGGGCAACGTCAAGAAGGCGGGCTTCCTCCCCGAGGAGCGTGCCTACTTCGACCGCATCCTGGGCGCGGAGGACGACGCACGCTACAACGACGGCGCCGGGCTCGGCTGGGTCGACGTGGGCCGCAAGGCCGCGGGCGAGGTCGACGGCCCCTACACGTGGTGGTCGTGGCGCGGGCAGGCGTTCGACAACGACACCGGCTGGCGCATCGACTACCAGCTCGCCTCGCCGGCGCTGGCGGCGACGGTGAAGAACTACGCGGTGGACCGTGCGGCCGCCTACGACGAGCGATGGTCGGACCACACCCCCGTGGTCGTCGACTACGCCGTCTAGCATCCGCACCCTCCTCCTACTTCGAAAGCAGTGACATGAGCACACTCCCCCGCCTCTACTCCGGCATGCAGCCGTCGGCGGACTCCCTCCACCTCGGCAACTACGTCGGCGCCCTCCTGCAGTGGAAGGAGCTGCAGAGCAACCACGACGCGTTCTTCTCCGTCGTCGACCTGCACGCGATCACCGTCGCGCAGGACCCGGTGGAGCTCCGCGAGAAGACGCGCCGCACCGCCGCGCAGTACATCGCCGCGGGCATCGACCCGTCGGCCTCCACCCTGTACGTGCAGTCGCACGTCCCCGCCCACGCCCAGCTCGCCTGGCTGCTGAACACGATCACCGGGTTCGGCGAGGCGTCCCGGATGACCCAGTTCAAGGACAAGTCGGCCAAGCAGGGCGCGGACGCGACCTCGGTCGGGCTTTTCGCCTACCCGGTGCTGATGGCCGCCGACATCCTGCTGTTCGACGCCGAGGTGGTGCCCGTCGGCGACGACCAGCGCCAGCACGTCGAGCTGACCCGCGACCTCGCCGAGCGGTTCAACAGCCGGTTCGGCGAGACGTTCGTCGTGCCGCAGGCGATGATCCTCAAGGACGGCGCGCGCATCTACGACCTCCAGAACCCGGAGTCGAAGATGTCGAAGTCCGCCGAGTCGGGGGCCGGTATCGTCTGGATGCTCGACGAGCCGGACGTGACGCGCAAGAAGATCATGCGCGCGGTCACCGACACCGACGGCGTAGTGTCCTTCGACCGCGCGGGCAAGCCGGGCATCTCCAACCTGCTCAGCATCTACTCCGCCTTCACCGGCCGCGCTGTGGCCGACATCGAGCTGGAGTACGACGGCAAGGGCTACGGCGACTTCAAGAAGGGCCTCGTGGAGGTCGTGGTGGAGACGTTCGGCCCGATCCGGGAGCGCGCGCTCGACCTGCTCTCCGACCCGGCCGAGCTCGACCGCATCCTCGCCGGCAACGCGCAGCGGGCCAGCGAGGTCGCCGAGCGGACGCTGGCGAAGGCCTACAACGCAATCGGCCTGCTGCGACGGGCGCACTGATGGCTCCGGCCCCGGTGGAGCTGGCGGGCGGCCCTGTCGTCCTGTCGGCCCCTGTGGACGCCGACGTCGACCGGATCGCGGAGTTCTGCCGCGATCCGGAGGTCGCCGCGTGGACCACCGTGCCGTCGCCGTACGACCGCGCCGACGCGGAGCGGTTCGTGACCGGGATCGTGCCGGACGGCTGGGTGAGCGGGCGGGAGTGCACCTGGGCGCTCCGCGACGCGGAGACGCTCCTCCTGCACGGGATGGTCGGGCTGCATCACCTCCACGACGGCGAGGGCGAGGTCGGCTACTGGCTGTCCGCCGGCGCGCGAGGGCACGGCTGGATGGCCGCCGCTCTCGACCTGGTGCTCGACTACGCGTTCGACGCGTCGGCGGGGCTGGGGCTCCAGCGCGTCGTGTGGCACGCCTACGCGGGGAACGTCGCGAGCGCCGCCGTCGCGCGCCGGGCCGGCTTCCAGTGGGAGGGCGTCGCCCGGCTCGGAGTGGCGCACCGGGGCGTCCGGCGCGACGACTGGCAGGCCGCGCTCCTGCCCGCCGACCCGCGGCGGCCGGCGGACGGCTGGCCGGCGTTCACGTCCGCGCAGGCGGCACGGTGACCGGTCCGCGGGTCGTCCTCTTCGACCTCGACGACACCCTGTTCGCCCATCGCGCCGCGGTGTCGGCGGGTATCCAGCGCTACGCGGGCCTGCTCGGCGAGCCCTACGGCACGATGGAGGCCGCCGAGCTGACCACGCTCTGGCACGACCTGGAGGAGGAGCACTACCACTCCTACCTCGCGGGCCGGCTCGACTTCGAGGGGCAGCGCCAGGCGCGCGCCCGCGACTTCGCCGCCCGGCACGGCGTCGAACTGAGCGACGCCGAGGCGAGCGCCTGGTTCGCGGACTACTTCGAGCACTACGTCGCGGCCTGGTCGCTGCACGACGACGCCCTCCCCTGCCTGGACGCGCTGGAGGCGGCGATCCCGGGCGTGCGGTTCGGGCTCATCACCAACGGCGACCTCGCCTTCCAGCGCCGCAAGGTGGAGGCGGTCGGCCTCGACACCCGCATGGAGCATCTGATCGCCTCCGGCGAGGTCGGCGTCGCGAAGCCGGACCCGCGCATCTTCGAGCACGCGTGCTCCGTGTTCGGCGTGCGGCCGTCCGACGCGGCCTACGTCGGCGACCGCCTCCGCACCGACGCGATCGGCGCGGCCGCAGCCGGCCTGACCGGCGTGTGGCTGAACCGGCGCGGGGACGTGCCGACGCCCGAGGACGCGGCGGACGCCGCCCGCGCCGGCGTCTTCGAGCTCCGCTCGCTGGCCGCCCTCCCGAACGCGCTCACCGCCGGAACGAACTGACAGGACACGCCGCCTGGCGCGTGCGCCAGGCGGCGTGTTCTGTCAGGTGGATCGCTTAGTTGCCCTTGGTGCAGGTCTGCTGCGCGGCCGTCTGACCGGTGACGTCCGACGGGAGGCTGACCGCCGAGGAGGTCGGGGCCGGGGTGCTTCCGCTCGAGGTGCTTCCGCTCGCGGCACTCGACGTCGCGCTCGGCGCGGGCGTCCCGGCCGTGCTCGGCGTGCTCGACGGCGACGGCGACGGGGTGGCCGACTCCGTTCCGTTGCCCGTCGTTCCGGTGAGCTGGACCGGGGTGTCGTTGGCGAGCGCCTGCTTGAGGGCGTCCACGCCGGTCGGCTCGGGGACGACGCGGTTGACGTTCGCGGGGTCCGTCATCGCCGGGTACTGGAGGAACACGAAGTCGCTCAGCGGCACGCTCTTCAGCGCGAGCCCGATGGAGACAAGCGTCGTCGGCGACGAGAGCGTGTCCGAGAGGGTGAGGTTGGAGGTCGCGGCCTTCGCCAGCGTGAAGAGCGTGAGCGGATTGCTCAGCACGCCCGCGCTCGTCACCGTGCGCAGCAGCGATGAGAGGAACAACTGCTGGTTGCTGATCCGGCCGAGGTCGCTGCCGTCGCCGACGCCGTGACGGCTGCGGACGAAGGCGAGGGCCTGGGAGCCGACCAGGGTCTGCTGGCCGGCCGGCAGGTCGAGGCCGACATACGGGTCCTTCAGCGGCGTCGCGAGGCAGACGGGGACGCCGCCGACGGCGTTGGACATCGCCGAGACGCCGTCGAAGCTGATCTCGGCCGCGTACGGGATGCTGAGGCCGGTGAGCGCCTCCGCCGTGAGGACGACGCAGGAGAGGCCGCCCGTCGACAGCGTGGTGTTGAACTGCGCGCTGTCCTGCGGCGACGTGGAGCCGCCACCCGAGGTCGGGCAGGAGGGGATCGGCACCATCAGGTCGCGCGGGATGCTGATGACCGTGGCGTGCTGGTGATCCGCCGAGAGGTGCAGGATCATCGTGACGTCGTTGTTTCCGGCGCCCGAGCTGCCGGCGAGCTCCTGCGAGCTGGAGAACTGGCCGCCCTGGCCGGTGCGGGTGTCCGTGCCCGCGAGGAGGATGTTGACCGCGCCGGACTCCGCGCCGACACTGGGCACGGTGACGGCCTTGCCGGCCGCGGAGACGAGGTGGATGGACGGCTTCAGCGACCGGACGGTGTCCTGCACGGCGTACGCGCCCACAGCGCCCGCGGAGATGACGAACACGGCCACGGCGGCGGCGAGCAGTCGCGTGACGGGTCCGCGCGCTCGGCGCCTCGGCAGACGGCCGTGGCGCACCGGAAGTGGCCTTTCGACCGAAGAATGCCTCATCCTTCCACGGTAGGGGTGCAGTCTGCGCGAAACCTTTCCCGCAGGTGAGGAATCTGCAAGGATCCACACGCACCACGCACGAGCGCCGCCCGGCGGGAGCCGGACGGCGCTCGGTGGCACTGCGCAGGGATTACTTCACGTCGTCGTCGACCCAGTCGAACGTCTTCGTGACGGCCTTCTTCCAGAGGCGGAGCTGGCGGTCGCGCTCTGCGGCCTCCATCTTCGGCTCCCAGCGGCTGTCCTCCTGCCAGTTCTTGCGCAGGTCGTCCAGGTCGCTCCAGAAGCCGACCGCGAGGCCGGCCGCGTAGGCGGCGCCGAGGGCGGTGGTCTCCGCGACGACCGGACGGACGACCGGCACGCCGAGGATGTCGGCCTGGAACTGCATGAGGGTGTTGTTGGCGATCATGCCGCCGTCCACCTTCAGCTCCTGCAGGTCGACACCGGAGTCGGCGTTGACCGCGTCCAGCACCTCGCGGGTCTGGAAGGCCGTGGCCTCCAGGACGGCGCGGGCGATGTGGCCCTTGTTGACGTAGCGCGTGAGGCCCACGAGGGCGCCGCGCGCGTCCGAACGCCAGTACGGCGCGAACAGGCCGGAGAACGCCGGCACGAAGTACGCACCGCCGTTGTCCTCCACGGTCTTCGCCAGGTCCTCGATCTCGGGGGCGCTGGAGATGATGCCGAGGTTGTCGCGCAGCCACTGCACCAGCGAACCGGTGACGGCGATCGAGCCCTCCAGGGCGTAGTGCGGCTTGTCGTCGCCCAGCTTGTAGCCGAGCGTCGTCAGGAGGCCGTTCTTGGAGTGGACGATCTCCTCACCCGTGTTGAAGATGAGGAAGTTGCCGGTGCCGTAGGTGTTCTTGGACTCGCCCGGATCGAACGCGGCCTGGCCGAAGGTGGCCGCCTGCTGGTCGCCGAGGATGCCCGCGACGGGCACCTCGCGCAGCAGGCTGGACGCCTCCACCGTGCCGTAGACCTCGGAGGAGGCCTTGATCTCCGGGAGCATCGACTTCGGGACGCCGAACGCCTCGAGGATGTCGTCGCGCCAGGAGAGGGTCTCCAGGTCCATGAACATCGTGCGGGAGGCGTTGGTCACGTCGGTCGCGTGCACGCCGCCGTCGGGACCGCCGGTCAGGTTCCAGAGCACCCAGGCGTCGGTGTTGCCGAACAGCAGGTCGCCCCGCTCGGCGCGCTCGCGCGCGCCCTCGACGTTCTCGAGGATCCAGGTGATCTTGGTGCCGGAGAAGTAGGTCGCCAGCGGGAGGCCGACATCCTGCTTGAAGCGCTCGACCCCGCCGTCCGCGGCGAGGCGGTCGACGATCGGCTGCGTGCGGGTGTCCTGCCAGACGATGGCGTTGTAGACGGGCTCGCCGGTGTTCTTGTCCCACACCACCGCGGTCTCGCGCTGGTTGGTGATGCCCACGGCCGCGATGTCGTGGCGGGTGAGGTCTGCCTTGGACAGCGCCTGGCCGATGACCTCGCGCGTGTTGTTCCAGATCTCGACCGGGTTGTGCTCGACCCATCCCGCCTTCGGGAAGATCTGCTCGTGCTCGAGCTGTCCGCTCGACACGATCGACCCGGACTTGTCGAAGATGATCGCTCGGGTGCTCGTGGTGCCCTGGTCGATAGCGACGACGTAGTCGGCCATACGTAACTCCTTTGTTTGGGGGGTGGGACTGAAGAGGGCCGGTCGGGGTCTCCCCCGGCCGGCCCCCGGGTGTTACTTGGTGAGGATGGGGAGCAGCAGCAGTGCGAGCCAGCCGGCCAGCAGACCGCCGACGATCGGCCCGACGACCGGGATCCAGGAGTAGGACCAGTCGCTCGGGCCCTTGTCCTTGATGGGCAGGACCGCGTGAGCGATGCGCGGGCCGAGGTCACGCGCAGGGTTGATCGCGTACCCCGTCGGACCACCGAGGCTGGCGCCGATGCCGGTCACCAGGAGAGCGACGGGCAGGGCGCCGAGGGCGGCGAGGCCCGCCGCGGTGCCGGGCTGGTGGCCGAAGGCGATCACGACGAACACCAGCACGAACGTGCCGACGACCTCGGTGACGAGGTTCCAGCCGTAGCTGCGGATCGCCGGGCCGGTGGAGAACACGCCGAGCTTGTTGCCCGGGTCCGGCTCCTCGTCGAAGTGCTTCTTGTACGCCAGGAACGTGATGCACGCGCCGATGAACGCTCCGATGAGCTGAGCGACGATGTACAGCAGCACTGTCACGAAGTTGACCGGCACCAGAGTGTGCGCGGCGGCGCTTCCGAACGCCTTGGCTCCGTTGGCGACCAGACCGAGCGTCACTGCGGGGTTCAGGTGTGCGCCCGAGTTGTAGGCGATGTTGACACCAGCGAAGACCGCAATGCCCCAGCCGAAGTTCACCATCAGGAACCCGCCGTTGAAGCCCTTGTTCCTGATCAGGGCGACGTTCGCGACGACACCGGTACCGAGAAGCACCAGCATTGCCGTTCCGCACAACTCTGACAGGAAATCAATACCGATATTGTCCACGTTGACCTTCCAGTTGTTCAGTTGACCCGCACCCTGTCGTGCGATGAGGTGGCTCTCGCCAGGGGGCGTTCGAACGCTATTGCGGTCGGGTCCGCCTGGGCAAGGACCGTTCTATGCACGTTCGTGCATTATCGGAGCGCCGCGGCTTCGCTCCCGTCCCCCGACGTCAGGTTCACCCGGTGGGCGGCTGCCAGTTCCGCTTGGAACGCATCTTCCTCCTCCGAACGCCGATTTGGCGACCATGCGAGCGCGTTTGCGACGATTTCGCCGACCTCGCGGACCAGCGGGATCGAGACCGATCCGGTGAACGCGAGGCTGGTGCGACGGAGGAACACGTCGGAGAGGTGCGCGACCCGCTCGGTGCGCACGAGGTGGTCGAGCTCGGCGCGGGAATACTCCGGCGCCGCGGCGAGCGGGGCGTCGGCGCCCTCCCAGGCCGTGATCGCGTCGATGACGGCTGCGGCCTTGGTGCCGTAGCGGTGCAGCAGCGTGCTCGCGCGGGCGGCGCCCACGTCGGCGCCGTAGCGGGCCACCCAGTCGCGCTCGGCCTGCGGGGTGGTCGGGAAGCCGGCGCCGCCGCCGATCGGCAGGCCGAGGGTGGCGACCGTGCGGGGCATGCCGAGGGCCTCCAGCGTCTCGTTCGCGAGGTGCTCGCTGAGCGCACGGAACGTCGTCCACTTGCCTCCGACGAGGCTGAGCACGGTGGTGTCGCCGAGGGCGGCGATCGTGCCGGGCACGATGCGGTAGTCGCGGGAGACGAAACCGGGCGCGGTGTCGTCGTGGTGCGGCAGCGGGCGCACGCCGGAGAAGCTGTAGACGATCTGCTCGCGGGTGACCGGGATCGTTGGGAAAACGTGCGAGACCAGCTCGACGAAGTAGTCGATCTCCTCCTCGGTGCACACCGCGGGGACCGCCAGGTCGGCTTCGAGGTCGGTCGTGCCGACCATGACCTTGCCCTTCAGCGGGTAGATGAGGACGATGCGGCCGTCGTTGTTCTCGAAGAAGATCTCGCGGCCGTCGCAGGCCTCCAGCAGCTCCGGGTTGTCGAGCACGATGTGCGAGCCCTTGGTGCCGCCCATGAACTGCGTCGGCCGGCCCAGGGCCGCGTTGGTGAGGTCGGTCCAGGGGCCGGACGCGTTGACGACCACGTCGGCGGTGATGGTGAACTCGTCGCCGGTCTCCCGGTCGCGCACCAGCACGCCGCCGTCCTGCGCCCCGATGGCCTCCAGGTAGTTGGCTGCACGGGCGTGCGGGCCCGCGGCCAGTCCGTCGGCGAGGACGTCGAGCGCGAGCCGCTCCGGGTCGTGCACCGAGGCGTCGAAGTAGGTGGCCGTGTACTTCAGGCCCGGGTTGAGCTTCGGGAGGGTCTCGAGCGACTTCCGGCGGCCGTGGAAGCTGTGCCGCGGCACACTGCCGCCCTCGCGGGAGAACGTGTCGTAGATCGTCAGTCCCGTCTTGATCAGGAACGCGCCGCGCTCCTTCGGCTTGCCCTGCTTGTGGGTGAGGAAGCGCAGCGGCGCGGCGAGGATGCCCGAGAAGGTGGAGTAGATCGGGATGGTCGTCTGCAGCGGCTTGACGTAGTGCGGCGCGATCTTCAGGAGGCCGTTGCGCTCGGTCACCGACTCCTTGACCAGCCGGAACTCGCCATTCTCCAGGTAGCGGATGCCGCCGTGGATCATGTGACTGGAGGCCGCGGAGGCGCCGGACACGAAGTCGTTGCGCTCCACGAGCACCACGTCGACGCCCTGCAGGGCGAGGTCGCGGAACGTGCCGAGCCCGTTGATGCCGCCGCCTACGACGACGACCTGCGCGCTCGGGCGCTCGCGCAGCTGCTGGATCTCGGGGCGGACATTCGACTTCGTCGTCACGGTGACTCCTGGAACTTCTACTGAACGGCGGTGGGTTTCGCTATAGTCTTCGATGCCGGCACAACTTCGATCAAGCCGGATGCACATACGTGCAGCGCCACCTCCAGCACCACCCGAACCCGGAAGGCGGTCCCCGAATGTCCGCGCCCGACACCCAGAACCTCCCCGAGAAGGTCCGCGACGCCCTCAAGGCGGGCCACCTCTACTACATGCAGGATCTGACGATGGAGGCCATCGCCCACGAGATGCACACCTCGCGGTCCAGCGTCTCCCGGCTCCTCTCCTATGCGCGCGCGTCCGGGCTGGTCACCATCCAGATCGCCCAGCCGCACGAGGGCGCAACGCGCGTGCAGCAGGACCTGCACGCCCGCTACGGCATCGGAGCGCACATCGTCCCGATGCCGAGCGCGATCAGCGACGTGGACCGGCTGGAGCGCGTCGCCATCTCGGCTGCACGGATTCTCGACCGCTTCATCGACTCCAACACCACGGTCGGGGTCGCCTGGGGCTCGACGATGAGCGCGCTGAGCAGGCACCTGATCCCGAAGGATCTGCACAACGTGGAGTTCGTGCAGCTCAACGGGGCGGGCAACACCTATACGACGGGCGTGCTCTACGCGTCGGAGATCCTGCGCCGGTTCGGCGACACCTACTCCGGGACGATCCAGGAGTTCCCGGTGCCTGCGCTGTTCGACGACCCGCAGACCAAGCAGGCGATGTGGCGCGAGCGCAGCACCCGGCGCATCCTCGACATCCAGGAGCGGATGGACGTGGCGCTGTTCGGTCTGGGCTCCCCGTTCTCGGAGGTGCGCTCGCACGTCTACGCGGGCGGCTACCTCGACGCGGACGACTACGCGTCGCTGGACGCGTCCCGGGTCGTCGGCGACGTCGCCACCGTGTTCTTCCGCGAGGACGGCAGCCACCACGGCATCCCGCTGAACGAGCGGGCCAGCGGACCGGACATCGACCTCATCAAGCGCGTGCCGCGCCGGGTGTGCATCGTGTCCGGGCCGTCGAAGGTGCACAGCCTGCGCGGCGCGTTGGCGGCCGGGCTGATCACCGACCTGATCGTGGACGAGGGCACCGCCCGCGCGCTGGCCGATGTGTCGGAGCCGGCGGAGGACGTCGAGCACGCCGCAGCCTGAGGTCCCCGCAGCCGGACGTCCCCGCAGCCTGACGTCACAGTGCGGCGGGAATAGTTCGCGCGATCAAGCGTTGATCTAGACTCGACAACAGAAGAACGTGCTCCGGGGTCGGTGAGAGTCCGAACCGGCGGTGACAGTCCGCGAGCGGGAGGCGAGAGCCCCCTGCCGAGCCGGTGGAATTCCGGCACCGACGGTAATGCGTACAGGCGACAGCCTGGGCGCTCAGTCCGGATGGGAGGCGCACGTCGGCGGTCGGTGACGACCGTCGCGAACGCGGGCTTTCCGCTTCAGTGACCCCGGCACCACGTCTCGACGGCAACGAGAGACAGGACGACGCCCGGATGACCCGGACTGGAGATTGGGAAGCCGCGATGCGCACCGCGCTGCGGCTCGCCGAGGGCGGCCCGGCCACCGGCGTGAACCCGCGCGTGGGCTGCGTGATCCTCGACGCCGAGGGCGGCACCATCGCGGAAGGCTTCCACCGGGGCGCAGGCACCGCGCACGCGGAGGTCGACGCGCTCAGCAGCCTCCCCGAGGGCGGCGCGCGCGGCGCGACCGCCGTCGTGACCCTGGAGCCGTGCAACCACTGGGGTCTCACCGGGCCGTGCTCGGAGGCGCTGATCGCCGCCGGGGTCGCCCGCGTCGTGTACGCGGTCGCCGACCCCGGCCGCCACTCCAGCGGAGGGGCCGAGCGACTCAGGGAGGCCGGCGTCGAGGTGATCGGCGGTGTGCTCGCCGACGAGGCGGAGCGCTTCCTCGGCGACTGGCTGACGGCAGCACGCCTCGGCCGGCCGCACATCACGGTCAAGTGGGCCAGCACCTTGGACGGCCGGACGGCCGCAGCCGACGGCACCAGCAGGTGGATCACCGGCGCCGCCGCCCGGCAGCGGGTGCACGAGCAGCGGGAGGCCTCCGACGCGATCGTCGTCGGCACCGGCACCGTCCTCGCCGACGACCCCAGCCTGACCGCGCGCGGCGACGCCGGCGAGCTGCTCGCCACGCAGCCGACGCCCGTCGTCGTCGGGACGCGCGCCGTGCCGAAGGACGCCGCGGTGTTCCGGCACCCGCACCCCGTGATCTTCGAGGGCACCCACGACCTGCGCGAGGTCGTCGCGGACCTCCACCAGCGCGGCTTCCGCCGGGTCTACGTGGAGGGCGGCCCGACCCTCGCGAGCGCGTTCGTCGCCGCGGGACTCGTGGACGAGTACGCCATCTACCTCGCGCCGTCGCTGCTCGGCGGCCCCAAGCTCGCGCTCGGCGACATCGGCGCGGAGACCATCGGCGACCAGCGCAAGCTGCGCATCCTCGACGTCGAACGACTCGGCGTCGATCTGTACCTGCGGGCCGTGCCCGTCCCGACCACCCACCAGGAGGCGTGAGCGTGTTCACCGGAATCATCGAAGAGCTGGGCGAGGTCGTCGCCGTCGAGCGCGACGCCGACGCGATGCGGATCACCGTGCGCGGCCCGCTCGCCGTCAGCGACGCCGGGCACGGCGACTCCATCTCGGTCAGCGGCGTCTGCCTCACCGTGATCGGCCAGGACGCCGAGACGTTCACGGCCGATGTGATGGCCATGACGCTCGCGATGAGCACGCTCGACGACGTCGCGCCCGGCCGGCGGGTGAACCTTGAGCGCGCGGCGCAGGTCGGCGACCGGCTCGGCGGCCACATCGTCCAGGGCCACATCGACGGCACCGCGACCGTGCTCTCCATCGAGGACGGCAGCGCCTGGCGCGTGGTCCGGCTCAGCCTCGACCCGGCCCACGCTCCGCTGGTCGCGCGCAAGGGCTCCATCGCCATCGACGGCGTCTCGCTGACCGTGAGCGACGTCGGCGGCGGCCGCGAGGACGGCTGGTTCGAGGTCTCGCTCATCCCGGAGACCCTCACCGCCACCACGCTCGGCGACCGCGTCCCCGGCGACCGCGTGAACATCGAGACCGACATCCTCGCCCGGCACGTCGAGCGCATGCTCGCGCTCGAGCCCGACTTCACCGCCCGCTTCTCCCCCGAAACCGCCGACACCGCCGACACCCCCGACACCCGCACGCTGACAGAACGGAGTGCGTCATGACGCTCGCCACCATCCCCGAGGCCCTCACCGAGCTGCGCGCCGGCCGGCCCGTCATCGTGGTCGACAACGAGAGCCGCGAGAACGAGGGCGATGTCGTCATCGCCGCCGAGCTCGCCAGCCAGGAGTGGATCGCCTGGACCGTGCGCAACTCCTCCGGCTTCATCTGCGCGCCGATGACGAACGAGATCGCCGACCGTCTCGAGCTTCCGGTGATGGTCGCGAACAACGAGGACGCCCGCGGCACGAACTACACGGTGAGCGTGGACGCCGCCAACCGGCTCTCCACCGGCATCAGCGCCGCCGACCGCGCGCACACCCTGCGCGTGCTGGCCGACGCCGAGTCGACGCCCGCCAGCCTCCACCGCCCCGGCCACATCATGCCGCTGCGCGCAGTGGATGGCGGCGTGCGCGAGCGCGACGGCCACACCGAGGCCGCGGTCGACCTGCTGAAGCTCGCCGGCCTGAACCCGGTTGGCGCCATCTCCGAGATCGTCGCGGACGACGGCGAGATGATGCGCCTCCCCGGCCTCCTGGAGCTCGGCGAGCGCGAAGGCGTGCTGGTGATCACCATCGAGGCGCTGATCGCGTACCTGCAGGAGTTCCACTGCGACCAGCAGCTCGCCTCCCCCGCGCCCATCCCGGAGTCGTCGCGGGTGATCTTCGAGGTCGAGACGACCGTCCCCACCACGAACGGCACGTTCCGCATGCGCGCGTACCGCGACCGGATGACCGGCGCCGACCACGTCGCCATCGTCTCGGGATCGCCCGCCGCCGAGGGCACGCTCATCCGGGTGCACTCGGAGTGCCTGACCGGCGAGGCGTTCGGCTCGCTGAAGTGCGAGTGCGGACCGCAGCTCGACGCGGCGCTCGCCACCATCCAGCGGGAGGGCGGCGTCGTCGTCTACCTGCGCGGGCACGAGGGCCGCGGCATCGGCCTGATCAACAAGCTGCGCGCCTACAAGCTCCAGGAGGACGGCCTCGACACGCTCGACGCCAACCTGGCGCTGGGCCTGCCGATCGACGCGCGCGACTACGGGGCGGCGACGGCCATCCTGCAGGACCTCGGCATCGACTCGGTGCGACTGCTGACCAACAACCCCGAGAAGGTGCGCCAGCTCGAGGAGCACGGCATCACGGTCGAGGAGCGCGTGCCGCTCGTCGTCGGCGTCGGCGTGTTCAACGAGGGCTACCTGGAGACCAAGCGCGACCGCATGGGTCACGTGATCGACGAGATCGACCCGGACGACGAGCCGGGCGCAGCCGCCGTGGCGGCGGAGAGGACAGCACGATGAGCGGAGCCGGAGCACCGAACGCGACCGAGGCCGTCGACGGGAGCGGCCTGCGGGTCGTCATCGTCGCCGGCACCTGGCACGAGCAGATCACCGACGGGCTGATCGCGGGAGCGACCCGGACGCTGGAGGCCGCGGGAGCGGACTTCTCGCTCGTCCGCGTGCCCGGCAGCTTCGAGCTCCCCGTCGTCAGCAAGGCGGCGCTGGAGTCCGGCGCCGACGCGGTGGTCGCGCTCGGCGTGATCATCCGCGGCGGCACCCCGCACTTCGAGTACGTCTCGGCGGCGGCCACCGACGGCCTCACCCGGGTGGCGCTCGACACCGGCAAGCCGGTCGGCTTCGGCGTGCTCACGCTGGACGACGAGGCGCAGGGCATCGACCGCGCCGGCCTCCCCGGGTCCAAGGAGGACAAGGGCGAGGAGGCCGCGCACGCGGCGCTCGCGACGGCGATCGCGCTGCGGGAGCTGCGCGCGTAGGGGTCGCCGGCGGAGGCTACGGCTTCCAGACCATGAGCACGACCACGGCGACCAGCAGCAGGCTGGCGACGCCGGAGCCGGCGGCGATGGCCGGGTATGCCGTGGCCTCGCCGCCTTGCGCGGTGTCGGCGGCCTGGAGCGCCTCCGCGGCGCGGCGCATGGTCGGCACGACGAGGAACAGCGTCAGCCCGAGGGCGATCACGTAGAGGACGATCGACCACAGGATCCACGGCGTCACGATGCTGAGGTCGTACTTCTTGTCGGCCAGCCCCATGACGCCGAAACCGAAGAAGACCACGAGCAGCGACAGCAGCGAGATCAGGTTGGTCGACTTGGCGAGCACCGCCACCTGGCTCGCGTTGCCCGCACGCACCGCGCGCATCGCCGTCATCGGCAGGATGGCCATCGGCCCCACGATGAACACAGCGGACACGACGTGCAGAACGGCGAAGAGGGTTTCCATGCCCTCAGCCTATCGAGCGGTGCGGGTGCCCCGATTCGGCTGGGCCACGCGGGCGGCATAGGGTGAATGGGACGCCACAAGCGTCCCGTTCCCCTTCACCGCCCGCGCGACGCCCGACCGACGCACACGCTCTGCGGCTGCTCGTCACGTCACCGGAAGTTCTTCACGCATGTCCACGACGGCCTCCGTCACCCCTCCCGTCCCCGCCAACACCCGCGGCCGCGTCATCCTCGCGAGCCTCATCGGCACCTCCATCGAGTTCTACGACTTCTACGTCTACGCCACCGCGGCGGTGCTCGTCTTCCCGTCGCTGTTCTTCACCAGCGAAGACCCGACGGCGGCGCTGCTGTCGTCGTTCGCCGTGTTCGGCGTCGCGTTCATCGCGCGCCCGGTCGGCTCCATCCTGTTCGGACACTTCGGCGACCGGATCGGCCGCAAGGGCACGCTCGTGGGCTCGCTGCTCACGATGGGCATCGCGACCGTCCTGATCGGCTGCCTCCCGACCGCGCAGACGCCCGGCTGGGAGTTCTGGGCGCCGTTCCTGCTCGTGGTGATGCGGTTCTGCCAGGGCCTGGGGCTCGGCGGCGAGTGGAGCGGCGCCGCGCTGCTCGCCACCGAGAACGCTCCGGCGGGCAAGCGGGCGATCTACGGGACCTTCCCGCAGCTCGGCGCGCCGATCGGCTTCATCGTCGCCAACCTGCTGTTCCTGGTGCTCAGCCTCTCCATCGACGCGGAGCAGTTCGCGGCGTGGGGCTGGCGGGTGCCGTTCCTGCTGAGCGCGGTGCTCGTCATCGTCGGCCTGTACGTGCGCCTGAAGCTCGTGGAGACACCCGCCTTCCAGAAGGTCGTCGACACGGGCGAGGTGGCGAAGCTCCCGCTGGCGCGGGTGTTCCGGACGAGCTGGCGGCAGATCGTGCTGGGCACGTTCATCATGCTGGCGACTTACGTGCTCTTCTATCTGATGACGGCCTTCACCCTGACCTATGGGACGACGGCCGCGACCCCGGGGGCCGCGCAGGCCGCCGCCGAGAAGGCGGGCAAGACGTTCTCCGCCGCCGGCTTCGTACCGGGTCTCGGGTACGCGCGCAACGATTTCCTGGTCATGCTCATCATCGGTGTGGTGTTCTTCGGTGTCTTCACCCTCGTCGCAGGCCCGCTCGCCGAGCGCTTCGGCCGCCGGAAGACGCTGATCTGTGTGACGCTCGGGATCATCCTGTTCGGGCTGCTGTTCGTGCCCCTGTTCGCCGGCGGCATGGTGGGGACGATGGCGCTGCTCATCGTCGGCTTCACCCTCATGGGGCTCACGTTCGGGCCGATGGGCGCCGAGTTGCCGGAGCTGTTCCCGACGAACGTCCGGTACACGGGCTCCGCCATCGCCTACAACCTGGCCAGCGTGCTCGGCGCGGCGGTCGCGCCGACCGTCGCGGTCTGGCTGTGGACGATCGGCGGCGGCAGCACGGTCTGGGTCGGCGTCTACCTGTCCGGGGCAGGCGTGCTGACGCTGATCGCGCTGCTGCTGTCGAAGGAGACCCGCGACATCGACTTCACCGACAACGTGAGCTGACCTCCCGCCGAGGGGCACGTTGTTGTCACTTTTCGCGCGCAAAAGTGACAACGACGTGCCCCTCGCGCGTGCTCAGTCGAGGAAGAGGGTGCGGAGGCGACGCGTCGTCAGGATGAGGCCGAGGGCGATCATCACGGCGAAGTAGAGAACGTGCCACAGCATCCCGAGGTCGACGGCGCCGGTCGTGAGGCCGCGGACCAGCTCCACGCCGTGCCAGAGCGGGAGGGCCATGATGATCGACTGGATCCAGGCCGGGTAGACCGTGATCGGATAGAACGTCGCCGACAGGAGGAACATCGGCAGCAGGATGAAGTTGATCCAGTCCATCTGCTGGAACGTCTTCATGTAGCTGGTGATCCCCATCCCGAAGCTGGCGAAGCCGAACGCGATCAGCAACACCGCCGGGAGGGCGAGCAGCGCCCACCAGGACAGATTCAGGCCGAGCACCTGCATCACGATCATGAAGCCGACCGCGTACAGCGCGCCGCGCAGCAGCGCGAGCAGGATCTCGCCGAGCGCCACATCCAGAGGGCCGAGGGAGGTCGACAGCATCCCCTCGTACAGCTTGGCGAAGTGCATCTTGAAGAACACGTTCCAGGTGGAGTCGTACACCGCGCCGTTCATCGCCGCCGTCGCCAGCAGCGCAGGCGCGATGAAGGCGGCGTACGGCACCTGCTGGCCGCCGGCCGTCGTCACGTCGCCGACCAGCTTGCCGAAGCCGATGCCGAGCGAGAGCAGGTAGAAGATCGGCTCGAAGAAGCCGGAGACGATGACCAGCCAGTTCGTGCTGCGGGTGGCCGACCAGCCGCGCTGCATGACCGAGCGCGCGTTGCCCGCGTAGAGCGCGCGCAGCGGACGCGACCGTGAGACGGTCTCGATGAGCGGATCGCGGGTGGTGGTCACTTGTTCAGCCTCCGTCGCGCGATCCGGCGCGCCCACTGCCAGAACACGACGAACAGCGCCGCGAGGTAGAGGACGTGCACGACCGTGAGCCAGAGCGGCTCGGCGTAGCCGTACGCGAAGACGCGGGCGAGCTCGGTGGAGTGCCAGAGCGGCGAGATCCAGCCGATCCACTGGAGGTAGACCGGCATGGCGGCCAGCGGGAAGAACGTGCCGGAGAACAGCGTCATCGGCAGCAGCACGAACCGCATCAGCATCGCGATCTGCCCGGTGTCCTGCTCCAGCGTCGAGACGTACGCCATCACCGGGGCGCCGAACGCCAGGCCGCCGAGCGTCGCGACCAGGATGGCGAGCCAGCCCCACGGGCTCGGCACCGCCCCGAAGAGCAGCATGAAGAGGTAGTAGACGACGCTGGTGCCGAGCAGGCGCGCCACCACCGAGATGACGACGCCGTCGATGATCTGCCCCGGCGCGATCGGGGAGGCGCTGATGCCGGTGAACGTCGGATTCCACTTGAACCCGAGGAAGATCGGGTACGTGAACTCCTCGCTCGCGACAGTGACCCCGGCCGTGCAGAGCAGCGCGGGCGCGACGAACGCCAGGTAGCTCACGCCGTTCACCGCGGTCGGCCCCATGTGGGCGCTCACCAGGCTCCCGAGCCCGACGCCCATCGCGAAGAGGTAGAGGAACGGGTTGCCGAAGCCGGTGACGAGCAGCGTCTGGAGGTACGAGCGCATCACCCGGAAGCGGTGCTCGGCGACGTACCAGGCGCCGAACCGGCGCGGCCGTCCCGAGGCGGCGAGCGCGGCCCGCGTTCCCTCGTCTGTGGAGGTCACACTCATTCGATCAACTCCAGGGAGCTCATTCGATCAGACTCCGCCCGGTGAGCCGCAGGAAGACGTCCTCCAGGCTCGACCGGCGGACCAGGCTGGTGAGCGGGTGGAGGCCACGCTCGGTCAGCCGGGCGAGCTCGGCCTCCCCGTCGTCGCTGTAGACCAGGATGCGGTCGGGCAGCACCTCGACGCGGTCGCCGATGCCGTCCAGCCGCGGCGCGACCTCGGCGTTGCGGTCGGAGCCGAAGCGCACCTCCAGCACCTCCCGGGTCGAGTACTTCCGGATGAGGGACGCCGGGGTGCCCTCTGCCATGATCGCGCCCTTGTCGACCACGACGAGGCGGTCGCAGAGCTGCTCGGCCTCGTCCATGTAGTGCGTGGTGAGCACCAAGGTGGTGCCCTGCTCCTTGAGCCGGAAGAGGCGGTCCCACAGGATGTGCCTGGCCTGCGGGTCGAGGCCGGTGGTCGGCTCGTCCAGCAGCAGGATGCGCGGGTCGTTGATGAGCGCGCGTGCGATCGTGAGCCGCCGCTTCATGCCGCCGGAGAGGTCGTCCACCTTCGCCTTGGCCTTGTCCTCCAACTGCGCGAACGCGAGCAGCTCGTCGGCGCGCTGCCGGACGCGGGCCGCCGGGAGGCCGAAGTAGCGCCCGTAGACGATGAGGTTGTCGCGCACCCGCAGCTCGGTGTCGAGGTTGTCGGACTGCGGCACCACGCCGAGCTGCGACCGGATCTCTGGCCCGTACTGGTCGGGGTCGAGGCCGAGGATGCTCAGCTCGCCCGCCGTGCGGGTGGAGACCGCGCCGATCATCCGCATGGTGGTCGACTTGCCTGCCCCGTTCGGGCCGAGGAGACCGAACGACTCCCCCGCCTCGACCTCGAAGCTGATGCCGTCGACCGCGGGGAAGTCCTTGTACTTCTTGACCAGGTCGGCGGCGGTGATGACAGACGTCGGCATAGTTCAGCACTGTAGCCCGCACCCCGGACATTCCTGCAGTGTCAGCAAACCGGCAGCCCATAGGAAGTACGGTCGAAGCAGCATCCCGAATCTCCTGTCGAAGGACCCCCATGAGCACCGAAACCACCGCCGCTCCACGCCGCCGTTCGCCCTTCGCGCGGCGGGAGGCGGACAGTGGACCGCGCGCGCGGTTCAGCCAGCTCCTCCCCTACCTGCTCGAGCACCGCGGCGTGCTCTCGTTCGTCGTCGTGCTGAGCGTGCTCGGCGCCGCGGCGAGCCTCGCACAGCCGCTGCTGGTCAGCCAGGTGATCACCATCGTGGGCAAGGGCGAGCCACTGGGCGGGATCGTCTGGGGGCTCGTCGCGCTCGTCGTTGTCTCCGCGCTCATCTCCGGCTACCAGCACTACCTCCTGCAGCGCACCGGCGAGGGCGTCGTGCTGTCGTCGCGCCGCAAACTGGTGGCGCGGTTGCTGCGCCTGCCGATCAGCGAGTTCGACACCCGGCGCACCGGCGATCTGGTGTCGCGCGTCGGCTCGGACACCACGCTGCTGCGCGCCGTGCTCACGCAGGGACTCGTGGAGGCCATCGGCGGCGCGCTGACGTTCATCGGCGCGCTCATCGCCATGCTCATCATCGACCCGGTGCTGCTCGGGCTGACCGTTCTCGTGGTCGCCGTCTCCATCGTCGTGGTCACGCTGCTGTCCGGCCGCATCCGCGTCGCCAGCCAGAAGGCGCAGACCAAGGTGGGCGACCTCGCCGCCGCGGTGGAGCGCGCGATCAGCTCGGTGCGGACGATCCGCGCGGCGAACGCCACGGATCGGGAGCTGGCGGCCGTGGACGCCGACGCGACCGGAGCCTGGAAGATGGGCATCCAGGTCGCCAAGATCTCCGCGCTCGTCGTGCCGGTCGCGGGCATCGCGATGCAGGTGTCGTTCCTGGTGGTGCTCGGCGTCGGCGGCTTCCGGGTCGCCAGCGGTGCGATCACCGTCGCGAACCTGGTGGCGTTCATCCTCTTCCTGTTCATGATGATCCTGCCGCTCGGCCAGGCGTTCGGCGCGATCACCGCGGTGAACTCGGCGCTCGGCGCGCTCGGCCGCATCCAGGAGATCCTCGACCTCCCCACCGAGGACCAGTACGACCGCGAGATCGCGCCGCTCGGGATGACCGTCGGCGTCGCGAACGAGGGGCTCGCGCCGCACGCGCCGGCGATCGAGTTCGTGGACGTGGAGTTCGCCTACCCGTCGTCGCCGGAGCGCGACGAGCGGTCCGCCGTCGCGGCCGCGCCTGCCGACGCCGAGCGCATCGCCCTCGGGGCGTTCGGCGGCGTCGACGTGGTCGCCGAGGCGGAGGCGGCGGCCGGGCTCGGCGCCGACACCGCGACCGCGACGCACGGCGGGGTGCTGCACGGCGTCAGCTTCACGGTGCCGCGCGGCAAGCGCACGGCGCTGGTCGGCCCGTCCGGCGCGGGCAAGTCGACCATCCTCGCGCTGATCGAGCGGTTCTACGACCCGGAGGCCGGTCAGGTGCGCTTCGGCGGGATGGACGTCCGCACGCTCGACCGCGTCGCGTTGCGCTCCAACATCGGCTACGTCGAGCAGGACGCTCCGGTGCTCGCCGGTTCGCTGCGTGACAACCTGAAGCTGGCGACGCCGGACGCGACCGACGAGCAGTGCGTCGACGTCCTCCACGCCGTCAACCTGACCGAGGTGCTGGAGCGCAGCGACCTCGGCCTGGACGCGCCGGTCGGCGAGGACGGCATCATGCTCTCCGGCGGCGAGCGTCAGCGGCTCGCGATCGCGCGTGCGCTGCTCGCCGCTCCCCCGGTGCTGCTGCTGGACGAGTCGACCTCCAGCCTGGACGGCCGCAACGAGCAGCTCATGCGGGAGGCCATCGACGCCGTCGCCGAGGACCGCACCCTCCTGGTGATCGCGCACCGGCTCTCCACCGTCGTGGACAGCGACCAGATCGTCGTCCTCGACCACGGCCGCGTCGTCGGAGTGGGAACCCACTCCGAACTCGTCGCCAGCACCCCCCTCTACCGCGACCTGGCCAAGCACCAACTCCTCGTCTGACCACGGGCCGCCGAGACGGCGCAAAGTGGGCGCACAACCGCCGAGACGGCAGAGAATCTGCCGTCTCGGCGGTTTGCTACGCGTGGAGGTGGTAGCGGAGGGAGGCGAGCTCGGCGCGGAGTGCGGCGGGGACGCGGGTGCCGAACTGGTCGAAGTACTCCTCGGTGAGATCGCACTCGGCCAGCCAGCTCGCACGGTCGACCTCGAAGAGCTCGGCGACGTCCTCGGCCGGGAGGTCCAGGCCGTCGAGGTCGAGCTCCTCCACCAGCGGGAGGCGGCCGATCGGCGTCGACGCGGCGCCGGCCGTGCCCTCCACCCGGCGCGCGATCCACTCGATCACGCGCGAGTTCTCGCCGAACCCGGGCCACAGGAACCGGCCGTCGTCGCCCTTGCGGAACCAGTTCACCTGGAACACCGCCGGCGCCTTCGAGCCGAGCTTCTCGCCCACCTCGAGCCAGTGGCCCCAGTAGTCCGCCATGTTGTAGCCGCAGAACGGCAGCATCGCGAACGGGTCGCGGCGCAGCTCGCCGACCGTACCCTCGGCCGCAGCCGTCTTCTCCGACGAGATGGTCGCGCCGATGAAGACGCCGTGCTTCCAGTCGCGGGCCTGCGCCACGAGCGGCACATTGGTGGCGCGGCGGCCGCCGAACAGGATGGCGTCGATCGGCACGCCGTCGACCGCGTCCCAGTCGTCGGCGATGCTCGGGCACTGCGCGGCCGACACGCAGAACCGGGAGTTCGGGTGCGCAGCCGGGCGTCCGCTCTCGGGCGTCCAGTCGTTGCCCTGCCAGTCGATGAGGTGCGCGGGCGGGGTCTCGGTGAGGCCCTCCCACCACACGTCGCCGTCGTCGCGGAGCGCCACGTTGGTGAAGATCGTGTTGCCCCACAGGGTCTCGACCGCGGTCTTGTTGGTCAGCTCGCCCGTCCCCGGCGCAACGCCGAAGAAGCCCGCCTCGGGGTTGATGGCGCGCAGCCTCCCGTCAGCGCCCTGCCGGAGCCAGGCGATGTCGTCTCCGATCGTCTCGACCTTCCAGCCCGGGATGGTCGGCTGCAGCATGGCGAGGTTCGTCTTGCCGCACGCCGACGGGAACGCCGCCGCGAAGTGGAACGGGCGTCCCTCGGGCGAGGTGACCTTGACGAGCAGCATGTGCTCGGCCAGCCAGCCCTCGTCGCGCGCCATCGCCGACGCGATCCGCAGGGCGAAGCACTTCTTGGCCAGGATCGCGTTGCCGCCGTAGCCGGAGCCGTAGGACCAGACCTCGCGCGTCTCCGGGAACTGGACGATGTACTTGGTGGTGTTGCACGGCCAGGTCACGTCGTCGTGACGCACACCGGCGTCGTCGATCAGCGGCGCGCCGACGCTGTGCACGGTCGGCACCCACGGCTGCCCGGCGTCGATCAGGTCGAGCACCGCACTGGTCACGCGGGTCATCAGTCCCATGCTGACGGCCACGTAGGCGGAGTCGGTCAGCTCGACGCCGACCTGCGAGATCGGACCGCCCAGCGGGCCCATCGAGAACGGGACGACGTACATCGTGCGACCGCGCATGCTGCCGGCGAAGACCCCGCGCAGCTCGGCGCGCATGCCCTCCGGCTCGCGCCAGTTGTTGGTAGGGCCGGCGTCCTCCTCCTTGAGGGAGCAGATGAAGGTGCGATCCTCGACGCGGGCGACGTCGCCCGGGTCGGTGCGCGCCAGGAAGCTGTTCGGGCGCCACTCCGGGTTGAGCCGGATGAGCTTGCCCTCGGCGACGAGCTCCTTGGTCAGCCGGTCGGCCTCCCCCGGGGTGCCGTCGCACCAGACGATGCTCTCGGGCTGGGTGAGTTCGGCGATCTCGGCGACCCAGGCGCGCAGGCCGGCGAGGCCGGTCGGGCGGGTCGGTGCGGTGGACTCGGTGGCAGGCGTGTGGCGTGCGGCGGGGGTGGAGGCCGCCGGGTACGCGTGGGTCTCGTGGTCGGCGTCGGCCTCGTGGGCCTGGTCGGTCAGCGGGAGCTCGGCGATGGACATTCCGTCGTCCTCTCGGTTGGAAAGATCGGTGCGTGAATCCAGGATCCAGCAGAATTCATGGCCGCGGGTGGGAATCTGCACGTAAAGAATGGCGATTCTTTCGCTATTGTGAAGGGATGGACTCCCTCGCCACCGAAGCGGCGACTGCCGACGTCGCCACCCTCGGGCACCGCATCCGACACTTCCGCACGCAGCGCGGCCTGACCCTGGACGAGCTCGGCGCCGCTGCCGGGGTCGCCGCCAGCCAGCTCTCGCTGATCGAGAACGGCAAACGCGAGCCGCGCGTCTCCCTGCTCGGCACGCTCGCCGCCGCGCTCGGCGTCCCGCTCGCCGAGTTGCTGTCCGCCGAGCCGCCGGACGCCCGCGCTGCGCTGGAGATCGAGCTCTCCCGCGCACAGAAGGGATCGCTGTACGGCTCGCTCGGCCTCCCCGCCGTCAAGCCGACGAAGGGCACGCCCACCGAGACGCTGGAGGCCCTGGTCGGCCTGCACCGCGAGCTCGCCCGCCGCGCCAGCGAGGCGATCGCGACGCCCGAGGAGGCCAGACGGGCGAACACCGAGCTGCGCGAGCGGATGCGCCGGCAGGACAACTACATCCCCGACATCGAGAAACTCGCCGAGGAGCAGGTGCGCGCGTCGGGCCACGTCCGCGGCGCGCTCACGCACCGCGAAGTCAGCGTGATGGCCGAGCAGCTCGGCTTCGAACTGATCTACGTCGACGACCTCCCGCGCTCCACCCGCTCGATCACCGACCTGGAGAACGGGCGCATCTACCTGCCGCCGGCCTCCATCCCCGGCGGCCACGGCCTCCGCTCGATGGCGCTGCAGGCGATGGCGCACCGGCTCCTCGGCCACGAGCGCCCGGCGAGCTACGCGGACTTCCTGCGGCAGCGGCTGGAGATCAACTACTTCGCGGCGTGCGCGCTGATGCCGGAGGCCGCGGCGGTGGCGTTCCTGCAGCAGGCCAAGAAGGAGAAGGACGTCGCCGTGGAGGACTTCCGAGACGCGTTCGGCGTCACCCACGAGGCGGCGGCGTTGCGCCTGACCAACCTGGCGACCCGGCACCTGGACATGCCGCTGCACTTCCTCCGCGTCGGCGACGACGGCACGCTCTACAAGGGCTACGAGAACGACGGCCTCCCCCTCCCGACCGACGTCACCGGCTCGATCGAGGGCCAGACGGTCTGCCGCAAGTGGGGCGCCCGGAACGCGTTCGCGCGCACCAACCGCACCACGGAGTTCTACCAGTACACGGACACCCCGGCCGGCACGTACTGGTGCTCGACGCAGACCGGGAGCACGGCCGATGGCGGCTACTCGATCAGCGTCGGCGTCCCGTTCGACCAGGCCAAGTGGTTCCGCGGCCGGGAGACGACGGCGCGCGCCGAGTCCCGCTGCCCAGACGAGTCGTGCTGCAAGCGGCCGGCGACCGAGCTGACCGGGCACTGGGCGGGCAAGGCGTGGCCGAGCGCGCGCCTGCACGCGCACATCCTGTCGCCGCTGCCGTCGGGGTCGTTCCCCGGGGTGGACGACTCCGACGTGTACACGTTCCTGGAGGCGCACTCCGGGATCTGACTGCGCGCACATTCGTGCCGAATGTGGCTTTTCGCCGCGCCAAAACGACGATTCGTGCCGAATGCCGTTTCTCGCGGCGGCGAAGCATTCGTGCCGAATGTTCCTTTTCGCCGCGCCAAAACGACGATTCGTGCCGAATGTCGTTACTTCGGCTGCATCCGGATGGCGCCGTCGAGGCGGATGGTCTCGCCGTTGAGCATGGGGTTCTCCACGATCGACCGCACGAGCTGCGCGTACTCCGCGGGGCGGCCGAGGCGCGACGGGTGCGGCACCTGGGCCGCCAGGGAGTCCTGCGCGGCCTGCGGGAGGCCGGCCATCATCGGCGTCTCGAAGATGCCGGGCGCGATGGTGACGACGCGGATCAGGCTGCGGGCGAACTCGCGGGCGAGCGGCAGCGTCATCGCGGCGACGCCGCCCTTCGACGCGGAGTAGGCGGGCTGGCCGATCTGGCCGTCGAACGCGGCGACGGAGGCGGTGTTGACGATGACGCCGCGCTCCTGGCCGCCGGGGACGTCCTGGCCGAGCGCTTCGGTCTCCGCCATCGCGGCCGCGGCGAGGCGCACCACGTTGAACGTGCCGATCAGGTTGACCCGGATGACGCGCTCGAAGCTCTCCAGCGGGAGGACGCCGTCGCGGCCGAGCACCTTCTGGGCGGTGGCGATGCCGGCGCAGTTCACCACGACCCGCAGCGGGCCGAGGGAGCCTGCGGTGTCCACGGCGGCCTGCACCTGCTCCTCGTCGGTCACATCCGCGGGGACGAACCGGGCGTGCGGGCCGAGCGCGACGGCGGCCTTCTCGCCCTCCGAGCTGGGCAGGTCCAGGATGACGACGCGCGCGCCGGCCTCCATGAGCGCCCTGGCGGTGGCGTTGCCGAGGCCGCTGGCGCCGCCGGTGACGAGCGCCGAACATCCGTCGATCTGCATGGTGGGTCCTTTCGAGGGGAGGTGGGTGGCTACAGGCGTTCGATGAGGGTGGCGTTGGCGGTGCCGCCGCCCTCGCACATGGTCTGGAGGCCGAAGCGGCCACCGGAGGCCTCCAGCTCGTTGAGGAGGGTGCCGAGCAGACGCGTCCCGGACGAGCCGAGTGCGTGGCCCAGCGCGATCGCGCCGCCGCGCGGGTTCATCCGCGCCGGGTCGGCGTCGAACTCGCGCAGCCAGAGCAACGGCACCGGCGCGAACGCCTCGTTGACCTCGTAGGCGGCGATGTCCTCCAGCTTCACACCGCTCCGGTCGAGGAGTTTGCGGGTCGCCGGGAGGATGCCGGTGAGCATGAACAGGGGGTCGCTTCCGGCCACGGCGAACGAGTGGAAGCGTGCCCGCGGCCGCAGCCCCAGCCGCGCGGCGGCCTCCGCGCTCATGATCAGGGCGGCGGAGGCGCCGTCGGTCAGCGGCGACGAGTTGCCCGGCGTGATCCGCCAGTCGAGCTGCGGGAATCGCGCGGCGAGCCGGTCGGTGCGGAACGACGGCGACAGCGCCGCCAGCTTCTCGGCGGTCGTCCCCGGCCGGATAGTCTCGTCCGCCGTCACGCTCCCGCTGTCCGGCGTCGGCACGGGCACCAGCTCGCTGTCGAACGCGCCGGAGGCCGCCGCCTCCGCCGCGCGCCGGTGCGACTCGGCGGCGAACGCGTCGAGCTCCTCCCGGGGGAACCTCCAGCGCTCGGCGATCAGCTCCGCCGAGACGCCCTGATTCACCAGTCCCTCCGGGTAGCGCGCGTGCAGCAGCTCGCCGCCGAGGGACGCGCCGCCGAGGTTGGATCCCATCGGCGACCTGCTCATCGACTCCACGCCGCAGGCGATCACGATGTCGTAGGCGCCCGCGATCACGCCCTGCGCGGCGAACGCCGCGGCCTGCTGGCTGGAGCCGCACTGGCGGTCGATCGTGACCCCCGGCACGCTCTCCGGGAAACCGGCGCTCAGGAGGGCCGTGCGCGCGATGTTCCCGGCCTGCTCCCCCGACTGCGTCACGCAGCCGGCGATCACATCGTCGACGAGAGCCGGGTCGAGGCCGTTGCGGTGCACCAGCTCGGCCAGGACCCCGGCGAGCAGGTCGGCCGGGTGGAGGTCGGACAGCTCGCCGCCCGGTTTGCCGCGCCCGGAGGGCGTGCGGACGACGTCGACGATGACGGCTTCGGTGGCCATGATGGTGCGCTCCTCGGCTCGGTGGTGGACTCTGCTCGAATGGGGACGGGTCAGACGCTGAACGGGTCCGGCGTCAGGGTGTACTTGGTGCTGAGGTACTCGTGGATGCCCTCCAGGCCTCCCTCGCGCCCCAGCCCCGACTGCTTCACACCGCCGAACGGCGCAGCGGCATTGGAGACGACGCCCACGTTGAGCCCCATCATGCCGGTCTGCAGCCGGTCGATCATCCGCTGGCCGCGCGCGAGGTCCTTCGTGAACACGTACGACACCAGCCCGAACTCGGTGTCGTTGGCGATCCGCACCGCCTCGTCCTCGTCGCGGAAGCGCACGATCGACAGCACGGGGCCGAAGATCTCCTGCCTCAGGATCTCGCTGCCCGCCCGGACGTCCGTGACGACGGTGGGCTCGAAGAACGTGCCGGGGCCGGAGACCCGCGACCCGCCCGCGAGCACCAGCGCGCCGCGCGAGACCGCGTCCTCCAGGAGCTCGGCGGCCTTGTCGACGGCGTCCGCGTTGATGAGCGGGCCGATCGTCACGCCGTCCTCGGTGCCGCGGCCGATCTTCATCGCCTTCACCCGCTCGGCGACCCGGCGGGCGAACTCGTCGGCGACGTCCTCGTGCACGATGAACCGGTTGGCGGCCGTGCAGGCCTCCCCGATGTTGCGGAACTTCGCGAGCATCGCGCCGTCCACCGCCCGGTCGAGGTCGGCGTCGTCGAACACCACGAACGGGGCGTTGCCGCCGAGCTCCATCGAGGTGCGCAGGACGTTCTCCGACGCCTGCTGCAAGAGCTTGCGGCCGACCTCGGTGGAGCCGGTGAACGACAGCTTGCGCAGGCGCGGGTCGGCGATGATCGGTGCGGAGACCTTCCCGGAGGTGGAGGTCGTGATCACGTTGAGCACGCCGGCGGGGAGGCCGGCGTCCTCCAGCAGGCGGGCGAAGTACAGCGTCGTGAGCGGGGTGAGCTCCGCCGGCTTCACGACGACGGTGCAACCCGCGGCGAGCGCCGGCGCGATCTTCCTGGTCGCCATCGCGAGCGGGAAGTTCCACGGCGTGATCAGGAAGCACGGCCCCACCGGGTGCTGCGACACGATCATGCGGCCCGTACCCTCGGGGTTGGTCCCGTAGCGGCCGGCGATGCGCACGGCCTCCTCGGAGAACCAGCGCAGGAACTCGCCGCCGTAGCTGACCTCCCCGTTGGACTCCGCGAGCGGCTTGCCCATCTCCAGCGTCATCAGGAGGGCGAACTCCTCCCGGCGCTCCTGCAGGAGGTCGAACGCGCGGCGCAGGATCTCGCCGCGGGCGCGTGGCGGGGTGGCCGCCCACGCGTCGGCCGCGGCGACCGCGGCGTCGAGTGCGCGCGTGCCGTCCTCCACCGACGCGTCCGCGATCTCGCGGATGAGGTCGCCGGTCGCCGGGTCGTAGACCTTCAGGGTGCCGTTCGCTCCCGGCAGCCACTCGCCGCCGATGAACAGGCGGTCGGGCACGCGCTCCAGCAGGGTCTTCTCGTCCATCGTCACTCCTCGTCTCGTGTCGTGTCGTCCGGTGTCCGCGTCCGGGATGCGCTCAGTCCTCCACCGCGGACTCCACCAGCGGCACGCTGCGCTGCTCGATCGTGGTCTCCAGGGCGATCACCGTGGAAGTGCGGCTGATGCCCGGCTCGCTGAGGATGCCGCTGATCACCCGCTGCAGGTCGGCGTTCGAGCGCGCGACGACCCGGATCAGCAGGTCCCCGGCGCCGGTGACCGTGTGCACCTCCAGGACCTCGGGGATGCCCCGCAGGTGGTCGATGACGGAGAGGTCGCTCTGGGCGATCTCCGCGGTGATGAACGCCGTGACAGGGAAGCCGAGCCGGAGGCTGTCGATCGTCGGCGCGAAGTCCTTGATCACCCCCGTGCGCTGCAGCCGGTCGAGCCGGGCCTGCACGGTGCCGCGCGCGACGCCGAGCCTCCTCGAGGCCTCGAACACGCCCAGCCTGGGCTCCTCCGTGAGCAGCGCGATGAGGTCGGCATCCAGCCTGTCGATCATGCGGGCACTCCTTCGCTCCTCGCACATCGTACGACCCGCCGGCCGCGTCTCCTACAGGCTGACCGAAGCTCCCAGGAAGGGAATGGCAGCCTGCTTGAAGGCGCGGGCGCTGAGGGCGGTGATGTGGTTGCGGCGCGGCAGCAGCACCAGCTCGGCGCCGAGCAGCCGGGCCGCCTCGTCCGCGTCCCCGGCGACCGGGTCGGCGTCACCCGCGACCACGAGGGTCGGAACGGTCGAGGCGAGCGGCAGCGGATGCTGCGCCATCCCCGTCGCGCACGCGGCGAGCGCCTCGCGGTCGACGCCGGGGGCCTCGCGCAGGGAGGCCAGGAGGGGCGCCAGCGGGTTGTCGGCCGGCAGCGTGTCCGCGCCGTCCAGGATCGCCTGCCGCACGGCCTCCACGCCCCAGTGGGCGAACTGCTCGACCGTGCCGACGCCGCCGACCACGAGACGTCGGACGCGCTCCGGCGCCAGGCCGACGAGGGCCAGGGCCACCCAGCTCCCCATCGAGTAGCCGATGACGTCGACGCGGTCGAGGCCCTGCTCGTCCAGCACGGTCAGCAGGTCCTCCGCGAGCAGATCGGGCGAGTAGGCCGCCGGGTCGTGCGGTGCGTCGGACGCGCCGTGGCCGCGCAGGTCGGGGACGATCGCGCCGCGGCCCGCCTCCGCGAGCGCGGCGACCCAGCCGGTGGACTCCCAGGTGAGCGCGCCGGTGGTGGCGAAGCCGTGGACCAGCAGGACGGGGTCGACCCCGGGATGGCGTTCGACGTGGATGCGCATGGTCCCATCCTCGCCGATCGCGGCCGGGTTCAGGCTCCGACGGTGAGCCGGGCGCGCAGCCGGTCGGCGAGCGAATCAGCGGTGTCGGCGACTTCGGCGAAGTAGCCGTCGTCCACCGTCCGCGTCGCGCGCAGGCGCTGCTCGCAGACCACGAGAGGGTCGCGCGCGGGCCACGCGGACGGACCGGGCAGCACAGCGTCGATCAGGACAGGGCCCGCACCGGACCTGGCGAGGTCCAGCGCCTTCACGGTGGCGTCGTGGACCGCGAGCGCGTCGGCGCCGTCGACCAGGAGCACGGGCATCCCTGCCCCCTCGGTGCGGCCCGAGCTGGACAGGAAGACAACGGGCAGGGTGGAGGCTCGCGCGGTCGTCACCGCGGTGCGCAGCTCCGCCGCGGATCCGGCGCCGGAGCCGAGCGGGATGAGGGCGCACCCTCCCGTGCGGTCGAGCTTCGCGCAGAGCGCCCAGCCGACGGCGTGGGTCACCGGCCCTTCGACGGCGTCCGCGGCGCGCAGAGAGCGCAGCACGGCAGCGGGGTCGGCGCCGAGGGCGATCGACATCCCCGGCTCGTGGGCGGTCGGGAAAGCCCGGTCGCGGGAGGTCTGCAGCGCGAGCGCCGCGCCCACCTGCACCGCCTCCCGGCCGCGGGAGTCGACGTAGCCGGGGAGGACGCCGTGGCCGCACAGGGCGACGGCTTCGCGATCGAGGCGCCGGACGGTCGCCAGGGTCCGGTACAGCCGGCGGAGCAGTGCGGCGACGTCGGCGCCCGGTCCGCCGATCGACGCGCCGAGAGTCGGCTCGAGGATCGTGGGGGTCATGCAGGCCACTCTGACCGACCGTCGCGGAGGCGGCAATGCAACAGCGGCGGGGCGCGCATCCTGCTCATCCGAGCAGCGGTCGCCCGCCTCCCGCTATACAGACTGCCGGGGCGCCCGCCACAGCTTCGACGGCCACCAGATCGCGCGACCCACGTCGTAGGACACCGCGGGCACGAGCAGCGAACGCACCAGCACGGTGTCGAGCAGCACCCCGAACGCGACGATGAACGCGATCTGCACCAGGAACAGGATCGGGATGACCGCGAGGGCCGCGAACGTCGCTGCCAGCACCACTCCCGCCGACGTGATGACGCTGCCGGTCATCCCGAGCCCGCGCAGGATTCCGGGACGGGTGCCGAGCCGCAGCGACTCCTCCCGCACGCGCGTCATCAGGAAGATGTTGTAGTCCACCCCGAGCGCGACCAGGAACACGAACCCGAACAGCGGCACGCTCGCGTCGGCGCCCGGGAAGCGGAACAGGTGGTCGAACACCAGCGCGGAGACGCCGAGCGCCGCCGCGTATGACAGCACGACACTGCCGATCAGCAGCACCGGCGCGAGGATCGACCGGAGCAGCAGCATCAGCACCAGCAGGATCACCAGCAGCACGATCGGGATGATCCGCAGCAGGTCCCGCTGCGCCGTGTCGTTGGTGTCGAGGGCGATCGCCGTGACGCCGCCGACGAGCACGCCGGATCCCGCCGACGGGAGGTCGCGGCGCAGGTCGCGGACCACCTGCTCGGCCGCGGCGGAGTCGGGCTGCGCCTTCAGGGTCGCCTGGATGAGGACCCGGCCGTCCTTCACGACCGGCGGCGGCGCGCTCTGGCCCGGCTGGGTCGGCCGCACGTTTCCGGCGTACAGGGTCGCGGCTGAGATGCCGTCATTCTTCTTCGTGGCGGCGAGCACGGCATCCCCGTCGGCCTCCTTCGCCACGATCACCACCGGCGCGCCCGACCCGGCGTCGAAGTGCTTCGCGAGCACCTTCTGGCCGTCGACGGCGTCCGACTGGGTGAGCACCAGCGCGGTCTGCTCCACGCCGTTCGCCTTGAGCTGGGTCAGCCCGAACGCACACGCCACGAGGACCACGAACGACACGATCCAGGTCAGGCGCGGCCGGTGCGCGATGAGCAGACCGACGCGCCGCCAGACGCCGCGGATGCCCTCCAGCCCGGCCACGCGCTCGGTCCCCTCGTGCTTGTGGTCGTGCGCGTGCTCGCCGCCCGCGTACTTCGGCCGGAACGGCCAGAACGCCGCCCGCCCGAACACCGCGAGCAGGGTCGGCAGCAGCGTGAGCGCCGACAGCAGCGAGAACACGATCCCGATCGCGGCGATCGGGCCGAGGCTCTTGTTCGAGTTGAGGTCGGAGAACAGCAGGCAGAGCAGGGCGAGGATGACCGTGGCGCCGGAGGCCAGGATCGGCTCGAACGCGGCCCGCCACGCCGTCACGATCGCCGTCCAGCGCGATTCGTCGTGCTCCAGCGCCTCCCGGTAGCGGGCGACGAGCAGCAGCGAGTAGTCGGTCGCAGCGCCGATCACCAGGATGGAGAGGATGCCCTGGCTCTGGCCGCTGAGCTTGATCCAGCCCCAGAGCGCGAAGAGATAGACCACGAGGATCGCCGCGCACAGCGCGAACACCGAGGTGAGCAGCACCAGGACCGGCAGCAGCAGCGCCCGGTACACCAGTAGCAGGATCACGAACACGGCGCCGACGGCCACCAGCAGCAGGATGCCGTCGATGCCGCCGAACGCGTTGACCAGGTCGGCGGTCAGCCCGGCGGGTCCGGTGACCCAGCCCTGCGTCCCGGAGGGCAGTTCGCTCTTCAGGACGCTGCGCAGGTCGGCGACCACCGTCTTCACGTTGTTCGTGTCGGCGACCGGGACGATGAACTCGACCGCCCTGCCGTCCTGCGAGGGGATGGGACCGGCGACGCTCGTGGTCTGGCCGGATTCCGGAGTCTGCACGCCCGGCACGTCGCCGAGCTTCGCGCCGATGGCGGCGAACGAGGCGAGGTCGCTCTGCGGGATGGTCGACCCGGACTGGATGACCACGATCGCGGGCACCGCCTGCGAGTCGGTGAAGCGCTTCTGCCAGTCCTGCACCGCGGTCGACTCGGCGCTGGCCGGGAGGAACGCGGCCTGGTCGTTGCTGGACACCCCGGAGAGCTTGCCGAAGGTGGGGCCGCCGAGGCTCCCGGCGATGAACCAGATCACGATGACGACGGTCGGCAGCACGATGCGCAGCCAGCGAGCCGGAGTCCAGTCGGATCGGGTCTTCATCTGCGCGCCTCCGGATTAGCTAGCCTGGTTAGTAATCAGCCTAGCGCGCATGAAAAGGATCGCGCCACCCGGGAATGACAAGACCGGGTGCTCACGCGGTGACGACGATTTCCGCCCCCGCGTGCGCCAGCTCCGCCAGAGCCGCCTCCGACGACTCCGCCGCGACCCCCGCCACCAGCTCGGTGAGCACGCGCACCCGCTGGCCGTGGCTCAGCGCGTCCAGCGCGGACGCCCGCACGCAGTAGTCGGTCGCGATCCCGACCACGTCGACCGTGTCGATCCCGTGCTCGTCCAGGAGGTTGTGGACCGTCGAGCCGGCGTCGGTGCGCCCCTCGAAGATCGAGTACGCCGGGACGCCCTGCCCCTTGCGGATGTGGTAGCCGACGCGGGACGTGTCGAACGCGGGATGGTACTCCGCACCGTCCGTGCCGGCGACGCAGTGCGCGGGCCAGGTGTTCACGAAGTCCGGCTCGGCGTCGGTCGCGAAGTGTCCGCCGTTGTCGTTGTCGCGGTCGTGCCAGTCGCGGCTCGCGAGGATGATCGCGTACTCGTCGGCGTGCGCACGGAGGTGCTCGGTGATGGCCGCCGCCACCGCCGCTCCCCCGTCCACGCCGAGCGCTCCCCCCTCGGTGAAGTCGTTCTGCACATCGATGATGAACAGCGCCTTGCCCATCGCCGCCTCCCCTGCTCGGCCGACGCCCGGCTCAGCCGTTGGTGAGGTTGTCCCCACATTTGTAGAAGCCGGTCGTCAGCGTGTCGATCGCCTGCTTGGCATTGTCGCTCACCGGGCCGAGCGCGTACACAGCGAACGTGAGTTGCGATCCGTCTGCCGCGTCGATGATGCCGGAGAGCGTGTAGCCGTTGTTGATCCAGCCGGTCTTGGCGTGCACGGAACCGTCCGCGATCGAGCTCGCCCCGGTGAACCGGCTGTAGCCCGGCCCGAGCGTCCCGGTCCGGCCGGCGACCGGCAGTCCGTCGTAGACCACGCCGAGCCCGTTCTGCCGGTTGAGCACCTTGACGAAGAGTTGCGTCAGGTACGACGGCGGCACGGCGTTGTCGGCGCTGAGCCCGGAGCCGTCGGCGATGTGGATGCCGGTGGTGTCGATGCCGTAGGCCTTCAGCCCGGCCAGCACGCCCGCGTTCTCGGCGGCGAACGTGTTGCCTGCGCCGGTCTTGATCGCGACGAGCCTGGCGAGCTCCTCCATGATCGTGTTGTCGGAGTACGTCATCGCCTGGTCGATCAGCGTGGTCACCGGCTGCGACTGCACCGCCGCGAGCTGGCGGGCGCCTGCGGGGGCGGTGCCGGAGGTCACCGGGACGTTCGTGCCGAGGTACTGCTGGAAGTACTGCACAGCGCGGCCGACCGGGTCGGTGCTGCGCGGCGACTCGACAGCGCCGGGGTCGTTGCGGTCGCCGTCCACCATCAGCGCGGACATGTACGGCGTCGAACCCTCGACGACGCGCTCCTCGTGCTCGTCCCAACTCGGCTGCCACAGTGGGCCGCCGAACAGCGACGTGTCCACCACGATCGAGGTCACGGGCGCGCCGCCGAGCGCCTGCTTGGTCTGGGTGGCGAGGTCCTGGATGGAGGGCGCGTTCGTGTAGAAGGCGCCCTGGCCGCCCGGGAGGCGCGACAGGGTCACGTCACCGCCGCCGACGATGACGACCTGGCCGGGCACGCTGCCGGCGACGACCGTGGTCTGCACGCGGTAGTCCGGGCCGAGCGTCGCGAGGGCGGCGGCGGAGGTCAGCGTCTTGAGCACGGACGCGGTCGGGCCCGGCGTGCCGCCGTTCCGGTCGAACAGCACCTGGCCGGTCTTGGCGTTGACGACCTGGGCCTCCAGGTTGCCGAGCCGGCCGTCCTGGGCCAGGGAGGCCACCGAGCAGGTGCGGATGCGGCTCGCGGCCGGCTGCGCGGCGGGCACGGGGCGCGCCGGGTCGGCGGTGGGAGTCGGGGTCGGGGTGGGCGTGCGAGTCGCGGAATGGGTCGGCGGCGCGGCGACCGCGGCCCCGGCCGGCGCCGACCCGACCGTCGCACCGAGAGCCACGCTGCCCGCGCCGAGGAGCACGAACGCGACAGTCGCGCCGGCGGCGATCCAGGCCTTCGGGTGCGTGCGGATGGCGGACATCACGCCCGCGACAGCGCCGCTGATGGCGCCGGACACCGCCGCTCCCGCACCGGCCCCGCCGGCCGAGCGACGGCCGGAAGGGGTCGCTCCCGTGCCGGGCTCACTCGTCGCAGAGGAGTCCCCGGTGGGGAGAACAGAGTTCAGGGGGTTCGTCGATTCAGACCCGGTGCCGTCGGTTGCACCGGAGTCGCGCTGGTCCGGTTCGCGCATCCGGGTATAGTACCGGCGTTCCCTGAGAGCGCCAGTCGGCCCGGGCCATCACTCCCGCGCTCCCCTCGGACGCACCCGGCGCGTCGCGAAGAGAGACGAGGAAGCGATGGCGGCTCAGGGCACGGCGACGACCTGGTAGCCGGAGAACTTCACCGTGACCGGCGAGACCGTCGAAGCACCCGACAGATACGCGCGCAGCCCGACGCTGCCGAACGACTGCAGCGCCGCTGTGGAGTCGGTGAGGCTCACCTGCCACGACGCCGGCTCGGCCTGCGTGGCGGGCCAGACCTTCGCCTGGAGCGTCGTCGGGGACGTGCCGACGGCCTGCACCCGCAGGTTGAGCTGCGTGCCGGGAGAGTAGGTGAGACCGCTGACGACCGCCGAGGTGAGCGTCGTCCCGCTCTGCAGGAGCTGGACCTGAACGGCGCCGCTGGAGCTGATCCACGCCCGGCCCTCGTAGGCGACCGAGCCGACCTGCCGCGCGAGCGCCGAGACGAAGAGCCCGCCACCGGTCGGCGCGACGTCGGTCGTGAAACCGACGGTGGTGTCGGTGCGGCTGGAGGAGACCGAGCCGAGCGACGCCGTCATCGAGCTCCCGGCCGCGTCCTTCATGTTGCCGGTGCCCGATGTGACGGTGTACGACGCCGCCGTGCCGGAGACCGTCCAGGCTCCACCCGTCGTCGCCGAACCCCAGCCGCTCGCCGTGGTCCTGGCGAAGTCGTCCTGCGCGACGACGCCGGCGGCCGAGACGGTCACGGACTTCGACAGCGAGTTGGTCGCGCCCCCGTTGTCGGTGACGGTGAGCGTCACCGTGTAGGTCCCGGCGGTCGCGTAGGTGTGGGCCGCCGTCGCTCCCGTCGCCGTCCCTCCGTCGCCGAAGGTCCAGGCGTAGGAGGCGATCGTGCCGTCCGGGTCGGTCGAGGCGGATCCGTTCACGTTGACCGTCAACCCGTTCGTCCCGTAGCTGAACGACGCCACCGGCGGCTGGTTGGAGCCGCCTCCCGCGACCACCACCGTGTTCCCGGTGCGCGAGATCGTGTTGCCGTCCGGATCGGTGACCCGGAGCGCGTAGGTGTGCGAGCTGCCCGGCGCGAGCCCGGCGTCGGTGAAGCTCATCGGCCCCGTGTTCCAGAAGTTGTTGCTCCTCACCGCGGTGTAGACCGGGTGCGCCGTGTCGCCGTCGCGCGACAGCGCGTAGGTGAGCTGGATGTTGTCCTGGTCGAACGTGGAGGTCCAGGCGATGGTCGCCTTCCCCGACGTGGTGGAGGTGGCGGTCGGGGTGAGCGCCGCGTTGTTGTTCGGTCCGGTGGTGCTTCGCTGCACGGCGTCGGTCGCGAAGCGGGTGAGCCCGTACTGGTTCTGCCCGTTCACCTGCGGGAACTCGCCGCCCACCACGACGTATCTGCTGTCGCCCGCGATCGTCCACGCCGCCTGGCCCTGGCCGGTGAAGGTGCCCGTCGCCCAGTTCGGGAACCAGGTCTGCAGGGTCGGCGACGGCTTGCCCGCGAAGTTGGTGTAGTTGCCCACAGTGTTCCGCGTCACGGTCCCGGTCGCCGCCTTCGAGAACGCGAGCGAATGGTGGTAGGTGCGCGGATTCGTCTCAGGGAATCCGCCGATGTTGCCGCAGAAATGCGGATGCCCGACGACATAGAGGAGGTTGTTGAGCGGCGCCACCGAGTAGGTGTCGCCGTGGCAGTCCTCCAGCCAGTTCAGCGCTCCTGTGACCGCGTCGGCGGAGAAACTCCCCTCGAAATTCCCGCCGGAACCGAACACATACCCGGAGCCGTAGACGGCGTCCGAGGTCGCGGAGAGCGCCGTGATCCCGGCGTTGACCCCGGCGTCCCTGATCACGCTGTTGGCCGCGAACGGCATGGTGGTGGCGTTCGTCCCGGTGAGCATGACGAGGCCGTAGTGGCTCTCGCCGTTGACGTGCTGGAACTGGCCTCCCGCATAGACGCGGCTCCCGTCGGGGCTCACGGCGAGCGCCTGCACGCCCGCGTCCGCCGTGGGCGACCACGCCGTCACGAGTGCGCCGTTGGCCGGGTTGAGCTCGGCGAGGAACGACCGCGAGACACCGTTGACGTTCGAGAACGTGCCGCCCGCGTAGACGGCGGTGTTCGTCACGGCGAGGGAGCGCACCTGCGAGTCGAAGATCGGCCGGAACGAGGTGATGACTTGCCCGGTCGCCGTGCTGACCGCGGCGAGCCGGTAGTAACTGGCGCCGTTCAGCGTCGTGAAGTCGCCGCCCAGGTACACGCGCGTGCCATCCGGCGAGGCGGCCACCACCCTGACCTGCGCGTTCGCCTGCACGTTGACACTGGTGAGGAGGGCGCCAGTGGTGACGTTGTACGCGAGGAAGTTGTTGCGCGGCGTGGTGTTGGACCCGGCGGGCGAGCCGGCGGGACGGGCGGTCGTGAACTTGCCGCCGACGTAGACGGTGTCGCCGACGACGACCTGCGACCAGGCGACGCCGTCGATCTGGGTGGTCGCCAGCGCGGTCGCCCCGACGGTCGGCGGCGAGGCAGGACTCGACGGATTCGGTGGCATCGTGTCCGCCGAGGCCGGCGCGGCGACGCTCAGCCCTCCCCCGATCAGCAGCAGCGCGCTCGCCACCGCGGTGAACATGCCGAGCAGGCGCGCCCGACGGGATCCCCTTGTCGCTTCCATGACATTCCCCAAGGCAAACTGATTAATTCTCAATTTGCGAGGAGTCTACGCCGGACGCGACGAGCGTGCACGGGGGAACGACCAGTCCCTGCGGACTCGGAGAAAGACGGAAGAAACGGAGCCGCCCAAGGGAATCGAACCCTTGACCTTCTCATTACGAGTGAGATGCTCTGCCGACTGAGCTAGGGCGGCGTGGCCGGACTCGCGCCCGGGCACAGTCAGATAGCTTACCCGATCCCGCGGGGTGCTATCGACCACGGCCGGGGCCGCGGCGGCCGGCTCAGTTGAGCTGGCCGCCCAGTGCCTGGAGCTGGGCGAACGAGCTCCGGAGGCGGTCGGCGAGGGGCTCGACGCCGCCGTGGTCGGCCCAGCACGACCAGGCGTGCCGCATGCCGGCGAACGCGACATAGGTGACCAGGCGCGCCTGCTGGTGGAGGGTCTCCTCGTCGGCGGCGAGCTCCGGGTCGTCGTGCGCGAGCCTGCGCTGCACGACCGCGCTCAGGGCGTCCTCGAACTTGTGCATGCTCGCCATCCGCTGGGCGAACAGCTCGGGGTTGCCCTTCAGGAGCGCGCGGCGGAGGGCGTGCAGCTCCTTCGCACTTGCCGCGTTCTCGCCGGCGTGGGCGCCGCCGCCGAGGTCGCCGTCCAGGTCGCCGGTCTCGATCGCGGCGATGAGGAGGGCGCCCATCCCGTCCAGGATCGGCTCGGCCGGACCCGCGTCGATGAAACGCTCGATGGTGGCCTCGTCCGGGAGCTCCGGCAGTTCGCCGATGATCGCGGACTCCTTCGACGGGAAGTAGTTGAAGAAGGTGCGCGGCGAGACGTTCGCCGCATGGCTGATCTCGTCGACGGTGACGTGGTCGAAGCCTCGCTCACTGGCGAGCTCCAGCGCGGCGAGCTGGATGGCGCGCCTCGTCGCGATGCGCTTGCGCTCGCGGAGGCCCAGCTCGCCCTCCGCGGTCCCGATCTCTACAGTCACGAGTTCGATTATTTCACCGTCTGCAAAATTGCACCACTCACCGCGGCGGTGTCGTCGGCATCCCGGGCTCCGGCGTCAGCAGGTCTTGCCCTTGGGCGGCACGGTTCCGCCCACGAGGAAGTCGTCCACCGCGTTGTTCACGCACGAGTTGGACTTGTTGTACGCCGTGTGGCCTTCGCCCTTGTAGGTGAGCAGATGGCCGTTCTCCAGCTCGGACGCCATGTTCCTCGCCCACACGTACGGGGTGGCCGGGTCGTTCGTGTTGCCGACGACGAGGATGGGCGCGGAGCCCTTCGCCGCGATCGGGCCGCGCTGCACGGTGCTCTTGTACGGCCAGGTGGCGCAGCCGATGTCGCCGTAGGCCATGTACGGGCCGATCACGGGCGCCGCGACCGCGAGCTGGGCGGCCTGCGCCCGCATCGCGGCGGGATCGGCGTCGTAGCCGTAGTCGAGGCAGTTGATCGCCGTGAACGCCTCGGTGGAGTTGTCCGAGTAGGTGCCGTCGCTGTTGCGGCTGTTGTAGCCGTCGGCGAGGGTGAACGCGACCGAGGCGCTGCCCTTCATCACGCTGGCGAACATGCTGCTCAGGTACGACCACGCGGTCGCGTCGTAGAGCGGGTAGATGATCGCCGTGACGAGCGTGTTGGCGCCGAGCTCGCGACCGTCCGAGTTGCGGATCGGACTGCGTTCCACGGCGGCCAGCAGTTCGGAGATGGTCTTCATCCCGTCGTCGACCGTGCCGCTGAACGGGCAGTTCTTCTGCGTGAGGCAGTTCTTCAGGTACGCGCGGAGAGCGCTCTCGAAGCCCACGGCCTGCACCTTCGTCACCTCGTCGTTGCTCGCCGCCGGGTCGAGTGCGCCGTCCAGGACGAGCCGGCCGGTCTTGCCGGGGTAGAGACCGGCGTACACCGCGCCCAGGTAGGTGCCGTACGAGTAGCCGAGGTAGTTGAGCTTCTTGTCGCCGAGCACCGCGCGCAGGAGGTCGAGGTCGCGCGCCGCGCTCACCGTGTCGACGTGGCCGAGCAGGGCACCGGTGTTCTTGGCGCACGCGGCGCCGAACTGCTGCGAGATGGCGGTGTTCTCGGCGATCCACTGGTCCGACCCGCGCTGCCCCGGCGTGATCCCGTAGAGGTAGTCGTCCATCTGCTTCGGGTCGAAGCACTTGACCGCGGACGAGTGGCCGACTCCGCGCGGGTCGAAGCCCACGATGTCGAAGTTGCTCTGCAGCGTCTTGTCGGTCGCGTAGTCGACCGAGTCCTTGACGAAGTCGTAACCGGAGCCGCCGGGACCGCCGGGGTTGACCAGGAGGGAGCCCTGCTTGGTGCCCTTCGCCTGCTGGCGGATGAGCGCGAGGGAGACCTGTCCGGCGGAGGGGTCGTTCCAGGTCAGCGGCGCCTTGGCGGTCGCGCACTGCTTGCCGCTGGAGCAGTCGGTCCAGACCAGCTTCTGCTGGTAGAACGGCTGGAGGGCGGCCGACGCCTTCTCAGGCGCCGGCGTGGAGATGGTGGACGACTTCGCAGGAATGAACCAGGTGACGCAGCCGGTCAGGGTCAGCGCCACGACGGCGGCGATCGCGACGAAGACGGTGCGAGCGGCCCGCCGGCGGGCCGGACGGCCCTCTCGGATGGTCACAGGTCTGTCCCCTTTCGCGCGGCTCCCCCGCGCAGGATCGTCGTGAGCATGGCCTCCAGCGCCAGGGCGGGAGCGACGTTGCCGTCGATCCGCTCGCGGGCTGTCGTGACGGCGTCCATCGCGGCGAGCGTAGCGGCAGGACTCGTGTGCGCGCTGAGAGCGGTCAGGCGCTCGCCCAGCTCGACGTTCACGAGCTCGCTGCCGCTGCCCAGCTGCAGCATCATCACGTCGCGGTACAGCGAGAGCAGGTCGGTGAGGATGCGGTCGATGCCGTCGCGGAGGCTGCGGGTCGCGCGGCGCTTCTGGTCCTCCTCGAGCTGGCGGAGCTGGCCGCGCAACGCCGGCGGGATGGCCCCGCCCGGCTCGATCCCGAGCGAGCGGAGCGCGTGCTCCCGCTCCTCGGCGTCGCGCTCCTCCGTGATGGCCTTCGCGTCGGCGCCGGCAACCTCCAGCAGCGTGGCTGCGGCGAGCACGGCCCCGGAGACGGAGCGGATGCCGAGCGCGAGGTCGAGGGTCTGCGCGCGCCTGCGGCGGGCCTCCTCGTTGGTGGCGAGCCGGTGCGCCATCCCGATGTGGCTCTGCGCGTGGCGCGCCGCGCGTTCGGCGACGGCGCTGTCCACGCCGTCGCGGCGCTCGATCAGGCGCGCGACGTCCGCGACGCCGGGGACCTTGAGGCGCACGGTGCGGACGCGCGAGCGGATCGTCGGCAGCAGGTCGGCGTCGCTCGGCGCGCAGAGGATCCAGACGGTCCGCTCCGGAGGCTCCTCCAGCGCCTTGAGCAGCACGTTGGAGGTGCGCTCCGTCATCCGGTCGGCGTCCTCGATGACCATCACCCGGAAGCGGCCGACCGACGGCGAGAACTGGGAGCTGGCGACCAGCGACCGCACCTCCTCGATGGAGATGATGACGCGCTCGGTGCTGAGGACGGCGAGGTCGGGATGCGTGCGGGCCTCCACCTGGCGCTGCGCCGCGAGGTCGCCCTCCGGGTTCCCGGGACTGAGCAGGGCGGTGGCGAACGCGTAGGCGAGGTTGGAGCGGCCGGACCCTGGCGGCCCGGTGATGAGCCACGAGTGCGTCATGCCACGGGCCGCCACTGCGGCGGGGCCGGAGGCGGTGGCCGCCTCCGCGGCGGAGCGGACGACGGCGATCGCCTCGTCCTGACCCGTCAGGTCGTCCCACACCGCCATACGTTCCAGGCTAGTGGGCACGGAGGACAGCGCGGGCGCGGGGGCAGCGCCTGGTGCGGCGCCTGGTGCGGTGCCGGCTGCGGCGGTCAGACGCGGTCCTCGAGCCGGCGGCGGATGTCGGCGGCGATCTCCTCGACCGGGAGGGCGGCGTCCACCACGAGGAACCGTTGCGGCTCCGCCTCGGCGAGCCCGAGGTAGGCCGCGCGGACGCGCGCGTGGAACTCGGAGCGCTCGGCCTCCAGTCGGTCGTACCGCGTGCGGGACGTGTCCAGCCGGGCGCGGGCCGCGGTCTCGTCGAGGTCGAGCAGGATCGTCAGGTCCGGGAGCAGCCCTTCGGCCGCCCAGAGCGAGAGGTCGCGCACCTGGTCCGCGTCGAGCACCCGGCCGGCGCCCTGGTAGGCGACGGACGAGTCGATGTAGCGGTCCTGCACGACGACGTCGCCGCGCTCCAGAGCCGGGCGGACGACGGTCGCGATGTGGTGGGCCCGGTCGGCCGCGTAGAGCAGGGCCTCCGCGCGCGGCGCGATGTCGCCGCGGTGGTGGAGGACGATCTCGCGGATCTCCACCCCGGCCGCGGTGCCGCCCGGCTCCCTGGTGCGCACGACGGTGCGGCCGCGGTCGCGCAGCCACTCCTCCAGCAGCGCGGCCTGCGTCGACTTCCCGACGCCGTCGCCGCCCTCCAGAGTGATGAACAGGCCGCTCCGGGACTCGCTCACTCGGCGGACTTCTTCGCCGCCGCGCGGGTCGACGTGCCGGTCTTGGGCGCGGCCTTGGTCTTCGCGGCGGTGGTCTTGGCTGCGGTGGTCTTGGCCGCGGTCGCCTTCGCCGTGGTCTTCTTGGCCGCCGTCGTCTTCGTCGTGGTCTTCGCCGCGCTCGCCCGCGAGGTCGTGCGCTTCGCGGCCGGCTTCTTGGCCGGTCCCTTGGCGCGCTTGTCCGCAAGGAGCTGCACGGCACGGGCGAAGTCGACCTCATCCACCGTCTCGCCACGCGGGATGGTCGCGTTCGTCTCGCCGTCGGTCACGTACGCGCCGAACCGGCCGTCCTTGATCTTGATCGGCTTGCCGCTGACCGGGTCGGCCTCGAATTCCTTGAGCGCGCTGGAGGCCCGGCGGTTGCCGTACTTCGGCTGCGCGAAGAGTTCCAGGGCCCCTGCGAGGTCGATCCCGAAGATGTCGTCCTCGCTGGGGAGCGAGCGCGTGTCCGTGCCCTTCTTCAGGTACGGGCCGTAGCGGCCGTTCGCCGCCTGGATCTCCGCGCCCGTCTCCGGGTCGGCTCCGACGGTGCGCGGCAGGTCGAGCAGCTGCAGTGCGGTGTCGAGGTCGATGGTGGAGAGGTCCATCGACTTGAACAGGGACGCCGTGCGCGGCTTGGCCGCCGCCTTCTTCGCCGTCTTCTTGGGCTCGACGACCTCACCGGTCTGCGGGTCCACCTCGGGCTCCAGCTCTGGGTCGGCCTCGGTCACGTACGGGCCGAAGCGGCCGTCCTTGGCCAGGACGAGCTTGCCGCTCTCGGGGTTCGTGCCGAGCTCGCGGTCGGTCTGGACCGGCGCCTCGATGAGCTCCTTCGCCTTGGCGGGCGTGAGCTCGTCGGGGGCGAGGTCCGGCGGGAGGTTGACCCGGCGGGGCGTCGCGTCCTCGGCGGCGCCGGCCTCCTGCACCTCCAGGTACGGGCCGTACTTGCCGATGCGCAGCGTCACGTCGTCGTCGATCGCGATCGAGTTGATGCTGCGGGCATCGATCTCGCCGAGGTTGTCGATCACCCGGCGCAGGCCCTTGTGCTTGTCGCTGCCGAAGTAGAAGCTGTTCAGCCAGTCGACGCGCTCCGCCTCACCGTCGGCGATGCGGTCGAGGTCGTCCTCCATCTCGGCGGTGAAGTCGTACTGCACGAGGTCGCCGAAGTAGTCCTCCAGCAGACGTACGACGGAGAAGGCGACCCAGCTCGGCACCAGCGCCTGCCCGCGCTGCGTGACGTAGCCGCGGTCCATGATCGTGGAGATGATGCTCGCGAACGTCGACGGACGCCCGATGCCGAGCTCCTCCAGCGCCTTCACGAGGCTCGCCTCGGTGTAGCGCGGCGGCGGGGTGGTCTCGTGGCCGTCCGCGGCGACGTCCTGGACGCCGAGCGCCTGGCCCTGCGCGAGCACCGGCAGCTTCGCGTCGGCGGCGTCGGCGTTCCGCTCTTCGTCGCGTCCTTCTTCGTAGGCGTTGAGGAAGCCGCGGAACGTGATCACCGTGCCGCTGGCGGTGAACTCGGCGACCGTGCCGTTGAGCTCTCCTTCGCCGATCCGCGCCTCGACCGTGACCGAGGCGGTCTGGCCCTTCGCGTCGGCCATCTGGGACGCGACGGTCCGCTTCCAGATCAGGTCGTAGAGCCGCAGCTCGGGTCCGCGCAGGGACTTCTCGAGCTCGGCGGGCGTGCGGAAGACCTCGCCCGCCGGCCGGATCGCCTCGTGCGCCTCCTGCGCGTTCTTGCTCTTGGAGGCGTAGGTGCGCGGCTTGTCCGGGACCGTCTCGGCGCCGTACAGCTTCGCCGCCTGGGTACGCGCCGCGTTGGTCGCCTGCTGCGACAGCGACGCGGAGTCGGTGCGCATATAGGTGATGTACCCGTTCTCGTAGAGCGTCTGGGCGACGCTCATCGTCTGGCGGGCCGAGAAGCGCAGCTTGCGGGCGGCCTCCTGCTGCATCGTGGAGGTGGTGAACGGCGCAGCCGGTCGGCGCGAGTACGGCTTGGAGTCGACCTTCGCGACGGTGACGGCCGTGCTCTGCTGCCCCACGGCGTCGGCGAGCGCCTGAGCGGACGTCTCGTCGAGGATCGTGGCGCCGGAAGTCAGCCGGCCGTGGTCGTCGAAGTCGCGTCCGGTCGCGACGCGCTCGCCGTTCAGGCGGGCGAGCCGCGCCTCGAACGCTGCGGCGTCCTCCGGGAGGAGCTGGGCGGTGAGCCCCCAGTAGGAGGCCGCGACGAACGCGAGCCGCTCGCGCTCGCGGTCCACCACGAGCCGGGTCGCCGCGGACTGCACGCGACCGGCCGAGAGCCCGGGTCCGACCTTCCGCCACAGCACGGGCGACACCTCGTACCCGTAGAGCCGGTCGAGGATGCGGCGGGTCTCCTGCGCGTCCACCAGGGCCGTGTCGATGTCGCGGGTGTTGTCTCGCGCCTTCTCGATGGCCTCCCGGGTGATCTCGTGGAACACCATGCGCTTGACGGGCACCTTGGGCTTGAGGACCTCGACCAGGTGCCACGCGATGGCCTCGCCTTCGCGGTCCTCATCAGTTGCGAGCAGGAGCTCGTCGGCGTCCTTGAGGGCGCGCTTGAGGTCGGCGACGGTCTTCTTCTTCTGGTCGGACACCACGTAGTAGGGCGCGAACTCGTTCTCGACGTCGACGGAGAACTTGCCGAGCGACCCCTTCTTCAGCTCCGGAGGGAGGTTCTTCGGCTCGATCAGGTCGCGGATGTGTCCGACGGATGCCATGACCTCGTAGCCGTCGCCCAGGTACTGGGCGATGGACTTCACCTTGTTCGGAGACTCGACGATGACGAGCTTCTTGGTGCCAGACACGTGACTCCTCTTATATAGCAACTGTGTTCGCGGGACCGCACTGGTCCGAAGCGCGCTCCCCCGAGCGCCGCGCAGAGGGCGGCGAGCGTGGGCCGCACGGCCCAACAGGCAAACCATACACACCTAGGCCGTTCGTGTGCCTAATCGCCGGCCGCCCCGTTCGCCGCGGGCGGACGGCTCGTGCGGCGGGGCCTGTTGCTCGCCGAGCGCCGGGAGGACAATGGCAACATGGCAACGACCTCAATGACGACGTACACCGCCAAGCTCATCGACGGCCCTCTCGAAGGCAAGACGATCTCGACCTCCTTCCTCGACTCGGGCGACCCGCGACCCCGCCTCGAACTCCCTGCGGCAGCGAGCGGCAAGCACTACCTGTACGTCCGCGGCTCCGCATCGGAAACGGAGTACGCGTCCGACGACCCGAGCGGCTCGCTCCCGAGCGCGGTGGCGTATCGGTACGTGGAGACCGTGTTCGACTGACGCGGTTTCACCCTCGGTCCGCGATTTCACCGAGCGCGTCACCGTGATCCCGGCGGACCCGCGCGGGCGGCCGCGGAGGTCTCCCACGCGAGGTAGGGGACGGAGACCTCGACGCTGACGACGACCGCCTCGACGACGCATCCCGTCATGGAGGCGCCGTTCCCTCGCGCCACGACGTCGGCCCGGGCGCACGGCTCGCCGCTCGTCCGGCCCACTGCGACGTCCGCCGCGGCGAGCGCGGTGGCGTCGGCGGCGACCGCTGCTTTCTGACGCGCACCCCAGGCTCCCGTCACACCGATCGCCGCGGTCGTCAGCGCGACCGTGACCGCGACGACGGCGAGCGCGAGGACCGTCCCTGCCCCGCGCTCCCGCCGCCGCGGAAGCGCGAACGCATCGCACGCGACTCCGGGGAAGCGCTGATCCACGTTCATCCCTCCTCCGTGTCGTCGAGCACGCACGAGCGAGCCGACACCGTGAGCCCGAGCGCGCCGAGGCCACCCGAACGGCTGGGCGCCGTGACTGTCACGCACAGCAACCCGTCGCCGGACCCGACCCGACGGGACGCACCCTCCGGCGGAGGGGGCGCTGCGTCGCCCCGACCGATGAGGCGCGCCGCAGCCGCCGCATGATCGAGTAGCCGTGCCTGTTGAGCTCCCGCCTGGATGGCCCCGACGCAGAGCGCCAGGCACACGAGCACAGCGGGGAGGGCCGCTGCGAACTCGGCCGTCACGCTCCCCCGTTCGCCGGCTGGTTCGGGCCCGATGCCGCCCGGCCACGTGAGATCGTCGCCCGGCCGGTTGAGATCGTCGCGCGGCCGGCTCCGTGCGTTCGAGACGACCGCGGCTCGCGAGCCGCCCCCGCGCATTCGGCTCCCTCTCGTGTCGTCAGCCATCGACCGTCAGGGCCCGTCTGACGAGGTCGGTGAGGATGGACTTCACCTCGTCGCCGCGCAACAGCATCAGCAGCGTGCCGGCGAACGCCACTGCGGCCATCGTCGTCACGGCGTACTCCGCCGTGCTCGCTCCCCGTTCCTCCCAGCGCAGCCTGTGGATGATCTCCCGCATGTGCGATCCCTTTCTCTTTCGTTCGTTTCTGTCGTTCCCGCCGGGTCCGGCGGCGCATATCGATCGTCTCGTCCGGCGTCTCCGTGGTGGGCGGCGCTCCCGAATCTGTGGACAACTCAGGTGAGGTCGGCGAAGGTGGAGGACACCATCCCGAGGATGACGGGCACCACGCCCAGGAGCACGAACGCGGGAAGCACGCACACGCCGAGCGGGAGCAGCAGCCGCACGGCGAGCAGTTCCGCCCGGCGCCGGCCCTCCGCGCAAGCGGTCCGCCGCTGTTGCCGGGCTTCGGCGGACAGGAGTTCGATCGCCGGCGCACCTGCCCGCTCCGCGATGCGGAGCACCCTGTCGACGGACGCGTCGCCGTCCACGACCGCGTCGAGGCCGATGCGACGAGCGACCTGTTCGATCGTCTCCCGGGCGGCCGGCACCGACATGCCGCCGGCGAGCGCGATCGCCGTCAGGTCGTGCTGGATGCCCGAGACCGGTCCCGCCCGCGAAGCCGACCGGACCAGGTTGCGCGTCCAGGACCGGCCCGCGATGAGCAGACCGCACCCGGACCCGGCCGCGATCCAGCCGAGCGGTCCGGTGACCAGCGTGCCGATCACGTCGACGCCGATCGCGTAGGCCATGGCGACCCCGACGACCGGCAGCCAGGACATCAGCCGTGCCGTCGCACGTGGGCCGGCGAGCGCGGTGGCGATGTCGCGTTCGCCTCCCGCTCGATCGCGCAGGGCCTCGGCCGCGCCGCGCAACGCAGGCGCGAGCGAGGCGCCCGCGTGTTCCGCGATGGCCCACGCCGCCGCGACGGCTGCGACACCGGCATCCCCGCCGCCGACCGGGCCGATCTCAGCCTTCTTGCCTGTCGCTGCACCCGCCCGGCCACCCCGGGCCGCCGCGGCCAGCGCCTCGGACGGCGGGACTCCCGCGGCGACGAGCGTCGCCGCCCGGACGACAGCGGGATGCGTCGCCTCCGCGGCCACGTACTCCCATGCCGACCGGGGCGAGATGCCGGCATCGAGGAGCACGGCGAGCGCCTCCACCGACCCCGACAGGAGGTCGTCGGCGGGGCGCCGCGCTCGATCGCGGGCTGCTTCGCGTCGCTCACCCATGCGGCACCACCGCCAGTCGTCCGTCCGGGGTCGTTGTGAACCGGCCGAAGCCGGCGACCCGGCGGCGGTCTCCCGAGCGCTCGAGGTGGACGATCAGTCCGATCGCGCTGATCGTCTGCCGCGCTGTCGCGATGTCGTCGAGGCCGGCGAGGGCGCCCAGTGCCTCCATGCGGGCGGGGACATCGCCCAGCGAGTTGGCGTGGAGGGTTCCGGCGCCGCCGTCGTGTCCGGTGTTCAGGGCGGAGAGCAGGTCGGCGACCTCCTCTCCGCGGCACTCGCCGAGGACGAGCCTGTCCGGCCGCATTCGCAGCGCCTCCCGCACGAGTCTGCGCAGTCCTACACCGCCGGCGCCCTCGAGGTTCGGCTGGCGGGTCTGGAGGCCGACGACGTGCGGGTGCGGGACGCGGAGCTCGGCGACATCCTCGATGAGCACGATGCGCTCGGCGGGCGGCGCGTTCGCCAGGACGGCCGCTAACAGCGTCGTCTTGCCCGCGCCGCCGGCGCCGGTCACGAGGATGTTCGTCCGGGCGGACACTGCCGCGCGGAGCAGGGCCGCGCCATCGGCGGTCACCGAACCGACCCGGACGAGGTCGTCCATCGTGAGGGCAGCGCGTGCGGGGACGCGGATCGACAGCAGAGTCCCTCCCGTGGAGATGGGCGGGAGCACCGCGTGGACGCGGACTCCGCCGGGGAGCCTCACGTCGACGAACGGCGTTGCCTCGTCGATGTGCCTGCCGCCTGTGGCGATCAGCCTCGTCGCCAGCCGGCGCGCGGCGTGTGCGTCGGCCGTCCAGCCGTCGACCCGGTGGAGGCCGCGCGGGCCGCCGTCGGACCAGAGGACGCCGTCGCCGGTGACGAAGAGGTCCGTGACGCCGTCGCGCATCAGGTACGGAGCGAGGGGGCCGAACGTGTCCCAGATGTCGGGGGCGGGCGCCGCGCGCACGGGAGGCGTCGATGTCCTCGGCAGGGGCGGTGCGAGCTGTGTCGGCTGCGGGACCGTCGCGATCGACGGTGCGATCCACTGGCTTGAATTCCTCATGACCTCGACGCTACGAAGCCGGAAGAACGTCCGGGGCCGGCGTCGCGGATCTGTGGAGAACCCGCGTCATCCACATCAGGTCGTGGACAAGTCCGCGAGAGGAACCAAGCATGAGTCGCCGGGTTAAAAAAGGGGGGCCGCACCTATTGGGGGGAACAGGTGCGGCCACTGCGGCGCATGATTGGGGGGAATCGATTGCGCCGCACGCCAGAATTTGTCATTCGGCCGCTGCCTAGTTTACGCAGAATCAATGCAAACGCAAGTCTGCTCGGAGGCCGTCACCCGCTGGTTGTAGAGTCAAGGATTGTCGCGCCACGACTCGAACACCAGCATCGCGAAGGAGCGAAAAGACTCCCCATGAGCAACACAATCGACAATCTGCTGCACGAAGCCCGGCGGTTCGCGCCCAGCGAGGAGTTCGCCGCGAACGCGGTCGCGACAGCCGAACTCTACGAACGAGCATCGGCCGACAGGCTCGGATTCTGGGCCGACCAGTCGCGCGACCTCCTGCACTGGCACACCCCCTTCTCGCGCACTCTCGACTGGTCCAACCCTCCCTTCGCGAAGTGGTTCGACGACGGCGAGCTCAACGTGGCCTACAACTGCCTCGACCGCCACGTCCTCGCCGGCAACGGCGACCGCGTCGCCATCCACTGGGAGGGCGAGCCAGGCGACACCCGCTCGATCACGTACGCCGAGCTGACAGCGGAGGTCAAGAAGGCGGCCAACCTGCTCACGAGCCTGGGCATCAAGGCCGGGGACCGCGTCGCGATCTACCTGCCGATGATCCCGGAGGCCGTCATCGCGATGCTGGCCGTCGCGCGCATCGGCGCGGTCCACTCCGTCGTCTTCGGCGGCTTCAGCGCCGAGTCCCTCCGGTCGCGCATCGACGACGCGTCGGCCAAGCTCGTCGTCACGGCCGACGGCGGCTGGCGCAAGGGCCGGGTCTTCCCACTCAAGGACGCTGTCGACGCGGCGCTCGCGAACGGCGAGTCCACGGTCGAGCACGTGCTCGTCGTCAAGCGCGGCGAGAACGAGGTCGCCTGGACCGAGGGCCGCGACCTGTGGTGGCAGGACGAGATCGCGCTCGTCGACGCCGACCACGTCGCCAAGGCCTTCCCCGCCGAGAACCCGCTGTTCATCCTCTACACGTCCGGCACGACCGGGAAGCCGAAGGGCATCCTGCACACCTCGGGCGGCTACCTGACCCAGGCGGCGTTCACGCACAAGAACGTCTTCGACCTCCACCCGGAGTCCGACGTCTACTGGTGCAGCGCAGACGTCGGCTGGATCACCGGCCACAGCTACGTCGTCTACGGGCCGCTCGCCAACGGCGCGACCCAGGTGCTCTACGAGGGCACCCCGGAGACGCCGCACCCCGGCCGTTGGTGGGAGATCATCGAGAAGTACAAGGTCTCGATCTTCTACACGGCGCCGACCGCCATCCGCTCCTTCATGAAGATCGGTCGCCAGCACCCGCAGAAGTTCGACCTGTCGAGCCTGCGCGTGCTCGGCTCCGTGGGTGAGCCGATCAACCCCGAGGCGTGGATGTGGTACCGCGACGTCATCGGCGGCGGCTCCACCCCGATCGTCGACACCTGGTGGCAGACCGAGACCGGCGCGATCATGGTCTCCGCGCTCCCCGGCGTGACCACGCTCAAGCCGGGCAGCGCACAGGTGCCGCTGCCGGGCATCTCGATCGACATCCTCGACGAGGCGGGCGTTCCGGTCGGCAAGGACCAAGGCGGCCTCCTCGTCGTCACCGAGCCGTGGCCGAGCATGCTGCGCGGCATCTGGGGCGACCCGGACCGCTTCGTGGAGACCTACTGGTCGAAGTTCGGCGACAAGTACTTCGCCGGCGACGGAGCCCGCTACGACATGGACGGCGAGATCTGGCTCATGGGCCGCGTGGACGACGTGATGAACGTCTCGGGCCACCGCCTCTCGACGGCCGAGATCGAGTCCGCGCTGGTCGCGCACCCGCTGACGGCGGAGGCAGCGGTCGTGGGCGCCGCGGACGAGACGACCGGCCAGGCCGTGGTCGCGTTCGTCATCATCAAGCAGAACCAGCTGGAGACGGCCGAGTCGATCGATGTCGCGGCGGAGCTGCGCAAGCACGTCTCCGAGCAGATCGGCGCGATCGCCCGCCCACGGGACATCTTCATCGTGACGGAACTGCCGAAGACGCGCTCGGGCAAGATCATGCGCCGCCTGCTGAAGGACGTCGCGGAGGGCCGGGAGGTCGGCGACACGACGACGCTCGCCGACACGGCCGTGATGAGCTCCATCCAGGCGAAGCTCACCTAGGCGCCACCGCCTCAGAAGCGCAGACGAAGAACCGCCGCGGATCAGGCTATCCGCGGCGGTTCCTGTTTGCGCTGCTTCTACTCGAAGGCGACGACGATCTCGACCTCGACGGGCGCATCGAGCGGCAGGACCGCGACGCCGACCGCTGAGCGGGCGTGCACGCCGGCGTCGCCGAAGATCTCGCCGAGCACCTCGGACGCGCCGTTGATGACGCCGGGCTGGCCGATGAACGACGGGTCGGACGCGACGAAGCCGACGACCTTCACGACCCGGGTCACGCGGTCGAGCGAGCCGATGACGCTCTTGACCGCGGCGAGCGCGTTGAGGGCGCAGATGCGGGCGTACTCCTTGGCGTCGTCGGCCGGGACGAGGCCGTGACCGTCGCCGACCTTGCCGGTCGCCGGGAGGGAGCCGGAGACCATCGGGAGCTGGCCGGAGGTGTACACGTGGCCGGCGTCGACGACGGCCGGCGTGTAGGCGGCAACGGGCGGCACGACGTCCGGGAGGTCGATCCCGAGCTCGGCCAGGCGTGCTTCGACGGCGCCCATCAGGCGGCGTCCTCAGCCGGCACCGGACGCTTGAGGTAGGCGACCAGACCGCCCTCGGGGCCGGTCACCACCTGCACCAACTCCCACCCCTCCGAACCCCAGTTGTTGAGGATGGCGGCCGTGTTATGGATCATGAGAGGAGTCGTAAGGTATTCCCAGCGCAGCATGGTGCTCTTTTCATTCGGGGGGTTTAACAGCTTCATCGCCTACTCTGATCCTATGTCTGCGCAAAAACCACAGGCTAGAGGTGTGCTCGGAGCAGTCGGCGCGTTCGTCGGCATGAGTGCCGTGGCCGGTCTTCTGGTCACCGCTGCCGTCACCCCCGCCATCGCCGTGACGGGCATGGCCGCCAACAACGGCATCGGCGTGTTCGAAGGCCTCCCGGAGTACCTCCAGATCGGTCAGCTCGCCCAGCCGACCACGATCTACGCGAAGAACGGCGACCAGGACGTCCCGCTCGCGACCTTCTACTCCCAGAACCGCCTCCCGGTCGGCTTCGACCAGATGTCGCAGGCGGTCAAGGACGCCGCCATCGCCGGTGAGGACCCGCGGTTCTACAGCCACGGCGGCGTCGACATCCAGGGCACCATGCGCGGGGTCCTGTCGACGGTCTCGGGCGGCGGTGTCCAGGGCGGCTCCTCGATCACCCAGCAGTACGTCAAGAACGTGCTGCTGCAGAAGTGCGAGGCCCTGCCGGTCAAGACCGCAGCGGAGAAGAAGGCGTACCAGAGCTGCGTCGACGACTCGACGGGCGTCACCCCTGACCGCAAGGTCAAGGAGATGAAGTTCGCGATCGGCCTGGAGAAGAAGTACACCAAGGACCAGATCCTCGAGGGCTACCTCAACATCGCCGGCTTCGGCGGCTCGGTCTACGGCATCGAGGCCGCGGCCCGCTACTACTACAACACCACGGCCGCCGCGCTGACCCCCGCGCAGGCCGCGAGCCTGGTCGCGATCGTCAACGAGCCGACCGGCCTGAAGATCGACAACCCCGACTCCGAGACGAACGGCGCCAAGGACGGCTACGCCAAGAACAAGGAGCGCCGCGACTACATCCTCGGCAAGATGTACGAGTACAAGAAGCTGACCAAGGCGCAGTACGACGAGGCGATCAAGACGCCGATCCAGCCGGTGATCACGCCCTCGGCGCGCGGTTGCCAGACCGCAGGAGGGGCGGCGTACTTCTGCGACTACGTGCAGAAGATCATCCTCAACGACCCCTCGTTCGGCAAGGACGTGGACACCCGCACGGCCAACTTCAACCGCGGCGGCTACAAGATCTACACCTCGCTCGACATGGACCTGCAGAAGGTCGCGGAGGACACGCTCGCGTCGTACGTGCCGCAGGTCTACAAGGTCGACATCGGCGGCGTGCTGGTCGGCGTCCAGCCGGGCACCGGCCGCGTGCTCTACATGGCACAGAACAAGCAGTACAGCCAGGATCCGGATGTCCTCAACTCCGGAGCGCAGTACACCAGCATCAACTACGCCACCGACTACGCCTACGGCGCTTCCGGCGGCTTCCAGGTGGGCTCCACGTACAAGGTCTTCACGCTGGCCGAGTGGCTCAAGCAGGGGCACTCGCTCAACGAAACCGTGAACGCGAACATCCGCACGTACACGAAGTTCAAGGACACCTGCGACGGCGACTGGACGGGCACGTACCGGCCGACGAACGACTCCAGCGGCGAAGAGGGCATCCGCACCGTCCAGAGCGCCACGACCCAGTCGATCAACACCGCATTCATCGCGATGGCCTCACAGCTCGACCTCTGCCAGATCCGCAGCGAAGCGGAGGCCTTCGGGGTCCACACCGCGACCGGCACGCCGCTCGGCACCACACCCGCGTCGGTGCTGGGCACCAACAACATCGCCCCGCTGACGATGGCGACGGCGTTCGCCGGCATCGCGAACAACGGCATGACCTGCTCGCCGATCGCGATCGACAAGATCGTCAGCGGCGACGGCAAAGAGGTGGCAGCGCCCGCGAGCAAGTGCACGCAGTCGATCGACCCCGCCATCGCCAACGCGATGGCCAAGGGCCTCCAGGGTCCGCTCCAGAGCGGTGGAACGGCCAGCGGGATGAACACGACCGGCAAGGACATGCTCGGCAAGACGGGCACCACCGAGAACAACGAGCAGCTGTGGCTGGTCGCGGCGACCACCAAGGTCGCCGGTGCGTACTGGGTCGGAAACGTCACCGGTCACCAGGACATGCGCAGGATCTACCCCACGCACGGCACGACGCCCGCCATCGCACGAACGGCCGTGATGCGGACCATGATGTCCGCCGCGGTGGGCAAGTACGGCGGCGACCCGTTCAAGGCGCCTCCGAGCAAGCTCGTGCAGGGCGTCCAGGTCGCGGTCCCCGACCTCTCCGGCAAGTCGCCCGACGAGGCGAAGGCCATCCTGACCAGCCTCGGCCTGGACAGCGCGGACGGCGGTCCGCAGGATTCCGCCGCCGCTGCTGGGACGGTCGCGTCGACCAACCCGCCTGCGGGCTCCCAGGTCGGCAAGGGTACCGTCATCACGATCTACACCAGCAACGGGTCGCTCGTCGCCATCCCGAACGTCATCGGCCAGAAGCTCTCGGCGGCGCAGGCGGCCCTGGCGGCGGCCGGTTTCGTGGCGAAGGTCGGGGGCGGCGCGTCCCCTGACGACGTCGTCCAGGCGATGGACCCCGGTGCGGGTACAGCTGCCAAGGCCGGCACCCCGGTGACCCTGACCCTTCAGAAGAGCACCCCGACTCCCGGACCGGGAGCGGGCGGCTAGTGCCGGGCGCTTCACGCTTCCGGCCGGTGGGCACCGCACTCGCGGTTCTCGCCGGCGCGGGCGCGGCCGCGTTCGCGTACGGCTCGCTCGTGGAGCGCCGCGCGTTCACGCTGCGCGAGGTGAGCGTCCCCGTGTTGCCGGCCGGCGCCGAGCCGATCCGGGTGCTGCACCTCTCCGACCTGCACATGGCGCCGTGGCAGGCCGACAAGCAGGAGTGGCTGCGCCAGCTCGCGCGGTTCCAGCCGGACCTCATCGTGGACACCGGCGACAACCTCAGCCACGAGAACGGCCTGGAGGGCATCCGCGCCGCGTTCGACGCGTTCCACGGCATCCCCGGCGTCTTCGTTCACGGCTCGAACGACTACTACGGCCCGCAGCTCAAGAACCCGTTCAAGTACTTCCTCGGCCCGTCGAAGCGGCACTCGTCGACGGCGCCCCGCCTCGACGACAAGGCGCTCACGGCGTACTTCGACAGCCTCGGCTGGCTGAACCTCAACAACGCGGCCGGCGCGCTCGACATCCGAGGGACCCACCTCGAGTTCTTCGGCGTCAACGACCCGCACATCCAGGCGGACCGTGTGGAAGCGATCCCTGGCGCCCTGGACGAGCTGCGCGAGGACGACCCGTACTCCGACGACGCGATGTGGCCGGCGGACGAGCCGCGCACGGAGCGCCCCACTGTCACGCTCGGCGTGGTGCACGCCCCGTACCGGCGGGTGCTCGACGCATTCGTCACCTACGGCGCTTCGATGATCTTCGCGGGCCACACGCACGGCGGTCAGGTGTGCGTCCCCGGGTTCGGCGCGCTGGTCACGAACTGCGACATCCCGCGTTCCCAGGTCAAGGGACTCAGCATCTGGCGGCACGCATTCCGGGCGGCCTACCTCAACGTGTCGGCGGGCCTCGGGACGTCGATCTACGCGCCGGTGCGCTTCGCGTGCCGGCCGGAGGCGACGCTGGTCACGCTGACGGCGTCGGAGTGAGCCGCGTGGTCATTCGCACCCCTCGCGCTCGTGTATCCTAGATGAGGCCTTCGGGCCACCGGGGTGTGGCGCAGCTTGGTAGCGCGCTTCGTTCGGGACGAAGAGGCCGCAGGTTCAAATCCTGTCACCCCGACCCAGTGGTAAGACAAAAGGACAGCAGGCTCGCTCAGCGAGTCGGCTGTCCTTTTGTCTTACCACTGTTCGCTGATGTCTAATGGGCCCCTGCCGCGAGGGGCCCCGGGCGACGCCCCGAGCGAAGCGAGGAGCGGCGTTCGGGGGAGCGCGTAGGGCGCACCCCGACCCAGTGGTAAGACAAAAGGACAGCAGGCTCGCTCAGCGAGTCGGCTGTCCTTTTGTCTTACCACTGTTCGCTGATGTCTAATGGGCCCCTGCCGCGAGGGGCCCCGGGCGACGCCCCGAGCGAAGCGAGGAGCGGCGTTCGGGGGAGCGCGTAGGGCGCACCCCGACCCGCCCTTTAGAACGCGTCAGGCCGCGCGAAATCCACCGTCGCGTACAGCGGCTCCGGGTCGATGTGCGAGCGGATCAGCGGCAGCGTGCGCGACACCGTCGTGTTGATGCGTTCGCGGAGGTCGTCGGAGGAGATCGCGTAGTCCGTGAAGTCGGACTCGCTCGCGTAGATGCCCAGCGGCAGCGTCAGGGACTGGAAGAAGCCGAACAGCGGGCGCATCTGGTGCTCCACCAGCAGGGCGTGGCGGTCGCTGCCGCCGGTCGCGGTGAGGACGATCGGCTTGTCGACCAGCGCGTACTGGCCGATGTGGTCGAAGAAGAGCTTGAAGAGGCCCGTGTAGGTCGCGCGGTAGGCCGGTGAGCCCACCACGATGACGTCGGCGGCCTCCACCGTCTGCAACGCCTCCTGCACCCGCGGGCTCAGCCCGCTGCGGAACGGGGCGGCGCCCAGCTCGCCGAGCAGGGGCGCGAGCTCGATGGTCGTGGCGGTCCCGCCCGTCGCCTCGGCGAACGAGCGCGTGACCGCGTCCACGAGGACCGTCGTGCGGGAGGGCGCGGTGGGGCTGCCGCTCACGCCGACGACGTGGGGTGTGCGTGCCATTGGGGTACCGCCTTCGCTGGGTGGGGTCGGGACCGTGTGGGTCGGGGCTGTGTCGGCCGGGCCTGTGTAGGTCGGGAACGGGCCCAACGCTACCCCCGGCCCTCCCGGAGCGCCCCTCCGGCCGTCACGGTCCGTCACGCTGCGTCATGGAGGCCGTCACGCCTGCGGGTACAGCCCCGCCACGATCTCCAGGGAGCGGATGCGGCCCTCCACCGTCGCAGCTCCGGAGGAGACCATCAGCTCGTCCGCTCCTGTCGAGGCGATCAGCGCGTCGAGGCGAGACTTCACATGGTCGGGAGTCCCGATCGCCTGGCGGGCGTTGCGGGCGGCGATGAACTCCTCCTCGGCGGGGCTGAACTCGTAGGCGAGGGCCTCCTCGACGCTCACCGGCTGCGGCTTGAGGCCGCGGCGTATACGCAGGAACGAGAGCTGGCCGGGCAGGGACAGCGCGCGCACCTGCTCCGGGTCGTCGTCCGACACCACGTTCACGGCGATCATGGCGTGCGGCTCGGCCAGCTGCTCCCCCGGCTCGAAGCGCGAGCGGTAGAGGTCCAGGGCGGCCTCCGTGTTCTCCCCCGCGAAGTGGTGGGCGAACGCGAACGGGAGGCCGAGGGCCGCGGCGACCTGGGCGCTGTAGCCGCTGGAGCCGAGCAGCCAGACCTGTGGAGCGTCGCCGAGGCCCGGCACGGCGGTGATGCTGTGCAGCGGGTTCGCGTCGCTCATGCCGCCGTAGAAGAAGCCGAACAGGTCGAGGAGCTGCTGCGGGAAGTCGTCCACCCCGAGGCCTTCCGCGCTGCGGCGCAGGGCCATCGCGGTCGCGCCGTCGGTGCCGGGCGCACGGCCGATGCCGAGGTCGATGCGGTCGCCGTACAGCGCGCGGAGGGTGCCGAACTGCTCCGCGACGACGAGCGGTGCGTGGTTGGGGAGCATCACGCCGCCCGAGCCGACCCGGATGCGCTCGGTCGCCGCTGCGACGCCCGCGATGAGGACGGCCGGCGCACTGGAGGCGATCGCCGGCATGCCGTGGTGCTCCGCCACCCAGAAACGCCGGTAGCCGAGACGCTCCGCCTGCTGTGCGAGGCGGACCGTCCCGGCTACGGCGTCGGCGTTGCTGCCGCCGGCGGGCCTGCTGGCGAGGTCGAGGACGTTGAGGGGGATGCTGGTGGAGGTCACAGGGAGGGCAACCGCTGCCGCCCTCCCGCCATTCCGGCGGACCCGTCACGGACGGGCCCTGTCAGGTCAGGACGACCGCACCTTCCGCATCCACGCCGCGACGGCGACGCTCACCAGGCCGATGACCAGGAGGCCGCCGCCCACCCAGATCGACCACTCGGCGATCACGGAGCCGGTGTCGGCGAGGCCGGAGCTGCCCGGGTCGTTGATGGTCGACGAGGTCGCGTCGGCCGGTGTCACCGTGAGCGACGCGGAGCAGACGTGGCCGCTCGTGGCGCCGGTGCCGGTGATCGTGTACACGCCCGTCGCGTCGGACGGGAGCGTCACCTTGAGCACGTCGCTGCCGTCCGAGTTGGAGTGCTTGGTGAACGTCACCGAGCTCGCCATGACGATGCCGGAGCCGTTCGAGCCGCTGCCGACCCACGTGATGCTCTCCCCGTCCGCCCAGGTGCCAGGGATGCACGTGAGGGTCGCGGTGTGTCCGGCCTGCGTGACGCTCACGTCGAACGTGCAGGGTGCGCCGCTCGGGTACGACACGGCATTCGCGGCCGCAGGCGCCGCGAGGAGCAGCGCCGCGGTGACGGCTGCGGCCGCCAGGATCTTCTTCAACATTCGGGTACGCCTTCCCCTCGCCCGATGAGTGCGTCGGGCATTAATGATTAATGCTCACTTTACGACGGAGGAACACGGCACGGCAATCCTCGCGACCGCGGGCCGTGCCCCCACATCGGGGGTCGAGCCGTCCCCCTTCAGCGTCGGGGTGACGTCGACCGTGTAGCCGGGAGCCCACTGCGCGGTGCCGAGGAACTGCACGTCGACCGTCTTCGACTGGCCAGGCGCGAGCAGCACCTCCACGACCGCGACCGGGCGCCCGCTGTCCGTTCCTGCGACGGACGGGATGTCCACGCCCTTGCTCTTCACCTCGGCGAGGAGCCCCTGCTCGGGTCCGTAGAAGGCGATCCGCGTCTTGATCTCGCCGGGCGGGACACCATAGGACCCGGCTCCCGTGACGTAGGCCGGAAGAGCGGTCGCCGCATTCGCGGGCGCGCTGTTCTTCAAGGTGACCTCAAGCATCGAGGTCACCTTCCCATCGGCACGGCAGACCGCGGCGCCCGCACCCACCGACGTGCGGAGGTAGTAGTCCATCTTCGAGCCGGTGGCGTCGTTGAAGTAGACGCCGAGGGCGGCGTTCTCCGGCGTCGACACCGGCAGGGCCCCGGCGAGCGTCGTGGTCTGCAGGATCGACTGCTCCGACGGGTGCGAGCTCCAGATCTGGATGCGGTCCGAGGTCCCGGAAGCCGCGAGCGCCTTCACCAGCGCCGCGCCGTCGACTCCGCTCATGACGCGGTCGAACACGGCCGTCGCCGCCTTGCTGAAGAACGCGTCCTGCTTCTGCGGAGCGTCGGGATAGCGCGCGTAGATGCCGCTGAGGAGGAGCGGCACGGCGTTCGCGGAGGTCAGCACGTCGCCGGAGGGCAGCGCAACGGGCCCCGTCGCCTTCAGCATCGCGCTCAGGACGACCGGGTCGACGGTGATGACGCCGTCGACGACTCCGCCGTGCGTTTTCACCCACATCGCCGCGGCCGTCCGCGCCGCGAGCGGGAAGTCGGGGGTGTAGTTGACGTCCTGGAGGTATCGGCCGACCAGCGGTCCGTAGAGGCCGGAGGTCGCTGCCGGCACGTCGAAGACGGGCGTCGGCCACGGCCCGATGGAGGTCCCGGCCACCTCGGTGGACAGCGCCGCCGCGCCCTTGTCCGCGTTCACGAGCGCGATCGAGCCGATGAGGCCGCCGGTGGCGCGGAGCTCGGCGGGGTTCTGCGCGGCGATGAGGTACGAACGGGGGCCGTCCGCTCCGAGCATCCCCGGCAGGAGCCGGACGGTGTTGCTGACGGCCTGCAGATCGGGAGCGACCTCGGTCATCAGGGAGCGCATCTTGGCGACGGCCGTGCCGATCGGGCTGATCACGCTGCTCTGGTCGATGGACCCGATGTCGGTCCTGGCCGAGTCGAAGGCCGTCTGCGCCTTGGCCATCACGGGCTGGGCGGCCACGAGGGGCGCGAGGTCCAGCCTGCCGTTCGACAGTCGCAGGGTGCGCGGGTCCACCGAACCCGCGATCGAGACGAGGGGCTTGATGACATCGGACGCCACCGTGTCGGTGGCCGTGGAGATCGTGCTCACCGCCGACAGGTTCGCGCCCACCCAGGGGATGCCCTCGGCGAGCTGCCACACGGGGTCGCCGGTGAGCGACGCTGCGGCGTGCGCGTGCTTCTGCAGCGCGGTGGCGGCCGACGCGGCCCGGGCGGGGTCGTTCGCCGCGACGGCGGCACGGACGGCTTTCACATCCGGCACGGCGGCGTTGAGCTCCTGCTGGGCCAGGAATCCCCGCACGCCGATCCACGCGATGGCGAGGAGGACCAGGCCGGCGACGACGATCAGGGCCAGAACGATGCCGCGACCGCGGCGGCTCCGGTGGCGGTGGCGCGCCTCGAACGGCGGAGCCGCGGGTCGCGGCGGCGCGTCGTGGTGCGAGAGACCAGTCGCCATGAGGACAAAGGTAACAAATCCTCAGTTTTTTCATCAGCCCCCGGCGTACCCCAAATGGGGGCACGTCGGCGTCGTCAGCGTCCGAGTCCGCGGAACTGCCAGCCGGCGGCGCGCCACCGCTCGGCGTCGAGCGCGTTGCGGCCGTCGATGACCCGGCGATGGGAGACCAGCGCGCCCAGCTCCTCCGGGTCGAGCCCGGTGAACTCCGGCCATTCGGTGATCAGCACGACGATGTCCGCGCCCGCCGCGGCCTCGGCCGCCGAATCCGCGTACGCGAGCTGCGGGGCGCGGCGGCGCGCGTTCGCGTTCGCCTCCGGATCGGTCGCCATGACGATCGCGCCGCCCTCGGCGAGCCGCACGGCGATGTCCAGGGCGGGCGAGTCGCGGATGTCGTCCGAGTGCGGCTTGAAGGCCAGGCCCAGAACGGCGACACGCATGCCGTCGAGGGCGCCGCACTCCTCGCGCACCAGCTCGACCACGCGTTCGCGTCGGCGCAGGTTGATCTTGTCCACCTCGTCCAGGAACTTGACCGAGTCGCCCCGGCCGAGCTCCCGCGCGCGGGCGCTGAACGCGCGGATGTCCTTCGGCAGGCAGCCGCCGCCGAAGCCGACGCCCGCGTTGAGGAAGCGCCGCCCGATCCGGGCGTCGTGACCGATCGCGTCCGCGAGCTGTGTGACGTCGGCGCCGGTGGCCTCCGCAATCTCCGCCATCGCGTTGATGAACGAGATCTTCGTGGCCAGGAACGCGTTCGCCGCGACCTTCACCAGCTCCGCCGTCGCGTAGTCGGTCACGATGACCGGAGTGCCGTTCGCCACCGCAGCCGCGTACACCTCGTCGAGGATGCGCGCGGCCCGCGCCCCCTGCTCGCCCTCCGGTACGCCGTAGACGAGCCGGTCGGGGCTGACGGTGTCCTTGACGGCGAACCCCTCGCGGAGGAACTCCGGGTTCCAGGCGAGCGTCGCGCCGGGCACGCGCTCGGCGACGAGCTCCGCGAGCCGGGAGGCCGTGCCGACCGGGACGGTGCTCTTGCCGACGATCACGTCGCCGGGCGAGACGTGCTCCAGGAGCGAGTCGAACGCGGCGTCAACGAACCGGAGGTCGGCGGCGTCGCCCTCCGCGGACTGCGGCGTGCCGACGGCGACGAAGTGCACATCGGAGTCGGCGATGGCGGCGAAGTCGGTGGTGAACCGCAGCCGCCCGCTGGCCGTGGCGGAGGCGAGGACGTCCGGGAGGCCGGGCTCGAAGAACGGCGCCCGCGCCTCGGAGAGGGCGGCGATCTTCGCCTCGTCCACGTCGACGCCGACGACGGTGTGGCCGAGGTCGGCCATGGCTGCGGCGTGGACGGCTCCGAGGTAGCCGACGCCGATGACGGAGATGCGCATCAGGTGAAGTCCGGGTCCGGTTCGGTGTCGTAGGCGGTCGGGGTGGACGCCGGCCAGTGCCGGCGGCCATTGTTCAGCACGCCCTGGCTCTCGTCGAGGTAGCAGTTGCCGCACAGCGCCTCGTAGCTGACCGAGGCGCCGTCGATGGCGACCTGGTCGCCATCGAAGACGAAAACGCCGTCGATCTTGCGCGCGTTGAAGATCGCCTTGCGGCCGCAGCGGCAGATGGTCTTCAGCTCTTCGAGGCTGTGGGCGACCTCCAGCAGGCGCCTGCTGCCGGGGAACGCGACCGTCTGGAAGTCGGTGCGGATGCCGTAGGCGAGCACCGGCACGTCGTCCAGCAGCGCGATCCGCAGCAGGTCGTCGATCTGCGCCTCGGAGAGGAACTGCGCCTCGTCGACCAGGAGCGCGCTCACGTCGCGGCCGAAGCGCTTGAGCGTGCGCTCCCGGTGCTGCTGGAAGCGTCCGTACGCGTCGGTCTCCGGCGCGATCAGGTAGTCCACCTGCCTGGTCACCCCGAGCCGGGACAGGATGCCCATGTCGCCCTTGGTGTCGATCGCCGGCTTGGCGAGCAGCACACGGTGCCCGCGCTCCTCGTAGTTGTATGCCGCCTGGAGCATGGCGGTGCTCTTGCCGCTGTTCATCGCGCCGTAGCGGAAATACAGTTTTGCCACGGAGCAATCCTATGCGGGCGCCGGAGGGTCAGGTGAGGTAGCCGTCCTCCGCGGCGCGGCGGATGAGGTCAGCACGCGAGCTCGTGGGCCTCCCGACCTTGCCGTACTTCTCGCGAACGCGGCGCAAGTAGGTCTTGGCCGTCTCGTACTGCACGTTCATCGCGCGGGCCACCTCGGAGGTCGTGCGGCCGTCGGCGTAGAGCACGAGCGCCTGCCGCTCGCCGTCGCTGAGCTTGGGTCGGGAGGCCTCGGGGACCGTCGGGCGCGGGCGCCAGGCGGGCGCCGGCTCCTGCCGCCCCGCCGCGTTGTCGCGGCCCATCGCGGAGAGAGCCGCGCCGATCAGCTCGGCCATCGGCTGGGTCTTCGTGACGTAGGCGACCGCGCCGGCGGCGAGCGCGGCGTCGCGGTCCTCCTGCGTGTCGACGGCGCTCAGGACGACCACCTTCGCGCCGGCCGCCCGGCAGGTGCGCACGCGCGCGCCGATCGACACGGACTCACGGAGCTGGAGGTCCATGATGACCAGATCGGTCGGGAACGCGTCGCTGTGGACGAGCTCCAGCCAGCTCCCCGCGCGCACGACCAGGTCGAAGTCGGGGGCGTTGCGGTCGATCCAGGCGGCGAGGCTGTCGAGGAGGATCTCGTGGTCGTCGAGGATGGCGAGCCGGATCGGGGTCGCCGCGGATCCGGGATGTGCTGTGCTGGTGCTCATGGTGCTCGCCTCTCAGGATAGGCGAAGCGGACGGTGAGCCCGCCTGCGCGAACGCGCATGGACGCCACCATCGACACCGACTGCAGCGCGCTGAGGTACGGGACGAGAGCGATGCGGAGCAGGCGCCGCGGCTCGGCGACCCGGGCGGTGAGGAGGAAGACCGGGGCCCCTGGCTGCTCCACCGTCACGGCCAGGCTGTCGGCGTCGAGTCCGGGGAGGTCGGCGACGGTCCCGATGAGCGCGCCGACCACCGCGCGCTGCTCCTCGCTCAGCACCTGTTCGAGCCGTTCGGGGTCGTGCACGCGGGAGCGGCGGTCCGCCTGCGCGCCCGTGCCTCGCCGGGACAGGGCGAGCGCGACGGTCTCGGCCAGCCAGGTCCGATCGACGGCCTCCACGGCCGACGCCCGGAGCCGCTCGGCGATGCTGCGCGCGAGCAGCCTGTCCTCCTCGGTGATGACACCGCGGGAGGCCAGTGCGGTCAGGAACGGGACCGCCTCGGCGTTCAGCGCCGTCGCGCGCTCCTGCGCGACCATCCGCGCGGCGACCTGCCGCAGCTCGGCCTCGAGCCGGAGCTGGCCCGCCCTGGCGACCTCCCGCCAGCGCAGCGTCTCGCCGGTCATGGTCCACGCGTAGCCCGCGCCGCCGAACGCCAGGGCGAGCACCGGCGTCGCAGCGACGGTCGCGTAGACGAGCGGGTGGTTCGTGATGAGCAGCGACCTCCCCTGCGCGGAGGCGAGCGCGCCGAGCACGAAGGCGGCGACGGCGGCGACGGTGAGCACTTCGCCGACCGGACGGTACAGCGGCATCGCCGCCAGCAGCAGGGCGACGGCGATCTGACCCCAGTCGTCCTGGATGCGCTGGTTGTGGCCCCAGACCGACGCGGCGAACAGACTGGCTGCGGCGACGGCCACGCCGATGATCGCCAGGTGCGACCACAGCCCCACCGGCGCGAGACCGGGATGCGTGCGGATCGTCGCGACGACGACGGCCAGGAGCAGCACGACGATCGCCCAGACCGCGAGGGCGGGACTGCGGAACTGGGCGTGGTGCAGGAATGTGGAGAACACCGCGTAGGCCACCGCGACGGCGCCGAGCAGCGGGACGAGGAGCCAGGCGGACTGCACGCCGAGCGGGTCCAGCCGCTGCGGCGTGCGCTCCACGGGCAGCGACCGGTAGTGGACGATGGTCTCGGACAGCACCTGGTTCATGCCGCCTCCGCGACCGGGAGGGTCATGATCACGGTCGTCCCGACGTCTTCCGCGGAGTAGACGGTGACCGAACCGCCGACCTTGCTGATCCTGTCGTGCACCGATTGGCGCAGGCCCAGCCGGTCGCCGGCGGGGACGCCGGCCGCCGCGAAGCCGCGACCGCCGTCGACGACCATGACCGAGACGGAGGCGTCGCCGCAGGAGAACGCGACCTCGGCGGTCGCGCTGCCGGAGTGCCGCAGCACATTGACCAGGCACTGGCGGACGGCGAGCCCGACCGCGCGGCGGGCGTCGGCGCTCAGGAGCGCGACGGCCTCCCGCTCCCCGGAGATGTCGATGGCGATGCCCTCGTCGCGCGCGTCCTCAATGGCCCGGCGCAGTTCGCTGTCGTACCAGGGGTCCTCGTCGGTGGGCTTCTGCTCGTCGGCGGGCATCCCGGCGCCCCCGAGGCGGTGGAGGTCGGACTCGATGCGCTGCCGGAGCCGCGCGGGCAGCTCCCCCGGCTCCGTGCTGGCGACGGCGACGAGCTCGCTGAGGACGGTGTCGTGGAGGTCGGCCGTGGACTCCGCGAGCAGCTCGCGCCGCAGGTCGACGAGCCGGGAGTCGCGGACGGCGCGGTGGATGGCGCCCTGCGTCCGCGAGCGCGAGCCGCGGGTGAGCCCGTCGAACGCGAGCACGCCGACCAGCAGCAGGTAGGCGCTCAGCGAGATGGCGTCGGGCCGGAAGACCCGCCCGGCCGCTGTCGCCCCGAGGAAGACGGCGGTCTCCGCGAGCGCGAACCCGAGCGTGGCCCACAGCACGCCGACGAGCGAGCCGGTGCCGGTCCCGCCGACGAGGGTCATCGCGACGACGGGGAGGGCGACGACGAGCAGGTTCGTGTCCTGATACTCGGGGGTGCTGTCGAAGATCAGGTAGACGTAGAAGTAGGTGCAGACCGCGCCGACGAGCAGGTAGACGATCGTGAGCAGGACGGTCCGGCCGCGCGACAGCAGGAGCAGCAGCGCGATCATCGGCAGCAGCACGAGGGTGCTGATCCAGGAGGCGGCGCCGGTGGTCCCGCCGACCGTCGACACCGCGACGTTGACAGCGGCCATCACCAGGCAGACCAGCGCGGCCCAGCGCGCCGCCGTGGCCAGCGCGCGCGAATTCGCCTGCCTGGAGAGGTGGCTGGGAAGGCCGAGCGACACCGGACTCCTTCGGCGCGAGAGGGACCGACGGTGGGGGCGTCGGTGGGAGATCGCGCGTCGGCGGCCTCCCAGTGGGGATTATGGCAGCAACCCTGCCCGCTGTGTACCCCGGGCAGATCGGCGTGTTGTACCCCGCGGGAGTGCGTGACCCCCTCAGAACAACGTCGGCTGCACCCCGAGCGTCACCAGCGCCGACTCGGGCGCGACCTCCTCGGGCGCCACCCGATCCACTGCACGCCGCTCCCCCTCGCCGTCGCGCAGCATCCCGAGCGCCGACGAACGCACTCCCCCGGTCAGCGGATCCTCCTGGCCGCGCTCGAGTCGGTATGCTCGGATGAGCGGCTTGATCCGCGCTGCCAGCCAGGTGCGGTACTCCTTGGGCGCGTACGTGCCGCGGCCGTACATGCTGCGGTATTGGGGCAGCAGCTCCGGATGCTCCCGGCCCAGCCACAGGTAGTACCACTCCTTGACGCCGGGCTTCAGGTGCAGCGCGGTGTAGAGCACACTGGTGGCGCCGGCCTCCTTCGCCTGGCGCAGTGCCTCATCGAGGTGCGCCCGCGTATCCGTGAGGTACGGCAGGATCGGCATCAGGAACACCCCGCAGTCGAGGCCGTGCTCGCGGACGGCGGTGACGGTCGCCAGCCGTGCCTTGGTCGTGGGCGTTCCCGGTTCGACCGACTGCTGCAGTTCGTCGTCGTAGACCGCGATCGACATCGCGAGGTCGACGGGGACCCGCGTCGCCGCCTCCGCCAGCCGGTCGAGGTCGCGCCGGAGCAGCGACCCCTTGGTAAGGATGCTGAACGGCGTGCCGGAGTCGGTCAGCGCATCGATGATGCCGGGCATCAGCGCATAGCGCCCCTCGGCCCGCTGGTACGGGTCGGTGTTGGTGCCGAGCGCGACCGGGTGGTGGCCCCAGCTCGGCTTCGTCAGCTCCTTGCGCAGCACGTCGGCCACGTTGACCTTGACGATGATCTCCTGGTCGAAGTCCTTGCCCTGGTCGAGCTCCAGATAGCTGTGCGTGGGACGCGCGAAGCAGTAGACGCAGGCGTGCGAGCAGCCGCGGTACGGGTTGATCGTCCAGCCGAAGGGCATCGGCCCTCCCCCGCCGGGGATCTTGTTGAGCGCCGACTTGGCAAGGATCTCGTGGAACGTGATGCCCGCGAACTCCGGCGTGCGCACCGACCGCACCAGGTTGTTCAGCCGGGCGAGACCGGGCAGGGCTGACGGCGTCTCCACCGCCAGCTCCTGCCCGCTCCACCTCATGGAACTATTCGAACATATGTTCGAATCTTCGTCAAGCGTCGCGCAGCGTGGCGCTCCGCAGCGACACCACCTCCCCCGACCAGCGCTCGCGCAGCCAGCGGTCATGGCTCGCGACCACGACCGCGCCGGGGTATCCGCCGAGGGCGGCCTCCAGCTCGGTCGCCAGGCTGAGCGAGAGGTGGTTGGTCGGCTCGTCCAGCAGGAACACGTGCGGCGGCCGCGCCATGATCAGCGCAAGCGCGAGCCGGCGCTGCTGCCCCACGGACAGCGCGCCGACCTCCCGGTCGAGGTCGCGCGGGGCGATCAGGCCGAGCCCCGAGAGCGGGACGGCCTCCGCGCGCCGCTCCCCCAGCGCCAGCTCGTAGATCCGCCGGGGGGTCTGCGTCGGGTCCGCGAAGCGCACATCCTGCTCCAGGAGCTCCACCCGCAGGCCGCGCCGGCGCTGCACCGTCCCGACGAGCGGAACGATCCGCCCGGCGAGCACCGAGAGCAGCGTCGACTTGCCTGCACCGTTGGCCCCGGTCACGAGCACGCGCGACTGCGCCTCCACCGCGAACCGGTCGAGCTTCAGCCGGCCGGGCACGTGGAGGTCGTCCGCCTGCAGCAGCGACCCGGCCTCCCCGCCCACGGCCTGGAACCCCGCGGGGATGCCGGAGAAGCCGAGCGGCTTGGGCGGCTTGCGGACCTGCGTGCTGGTCAGCTCCTCCAGCCGGCCGTCCGCGTTGCGCACGCGCCGGCTGATCTGCCGGTCCAGGGTGTTGCCCTTGTACGACTTCACGAACTTGTCGTTGTCGCGGACCTTGCCCGACCAGGCGATGGAGCGCGCGGTCACGTCGACCGCGTGCTTCAACGCAGCGAGCTCGGCCTGCTCGTCGGCGTACTGCTTCTCCCAGCGGTGCCGCTCGGCCGTCTTCTCGGCGAGATACGCACTGTAGCCGCCGCCGAACACGGTCGTGCCGGTGCGCGTCGGGTCCAGGTCGAGGAGGCCGGTGGCCGCCGAGTCGAGGAACGCGCGGTCGTGGCTCGCGAAGAGCACCGGGCCGTGCCAGCCGAGGAGCTGCGACTCCAGGAACGCCGCGGCGGCGTCGTCCAGGTGGTTCGTCGGCTCGTCGAGCAGCAGCGCCTCCGGCCGGCCGAGCAGCAGCGCGGCCAGCGCGAACCGGCTGCGCTGCCCTCCCGAGACCTCGTCCAGCCGCCGGGCCAGCGGGATGGCGCCGACCCCGAGACCGTCGAGGAGCGCGTCGCGACGCGACGCGATCGACCACACCTCGGCGAGCTCGGCCGCCGCGAGGGCGGCGTCGTACCGCGCGTGCGCCGCGGGGTCGTCCCCCGCGAGCGCCGCCGCCGCGGCCTCCAGCTCGTGCTCGATCGCGCGCACCTCGGCGAGGGCGTCCTCGATCAGCGTGGCGAGCGTCTCGTCGGGCGAGAAGCGGACCTCCTGCCAGAGGAAGCCGACCCGCTTCGGCCGCTGGACGAGGCCGGAGTCCGGGGTCTCAGCCCCCGCGAGCACCCGCAGCAGCGTGGACTTGCCCGCGCCGTTCTCGCCGATCAGGCCGAGGCGGGCGCCGGGAGGCACGGTGAGGGAGACGTCGGTGAGCACGCGCCGGTCGCCGTAGCTGACGGAGACACCGTCGGCGCGCAGTGGAGTGAGAGTGAGTGTTGGCAATGTGACCACCTTCCGGGCGCTCCATCACGGAGCAGGCTCCCGCCGGGCGGACTTCCGCGACGAGTGCGCCGGAGCGCCCGGTGCTGGATGACCAGGCGGCGCAGGACCTATGGGGTCGCTCACTCGATCGACGGCGCCTCGGGCGCGGGACGAGAGGAGGTGATCACTTCATAGCGAGGACGACGATAACAGGTCGCGCCCGCGACTGTCCAGCCGATCCGTACCGACGGGTACGGATCGGCTGCGGTTGGCCAGAGGTCAGGCCCGGACGACCTGACCGGCGGGGCTCTCCGCCAGGTCGAGCACCGCCGCGGTCTCGGCGAGCACGCGCTCGGCCTCCTCCGGGCGGTCGTTGAGCGTGGTGCCGACCGTGGGGATGAGCTGCTTCAGCGTCGGCAGCCAGCCCTCGTAGCGGTCGGGGAAGCACTGCTTGAGGAGGTCGACCATGATCGGCACGGCCGTCGACGCGCCAGGGGACGCGCCGAGCAGACCGGCGATCGAGCCGTCCGCGGAGGCGATCACCTCGGTGCCGAACTGCAGCACGCCGCCCTTCTTCGGGTCCTTCTTCATCACCTGCACGCGCTGGCCTGCGGTGATGAGCTCCCAGTCCTCCGACTTCGCGGTCGGCATGAACTCCTGCAGCGCCTTCATCTTCTTGGCCCGGTTGGCGAGCACCTCGCCCACCAGGTACTTGATGAGGGAGAAGTTGTCGCGCGCGACCGCGAGCATCGGGCCGAGGTTGCCCGCGCGGACCGAGCCGGGCAGGTCCCACCAGCTTCCGCTCTTCAGGAACTTGGGGCTGAAGCCGGCGTACGGGCCGAACAGCAGGGAGGTCTCCCCGTCCACCACGCGGGTGTCGAGGTGCGGGACCGACATCGGCGGAGCGCCGACCGCGGCCTTGCCGTAGACCTTCGCCTGGTGCTGCGCGACGATCTTCGGGTTGGAGGTGCGGAGGAACTGGCCCGAGATCGGGAAGCCGCCGAAGCCCTTGATCTCAGGGATGCCGGACTTCTGCAGCAGGTGCAGGGCGCCGCCGCCCGCGCCGACGAACACGAATCGTGCGAGCGCCTCGTGCGGCGTGTGGCCGACCTCGTGGCGAACCTTGATCTTCCAGAGCTCGTCCGCGGTGCGCTTGATGCTGAGCACCTTGTGGTTGAGGGCGAGCTCGGCGCCGTTCGCGACCAGGTCGTCGACGAGTGCGCGGGTGAGCGCGCCGAAGTCGACGTCGGTGCCCGCGGTCTGGCGGGTGGCGGCGATGCGCTGCTTGGCGTTGCGCTTCTTGGTGAGCAGCGGGGTCCACTCGCCGATCGTCGCCGGGTCCTCGGAGTACTCCATGCCCTCGAACAGCGGCTGGTCCTTGAGCGCCTCGTAGCGCTTGCGGAGGTAGCGGACGTTGTCGCGGCCGCGCACGAACGTCATGTGCGGCGTCGCGTTGATGAACGTGTCCGGGGCGGGCAGGTGGCCCGCGGCGACCAGGGAGGCCCAGTACTGCCGGCTGAGCTGGAACTGCTCGTTGATGCTGATGGCTTTGGCCGGGTCGACGCTGCCGTCGGCGGCCTCCGGCATGTAGTTCAGCTCGCAGAGGGCGGCGTGGCCCGTTCCTGCGTTGTTCCACGGGTTCGAGCTCTCCTGGGCGACCTCGCCCAGGGACTCGTAGATGCGGATGGTCCAGTCGGGCTGGACGCGCTGGATCATGGAGCCCAGCGTCGCGCTCATGATGCCGCCGCCGATCAGGACGACGTCGATGGGGTCAGTGCTCACCAGACAATCCTACGGTGAGTGTGCTCGGGACCTGCCGTCGCGCCGGGATTCTGTCTCGATATCGAGACATCCCTCAGGCCGCCGAGGCCCCGGCGATGATCAGGGCGACGCCGGAGACGACCATGCTGAGCAGCAGCACGCCGAACCCGATCCAGACGAGCGCGATCGCGCCGTTCGGCTTCTGCGGGTCGCGGCCGAGCGGCGAGAAGAAGAACCCGGCGGGGATGAGGATGGCGGCGACCAGGACCCCGATCGCGCCGAAGTGCATCCAGCCGGTCACCCTCGCGGCGTCGAGCAGCGGCAGGGTGACGAGGCCGAGGATGACGAGGACGCCCGCGTGCGCGTGTCCGGCGCGGAAGAAGGACTTCTGGAGGTCGTTGGCCCCCTGCTTGCCGGTGACGACGCGCAGCATGAAGGTGCCGCCGTAGGCGACCCCGATGACGGTGAGCAGGACGATGCCGGCGGTGATGGCGCTGGCGGGTTGCAGCAGCATGACGGCTCCTCAGTTGGATGACGCGCGTTGGATAGTGTCTGTATCCAAAGATTAGATAGTATTAGTATCCGTAGTCAAGAGGTTCGGAGGACGGATGCGCATCTCGGAGCTGGTCGAGCGGACGGGCGTGCCGCTGGCGACGGTCAAGTTCTACCTGCGGCAGGGGATGCTCCCGCCCGGGGAGGCCGTCAGCGCGACGCGCGCGGACTACGGCGAGGAGCACGTGCGCCGCATCGGCCTCATCCGCGCGCTCTCGGACGTGGCGGGGCTGCCGCTGGGCCGGGTGAAGGACGTGCTCGACCTGATCGACCATCCCGACGGCGAGCTCTTCGACGCGCTGGGGAGCGCGGTCGCGGCCCTTCCGCCGTACCTCGACGACGCGCAGCCGCCCTACCCGCGCGCACACGCCGCTCTCGCTGCGATCGGACAGGTCTACGACGAGCGGTTCGCCGCGGTGGCCCAGCTCGAACGCGCGCTGGAGGCGGTGGAGGCCGGCGGCATCCCGATGACGGACGAGCGCCTCCACGTGTACGCGGAGCACCTGCGGGCGATGGCGGAGTACGACCTCAGCCGAATGCCGGAGGACGGCGGCCGGGAAGGGGCGCTCGCCTACGCGGTGCTCGGGACGGCGCTCTACGACCCGGTGGTCGCGGCGCTGCGCCGCCTGGCCCACCAGGACGCCGCCGCGCGCCGCCTCGGCGCGTTCCCGGAGCCGCCGAAGGGCACGTAAATGCCCCTAAAACCGCGTTTTAGGGGCGTTTACGTGCCCTTCGACAGAGGGGCTAGCCGGCGACGCGGGACGTGAGGCGGGCTGCTACGAGTTCGGCGATCTGCACCGCGTTGAGCGCGGCGCCCTTGCGGAGGTTGTCGTTGCTGATGAACAGCGCGAGGCCGCGGCCCTCCGGGGCGCCCTCGTCCGCGCGGATGCGGCCGACGAAGCTCGGGTCCTGGCCGGCGGCCTCCAGCGGGGTGGGGACGTCGGTGAGCTTCACGCCGGGCGCATCGGACAGCAGCTCGGTGGCACGCTTGGGGCTGATCGGCGACGCGAACTCGGCGTTGATGGACAGCGAATGGCCGGTGAACACGGGCACCCGCACGCAGGTGCCGCTCACCAGCAGCTCCGGGAGGCCGAGGATCTTGCGGCTCTCGTTGCGGAGCTTCTTCTCCTCGTCGGTCTCGTTGAAGCCGTCCTCGACGATCGTGCCGGCGAGCGGGATGACGTCGAACGCGATCGGGCGCACGTACTTGACCGGCTCGGGCATCGCGACGGACGAGCCGTCGTGCACGAGTTGGAGCAGGTTCTCGTCGGCGACAGCCGTGCGGATCTGACCGGCCAGCTCCTCGGCGCCGGCCAGGCCGGAGCCCGACACGGCCTGGTAGGTGCTCACGATGAGGCGCTGGAGGCCGGCCTCCTCGTGCAGGACCTTCAGCACTGGCATGGCGGCCATCGTGGTGCAGTTGGGGTTCGCGATGATGCCCTTGCGCGCGTCGTCGATGGCCTCGGGGTTCACCTCGGAGACCACGAGCGGCACGTCCGGGTCCATCCGCCAGCCGCTGGAGTTGTCGATGACGATGGCGCCGGCCTCGGCGAACCGGGGCGCGTGCGCCTTCGAGCCGGTGGCGCCGGCCGAGAACAGGGCGATGTCGATGCCGGAGACGTCGGCGATCTCCACGTCCTCGACCGTGATCTCCTCGCCGCGGAACGGCAGCTTCGTGCCGGCCGAGCGCGACGATGCGAAGAACCGGATGCTCTTCACCGGGAAGTCGCGCTCCTCCAGCAACTGGCGCATCACGGCGCCGACCTGGCCGGTGGCGCCGACGACGGCGATGTCGAAGCCGGGAGTGGTCTCGCTCATGGTGTGTCCTTCGGTGTCGTGGTCTGAAGAGGTGAACGGGATGGCGACGGCGGCCATTCCCGCGGGCGGCGGGAGCGGCTCAGCGGCCGGTGCCGGCGTAGACGATCGCCTTCTCGTCGCCGTCCAGCCCGAAGGCGGTGTGCACGACGCGGGCGGCCTCCGCCACGGTGTCGGCGCGAGTGACGACCGAGATGCGGATCTCGCTGGTGGAGATCATCTCGATGTTGATTCCCGCGACGTACAGCGCTTCGAACAGCTTCGCGGAGACGCCCGAGTTGGTGCGCATCCCGGCGCCGACCAGGGCGAGCTTGCCGATCTGGTCGTCGTACTGGAGGGCCTGGAAGCCGACCTCGTCGCGCTCGCCGTTCAGGGCGGTCAGCACGCGCTGGCCCTCCGACTTCGGGAGGGTGAACGAGATGTCGGTGAGGCTGGTCGCGGCGGCGGACACGTTCTGGACGATCATGTCGACGTTGGCGTTGGCCTTCGCGACGATCTTGAAGATCTGCGCCGCCTTGCCGGGGACGTCGGGCACGCCGACGACGGTGATCTTCGCCTCGCTCAGATCGGTGGCGACTCCGGAGATGATCGGCTCTTCCACGATTCCATCCTTCTTCGCGGCCTCGGCCGCAGCTGCTTCATTGAGGACGTACGTGCCCACCCGGTTCGAGAACGAGGAGCGCACGTGCAGGGTCACGTTGTGGCGGCGGGCGTACTCCACCGCGCGGATGTGCAGGACCTTGGCGCCGGCGGCCGCGAGCTCGAGCATCTCCTCGCTGGTGATGCGGTCGATCTTGCGGGCGAGCGGGACCTGCCGGGGGTCCGAGGTGAACACGCCGTCGACATCGGTGTAGATCTCGCAGACCTCGGCGCCGAGCGCGGCGGCGAGGGCGACGGCGGTGGTGTCGGAGCCGCCGCGGCCGAGGGTCGTGATGTCGCGGGTGTCGCGGTTGAAGCCCTGGAAGCCGGCGACGATGGCGATCGCGCCCTCGTCGAGCGCCTCCTTGATGCGGCCGGGGGTGACATCCACGATGCGGGCGGCGCCGTGCTGGGCGTCGGTGATCATGCCGGCCTGGCTGCCCGTGAAGGAGCGCGCGTCGTAGCCCATGCTCTTGATCGACATCGCGAGCAGCGCCATCGAAATGCGCTCCCCCGCCGTGAGCAGCATGTCCAGCTCGCGCGGCGCGGGGATCGGCGTGACCTCGTGGGCCAGGTCGACCAGCTCGTCGGTGGTGTCGCCCATGGCGGAGACGGCCACGACGACCTCGTTGCCCGCCTTGCGCGTCTCGACGATGCGCTTGGCGACGCGCTTGATGCTCTCGGCGTCGGCGACGGACGAGCCGCCGTATTTCTGAACGATCAGGGCCACAGGCACTCCAGAACTCACGGGAGTGACCATTCTACCGGCCGGGGATATGCCCGCCCGGCCATGTGACGGAACGCCCAGGCGGTGATCGAGGGGCACGTTGTTGTCGCTTTTCGCGCCCAGAAGTGACAACGACGTGCCCCTCGGCGGATGAGGGCTTGGGGGTGGTGGGGCGGGAGGGGTTGGTCTGGGTTAAGAGACTTGGCGGCGGCCTTCGAAGGCGCGGCCGAGGGTGACCTCGTCGGCGTACTCCAGGTCGCCGCCGACGGGGAGGCCGGAGGCGAGCCGGGTGACGCGGATCTCCAGCGTGGTCAGCAGGCGGCTGAGGTAGGTGGCCGTGGCCTCCCCCTCCAGGTTGGGGTCGGTCGCGATGATGACCTCCTGCACGGTGCCGTCGGCGAGGCGCTGCATGAGCTGCCGGATGCGGAGGTCGTCGGGCCCGACGCCGTCGATCGGGCTGATGGCGCCGCCGAGCACGTGGTACAGGCCGCGGAACTCGCGGGTGCGCTCGATGGCGACGACGTCCTTGGCCTCCTCGACCACGCAGATGGTGTCGGGAGAGCGGCGCGGGTCGCGGCAGATCGTGCAGGTCGGCTGTTCGGAGACGTTGCCGCAGATCTCGCAGAAGCGCACCTTGTCGCGCACCTCGAGCAGCACCTCGGCGAGCCGGGTGACGTCGAAGCTCTCGGTCTGCAGGATGTGGAACGCAATGCGCTGTGCCGACTTCGGCCCGATGCCGGGAAGCCGACCCAGCTCGTCGATCAGCTCCTGGACGATGCCCTCGTACACGGCGTTACCTCATGCCGTTCATGGGAGGGGCGGGCTGCTCCTCCAGGAAGCGTGCACCGAGGATCTCGCGGACGACCGCCTCGCCGTAGCGCTGCGGGGCCTGGAAGGTGGGCGTGCGGGCGCCGGAGGCGGGGGCGGAGCGCTCCGCGGTGGGGCGGGTGGCGGCGGGGCGCTCGGCTGCGGGCGGCGCAACGGGGGTGCGCTCGGGAGCCTGACGCTCAGCGGCAGGGCGCGTGACGGCGCGCTGCGGGGCTGCGGAGGGCGCGGCCGTCTCGGCAGCGGATGGCGCCGCCGCCCAGTCGCCCTCGGGCTCCTCCGGGACCTCGGCCTCGTAGGGAGGCTCGATCTCCTCCGGCGGCTCCAGGTCGTCCGGTGGCAGCTCGTCGGTGACAGGAGCTGCTGACGGCGCGGCAGCGCGCACGGGAGCGGCCTGCGGACGTTCCAGCGTGGCGACGGCGGCGGGCGCCGCCGCGGGGATGGCGACCGTCGCCCACTCGGTGACGGACGCCGAGGCCGCCGCGCCGGGAGCGGTGGATGACGCCGGAGCGGTGGATGAGGCCGGAGCAGGCGCCGACGACGACGCGGGGGCCGCTCCCGACGCCGGGCGCGCAGCGGAACCGTCTCCATCGGCGCCCGGCCAGGTCGGCGCCTCGGGCGCGGAGGGCGCTCCCGCGGACGGGCGAGACGAGCCGCCGCCGGCCGGCGCGCCGTCGGCGCGCGCGATGAACTTGACCCGGATGCCCAGGATGTCGATGATCGCCTGGCGGAGGTACTCGCTCACGCCCTGGCCGCCCTGCGCCTGCGGCTGGCGGAAACTCTGCACGTCGTTGTCGCTCGGGAACGACAGCGTCAGCACGTCGTCGTTCAGCGACCGGACCTGCGCGGTGAACACCACCATCCATGCGCTGCGCTTGGCGCGCTGCACGGCGTCGAGGATCTGCGGCCAGGAGTCCTTGACCTGCTGCGTGCTCACGGCGCCGACGGCCGCGGGGGCAGCCGGAGTCGCGGGCGCGGCGACCGGCTCGGGAGCTGGCGGGGCCGGATTCGGCTCCGCGGTCTTCGTGGCCTTCGCAGCCTTCGCGGGAGGCTCGACGGGCTCCGGCGCGGCCGGCGTCGGGACCGGGGCGGCCACCGGCGCCGAAGTACCAGGGGCGGGCTGCGGCGCAGGAACAGGCGCGGGCACCGAAGCACGAGCAGGAGCAGGAACAGAGGCAGGAGCCGGCGCAGGAGCAGCCGCAGGCGCAGGCGCAGCAGCCTCCCGCGCCCCACCGGCATCGCTCACCCCGACCCGCCGCTCCAGCCGCTCGACACGCGCCAATGCCCCGCGCTCGCTGTCGTCGCTCGACGGCACCAGCACGCGCGCGATCATCAGCTCCAGGTGCAAGCGCGGCGAGGTCGCGCCGGTCATCTCGGTGAGCGCGGCGTTCACGATGTCGGCGGCCCGGCTGAGCTCGGTCGCGCCGAACTTCATCGCCTGGACGCCCATCCGGTCGAGTTCGTCCTGCGGCACCCCGCGCAGCACCGCGGCCGCGCCGTCGACGCTCGTCGCGGCGACCACGATCAGGTCGCGCAGCCGCTCCAGGAGGTCGTCCACGAAGCGCCGCGGGTCCTGCCCGGTCTGGATGACACGGTCCACGGCAGCGAACGCGCCTGCCGCGTCGCGCGCGGCGATGGCGTCGATGACCTCGTCCAGCAGCGCGGCGTGCGTGTAGCCGAGGAGGGCGACGGCGCGCTCGTACTCGATGCTGCTGCCCTCGGAGCCGGCCATCAGCTGGTCGAGCAGGGAGAGCGTGTCGCGCGGCGAGCCGCCTCCGGCACGCACCACCAGGGGCAGCACGCCCGGCGCGACCGTCATCCCCTCGCTGTCGCAGAGCTGCTGGACGTACTCAAGCATCTGCGCGGGCGGGACCAGCCGGAACGGATAGTGGTGGGTGCGCGAGCGGATCGTGCCGATGACCTTCTCGGGCTCCGTGGTCGCGAAGATGAACTTCACGTGCTCCGGCGGCTCCTCCACGATCTTCAGCAGGGCGTTGAAGCCCTGCGGCGTGACCATGTGCGCCTCGTCGAGGATGAAGATCTTGTAGCGGTCGCGGGCGGGGGCGAAGATGGCGCGCTCGCGGATGTCGCGGGCGTCGTCCACGCCGTTGTGGCTGGCGGCGTCGATCTCGACCACGTCGAGCGATCCGGAGCCGTCGCGGCTCAGCTCCACGCAGCTCTCGCACTTTCCGCACGGGGTGTCGGTGGGGCCCTCCGCGCAGTTGAGGCAGCGGGCGAGGATGCGGGCCGACGTGGTCTTGCCGCAGCCGCGCGGCCCGGAGAACAGATAGGCGTGGTTGACCCGGTTGGTGCGCAGCGCCGTCATGAGCGGCTCGGTCACCTGCGACTGGCCGATCATGTCGGCGAAGGTGTCGGGCCGATAGCGGCGATACAGAGCGGTTACCACCCACACATGCTACTTGCCGCGACTGACATTCCGGCCGTTCCGGGGAACTCCGGCGCCGGCGCGTTCGGCGGCGGCCGCGATCAGTGCCCCGGCACCGAGGACGGAGCCGTCAGCGCGGTCATGATGTCCGCCCAGAGCGCCTCCCTCGCCCGCTCCGTCGGCTGCGCTGCGGCGCCGGCCGGCAGCAGCAGCGGCGTGTACGGCGGCAGGTAGAAGAGGTGCGTCGCGCCCGGTGCGATCAGGTACGCGTCGCCCTCCTCCAGGGGGCGCTTGCGCGCCCCTGCCTCCAGCCAGGCGCAGCTGTTCGCGATCTCCTCGTCCCGCCCGGCGCAGCCGAGAACGACGGGCCCGGGGATGCGCTGGATGTCGAGGACGGCGGCCGGGGCGGGATCGTGCGTGCCCGTCGTGCAGGGCACCCACTCCCCTCCGACTGTCACGGCCGGGCTCGGCACCGGCGACGGGCAGATCAGCCCGGTGGTGCCGCCCGGCGCGATCGCGCCGTAGACGGTGCCCGGATACGCGGAGGCCGCCCAGAGGGCGAGCTGCGCACCGCGCGAGGCGCCGAAGGTGAAGATCCGCTGGCCGTCCACTCCCGGCTGCGACTTGAGCCAGCTCAGGGCGGAGAGGAACCGCTCGGCGGGGAGGCTGCGCAGCGGGTCGAGCTGCCCGGCCGAGCCGTACGTGGAGAGGTCGAGTGTCGGGAAGCCGAGGGCCGCCAGCGTCGCCGACACGAGCACGCCGGTCGGCTCCCCCGGATCGGTGCCGTCGAACACGATGACGCCCGGCCGCACGCCTTCCGTCGAGCTCGTGGGCTGGAAGTAGTCGCCGGTGATGCCGTCGTCGAACACCGCGCGCGACGGCGCCGCCACCGACAGCCCGGTGCGCTGCACCCGGGTCTCGGCGACCCGGCGGCCGCCGACGGAGGCCTGGAGGTCGACGGAGAACGACGAGCCGCCCCACGTGACGTCGGAGGTCGCCGCCTCCCCCGTGCTGCTGCGCATCGTCCAGAACAGTCCCATTCCGTCTGCACCGGTGAACGGGGCCTCCAGCGGGACGTCGCGCGCGAGGTCGATCACGCCGTCGGCCGGGACGGCGTAGACCGCCTGCGACGACCACAGCCCGCCCGGCACCAGCGACGCACGGATCGTCACCTCCTGCCCCGGCGGCAGCGCGAGGACCTGGATGCCGACCGGCTGCCACACCGGGCTCGGGTTCACGCTCAGCGCGAAGCGCGGTCCCGCCGCGCCCTGCTGGGCGCCGCAGCCCACCAGTGCGACCGCCGCGAGCACGACGCCGGCAAGCGCCGCGAGCACGCGGCGTGCGGCGAAGCGGGTCCTCCTGGCGGGGTTCACGGTCCGATGGCTCCTTCCAGCAACGCGGTCACCCGCGACCAGAATGCCACCCTGGCGTCCTCGGTTGCCTGCGCCGTGGCCGGTGGGAGGCCGTCGAGTCCGATCGGCAGCATCGGAGGCGCGCTCAGCTCGTGCGCCGATCCCGGGGCGATCAGCGTCTCCCCCTGCGCCCGCGCGCCGCGCTCGTCCGCCCCTGCGCGGGTCCAGTCGCACGCGCTTGGGAGCAGCTCGTCGGCCGTTCCGCAGGCGAGCAGCAGCGGCCCGGGGATGCGGTTCAGCGGCAGGATGGGCGTGTCCGCGATCCGGCTGTTCGGGCTCGCGCACGGCACCGGACGGCCCTCGTTCAGCAGCGTCGGCGCGCCGGACGACGACGCGCACAGCTCGGCGGTCGGTCCGCTCGCTGCGATGGCGCCGTAGACGGTCTGCGGCTCGCTCGCCGCGAACCAGAGCGCGAGCGGGGCGGCGCGGCCGGTGCCGTAGACGACGATGTGGTCCGGGTCGACGCCCGGGTCCCGCGCGAGCCAGGCGCGCGCGGCGTCGAAGGCCTCCACCGAGAGGGCGGCCGAGCCGGGGATCTGCCCCTCCGGCCCGAAGGCGGGGAGCAGGAGCACGGGGAAGCCGATCGCGGCGATCCGGCGCGCGGCGAAGGCGCCGGAGGCGGCGTCGTCGTCGCCGTCGATGAGGACGACGCCGGGCCGCGGATGCACGAGCGTCGGCAGCGGGGTGAACAGCGTCCCCGCCCGCAGCGCCTGGGTCTGGTCGGCGGAGACCGCGGCGCCGGCGGGGGCGGCGGCGCTGGTGGGGACGGCGGCGCTAGCGAGGGCGTCCACCGTCACGACGCGCTCGACGCTCTGGGCGGACAGGGGCGTGCGCGGGACCTGGGCGACGGCGACCCTGGCGCCCTGCTGCTCGGCGGTGAGCTCGACCTGCACGGGGCCCTCGGCCCAGGCGCGTTGGAGCTGCGACTGGCTGAGGGAGGGGCCGGACATGCTCCAGAACGGCGCGGCGGCGTCCGGCCGCACGTGCGGGGCGGTGATCGGCTGCTGGGAGGAGAGGTCGACCCGGCCGCTGGGCGGGACGGCGTAGAGGGCGCGGGAGGTCCAGGTCCCCGCCGTCGTGGTCGCGGTGGCGCGGAGGACGACGTCCTCCCCCGGGGTCAGGCCGGTGAGCGAGACGACGACCGGGTCGGCGGTGGCGTTCCCGAAGCGCGCGACCACGATGCGGGCTCCGCCGGCCGGTGCGACGCAGCCGGTGAGGGCCGCGACCGCGACGATCGCGGCAGCGGCGGCGAGCGCGCGCAGCCGGCCCCTCACGACAGCACCGCCCGCAGCAGGAGCTGCCCGACCGCGTTCCAGAACGCGATCCGCGCCTGCTCGGTCGCCTGGCCGCCTGCGCCGGACCCGTCGCCCGGCTCCGGCAGCGCGATGGGGAGGCCGGGCGGCACCGTGACCGCGTGGGCGGCGCCGAGGCCCACGAGCAGCTTGTCGCCCGCGCGCGGCGCCCTGGTGGCGGTGAGCTCCTGCTGCACGGCGCACGCGCCCGGGAACACGTGGTCGACCTGACCGCAGGTCAGCATGACCGGCCCGTTCACGACGCTCAGCGGGGGCGCGGCCGTCGTCCCGACGCCCGGGCTCCGCTCGCAGGGCACGCCGACGCCGTGCTCGAAGACCGGCGACGCGCTCGATCCCGCGAGGCAGAGCAGCTCGGCGGGCCCTGCGCCGGCGAACAGCCCGTGCAGCCGGGTCGGGAACCGGTTCGCCGCCCAGATCGCGAGCTGCTCCGACGCCCCGGTGCCGTAGACGAAGACGTGGCGCGCGTCGACGGAGGCGAGCGCGTCCAGCCAGTCCAGGATCGCCGAGACAGTCCCGGCGTCCGTCACCGTGGACAGGTGCACGCCGTCCGCCGACGTCATCGGCACGACGAACACCGAGGCGCCGAACTGCGAGAGCAGCGGCGCTGTGAAGTCCGCCGACGCCCCCGGGGTCGGATCGTCGAAAATCAGCACAGCCGGCCCGGACGGGCGCTCGAGGGACGACGCGTCGTAGAACCGGCCGATCGGCACGTCCTCGTGCGTCTCGTGCGGCGGGAGCGCGACGCCCGCGCCCGTCTGCGCGAGGTCGTGCGTGAAGACGGTCCGGCCGTCCACCGTCCCGCCCAGGCCTTCCAGCCGGAAGGTGCGCCGGGCGACGACCCGGTCGCCGTCGCTCGCGGTCAGAGTCACCTGGTTCGTGTCGCGCATCCACTGCTGGGCGAGGTCGGCCGGGCCCAGCGCCGGGCCGCGCAGCGACCAGAACAGGCCGGCCGAGTCCGGCTCGGTGAACGGCGCGAACAGCGGCTTGTCGCGCGCGAGGTCGACCGTCCCGTCGCCGGCGACGTCGTAGCTGGCGGCGGACGTCCAGGCGCCGCGGGAGGAGTCGAGGGAGGCCGTGATCCGCACCCGGGTCCCGGGCTCGGCGTCGATCAGCTCCAGCGGGACCGGCCAGAGCACGGAGCTGTAGCGGATCAACGGCGGGGTGATGAAGTGCGGGCCGACCTGGGCGCCGTCATTGGCGCATCCCGCCAGTGCGGCGCCGATCGTGAGCACCACGACGACCGAGGCGGCGAGCGCGGGCCGCAGTGCGGCCCTCCGGGTGGACCTGCCGTCCCGCCCGACTCCGTCGCCGCGCCGCCGCATGGTGCACCTGTCCGCTCAGCCCGCGCCCACCGCCTGCAGCGACTGACGGGCGATCTCCAGCTCCTCGTCGGTCGGCACGACGAGCACGGCCACCCGGGAGTCGTCGGTCGAGATGACCCGCGCGTCGCGGGAGGGGCTGGCGTTGCGCTCGGGGTCCAGTCGGATGCCGAGCACCTCCAGGCCCGCGCACACCTCGGCGCGCAGCCGGGCGTCGTTCTCGCCGACGCCCGCGGTGAAGGTCAGCACGTCGAGCCCGCCGAGCTCCGCCGTGTAGGCGCCGATGTAGTGCTTGAGCCGGTGGACGGTGGTGTCGAGCGCGAGGCGTGCGGCTGCGTCCCCCGACTCGGCGGCGTGGCGGACGTCCCGCATGTCGCCGTGGCCGGAGAGCCCGAGCAGGCCGCTGCGCCGGTTGAGCAGCTCGTCGAGGTCGTCGATGCCGAGTCCCGCGCGCCTGGCCAGGTGCAGCAGCACCGCGGGGTCGAGGTCGCCGGAGCGGGTGCCCATCACCAGCCCCTCCAATGGCGTCATCCCCATCGAGGTGTCGACCGAGCGGCCGGCGTCGACGGCGCAGACCGACGCGCCGTTGCCGAGGTGCAGCACGATCTGCTTGAGCTCGGCGGGCGGCCGGCCGAGGAACTCCGCCGCCGCTGCCGACACGTACTTGTGCGAGGTGCCGTGGAAGCCGTACCGGCGGACCCGGTGCTTCTCGGCGAGCGCGGCGTCGATGGCGTAGGTGTACGCCTCCGGCGCGAGCGTCTGGTGGAAGGCCGTGTCGAAGACCGCGACGTGCTCCACCTCCGGGAACGCTTTCTTCGCCGCGCGGATGCCCTGCAGGTTGGCCGGGTTGTGCAGCGGGGCGAGGTCGGAGAGGTCTTCGATGTTGATCTCCACCAGGTCGGTGACGATCGTCGGCTCGAAGAACCGCTTGCCGCCGTGGACCACGCGGTGCCCGACCGCGGCGAGCGGGTTCTCGTCCAGGCTCGGACCCTCGGCGGCGAAGGCGTCGAGCATCACCCGGAAGGCGGCCGTGTGGTCCGGGATCGCGAGGGTGGTCTCCCAGTCTCCGCCGGGTCCCGTGTGCCGGATGTGGCCGGAGGGCTCCCCGATGCGCTCGATGAGCCCGGAGGCCAGCGCCTCCTCGCTCCCGGCGTCGATGAGCTGGTACTTCAGCGACGACGAGCCGCTGTTGACCACCAGGACGGCGCTCATGTCAGCGCCGCCTGGATCGCGGTGATGGCCACGGTGTCCACGATGTCCTCGACGGTCGCGCCGCGGGAGAGGTCGTTGATCGGCTTGCGGAGGCCCTGGAGGACCGGCCCGATCGCGACCGCTCCGGCGCTGCGCTGCACCGCCTTGTACGTGTTGTTGCCGGTGTTGAGGTCGGGGAAGATGAAGACCGTGGCGCGGCCGGCGACCTGCGAGCCCGGCATCTTCGCCGCCGCGACCGCCGCGTCCGCCGCGGCGTCGTATTGGATCGGCCCGGCGACGGCGAGCTGCGGCGCGCGCTCCCTGACCAGCTCGGTCGCGGTGCGCACCTTGTCCACATCGGCCCCCGCGCCGGAGTCGCCGGTGGAGTACGACAGCATCGCCACGCGCGGCTCGATGCCGAACTGCTCCGCCGTGCGCGCCGACGAGACGGCGATGTCGGCGAGCTGCTCGGCCGTCGGGTCCGGCACCACGGCGCAATCGCCGTAGACCAGCACCCGGTCGGCCAGCGCCATCAGGAACACGCTCGACACCACGGAGACGCCGGGGGTGGTCTTGATGATCTCGAACGCCGGACGGATGGTGTGCGCCGTCGTGTGAGCCGCGCCCGACACCATCCCGTCGGCGAGGCCCAGGTGCACCATCATCGTGCCGAAGTAGGACGCGTCGGTGACCGTGTCCGCGGCCTGGTCGACGGTGATCCCCTTGTGCGCGCGCAGCTTGGCGTACTCGTTCGCGAACCGCAGCCGCAGCACGTCGTCGAACGGGCTCAGCACCTCGGCCTTGCCGATGTCGACGCCGAGCTCGATCGCGCGCGACCGCACCTCGAACGGCTCGCCGAGGATCGTCAGCCGTGCCACGCCGCGTGCCAGCAGGGTGGCGGCGGCGCGCAGGATGCGGTCGTCCTCCCCCTCAGGCAGCACGATGTGCTTGTCGGCGGCGCGGGCCCGCTCGATGAGGTCGTACTCGAACATGAGCGGCGTGACCACCGCGTGCCGGGAGACGTCGAGCAGGGCGAGCAGCCGCTCCGCGTCCACGTGCCGCTCGAACAACGCGAGCGCCGTGTCGTACTTGCGCTGCGAGTCGGCGGCGAGCCGGCCGCGCGCGTGTGTGATGCGCACGACGGTGTCGTAGGTCTGCAGCGGGGTGCGGACGATCGGCAGCGGCGAGCGGAGGCCCGCGAGCAGGCGCTCGATCGGCTCCGGGAGGTCGAAGCCGCCGTTCAGGACGATGCCCGAGATGGAAGGGAACGTCCCGGACGCGTTCGCCATCAGCACGGCGAGCAGCACCTCGGTGCGATCGCCGGGGACCACCACGACCGCGCCCTCCACGAGCCGCGGCAGCACGTTGTTCATCGACATACCCGCGACCACGACGCCGAGAGCCTCGCGCGCCAGGAGGGCCTCGTCGCCCGCGATCAGCTCGGCGTCGGTGACCTCCATGATCGAGCGGATGCTGGGCGCGACCAGGAAGAGGTCCTCGGGGATCGCCCACACCGGCGGCAGCTCAGGGCCGGAGGCGGCGGCCGGGCCTGCGGCCTGCACGGCGTCGCTGACGGCCGCCACGATCGCGTCGAGCCGGTCGGCGTCCGCGCGGTTGGCGATGACCGCCATGACGCCGGCGTGCTCCTGGCGCAGCTCGGCGAGTGCCAGCTCCGCGAGCTGCCGCAGCTCCTCCGGCGAGCGCGGATCGGCCTGCCCGAGCCGTTCGCCGAAGCCCTGGCCGATGCGGCCTCCCAGCACCAGCAGCACGGGCGCGCCGAGGTTGGCGGCGATGCGTGCGTTGTAGCCGAGCTCGGTCGGGCTGCCCACGTCGGTGTAGTCGGAGCCGAGGATGACGACCGCGTCGCTGCGCGCCTCCACCTCCCGGAAGCGCCGGACGATCTCGCCGAGCGCCGCGTCGGCGTCGGCGTGCACGTCGTCGTAGGTGACGCCGATGGCCTCCTCGTAGCTGAGGTCGGCGGTCACCCGGCTGAGCAGCAGCTCGAGCACGTAGTCCCGTTCGACGGCGGAGCGCGCGATCGGCCGGAACACGCCGACGCGTTCGACGGAGTGCCGCAGCGACTCCAGGACGCCGAGCGCCACCGTCGACTTGCCGGTGTGTCCTTCCGCGGAGGTGATGTAGAGCGAACGGGCCACTTTCAGCGGGTCTCCTCGTCTGTGCTTCGGTCATTCGTGCCGTCATCGAGATCTTCGTCGCCGCGCGCCTTCCGGATCGGCGCGAGGCGGTAGCTGCCCTCGAGCACGGCGGGGCCGGGGGCGTACAGCCGCAGCAGCGGCCGGAAGTCCCCCTCCGGCGCCGGCAGCCAGTTGGCGGCGGCCTTCGCGTCGTCCGGCCGGGTCGCACTGATCGTGATGGTCAGCCCGCCGTCGTCGTCGTACACGATCCCCGGCGTCCGGTCGCCGATCGAGTACCGCCCGATCGGGTTCGTCACCAGGAAGAAGTGCGGGAGGTCGTACATGGTCAGCGACCAGAACGCGTGCACGGGCGGGGTCGGGTTCAGGCGCAGCCGGTAGACGTGGGCACCGCTGAGCTGCTCGCCGGCTTCGTCGACGTAGGTCGGGAAATACGCGGCCTCGTAGCCGTGGTTGCCCCACAGACCGCCGAGGGCGGCGCCGGCCCGGCGGGCGTAGCGCGTGGTCGGGTCGGCGAGCTGCCAGCCGCGGCCGTCGAGCGCGCCGACCTCGAAGAAGTCGGTGTTGTAGTCGAAGACGTGGAGGTTCACCTGCCAGCCGTCGGTGGTCGGCACGGTCGTGTGCAGCGACGACTCGAGCGCCTGCTTGCCGACCGCGTACCCCTCCTCGAGCGCGTCGCGGACGTCCTCCGGCAGCTCGGCGATCGGCGTCGCGCCCGTGAGCCCGATCGGCTCGTAGGTCGCCAGCGCGTCCCTGTCGTGGTCGGCGGGAGGGAACTCCCGCGACCACACCCGCATCCGCTCGAAGAAGGTCAGGGCCTCCGTCGGGCCGGCCGGCACCTCCGGGATGCCCGTGGGCGGCGCGAACGTCTCGAGCGTCGGGGTGAGCGCGGTGGCGTCCTGGAGGGCGTGCACGGCGGGGAGGTCGTCCTCCCCCGCGACCGCCCAGCGTCCGACGATCGTGCCGACCCTGGTCGGGAAGCGGATGACCGTGGATTCGCGTCGGTCTTCGTCTCCGCGTTCGTCCTCCCAGCCGGGTGGGACCAGCAGGAACTCACCGGCCGCCGAGCCGGTGGCCCGGGTGCCGACGTAAGCGAAGTTGTTGGTCCAGGCGTCCACGAACTGGAGCACGTAGTAGCGGTCGTGGACCGCGGGAACGGTGAGACGGACGGGCCCGACGCTGAGGTCGAGCTGCGCGATCGAGTACAGGGTGTCGTTGTTGACCGAGACGAAGGTCGTCTCCGGGCCGGCCAGCACACGCGCGTGCCCGAACGCGTTGAACGGCGTCGGCGGAACAGCGCCGAGCCCCTCGTGGGTGAACCGCCCGACCTGCTCCAGATCGAACACGAGCGGGAACCCGACGACGAACGCCTCGGAGGCGAGCTCGGCGATCCCGTGCTCGACGGCTTCCTGCTCGGTCATACCCGCACCTCGACTCGTCGGAGTGTCATTCTACAAAGCGTAGAACAAGTGGTCAGCTGCTGTGCTGCCCACACTCTACGCGGCGCGTGTGACGGGTGCCTGAACACGAAAAAGACCCCCCACGCACCCGCCAGAGCCCGGTTACCCTTGCTGCGTTTCCGCCCTGGGGGAGTTGGCCTGGATGGCGCCACGTGGGGAGCCGCGAACCAGTGTAGCGGGTCCGACTGGGAGGCCGTGCACAGCGGGGCCTCCGGCGTCCGCTAAGATATTGTGAGCCGTCGCCCGCAGGGTGGTGGCGACCCAGGAGAATTCGCCTAGTGGCCTATGGCGCACGCTTGGAAAGCGTGTTGGGTGCAAGCCCTCGGGGGTTCGAATCCCCCATTCTCCGCCATTTTTCCAGATGGTCGAAGGCCCCGAGATCCGCGTGATTACGCGGAAGTCGGGGCCTTTGCTCTTTCCTCAGCCAGCCGATTCGGCTCTTCGTGCCCACACTTTGCCCACACTTTTCTGATGACCTCCCTCATTGAGGCGCATCGCGACCTCATCGAGGTCGTCATCGAAGAGGTCGGCGTAGGTGTCGAGGGTCATCGCGGCGGACTTGTGGCCGAGCATTCGTTGGACGGCTTTGACGTTGGCTCCTGAGCTGACTGCCAAGCTCGCGGCGGTGTGGCGGAGGTCGTGTGGGGTGAGGCGCTCGAGGCCGGCTCCGGCAAGCGCTGTCAGGAACCACGACCGCTTGTTCTTGCTGGCGCTCGGACGGCGGAGGAAGCCGCCGTATCGGTCGGCAAAGACCAGGTCGTCGAGTCCCTTCGTTGCGCAGAGACGCGCCAGGGGCTCGGAGAGAAATTCAGGAAAGGGGACGGAGCGCCGCTCCCACGACTTGGGAACGCCCTCGACGACGTTGCCATCAACCTCGGTGGCGGTGCGGTTGATCTCCAGCCGACGTCGCTTCATCGAAACGTCACGAACACGCAGGCCGGTTGCCTCCGCCCAGCGGAGGCCACAATAGGCGAGAACCATCAGAAGTGTGGCCTGCATGTCTGTGTCGGCGGCCGCCGCAAAGCTGATGACCTCTTCGTGGCTGAGGTACCTGCGGCGCTTGTTCGAGTGCTTGCGTGGCGAACCATCTGCACCCCGGGCGACGTTCTTGGCGATGCGGCCGTCCTTCAGCGCGACATCGAGGATGCCGGCGAGGATCCCGAGCGCACGAAGAACAACCGTTGCAGAGCGCGGCCGCGACGCGTCGGCCGTCCACGCGGCACGAGGACTCGCAATGGCGGAGCCTTCGCCCAATTCGCGAATCCACTGGGCAACGGCGCTTGGTCGGATGGAGCCTACAGCGACGGATGTCCACCGTGGCTCGACGTAGACGCGCCACGACGTCTCGATCGAATGAAAGCTTGAAGGCTTCATCGCCTGACGCTTGTTCGCCAGCCAGCTTGGCGCGAGCTCCCCCACCGTGATCCGTGCCGCTTGAGGATCGACAAATGAGCCGGCCGCTTTCGAGATCTCCACGTTGGCAAGATAAAGCTCAGCGTCTCGCTTGGTCTTAAAGCCTCGCTTGTCGGTCTGGCGGTGCTCTGGCGTCCGATAGCGGACGCGCCAGCGTCGACCCGCGCTCGTTTCGTATGGCGTGACAGTCCCCATGATGACCTCCTCACTTACACGTTCCGGAAGGAGCCGCGAGTTGGCGCGCGAATGGAGGCGTTTGAGTCAATTGGGCAGGTCGAGTTGGCCAAATCCCGCCGCAACTCGCTTGAAATCTAGTGGGGCGGCAGTTCAACGCCGGGAGACCAATCTCCGATAGCGTCACGAACGTGGTCGAACTCTTCAGCGGCATTGTTGGAGCAATCGTGGCAGGCATTGTCGCAGCGGTCATTGCGTTTGTGCGAGCAAAGCGCGAAGACGGTATCCGCAGGGAAGAGCAAGCCCTGGCCGCAAAGGTGCGGCAGGAAGAGGAAAAACGAGCTGAACGCTTGCGGGATTCGCGGTGGAGGCGTGATCAGTTCACGGATGAGTCTTCAGCGGCTCGGGCCAGAGCAGATGCGCAGCGTCGTGAAGCCATGGATCAGGCAAAGTCGCTGCTTCTGGCATTTGCGGAACTTGAAGCTGCATTCGGTGCACAGCGGCAGCGCACCCACGACACCTACGCGTACAACCAAGACCTCACTCAGAAGATCAATTACCAACTTCGATTGGTGCCCAACCGTGATCTCAGGCGTCTCGCAGATCTCAGCATTCGTGTGATTGATCACACATGGATCCTGGTCCAGGTCGGCGAAGTCGAGGATGGAATGGCAGCACAACGCAGCGTGCTTCGCGATGCGATGGACGCGATCGCCGTGTTTCTCACAGATGGCACGGCAGATCCGACCGCAATTTCGACCCTGGAGTCCATCTCGGCGGACGCTGATCGAGCTTTTGAGGAGAGTTATCCGACGTGAGGCGAGGAATCTCACCTCGACGCATGGGGCTTAGTTGATAGGAAGTAACCATTTGGGGGGTTAGAAGAGTCTGTCTCATTTCTGAAAGCATGAACATGCCTTATAGATCGCTATCTCGAGCGGCATAGGTAACCGGCATGCACCGCCTTGGCCTGCCAGGCCTCAGCGGTACGTCCAAGCTTGAGGGAACGCGAATGCTCTGACGGAGTGTCCATTACTCCTCCGGGGCAAAGGAGACAGTTTGATAGGCCACCAGTACTTGACGTCGGGGCTACATGCCGAGTTCGAGTTGTCTGGGGTGCGCTCGACATATCGTGTTAGAGCGAAGGTAACGAGCTTCAACGAAGCCGAGGTCCACCTACTGATGCTTGACGGCCGCGAAATTGTGGTTCCTCTCAATGCTTTGGTGAGCATCAGCCCCGCAGAAAAGGCGAACGAGCTCGTGCCATCGGCGCTTCGGCCCCAGGAAGGCGACCGACGGACACAAGCGGACATCGGGCGTGCGATTAACCGCACTCTCGAAGCACTAGCCACTGAACCGCGGTCCGTTGCACGTGCGAAATTGCTGCGAGTAGAACTCGAAGCTGCCCTAAGCGAAGTTTCGTCAACACTAAACAGACGACGCACGGAAGCCGTCCTCAAAGTTGCGACGATGGTTGAAAAGCAATTGGCTTACGATGACCACGTGAGCGCAAGCGCCCCGCAGAAACGCGCGGCCGACGCAATCCGCGAAGCAAACGCCAGATCATATTCCTCTTCATCCAACAAGCTCACCATCGCACTTCAAAATGCACTGGACAAGCTGGTTGCGGAACACGAAGAACACTGGCAACGGATCGCTACCAAGGCCGTTCACCCGCCGCTCATCATCACCCGGGATCGAGTGAATGTCACGCGAGGGGACGATCACGAATTCGATCTGCCAGTCAGGGTAACCCTCGATCAGTCCGCGTCCGAACTCAGCGACGTGACGCTTGTACTCGATAAATATCGGAATCTCGGACTTATCGGCCGGCTGCCAACCATACGGAGACTTGTCGGGGGCCAGACCATAACGGTAAGGGTGCGACTCCGCGACAACCGCAAGCAGGGCGCGCGAGCTGACATCCGCGTGGACGCGCACCTCAGATATGGAACGCCTGACGGTCAAACCCGCACAACGACGCGCCAGACGCTTGTGCTGAGCATTCAGGGCAACGAAGCTCACACGGAGATACCCAATCCATATCGCCCGTATGCCGGCGGTCTCCCTGTTTCAAAGCCTGAGATGTTCTTCGGCCGCGACGCATTGGTCCACGAACTAGTGCGTGATTTGGGTAAGACGCCAGGGGGGACCTGCTTTGCGATATATGGTCAGCAGCGCACTGGAAAGTCGAGCGTCCTCGAGCAGGTGAGTCAGCGCTTGCTTGCAAACAGGGCCATCGTCGCAGCCCTGTCAATGGGAACCATCGATCGTCGGAGCATGACCATCGATTTCGTTGAGGAGATTCTGGACCAGTTTCGCGTCCAGATCGATCGTGCTCTCCCGGCGGAGACGTCTCGGTTGCTCCTCGACCGATGGCCCGATACGGCAGCGATCGAGAGCCGCCCCCTGCGAAGCTTCCAGAGAGCCTTGGAGGCTGGACGATCACTGCTTCGATCGACTGGCTCAACCGGTATCGCGTTCGTGGTGGTCGTCGACGAGTTCACATACGTACACGAGATCTTGAGACGCCGCGGCATCGACCCGTCGGAGCACAACGAGCTGAAAGACTTTATGCGCCAACTCAAGGGATTGCTCGAATCGAGATTGTTCTCGGCACTCTTGATTGGCCAGGACACTATGCCCAGATTCCTTGAGTCTTACCCCAACGAGTTCAGCGTGATGTCAACTCGAAAGCTCGACTATCTCACGATGGACGAAGCTCAGAGCCTGGCGGATCTGCCAATTAGAACGTCCGAGAACAACAGCCGATACACAGGCTACGCACTCAGTACGATCGCCTCGTACACCGGCGGTCACCCCTTCTTCACTCAAATCCTCTGCGACCGGGTGATTACCCTCGTGAATTCACACAGGCGGTCAGAGGTCACTCAAAGCGATGTCGAGGAGGCAGTCGAAAGCCTGCTTGCTGGCCGAGACCGCATCGAGGCACACAAATTCGACTGCCTCGTAACCGCCGACAACACCCATACCCTGATATCAGGAGTCGAGGGCGAGGAAGAGCCTGATGGCACCGAACGTTCGCTGACCGTACTGCGGAGAGTCTCGGCTTTGTCCGGCAGCCAAAATAGTCCCGTCCCGATCGACCACCTCCAGCTGGACTCAAGGCAAAGTGAGGCACTCGATGACCTTCTGCTTCGTGGGGTCCTTCAGCAAAACGAAAACGGGGTATTCATCCGTGTCCTGCTCTACGCCGACTACCTGCGGAGGTATCAGCGATGACTGGTAGAAGTAACCTCCCCGAGCGAGTGCGCGCCCTGCTTACGGCTCCTGCAAACGTCGCCGTACACGGGAGCCCCGGCTCCGGAAAATCGTGGATCGGTGACCGAGTGAAAGGTCTCCTAGATAGCTCTGACCAGGCCGTCATCAGGGTCGACCTCTCAACAACTTCGTCCGGCAAGGAAGTCTTTACAGAGTTGCTCGTTGGGTTAAAGTGCACGGGCGATCCCGCTAAGGATGCCTCCGCGTCTATCCGACACGCTTGGCGGGGCGTCCAAACTTATCTCACATCTTCGGATCGACATGTCATCTTCCTTCTAGATCAGTTCGATCGTGTGCTTCAGTTTGAGGATGCCCTCGATTTCTTGCTCCTGTTCCGCGAACTAGTCCACCGCCCGGAGTCTGTTCATTGCACTGCTCTGATGATCTCCCGTCGATCATTGCAGTCCATCGAAACCAAGGTCTCCGGCATCTCGACCCTCGCGAGTGTGTGCTACACCGAGTATCTCGGCAGCCTTGAGATCGATGATCTCGAGGATCTGGGCCCGGGCACGAGCGGCTTGACCCACGAAGAGAAAGTCGACTGTCTAAAGTGGTCAGGCGGGCATCCTGCGCTAGCGAAGTATTGGCTCACGACGCGGCCAGATATCTCTCCCGATCTCTCGAGCGACATGGAGCGAGCCAGAATTGCGTCGCGCGTGGTAGATCATCTCGCGGACCTGCGGCTTATCGACGCGGCAGCACAGTATGTGCTTGGGCCGATCGTGGACGACCTTCTCTTTGAGCGGCAAGAGCTTGAATTGCTGGGCATCGTGCCTGCGTCAGGTGCCCTGGCGGATGGTTCTGTTTCGTTCTCCGAGCACCAGCACTTCCGCGCTGCTCTGAGACACCGGACCTGGAACATGAATCCCTGGGGAGTCTTGGGACATGCCGAGGTACGCCTGAGAGGCCTCCTCGACAACACACTCAACGAGGCGTATGGGGAGGACTGGGCCAGCGTAGTTGCGAAGAAGAATTCCGCCGTCCAAACCGCTCTCTCAGAGGCGACCGCAAAGCAAGCCCGCGACGCGAAGATGTTTTCCCGGCAGGCCCCGTGGCTCTCTTATACGTACCCTGGAGATCTTTGGCAGATCATGCAGGTGGAGTGGGCCTTATTCGTTCCCGTCTTCAGCTCGCACGATAAGGCGCACTGGCGGAACGTAATGACTGGGCTGTCTCAGTATCGTGCCCCCCTCGCCCACGGCCGCCCGGAAGTACTGGGCGAGGCTGAACGGGCCCAGTGTCGCCTATTCGCCGAAGAGATCCTCGCAAAGATCTCTCAATACGAGAACTCGCGGCTCAATTCTGCGCTCTGAGGTTTGGAGCTGTGAGTTCAGAGCAGCTCGACGTCGCCGGAGTACTACCGCGGATACGCGACGAGCGCGAACCGGTCCGACATCGGGGACCAGCTGTTGACGTTGATGGTGCCCTGACCCCCAAACCACGATTAGGTTCCGATAGATCGTCTATGGTTGCGTGCAACTAGTTTTGCTTGATTTCTGCGGTTTTGAATTGCGCAGACTCGATTACGATCTGCTCTGGTTTGGCCTCAATGTGCGGGGTAAATGCGGGGTCAACCAGGAGATTGGACTCAGCCCGCGGGCCAAAGCTTCGGGCCGCCGCTATCCAGACATTTTTTCGTCCCGGTGCCATGATCGTCGTTGTGACGGAAGAGCGCACTGATGCGAACGCCCACGACCCAGGCCAAGAGCCGGCGCTTGATGCAATTCCGGCCGAGACCTTCGATCGTGGCGCTTCGCTCGTTCTCGCGCTCATCAATTTTCCCGAATGGATTCACCGCAAGGTCGAATCGGTTTCGTTGTTCGCCGGAAAGCGCGGTCGTCGGCGTGTGTCGCTTGATTGCACCCCGCCAACACTGGTCTGGACGAAAGATCTGAGCGGTAGTGCGAGCTCGATCTACGTTCCGCTGACGCTGATGAGCAAACGAGTACTGAGGGATCTTGACGTCTGCGACGACAGCGGCCGCGCCCTGCCGGTGCTGAGTACATCCGAGAATGCGGATTTGGCCGCATCTGCGCTCGCGTTCTTGGTTCAGTTTCAGCATGGAGAAGACGCGGCGGCAAAGTACTGGCACAGCATTCGACTCGTCGTGAGCGGCTCCGAAGAGGAGGCGAGAAAGCTTGCTCGTAGCCTCATCGAGGAACTTGAGCTTGACGTTCTGGCAGCCGGAATCTTCCTGGATTTAGCGAGCAACTTCATCCTCGCAGCGGTGCTTCCTGCTAGCGCCAGCGGGATTCGTACCGTTCTCAAATACAGCTCGCACTGGGAGGCAGGAATCGCCTCTCTGGACACACCGTGGTGGAGGCGGTGGCCAGTAGCGTTCTGGACACGCCTCCGGGCGGGCACCGGACACAAGTCCATCCGACTCTTGGTCAACCTATTCGCAGTTGAATACGTCGGCAGCTACCACCTAGAAGTGAACGCACCCGACGGGCTGCTCTGCTCTCGAATCGAGATGCCTCCCGACAAGAATGGATACTACCCGCTCGATACCGATCGAACACCTGTCGGCCACGTGCATGCCCATTACGACCATGTACACAGGCCCGCAGGCCCAGCTATCGTCCGCTTTGCGCTCGATGAAGCTGGCCCACTCGGTCGCACAGCGCTGATCGCCGGAGCCATGTGCGCCCTTTTCAGCATCTTCTTGTTCTGGCCATCCGCCCAGACAGACCTCAGAGACGGGCTCGATGCCGCTACAACTCTGCTCCTGTTCGTGCCGGCGCTTCTCATCGCGCTCAATGCGCGAGGACTCGAGAGCGAATTTGTTCGATGGTTTCTTCTCCCACTTCGCGTTATCTCCGGCGGCCTAGCGATCCTTCTCGTCATCGCCGGCGGATTGCTCGTGATGAAAGCACCGGACATCTTTAACACTGTGTTTTGGTGGATCGCGCTGATCGCGTCGGCTGGGGTCTTTGTGTTGACGTTCTCGGGACTCGTACGGCTCAAAGTCGGCGCGAAGGGCTAGCATACGAGCATGGCTAAGGCGAACCAGCACAAGCACGCACAAGAGGGCGGCTACTCAGCGTTCGTTATCAAGTCCTCAGAAGGTCGTCGCACGGGCGTTAAAGCCGAAGACGCACGTCGCTACGAGTCGCAGCGTGACGCGATCTTGCGCGGAACGCAACAGCAGAAGACTGGGCGCGCCTGACGCACGAAGTATTGTCGCCCACCGCTGCCCACTCAAGCTTTGGTTGCAAAGCCTCGGCGGTCCGGGGATCTCGTGCGTCTAGTCCACCGCTCGCCTGACAAGGGCACGACAAGCACCGATGATCTCGACGGGATCCGGATCGATCCTACCTACCAGCTAACGGTCGTCTCATCGACCGCCGCAATCGCGGGCGGCCGAGACTCTCAGCCCCACGGCGCCGTTCCGCGAGAGCCTGCTGGAACAGTGTCGCCCAGGTGCGATATGCCGCCCGCTGGTGATCCTGAAAGCGAGCGAAAATCCATCCGCCTATGCCCACGAGCACTGCTATCAGCGCAACCCAGAGGATCGAATTCGAATACCCCTGGATCGTCTGAGTTACTGTCGCGCCAACGACACCATGAATCTGACCGGTCTTTGGGTCAACTAGGGGCGCGAGAGTGGTGAAGAGCCCGCCCAGCAACGCGCTAAGAAATGCTGCAATGACAGCAATACTCGTCCCGACGACGACCACCAGGGTCGTCGCCGCGGGCGTCCGCGCACCAGGCTCGCGTGCCTCCGCTCGCATTTGAAGCTCGGCGAGGACTTGTCGTTGAACGTCTGGGTGAGCGCGTCGAAAACGATCGATTCGCTCAGCCGTCATGCGAAGGTCACCATAGATGTGCTTCCCGGCTTCGCGACGAAGTGGATCTTGGACAGCAGCCTTGACGCGAACCCCCAATCCGCGACGCGGTGCGGCGTTCTCGTGAGCAGACATGGATCTCATGCTAGAGCGCGCCGCTGACACCGCTGGGCCAGCGGACGCTCATTGCCCCGCCTACGAGATGCCAAAGAGCTAGGAGATCGCTTGGCCGGGTCAACGAGCTCCATGAGGAGCTGTGAGCATGTCTTGGCGCGGACCTCCGGTTCGTGGGTCTCTTCCAGCTTGCCATCGAGCCTTTTGCTCTTCCGCCGAGATAACGGCGCCATCTGGCGCCGTTACCGGCGTCAAGAAATTCGGCATGCCCAGGCTTAGTGCGCACGCGTCGATCGCCTGCTGCAGTTCATCGTAGAAGCCGAGCGGCCACCTCTCGTCGCGCTTGATTGTGAAGTGGTCGACCCGATACATCATCAGCGTCTCGTGGGTACGCTGGTGCACCGCCGGCCCGTACTCGATTACGAAATGAATGCGCGTTCCGGCGTCCGCAACAACCAACCAAACCCGTTCTCCGGCCTGCAGAACTCTCATGACTCGGCACTCCAACATTCGAACATATGTTCTATTGTGACCAGTGAACACCGACACCGCTACCCGATCGGAGGAACTGGCAATGAGCATCGTTCCCGCCGCTGACATCGTCCACATTTGGACCGATTCTCGGACTCCGAGCCGACTGGTTTGGCGCGATCACCGCTATCGGGTCATCGCTGCTGAACCGGTCCGATCGACCATGGTCCATGACGCTTTCACCCACCCCGCCGAGCAACTTGTCGGGTGGTCCGTCGTCGCGATTTCAGATCAGGATCCGTCGGAGGTTCGGTCCATGCAGTTACAGTCTGTTGGCACCGGCTGGGTGCTGATCAACGTCGGCCCTGCCTGACGGTGGGACAGAACCGCCGCTACCCCGGATCCGGGATGGACCGCGCAATCGAACAGGCGATCACCCGACCACGACCGGTCTGGCTCACCGAGCAAGAAGTCGACCTCGAGCACGACCCCGCCGTCGTCCCCGCTGCGCCAGCGCCGGCGGTTGCGTACGTTCGCTTCCACGAGGCCGTCGTCCGCCCCAAGGTCGAGGTGGTGGCGTGGAACGAGCACGCCGTCCGCATCCGGTTCACCGCCCGCGATGGCCAGGTACACGAGGGCTGGGTGTGGAAGGACGCCGTCCGGTCGAAACCGTCGCGGACGATCGAGCGTCGCCGCTGACCTGATTCCTGTGCGCACCTGGTCCACCCCCGCCTGGTCGGTGTGCCGCGAAGCCTGCGGCGATTGTTCGGTCGCCCGCCCTGCGCACAAGCCCCTGACGCGGCCGACTGACGTCGCCCTGCCGGGTGGCACTCCGGACGGGACTCCCTGATCGGCACTGCGTGCCATCACGGCACACCAACCAGCAGGGAGGAACAAGATCATGAGCACCCTCATCACCGACACCAACGAGCTCACCCACTTCACCGCCGTGTTCAGCAGTCACGACCTCGCCGCTGACATCGCACCCCGGCTCAGTTGCATCGAAGTCGAAGCCCTCGCCGGCCTCCTCCGAGCACTCGGAGAACCCGCCACCGCCGACACCTGGATCCATGAACACGCCACCGATGACGAGATCGGTGACGCCCACTACCAGGGCGATACCCTCGACTATTTGGCCACGATCGACCCGCAGGACAACCTGCAGTGCGACAGCTGCCAGTAACCCCCCGAGCCCACACCAGCAGATCGCGTGGGCTCGGCTCATGCTGTGAACACCAGAGTGGAGCCGCGAGCGGCGCCGTGCGCACTGGGTTGTCCGTCTGCCTGGCCGGTCGATCGTAGTTCGCTGCCGCGGGCTGCGTTCCGGGCTTTCGCGGCATAGCCTCCACTCGCTGACGCTCCCTGCGGTATTCCACGACCCGGCACTCCGCTCCGCTCCCACTCACCCTCGATCCCCTTGCCAGACAGGCGAACAAAAGCAGTTGAAGGGATCACATCAATCATGAGCGAGAACACTACCGTGGCCGGGACCATCGAACACCTGAACCCGCACACCCTCACCATCGAGAACAACGTCCGACCATCCGCACCCATTACCCCGGCGTTCGTACAGTCCATCAAGGAGAACGGGGTCCTCACCCCCGTCCTCGGACACCGTGGCGACGACAGCACCGTCACCGTCCGTGCCGGACAGCGCCGCGTCTACGCGGCCCGCGAAGCAGGGTTGACCACCATCCCGGTTTACCTGGTGGAGGCGGACGATGTGACGGCGGAGCGGATCGTGCAGCAGATGGTCGAGAACGACCAGCGCGAAGCCCTCACCGACGGCGACCGGGCCGCCGCGTTCCGGCAGCTCGCGTTCGAAGGGCTCTCCGTCACCGCGATCGCCCGCCGCACCGGAACCAAGCAGAAGGAGGTCAAGACCGCCCTCGCCGTCACCGAGAACAAGGTGGCGGCCTCCGCGATCCAACAGCATCAACTGACGCTGGATCAGGCGGCGGTGCTGATCGAGTTCGACAGCGACGAGGAAATCAGGACGGACCTGATCCAGGTCGCGACCACCGACCCGGCCCAGTTCGCGCACGCGGCCCAACGGGCACGCGACGAGAAAGCCCGCGCCGCGGCCAAGGGCCACACCGAAGCCGAACTGGCGAGCCGCAGGTACACGATCCTGGACACCGACCCCGGCTACTACGACACCGAGTACACCCGAATCAGCGAACTCCTCACCACCGACGACCAACGCGTCACCGCCGACTTGACGAAGAACGTCGAGGGGCGAGCCGCGCATGTGCGGGTTTACGCCGACGGCGACGCGCACGTCACCTACTTCGTTCGCGACGCCACGGCCGCGGGCTTCCACACGTACGGTGGCAGCCCCTCAAAGTCCGGTCCGATGACCGAGGAACAGAAGGCCGAGCGCCGCACCCTGATCGCCAACAACAAGGCGTGGGTGTCCGCCGAAGTCGTCCGCCGCGAATGGCTCACCGCGCTGCTGTCCCGCAAGGCCCTGCCCAAGGACACGGCGGTGGTGATCGCGCGGGCACTCACGATCCACCGACAGGCAGTCAGCTCCGCCACCCGGGAGGGCAACGAGCTTGCCCACCAGCTGCTCGGGCTCGACCCGTCCGGCTACTTCGAAGCCGACAAGCTCGCCGCCCTCATCGAGCAGACGCCCGCCAAAGCACTGCACGTCGCCCTTGCGGTCGTGCTGGGAGCTTGCGAGTCCGTCATCAGCAAGCAGACCTGGCGCTCCCCCTCCCCTAATGACACAGACTACTTCACCCAGCTCGCCGGCTGGGGGTACAGCCTCAGCGACGTCGAACGGATCGTCATCGGCGAGACGTCCGCTGACTACGACGCCGAGATCGCCGACGCAGCTCGGCCTGCCGCCACAGAGTAGAACGTGAAGGATGCGGGTCCCGCCTCGGCCGGACCCGCATCCTCGCGTCGGGGCGGGATCACCCAATGCCGCGAACGGGCGACCGTGGGGCCTGCAGCGCGATCGCCGGACCTTCACTCTGCTGAATGACACGGTCGAAGGACACGAACGGCACACATGCCGTCTCCGCCGTCATCGCCGCCAGCCGACCGATCACAGTATGCAGATCGGCAGCGATCGCCCAACCATCCACCGCCCACCCGCTGACCGTCTCCACGCACTCCCGCTTCTCCGCCGCGGAAGGGTGCGCAGACCCGGCCACGCCTATCATCCCGCCCTGCAGTTCCGGGCCCATGTTTCTCGTATCGATGATGAATACCCACACCCTGATCACTCCCTGCTCCTGATCGTTTTTCTTGCCGTTCCGGCACAGAGATCGAGAGCGCGTGGAGGCAGCGCAGTGCCCGGAGGGAGCGGTTGCTAAGTGCAGGGAGCGAAGCGAGTGGAGTCTGCAAATAGCGCGTGGAGGGAACGGAGCCGGTGGAGCTCGCTATGATCGGCTGCCGGATCGGAAAGAAGACTGGCGGAACAGCACGCCGGAGGCGTTCCCTACGACAATGACAGTGCCGCCTCCGTGCGGCTCCTCTTGCCCGGGGCACCGCGGCGTCGAAGTACGGCGAGCGCGGAATCACGACGGCGAAGTCGGCATGGTTTCACGGTGCTTTTAATGAAAATCGGGTTGGCGGCATCCGGCGTCGCGCCAAGCACCGGATGCCACCGCTCGTCCGACTCGATCGGACGCTTGTCAGCGAATCAGCTACCTGCTGTCTTGCGCCGAGGCTCGCGTAAGAACTCGTCGATGACGTTGCCAACCAGAGTGGAAACGTTGTTCGCATAGTCGTTGTGCGACAGCGCGCCGGTGAAACAGATCGACCCGGCACTGAACACGGCACCTCCGCCGTCCGTATAGAAGAGCGTGATGTCCGAACGCACATCGGGACACTCGGTACCTCCGAGACCAGCACGCGAGGCCATGACGTCTTCTCCGGCGAGCTGGTAGTAATCGCTGTGCCCGGTGGATGTCGCAAGCACGTACGCGCGTTCGGGGCTGCCGCGGCCGATGTCGTAACGGTCAATCTCGTCTCCGGCCGCACCATTCATGATGAGCCCGAAGTCGCCGATGATCTCGTCGTCGCCGATGCCCGTAAAAGCAAACGCCACGTTCGGAGTGAAACTGTCAGGCATTCGTTTGTAGCCCGGAGCCTTCCTGTCCCAACCCTGGGCAGTCATCCCCAGACCGGTCAGTTCATTTGGCCACCGACCGCGCAAGCGCCATAACCCGCCCGGTTCGGAGGTAGTGCTATGCGTTCCCTCTCCTGGTGCACCCTCAGACGGTCTGGTACCCACGGCCCCTCGCCGCACCTCGATCAGATGAGGACGGGTCGGGTCCTGGCTCGTAACCCAATAGAAGCCGTTCCCGCCGAGATACATTAGGGCACCTCCGCTGGCCGTGTGGGCGTTGAGTGCGTCCAGGATTGCTTCGCTTACATATTCCGGGTGGCTTCCAGTGATCACCAGATCGTAGGGCTCCAAGAGACGTGAGCCTTGAGCATTCAGATCATGATCGGTTAGGACATCGAACTCACGGTGCTTCTCCGTGAGCCAATCGACCAGGTACAGATCTGCGGAGAGGTGGCGCGGCGCGTCCTGCAACCACGCTCGATAGTCGGGGCGGAGATTCGGAATCGGGCGTAAGTGGGTTGAGTGGACACATGTGCTGCCGTCGGAGTGCACGTCGTAGAGACTCAGTCCCCATTCGGGGTGGCGCGCGAGTTCGCGATCGTAGAAGCCTGGGACGACCGGATGGTCCGTGAGGCTATCGCCCTCGAAGTCCAGCCGGTCGAGCATCCGCTCGTTCGCATATGCGATATAGGTGAACGTGGGAAGCAGAATCGCAGTTCGAGCGCGCGGCGTCGAGTCCGCTGGTAGGACCACAAACGGAACCACGTCGGTCTCGGTCACTGTCGCCAACCGGACGCCGTAGACCCCTGATCGAAGTGAATCCGGCAATGCGATCGAAGCGCTCACTGGCCAGGCGGCATCGTCGAGGTCGTCCTCATGGAAATGGATCGCACCATACTCCTTGGGCGACTTGGTGAAGTCGATTTCCGACCCGCGCCATCGGGATCCAGTCGCCGCCCGCATGGGAGCGTTGACGACGATGCCGTGGTTGCCGTTGCCGCTGGTGTCCTCGCAGTGATTGCTTGCTTGCTCCCGCTCGAAATGCCAGTCTGCGACTGTTCTCGACTCTCCGGATTCGCCGAGCCGTCGGATTATTGGGTTCTCGATCTTGCCGTTGAAGCAGCCCGCCGGTTGCCATTGACCGTCGACCTTCCTGCAGCTGACCGCACCAATGACGACATCTTCGAACTGTGCCTGTCGGTACGTTTTCCCGGAAACCCTGGCGGTGCGAACGACGTCGTTGCTCCGAAGCGCCAGCGTCTGGCATTGAAGGTGAACGTATCCTTCCGAATCCGTGTCGACCCCTATGCGATACCACGCGCGAGGATCCCAATCTACGTCGAGGTCGCAAACAGGCTCGGCCGCGAGGTCGTCTCGGACCGCGAGTCGTCCGGTTTCGCTGATCGTGATAGCCAGAATCGGGCGATGCTCTGCGTCGAGCAGTGTCACGATGCCCTGGGTGCGGCCATTGCGAGGGACCGACGGTTTGATGAGAGCCTCAAGTTCAAGGCCTCGCGCAGCTTGTGGTGTCATCCCAGTGACTACGACGCACGAACCAAGGTGGATCGTGCGCTCGACACCCGGCACACGTACCGTCGGGATCTCCTCGACGAGTTCGGCCTTTGGACCGGGGCCTGCCGGGTTCCTGTCACCGTGGATGAGGCGAATGACTTCCAGTGTCACGTCGCCTGAGTCGGAGCTGACCATGCAATCAATGCTTGAGCCGGCCGAAACAGACAGTTTGTTGAGGTACGAGGTGAGCGTCACGATGTTCCTTCTTCTTCGATCCCGGAGAGGAACTCGCCCCGGGCAGAGGGGGGTTCTGCCCGGAGCGAGCGGGGAGTGCGCACTATTTGCCGATCACCCCGAGCAGGTACCGCTGTACCAAAGCTTCTTTCCGGTGGGTGTGTCCACCTGCTCGGATGTGAGGATCGAGACCGGAGCGTGCACGGTCTTGACCGGCTTTCCGCCGGCCAACTTCTTGGCGATCTGCTGAATCGCGAGCTGCCCCATTGTGAACGGCTGCTGGGCGACCGTTGCCTGCACAGATCCTTCTTCCAGAAGTTTGACGTTGGGGGCACCGGTGTCCCAACTGACCATTTTGACCTTGCCAACCAGGTTGGCGTTTCGGAGTGCGACCGCGGCGCCGGTCGAGTTGAGGAAGTTGGTGGTGTAGATGCCCTTGAGTTCCGGGTACTTGATCAGAAGTGAAGCGGCGTCTGCCTGGATCGCATCCGGTGACAGGTCTGGGTACGACACGTTCACCACTTTGACGTTCGGGTAGTTCTTCAGCTCGTCCTGGAAGCCCTTGATGCGAGCCTGCGTGATCGGGTTGCTGGGCAGGGAACCAATCGCGGCGATCTCTCCAGACCCGCCGATTAGTTCCACCAGGGTTTTGGTGATCTTCTGAGCGCCCTGATAGTGATCGGATGCGATGAACGAGTCATAGAGGCCCGCATCACTTAACTGTGCATCTACGTCGATCACCGTTACACCGTCCTGCTTCGCGTTGCGAAGCGGCAGACCTCCTGCGACGGGGTCGGCTGGCGTGTAGATCAGCGCCTTCGGACTCTTGGTCAGAACGTTCTGGACGATGGTGTTCTGTGACGCCTGGCTCTGGTTTTGCGCCGCTTGCTGCTCTCCGACGGTCATGCCGAGCTTTTTGCCCTCCGTCCGAGCTCCGCACGCGACTTCCTGGTAGTAGGGATCGCCCGCTTCGGGACCAACGATCGAGACCGTGGCGCCCTTGACGGCGTCGGACGAGGTGGCCGCTCCGCCCTGCGACGAACAACCGACGATACTTGTCGCCATCGCAGCCGTGATTGCGACCACGAGTACAGCGCGACTGTGGCGCGTCCTGAGAGTTGATTTCATGGATTCCTCCGTTAGTGATTGCGTTCTTCGGCGCGAAGATCGGGTTGCACGAGGGCGAAGTCGTTAGCCGGCCGATTTGTCGGCGCGACGGCGGCGGCCGCGGCGAACACGGCGCAGACGATCGAGGTACACGGCGCCGATAAGCACAACGCCGGTGACGACTTGCTGCCAGAACGTCTGAAGACCTGCGATGACTAGCCCACTGGCGAGCACAACGGGAATTGCATTGCCCAGTACCGTCCCTGCGATGGAGCCGATACCTCCGAATAGGCTTGCTCCACCTAGGAGGGCAGCAGTAGCCGCGTTCAATGCGTCGAGGGAATGCCCCCCGATATTTGTCGTCCCATATACTGCCAACGAAAGCCAACCAGCGAGACCTGCCAGCATGCCGGAAATGATGTAGATCCCGGCGAGATGGGAACGGACTCGGATGCCCGCACGTACGGCCGCTTCCTTGTTGGAACCGATAGCGAACGTGTGACGTCCGAATGCGGTGTAGTGCAGCGCGATGCCAGCGACCAGGGCCACGACGCCGGCGGCGATCACCACCCACGGGACCCCGAACAGCCTTCCCACTCCAAAATCCATCATGACGGCCGGGACATTGTTGAGGTCCTGGCCGCCCGTCACGACCTGTGCCAGACCGAGCGCCGCGCCCAATGTGCCGAGTGTCACGATGATCGGATTTAGATCTGCGTATGCCACAAGGGCACCATTGATCGCTCCCACAAGCGCGCCGACCAGAACGGCCACGCCAAAGCCCAGTAGAGCCGCGCCCCACCCCTGCCCGCCCACAGCTCGCATGACCACGACGCTGACGACGCCAGAGAACACAAGGACAGATCCGACAGAGAGGTCGAAGCCCGCGGTGATGATGACGTAAGCCACACCGATGGCCAGGATCAGGATGATCGAACCCGCCAGCGCCATGTTTCGGATGTTCTGTGCCGACAGGAACGCCGGACCGTTGATGAGTTCGAAGATCACAAGGAGCGCGATCAGGGCTGTTGTGACCACGAAGAGGGGATGCTGGGTCGCGGACGAGAAGCGATTCTTCGTCCCGATGGGCGTTGATCCACTCGTGCGCTCCACCGACTGCTCACGAGTTGTTTGCGTATTGACGGAAGCCAACTCAGTCTCCTGCCGAAAGTGTGGTGGGTTCCTGCTGAGCGCTTGCGTGAGCGTTAGCTCCGCTGCCGCCTGTCATAGCTGCCACGAGGTTTTCGAGGGTCGCTTCCGCCCGACTGAATCGGGCGACGCGTTCGCCGAGCCGGAGCACTTCGATCCGATCCGCCACGCTGAGTACGTCCGTCATGTTGTGGGTGATGAGGACTACCGCGAGGCCGTGATCCGCGACCCTTCGGACCATGTCCAGAACGCCTTTGGTTTGAACTACGCCAAGCGCTGCCGTGGGCTCGTCGAGAATGACAACGCTCTTCGCCCAGCTGACCGCTTTCGCCACAGCGACGCCCTGGCGCTGTCCACCGGACATCTCGCGCACAGACCCGCGCTTGGTGTCCACGCGAAGCCCCAGTCGTTCGAAGTCGGCCGAGGCGGATGCAATCATCTTTTTGTTGTCGAGGAAGCCGAGTCGCCCGAGCAACCCTCTCCTTCGCAATTCGCGGCCCAGGAATAGATTCTGGACGGGGCCCAGATCGGGAGCGAGCGCCAGGTCCTGATACACGGTTTCAATACCGACCGTTTGTGCGTCAGTCGGCGCAGCAGCGCGGAACGGATTCCCGGCGACGTAGAGCTCTCCGGAGTCCGGCATCATCGATCCCGAAAGGATCTTGACAAGGGTCGACTTACCGGCGCCATTGTCACCGATCAGGGCGGTTACCTCGCCTGCTCGACACTCGAAGTCCGCTCCTCGGAGCGCCTGGACCTGCCCGTACGCTACGCGTATTTCGCGTGCCTGGAGGGCTACCGGCGCCTCGGTTCGCTCGGCGGAGATCACGTCGATCGCCCGGATCGAACACAGGTCATCCGGATAAATCGCTCGTGCGGACATGCGGACTGAATTTCGGTCGTTTGCAAACTGCTTGCCTTTCGTCATTGAAGGACGGGCCGTGGACGCCCGAGCGGGTAACTTGAGCTTGGCTCGCTCCATTGCCGACCGGAATGACGGAACACCAATGGGCTAATAAGCGTGGCTTATGAGTACGTGCGGCGGCTTCGACGCGCGAATCGCACCGAAACCAACTGCCTACCTGCCGGCCGCCCGGGCATTCTCGCGCAAACCGGCGAAAGAAGAGCCGAGATCGATATAGACACTGCAGGGTCGTCGTCGGAAGTTCTTGTGCGGCGGTCAAAGCTAATACAACTCGAGTTGTACGATCGTACATGTGCCGGAAATCGAAGATGGCGAGAAGTCGCAGCGCGAGAAGATGCTTTCAGGCGAGTGGTATGTCTGGAATGATCCCGAGATCGAGGCCGATGCACGGCGAGCACGAGGACTCGCTGCCCGGTTCCAGGCCGCCTTCGCAGAAGGTGCAGACACAAGTTCGATCCTGGGCCGATTGCTTGGCTCAGTCGGTGAAGGCGTCGAGGTTCGACCGCCGTTGACGGTGGACCTTGGCTACAACATCTCTGTCGGAGCCCGGACCTTCGTCAACTATGGTCTGGTCGCTCTCGATATCGCCGCCATAGATATCGGGGAGGACTGTCAGATCGGCCCGAATGTGCAGCTACTTACACCTATTCACCCCCTCGACTCTGAGCAGCGTCGAAACAAGCTCGAAGCCGCCCGACCGATCACTATTGGCCACAATGTCTGGCTCGGGGGCGGCGTCATCGTCTGTCCTGGGGTGGCGATCGGCGACAACTCTGTCATCGGCGCAGGAGCGGTCGTCACCCGTAACATCCCTGCGAACGTCGTGGCGGTCGGCAATCCCGCGCGAGTGATCCGAAGCGTGTGACCTCGTGGGAGCAATTACGGGGAGGCGCGAACAGATTATCGAAGCCTGTCTCGTGGTGATCGCTCGTGACGGGGTGATGGGAACGTCGCATCGCAAGGTGGCCGCAGAAGCACGTGTTCCGCTCGGGTCGATGACGTACTACTTCAACGGAATGCGTGACCTTCTTCACTGCGCTTTTGAAGACTTCGCGGCGCGCACCGGAGCTCGTCTTGAGAAGAGCCTCGCGCGGGTGACCGGCACTGAAGAAGTCACCAACGAGATCGTCAACGTCATCATGAACGCAATCGGCAACACCCAGGACGAGTTGGTACTGACTCAGGAGTTATACACGCTTGCAGCTCGAGACCCGAACTTCCGAGACATTACAGACGACTGGATGGCGCGCAGTCGGACGGCGCTGGAACGGCACTTCGACTCGGCACTCGCCCGTGACGTCGACGCCCTCATCGAGGGCCTGAGCATCCACGGAGCGTTGGCCAAGAAGCGGCCGGACCGATCGTCTGTCAAAGCCAGCTTGTATCGGCTTGTGGGGTATCCAAGCCAGAGTCCTTCGACTTCCACCTAAGCAACAACATCGAGTCCAGCATTGCGTCAGCAGGCTTCGTGTTTCGGTTCTCTGTCCTTGCATTTCGGACGGATACCTTTGCCGCTGCGATTGCGACGAGCACGTGCATTTATGCCCTCCTTATCTTCGGTCTCCGGTCGCGGGCCGGCAGCCATGGCCACGACGGCCGGCCCGCGACGATCACGGTATCTGCGCGTTGCACGCACTCTCAGACCGCGGTGTAGCCGCCGTCGATCACGATCTGCTGGCCGGTCAGGTAGCTCGACGCGTTCGATGCCAAGAACGTGACCAGACCGGTCAAGTCCTCGGGCGTCGCCATACGGCCCTGAGGAATACGGGAGATCCAGTCCGCTTCGAGTTCCGGCTCGCGGTCGATGATCTGCTGGGTCAGATCGGTCAGCACATAGCCGGGGGCGATCGAGTTGACCCTGATGTCCGAGGCTGCCCACTCAACGGCGAGCGACTTGGCGAGATGCGCCACAGCAGCCTTCGACGAGTTGTACGATGCGGCCCACTGTGGAACGTTGACGATCTCGCCCGACATCGACGAGATTAGAATGGCGCTGCCCGGCAGGTCGGAGGTGAGCAGCCCGCGCCCGAACGCCTGAGCCGAGAAGAACGTGCCGGTCAGGTTGACGTCGATCACCTTCCGCCAGGCCCCCGCGGAGACGTCGATCGAATCGCCGTTGATCTCGATCCCGGCTGCGGTGAGTAGCACCTGCGGGACGCTCAACCGCTCGGCGATCATCTCGAAGGCCGCGTTTGTCGCATCCTGGTCTGTGACGTCCAAGCGCTGTCCGTAAGCGCGGACGCTGTATTCGTCGCCGATCTTCCGGGCGGACTCCTCGACCGTGTCGAGAAGATCCAGCAGTGCGATGTCGGCGCCTTCCGCGGCGAGCGACCGCGCGACAGCGTAGCCGATCCCCCGTGCTCCGCCCGTGATGACGGCGGTCTTGCCGGAGAGGTTCGTGTCCATGTGTGATTCCTTCGTTGGTTGTCGGTTGTGATCAGAGATGGGCGGTCGTGCGGGCGTCGTCCCAGCCGGCGCGGGCCGCCGCGATGAAATGCGCGGCGGCGACGAGCGGATCCTGGGCCAAGAGGACACCGCTCGTCGAGCCTGTACCGTCGGCACCGGCCGCCATGATTCCCCGCGCGACGAGCGGAGAGGAGACGCCTCCTGCGTGCATCGCTAGCACGCGTGCGTCGACGCGGTGCATCTCCTCGGTGAGCGGCCGGACCCAGTCGCGCTCGGCTCCACCGATCGTCCCGATGAGGTCCGGCGGCTCGATGAGCACAGCCGACGGCGCCAGAGCGGTGAAGGCCAAAGCGGCGCTCTCAGTTCCCGCGCACACGATTGTCTCCAGCCCGGTCTCCTGGGCGCGATCGACAGTTGCGGCCAGAGTCGCGGCGTCCAACGGGTCGGCATCGTGATTGAGCATCACGCCGACCGCGCCCGCGTCGAGTAGCCCCTCCGCGGTGACCCGGCCGAATGACGCGCCGAGCCGATCGGGGTCCATGCTCTGGCCGAAAACGAGGACGCCGGTGTCGAGCTCGGCGATGGGTGCGACCATCACGTTCGGGACGGTGATCACGACCGCGACGCCGAACTCCCGGCCGGCTTCTCCGGCCGCCCGGGCCAGGTCTTCCAGCTCCGGGCGACGCAGGAGGTTCTTCGGCCCGATCTCGAAGAAGGGTGCGGTCAACAGTGCACTCATCTGTTAAGGAGCTTCCGCAGCCGGTCGGCGGTGGCCGGAAGACTCACCGCCGGGTCGCCCTCGGTGGAGCACTCGAGGTTCAGGTAACCGCTGTAGCCGACATCATGCAGCGCGTCGAACACCGAAAGCCAGTCGAGGTGGCCGTGACCGGGGAGAAGCCGATTGCTATCGCCTAGGTGGACATGGACGATCTGGTCCCCCGCCTTGCGCAGCGACCGCGCGGGATCAGCCTCCTCAATCGACATGTGGAAGAGGTCGGGAAGCAGGCCCGCATTTGGATGGGCGACCTGCTCGATGATGCGCAGGTTGTCCTCCACCCGGTTCAGGTAACGGCTCTCGTAGCGGTTGATCGGTTCGAGGAGGACACGCGCTTCGCTGCCCTCCACCCGACCGAGCATCTCGAGATAGAAGGTCACGAAGGCGTCGTGCTGGGCGGGGCTCAGCTGCTGGAAGGGGTCGAAGAGGGGCAGTGGATTTTGCGCGCCGTATTCGAACTCGATCTCGGTGACGGCACCGAGATCGGCGCAGACTTCGGCGGTCTCGAGGTACATGGCCCGGCACCGTGCTTGCAACTCGGGGTCGGCGGACATGGCGTTCCCGTACACGTCGTCCACCAGGACGAACTCGACAGGGCGGATCCCTGTCCGGGCCTCGAGCGCGAACAGCTCGTCGCGCGCGGCGGCGCCCCACGTCTCGAGCGGCTGGAAGACTGCGATGGCGTCATAGCCCCAGTCCCTCAGCAGGTCGGCCTTGTCCGTCAACGTCTCACCCGGAACCATCGGGGATGAGCAGCACAACTTCATCGTTCGTTTCTCTACTTTCTCGTCGTTCGTGATCAGCGCTCGAACAGCCGACGCAGGTAGTCACCGAAGCGCTCGTAGCGTTCGTCGCGTCGTGCGTCCCGGGACGGCCTGTACCGGAGAGGCGGCGGCACCTCGATTCCGGCGTCCCGAAAATCACTCACCGCGCCGCCGGCGGCCAGTGCGAGGACCGCCGCACCACGGCAAGTGGCCTCCAGTTCATCGGGCACCACGACGTCCACGCCGCAGACGTCCGCCTTCAGCTGGTTCCAGAACGGGGACGCGGCGCCTCCCCCTGTGGAGACGATCTCCTGCGGTGCGTCGGAGTCGAAGTACTCGACGTTGCGTCGGAGCAGGTGCGCGATCCCCTCCTCGACGGCGTACGCCAGATCGAGGGCGTCGTGACCGAGATCGAGATCGAGAAAGGCGCCCTTGGCGTGCGGGAAGTAGTCGGGCGGGTTGACCCCTGTCAGGTACGGCAGGAAAATCGGCGGGTTCCGGTGGTCCCGAGACGCGAGCAGGCTCTCCAGCTCGGGGTAGGGCATTCCGCCGAGTCCCTGGACACGGAACCAGTCGAGCGCCGCTCCGCCGCCGTCGACGCCGTTGAAGAGCACCGTGTCGCCTGGCCTGAGGCCTGCGTGGAAGGACACCTTACGCTCGGGGTCAAAGCGCCAGTCGCTCGCCAGCGCGGAGAGCGACAGCACCGTGCCGGCCGACTCGCTGACGCTGCCGTGGACATACGACCCGGTTCCGACCATCGCGCAGAAGTGGTCCAAGCCGCCGATGTTGACCCTGTAGCGCACGGCCGGCGGGAGACGCTCGGCGACCCCTTCCAGGACGGCGCCCAGCTCGGTCCCGGCGGCGACTACGCGCGGGAGGCTCCCGGCGGGCACCGCGCAGAAGTCGATCATCGCGTCCCAGTACGAGCCGTTTTGGACATCCCAAAGGTACGAGAACCCTCGCGTGGAGACGTCACCGGCGAACCCACCGGTCAGCCGGTAGGCGATGTAGTCCTTGATCATAAGGACCGACCGCGTTGCCGCCAGCGTATGCGGCTCGTGACGGCGCAGCCAGCGGAGTTTCGCCGCGGGCCAGGTTGCGGTCGGGAATGGCTCTCCCGTGACGGCGAAGGCCGCGTCGGCGCCGAAGCGCTCCTCTAGCTCGGAGGCCTCCGCGACAGCCCTGTCGTCCAGCCATGACAGCCCGGGGCGGACCGGATTACCATCGCGATCCAGGAGCACCAGGGACTCAGCCTGCCCGGTCAGGGCGATCACCGCCTCGTCGTGACCCGTGGGATCGGCCGCTGCAGCACATCGGCCTATGAGCTCGATAACGGTGTCGAAGAGCTGTACCGGGTCGAACTCCACGCGCACACCATCCCGCGCGTAGGCGGCGGGCGCGGAGGCTGTGGCCAGCCGACGGAGCCCTCCGTCGTACAGCACGACCTTGAGGTTGGTCGTGCCGATGTCAACCGCGTAGACGAGCATCGTCAGCCCGCGACGAGCTGGAAGTGGATCGTGCGCGTCCGGGGCCGCACGGAGTCGAGGTCGCCAAAGTACACCCTGCCGAACTCGCCGAGGACGAGGAGGCCGTCGACGATTGGGATGGTCTCCGAACGCCCAAGGATGGACGAGATGATGTGGCCGTCCGTGTTCAGTCCCCATTCGGGCAGCTCGTCGCGTAGCTCGCCCGCGTTGCGGATGTGAATGGGTCCGGGATGCAGGTATTGGCCCTCGTGACGCGTCGGAGGGGCGATCTTCGCGAAGACGTTGAGCGTGTCCTGGAGCAGCAGCTGGGTGCCGTAATAGGTCGTATCCTCGGACTCCTCCTGGAGGATCACGCAGCAACTCGTGTGGGGCGAGTAGACCACGACGATGCCGTCGCTAACACCCTCGGCCGCTACGAAGTCCTCCAGTTGCGCGGTGACGTCGAAGAACTCCTGCCGAGCGGGGGTTTCCACCGTGATCGATCGACTCTGACTGCGCATGCTTCTACCTGCTCTCGTTCGTGCAGCGACTAGAGCTTCAGTCTGCGATCGCGCGTTATCCCGGCGGAAACTGCTAGTTACAATGACCACATAACGAGGGCTTATCAATCGAAGGAGTGACGTGAGGTCCTTCCCGGACGTTAATCTGAGATCGCTTCGCTACTTCGAGGCCCTCGGAACCGAGTTGAACTACCGGCGTGCCGCGGAACGGCTCTTCATCACGCAGCCGGCGCTGTCGGCGGCAATCCAGAACCTGGAGCGCGTCATTGGCGACCGTCTGTTCGATCGCGACACCCGTTCCGTCACGCTCACGGCAACCGGTCGTGAGTGGCTGCCGCACGTGCGCGCGGCGCTCGCGGGAGTGGACGCCGCGCTGGAAGCCGTGGCGCTCCTAGTGGACTACGGTCACGTCCGGCTCGGCTACCTCATTGGGACTGGTGCGGACCTGCTGTTCCAGTTGCTGGACGGTATCGACACCGCATTCCCGGAAATCACTGTCGAGACGATCGAGTACGACTTCTCCGACCCCACGGCGGGACTGGCGTCGGGCGCCACCGATATCGCCCTGCTGCGTCCGCCGGTCGACGTGCCGGACATGCAGCTGGCGATTGTCGCGGAAGAGTCCTGGGTGGCGTGCCTGCCGCGGTCGCACCGGCTGGCCGGGCGCGAAGAGCTCCAGATCGAGGAGCTCCTCGACGAACCGATCGTTGTGGCGCCTAAGTCCGCTGGACGGTGGCGCGAGTACTGGTACGCGGCCGACGCACGAGGCGGCAGGGAGCCGCAGATCGCGGCCGAGGCCGCGACCTACGAGGCGGAGGCGACGCTGGTCTCGCGCGGGGTCGGCGTGAGCTTCACGACGTCGTCGATGGTCCGCCTTTACGACCGCCCAGGAATCCAATTCGTCCCGATCACGGATCGGCCGGTCAGCTACACGGCGATCGCGTGGCGGCCCGAGCGCCTCACCACCCCGGCTCGCAGGCTGGTCGAGCACATGACCAGCACCTCGCGGCCCAGGTCGCGGGACTGATCGGTTCGGTTTATCACTCCATAACCGCTCCGAACTTCCACTCGGCGCGCATCCTCGCTTCACTTACTGGAACGAACCCGCGGATCGTCCCCCACTCGGCCAGCAAGGAAGCTAGGAGTAGCTCATGGTCAACTCGACCACCCCCGAAGAAGAATCACTCACACCGCCCCCTCGGGTCGTTGGTGAGGACGAGGACGCCCGCCTCGAAGAGTTCGGCTACAAGCAGAAGCTCGACCGTTCTGTCGGCAAGATCGCATCGTTCGCGATCGGGTTCTCGACGATCAGCGCGACCACCGCAGTCTTCACCGGCTTCGCCGCCGGCTACCTCAATGCAGGCTCACCATTCATCTGGACCTTGTTCCTCGCGATTCCGGTATTCCTGCTGTGGACGCTAATCGCGGCCGACGTCGCCGCGAAGATCCCGCTCGCCGGCTACGCCTACCAGTGGACGAGTCGCCTCAACGGCTCGACGTTCGGCTGGTTCACCGGGTACGCCGCGCTGATCGGCTGGGTGAGCGGGATGACGAGCCTCGGCTACATCTTCGCCGGCTATCTCGGAAGCGTCTTCGGCTGGACGCTCACGCAACCCCAGCAGATCTTCATCGCCATTGCCGTCGTCGCGGTGTGCGTGCTGATCAACGCCTACCGGGTCAGGCTCGCGACGTTCATCAACAACATCGGCGTAGGTCTTGAGATCGTCGTCACCGTGGGCGTCACGCTGACGATCGGCATTCTGCTGATCGTCGTGCCCGACAACGCCCAACCGTTCTCGTCGCTCTTCATCGGCAAGAGCCCCGACCAGACGACGCCTTACATCCTGGCCTGGCTCTCCGCATCGCTCGGCCCGTTCTTCGGGCTCGTCGGCGTCGAGGCGGTCGCCGACGTCGCGGAGGAGACGAAGAACGCCCGGCGTGTGATCCCCCGCACGATGTTCTACGCTTTCGCCGCCTCGTGCGTCATCGAGTTCCTGATGTATCTGGTCTACGTGCTGGCAATCAAGGACCCGTCGGTGCTCGCCAACTCGCCCGCACCGATCGAGGAGATCATCCAGCAGCAGCTCGGGCCCGTGTTCGCCCGGATCGTGGTCGCGCTCGCCCTCACAAACATCCTGGTGTGCCTGCTCGCCAACGTCCTGGTCGGGACGCGATTGCTCTACTCCCTGTCGCGTGACAACATGATGCCGTTCTCGCGGGCACTGCGACACGTCGCACCCAAGCGGAAGACGCCATCGACTGCCGTGATCACCCTCGGCGTAGTGTCGATCCTCCTGCTTCTCTCCGCTCTCATCAGCGTGCAGGCGTTCAACTACTTCCTCGGGATCGCGACCCTCGCGTTCTTCACCACCTACGTCCTGCAGACGCTCGGGCTCCTGATTGCCGCCATCCGCCATCGCATCCCCGCGCCGGAGCCGGGAACCTTCGATCTCGGTCGCGCGCGCGTCCCACTGCTGATCATCAGCCTGGTCGTCTTCCTGGCGGTCGAGTTCGCGCTCATCTTCCTGCCGGCTTTCGCCGGCAACGGATACGTATTTGGCGGGATCGTCGCCCTCGCGGCCCTGTGGTGGGTGTTCGCCCTCCGCCGCCGACTGAGGACCGGCCAGGCTGGTCCGAACTTCGCCCGAAACCACCCCGACGAGGTCGGCCCAGCAACGTCCGACATCGGCTAGCGAGAGACCGCTCACCGGCGGGGGCTGCGTTTCACGCGGCCCCCGCCGGCTTTTCCCGCTACTAGTGCCGGTCTGCCACGAACAGTCGCGGCACCCGCGGTCCGATGCGCGTGACGATTTCGTAGTTGATCGTTCCGGCCGCGCGCGCCCAGTCGTCGGCGGTGGTCCCTCCGGCGCCGAACAATTCGACGACGTCGCCCACCCGGGGCCGATCGTTGATGTCGAGGCTCGCGCGACTCAGGTCGACGACGAGCTGGTCCATCGCGATGCGGCCGATCACTGGGAATTCGCGTCCGCCGATGGTGACGCTGGCGCTCCGGGAGCGGCGCGGAACACCGTCGGCGTAACCCAGCGGGACGAGACCGACAGTGACGGCACGTTCGGCGACGTAGTCGTAGCCGTACGAGTCGCCGTGACCCGGCGGAAGGGTCTTGATGTGGCTCAGCCTCGTGCGCACGCTCATGGCAGGTCGGAGCCCGGCGATCCCGTCGGCGAATGGGCCGAGGCCGTAGAGCCCGATACCGACCCTGACCAGGTCGAAATGCAGATCCGGGCGGCTGAGCGTGGCAGCGGTATTGGCGACATGGCGGAGCGCAGGCGAGACGCCGGCGGCGGCGAGATCGTCGATCGCGGCAAGGAACGCGTCGCGCCGCGCGTCTGTCTCGGCCCCTCTCGACGGATTGTCGGCCACCGCCAGGTGCGTCATTACCCCGTCGACGACAACTGACCCGTCTTCCTGCAGGGACGCCAGTCGCGCAACGAGCTCATCGAGCCCACCGGGGCCGGCCCCGTTGCGACCCAGTCCAGTGTCGACCTTCACGTGTAGTCGCGCGGCCGTCCCCGATTCGCGAGCTGCGGCAGCGATCTGCTCGAGCTCCGGCCCGGACACCGCCAGAGCGACGCCTTGCTCTATAGCCGTCGCGAACGCCGACGCCGGCGTGTGCAGCCAGGCCAGGATAGGCGCACTGATGCCAGCCTCGCGCAGCGCGATCGCCTCGGAGATGTGGGCAACGCCGAGCCAAGTGGCGCCTCCTCGGACAGCCGCGCGCGCGGTCTCAACGGCTCCGTGTCCGTAGCCGTCGGCCTTGACGACCGCCATCACCTGGGCCGAGCGGGCGAGCTCGACAAATCGCCGAGCGTTCTCCTCGATGGCCAGCGTGTCGATCACCGCGGCGCGCTCGACGCCCGCCGGCAAGCCGGGTGCCGTCATGCGGCCAGTTCGAGAGCGTCGGCCGATAGGAGACCGAAGGCGGCCGCGACACCCTCGTTGGCGACCTGGCCGGCATGGGTGTTGAGTCCCCTGGCCAGGGCTCCGTCCACCTGCACCGCCTTCCGCCAGCCCAGCTCCGCCAGCTTCAACGCGTAGGGCAGCGTTGCGTTTGTCAGCGCCCTAGTGGAGGTCTCCGGAACTGCTCCGGGCATGTTCGCCACGCAGTAGTAGAGCGAGTCGTGCACGGTGAAGGTGGGTTCGTCGTGCGTGGTCGGGCGGCTGCCCTCGAAGCACCCACCCTGATCAATGGCGATGTCGACCAGCACCGAACCCGGCCGCATGTCGGCGACCATCGCGTCGGTGACGAGCTTCGGCGCAGCCGCGCCGGGGATGAGGACGGAACCGATGACCAGATCGGCCTCGCGGAGCTGCGAGGCGATTTCCAGCCTGCTCGAGTGGCGGGTCTGGATGCTGTTGCCGAACAGGGCTTCGAGCTGCCGGAGCCTCGGCAGGGAGACGTCGATGACGGTGACGTCTGCGCCCAGCCCGACGGCGTTGCGCGCTGCGTGCTCGCCCGCGACTCCGCCGCCGATGACGACGACCTTCGCCCGGCGCGTGCCGGGAACGCCGCCGAGAAGCGTGCCGCGACCGCCGGCGGGACCCAGCAGGTGGTACGCGCCCATCGGGATGGACAGGCGGCCCGCCACCTCGCTCATGGGTGCCAGGAGCGGCAGACTGCGATCCGGGAGCGGCACCGTCTCATACGCGATGGCGGTCGTGCCCGCGGCAAGCAACGCGTCCGTGCACGGCTTCGACGCCGCCAGGTGCAGATAGGTGAACAACACCTGGTCGTCGCGCATGCGCCCGTATTCGACCTCGATCGGCTCCTTGACCTTCAGCAGAAGGTCGCCCCGCTCCCACACCTCGTCCGCTGTATCCACGATCCGGGCGCCGGCCAGCCGGAACGCGTCATCGCTGATCCGGGAGCCGGTCCCAGCCCCGGCCTGAATGAAGACGTCGTGTCCGCGTCCGACGAGCGCGTCGACTCCTTCCGGCGTGATCGCCACTCGCTGTTCGTTGTTCTTGATCTCCGCGGGGATTCCGACGCGCATGATCACGTGCCTTTCGTGTTAGTGGTGCTGATAGGGGGAGGTGCCTGTCACCGAATGTCGTCGTCGAATGCTCCCTCGGCCGGGAAGAGCGTCATCCCGCCGCGGCCCTCGATGCGGACGTTCGCGCCGCGGTCGTTGCGTACGAAGTGCATTCGCTCGCCGAGCAGCCCAGAGGCGGCGCCGATGTACTGGAGCTCGTCCGGCGCTGTCACCACCACGCGGCTGGCCGATCCGAACGGCGACGCGGCGCCGCGATGGCTGATCGTTAGGAGCTTGCCGCCGAGTGCGGCGACGTCTGTAATGCCCCATTCGGTGGCGAATCGGCCGACAAAGGGCGCCATCTCGGCCGCGGTCAACTCGGCCAGGGGCTCGTCGGCGATGCCCGGGACGATGCCAGGGCCGGACTCGGACCGCGGGTCTTGACCGGCGATCTCGAGCAGTTCGAGGCGTCTTCGCGAGCTCTATCGAAGCCGCGAGCCATCAGGAAGATGGCGGTCACCAGCAGGAAGAGCGCAGCGACGAACTGCAGGAGGCGCCGGATGAGGAAGCGAGTCTCAGCAGAGGATGAGACGGCAGAACCACAGGCGATGCTCGCGACCTTCAACACGCTGCTTCAAGCAGCAACTTAGCGATGAACGCGCTGGGGCGCTTCGTGCGATTGCACCGATCGCCTCAGCCCGATCGTGCTCCTGCCACGAATACGGCCAGCATCCAAGCGACGGCTATCGCACCGACCGCGGCAGCCGCGAACCGCAGCACCGGCGGCTCTGCCGCCCACAGGACGAAACCGCAGACCAGGATCAGGGTGCCGGCGCCTACCAGGTGGAACCACCGCGCCGTGGGAGTCACGGGTAGAGCCCTCTTGCCCGGTGCGCCTCAGCAACACGCTCGACGGCGATCGCGGTGGCGGCACGTCGAAGGTCGCGTCCGTTCGCCGCCGCGGACCCAGCCACGAGGTCCCAGGTCTGCACCATTCGATCCCGAAGTCGGCGCTGCACCAGTGACTCGCCCCACGGGTAGCCTTGGAACGCCTGGGCCCATTCGAAGTACGAGACCAACACACCGCCGGCGTTCGCGAGGATGTCCGGCACAACGAGCACGCCCTTGGACTCCAGGATCCGATCGGCCTCCGGAGTGGTGGGCCCGTTGGCGCCCTCCACGACGATCCTCGCATTGACGCCTGGCGCATTCGCACCGGTCAGCACGCCCTCCACAGCCGCGGGCACGAGAAGGTCGACGTCGAGCAGCAGCAGTTCCTCCCCGCTGAGCGGGGTCGTCTCCGGTGCGCCGACCACGGAACCGGTACGGCCGACGTGGGCCGCGAGCGAAACGGGGTCGATCCCGCGGTCGTTGTGGACGGCGCCGTACTGATCGGAGACGGCGACGACCTTGACGTCGGCCTCCGCGAGGTAGTTCACCACCCCGGCCCCGACCTTTCCGTATCCCTGCACGGCCGCCGTCGCGCCTGCGGGTTCGACGGCGAACCGCTTGAGCGCCTCGAGGGCGATGTGCACCACCCCGCGCGAGGTCGCCCCCGGGCGCCCGAGGGAGCCGCCGAGGCTCAGCGGCTTGCCGGTGACGACGCCGGGGATGGTGTGCCCCTTGTTCACGGAGTAGGTATCCATCATCCACGCCATCGTCCGTTCATCGGTTCCGATGTCGGGAGCGGGAATGTCCTGCTCCGGCCCGATCAGCGGGCTGATCTCGCTCGTGTAGCGGCGGGTGAGACGCTCCAGTTCCCGGGTGCTGTACGCACGCGGGTCGATTGCGATCCCGCCCTTGCCGCCTCCGTACGGTACATCCAGCAAAGCGCACTTCCAGGTCATCCACATGGCGAGGGCACGCACTTCGTCCAGCGTCACCGAGGGGTGGTATCTGAGACCGCCCTTCGCCGGACCGCGAGAGAGATTGTGCTGGACCCGGTAGCCGGTGAACACCTCGAGGGTGTCGTCGTCGCGTCGCAGCGGGACGCTGACGATGAGCTCGCGTCGTGCATTCTCGAGCATGTCGGTGGTTCCCGGGTCGAACCCGAGGTACCCGGCCGCCTCCCGGAGCTGCTGTCGGGCGGCGTCGAGTGCCGACCACTCGGTAGTTGCGAGGACATCCAGAGTCATGATAGCTGCCCCTTCGCTTCAGCAACGATGTTTTCCGTCGTGAACCCGAAGAACCGTTGCACGTCCGCGGCCGGGGCGGAGCGGCCGAACGACCGCATCGCGATGATGGCACCATTCGTCCCCGCGTAGCGCTCCCACCCGAAAGCGGCGGCCTGTTCCACGACGACGCGTGCGGTGATCTCCGGCGGGAGCACTTCCGCGCGATACTCCTCCGGCTGTCGTTCGAACAGCGCCCACGACGGCATCGAGACAACGCGGGCTCTTACACCCTCCGCCGAAAGCTGCTCCCACGCGTCGAGCGCACGGCTCACCTCCGACCCTGTGGCGATGATAATGACGTCGGGTAGGACGCCATCCGAGGGGTCGGCGAGGATGTACGCGCCCCGCGCCAGTCCGGAGGCCGCTCCGAATCGTGACCGGTCGATGACCGGAAGATCCTGCTTCGCCAGGACGAGGGCGACCGGTGAGCGATCGACGGCCAGAATGACGCGCCACGCTTCGACGACCTCGTTCGCGTCCGCTGGACGGATGTCGATGAGGTTCGGCATCGCGCGAAGCGACGCGAGCTGCTCGACCGGCTGATGGGTCGGGCCATCCTCGCCCATCCCGATCGAGTCGTGGGTGAGGATGTGCACCACCGGGAGCTCCATGAGCGCGCCCAGTCGGATCGGTCCGCGCTGGAAGTCGGAGAACACGAGGAATCCCGCTTGAAACGGCCGCAGCCCACACAGAGCCAGGCCGTTGGCGATCGCAGCCGCCGCTGACTCGCGGACACCGAAGTGCAGATTCCGACCACCTCGGTCGGTCGCGCTGAAGTGACCGGCGTCCCCCGTGAGGAGCGTCTTAGTCGACGGCGCCAAGTCGGACGCGCCGCCGATGAGCCACGGCACCGCGCGCGCCACTGCGTTGAGGACTTCAGCGTTCGCCGCACGGCCAGCAAGAGGCCCGTGCTCGACCGTGAACGACGGAAGTTCGTGATCCCAGTCCACAGGCAGGTTCTGCGCCTCCAGCCGGTCGAGTTCGGCGGAGAGGACGGGGAAAGCCTGGCGGTAGCTCTCGCGCAGGTTGTCCCAGGCGTGGCGCAGTCGGTGACCGCGATCGCCGATGCCCTCAGCGAAGGCCTCGTATGCTTCCGCAGGCACGAGGAACTCGGCGTCCTCCGGCCATCCGTAGTGGCGCTTTGCGGCACGTGCTTCTGCTTCGCCCAGCGGCTCGCTGTGCGCCGCGGCGGTCCCCTGCTTGGTTGGCGCGCCATACCCGATGACGCTGTGCACGACAATGAGGGTCGGACGCGCGTTTGTCTTGAACCGCTCGAGAGCTCGCGCGAGGGATTCGCGGTCGTTGGCATCCGCCACGAACTCGACGACCCATCCGTATGCCCGGAACCGCGCGGCGACATCCTCGGTGAATGCCAGCTCGGTATCGCCTTCGATGGTCACCTGGTTGCTGTCGTAGATCCAGCAGAGGTTGTCCAGCTCGAGATGCCCGGCCAAGCCGGCGGCCTCCTGACCGATTCCCTCCATGAGGTCGCCGTCTCCCGCTATCGCGTAGACGTCGTAGTCGAAGAGTCGATAGCCCGGACGGTTGAATCGCTCCGCCTTCCACTTGCCGGCGATCGCCATACCGACGCTCGTGGCGATTCCTGTACCCAGGGGGCCGGTGGTCACCTCGATGGCGCCGTCGATCTCGCGCTCCGGGTGACCTGCGCACCTGCTTCCCAGTTGCCGGAAACTCCTGATGTCATCCAGCTCGATCGCTAGCCGGGATCCGTCCGCATCCTTGACCCGGGACAAATGGAGGAGCGAATAGAGCAGCATCGACGCGTGGCCAGCCGAGAGCACGAACCTGTCGCGGTTCGCCCACGTCGGCGAATCGACGTCGTATCGGAGCGCCCGGTTCCACAGGGTGAAGCCCACGGGCGCCAGTGCCATCGCTGCCCCAGGATGGCCGGAGTGAGCTCGCGCGATGGCGTCGATCGTCAGGGTCCTCACCGTGTTGACGGCGATCTCCTCCGGATCCGCCGCGCGTACCTCGACGGAGGTTCGTTCCGTTGTCGTCATCTGAGTTCCGTCCTTTCGACCCCGAGCGAGGCCATCAGTTGAGTCGTGAGCCCGGTGAGTTGAGACGTCGGCTGCGATGCCACTAGACCGGGCAGATAGTCGCGTGCGATGTCATCGCCCACGCGTTCGAGAAGGGCCGGCGCATTACGGATCGATACGTCCGGGTCCGGTTCGCGGTCGGCCAGCGAGTAGATAGTGCTGAACCCTGCGGCGTGCCCTGCGCGAGAGTCGAGTTCGGAGAATCCGGTCGCGATGACGACGGGTACTCCATGTTTGGCTGCTGTGCAGGCAACACCGGCGGGAGCCTTGCCCGAGAGAGTCTGACGGTCCAGCTTCCCTTCGCCGGTGACGACAAGCTTCGCCTGCGGAAGCAGCTCGGGAAGGCCGACGAACTCGCTGATGAGCTGGAACCCGGAGCGTCGCTGCGCGCCGAGCAGCGACAACGCGGCGAACCCGACGCCGCCGGCTGCCCCCGCTCCCGGTGCCTCGGCCTGGCTGCCGCCGACTGCCGCCGCCCACGCGCGCAGCCCGGCCTCGAGGACTCCGACGCCCGCCGGGTCGGCGCCCTTCTGCGGGGCGAAGACCTCAGCTGCGCCGTCGCGGCCGAGCAGCGGGTTGGTGACGTCCGCGGCGAGAAGCACTTGGGTTTCTGCGATCCGCGCATCCAGCGCCGACGTATCGACGGCACGAGCGTCGCGAAGGTACTCGGTGCCCTCCGGCAGCTCCTGACCTTGCTCGTCGGTTATGCGTAGACCGAGTGCGCGCATCATTCCGGCGCCACCATCGGTGCTGGCGCTCCCGCCGACGGCCAGCACGATGTTGCGGAACCCGAGATCGAGGACCTCACGGACGGCTTCCCCGACGGGTCGCGAGGTTGCGCGAAGCGCGTCCCGTTCCTCGGCAGGAGTGAGTTCCAGACCGCAGAGCTCGGCCAGCTCGATCACCGCGACGCGGCCGCGCGTGGCAACAGCCGGACGCCGACCGTCGCGGCGCGAACCGACGGTCGTTTGCAGTTCGACGCGCGCGAATCCGGCTGCGCACAGGGCGTCGACGGTTCCCTCTCCGCCGTCCGCGATGGGGCGCTCGACGACGGTGGCGAAAGGCGCGGTGCGGCGGATCCCACGGCCGAGGCACGCCGCTGCCTCCCGCGCCGTCACGCTCCCGCGGAACTTGTCCGGCGCGACGACGACGAGATCACCGATCGGCACGGCCAGACATCCTTTCGACGAGCCGGAACAGGGCTGAGTGGTCGAGACCGCCGTCACCTTCGGCGTTCGCCGTGGCCATCAGCTGTCCGAGGACTGCGCCGAGCGGTGTCGCGGTGCGGGCGCTGCGCGCCGCGCCGAGGTAGATGCCGAGATCCTTGTCGTGCAGGGCGATCCGGAAGCCCGGTTCGAATCGGCGCTCGATCATCGACGTGCCCTTGCGTGCCAGGACGGTGCTCCCGGCGAGGCCGCCGCTGAGCACGGCGAGCGCGGCCGTCGTGTCGACCTCCTGGGCTTCGAGGAAGACGAGGGCCTCCGCGACGAGTTCGATGTTGCCGGCGACAATGAGCTGGTTGGCCGCCTTCACGGTTTGACCAGAACCGGACGGACCCACGTGGACGAGGGTCTTTCCGATCGACTGGAAGATCGGCGCGACCCGAGCTACTGTCGCCTCATCGCCGCCGATCATGATCGAGAGGGCCGCGTCGATCGCGCCCTGCTCGCCGCCGCTGACGGGAGCGTCGAGCGCGGCGCAGCCCCGCTCCGCAGCACGCTCTGCGACCAGTCGCGACACGCTCGGCTCGATGGTACTCATGTCGACGACGACGGTCCCCGGCGTCACGAGGTCGAGCACGCCGCCGTCGGCGAGTAGCACCTCGCTGACATCGGGCGAGTCCGGCAGCATCGTGATTACGACGTCTGCGCCGTCGACGGCGTCCGCAACGTCGGACGCGCGGTATCCGCCCAGGGCGACCAGCTCATCCGCGCGGGAGGAGGTGCGGTTGTACCCGCGGACGCGATAGCCGGCCTTCCTCAGGTTGGCCGCCATCGGGCGCCCCATGACGCCGAGCCCGATGAAGGCGATCGTGGTCGCCTCCGCGGATAAGGGGTTGGTGTGATCGGTCATCGATTGTCCATTTCCGTTTCGCGCACGGGGAGAGCGAGGATCCCCGCCAGTTCTGTGTTGTCCGCCAGGTAGGCGATCCCAGCGGAAGTCGCGCCCGCGGGCAGGTACTCCAGCCCGACGCCGCCGGCGTAGCCGAGCGAGACCAGGAGCGAGAGCAGGTCGGCGATGCGGATCGACCCGGTTCCGGGTTCATGCCGTCCGGGTGCGTCCGCAATCTGCACGTGTCCGATGACGCTGATGTGGTCACGGAGGGCGGTCGGCACGTCATCGCCGTTGACGAACAGGTGGTAGAGGTCGGCCAGGAGCTCGACATTTGGCAGCCCGACAGAGTCGATCACCGACCGCGCCTGCGCCGCTGTCTTGAGCGGGTAAGCGTCGACGCCGCTGACCGGCTCCACGAGAACGGCCGCGTCGATCGACGACACCGTCACCGCCGCCCGGTGCAGGGCGATCGATGCCGTCTCGTCCTGGTCTCGCGCAGTGAGACCCTCCTGCCGGTTCCCGTACAAGGCGTTGAACTTCTCGACGCCGAGCCGGCGGCCGATGTCGGTGGCCACGCCCACGCCGTCGAGGAACTCGTTGAGTCGCGCCGGCACCGACAGGATGCCGCGCTCGCCCGCCTTCATGTCTCCGGCGAAGAAGTTCAGCGCGCGCAGCGACACTCCCGCTTCCTCAATGCTGTCCACGAAGGCCTCCACCTGGGCATCCGGCGGAACGGCAGCGTCAAAAGGCCACCAGCTCTCGACCGCACGGAAACCGTCATCGGCGGCGGCCTGCGCGCGCTCAAGAAAGGGAAGCTCCGGGTACAGGATCGAGATGTTCGCCTGCGCGTGAAGCCGGGAGACTGTCTGCATGAGCCACTCCGATAGTTTGCGGGTTCGGTTCGTCCACGATCCGGATCGTCCCGGAACGGTCGGGCCAAACGTATGAGGCGGACGAGCGCAGGACAATAACGGATCACCCGGGTTACTATTCGCAATACGCGAATTGTTGGCAAAGGAGTCAGTGAGCATGCCGCAGCCGAACATCACTCTCAGGCAGATCCAGACCTTTCTGACAGTCGCCGAGCTGCGGAGCTTCTCCGGCGCGGCGGAACGGCTCCGCGTGTCAAACCCGTGGGTGAGCGAGACCATCCGGGAGCTTGAGACCCAGCTCGGAGCGAAGCTACTGTCGCGCACCACCCGCTCCGTCGACGTGACCGATGCGGGACGCCTGTTCGCCCACCTGGCCGGTCAGGCCGTCGCGGACCTCGACGCTGCCGTCAAAGCCGTGCGACGGGCGTCCGATCCCACGCGCGGGGCGCTCCAGCTCGGCTACACGATCGGCGCCGGGCTGGAGGTCGTGCCCTGGCTGCTGCGATCGTTCGCCCAGCGGCACCCGCACCGCCACTTGACGACCCTCGAGTTCGACTTCACCGATCCGTCCGCCGGCCTCCGGGACTCCAAGGTGCATGCCGCGATCGTGCGGCCCCCGATCGGCCTGACCGGGCTGACCACCCTGGATCTGTGGTCCGAGCAGCGGATCGCCTGCCTCCCGGAGGGCCACCCCCTGGCAGCGCGAGCCGAACTGCACGTCCGCGACCTGCTGGACGAGCCGATCATCGCCGCCCCGGAGGCACCGGGCCCCTGGCGCGACTACTGGCTGCTTTCCGAGTACCGGTCCAAGCCGGCGACCGTCGTCGGCGAGGCCAGTACCCGGGACGGCGAACTGCATCTCGTCGGTCGCGGTGTCGGCATCAGCGTGTCGTCGGAGAGCACGGCCCGCTGGTACTCGCGGCCCGGCGTCGTGTTCCGGCCCATCGTCGATGTCTCGCCCTGCCGGGTGGTCCTCGCCTGGTGGCCAGAGCACACCGCCCTCGTCGCCGACCTCGTCGATGTAGCCAACGACTTCGCGGCGAAGAGCGTGAAGGAATCGGATCCGCAGCAGAACTTCTTCATCGGAGGCGAATAACGAATATTCGGTTAGTCCGAATAATCGCGGGCCTTGTTCGTCATTGTCTCTTCGGTGAAATCTCCATAAATTCGTGCCCAGCGTGAGGCGGTGTTGCCTCCCACAAGCATGAGAAGGGCATGACAATGACCACGGACTCAAGCAATCCCCCGACCGGCGCCGGCTCCAAGCCGGCGCTGCGAAGAAGCCTGAAGACCTGGGCGGCGGTATCACTGTCGATCGCTGCGATGGGCGCCAGCCTCGCCATCAACCTGAACCCACAGGGCGCCGGCGCGACCGTCGGCCGCGCGGTCCCGCTGACGTTCGTCCTGGCCACCGCCGGCGTGCTGCTGGTTGCATACGGCTTCGCTCGCGTCTGCAGCAGGCTCAGCCACGCCGGTTCCGTCTTCGGCCTCACTGGCGCGACGATCGGCCCGCGTGCTGGGGTGGTTGCCGGCTGGACCCTGCTTGGGGCATATCTCTCGTTCATCGTCACGACAGCGATGACGGCCGGAATCTTCGGCGCCGATCTCTTGCGCGTGCTGGGCCTCTACAACAAGACCCCCGACATCGTCCCGTGGCTGCTTGCGATCGTGACCGTGATCATCGCCCTGGCCCTCGGCCTCTCACCGATCAAGCAGTCGGCCAAGGTGCTTCTCTGGATCGAGATCGTAACTCTCGCGCTCATCGTCATCATCATGGCGGTCATCGTCGTCCGCGTCGCGACGGTCGGAGGACCGACGGGCCAGAAGTTCACCCTCGACATGTTCACAGTCCCTCAGGGCGTCGCGCCGTCCGACCTCTTCCTCGGAGTCGTCTTCGGCTTCCTCTCGTTCGCCGGCTTCGAAGCTTCGGCGGCGCTCGGTGAGGAGGCCGAGAATCCGAAGAAGGCCATCCCCCGCGCCGTCTTCGCCGTCCCGCTCTTCGGTGGCCTGTTCTACATCATCGGCACGGCGGTCCAGATGCTTGGATTCGGCACTGACAAGGCGGGGGTTACGGCCTTCTCGGGCTCGGCCTCGCTCTTCGGCGACCTCGGTCAGCAGTACATCGGTCCCTGGGTCGGCGGAGTCGTCACCCTCGGAACCGCCGTCTCCGCGGTCGGCTGCTGCCTCGCGACCGCCGTCGCCGCCGCACGACTCCTGTTCGCTATGAACCGCGGCCTGGTCGGCGATCGTGGGCTCAGCCACCTCTCGAAGCGATCGGGAGCACCGACATCCGCCACCTATGTGGTCTGCGCCATCGCCGTGGTCGTAATCATCGGCACCCGCCTGTTCTTCACCACGAAGGCGTTCGACCTGTTTGCGGCATCTGGCACAATCGGCACGCTCGTCCTGCTGGTGGCCTACGCGTTGTTCTCTGTCGGCGCCTGGTATTTCCTCGTGATCCGCAGCCCCAAGCTGCACGGGCTCAAGGCCGCTCCACTCGACTACGTCCTCCCGGTGCTGGGAGTCGCGCTGATCGCTTACACGATGTTCCGCAACCTCGTCCCGTGGCCCACCACCGGCGCAGGCCAGGCGAACGTCTACATCGCCGGGATCTGGACGCTCATCGTGCTGGCGGTCATCGTCATCCGACCCGCTGTCGCACGGCGCGTGGCCGCCTCGCTGCGCGCCGACGACGGTCTGATCATCGAGCGTGTCGCCGAAGCAGTCGAAACCGGCAGCGACGCTCCGGCTGGCGCCGAGAAGCCGTCACCCCAGACCCTCTGAACGAAAGGAGTCGCCACGATGACTAGGGCAGCCACCGTCGACGACCGATGGACGTATAACGGCCTCCGCAGTATCCGACTCGAGAACCAGCACATCTCACTGGACGTCCTTCCCGAGCGCGGCGGCAACATCTACCGAGTCATCGACAAGGCACGCGACCTCGACCTCCTCTGGAAGTCAGCGCGCGTCCTGCCTCACATCGCGGCAATCCACTCGGACTTCGACGACCACTGGGCGGGCGGATGGGATGACGCCTTCCCAGGAGGTCGCGCAGCGCCGAACCGCTACGGCGACCGCCTCCCGTACATGGGCGAGGTCTGGACAGCGAACGCCAGCTACACCATCCAGCGCGGCGACGGGTTCTGCTCGGTGACGACCGTCGTGACTACTCCGGTGACCCCGGCCGAGCTCACGCGGACTATCACGCTGAGAGATGAAGGGACGACGTTCACGATGGCTTACCGGCTCCGCAACATCGGGTTCCTGCCGTTCGACTACAACTGGGGGATCCACCCGAGCCTGTCGATCCGGCCCGGGATGCGGTTCGACATCCCCGCAACGCACGGCCTCGTCGACGAGAGCGACGACGGGTTCCTCGGCCGGCCGGGACAGCAGTACCACTGGCCGTTCGTCGACGGTTTCGACCTGAGGAACGCCGAGTTCTCCGACCGCCACTCGTTCGCCCTGCACTACCTGACCGGGCTCACGGACGGCTGGGTCGCCGCCACGGACGTGCCCGACCGGCGCGGGTTCGGACTGCGCTTCGACCGCGAGCTCTTCCCGGTCGTGTGGTTCTGCCTCGTCTATGGCGGCTGGCGTGGCTACTACCAGGCGCTGATCGAACCGTGGACCGGCTACCCGAGCCCGCTCGACGAGGCCGTGGCAGCAGGCCGCGCCCGCATCCTGCTGCCGGGCGAAGAGCAGACCACCGAAGTATCCGCACATCTCTACGACGGCGTCTCCTCCGTGAGCGCCCTTCTCCCGGACGGAACAGCACTGCAGTGAACGACGTAACGAGGACGCAACGAATGAAGCACGACCAGATCCGCACACTCGGCCGCACCGACGTGGAGGTGACCGCCCTGGGCTTCGGCGCCACCGCCATCGCCGGGATGTACACCGAGGTGACCGACGAACAGGCCGCCGGTGCTGTCGCCGCCGCGTGGGATGCCGGCATCCGGTTCTACGACACAGCCCCGCAGTACGGTCGCGGCAATGGCGAGGCTCGGCTGGGGCGCGGCCTGGCGGGACACGACCGGGACTCGTTCACCCTCTCGAGCAAGGTCGGCCGGCTGCTGCGCGCCGATGCTCCGCCGAACCCTGACGACTTCGACCCCGAGGGGCGACCCTACGACGCGGGCGCACCCGATGTCGCGACCGTTTACGACTACAGCCGCGACGGCATCCTGCGGGCGTTCGAGGAGACGATGGACCGGCTCGGAGTGGACAGGCTCGACATCGTTCACGTGCACGATCCCGACGACTACCTCGACGAGGCGCTCGACACCGCGTTCCCGACCCTCATCGAGCTCCGCGATCAGGGCGTGGTGCGGGCGATCGGCGCCGGGATGAACCAGACGGCGGCCCTCGAGCGGATCGCCCGCGAGTCCGACCCGGACGCCCTGCTCCTCGCCGGGCGATACACCCTCCTGGAGCAGACGGCTCTGGACACCTTCTTCCCGCTCTGCGCCGAGCGAGGGATCGCCGTCATCGCCGGCGGGGTCTTCAACAGCGGCCTCCTCGCCGACCCGTCCCCCGCCGCGCACTACAACTACGACCGCGCTCCCCGGGCGCTCGTCGACCGTGCGCTCGAGCTCGCGGCGATCTGCGCCGCGCACGGCGTCCCGCTCAAAGCGGCGGCGCTCCAACTTCCCGCGGCGCACCCCGTCGTAGCGGCCGTCCTGACGGGAGCCCGCTCGGCCCAGGAGGTTCGCGAGAACGTCGAGTTCTTCGACCTCGAGATCCCGAAGGCGCTGTGGACCGATCTGAAGAGCCTCGGCTTCCTCGCCGACAACGCGCCGGAACCGGCGGCGGAATGAACCGGCGGACCGTCATTGACTCTCACCATCACCTCTGGGACTCGAGCGAGGGGGACTATCCGTGGATGGTCGGCGATTTCGCCGCCCTGCACGGCGTCCACGACATGGCCGAGCTGGCCCCGCTCCTCCGGAGCAACGAGGTGGAAGCCACCGTCGCCGTACAGGCGCGTGGCGACATCGAGGAGTCGCTCGAGCTTCTCCGGGCGGCCTCGGCCCACCCGGAGATCGCCGGTGTCGTCGGGTGGGTCGACCTGACCGCCCCCGCCGTCGGTGAGCAGCTCGCAACCCTGCGGTCTGCCCCTGGCGGCGACCACCTGGTGGGGGTCCGGCACGGGGCCGCCGACGAGACGGACCCCGACTGGCTGCGCCGCGACGACGTCATCCGCGGGCTCCGGATCGTCAGCGACGCCGGCCTGACATTCGACCTCGAGGTCACGCGACGCGAGCTCGCGGCTGCGATCACGGTGGCCGACCGGATCCCCGAACTGCCGATGGTCGTCGATCACCTCGCCAAACCCAGTCTGCGGGAGGGAGTGAAACAGGGCTGGGCCGACGGAATGACAGCCATCGCTGACCGACCCAACGTCATGGCGAAGGTCTCCGGACTGGTCACCGAGGCGCACTGGGACCGCTGGACCGTCGGCGACCTCCAGTCCGCCGTCGACGTCGCCCTCGAGGCATTCGGACCGACCCGGCTGATGTTCGGCTCCGACTGGCCGGTGTGCGAACTTGCGGCGCCCTACGACGTTGTCCTCGCCTCGACCGAAGCGACCATCGCCGCACTCTCCCTCACCGAGCAAGCCAAAATCCTGTCCGAGAACGCTCGAACGTTCTACGGGCTGTCGACAAACGTCACACGCAACTGAGAAAGGCAGACCGATGACCGAAACAACCACGATCCAGGAGGAACTGCAGGCTCGCGCCCTGCGCGCGCTCGCAGGCGGCGTCTCCAGCAACACGCGCCTGCTCAATCCTCATCTCATCGTCGATCGTGCAGAGGGCGCGCGTCTTTGGGATGTCGACGGCACGGAGTACATCGACTACCTCCTCGGCCAGGGCCCCAACTTCCTCGGTTACGCGCCGCCTCGCGTCGTGGAGAAGCTTGCCGCGGCTCAGAAGGATGGCATCATCTACGCGGCCACCCACCGACGCGAGATCGAAGCAGCCGAGCGGGTCCTCTCGATCCTGAGTTGGGCCGAGACGATGCGATTCGGGAGCTCCTCCAGCGAGATGGTGCAGGCCGCCATGCGGATCGCGCGCCAGGCGACGGGCCGGCGGTACATCGTGAGGTTCCACGGTCATTATCACGGCTGGTTCGACAACATCCAGATCCAGTCGGTGGACGGCGTGGCCGGGCCCGGCAGCCTTGGACAGGTGCCCGACGCGCTCGACCCGACGATCACCATCTCCTGGAACGACCCCGCCGCATTCCAGAAGCTCATCCAGGAGCGCGGCGACGAGATCGCCGGGGTCATCATGGAGCCGATGATGCTCAACGCGGGCGCGATCGAGCCACGTCCCGGCTACCTCGAGACCGTGCGTGAGCTGACTGCGAAGCACGGGATCGTCCTGATCTTCGACGAGACGATCTCCGGCTTCCGCGTCGGACTCGGCGGCGCCGCGGAGCGGTTCGGGGTGTTCCCTGACCTCGCCGTGTACGGAAAGGCGATGGCCGCGGGATGGCCGTGTGCCGCGCTCGTCGGCAAGCGGGACCTCTTCACCGAGGTCGCGACCGGTCGCTTGACGCACGCCGGGACGTTCAATGGGAACGTTGTCGCTACGACGGCCGTGCTCGCGTCGCTCGACGAGCTCGAGGACAGGTCTGCCTACAGCCGGATCGAGCAGGTGGGATCGGAGCTCATGCGGGGGCTCGGCGAACTCGCGTCCCAGCACGGGCTGCCGCTGAAGATCCAGGGCCTTCCGATGGCGTTCCACCTTCGGTTCGACGAGGAGAACGACGTCGTCACGAGTTACGACCAGATCCTGGCGCTCGACGCGTCACGGTACAGTGCATTCGCCCGGCGTCTGATCGAAAGCGGCGTATGGGTCGCATACCGCGGGATCTGGTATGTGTCCGCTGCGCACACCTCGTTCGACGTGGACGAGACGCTGCAGCGGATCGAGCCGGTGGTGGCCGCGGCCGCCCAAAACCTCTGAGCCACGAAGGACGAACTGATGACAGAAACCAACGCTCCCGCCACGCTCGTGCGTGACATCCCTTGGAATCAGGGCAATTGGCGAAACGCTCCGGTCTCCGTGGCGGAGACGCCCGCTGGCAGCCTTCGCGTCGAGGCGGTGCAGGGCAGCGACGCGTGGCAGAAGACGTCGTACGGGTTCGAGCGGGACTCCGAGCACGGCCTGCTCCGACCGTTCGATATCGACACGGCTGTAGAAGTGGAGTTCGTGGCAGACATGTCGCAGCAGTTTGATCAGGCCGGTGTGATCGTGCGAGTGGACGAAGACCACTGGGTGAAGGCCGGAACGGAATACGCCGACGGTGTCCTCCGTCTATCGACCGTCGTCACGGACGAGTTCTCCGACTGGTCCACGGCGCCGGTTCCCGGGTGGCAGAACAAGAAGGTCACGATTCGGGCGAGTTGGGCTTCCGGGGCACTCTCTATCCGCGCCAAGGCCGACCGCGAGGAATTCGAACTCATTAGACTCGCGCCGTGGTCGCCTCACGAAGACGCCGTGGTCGTGGCCGGACCCTACCTCTGCGCGCCTGAACGCGCAGGCTTCATAGCCGAATTCACGAAATGGCAGGTCGGGCCGCGCGACTCGTCTCTGCACTAGCCGCACCTCAATCGGAGATGGTCCGTCCTGTGGGCGGGCCATCTTCGGGAAGGCTGAACCGAGAATCGCATCCATAACCAGACATATCGCCGGCCAACAAGTGGCCGTCCACACACGTGGTCCTCGCGAGCCACAATCAACGCCACGTACCGGAATCGATAACGTTCGCCACGGTGTGGCGATAGTCGTCGGCTATTCGGCGAGCTCGTGCGCACTTTTTGCCGGCCCACTTTCCGATCCGGCGGCTGATCATAGCGAGCGGAACCAACTCCGTTCCCTTCACGCGCTATTTGCAGACTTCACTCGCTTCGCTCCCTGCGCTTAGCAGCCGCTCCCTCCGGGCACTGCGTTGCCTCCGCCCGCTCTCGATCTCTGTGCCGGAACGGCAAGAAGAACGATCAGGGAGGTAGGGATCATGAGCGGGAAGGTCATCACCCGGAGCGCAGCGGAACGTCAGGCTGAGGCGGAGGCACTGCACGCGTCGATCGTGGAGCAAGTGCAGCGGCTCGCCGACAGCGGCCAGTGGCGGGTCTTCCTGGAGTTCGCCCGCTCCTTCCACAACTACAGCCTGAACAACCTTCTGCTGATCCTCGCTCAGAACCCGAAAGCGACGATGGTCGCCGGGTTTCGGCAGTGGCAGGCGAGGGGACGACAGGTGAGGCGAGGCGAGAACGCGATCAAGATTTTCGGCTTTCGGGAGAAGAAGACCGACCGTGACGACGAGGACGATGAAGCCACCGAAGGCGGCGAGCGCATTATTCGCTACTTCCCGACGCTCTCGGTCTTCGACATCGCCCAGACGGACCCGATCGAAGGGGCCGAGGCGCTCCCCGAGGATCCGACCCGACGGTTGACCGGCAATGACGACCATGGCGTCATCGCCCCTTTGACTGCGGATCTCGAGGCGCGTGGGTGGAGAATCCACTGCGCACCTCTCGGTAGTGCAAGCGGGTACACCGACCCGGGGGCGCACAAAGTGACCCTGGCAAAGGACCTCGCCCCCGAGCAGGCTGCGAAGACCCTCATTCACGAGACTGCGCATATCGAGTTGCGCCACATCGACGACCTCGACCAGTACCGGATCCACCGGGGCCGGATGGAAGTCGAAGCAGAATCTGTCGCGTTTATCGTCGCTGGCCTGAACGGCTTCGACACTAGCGCCTACAGCATCGGCTACATCACCGGATGGGCGGATGAGGACGTCACGGTCATTCGAGACACCGCAGCGCGTGTACTGAAAACGGCCCGCTCCATCGCGGAGATCATCTAACATCACGAGTAGCGATCCGGTGACGCCCAAGACCCCGACCCAAGTGGGTCGGGGTCTTTTTGACGAACGGCAGCTGAGATACCCGAGCGAAGAACAAAGAAGGGAACGTGAGATAGAGAAGGAGACAACGATCAGAGGAAGGAAAGGAGAGCAAATAGAGAGAAGCGACGAAGGAGGAAGCAGAAGCGGATAAATGAAAGCGACAAGGCGAATGCACGTAGGCACTCTTCGAGATGTGCGCGCCAAAATGAGCGCGCAACCGGAACGTGTAAGTGTGAGAGGTGGAGTGGCGCGCTGGAAGCGCGGGCAGGCAGCCCAAGGGGTCAAGCAGGCCGTCCACTACGCCTTCGGCGGAGTTTGCGACGCGACCCTGACGGCTAAGACCGCCGACGGCGCGCTGGCTGCGGCCGGGTACGCGGACGCGGTGATGACCCGGTACATCGTCGAGAACGGCGCCATCCGCGACGACCTGCTCACTCGCTCACAGTTGAAGGATTGGGTGGACGGCATCGACCCGTTCACCGGTGAGCGACGGGGCCGGGATCTGGAGTCTCCGGTTGCGGATCTGATTCTGGATGCGACGATCAACGCACCGAAGTCGTTCTCGATCGCGGCAATGCTGGACCCGGAATTGGCGGCAGCGTACGAGGATCTGCAGGACAGGTTGCGGGACCGGATCATCAAGCTGTGGCAGACCGAGCTCAACGCCCGCCGCGGCAAGCAGGGAGCCATCCGAGAGGACCTCGCCCGCATCGAGGTCGTCGAGCTGCGGCATGAACGGTCGCGTTCGCTGGACCCCCACAAGCACCGCCACCTCTGGCTGAACGTCAAGGTCCAGGGCGTCGACGGGAAGTGGTCGAACGTGGACACCCGGGTCGCCCTGCGGTTCCAAAACGTCGTGAATGCGGAGGGCGATCTGGCGTCGCGGACAGACCCGGCTTGGGTCGCGGCACTGGCCGCGAAGGGCTTCACTCTGAATTCGGATGGTGAGATCGCGCAGCTGCAGCACTTGGTACGGCGGCTGTCGAAGCGGTCCGCACAGATCGAAGCGAATAAGGCGAATCATCTCCGTCACTGGCGGGAGCAACACCCCGGGGAGGAACCTTCGTCGACCGTCCTGACCCAGATCGATCAGTGGGCGTGGTCGGCAGGCCGGCCGAACAAGCCCGGACAGCTGAACGAAGATGAGTGGTCATCCATTGTGACAGCGGAGATCCTCCATGCTGATCCGGAGGCAGCGCAACCCCGCACCGCTATCGGAGCACGAACGCTGGCCGTCGAGGACCTCGACGTCGAGCTCCTCGCGGCGAAGGCGATCGTGGACGCAGATAGTCGGTCAACCGGCACCGGTGGTCGATTCAGCGACATGGACGTCCGGGCGGGGGCGATTCGAGCGATCTCTTTGTCTGGCGTGATGGAAGACCGGACTCAGCTCGCGGAAGCAATCGACGAAGTGTGCTCGCTCGCCATCAGGACTCACACGGTTACTCTCCTTTCGGACCCGGACATTCCGCCGCACATCAAGCGACGCATGGCGACCTCGACGGCCACGCTGAAGGCCACTGTCGCGCAGCGGACAGAGTCGCTCGCCGTCCCCGGCGAAGTGCTTTCGGCACCCGAAATAATGGCGATTGCTAAGGCGATCGAACCGGATCGAACTTTGGATGAGGACCAGATGAAGGGGGCCTCATCCATCGCGGGAACGGACAGAATTGTCGCCATCGCCGGAGCGGCTGGCACGGGAAAGACGACCATGCTTAAGGTCGCCGGCGCGGCCCTACGCCGCCGAGGCCGCAACATGATCATCGTGGCGCCGACGAAGAAGGCCTCCGCAGTGGCGGGTCGCGAAACCGAGAGCGCGTCGTCGTCGCTTCACCAACTCCTGCACGATTACGGGTGGCGATGGAACAGCAGCCCTGCGGGTGCAGTCGAATGGTCCTGTCTAAGAATCGGTGATGGCGACCCGGTGACCGGAGTCGAGTACGCTGGCCCGCGAATCGGCATTCGACCGGGCGATCGCATCGTTGTGGACGAAGCGGGAATGCTCGATCTCGAAGCAGCAAACGCGCTTCTTGACGTCGCTAACCGAACTGGCGCATCGGTGGCGGTCGTTGGAGATCCACACCAAGCGCTCCCGGTCGGACATTCCGGCGCGATGGCGCTCTTCTGGCGTCGCTCTAGTCGCCAGGTCGAGCTTTTGACGATCCACCGGTTCAAGGATCCCTCGTGGTCAGACATCAGCCTTAGGCTCCGCAGTCCTGGAAGCGAAGACGCAGGCGATGTCGCCGATGAGCTGCTCCGCACCGGTCACGTCATCCTTACGAACAATGATGGCGAGGCGCGCGATGCGATGGCACGCGCCTGGTTCGACGCCAGGCGTGATGGCAAGTCCGTAGCACTTGTCACGGCGACGCACGCTGAGGCGCAAACGCTCAGTGAGAGCATCCAGGCGCGGAGGATCGCAAAAGGGTCCGTTGACACTCGGCAGGCTGTATCAGGTCAGGGTGGGCAGCCGATATTCGTTGGTGACGTCGTGCAAACCCGCCGAAACGACAGCACAACGGATGTTCAGAACCGCCAAAACTGGTTAGTGCGGAAGATCACTTCTGAGCATCTAATGCTCGCGTCGGCTAACGATTCGCTGGATCTCCGAAAGGTCTCGCTCGAGTATGCCGAATCGCATCTTCATTTGGCGTACGCGACGACCGTATACGGCGTCCAAGGCGAGACGACAGATGTGTCACTTGTCGGTCCTGGCGTTGACGCAGCTGGACTGTACGTCGGGTTAACACGAGGCAAGGACAATAACAAGGCCGTCGTTGTGGCTCCGTCCGAGGCGACCGCTCGCGCTCAACTGGTGGAGGCAATGCAACGGCATCCGGTGGAAGAGACCATCGAGAAGTCGCGTGCCGCTGCTCAAATCGAGCTAGCTCGCGCGGCCCAAAACCTGACAGGTCTTACCGGGCCGGCACATCCGGTGCCCGAGTCCGCGCCGAGTATCAGCTGACTTCACGTCGCGATCGTGGCCAAGCCTCTGGCGCGTAACTGACGACCGACGGCACTTGCTCCGTCGAGATCCCCTCCGAGCGAATCAAAACGCAAAAGTGCCACGCCTAGGGTGTCCGCTATGTCCTGCGCTTCGGGATAGATGCCTCCGGGCACGAAAACCAAGGGGCCTCGGCCATCCACGGCAGCAACGTTCGCGGCATTCTGAACGACTGCAACCTCGAGGTTCTGACGGCGGTTGTCGACCCAAGCTAGAAAATGACTGCTATACAAATCGCAGACTCGGCGCACCTCTCCCTGCGCCACGACCACGTCGCCAGCGCCGAGATAAATCATCCACTCACGGCACAATTCGACCGCTTCGCTGTCAGATGCTCTCCATTGCCTGGGAAGTGGAGGTTGAGCTTGCATGGGCATAGTGTCCTCCCTGCCCCCGGGATTCCAGAAGAACCTGAGTGAAGCTGCGCGCAGATCTACGACACGAATGAGGCCCGTCGCTCGCTCGACTGATCGGACGAACGCTTCCGCCCCCGCGGCATTAACGCGGTCCGGGAGAACGATGGGCCGCACTTGAGCGTCTGCCGGAAGCTCTAGACAGGAACTCGCAAGTCTGCCGACGTCGAAGGTCCGTACCTTTCGCCGCGCAGCTATCACAGTCAAGCAGGCCGTATAAGAACGTATCCGCGTCGCTTGCTCTCTTGGAAGTTGTCGCGGAGTTCCCGATCGGCAATTTCAACCAGTCGATCGTGACCGGGGATCGTGCAACCACCGCCGTTTCCGGCGGAGTATCCCGCGGGAGCGGTAGGTGCGCACCGGAGCTCGGGAGGTACCTGTCGGCCTATTTCTACGCAGATGTCGTGTAGGTGTCCGGCGGAGCATTCGACTTTGGCGCTGACGTATCGATCTGGCTGGGGCAATGCTCTTCCCTTCGCTAGCTACTTTTCAACAGAGTGCCACCGACGTCTGACACGGCATTGGCTTGATGGCCCAGCTTGTGCTCTACGCTCGGCCATGGCCCGCGTTGGCCCCTCGCGATGCCGTTGGCCCGCGATGTCGTGCCGCGGTGTGGTGGAATCAGACATGCCCGAACTCCTTGTGGACACTCCCTCAACTTCCGTTCGCCTGACAGATGCGGAACTTAGCGATTGGGGAGCGAAACAGACTGTGTTCGTGTCGTCCCTCATCGACGCGATGCGGGAGGAGCGGGCTTTCACCCGCCGTGCGATCCTCGACGTTGGAACTCGGCCGGTGATGTTCGAATATGACCTCGGCGGCCAGGACGTCAGCGCCGACCGGGCCTATCTTGACGGTGTCCGGCAGTCCTCTATCTACGTTGGACTCTTCGGCCCCGTCTACGGTGTCGAGCTGGCGGATGGCGACTCGGCTACCGAGGCGGAGTTCAGGGAAGCGGAACACCGCGGCCTCCGTGTCGCGGCGTTCGTGCAGACGCAGACGTCCGCATCCTTCGAAGGACGGCAGCGTCGGTTCGTCCAAAGTCTGCAGAACAAGCTCACGACCGGCGGCTGGGTTATCGCCGAAGATCTCCAGGTCGCAGTCCAGCAACGACTGGTGGACCTCGCCGCGGAGGACGTCGCCCCGTGGGTGAAGATCGGAGAGGTCGCCATCCGAGCGTCCCGTCTCCAGTTCACCAACCGTGGGATACGGATTATCGCAACTGTCCGCGACCGCGCGGTCCGTGCTCGACTCGACCAGTATGGCGATCGCGGGTCAACAGTCTCGGTGGTCGCTCCGGACCGGTTAATCGCTGGGCGCGTGTCCGATGTCCATGTGGAGCAGACAACGACGATGGCTTCCAACTATGAGATCGAGGTGTCGGCCTCTAACCAGTCCCAGCAGTTTGGGACATGGATGAGGGCGAGTCTAAACGACGGTCACCGCCAGTACAGTCCTGACGATCTCGTTGCTGCGTCTCTGAGTGACAGCCTCTTCGGGACAAGTACCGGTCCCAGATACGGCGGGCCACCGGTCACTGATTTGCTCGGCCCGCTCCGCACGGCCGGTCTCGTCGAAGCGGCTGTCCGACCGATGGTCGCCCTGCAGATCACTGAGTATTTGATGTCTTCCAGCAGCGCCGTTCGTATAGATGCCGTCACCATTGGACCGAACCGCGGAGGCGTCCGGAACGTGATCGTGACTTGGTCTCCACCGCAGGTTTACACGAACCAGCCGGCACCACCACCGGTCACCATCGAAGGGACAATCGCGGGTCTGTGAAAGCGCGGAACGGACGGACGATTGGCGTTCCGTCTGGTCTCACTGCTGGGACATCCCGGGCCCCGTCGATCAGACCACCCCAATGCGAAACAACACGCTTCATAGAAGAGTGCGTCTGCCGGGGCCGAACTGCCTGACCGCAGTGTTGGAGACTGGCAGCCGACCAGTCCCCAACACCGCTTGTACCCTCACGCTACGGAGGCCGACGTTCCAGAATGGCTCGGGAGATTCATCGGTCCCGCCGAGTGGACCTCCGAGCCATCAACTTTTGGGGCGCGGCGCGTGACCTCCGCGGTGGTGTACCGGAGCGAGGGGCCAACGCTGTCTGCGACGACCTCGGTGGCGGCCCGGGGTTCACCGGTGGCCTGGTCCGTCCAGTGACGGAACTCGAGGTTGCCGTTGACGATGACGGTGTCGCCTTTGGCCAGGCTGGCGCGGACGTTCTCGGCGGTGCGGCCGAAGACGGTGGTGCGGTGGTACTGCGTGTCGCCGTCGACCCATTTGCCGTCTTCAAGCTTGCGGTCGGTGACGGCGACGGTGAACTTGGCGAACTTGGTGCCGTTCTGGGACTCGCCGTAGTCGGGGTCGGCGACGAGGTTTCCTTCGATGCTGATCGGGACTCGTGTGCTCATCTTTGCTTCCTCTCGTTTCGGCGGCCGCTGGTTGGGTCGCTTTCACTTACACGTTCCGATTCGCTCGGTAGTGTGGCGCGCAAATGGCGCGCACTGAGGCGCTAATCAGAATGCGGAGTGAACCTGGGCAGTTCGGGCGCTCGCATCCTTCTGATGTGGATGGGCGTTCTGCGCAGCCCCGCGGGCCGACGCGGCCTCCCAAGCATTCCAAAGCCGAGTGCCGGGGCTATAGGCCGAGAGTTCACCACGTCAAGTTCCATGCCACAACTAACGAACTGTGCAGCGTGTAGTCAGCCACAAAGGAGAACCCGCCCCCAGCGGTCCGGCGAAAGACAAAATTGGTGTGCCGCACGCTGCCGCGACCTGATTGGACCCCGAGTCCGCCGATCGTATACAGCTGACGAAGAAGGGTCCGAAGTTCCATTGGGTCGAGCACGCCGGTCGTCTCGGGGGTCAAATCCGCCGCGCGGAAGTGGCGATTTTGAAGTGTGCTTAGGGCGTCTATGAACGTGCTGACCTTGTTTGCGCTGGCTCCCGGGAGGACCTTACTAAGGCCGTTGGTTATCTCGCGAATGAAGTAGGTTTCGCAATAGAGGCGCACTGTTTCGCGGGCAGTCTGCTCCGTCACCTGACCGCTCCCCGTATGAAGTCCTTTCAATTCAGTCATCAGGGCAATCAGGTCTCGGGGAAGCAGCCGTGTGTGCGAAAGAAAGTATTGAGGAATCTTGTCGTATGCGCCGATGCCGATCGGCGTATTGAGATAACCGGAACGTACATCCTTCAAGGGCCGTCCCTCGAAGCTCGGTAGTACGGACGCCCGCGCCTTCGTGTTGATCAACGTCCAAAGCTCATTGCCCTCGCTCATGCCGCCTCGGCTCCAGTCAAGCTCGATGGCGTGGTCCGTCATCTTGGCAGAATCGGTGCTTGGAAGCTGAGCGAACATGTCCGACCGGATGGCAAGGACAACCGAGCTGCGGAGGTTCAGGCTGTTGAGAAACGCGTTGACTCCTGCTGTTGCGTCCACGAGAGCAGCCAGCGACTCGAGCTGCTGGTCCGACTGAGCGAAGAAAGAATCCAGTCCGTCAACTGCTAGCAGGTGCTGCGAGTTCGTACGGATGGTGCTTAGACCACGCTTCAATATCTCAGTGACCTGCATTGCCGTCGCAGCAGAGTCTGCGACTGCTCCCTCGGCCCCTAAACCAAGCACGTTGAATTTAACGGTTGACTTGGACCAATCTACGAAGCGCGTCTTCAGGTCCGGCCCTTCGATGAGGCCGGCGGCGGTGAGCTCGCTTCTGAGTCGGGTTATGTCTGCGCCATAGGCTGCGCCGTTGTCGCGCATGTGTGACTCGAATACCTTCAACAGCAGAAGGAACTCCCAGGCTGCACGTGATGCGGTTGGTCCGGGCTGCGATCCGACTTTGAGCGTCGTTACATCCGCGACAGGAAAGCTCCCTAGCTCCCATCTCGAAAGGAACTTCATCGGGCTCGATTCCCACAGGAGCGCAAGGTGCTCGAACGACGCGCTCTTGCCGGCGCCTTTCGGACCGATGAGGAGCCACGCGTGACCCAGGGCAATCTTGTAGGCCGCTTGCTGAAAGTCGAAGTAACCGGACTTGAGTAGCTCCGGCGAGATCGAGGCTTCGTCGGCTGCGCTCAGGCGCCCGAAGTCCAGGTCGCCCAATCGAGGTAGCTTCTGCAACGGCACAGCGCGAGATTACTGCATAACCTCTGACATGCTGTGTTCGCCGACGGCGGCGATAGCCAGAGTCATCGCCGCGAGTCCTGAAGCTACGGACGACTGTGGGTCTCCGTAATCCATTGAGACCAGCCTTCAGAAGGGGTGCAGTCGCTGGCCTGAATCATCTCGGTGTGGCCGTTGTGGCATTCGCCGTTGTACCAAGTCGCGAGTCTTGGGATCGCGACGGCGAGACGTTCGTGCCATCCGATCGGCCCATAGCCGGCGTCGAGGCCGTCGAAGGAGACAAGCCACGCTGTGTGAAGGGCAGAGAGCTCTTCCACTAGGGCCCCGTGCCTGAACCAGCACGGGGGGATCTTCCGTGCTGGGAGGTCGTAGCGGTGGGTGAACCAGATCACCCACTCCCGCAGGTCCGTCCAAACGTCCGGTGCATCGACATTGTCGAGGGTGCGCCAGTTGATCACCCGGACGCCTAGCATCCCGGGCGACTGCCGGGGTGCTTGATCCCATCCCTCGGGCAGTGACGCGACGAGCAAGTCCTGAGGGATACCGTCGTCGTCGGTCACTGCTGTTCCATGGAGGCTTCGATGTAGTGTGCGATTTTGGCCTGCAGCCGCGCGATGGCTTGCAGCGATGCCGTCCGGCGGGAGACGAACCGGGAGAACACACGATCGCGGTCGATGAGCTGGTGGACGTATTCGTGGCAACGCGGGTGCAGCGCCGTCAGGTCGTCATGCTGCTCATGGGCGGCCCAACCGTGTGGGGTTTGGGTGACGCCTCGGTAGTCGAGGTGGTGCAGCTCGAGGCTGCGCGAGGACCCGGCGCCGAGGCAGAGAGCGCAGCGGATCTCGCCGTTGCCGATCGCTTCCTCAAGGAACCAGCGGTCGCGGCGAGCGAACCAAGCCCCCGAGCGGAGGTACTGGGTGCGATAGGTGTTGTCCCGGACGGGGCGGCGACGGTTGGACATCAGTGTTCCTCCCCCGCTGATCCTCGGCGATCGAGCGCGGCTTGATACTGTTCGGCGAACACGACCTGCTGGTCGAGTTCGGTGAGCTTCTTGCCGGTGCTGACCTGACGGGCGTCATCGCGGTCGGTCCACCCGCGCAGGTCGAGGAGAATCCCACGACGGTTTCGGTACGCGAGTAGTCCGACGGTTTCGGGCATGCGGCGGACCTCGTCGATCGTCATGACCGGCACCTTTTCGTTCTGCACGTTCGTCGACGACCCGGTGTCGTTGTACGAATGCCCCGTGTTGCGGATCCGACGGAAGCCCAGCAGGGATTCGATGTCGCGGAGGTGGTCAACGTCGGACGCGCCGCCGAGGAGGAGCTTGGCTGTGGCGGCCGACCAGATCGTGTCCGCCTCGGACCGCGACCACGCCGTCTCAGCCTGCGAAAGCGCCTGCAGAACCACAACGGTGGAGATGCCGATACCGCCGCCGTCGGCCATGATCCGCGGCAGCGCAGGCCAGGAGAACATGTTCGCGATCTCATCCAGAATCAACGCGAGTGGCTGGTCGAGGCGGGAGCCTGGTGAGGCGAGCGCTTTGCGGCGGGCGGTCTCGACAATGTCGTCAAGGATCGCGCCGAGGAACCCACCGACAGATCCCGCCCCAGCGCCGGTGCCCACGAGGTAGAGACTGTTAGGTCGGGCGAGAAACGCGTCGAGATCGAATTGCTCTCCCGGTCCCGGTGTCATCGCCTTCCGGATCGCCGGGATAGACAGGGGACGGAGCGCACCGAAGACACCGAACCAGGAATTGGCCAGGAGCTTCTCATCGCCGTTGATGATCGCGTCCAGGTCCTCCGACCAGCCGGGGGTGCCCTGGTTGGCGAGCACGCTGACGGCTTCGCGAGCGATCCGCGGATTGGAGCCCCACCTAGCGAGTGCGTCGGTCCCACGTCCGGACACGGCGGCAGCGTGCAGCAGTCGCGACAGCACCGAAGAGGACACCTGCGCCCACTCCTGATTCGTCTTTGACGCACCGAGCGCGGTTCCGGCTATGATCGCCTGTCCGCGCTGGTCGGCCACGAGGGGGTCCTCGCAGCCCGTGACCGGTGAGATCCGCAGCGCCGAGCGGACCCCTGTTAACTCCTGTGGATCGAACACGGTGACCTCCCCTACTCGGGCTCGTTGACGCATTGTGGCGGAGAGGTTGTCGTTGCGGGTGGAGGTGGTGATCAGCGGGCCGTCCCAGTCGAGGATGGCGTTGATGATGAACCGGTAACCCTTACCGGAGCGGGGCGCGCCTTCGACGACGATCGAGTCCTCGATCGACACGTAGACGTCCTGCCCGTGGGCGCTGCCGACCTTCCACCCGGCTGCGGACGGCGCGGGGTTGACCAACGCCGGACGTAGCGTCTTGGCGCGGTGCAGTACGGTGCGGGCGGACGTGTGCTTGCGAACTTCGCCGGGCTTGGCGAGCCCGTCGCGGCCCCGGAGCTCATGGATGAAGTGGCGGTCGGATTGTCGGTAGCGAAGCCACCAGACCGTGACGACGGCGACCGCGCTTAGAAGCAAGAAGACGGCGAGCAGGTCGAGCACCCGGATCAGCGTGACAGGGGTCGTACAGCTGGGCGCGAGAGCGAACCCCGAAGGGTCGCCGCTCATCGCTAGCTGAAGGCCGGCGAAGACGCTCCCCGGCTGACCGCCGGTCCCGCAGGTCCAACTCATCGTCACGCTGGCGATGCCGGTGGACAAGCCGCCGGCGACCGCGATGGCGAACAGGCTGTAGAGCGCGAGGTGAGTCCAGGAGTAGCCATGGGTTTTCATGCTCGTTCACCGCCCATGGCATCGGTGCGGAAAATCCCGAGTTCGTGGTCGGTGCAGATGTTGCGGACTTTCGCGACGCGGTCTTGGCCGATCTGCCAGAGACCTTCGCCCTTGTGGAGCTTGCGGACCAGGTCGGCTTGGGTGTCGTTCCAGCCGAGGATCTCCCGGGATCGGGCGATCTCCCCCGAGTGCTGCGCGTACGAGATCCGGGTCTCACAGTCGGCGAGTAGCCCGAGTGCGCGGGAGTGGAGGGCGCTGTTGCGGTCGCCCAGCGCGTCCAAGTCGGCGACCCGGTGCAGCAGATACCAGTTCGAGGTGCCGAGGTGGCGAGCGACCTTCTCGTCCTCCACGCGGTCTGCGAGGCCGTCGCCGCCGGAGACATCGTTCAGTAGCTCAACGGCGGCCTCCTCGTGGATGATTACGCGGGCCTGCCGGTTCGCGCCCAGGCTCGAGCGGCGGATCCAGTTCGCTGTAGCCAAACGGGCGAGCGCCTGTGCTTCGGGCGACGCACCCTTGAGTGCGGAGGTGTCGACGACCATCATCGGAGCGTCCGCATCGAACCGGACCGTGGACGGGCCGTCGAAGAATCCGGTGAGATCCCCAGACACCATCCGACGCAGTGAGTGCGCGAGGCGGTGACCGGCCTCAGCGACCTCACTTGGGAGCGTGTCATCGGGCTCGACGAGTCGGCTGTAGACGTGGCTGATGGTGACAGTGGAGTTCCCTCGGAGCGCTTCAAGTGCAACGTCGAGGGCGGTGTGCTCGACCGGCTCCAGGTTCCCGCCCTCGCGAAGGCGGCGGATGATCGTCTTCACGGTTGCCCGTCGGTACTGGAGCACGTTTTGGTTCCAGTCCTCGTCCGAGAAAGACGCATCCCGCGGACCTTCATCGAGGAGGTTGATGCGAGCCGCCTTGCCGGGGCCAACCGAGATGGATGTGCCTCCGACGTAGGTGGCGACCCGCACCCATTCCCCATTTGGGTCGTGCGGCACGGCGATCTTTCGACCCAGCCGTGCTAAACGGGACGACCAAGACTTGGCCAGCATGGACTTACCCGTCCCCTTCACCCCGAGGATCGCGACCGAGTGTGAGCGGACGGCTTCGGCTGAGTACGCGTCCCAGGGGTCGAAGCAGAATGGCGCTCGGGAGAGGAGGTTCTCTCCGATGTACGCCCCGGTCAGGATGTCGCCGGTCTCCGCCAGGAACGGGTACGCCCCACCAAGGACCTTCGAGCTGCAACGGTGTGCGGGTGGGGTGGCGCGCAATGGGCCGCGAAGGTTGTGGGGCTGCTTCCATCCCCATGCTGGCATCTTCGATGCGGGCAACTCAGCGCTTGGGACCTTCCAGGACCCGTCCTTGTCCGTCGGGGTGGTCTGGCGGCGACGCCCGTTTGCGCCGGGCTTCTCGTAGGCCGGGATGCGCCCGATGACCGTGCTGGGCTTCATGGTGGATCATTCCCCTTCCAGCGGCACCGGCAGCGCCGCGGTGACAAACCCGGCTGCCTGCTGCCCCGACATCGATGCCAGCAAGAGGCGTGCTGTATGGGAGGCCTGCTCGATGTCGGCGCGCGCTTTGGCGAGCGCATCCTTGGACTCGGCGGAAATCGTGACGAACCCGCGGTACTGGACGTCTCCGAACCCGTCGACGAGGTCATGCTCGCGTACCGCGAGGTCCTCCTCCTCTCGGAGATGGGTGAGCGGGATCCGGGATGACAACTTCATCCGGATCGTGGCCGCGGTTTCCATGTCGGACTGTGCTCGGTTTAGCTGGGCCAGCGCCTTGTACGTGGCCACCGGGCGCACCTGCAGGGTGATCACTCGGGTCGCATCGCCCGCGTACAAAAGCGGTTCGAGGAATCCTGTCCGGACGTCGGTGCGGGGCCATTCGGCGACCCAGAAGGTCTGGTGCCAGGACTCGTCCACGCGTATCCAATCCCAGCCCTCGTCGATCCCCATCACGGGCGACGGCGCAGATACGATGCCTGAAGCCTGCTCACGACGGGCGGCGGCTGCCACTGGGTCAGCGGAGAGAGCGTTGAGTTCGTCGAGCTCGTCGGAAGTGAGCCAGCCTGCGGGGGTGAGTCGAGCATGCTCCATGGAGGTCTCGATGCCGGCGACACGCTCTTTGAGCACCTCGGCAAGGCCGGTGAGGCCTTTGCCGGCGTCGCGAATGGCTCCGTTGAGGGCTCCGGTGTCGAAGGTGAGCGTGATGGAATTGGTGAAGCCCATCGATCGCTTCGACGCCGCCTGGGTCAGCGCCCAGTACTCCGCGCGCAGCTCAGAAGTGACCTGCGGGTCGTGCTCGTTCTCGCGAACCACGAGGTAGTCCCGCAGCTCGTTGGAAGAGGCACGGTCTACCCGGATCCGAATGGTGGTCTCACGGACGCCCGGAAGGTTCTCCAGGGAGCTGAGCCATTCGACGAACCCGTCATACGCGGCCTCCTGAGTGCCCTTGTCCCGGAGCGCCCACGCTTTCGACCCGACCTTCACAGTGACCGAGGCAAGCCTCCCGCGGGCGTTATAAATGAATCCACCCGCACCTGGGATCTGCACCACCTGCACGTCCCCGAGCGCCCCGGGAAGCAGGAACTTCGACGTCACGACCGGAGTCGCCGCAGCGACCTGGGCGTGCCCGACGTTGAGTGAGGCGATAGTGACGCGGAACCAGACGTCTCGTCGGAAAACGGTCTGCCCGGCGATGCTGCGGAGCATGTAGCGTGCGGCTTGCGCGACGATCACGAGGATCGGCTCGCGCCGATAGGTGGCGAGGGCGAAGAAGGCGATCGCCGCGATGACCGGAAGCATCACCCACAGCGCATTCGCGTCTACGAAGAGGGTGCTGAGCAGGATGGCAACGGCAGCACCGATCACAACGAGCTGCAGGAAGCTGAGGCCGAGGAACACGCCTCGACGCTCGCGGGCGGCGAAGCGGACGCGGGGTGCGCCCTCCTCGGTGATGATCTGGTCTGCGGTGAAGGTGGTCACGAGTTATCTCCCAACCTTGATGACCCGGGCCGCCGACCGGACGGGCGCTGCGGCCGTGTTGACACGCGAGAACTGGTCCCGCACCGAGAACCGATGGTGAAGGGCTGTCCCGACTTCGGCACCGGCGAAGGACACGAGCTTCGTCGCCCACAGCGGGCTGAACGAGGCCGCGATCACAGCGCCTGCGGCGACGAGGATGACACCGATGCTCAGGCTCGCCTTCGTAAGTTCGACCGCGAGGAGTACGACGCCTGCAGCGAGTGGCTTGGCAATAAGCAGTCCGACCGACAGGTTCATCCATCGCTGCGCCCACGCCGTGAGCTTGGGCTGGCCGATCATCATCAGCCCAACTGGCGCCATCGCGGCGAGCGCAAGAAGTCCGAACTCTCGGATGGACATGGCGATGAACAGGAAAAGGGAGGCGATCATCATCAGTCCGACCACGAGAAGCGTCAGGACGTATTCGCCGACGGCGTTTGGCCCTTGCGAGCCTTGAGTGGCCATGGCGAAGATGACGCCGTCGTGGGAGAACTGCATCGTCCTCATGAGCGCCCCATGAAGCTGCTTCGGGGCATCAAATAGGCCGACAACACGGAGCAGGCTCTGGCTCAGGTCGCCGCCTTGGACGGTGGACGTGAGCGCGTGGGTGATGTCGTCGGTGATGCCGGAGGCCTTCTGCATCCCCCAGACGCAGATCGCTGAGAACGGGATGGCGAGAGCGGCGCCAGCGGCAGTACGTCCGATCCGTGACCAGTCCTGCAGGATCATCGCGATCCCGATCTGGACAAGGGCAACGATCAGGATGACCGGGGCGGTGACGGCGATCCAGAACAGGAACTGCGAGTGGGCAATGTTCCAGCTGCCCTGGTCGATGTTGGTGTTGAAGGATCCGGCGATCATGGTGGCGATGAAGTCGCCGAGGTTGCGGATCGTGGAACCCATAAACTGAGCGACCGTCTGGGAGGCCTGGCAGCCGAAGTCCGAGACGAAGCATCCGTAGTTTGGCGAGAACGGGTCCGGTGCGGCGAGAGGAAGCAACGTAATCACGCCACCTTGAGTGACTGGCCCCAGTTGATGAGCCCCGCGATGCCGGCGGCGACGGCGACTCCGGCGACGCAGCTGACCAGGCCGACAATGCCGGCCTTCTGCACGCGCCCGTTGCTGGAGATGTGTCCGACGACGATGAACCCGGCGGCGATCAGGCCGCCGATGATGGCGAGGATGAGCACGATCGCGAACACCACGTTGGCGACGGCCTGCAAGGCACCGACACCGGGGCCCGAAAAGTCCGGGCTTGGGTTCGGGACGGACGCCACGGTGATGATGCGTGCGTGGATGGTGACGAGGGCTTCGTTGAGTGCGTTCATGATTCTTGGTTCCTTTCCGCGGGTTCGGTCAACGGCTCGAGTTCGTTGTTCTGGCGCATGCGTCGAGCGGCGAGCCAACCAGATCCGGCGATGCCGAGCAGCGTGATGCAGATCAGGCCCAGCAACCCGAGAAGATCGATAAACAGGTCCATGGCGGTCACTCCCCGCCCCCGGTAGATGCGCCCGTCATGGAGGCCTGCAGCGGGACGTTGAGGACGTTGGCCATCCCCTCGGAGGGCACGTTGACGGTGAGCACGAGTTGGTCGACCCCGGGCGGCAGGTAGTAGGCGGCAGCGAAGGACCGCCCCTTCTCGTTCGGGATGGCCCAGGACGACCGATCGTGGAAGAGCCCGCTCGGCAGCCAGGGCAAACCTGACGCCTTGGCCGCAGTTGGACCGTCAGCGGTATCGAGGACCGCGGGTTCCGGGCGGCCGTCGAACTGGGTTCCCTTCAAGCTCGTTCCGGTGACGTCCTGGAAGTCCTGGTTGCCCTGAGAGGGAATCCACTTACCGGTCATCGTGACCTTCAGGAGGAGCACTGGGCTGCCGACGGGGAAAAGTTCCGACGGGGAGTTAGGGAGCGTGCACCGACAGCCGTGCTTGGCCTTGAACGTGGCGTCCGGATAGACGTCGACCCAGACGCTGCTGACGATGCCCGACGCGGCGGGCATGACGTCCTGGGCTGGTGTCGGTATCGGCTTGGCAGGTGCGACGGTTGTGAACGACGGATTCCTGGCTGGGGCTGCGGCGGCGCAGCCGACCAGCGCCAAGCACGGCACAAGGGCCGCGAGTGCGATCCACTTCTTGTTCATCTCAATTCACCTCGGTTTCGTATGTGCCCGTCGCTTTCACGTTCCGGTTCGGGGCTGTTTTTGGCGCGCATCTCCGCAAATCCGTGAGTCAGGGCACCTGAAGGTGCTGGTGATTGCAGGTGTCGGGGAAGCCGCTGGTGAAGTTCGACAGGGCGCCGAGCGAGACGTGGGCGCGGGCTCGGCAGTCACTTTGGCCGACTGATGACCCGTGGGGGGCGTACGGATCCAGCGCATGGATGAGCTGGACGGAGAGGTCATCGGCGCCTGTGAGCGACTGCCGGTTGAGGGCATAGAAGTCGACCGCCTTGCCTTTCCAGTGCGCGGAGGCGGTGCCTGCGCCTGGAGTCATACCGGTACACCGCCGGTTGAGGTCGCTGACTCCGACCTGCTGGAAAGACCGGACGGCCACGACGATCAGCTGCAGGACGTGAGCATCGATCGTGCAGTCCGGGGTCGCCGTCCCATCGGCTATATTGACCACTTGCTGTTGGTAGCGGGGTTCGAGGAAGTTCAGCTTCTTCGCTTGGATGGCCCCCACGAGGACCGCGGCCGCGGCCCGGGCGTCCGCGGGCACTTGGCACGACTCCGCGCTAGCACCGGTAAGTGTCGCGAGGACTCGTTCTGCTGGCGCCCAGAACGGCGCGTAGTGGTTCGGGTCCGCATTGATCTGGACCGCGTGCGCGACCAGGGTCGGTGCCGCGGTTTGCCAATCCGGGACGTGCAGCATCCGGGTGTAGAAAGCGGCTGCCGCAGTCGCCGGGTCCATCCGCTTCGCGCGCGTGCCGTACCCGGCGCCCTGCTGGAACACACCGATTGTCGTGTTGTCGACCGCGTCGCCATGGTCGAGGTTGCGGAGTCCGGACTCGCCAATCGCGACCATCAGCGCCAACGTCAGGCCGTGCGGTGGAACGCTCATCTGTTGACCGACAGTGATGATCGTCGCGGCGATCTTCAACTGGTCCGGCCCGTACCCGTCGACGGTCTTACCTGCCTGGACGGAGGGGGCGGATCCGCTGCAGACTCCCCCGCCACCACCGAAGCCGTCGGCTCCCATCGCGAGCACCAGGGTGACCGGCACAGCGACGAGAGCGGCGGGGACGACGAGGACGATGACCGCGGCGACGATCAAGAGATTCCGAGTGGTCTTCGGACGCGTCACCGCGTGCGCGGCCATGGAGGTGGCGCTGATCATGCCGTTGTCTCTTGTTCGAGGACAGCTCGGGCGATCGTCAGCAGTCGCTTGGCGGTGGCGATTCGCGCTCGCGCGGAGCCCGGGTGGATGTGGAGGCGCGCCGCAATTGTGTTGGTGTCGTCGCTGATCATCTCGGCGACCTCTCTAAACCCTCCGGTCTCCGGCACGCACGACACGATCACGGAACCGGTGACCGGGAGCCCGGCATCCGCGGCCGCAAGCGCGGCAAGAACGGTCTGGGCGACCTGACACACCCGATCGCGGACCGTGCGAAGCCCCCGCTTGGACAGCTGATATTCGGCGGCGACGCGCTGTGCGTCGCCGCCGGACAGACTGAGTTCGCCCATCACTCGCCAGTCGGATGCGCCGACGTAATCAGCCGCCAGAAGCATCCACCGGTGTGCGTCGAAACGACGGATCAATCCATCCAGCGGGTCGACATCCGAGTACCACTCGGCGTCAGCGGGTAGTTCGTCCATCTGGACGTATTTGCGCTCCAGCTCGCGGAGCACGACGTGGCGCGTAATGCCGAATACGAAGTAGTTCGGTGTTCCCAGGTCTGGGTCGTAAGTGGCAGCGCGGTGCCAGACAGTTTCGCGGATGAGCTGCAGTACGTCATCGACCTCGTTGGGCCGGCCCCGCATACGGAACCGGACGAATGAGCGCATGGTGTCGACTTCACGGAGCAGCTCGGTCAGTCGGGCGTCCGCACGCGTGCGAACTTGGGTTCCTCCAGCCACGAGATCACAACCTTCCTTGCATGGAGGTGGCTTATGCGAGGGACCGGGTTCGAGCAGTAGAGGGCTCGTCAGATGAGGGCTACTTCAGCGCGAATGGGCGCGCGGGAACCCCCGTGAAAAGGAGTTGGATTTTCCGAGCTGCGCCAGGGAGATGGGTCTCGGGGCAGCGCGCCCGGATTGGACTGCGGAGCGGCGACTTCGACTCTGAAGTTCGGGAGTCTCAGCCACGATGCCTCACCGCCGCCCTGACTCGCCTCGGGAGCCTGGCGTTACGGCGAAGTGGGTAAGAATCAGCCTCTCCATTTGGTGCCGCACGCTACCCCCGAACAGGGGTGGCCTTTCGGCGGCACGCCGGGGTGAACGAGCTGTTCTACTGACAGCTCTCGCAATGCAGGTCATCCATGGGGTCAACTGGCACCAGGTAGCCATCTACGAAATCCTGAATGACGCCGCGTTGCGTCTCGAAGGTTTCCGTCACGCCAGGGTCGAGCTCGCGGTTTGGATGCCCGTCTCGAGCCATGCGATCACCTCCGCGCGCTTGTAGTAGACGCGATGCGATGTGGGCTTGTAGTAGCACGGGCCCTCGTGGCGGTAGCGAAGCTGCGCAAGCGCCGCTACCGATAGTCCGGTCAGCTCGGCCGCATCAGCGGGCCGAATGAAATCTCCAATCATCTTGCTTCCTCCGTTTCGACAACGTGAGTATCCGTGTGTTGCAAATACGACAGTATCACAAATCGCTAGATCGACAACAGTCCTGCCATTAGGCTGTTGACATGGCAGATTTTCGTGCGGAGGCCGGCATCGGAACGCGGATCAGGATGGCTCGTCGCCAACGCGGGTTCCGCACTACGCGGGACTTGGCGGACACCATCCCTGGCGGCAATGTCACTGAAGCCGTCCTCGAGAACATCGAGTCCGGGCGAAAGGCAGACCTCAGCGTCAGCCAGCTCCTGAATATTGCGCGGGGACTCAACGTTCCACTGTCGATGCTGCTCGCTCCGATGGGACGCCCAGACTCCGAACTAGACCTACCGAACCTCAGCGACGAATTCGCAGGTATGACGGCGGCCGAGTTCGACTGCTGGCTTTCGGCCACGCCCGCGAGTTCGTATCGGCCAAGAACGGCCCGTGAGCGCGAAGACATCGCTCTTCTGACTGCGATCCGCGAACTAGGGCTGCTTGAGCGTGAGCTTGATCGCCTTCGCATGGTCGTTGAAGTTGAAACCGCTTCCGGCGACCCAGACCTGACGGCTACAAGATCCGAGGTTCAAGAGAGGATCGCTAGGCTCGCTCAAGAGTCCGCCCGGATCGCAACGCTCCTCAAGAGCAGCGGGGTTGCTGCCCGAGCCGACTAAGAACGCCGTAGTGGCGACGTGGTGAATCTCTCGCGGCTACCTCGCATGATCCCGCATCCAGATCTTGAGTTCGATTGGGTCTATGTCAGAGTGCGGTCCTCGCTGTCCAAACTTTCCAGCCAGCAGCTTGGCCTCGGGAAGTAGCTCCCTCAGAGATTGCGCCTGACTCGAGTTGTTGAGATCAAATCGGCCCTTTGCATCCGGTTCCGTGTAAGCCACGACCGCAATCGGCTTTTGGGAGCTTCGGAGCTCTTTCACCAGATGCGGGTCGTGCAGGCTGTGGCCAAGCACGAGCACGTGTGTGCTGCTCGCAAGGAGCCCAAGGAACTGGTCCCAGACTTGCCTAAGCGGCGTCGGGAACTTGCCGATTTCCTTGTTGTCGTCAGGCAGAAGAAGCGCTGGCGTTAGTCGGTCGTCGATGAGCTCGTTGCTAGGCCGGCGGCGGATCGTGTTGCCGTCGTCCGAGAAATACCAGCCCACGGCTCCGTGAAGATGAACCACCGGTATCTCGCCGTCGTGCAGGCGGCTGAAGGTAAGGAGGTTTGGGGCCCACGTCTCGGCTTTGCCGCCGTATGAGCGAGCGAATCCGTCAAGGACTACGCGATCTTCTGAAGAGGTCTCGCCCTCCTTTTCAATCGCTGCCTCGATGGCGTGGTCGAAGTTGGTGGTGACGTGAGCGAGAAAAACGGGTCGCTCATCGAACGCCGAGCGAAGCTGATCATGCAGGGCGCTATAACTGTGAAATGCCGAGTTCTCATCGATGCGCGCTTGGTTGAACTGCTCAAATAAGTTCCTTTGGAGTACGCGACGTACGGCGTCGACGTTGCGGCGAGCATTGGTCAGCCAGGCATTGGAATCGAGAAGGGCCTGCACATTGGCTGGATCAGCCAGCACGTTCGCCTTGCCGCCGAACTCATGTAAAGGCTCGACGACCGGCAGCGCGTTTGCGAAGGCGATGAACCGCCCCAGCGCTGATTCAAACTCGTTCCCAGCCATCCCTTCGGTTAGGCCGAGAAGCTTTGCAGCATAACCGAGCTCATCGATCAGTGAGGTCGCCCATTCGCTCATCATCGCGATCGGACGTCCGTCCGCGCCTAGCGACGCGCTCGCCCCGGCTCCTGTGATGATCAGGACACGTGGCATGTACACAGGCCGCCTCCAGCGAATCGGGTTCGCACTATCTTGACGCACCATCGGGCCGGGCGAGGACCAGGTCTCCGCTCAATTTCAAATCACGGCCCAGGTACCTTGCCTGCAGGCGAAACATCGCAATCCCACGGCCGCCACGAGAACCAACCACGTGGCTGACCCACTCAGGTGCGCTTATCGATTGGTCACTCAGCTGCCGGTTGATCCCGCTGACGCCCTGAACGAGGGAATTGCCGTGCCCACACTTTGCCCACACAATTCTGAGATCAGGGCAAATCGCTGAGATGACAAGAGATGCGACTTCCGCGTAATTCCGCGGAAGTTGGCTTCGCCGTAGGGCGTCGAGAGGCCTCGATGGGGGTTCGAATCCCCCATTCTCCGCCATATTTCGCAGTGAACATAGGCCCCGAGATCCGCAAGATTACGCGGAAGTCGGGGCCTTCGCTCTTTCTTCAGCCAGCGCGCCTGTGCCTGAAGGCTCAGCCGATCCAGTTCATGATGTTCCACCCGCTGCCGACCCGGGAGGGGGCGCCGAACCCGGACGCGCCGTTTCCCGGGTAGAGCCAGAGCGAACCGCCGGTGTCCCGCGCGAGGACGTCAGTGAATCCGTCGCCGGTGAAGTCACCGACGGACTGGATCGAGGTCATGACGTTCCAGCCGGAACCGACCTGCTTCGGGGTGAGCCAGCCGGTGGGGGTGTGCGGATACAGCAGCAGGGCGCCGGCAGGGTTCCGGACGAGCAGATCGGGGAAACCGTCGCCGTTGAAGTCCCCGACGCCGACGATCGCCGTCATCGCGCCCCATCCGGAGCCGATCTGCTGCCGTGGCAGCCAGCCGCCGTGCCCATCGCCGGGGTACTCCCAGAGGACGCCGGAGCCGTCGACGGCGAGGACGTCCTGGAAGCCATCGCTGTTGAAGTCACCGGCAGCGACAATGGCGGCCATGCCGTTCCAGCCCGACCCGACCAGCTCACGGGCCTTCCAGCCTCCGGTGCCGTTCCCCGGATACAGCCACAGCCGGCCGGCAGCGTCTCGCGCCAGGACATCCGCGTTTCCGTCACCGTCGAAGTCGCCCGGCACGACGATCGAGGTCATGCCGTTCCACCCTGACCCGATCGGAGCCGAAGCCGGCGTGAGCCATCCGCCGGCGCCATTGCCTCGGTACCTGATGAAGTCACCTGCGGTGTCACGGGCCAGCACATCCGCCTTCTGGTCGCCGCTGAAGTCGTGTGCCCGCACCGGCGGAACATAATCCGCCCCTTCGACCGTCTGCGAATATTCCTGCGAGATGGAGTTTCCCCATTGGTCGGCGCACGTGATCGTGAATGTGAAGGCGCCGCGCGCGGTCGGCACTCCCGAGAGGACCCCCGTCGTCGAGTTCAGTTGGAGCCCTGTCGGCAGGGCGCCCGACGTGACCGTGTACGTGGGCGACACGGTCGAATTCGTGGTCACCACGGTGGAGAACTGCTTCTCGGGAACGAGCGTCGAGGCCGGTGGATCGGAAACAAACGCCATCGGCGCGTAGAACTCAACGCGGTAGTAGTAGTTGGTGTTGTCAGTGACGAGCATGTCGCCGGTCACGGGGTCGATAGCCGCTGCCTGCGGATGGTAAAGCTCAGGAAGCTCCTGCGTCACCGTCGGGTCGATGCCCTTCGCCATGTCGATGGCGTCCGCGCCGTTCGGGGTGAGATAGGCGACGTCGTCCGTAGCGGGATTCACCGCGACCAGATCGACGCCGGTGGTTCCGGCCCAGTTCGTCGGAAGGAGGGAACTGCCCGTGTTGGTCGCCCCATCGAGAATCGCCACCGCAAGGCCGGTCGGGATGTAGACCCGGTTGGTCACCGGGTTCACAACCATCTGCTGAGACCACTGAACAGGAACCCGCGCCGTGACGGTCCGCGACGCCGGATCCAGCACGTCGACGTCCCCCGCGAAGCCGTGCGAACCCGTCTCGGCGTAGACCACCCCTGTCGTCTCGTTGACTGCGACATATTCCGGGTCGGTGTCGGTCGGTATCGAGCCCGTAACGGTGCCGCTCGAGCCGTCGACGATGTAGACGGCCGCTCCAGCGAAGTCCGTCAGATAGACGACGTTGCGTTGGGTGTCGACCGCTATACCGCATGGCCTGAAGGCGAGTGGCACGACTCGTGTGACGGAACCGCTCACGTCATCGATGACGGACAACGTATTCTTCGTGGAGTCGACGGCGTAGATCACATGACGGGTCGAATCCACCGCGATCCGGGTCACACCGCTGCTTACGGGGATCGAACCGACGGTTGTGCGCTTCCCCTCGTCGATGACGGTCACCGACACAGGATCAGAAAGGTTCGCCGGCCCGGTGAGGATGTAGGCGAGATGGCGCCCGGTGTCGATCGCCATATCGAGAGGAGGACCCGCGACTTGTAGCTGACCCACCTCGGTCAGGGGAGTCGGCGCCGTGGCTGCAGCGGCGGGGCCAGCCGGAGTGGGCATCGATACGAGCGTGACCGCGAGCGTGAGAGCGATCGCCCCAGCGACCGACTTGCCGTGTTTCAACTGTCTCCCTCGAGCAGCACCTCGTCGGATCCGGCTGCGACGAATCGAAACTTAACACGGGAGAACTATTCTCACGACCCCCGAATCGGGGGCCTCGATGGGGATTCGAATCCCCATTCCTCGGCTCATCAGTGGTGGTGATGGACCGTCACAGCAGCGACGCCCGCGTCCGTGAGCCCGAGAGCCGGCACCGTGATGGCGCACACCGCCGCCGCGCTCAGCACGAGGACAGTCACGAACCGGAGCGCGCCAGAGGTCTGCGGCGCCCGCCGGCCGCGGCGAATCACGACCGCAGTCACACCCGCTACGGCGAGGTCCAGCAGGGAGGCGGCACCCATCGGCTGCGGCGGCAGTTCGAGGACCGTTCCGGACGACGCCGTCGCCCCGGTCACCGCGAGCGCCGCCCACATCGCGATCGGCAGCAGCGCGAGCGCAGGGACGAGGGCGAACACCGGCGGTCGATCATACGACAGCGTCCATACCGCCCAGCCGAGTTCGGCTGTCGCGATGGCAATGAGCAGCCCGAAGAGGACCGGGGGTGCGCTGGGGGCGAGGGCGGCGTGTAGCAGCCCGGCCCCCAGCGCGGCCACGGCGAGGAAGGCCCTGGTCGCCGGGGCGACCGGGGCTGACCCCTTCATCCTGCTCATGGGAAGCGCCGTGGCCTGGTCGGTCAGGCGGCGACCGAAGAGGAGCGCACAGTCCGCTCGGCGCCGAGACCGACACCGAGGAGCACGATGGCGCTCACCAAGTGGAGGAAGTGGTCGGGGGTGTTCAGGGCGAGGATGTTCGCCCCGGTCCCGACCAGGAAGAAGCCGACGATGCCCAGGAGCAGGTAGACGGCTCCGACGGTGGTGTTGACGGCCTTCGCCGCGGCTGCCCTGGTGAGGCCGGCGATGAGCAGCGCCGCGCCGATGAGCAGGTGGGCGATGTTGTGCAGCGGGTTGACCTCGAAGATGCCGAGGATCAGGCCACCCTGGGTGGCGACGAAGCCGACGCCGCCGGTGAAGGCGAAGCCGAGCAGGCCGACGAGCAGGTAGACGGCGCCGAAAATGGTGGCGACGAGGCGATTCGGTGATGTGCGCATTGTGGTTTCCCTCCCTGACGGCGCACGGTCGCGCGCCTGTTCCGTGATTCGAAGCATGGGCCACTCAGGGATGGCATGAAGGCCCCTTGCAAAACCTCTGGATTTCTGCTGTGTAATAGCTGGACGAGTACGCCGTCACTTCAGCCCATCACCGTCACCGCGCGAAGACACGGGATCGCCGACAGGCGTGCCGTCAGTCCCGGCGGAGCCGCCCCTCGAATCGGCAGACGGCGGCGGATCGTCGAGCAGAGCGCTTCTGATGATCTGCCGGGGGTCGTACTGGCGTGGGTCGAGCTTCTTCCAGTCCACATCGTCGAAGTCGGGGCCGAGCTCGTCCCGCATCCGTTCTTTCGCATTCTCGGTCATCCGGCGGAGGCGGACCACGAATCCCGCGAACGCGGCAGAGTAGGCCGGCAGGCGGTCCGGGCCGACGATCACGATCGCGATAACCGCGATCACGATGAACTTCTCGAACGAGAATCCGAACATGTCCACTCCGGTCATTCGTTGCTGAGGGGGCTCATCGATGCGGCCGATCGTGCGACCCGTCGATCGTGGAGCTGTGCGATCCCGGCCGAACCGAGGTAGAGCAACACCATCGGGACCGCCAGCAGAAACATGGAGACGATGTCCGCCGAGGGTGTCGCGATCGCCGTGAAGAGCATGATCGCCAGCAACGCGACCCGCCAGGAGCGGAGGATCGTCCGGGCACTGAGCACGCCGACGAGGTTCAGCAGCACGAGGAACACCGGGAGCACGAAAGCCACCCCGATCGCGAGCACGAGCTTCAGGATGAAATCGAAGTAATCGGACGCCCGGAGGAAGGAGCTCGATCCAGCGGCGGCGAAGCCGGTGAGCAGTTGAACGACGTGGGGGACGACCAGTGCTCCCGCGAGGCATCCGGCCAGGAACAACGGCACGGCCGAGAAGAAGAATCCCAGGCCGTACTTCAGTTCTTTGCGGTTGAGGGCAGGCGCCAGGAAGGCCCAGATCTGATAGAGCCAGATCGGGCTCGAAAGCACGACACCGACGGTGACCGCGATCTGGATCCTCAGGTCGAACGCGCCCGTGATGTTGTCGTAGTTCAGCTCGGCGAGGCGATGCTGCTGCGCGGCGAGCGCGGCGATGGGAGCCCGCATCGCATCCAGGACCAGCGGGGAGAGGAACCACCCGGCAACCGACGCAAGGAGTACAGCGCCCGCCGACAACGCGATGCGGCGCCTGAGTTCGCGGACGTGCTGGCCGAGCGTCATCTGTCCTCGACGCCGAGAGCGCACCGTGCCGGTCGCAGAGGACATCGATGTCAGGGTTTCGGCGTTTCGCGGGCTGCCACCGTGGTCTCAGCCGCCGGGGGAACCGGCTCAGGAGCGGGTCCCGCGTCGGCGCCCGTCGTCTCGGTCTTTGCCGTCGTGATCTCCGATTTGAGGATCCGGGCCGACTGCCCCATCGCCCTGGCAAGCCCCGGGAGTTTGGACGCGCCGAAGATGAGGAGGACGACGGCGAGGATGATCAGCAGGTGCCATCCGGTGAGGTTGCCCAACATAGATGCTCCTTTGTTCAGAGGGCCGAACGCCCGTGGTGCGACAGTGAGCAGGCGGCCCGCCCGCGCACCGTTCGGGTCAGTGCGCGGGCGACCGTCCTACCCGGACGGCGAGGCGTAACGCCGCCCGGGCGCGAGGATGCGCGCGTCGGCGCATCCGGGATCACGCGCTGGTGTTGATCGAACCGTTCACGCCGGCAGGGAAGAAGCCGCCGGAGCGAACGTCGTGGGGGTTGAGGTAGACGATGTTGAGCACTTGGCCGGTCGTTCGGCTGTAAGCCAGCGAGTTCGCGTCGGTCGGAACGAGGTTCGCCACCGCGGCGGTGCCGATTCCCTGATCGTCGTCCGTGGGGCCGTCGAGGCTGTCACGGGCGTCCGAGATCTTCTGCACGTCCGTGTACACCGCGGGTGCCACCACTCCCTCGGCGTAGAGCGTCGTTCGGATGATCCCGGCGTGGTAGGCCTCGACCGCGAGCAGGCCCGCCGCGGCGTCCAGATAGGTCTTGTTCCGGATGAACGGCGCCGCACCCTTGTACGCCGTCACGCCGACGTCCTCGAAGATGAACGCCGCGAACAGGAAGTTCAGTTCGTTGGCATACGGGTCGAACTTCTGCCCGGGCTTGATCAGGCCGGCCGCGGTCGCGGCAGCGGTGAAGCTCGCATCCAGCGAGATAGCCGGGCGCGAGACGGCGGCAGCTCCGAGCGCGCTTCGCAAGAACGCGACGTGGTTCTTCTCGTCCGCCGCGATCTCCTGCGCGTATTTGCGGATGATCGGCGTCTTGAAGGGCACCTGACGGCCCCCCGACACCGGTCCTCGCGTCCCTTTTCCAGTCGTCATGTCGCGCGGCAATCCCTCGCCGGTGACCGATCGCAGGTAGAACTCGGCCTCGAGGTACTCCAGATTCAGAGCGAAGTTCAGGATCGAGGCGTCACTCGGTGCGCCGGGAGGAGCCGGAGTCCCGCTCGGAGCGGGCGTCGGGGTGGCTGTCGTGGCCGCGGCGGGGTCGGCCGCGACCAGAAGGGTCGCGGCGCCCACCCCTGCGATGCCGGCCATCGTGAGGAGTCGACGCCGGTCGAGCGCGGTCTCTCCGCTGCGCGCGATGGCATGCGTGATGAATTTGTCGTCGAACACTGCAATCTCCAGTCATTGATGTCAATGACGGGGATGTTGCCTGCCCGACAATCCTCGTCGACGCGGATTCTCTCCGCGCGCAAGCCGAGGATAACTCAGAGTGAGGATGTCTCAATACCCCTTGACTTAAGGGCGATTCGCGAGACGGATCACCGGGATTCCCCGACCTCCCCGCCCGGCGACATGCGGCAGGACACATCGGGCGGACGGGGAACTCGAGGCTGAGGCCAAACAAAGTTCAGCGAAGGGTGTTCGGATACCGCAAGAGGAGCGGATTGGATCAGGCGCTGATCCTCCGACCCCCACGCACGCGCACACTAGAGTGAGCACTCCGACGACCGAAGGGGCGGACATGACGGACGACGCGGCCTGGCCGGCCCTCGCGGTGGAGAGCTGGACGCCGACCCGCGACACCCTGCACATGTGGACGCAGATCGTCGGGAAGATCAGGGTGGCGCTGGCCGCCCCCGTCAACCACTGGTGGCACGTCACGCTGCGCGTCGACGCCCGCGGGCTCACGACGGGCGGGATCCCGGTCGGCGGGCGGCTGCTCGAGCTCGCCTTCGACTTCGTCGACCAGGTGCTGCTCGTGCGCACGAGCGACGGCGGCGTTGTGACCGTCCCGCTGGTCGGCTGCTCGGTCGCCCTCTTCTATGCCGAGGTGTTCGACGCGCTGCGGCTGCTCGGAGTCGAGGTCGCCATCCACCCGTCGCCGAACGAGGTGGAGGTGGCGATCCCGTTCGCCGACGACACCGTGCACGCCAGCTACGTGCCGGAGCAGGCGAACGCCTTCTGGAGGCAGCTCATCCAGGCGGACCGGGTCCTTCAGCGCTTCCGGTCCGGGTTCCGCGGCAAGGTGAGCCCCGTGCACTTCTTCTGGGGCGCGATGGACCTGGCCGTCACGCGCTTCTCCGGGCGCACCGCTCCCCCGCACCCGGGCGGGGCGCCGAACTGCCCGGACAGCGTGATGCGGGAGGGCTACTCGCACGAGCTCAGCAGCGCCGGGTTCTGGCCGGGCGGCGGGAGCGAAGGCGCGTTCTACTCGTACGCGTATCCGGCCCCGGACGGCTACGCAGAGGCCGACCTGCCGCCTGGCGCGACGTTCAGCGCGGAGTATGGCGAGTTCCTGCTGCCCTACGAGGTCGTGCGAACCTCCCCCGACCCGGACGCGACGGTGCTCGCGTTCCTGGACGCCACCTACGACGCGGCCGCTCGTCGGGGAGACTGGTCCCCCGACCTCCTGATCGCCCCGAACCCTGCGAGGAGTGAACGATGACGGACGGAATCGACCCGAGCGTGCCGCCGAGCGGCACCGGCTGCGTCGAGTGCGAGGCCGACGGCGGCTGGTGGGTGCATCTGCGCCGCTGCGCCGCGTGCGGGCACGTCGGCTGCTGCGACGATTCGCTCTCGCGGCACGCACGCGCGCACGCCGCGGCGACCGGGCACCGCTACATCCAGAGCTTCGAGCCGGGCGAGGACTGGTACTGGGACTTCGTCACCGACCAGTATGCGGAAGGCCCCGCGCTGGCTCCCGCGACGAGCCACCCGGAGGATCAGGGCGTTCCCGGGCCGGCGAGCCGGCTGCCCACCGACTGGCGCACCCTCCTCCAGCAGAGAGCGGACAGCGAATGACCCTCTACCTGGACAAGTCGGAGCCCGAGGCGTGGCGGGCCGCCAGAGCCTGGTCAGCGGTCGTGGCGGAGACCGCGCTCGTCAACGGGCTGACGGCGCAGGAGGTGGAGCTCCTCAAGGTGCGGGCCTCCCAGCTCAACGCCTGCGCCTACTGCCTCGACCTGCACTCGCGGGAGGCCAGGGCGGCGGGCGTCCCCCAGCAGAAGCTGGACATGCTCCCCGCTTGGCGGGACGCGGAGCTCTATAACGAGCGCGACCGGGCCGTGCTGGCCGTCGCGGAGGCGGCGACGCTCCTGCCGCTCACAGAGGACTCGCGCGCCGATCTCGTCGGCGCCCGCAACGTCCTCGGCGAGTCGGCGTACGTCGCGGCCGAGTGGATCGCGGTCGCGATCAACTCGTTCAACCGAATCTCGATCCTGAGCGGCCACCGGGTGAACACACGCGACGCGGAGGGGCGGCTCGTCCGCTGACCTTCGCGTGCATATATGAAAGTCATGTTCACCCGCGTAAGCTTGCGCCCATGAACACCGACTCACTCGCAGCGCAGGGGACCGCCCGCGTGGCGTGGATCCGCTCCCGGATGGCACTTCTGGCCGCGACGCGCGAGGAGTTCTCGTCGTCCCGGCCGTTTGCCGGGCACCGGATCGGGATGTCCCTCCACGTCGAGCCGAAGACCGCCGTCCTGGTCGAGACCCTCGCCGCCGGGGGCGCGGAGGTCGTCGGGACGGGCAACTTCGGCTCGACCCAGGACGACATCGTCGCGCACCTGAACTCCCTGCCGAACGTCACCGTCTTCGGCGCCCGCGACGACTCCCTCGAACAGCACGGCGACAACCTCGCGAAGGTGCTCGACGCCCGACCGGACATGCTGCTCGACAACGGCGGCGATCTCGCTGCCGGCCTGGTCGAGCGCGGCGCGATGGACACCATCATCGGCGGCACCGAGGAGACCACGAGCGGCGGCGACCGCCTCCGTTCCGAGCTGGCCGGTCGCGTGCCCGTCCCGATCATCGTTATCAACGACAGCCTGCTCAAGGCGATCGGGGAGAACAAGCACGCGGTCGGCCAGTCCGCGGTCGAGAGCTTCATGCGGATCACCAACGTGATGGTTCCCGGGCGCCGCTTCGTCGTGTTCGGGTACGGCTGGGTCGGCCGCGGTGTCGCCCAGTATCTGCGCGCGCTCAACGGCAAGGTCGCGGTCGTCGAGGTGGACGAGCTCAAGGCGTTCGAGGCGACCCTCGACGGCTTCCGGGTCGGGACGGCGGACGACTTCGCCGAGTGGGGCGACGCCTTCATCACCGCCACGGGCCGCCCGAACGTGCTGACCTACGACGTGATGGAGCGCATGCAGGACGGTGCGATCCTCGGCAACGTCGGCCACTTCCCCTGGGAGATCGACGTCCCCGCCCTCCGCGCCCACCAGACCGGCAGCACCGAGATCATCAGCGCCGTCGAACAGGTCGCCCTCCCCAGCGGCAGGCACGTCGTGCTCCTGGCCGGCGGACGCATGTTCAACCTCGCCGGGACGGAGCCGAAGGGGAACTCCATCGAGTCGATGGACCTGGGGTTCCTCCTCCAGGCGCTCTCCCTCGAACGCGTCGCCACGAGCGCGTCCATACTGCAACCGGGCGCGCAGCCTGTCCCCGACGACATCGACCGGACGATCGCGCGCCGGATCATGGCGACCCTCCACGCATCCTCGTAACGCAGAGGAACCCCGATGTCCGACTCACCCGAATACGCCGCCCCAGCGATCGACAAGGCGCTCGACATCCTCGAACTGCTCGCCGAGAGCCCGGCGCCGATGAGCCAGCTCGAGATCGCCACCGCGATCGACCGTTCGGCTGGGCAGATCTTCCGGCCGCTGCTGCGGCTGGAGAAGCGCGGCTACCTCTACCGCGACCCGCAATCCGGGCTCTACCGGCTGTCCCTGCGGATGTTCGACCTCGCACACCGGCAGGAGCCGCTCCGGTCGCTGCTGACCATCGCGATCCCGGCGATGCGGGAGCTCGCGGCCGACATCGGGCAGTCCTGCAACCTGGGAACGCTCGACAACCGCAGCGTGCGGATCGTCGCGCAGGTCGAGAGCCCGGCCGACTTCGGATTCCGTGTCCGCGTCGGAGCGCTCTTCGACGTGGCCGACACCGCCACGGGGATGGTCCTGGCCGCGTTCTCCGACGAGACCTTCGACGGGGTGGACGAGGACCGGCTGGTCGCGATCCGGGCCGACGGCGCGTACGTTCGCCCCGACGCCGCGCAGCCCGGGATCACCGACGTGGTCGTCCCGATCCTCCGCTCCAACGGTCGCGAGGCCGTTGCGGCGATCACCGTGCCGTACATCGCGACCAGCTACAGCCGCTCGGGGACCGACGCCGTGCTCGACAGGACCATCGAGACCGCGCAGCGCGTTCAGGCCGCGCTCGGCGTGTGACACCGACGGGCGGCCCAGCGCGTAGCTCCAGGCGACTCAGCCCTGCTGCTCCGCGAGGAGCCTGCGCTGCCGCAGGTAGCGGTTCTCCTGGTAGGCCCCGTGGATCAGCGCGAGCACGACGGCCGCCGCCAGCCCGCCGGCGATCGCAGCCAGCAGGCTGTGCGCGAGCACGTACACGAGGAGGGCGACCCCGACTCCGGCCACGATCGAGTTGACGATCGCGATGGCCGACGAGATGGTGAAGAAGACGCCGCGACGGTAGCCCTTCTGCCCGATCTCCAGCAGCTCGTTCGGAGCGCTGCCCGGAGGGATCGGGAAGAAGCGTCCGGCACCCGGGAGCAGCGTCCCGTAGTAGCGGCGGATGCGCTGGATCGAGGCGAGGGCGGCGACATCCTCGAGCGAGGTCTGCACGAGCCGTTCGTAGGTGAAGATTCCGAGGATGACGATGACCGGGATGATGACGGCGAGGAAGCCCGCCGCGAACGGCGTCGCTGCGAGGAAGCCGAACGCGACGAGCGCACTGGAGAGCGTCATCAGGTAGAGCGACGCCCGGCTGCTCGACTCGCTGACGGTGATGCCGCGCGCGGACTCCAGGACGAAATGCTCGGTCAGCAACGCGTTGTAGAACGCGAGAGGCCGATCGGCGAGTGCGCCGGCTGAGTCTCCTGCGTCAGGAAGGGGTGTGTGCTCGCCGGTTTCGCCGTTCATCCGATCCGTGCCTGTCGCTCCATCAGGCCAATGTCGCAGACCGCGGGGCGGTCTGCAAGGTGGGGCACCGCCGCGTCCGCTGACCACCGCCATCCCGGTTCAGTGAACCGAGAAACCCCCATCGACCGGGATCGACTGGCCGGTCACGTAGGCGGACGCGGGACTCGCGAGGAAGACCGCGGGGCCGGCGAAGTCCTCCGGCACACCGTTTCGTCCGATGAGTGTGCGTGCCGCGAGTGCCTCGACCGTCGCGGGTTCTGAGCTGAGCCGCCGGTTCAGCGGGGTCTGCACGAAACCCGGCACGAGGACGTTCGAGGTGACCCCGCTCTTCGACCATGCCTCCGCCTGGGACCGCGCGAGCCCCTCCAGGGCGGCCTTGGACACCCCGTACGCGCCGCTCGACGCGAACGGCCGGTGGGCCTGCTGCGAGCTGATGTGGATGAACCTGCCGTAGCCGCGCGAGACCATCCCAGGAGCCAGGCGCTGCCCGAGGACGAACGGGGCGTCCAGGTTCACCCTCATCGTCGCGTCCCAGGTCGCCTCATCCAGCTCCGCCATCGGAGGGCGCAGGTTGACGCCCGCGGAGTTCACGAGGATGTCGACATCGCCGGCAGCGTCGGCCAGCTCGTGAGCCCCGGCCCGCGTCGACAAGTCCGCGGGTCGGCCCTCGGCCGAGCCGCCGCGCGTCCTGATCTCGGCCACGGTCTCGTCGATCATCGACTGAGTTCGCGCCGCCACCAGCACGTGGGCGCCCGCATCGGCGAGAGCCACGGCGATCGCTCGGCCGATGCCGGAACTCCCTCCGGTCACCAGCGCCGTTCGTCCATCGAGCCCGAAGAGCTGCCTCACATCCATGGCGTCAGATTATCGGCCGGGGAGGCCGGCCTCCGTGGGGACGGCGGCGGGCTCCGCGCGGACCCACGCGGGGCCGTCGAGGAGCGCCTGGAGCTCGTTGACGAGGCGGGCGGCGTGGAACCCGTCGGCGGCGGCGTGGTGGAGCTGCAGCGCGAGCGGGAGCAGCAGGCGTCCGTCGCGTTCGACGTACCGGCCGAGGGTGACGATGGGCGCCAGGTGCCGCCACGCGTCGCGGATGTTCAGGGTGAAGCCGGTGAACGACGTCCACGGGACGCTCGACACGTCGAACGTGTTCGCGGGTGGCCGCCCCTGGGGGAACATCCCGGTGGCCGGTGCGTTCTCGGCGATCACGGCCGCGGCGGTGCGATGGAACGTCGCGAAGTCGGCGTCGTAGGGCGCCCAGACGGACGAGAAGGTCTCCCGCTCCGCGTCGAAGACGGTGAAAGCGGGGTGCACGACCGGCCAGACGCCGGGTGCTCCCGCCTCGGTCAGCCCCATCCGGAACTCCGGGTGCGCGTTGACGACGGTCGCGAGCGCCCAGATCTGGGCCAGGTAGGTCTTGCGCTCCGACTTTCGCAGCTCGGCGGCGAACACGGTCGCGTCGAGCTCCACCGTCAGCGAGTACGTGCACGGCGACGCGTTCAGATAGTGCTCGAAGTGCTGCCGGCGTGGCCAGGTCTCGAGGTCGATCGGGGCGAGGGTCACGGAAGGAGGGGCGTCGGCTCGTCGCGACCCCACAGGACGGCCTGGGCGACGATGACATTCGTTCCGTTGAAGGTCGCTGCGGGCGGGCCGTACAACTCATAGCCGAGCTCGAGGGCGTCACTGACTCGATGACAGAAGGCGGAGTCGTCCGGCCCCGTCAGCAACCGGTATCGCGGGTAACGTTCGGTATCCACCTTCGGAGCTTACCGGGGAGCCCTGCCGGGCTTCCAGGACGCCCGGGCGCCCCCGCGTCCATTCCCACCGAAGCAGTCTCGCCGCGAAACGCGCGGGAAGATCCTTTCAGGCGAGTGATGGCAGGAGATTCCACGGGAATCTCCTGCCATCACGCGCGCCTCAGCGCACCTCGAACCCTGCCGCGAGCAGGTCCTGGTCCCGGGACGACGGGCCGACCAGCAGTTCGAAGGCGCCGGCCTCGACCTTCCGCTCCCCCGCCGCGTCCACGATCGTGCACTCCGCCACCGGCAGCGTCAGCCGCACCCGCGCCGACTCGCCCGGCGCCAGCTCCACCTGCCGGTACCCCTTCAACTCCTTGTCCGCCCAGCTCACGCTCGTGACCTGGTCGCGCACGTACACCTGCACGGTCTCGCGCACCGGGCGCGAGCCCGTGTTGGTGACTGTCACGGCGGCCTCGATGGTGTCCGCCGCACCGAGCGTGGTGGCGGAGAGCGTCAGGTCCGCGTAAGACACGTTCGTGTAGGACAGCCCCTCGCCAAACGCCCATGCGGGCGCCTGTGTCAGGTCCGCATACCGGTCGCCGTGCTGCCCGCGGATCTGGTTGTAATAGGTCGGCTGCTGGCCGACGTGGCGCGCGAACGAGATCGGGAGGCGACCCGACGGCTCGACCTGGCCCGCGATGATCTCCGCGAGGGCCCGGCCGCCCTTCATTCCCGGGTTCGCCGCCCACAGCACCGCCGCGGCCCGCGAGGCCGACGGCGGCAGCACCAGCGGCTTGGAGGCCAGAAGCACCACGACGACGGGCTTCCCGGTCGCGATCACCGCGTCCAGCAGCGCGTTCTGGCCGCCGATCAGCTCCAGTGTCGCAGTGGAACGGCCCTCGCCCACGAGCTCGATGCGGTCGCCAACGACGGCCACGACGACATCCGACGACTCGGCGGCCGCGACCGCCTCCGCGATCAGGTCCGCGTCCGGTGCGCACGGCACCACCACGGGAGGCCGCGGCTGCCCGTCCTGGAACGTCGCGCCGCGCGGGTCGGCCTCCAGCGTCAGGATGTCGGCGCCGCGCGCGTGCGTCACGGTCCAGCCGTCGATCGCGGTCAGGCCGTCGAGCACCGTGGTGATCATCTCGCGCGGCTGCCCGTCGAGCCAGCCGGCCTGGCCGGAGCCGCCCGCCCAGTCGCCGAGCTGGGTCTGGGCGTCGTCGGCTAGCGGGCCGACCAGGGCGACGCGTAGCGGCGAGGACGACGCGAGCGGCAGCGTCCCGTCGTTCTCCAGCAGCACGATCGAGCGGCGCGCGATCTCCAGGTTCAGCTCCGCGTGCGCGGCGCTGCCGACCACCTCGTCCAGCGTGGGCGAGGGGAGGCGCGGGTCCTCGAACAGGCCGAGGTCGAACTTCAGCGTCAGGATGCGGGCGACGGCCGCGTCGAAGGCGTCCTCCGCGAGCAGTCCCTGCGCGACGGCCTCCAGGGCGCCCTCGTAGAAATGCGGGGTCGTCATGACCATGTCGTTGCCGGCCTTCACCGCGGCGGCCGCGGCGTGGGCGTAGTCCGGCTGGATCTTCTGCTCCCAGACCATCCGGCCGACGTTGTCCCAGTCGGTGATGAGCGTGCCGGTGTAGCCCCACTCGCCGCGCAGCACCTCACTGAGCAGCCAGTCGTTCACGGTGATCGGCACGCCGTCCGTGCTCTGGTAGCCGAGCATGAACGTGCGGCAGCCTTCGCGGGCGACCCGCTCGAACGGCGGCAGGAACCAGCTGCGCAGCTTGCGCCGGGAGATGTCGGCCTCGCTCGCGTCCCGGCCGCCCTGGGTCTCCGAGTAGCCGGCGAAGTGCTTCGCGGTCGCCAGGATCGCGGTCGAGTCCTCCAGGCCGTCGCCCTGATAGCCGCGCACCATCGCGCTGGCGAGCTCGCCGATGAGGAACGGGTCCTCGCCGAACGTCTCGCTGATGCGTCCCCAGCGGAGGTCGCGGGCGATGCACAGCACAGGCGAGAAGGTCCAGTGCACGCCGGTGACGGCGACCTCCTCGGCACTGGCGCGGGCGACGCGCTCGATCAGCTCCGCGTCCCACGACGCGGCCATGCCGAGCTGGGTCGGGTAGATCGTGGCGCCCGGCCAGAACGAGTGACCGTGGATGCAGTCCTCGCCGACGAGCAGCGGGATCCGCAGCCGGGTCTGGTCCGTGAGCCGGTTGGCCTCCAGGATGCGCTCCGGCGACGTGTGCAGGATGGAGCCGACGTGACGCCGCAGCACGTGGTCGCGCAGGTCGTCGCGCGCGTCGAGCTGGAGCATCTGGCCGACCTTCTCCTCCACCGTCATGCGGTCGAGGAGGTCGCGCACGCGCTCGGCGGTCGTGAGCGACGGGTCCTGGTACGGGAGTGCCTCCGCGGTGTTGTCGGTCTCCTCGGGTGGTTCGGTCGTGGTGGACGGGAGGGTCGAAGTCATGCGGTGGTGCTTTCCGGGGTCGCTGCGGCCGGGGCCGTCGTGGAGGTCGTGCGCACCTGCGTCACGGCGGCGTTGACGTTCATGCCCTTGCGCTTCATGGCCCGGGCGCGCTCCCCCGCCGAACGCAGGCGCGGGTTGACGTACTCGTCGATGCCGAAGTTGATGAGGGCGAGGGAGACGCCGAGCAGCGCGATGCACAGGCCGGCGGGGACGTACCACCACCAGTAGTCCGGGAATGCGTTGTTCTGCTGCGCCCAGAACAGGATGGTGCCCCAGTTCAGGTTCGACACCGGGATGACGCCGATGAATGCGAGCGTGGTCAGGCCCAGCACCGCGGCCGTCATGGTGCCGACGAAGCTGGAGGCGATGATCGCCAGGAGGTTCGGCAGCATCTCCACCAGGATCACCCGGTGCAGCGGCTCGCCGTTAGCCCGTGCGGCCTGGATGAAGTCCCGGTTGCGCAGCGACATGGTCTGCGCGCGCAGAACGCGGGCGCCCCACGCCCAGCCGGTCAGGCCCAGCACGGCGGCGATGAGCGGCAGCGGCGGGTCCTGGAACTGCGAGGCGACGATGATCATCAGCGGCAGGCCGGGGATGACGAGGAACACGTTCGACAGCGCGGACAGCGACTCGCTCTTCCAGCCGCGCAGGTAGCCGGCGGTCACGCCGACGACGATCGCCACGACCGTGGCCATGATCGTCGCCAGGAAGCCGACGACGAGCACGCCGCGGGTCCCGTAGACGAGCTGGCTGAAGACGTCCTGGCCGATGTGCGTCGTGCCGAGGAGGTGCTCGAACGACGGCGGCTGCAGCGTCTCTTTCAGGTTCTGCGCGTTCGGGTCGTACGGGGCGATCAGCGGGGCGAAGATCGCGACGAGCACGAACACGCCCAGGATGATCAGGCCGGTGGCCGACTTCGGGTTGCTGAACATGGCCAGGGAGGCCTTGAGCTGCGACCAGAAGGTGGTCTTCTTCGGCGCGGGAGGCTCCGGGGTGGCGGCCTGGATGAAGGCAGTCTGCGGCATGGTCATGATCAGGCCTCCGTCTGGCGGGTGCGCGGGTCGAGGATGGCGTACGCGATGTCGGCGATGATGTTCGCGATCAGCACGGCGAGCACGAGAACGAGGAAGATGCCCTGCATGAGCGCGTAGTCCTTGGCGTTGGTCGCGTTGAGCAGCAGCAGGCCGATGCCGGGGTAGGAGAACACCATCTCCATCACGATCGTGCCGCTGACGATGAAGCCGAGGGCGAGCGCGAAGCTCTGGATCTGCGGCAGTACGGCGTTGCGGGCGGCGTACCGCCACAGCACGCGCCGGTCGGGCATGCCCTTCGCCTGGGCGACGGTGATGTAGTCCTCGTCGAGCACGGTGAGCATCATGTTGCGCATACCGAGCACCCAGCCGCCGATCGAGACGACCACGATGGTGGCCATCGGGAGGGCGCCGTGCGAGAGCACCTGGCCGATGAAGTCGGCGTTCCAGCCCGGGTCGACGCCCAGCTCGTAGGCGTGCCCCGCGGGGAACCAGCCGAGCGTCGTGGAGAAGATCGCGATGAAGATCAGGCCGAGCCAGAAGTACGGGATCGTGCCGAGGAACGTCGTGATCGGGATGAAGACGTCCAGCTTGCCGCCGCGCCGCCAGCCGATCACCGCGCCGAGGCCGGTGCCGATCAGGAAGGAGACCACCGTGGCGAAGCCGACCAGGCCGAGCGTCCAGGGCAGGGCGGACGCGATGGCGTCGCCCACCGGCGCCATGCCGGTCGAGATGGAGACGCCGAGGTTGCCGTGCAGCAGCATGTTCCAGTAGTCGAGGTACTGCTGCCAGAGCGGCACCGACTTGTCGACGCCGAACAGGAGGCGCAGCGCCTTCTCGGCGTCGGGAGTGAGCTGGCCCTGGCTGCGCGCCATATAAGAGGAGACGGCGTCGCCCTTCATCAGGCGCGGGATGAAGAAGTTGATCGTGATGGCCGCCCACAGGGTGAACACGTAGAAGGCCACGCGGCCGCCGATGAACCGCCACGGGACGCGGATGCCGCGGCGCTCCGCCCGGGTGGCGGTGGTGCCGACGAGGGTCGGGTCGAGAGCGGTCTCCGCTCTCACGGTCTCTGCGCTCACAGCGCACCTCCTGCGGTCTGTGCGGTCTGCGCGGTCAGGGCGGTCAGGGCGGTCAGCGCACCGAAGTGCTTCTCCGGGTCGGGGGAAGCGGCACGGAGCTCGCGGGTGTACGGGTCCTGCGGGCGGAGGATGACGTCGTCAGCGGCGCCGTGCTCGACGATCCTGCCCTGGTTGAGGACGATGATCTCGTCACTGAAGTGCCGTGCGGTGGCCAGGTCGTGGGTGATGTAGAGCACCCCGAGGCCTTCCTCGCGCTGCAGGTCGGCGAGCAGGTTCAGGACGCCGACGCGCAGCGACACGTCGAGCATCGACACCGGCTCGTCGGCGACCAGCAGGGTCGGCCGGGAGGCCAGCGCGCGGGCGATGGCCACGCGCTGCCGCTGTCCGCCGGAGAGCTCGTGCGGGCGGCGGTCGATCACCGCGTTCGCGTCGAGCTGGACGCGGCGCAGCAGGCGGCGCACCTCGTCGTCCACCTCGCCCGTGGGGACGACGTGGTCCAGCCGGAGCGGGCGCTCGATGTGGTGGCGGATCGTGTGCGAGGGGTTCAGGGAGGCGAACGGATCCTGGAAGACCATCCGGAGCTGCTGGCGGTACTGCCGCAGCCGCTTGCCCGACGTCGGGATCGGGGCGCCGTCCAGCAGCACCTCGCCGCGGGTCGGCGTCTCGAGCTGGGTGAGGATCTTCGCGATCGTGGACTTGCCGCTGCCGGACTGGCCGACCAGGCCGATCGTCTGGCGTTGGCCCAGCGTGAAGCTGACGTCGTCCAAAGCCTTGAGCTGGCCCGATCCGCGGACGTTGTAGATCTTGGTGACGTTCTTGAACTCGAGCGTCGTCATCGGACGACCACCCCTCTCTCGCCCGTGAGGCGCGGGAACGACTGCAGCAGCTTCTGCGTGTACTCGTGCTGCGGGTTCGTCCAGATCTGCTCTGCGGTGGCGAGCTCCACGATCTCGCCGTCGCGCATGATCGCGATCCGGTCGCTGATCTCCAGCAGCAGCGGGAGGTCGTGCGTGATGAAGACGACCGAGAAGCCGAAGTCGTGGCGGAGCTGGGAGATCTGCTTGAGGATCTCGCGCTGCACGAGCACGTCCAGCGCGGTCGTCGGCTCGTCCATGACCATGAGCTGCGGACGGAGCGCGAGGGCCATCGCGATCATGACGCGCTGGCGCATCCCGCCCGAGAGCTCGTGCGGGTAGGAGCGCACCCGCTGGCCGCCCACCTTGACGATCTCCAGGAGTTCGACCACCGCCGCGCGGCGCTCGGCCTTGCTCATCCCCGGCCGGTGCACCTGGAACACGTCGTCGAGCTGCGAGCCGATGGTGGCCACCGGGTTGAGGGCGTTCATCGCCCCCTGGAAGACCATCGAGGTCTTGTCCCAGCGGAAGCGGCGCATCTGCTCCGCGTCGAGGGCGTTGATGTCGATGTCCTCGCCGCCCTGGTCGTGGAAGACGACGCTGCCGCTGGTGATCACGGCCGGCGGCTTGAGCAGGCGCTGCACGCCGTAGGCGAGGGTGGTCTTGCCGCAGCCGCTCTCGCCGGCGAGGCCGACGATCTCGCCGCGCTTGATGTCGAGGGAGACGTTCTTGACCGCCGCGACCGGCGGGTCGACGTCGTACACGACCGAGAAGTCGCGCACGGAGAGAAGGGAGTCTGTCATGGCATCGCTTTCATGCTGTCCGCGGGTCGCCCGGGGCGGACGGCGGCTCGAGGCCGTCGTCCACCCCGGACGGGTTGGCTGTGGTCGCTCGGAGCGACTACTTGCCCGCGGGCTTCAGGTTCATCAGCACCTGGACGGCCGACGGCTGGGTCGGGTCGGCGGTCGCGTACTGGTCCTTCTCGCTCGGCCAGCCGACGAACTTCCGGGTGTTGTACTCGGCGAGCTGCGGGTGGGTTCCGATCGGGATGGCCGGGACATCGTCCACGAAGATCTTCTGCAGCTTGTCCAGGGCGGCGGTGCGGGCGGTGTCGTCGGACGCCTGCGCGTACTCCTTCAGCAGGGCGGTCGCCTCCGGGTTGCTGTAGCGCCCGAAGTTGTCCGAGACCTTGCCGTCGGCGGCCTGGTCGAGGTAGCTGGAGTTCATCACGTCGTCGTAGATGTGCCACGGGTTCGAGCCGGAGCCGGTCCAGTGCAGCACCGCGTCGAAGTTGCCGGAGGCGACGTTGGCGAACCAGGTGTCGGCGTCCGGAGTCGCGACCTTCGCGTCGATGCCGAGCGTGGTCTTGAGCTGCGTGGCGACGAGCTGGATGCCCGTGACGTAGTCGTTCCAGCCCTGCGGGTCCTGCAGCGTGAAGGAGACCGGCTTGCCGGACGGGTCGGTCAGCGCGCCGGACTTCCAGGTGTAGCCGGCGTCGGTGAGGACCTTCTTGGCGCCGTCGACGTCGATCTTGAAGGTCTGGTCCTTGTAGTCGGACGCGATGTACTGGTCACCGGTCGGCTGCGGGATGCCCGTCACGTTGGTCAGCTCGGGGCCGGCGTTGCTGCGCGCCGTCGTGGCGTGCGCCTTGCGGTCGATGACCATGTTGACGGCCTTGCGGAGCGCGACGTCGTTGAACGGGGCCTTCGCCGTGTTCACCACGATCATGTCGGGGCTCAGGACGTTGGCGCCCCAGAACACGTTGTGCTTCGGGTCCTTGTCCACGTAGTTCTTCTGGTAGTCCGTGATGAAGATCTGCGCCCAGTCGGTCTCGCCGCTCTGCAGTGCGCGGAGGAGGCCGGTGTTGTCGTTGTACTCGAGGTACTTGAGCTGGGCCACCGGGACGGTGCCGCCCCAGTAGTCCTTGCGCGCCTGGAGGACGACGCCCTGCGACGAGAAGGTCTTGATCGTGTACGGACCGGTGCCGACGGCGTTGGTCACCGGGTCCTTCGTCGCGTCGGCGACTGACTTCCACTGGTGCTCGGGGACGATCGGGACCTGCAGCACGTCGCCCTGCTTGACGAACTTGGACTCGCTGAAGCTCAGGACGACGTTGTTGCCGTCCTTCTTGACGTCGGTCAGCTTGAGGCCGCCCAGGTCGAGGGCGGGGGTGTTCTTGATCAGGTTGTAGGTGAAGACGATGTCGTCGGCGCCGAACGCCTTGCCGTCGCTCCACTTGACGTTGCTGCGCGGGGTGACGGTGAGCTGCGTGTAGTCCGCGTTCCACTGCACCTTCGAGGCGAGCCACGGGGTGGTCTCGTTCTTGCCGACCGGGTTGACGATCGCGAGGGGCTCGTAGATCATCCGGTCGTAGCCGAGCGACATGCCCGAGCCGGTGGTGATGAACGGGTTGTTGATCTGGGTCGCCAGGATGGCGGCGCCATCCGGCTTGGCGACGGTGAGCGAGCCCGTGCTGGCGGTGCTGGCGCCGGACTTGCCGTCGGACGAGCAGCCGGTGAGCGCAAGTGCGCCGACGGCGGCGATGGCCGATGCCGTGATCAGATACTTCCTAAGCCTCATTGCTTCTCCTTCGTGGCGGGCACATCCGTTGTGCCCTTGGTGCTGCGGAATGTCGGCTGACGATAACTTGCTTACTGGTCAGAAAGCAAGTTGGTTGAGGTGAGGTTACTGGCTGGTAAGCTCGGCCGCAACCAGCACGGCAGGAGCGACGGAAATGGCCATCGGCAGCAGCACCGGAACGCGTCCGGAGACCGAGCAGAAGCGCATCGACATCCTGCGCGCGGCGATCGAGACCTTCGGCGCCAAAGGCTCCACGAACGGCACACTCGCCGACATCGCCGACCAGGTCGGGATGACGCACGCCGGCGTCCTGCACCACTTCGGGTCCAAGAACAACCTGCTCCTGGAGGTGCTGGAGTTCCGCGACCGGGACGACGTCGCCCACCTCGCCGACCAGCACATCCCCGGTGGCCCAGCGCTTTTCGCCCACCTCGTCGGCACCGCGCAGCGCAACGCGCAGCGGCCGGGGATCGTCCAGGTCTTCACCGTGCTGTCGGCGGAGTCGGTCACCGAGGGCCACCCGGCGACGGCCTACTTCCAGGAGCGGTACCGCAACCTCCGGGCCGAGGTCGACGCCGCGTTCCGCGCGCTCTGCGCACAGGAGGGCGTGACCGATCCGGACACGATCGACCGGGCAGCGGCGTCCATCCTCGCGGTGATGGACGGCCTCCAGCTGCAGTGGCTGCTCGATCCGACGTCGGTCGACCTCGCGGGTGCCAGCGAGTTCGCCATCGAGGCGATCGTGAACGGGGTGCTGCGGCCGGGGCCGGGGCTGACCACGTACGTGCGGGGCGCCTGATCGGCCGGCGGCGCTGCACCCGTGCAACGTTGTAAGGTCGTGCCGACCGGCAACAGACGGGAGTGCGCGTGGCCGTGACCCTGCACGACGTCGCCCGCCTGGCCGGGGTGTCGATCAAGACCGTGTCGAACGTCGTCAACGACCATCCCTACGTGCGGGACGAGACCCGGAGGCGCGTGCACGACGCGATCGCCGCACTCGGGTACACGCCGAACCTCTCGGCGCGGAACCTGCGGTCGGGGCGCACCAACGTCATCGCGCTCATGATCCCCGACCTCCGGAACGCCTACTTCGCCGAGCTCGCCGACGCCGTCATGCGGGCGGCCGCCGAGCACGGGCTCTCGGTGCTGATCGAGCAGTTCGGCGACGACAGGGACCACGAGATCGCCGCTCTGCGCCGGCCCCGGCCCCAACTCGTCGACGGCGTGCTCTACAGCGTCCTCGCCCTCGACCAGGACGACGAGGACGTCATCGCCGCGATGCCCCTCCCCGTCGTGCTGCTCGGCGAGCGCATCTTCACCGGGCCGCGCGACCACGTCACGATGCGCAACAGCGAGGGCGCCCGCGCCGCGACCGATCACGTCCTCGGGCTCGGCCGGCGCCGCGTGGTGGCATTCGGCGCGCATCCGGGAGAGGCCATCGGGTCCGCCGCGCTGCGCCTGGACGGCTACCGCGCGGCCCTGGCGGCGGCGGGGCTCCCCTCCGACGAGGAGCTGATCGTGCCCGTCGGCTCCTGGCTCCGGCGCAACGGGGCGGAGGCCATGCGCGACCTCCTGGCCGGCGGCGTCCGGTTCGACGCGGTCGTGGCGTTCAACGACGCGATCGCCCTCGGCGCGCTGCGCGCACTGCAGGAGGCCGGCGTCCGCGTCCCGGAGGACGTGGCCCTCATCGGCTTCGACGACATCGACGAGACGCAGTACTCCATGCCGACGCTCTCCACGATCGACCCCGGCCGCGCCGAGATCGCCCGGACGGCGGTCGACCTGCTGGTGCGCCGTATCGAGGGCGGCCCTGCGCCGTTCACGCCGGAGCGCGTCCTCGTCCCCTACCGCCTCGTCCCCCGCGAGTCCACCGCTCTTTGACCCGTCGAGGGGCACGTAAACGCCCCTAAAAGGCCGTTATAGGGGCGTTTACGTGCCCTTCGGCGAACTCCGTTTGACACGGTCACATCCGCCCGCGATCATGTCTGTACAACGTTGTAATACGCACGAAGAGGAAGCAGCCATGCCCGAGACCACCATCACCCTCGACCGCTCCGCCCGCGTGGCCGCGATCGATCGGCGCATCTTCGGATCGTTCGTCGAGCACCTCGGCCGCTGCGTCTACGACGGCATCTACGAGCCGGGGCACCCGACCGCGAACGAGGACGGCTTCCGCCTCGACGTGGTCGAGTTGGTGAAGGAGCTCGGCGCGACCACCATCCGCTACCCCGGGGGCAACTTCGTCTCCGGGTTCCGCTGGGAGGACAGCGTCGGCCCGCGCGAGCAGCGCCCGGTGCGCCGCGACCTCGCCTGGCATTCCCTGGAGACCAACCAGGTCGGCCTGGACGAGTTCTCGCGCTGGCTGAAGCTGACCGGCTCCGAGCTGATGCTCGCCGTGAACCTCGGCACCCGCGGGATCGAGGAGGCGCTCGACCTCCTGGAGTACGCCAATCATCCGTCCGGCACCGCGCTCAGCGATCAGCGGATCGCCAACGGCACGGTCGAACCGCACGGCATCCGGATGTGGTGCCTCGGTAACGAGATGGACGGCCCCTGGCAGACCGGCTACCTGACCGCCGACGACTACGGAAAGCTCGCCGCCCGCACCGCCCAGGCGATGAAGGCGGCCGACCGGCACCTCGAACTCGTCGCCTGCGGGTCGTCCGGCTCCGGGATGCCGACCTTCGGCGACTGGGAGCGCACGGTCCTGGAGCACGCCTACGACAACGTCGACTTCATCTCCGCGCACGCGTACTACCAGGAGCGCCGCGGCGACCTCGGGTCGTTCCTGGCCTCCTCGGTGGACATGCAGTACTTCATCGACACGGTCGTCGCGGCAGCCGACCACGTGGGCAGCAAGCGCAAGAGCGCCAAGAAGATCGCCATCTCGTTCGACGAGTGGAACGTCTGGTACCTCGACGAGCACCAGGCCTCCGAGGAGGTCAACGACGAATGGCGCGTCGCCCCTCGTCAGTTGGAGGACGTCTACTCGGTCGCCGACGCGGTGGTCGTCGGCAACCTCCTGATCACCCTGCTGAAGAACCACGATCGGGTGCGCAGCGCCTCCCTCGCCCAGCTCGTCAACGTGATCGCGCCGATCATGACCGAGCCGGGCGGCGCGGCCTGGCGGCAGACCACGTTCTTCGCGTTCTCGGTCACGAGCCGGCTCGCGCGCGGCGAGGTGCTGCGCCCGGCCGTCCGCACCGGCAGCTACGAGACCGCGGTGCACGGGACGGCCGACGTCGTGGACGCGGTCGCGACACACGACGCGGCGACCGGCGCGTCGGCGGTGTTCCTTGTGAACCGCAGCCTCACCGAGACGGAGACGGTCACGATCGACCTCCGCGACCTGGGCGCGACCGTGGTACGGGAGGCGCTGAGCCTGTTCGACCACGACGTGTACGCGAAGAACACGCTCGCCGAGCCCGAGCGCGTCGTGCCGCGCACGAATTCCACGGCGACTCTCGCGGACGGCGTGCTGACCGTGGAGCTGCCCCCGGTCTCCTGGACGGCCGTCGCACTCGGCTGACCGGATTTGGCTCGACAGCCGTCCTGCATGTTAGATATGGGAGTGACCGGCAAAATGCTCTCCCAGCTCTGCGCCACCGTGGCGCTCGCTGCGGTGACCCTGCTGATCGGCCGCTCGATGCACGATCTCGCCACGGTGATCCTGTTCGCCGTGGGCGTGCTGGCGACGATCCTGTCGGCCTTCCGGGTGCGTTCGCTGCGCGTCAAGCACCTCGCAGAGGTCGAGCGCCGTGTCCCCCAAAATGCCGCTACAAACGACCCGGGGAATCCGTCAAACTCGACCTGATGAGCAACCATCAGGGGGTCGACACGGACGTGTCGAGGGGGACCGTACTTCGCCCGCATCGCGACCTGTTCGCGCGCGGGCTCACCGCCGTGCTCGCGCTGACCACTCCGGTGTTCGCGGTGCTCTACTGGCTCACCATCCCGGACGGCGACTGGAAGTACGTCCTGTCCGCCCACGTGCTGGTCGTCCTGGGGACGATCCTCGGTGTGTACGCGTTCCTCAGCGCGACCATCACGATCCAGCCGGACGGCGTCCGGGAGCGCGGCTTCTTCGGCGGCACCCGGTTCGTGCGATCCGCCGACGTCGGCTCCATCCTGATGGTGCGCCTCTACGACGGCAGCACGCTGGACACCCTGCCCCAGCTCTTCATCACCGACCACGACGGCAGGGTGCTCATCCGGATGCGCGGACAGTTCTGGTCGGTTGACGACATGGAGCTGGTCGCCGAGGAGTTCGACGTGCCGGTGACGCGGCCGGAGGACTTCCTTACCATGACCCAGCTCCGGCGCCGCTCGCCCGAGCTGCTGTACTGGTTCGAGCGGATGCCGCGGTTCCGTTAGGGCCGCTCAGACCTCCGCGGTCGTCGCGATGGCCAGTGCAGGCGCGTCTGGCCGGCTGGAGGGCAGCTCCTCGAAGCCGAGCCGGCGGTAGAACGCCATCGCACCCGCGTTGGTGGGCGACATCCGGAGGAACACGCCGGGCACGCCGCGATCGTTCAGCGCGCCGAGGAGCTCCCGGATGAGCCGGCGCCCGAAGCCCCGGCCCTGCAGCTCGGGCAGCAGGTCGATGTGCAGGTGCGCGGGGTACCGGTCGGCCTCCGGGACGATCGCCTCGTGCTGGTCGAGCCCGAAACCGATCGCCTCGCGCTCCTTCGCGGTGGGCGCCGCCTCCACCGGGTAGCGCTCGCGGAACCCGGGCAGCCAGTTCTCGTCGTACCAGTCGGCGAACGCGTGGCTGTCCGCGACCGCGATCACGTAGCCTGCGACCCGGTCGCCGGTGTCGACCACGAACGCGAGGTCCGGCTGGTACTCCACGTAGGGCCCCGCGAAGACGTCGGGCAGGAGGTCGTCGCTTGAATACACCCCGCGGGCGTCCGCGCCGCTCGCCCCCGTCCGCACGCAGATGTCGTAGACGTCCGCGCGGTCGGCCGGACGGTACGGTCGGATCGAAGTCACCGTGAAAGTATGGCAGCGTGACCTCGTCCACCGTCGCTGGGCCGCTGAGCAAAGGCCGGCTCACCCCCGGAGCGGACGCGCCCGCCGCGCCCGTCCGGATCGAGCGACGCGTGCCTGGTGAGGCGGCGACCGCGTTCGTGCGGCACTACTGGCTGCCGCGGTGGTCTCTGCCCGGCGGCGCGAGCGTGCGCGAGGCGGTGCTGGAGTACCCGACCGCGAACGTCGTGATCGAGGCGGACACCGCGTCGCTGTTCCGGGCGAGCCGCGGGCTGTCCGGGAGGACGCTGACCGGCGACGGCTGGGCGTTCGGCGCGATGCTGCGGCCGGGCGTTGCACGGCAGTGGGTGGGAGCCTCGCTGCGCGGGGCACCCCCGGCGATCCCGCTGGAGGCGCTGGAACCGCACGCAGCGCGGACGCTGACCGCCACGGTCGGCGCGGTGCGCGAATGCCTCGCCCACGACGACGCGGAGGCCGCGGTCGCGGTCATCGAGGCCGCCCTGCGCGACCTCCCGATCCCTGACGCCGACGCGCGACTGGTCGACGCTATCGTCGCCGCGGTCGAGTCGGACCGCGACCTGCGTCGGGTGGAGCAACTCGCCGACCGGTTCGGGATCGGCGTTCGGCACTTGCAGCGGCTCGTCGCCGGACACATCGGGTTCGGGCCGAAGTGGCTCATCCAGCGCTACCGGCTGCAGGAGGCCGCTGCGGCTCTTCGCGAGCCGGAGCCTCCCGCGCTCGCCCGCCTGGCGGTGGAGCTGGGGTACGCGGATCAGGCGCACTTCAACCGGGAGTTCAAAGCCGTGATCGGCGTGACGCCCGGGGCGTACGCGGCCGAGAGCAGGCGGACCTGATGGCGCGGGATCCCGACGCCCTGCTCGCGCCGTGGCGGGCGCGCTGGGCGCTGACACCGGACGGTGCAGCCTTCGCCACGCCGTCGAGCGTGCTGCAACCGGTGCGCCTGGAGGGCCGGGCGGCGTTCCTCAAGCTGGCGACGCACCCCGAGGAGGCCGCGGGCGGACGCGTGCTCCGCTGGTGGGACGGCCGCGGCGCGGCGCCGGTGCTCGTCGCGGAGGGCGACGCGCTCGTGCTCGTGCGTGCGACCGGCGGGCGCTCGCTGGAGTCGCTGGCGGCCTCCGGCCCGGACGGGGACGACGAGGCGACTCGCATCCTCTGCCGCGCCGCCCTTCGCCTGCACACGGTGACCGACCGGCCGCGACCGGACGGGCTGGTCGGCCTCCCGCGCTGGTTCGCCGAGCTCTTCGAGCACGCCACCGATCGTCCGCATGCCCATGACGGAATGTTCGCCCGCGCTGCCGCCGAGGCTCGGGCGCTGCTCGCCTCTCCGGAGGGCGACGTGGTGCTGCACGGCGACCTCCACCACGGCAACGTGCTGGACTTCGCCGGAGACGGCTGGCTCGCGATCGACCCCAAGCACGTCCACGGCGATCCGGGCTTCGACTTCGCGAACATCCTCTGCAACCCGTCGGCGGACGTGGCGCTCATGCCGGGACGGCTCGAGCGGACCGTGGCGGTGATCGCGGCGGAGACCGGGATCGCGCGGCGGCGGATGCTGCGCTGGGCGCTCGCCTGGGCCGGGCTCTCAGCGGCATGGTCGGAGCGCTCTGCCGGCGATGCGACGATCGCGGTGGGGATGGGCATCGCGGCGATGCGGGCGCTGGACGCCCTTCCTGCTACGTCTTCGCCCGGCCCGCCGCACTGAGGAAGAACGGGTGCGGCCGCGTGCTCTCCTCCGCCAGCTTGTATGCCAGCGGCGCCCACACGATGACCGCGACGCCCGCGCCGAGCAGGAGGCCGCCGATCGTGTCGCTCAGCCAGTGCGCGCCGAGGTAGGTGCGGCTGATCGCCATCAGCATCGCCCACGCGCCGCCCACGCACCACACCCAGACCCGCGGGAACAGGATGCCGAACACGACCGCCATCGTCGCCGCGTTCGCCGTATGCCCGGACGGGAATGAACCCGGATCGGCGACCACCAGGATCTCCGACGGACGCGCCCGGCCGACCGTGAGCTTGAGGACCTGCACGCAGATCACCGACACGACGCTCGCGATCGCGAAGAAGCCGGCGCCCCACGGCCTCCGGAACGCCAGCAGCAGGAGGAAGATCACCACGGGGATCACAACCGAGCCGACGATCCCGCCGCCGACCCAGTTGAAGAACAGGGCGGGGACGGTCCACACCGGCGACCGGTGCTCGACCACCTCCGCCATCCACTTCAGGTCGATGGCGAACGGCTCGGTCGGCCGGAACGCGATGATCCCGCCCAGCAGCAGCACGAGGCCGATGGCCACCGACGCCGAGATCAGCGGCCACCGGCGCTGTATGCGCGCGGCTTTGTGGAGGGGCGGCGTCGCGGTCATGGGATCACGGTACCGCCACGCGCAGGGCCGGCCGCGTCAGTGCGCGAGCGCCGGCACCGTCCGCGGCCGCACGATCAGCCACAGCGACCCGATGGACACCGCGGCGCAGATCGCCATCATCGCGCCCATCGGCCCCGCGCTTCCGGTGCCGAGCAGACCGACGATCGGCGAGAACACGCCCGCGGCGCCGAAATTGAGCGCGCCGAGCAGGCTCGCCGCCGTCCCGGCCTCGTGGCCGTGGTTGTTCAGCGCGAGCACCTGCACGCACGGGAAGCCGAAACCGCAGGCCGCGATGAAGAACCACAGCGGGATCGCCACACCCCAGAGCCCGGCGTGGGCCTGGTCGAGTACGACGATCGCGACCGACGCCAGGAACATCACGACTGTCGAGACGGCGAGGATCCACTGCGGTCCGACGTACTTGGTCAGGCGCGCCGCCGACTGCACGCCGATGATGATGCCGATCGAGTTGACCGCGAACAGGAGGCCGTACTCCTGCGGCGTGAACGCGTAGAGCTCCTGGAAGATGAAGGGGCTCGCCGACAGGTACGAGAACAGCCCGGTGAAGTTCGCGGCTCCCACGATCGCGATGCCGACGAACACCCGGTCGCTCAGCACCGAGCGGTAGCGCTGACCGACCGTCGAGTGGCCCGCGTCGTGCCTGCGCGCCTTCGGGAGGGTCTCGGCGATCCACAGCGACACGCACCCGAGTACGAACACGCCGTAGCAGGCGAGCACGACGAAGATGCCCCGCCACGGCATGACCAGCAGCAGCCACGAGCCGAGCACCGGGGCGAGAACGGGGGCGAGCCCGTTGACGAGCGCGAGTCTGCTCAGCATCCGCACAAGCGGACGTCCGCCGAACAGGTCGCGGACCATCGCCATCGCGACGACACCGCCGGCGGCGGCGCCGATTCCCATCAGCGCGCGGGCGATGCCGAGCAGCTCGACGTTGGGCGCGATCGCCGCGGCGAGACACGCGAAGATGTGGACGCCGGTCGCGGCGATGAGTGGGATGCGGCGGCCGATCTTGTCCGACCACGGGCCGACCAGGAGCTGGCCGAGGCCGAACCCGATCGTGGTCGCCGTGAGCGTGAGCTGGATCATCGCGGTGGAGACGTGGAAGTCGGACTCCAGCGTCGGCAGCGCAGGGAGGTACATGTCGATCGTGAACGGCCCGAGTGCGGTGAGCGCGCCGAGGATCAGGATGTACGCCAAGCGCTGGCGGCCGGTGAGCGAGTCGCCGGGATGCACGACGGTGGTCACGAAAGAGTCCTTCTGCTGGAGGGCGTGTGGGGAGGGGGCACGCGCCCGGCACTGGACGCAAAACGACAGCACCGCGAGGCGGTCGCGGTGCTGGGAGCCGCCCGTTCGAATCGATTCGATCGCGGGCGCCTGCCTAGCTTACAGCCTCCGGCCCCGAAATGTGAACGTGCACATCCCCCCAATTTCGCTGGACGCACCCAACCCGCCATCGATTCCGGAGTTGCGTACGCGACACGCCGGGCGTGGGCGTACACAACTCCGGAAGAGATCGAGGGGCTACGCGGCGGAGGGGGCGGCTAAGAGCGGGGTGAAGGCGAGTTCGGCGGCGCCGATCAGGAGGATGTCGCTGCCGAGGGCGGCCCGGGTGATGGTGAGGGTCTCGGCCGAGGCGGCGAGCGCCTGCGATGCCACGAGCTCGGGCAGCCGGTCGGGCGCGAGCTCGTGCAGCGCCCCCAGGAACCCGCCGAGCACGATCCGGTCCGGGTCGAAGACGTTGGTCGCGTTGCGCAGCGCGGTCGCCAGGAAGCCGAGCTGGCGGTCCACCTCGGCGAGCACGGCCGTGTCACCTGCCGCCACAGCCGCCCCCAGTGCCCGCGAGAGCTCGTCGGGGTCGGCGGAGGCCAGCCCGAGCACCCGCAGCAGCGCGCGCTGGCTCACCTCGGTCTCCAGGCAGCCGATCGCGCCGCAGTGGCAGCGCACGCCCGCCGAGTTCACCAGCGTGTGGCCGAGCTCGCCGGCGTAACCGCTGATGCCGGTCAGCGGCCTCCCGCCGACGATGACGCCCGCGCCGATGCCGGACGCGCCGCCGTTGACGTAGACGATGTCGTCGGCGCCCCGGCCGGCGCCGAACAGCCGTTCGGCGTTCGCGCCGAGGCTCGCGTCGTTGGCGGCGACCACGGGGTAGCCGGTGGCCTCCGCGAGCTCGGCCGCGAACGGCTCCTCCGCCCACTCCAGGTGCGGGGCGAGGCGGACCACGCCGTCCTCCTCCCGCACGAGCCCGGGCACCGCGACGCCGACGCCGACGACCCGGGAGGCCGCGGCCAGCTCGGGCCGCAGCCCGTCGATCACGGCGGCCGCGATGGCAGCGGCCTCCGCGGCGGTCGGGACATGCCCGGTGGGATAGCGCACCCGGCGGTGCACCTGCGCGTCGAGCCCGACGACGCCGACCGTGACCGCGTCGACCTCAGGGTTGACGGCGAGCGCGACGACCCGGCCGTCGGCGGCGACGACCGGGGACGGCCTCCCGACCCGGTTGCTGGTCTCCGGCTCGCGCTCGCGCACCAGCCCGAACTCGGCCAGCTCGGCGACGAGCGCGCCGATGGTCGAGCGGTTGAGGCCGGTCGCCTGGGTGAGCGCCGAGCGCGCCAGCGGGCCCTCGCGGTGCACCATCCCGAGCACGGCGGAGAGGTTGTGCCGCCGCACCGTGTCGAGGTTCGTCCCCGCCGTCGTCCTGCCGTTCATGGTCCCGGTCACTGTATTACAGGTCTCGGGGTGCGGCGGACGTCACCACGTCGCGGACCTCACCACGACTCTGGCCGCGCCCCCGCCGGCACCGCTTCGGGCCGCTCGACAGTGGAGGTCAGCGTCACGACCTCGTGCCGGGCGCCCGCCGCGAGCACGGCCTCCATGATCTCCAGCACGTGGAAGGCCAGCTCCCCCGAGGCGCGGTGCGGCCGGTCCGTCTCGATCGCGCGGGCCAGGTCGGCGAGACCGAAGCCGCGTCCCGCGTCGGCATAGCCACCCGCCACCTCGACCTCCCGGAACTCACGGTCGTCCGCTGTCGCGACCAGCACCGGGTCGGAGAACCGGTTCGGGTCGGGCGCGGCGAGGGTCCCCGCGGTGCCGTAGACCTCGAACAGCGGCACCCGGGAGGCCCACACCTCGAACGAGACGGTCACGGTCGAGACCACTCCGGACACGTGCTCCAGGATCGCGGTGACGTGCGTGTCCACGTCCACCGGCACCACGGCCCCCGCGTTCGGCCCGGTGGCGATCGCGCGCTCGCGCTCCGAGCGCCGGGTCGCCCCCGACACCCGCACGACCGGCCCGAAGAACGTCACGAGCGACGTCAGGTAGTACGGCCCCATGTCGAACAGCGGCCCGCCGCCCGGCTGGTAGTAGAACGCGGGCGCAGGATGCCACAGCTCGTGTCCGGGCGCCGTCCACGCCACCGCGGCGCCGAGCGGCACGCCGATGCGGCCCTCGTCGAGCACGGCGCGCGCGGTCTGGATGCCGGTGCCGAGTACGGTGTCCGGCGCGCAGCCCACCCGCAGTCCGCGCGCGGCTGCGTCCGCGAGCACCGGCGCCGCCTCCGCCGTCGTGAGAGCGAGCGGCTTCTCGCCGTAGACGTGCTTGCCCGCCGCGAGCGCGCGCAACGCGATGTCCACGTGGGCGAGCGGGATGGTCAGGTTGAGCACCACATCCACCTCGGGATGCGCGAGCAGCTCGTCCACCGTCATCGCCTCGACACCCTGCTCGGCCGCGACGGCAGCCGCCCGATCGAGATCGAGGTCCGCTACCGCGCGCAGCCGCAGGTTCGGCAGCTTCGGGAACTCCGCGAAGTACTGCGCCGAGATGACGCCGACGCCCACGACCCCGACGTTCAGCGCGCGGCCCACAGCAGCCCCCGCTCGATGATCGTTCGCACCGGCCGGGACTCCACGATCTCCAGCCGATGGCCCGGAGCGGAGACGAAGATGCGGCCCTTGCCCCACTGCCGCGTCCAGATCGCGGGCGCGGTGACCGGACGGTTCCAAGCGTCCCACGGCCGCACGGTCTGCGTCGTCGTAGCCAGGACGTCGTTGTACTCGTCGCTCAGCACCCAGTACTGCTCGGTCTCCAGGTCGAAGTCCGCGATGCCTTCCGTGATCGGGTGGGAGGCGCCGTACTCGGTGATGTTCACCGTGTACGGGAGGTAGTTGTCCGACTGCTCGCCGGTGCGCTCCGCCGGGTCCTTGCCCGCGTGGTGGGCGAACTGGCCGCCGATCATGTGCAGGTAGTCGGCGTTGTCCCGGTACGAGTCGGCGATGCCGCCGTGCCAGCCGCCCATCCCCGTGCCGTTCAGGATCGCGCGCTGCAGGCCCGCGAACTCCTCCCGCTCGATGGCGCTCATCGTGTTGATCTGGAGGACGAGGTCGACCGTGTCCATGAACGCCTCGTCGGTATACACGGCGGGGCTCCCCTCCACCCGCACGGCGAAACCGTTCTCCTCCAGGAACGGGATGAAGAGGTCGGTAGTCTCGACGGGCATGTGCCCGTCCCAGCCGCCGCGGACGACGAGGGCTTGTCTGGTCATGGGTTCCTTCCGGGTGCCGAGTGGGCGGATATTCCGCCCACTCGGTGCTTTTCGGTCGATTTTGCGCCTTCTCGACGGGGGGTCAGCTTGTGGGGGTCCAGGCGCTGTCGGCGGCGGCGGAGCGCTCGACGGCGTCGAGCACGCGCTGGACGTGCAGGCCGTCGGCGAAGGACGGCTCGGGGTCGGCGCCGCTCGTGACGGCGTCGACGAAGGCCGTGATCTGGTGGCTGAAGGCGTGCTCGTAGCCGATCGCGTGCCCGGTGGGCCACCAGTTCGTCATGTAGGGATGCTCGGGCTCGGTCACGATGATCCGGGTGAAGCCCCTGCTCCCCCGCCGGAGCCGTCGCGTCGTAGAACTGGAGCTCGTTCATCGCCTCCAGGTCGAAGGCGATCGCGCCCCGGGAGCCGCTCAGCTCGATCCGCAGCGCGTTCTTGCGGCCCGTGGCGTAGCGGGTCGCCTCGAACGCGCCGATCGCTCCCGCCGCCGCGCCACCGCCGAGGCGTGCGGTGAACCAGGCGGCGTCGTCCACGGTCACCCGGCCGCGTTCGCCGGAAGCCGTGCCGGAGAGCCCGACCGTCTCACCGAGCAGCGGCCGCTCCTCGACGAAGGTGGCGAGCGTGCCGGAGACGGACTCCAGTAGGGAGCCGGTCAGGTGCTCGACCAGGTCGATCGCGTGGGCGCCGATGTCGCCGAGCGAGCCGGAACCCGCGGCGTCCTTGTCGAGCCGCCAGGTCATCGGGCCGTTCTCGTCGCTCAGCCAGTCCTGCAGGTAGAGGGCGCGCACCTGCCGGATGGCGCCGAGGCGGCCCTCCTGCACCAGGCGGCGCGCGTAGCCGATCGCGGGGACGCGGCGGTAGCTGAAGCCCACCATCGAGCGGACGCCGCGCCCGGCCGCGCGCTCGGCGGCGGCGACCATCGCCTCCGCCTCGGCGACCGTGTTGGCGAGCGGCTTCTCGCAGAGGACGTGCTTGCCCGCCTCCAGCGCGGCGATGGCGATCTCGGCGTGCGAGGCGCCGGGCGAGCAGATGTCGATGACGTCGATGTCCGGGTCCTCGACAGCGCGCCGCCAGTCGGTCTCCGCGCGCTGCCAGCCGAACTTCGTGCGCGCGGCCTCCACTCGCTCCCGGTCGCGGCCGACGATCGTGGCCATGACCGGCTCGGCGGCGAGGTCGAAGAACCGCGGCGCGACCCGCCAGCCCTGGGAGTGGGCCGCGCCCATGAACCCGTAGCCGATCATCGCCACCCGCAGCTCGCGTGCCGCTGAAGTCATCCGTGCCGCTCCTTCGCGTGTCGTCCTGGTGGACGCTAACGAACGGGATTTTCACCCCGCAAGTTTCTCGCCGAGCTTGGAAAACTTTCGTCGCCTCAGCGCGCAGCGGGCGGCGCGGTGGAGTCGCGCACGACGAGCGAGGTCGCCAACTCCAGCCGGGGGTTCTCGACGGCTCCGGCGCGCAGGCGCAGTGCGGTGCGGGTCGCTTCCTCCGCCATCTCCTGCAACGGCTGGCGGATCGTCGTGAGCGCCGGCCGCACCCAGGAGGCCGGCGCGACGTCGTCGAAGCCGACGATCGACACATCGCGCGGCACGTCCAGGCCGAGCGCGAACGCCGCATCCATCGCCCCGAGCGCCTGCAGGTCGTTGCCGCAGACGATCGCGGTGGGGCGGTCGGCCTTCTCGAGCAGCCGGCGCGCCTCGCGCTCCCCGTCCGCACGACCGAAGTCGCCGACGCCCGCCAGCCGCGGGTCGAACGGGAGGCCGGCCTCCGCCAGCGCCGACTGGTATCCGGCGACGCGGGCGCGCGAGCACATCAGGTCGGGCGGCCCGGAGACGACAGCGATCCGGGTGTGGCCGAGCCCCAGCAGGTGCCGGGTCGCCGCGACACCGCCCGCCCAGTTGGTGGCGCCGATCGCGGGGACGTCCGGCGGCGGGTCGCCCGCCGGGTCCACGACCACGAACGGGATGTTGCGGGTGCGCAGCTGCTGCCGGTGCTCGGCCGTCAGGTTCGAGAACTGCAGGATCACCGCGACCGGCTTCCGGCTGAGCACGCCGGTGATCCAGTCGCGCCCCGGCTCGTGATGGTCGCCCAGGGCGGAGAGCGCGAGCACGAAGCCGGCCTCCCGCGTGATCCGCTCGACGCCGCGGATGATCTCCACCGACCACTCGCTCACCAAGTCGGCCACCACCAGCTCGACCAGCCCGCCGCGCTCCGGCTCCGGGCCCCGGCGCGCGTAGCCGGAGTCGCGCAGCAGCTCCTCGACCCCCGCCCGGGTGGGTGCGGAGACCCCCGGCCGCCCGTTCAGGACCTTCGACACCGTGGACAGCGACACGGACGCCTGCCGCGCGATCGCCTCCAGCGTCGGACGGCTCGGCGCGGTCGGTTCTGGCATGGGGACACTGTGCCACAATGTCCGCCAGGCTTCCGCGCCGATCCCCGCACCCGCCCTCCAGAGGAGACCCATGCCGCTCACCGACCTCACCCTCGCCGAACTGACCGACTTCCGCCCGGAGGTGGAGGAGCCCGCCGACTTCGACGCCTTCTGGGAGTCGACGCTCGCGGAGTCCCGCGCGGCCGGCGGCGAGGTGGTGCTGGCGCCCGCGACGACTCCCGTCACCCAGCTCATCGTGGAGGACCTGACCTTCCCCGGCTTCGGCGGCGAGCCCGTGCGCGCCTGGGTCTCCCGCCCGCTGCACGCGGACGGCCCGCTCCCCGCGGTCGTGCAGTACCAGGGCTACGGCGGCGGCCGCGGCCTCGCCGGCGAGAACGTCGACTGGGCGCTCGCCGGCTACGTGCACGTGTTCATGGACACCCGCGGCCAGGGCAGCGGGTGGGGCACGGGAGGCGGCACCGCCGACCCGCACGGCTCGGGTCCGGCGACCCCCGGCTTCATGACCCGCGGCATCCACGACCCGCACGAGCACTACTACCGCCGCGTGTTCACCGACGCGGTGCGGGCGGTCGACGCGGCCCGCACGCTGCCCTTCGTCGACGCGGCGCGGATCGCCGTGACCGGCGGCAGCCAGGGCGGCGGGATCGCCCTCGCCGCGGGCGCGCTGGCGGACGTGCAGGCGGTGCTGCCAGACGTCGCGTTCCTGTGCGCGTACCGCCGCGGCACGGAGGTCGCGGCCGACGGGCCGTTCCAGGAGCTGGCCACCTACCTGTCGGTGCACCGCGACGAGGTGGACGCGGCCTTCCGCACGCTGTCGTACCTCGACGGCGTGAACTTCGCCCGCCGCATCCACGCGCCGTCGTTGTTCTCGGTGGCGCTGATGGACACGGTGGTGCCGCCGTCCACGACGTTCGCGGCCTACAACCACCTGGCGGCGGCGGACCGCGCGATCGAGGTGTACCCGTTCAACGACCACGAGGGCGGCCAGGCCGCGCACTGGCACAAGCAGGCCGCCTGGCTGGCGTCGCGGATGTGATCGGAGTGGCGCTCGGGCGTCGGGCCTGGTATAAGTTTATCGAAACAACAAATCATCGACGACGCTGAAGGAACCTTCCATGAGCCTCACCCCCACCCGCGCCGACAAGTTCTCATTCGGTCTGTGGACCATCGGCTACAACGGCACCGACCCGTTCGGCGGCCCGACCCGGCCCCAGCTCGACGTGGTGGAGGCGGTGACCAGGCTCAGCGAGCTCGGCGCCTATGGCCTCACCTTCCACGACGACGACCTCTTCGCCTTCGGCTCCACCGACGCCGAGCGCCAGAAGCAGATCGACCGCCTGAAGCAGGTGCTCGCCGACACCGGCGTGATCGTGCCGATGGTCACCACCAACCTGTTCAGCGCGCCCGTCTTCAAGGACGGCGGCTTCACCTCCAACGACCGCGCCGTCCGCCGCTTCGCGCTCCGCAAGGTGCTCCGCAACCTCGACCTGGCCGCCGAGCTCGGAGCCAAGACGTTCGTGATGTGGGGCGGCCGCGAGGGCGCCGAGTACGACTCGGCCAAGAACATCCAGGCCGCGCTCGAGCGCTACCGGGAGGCCGTCAACCTGCTCGGCGACTACGTCACCGACAAGGGCTACGACATCCGCTTCGCGATCGAGCCGAAGCCGAACGAGCCGCGCGGCGACATCCTGCTGCCGACCGTTGGCCACGCCCTCGCCTTCATCAACTCGCTGGAGCGCCCGGAGCTCGTCGGCCTCAACCCCGAGGTCGGCCACGAGCAGATGGCGGGCCTCAACTTCGCCGCCGGCATCGCGCAGGCGCTGTACCACGGCAAGCTCTTCCACATCGACCTCAACGGCCAGCGCGGCATCAAGTACGACCAGGACCTCGTGTTCGGCCACGGCGACCTCCAGAACGCCTTCGCCCTCGTCGACCTGCTCGAGAACGGCGGCCCCAACGGCGGCCAGGCCTACGACGGCCCGCGCCACTTCGACTACAAGCCGTCGCGCACCGAGGACATCACGGGCGTGTGGGACTCGGCCGCCGCGAACATGCGCACCTACCTGCTGCTGAAGGAGCGGGCGGCCGCGTTCCGCGCCGACCCCGAGGTGCAGGCGGCGCTGGAGGCCTCCCGCGTGACCGAGCTGTCCCAGCCGACGCTCGGCGCGGGCGAGAGCTACGACGATCTGCTCGCCGACCGCAGCGCGTACGAGGACTTCGACGCGGGCGCCTACTTCGGCGGCAAGGGCTTCGGCTTCGTCCGCCTGCAGCAGCTCGCGCTCGAGCACCTCATCGGCGCCCGCGGCTGACGCTACCCGTTGCTGCCGAGGGGCACGTCGTTGTCGCTTTTCCGCGTGGAAAGTGACGACGACGTGCCCCTCGGTGGCTGAGTCTTGAGAAGTGAGGTGAGTTCGTGACGTTGGTCGCGGGCGTCGACTCGTCGACGCAGAGCTGCAAGGTGGTCGTGCGCGACCTGGAGACCGGCGCGCTGGTGCGCACCGGCAGGGCCGCGCACCCGGACGGAACGGAGGTCGACCCGGCCGCGTGGTGGAGTGCGCTGCGCTCGGCCCTGGAGGCCGCGGCCGGCCTCTCCGACGTGGCCGCGATCTCCATCGCCGGCCAGCAGCACGGCATGGTGGTGCTGGACGCGGACGGCCGCGTCATCCGCGACGCGCTGCTCTGGAACGACACCCGCAGCGCCCAGGCCGCCCGCGACCTGATCGCGGAGGTCGGCGCGGAGGCGTACGCGTCGCGGGTCGGCGTGGTGCCGGTGGCGTCCTTCACTGCGACCAAGCTGCGCTGGCTGCGGGACGCGGAGCCCGTCAATGCCGCGCGAGTGGCGGCCGTCGCGCTCCCCCACGACTGGCTGACCTGGCGTCTGCTCGGCTACGGCCCGGCGGACGAGAGCCCGCTGGGGCCTGACCTGGAGGCGCTGACGACGGATCGGTCGGACGCGAGCGGGACGGCGTACTGGAGCGCGGGGACCGGGGCGTACGATTTCGAGCTGTTCGAGCGGGCGCTGGGGCGTGCGGGGCGGGAGGCCGGGGGTTCAGGCGCGGGCGTCATCCTCCCCCGCGTCCTCGGACCTGCGGACTCCGCCGGCCGCACCCCTGACGGCGTCCTCGTCGGCCCCGGCGCCGGCGACAACGCGGGCGCCGCGCTCGGCCTTGGCGCCGCAGACGGCGACGTGGTCGTGTCCATCGGCACCAGCGGCACCGTCTTCGCCGTGACCGACGCCCCCATCGCGGACGCGACCGGGACCGTCGCCGGGTTCGCCGACGCGAGCGGCCTCCGCCTCCCCCTCATCGCGACCCTCAACGCGGCCCGCGTCCTGAGTTCCATCGCCGACCTCCTCTCAGTGGACTTCGACGCCCTCGCCGAGCTCGCGTTGTCGGTGGAGCCCGGCGCGGAGGGCGTCGTGCTCGTCCCGTACTTCGAGGGCGAGCGCACGCCGAACCTCCCGGACGCGAAGGCCAGCCTCCACGGCCTCACCATCGCGAGCACGCGCCCGGCGACGTTCGCACGCGCGGCCATCGAGGGGATGCTGTGCGGCCTCGCCGACGGACTCGACGCCGTGCGGGCGGTCGGGGTGAGGGAGAAGCGCATCCTGCTCATCGGCGGAGCAGCGCAGAACCGCGCGGTCGCGGCCATCGCGGCGCAGGTGTTCGACGCGCCGGTCGTCGTGCCGGCGCCGGGCGAGTACGTCGCCGACGGCGGAGCCGTGCAGGCGGCGTGGGCACTGACGGGTGAGCGCCCGTCCTGGACCGTGGAGGCGGCCCCGCCGCTGGCGGTCGACACGCGGCCGGTCATCCGCGAGCAGCGCGGGCAGTACCTGCCGTAGGCGCTACCGGAGGACATCCGGTTCCCACGCGGCCCATAGCGCAGCCAGCGGAGGAGATTGTGGGGCCGCGCGGCCCGATGTCCTCCGTTGGCTGTCGTGGGAGGGTGTGGGCGGGCCGATCTCCTCCGTTGGCGGCGACGGCTCAGGCGCGGCGGGCGAGCTCGGCGCCGGCGGCCGCGGCCCAGCGGAGCGGGTCGCCGATGGCGGCCGCGGAGTCGCCCGCGAGCTCGGAGAGCGAGACAGCGCCCGCGAAGCCGCGCGGCTGCGCCGTGATCGAACCGGCGGCCAGCAACGCGGGGATCCCCGCCGCACCAGCCAGCCCCGCGACGTACCCCGGGACCTTGCCCGCCGCCGACTGGTCGTCGTACCGGCCTTCGCCCGTCACCACCGAATCCGCACCGGCCAGCAGCGCGGGCAGCCCGAGCGCCTCCCCGACCGCCGCCGACCCCGGAGCGATCGTCGCGCCCCAGGCGAGCAGGCCGAAGCCGGTCCCGCCGGCCGCGCCTGCTCCCGGTGTGGCGGGGTCGACGGTGACGCCGGTCTCCCGCAGCATGTCCGCGAACCGGGCGAGCCCGGCCTCCAGCACGGGCACGTCGTCCGGACCCGCGCCCTTCTGCGGTCCGAACACCGCCGCCGCGCCGTCCGGTCCGAGCAGCGGGCTGGTCACGTCGCTCAGGACGCGCGCGCCTCCCGCGGGAAGCGCCCGCAGGCTCCCGAGCTCCACATGATCGAGGCCGGTGAGGCCACGATTTCCCGGAGGGACGGCCTCCCCGGCCGCATCGAGCAGCCGCGCACCGAGGACCGACAGCATCCCGGCTCCCCCGTCCGTGGAGGCGCTGCCCCCGATCGCGAGCAGCAGCCCGGTCGCACCGGCGTCCAGCGCGGCCGCGATCGCCTGACCGAACCCGGTCGTCTGGGCGTCGAAGGAGGCGAGCGCCGGCATCAGCCCGATCCCGCTGGTCTCGGCCAGCTCGACGACGGCCGTCTCGTCCGGCAGCAGGAGCCAGCTCGCGTTCCGCGGGGCGCCGTCCGGTCCGGTCACGCGCACGGGACGGCGGCTGGACCCGGGCACCGCCACCTCGAACGCGTCAAGCGTGCCCTCGCCGCCGTCCGCCATCGGCGCGAGGACGATCCGGTCGTCGGGACGCACCGACGACCATCCCGCGGCGAGCGCCGACGCCACCTCCGCCGCCGTCGCGGAGCCCTTGAAGGAGTCGGGGGCGAAGACGACGGTGCTCATCAGCACCACCCTGGCACAGTTCCGGAGACGGCCTCTGGCATCCCGCCACCGAGAGGACGATGATTCTGGGCATGAACGCACCATCCGGTCCCCGGCCATGAACCCGTCACCCCGCCGGGTCCAGGCCGTCTACCTCACCCTCCTGCTCGGCAACACCCTGGCCGCGTCGTTCATCTGGGGCATCAACACCCTGTTCCTGCTCGACGCCGGACTGACCAACTTCGAGGCGTTCGCGGCGAACGCGTTCTTCACCGCTGGGATGGTCATCTTCGAGATCCCCACCGGGGTCGTCGCCGACACCATCGGGCGCCGCGCCTCCTATCTGCTCGGCACGATCACCCTGTCGCTGTCGACCGTGCTGTACTGGCTGCTCTGGCTGTGGCACGCGCCGTTCTTCTGGTGGGCGGTGGCCTCCATGCTGCTCGGGCTCGGTTTCACCTTCTTCTCCGGCGCGACGGACGCGTGGCTGGTCGACGCGCTCGCGTACACCGGGTACACCGGGAGCCTGGAGTCCGTCTTCGGTCGCGCGCTCGTCGTCACCGGGGCGGCGATGTTCGCCGGGTCCGTGCTGGGCGGGGTGATCGCGCAGGTGACGAACCTCGGGGTGCCGTTCCTGTTGCGCGCGGGCGTGCTCGTCGGGATGTTCGTGTTCGCCTTCATCGCGATGCGCGACGTCGGTTTCACCCCCGACCGATCGATGGGGCCGCTCCGGGCGACCAGGAACGTCCTCACCCAGTCGATCGAGCACGGGATGCGGAAGCGCTCGGTGCGCTACATCATCCTGTCGGCGCCGTTCGCGTCCGGGGTCGGGATCTACGCCTTCTACGCCCTCCAGCCGTACCTGCTCGAACTGTACGGCGACCCGAAGGCGTACTCGGTCGCCGGACTCGCGGCGGCCATCCTGTCGCTCGCGCAGGTGGCGGGCGGCATCTTCGCGCCGCGGCTCCGGCGCCTGTTCGCCAAGCGGACGACGACGATCATCGGCGCCTCGCTCGCCAGCATCGTCATCCTGGTGGCGATGGGACTGACGGCGTTCTTCTGGTTCGCGGTGGTGCTGCTGGTGATCTGGGGTTTCGTGTTCGCGGTGGCGGGCCCGGTGCGGCAGGCGTACCTGAACGACATGATCCCGTCGAAGCAGCGCGCGACCGTGCTGTCGTTCGACTCGCTGTTCGGGAGCCTCGGCGGCGTGGTCATCCAGCCGGCGCTCGGGCGCGCGGCCGACCTCTGGGGGTACGGGACGTCGCTCGTCATCGGCGGCGCGATCGAGCTGATCGGGATCCCGTTCCTGCTGGCGAGCCGGCGGCAGGACGACCCGTCGGACTCCGCGGGAGCGCGTGGGGCGGCCGCGGCGGGCGACGCGGAGGCCGCCCCCACCGCTCCGTGAGCGACCGCTTCACAGGCGCGCGGCGGGTCAGCGGCGGACGATCCGGCCGCCGCACAGCCACGCGGCCAGGCACAGGACGCCGTTCACGGCGAATACCCCGGCGAACGCCGCGGGCGATGACGCGCCGCCGAGCGCGGAGAACGCGATCGCGGTCGTGGCCAGGGCGATGGCCGAGCCGGTGGAGTCCGCGATCGACAGGGCCGAGCTGTTGAAACCCTGGTCGGCGGGGGTCGAGTACTCCAGGGTGAGGACGCCGAGGCGCGGGTAGAGGATGCCCATCCCGGCGCCGGCGAACGCCCAGCCGACGACCACGATCACCGGGGAGGCCCCGGTCAGCGCGGTCACCAGCAGGGAGGCGATCGCGATGGTCAAGCCGAGGGCGCCGAGGCGCGCGGCGAGGCGGTGGCTGATCGACGGGAACCGGCCCTGCGCCCAGGAGGCCGCGGCCCAGCTCAGGCCCGCGGCGGTGAGCGCGAGGCCCGCGACGGCCGGGGACGCGCCGTACTGCGTCACCATCAGCAGCGGCACGTAGACCTCCGCGGAGAAGAACGTCCCGGCGATGATCGCCCGCAGCAGGACCACGCTCGGGAGGCCGCGGCGCGCGAGCAGCGTGCCCGCCGGGATCAGGGGCCGCAGCGCCGCGATCGCACCCGCCGCCGCGAACACCGGGACCAGCCACTGGACGGGTCCGCGCGCCTCCGCGGCGAGTGTGAGGGCGAGGACGGCGACTGCCACCAGCGTGGCCAGCCCGGCACGTGCCAGCTCGCGCCGGCCTCCCTCCGGTCGCCGCTCGGGCGCGTGCAGGCCGCGCATCGCGGGCACGACCATCAGCATCGCGAGAACGACCAGCGCCACGACGCCGAGGAACACCCAGCGCCAGCCGACCGTCTCGGCGACGGCGCCCGCGATCACCGGGCCGATCAGCGACGGGATGACCCACGCGGCGGCGAAACCGGCGAAGATCCGGGCGTGCAGCCGTGGTGGGTAGACGCGCGCGACGATCACGTAGAGCGCCACGGTGAGCGCGCCGCCGCCGAGCCCGTGCACGAGCCGTCCGGTGACGAACAGTCCCATCGTCGGTGCGAGACCGGCCAGGATGAGCCCGGTCGCGAACAGCCCGACCGATGCGAACAGGACGGTTCGGGGGTTGCCGCGGTCGCACCAGGTCCCGGCCACGACCATGCCGACGACCCCGACGGCGAGCGGCCCGGCGAATGCGAAGGCGTACAGGCCGGCGCCGTGCAGCTGGTGGCTGACGGTGGGCATGATCGTCGTCACCGCGAGCGCTTCGAAGGCCGCCAGCGTGACGAGCAGGCACATCCCGATGCTCACCCAGCGGTAGCGCGGCGCGAGCACCCCCTCCGGCTTGGCGAGGCGCCCGGCCATGTCCCGGTGCCGCTCGTCGGTGCTCATCCGCCCGGCCTCCCGGCAGCCCCGGGAGCTGTCGTCGACTCGCGCACGATCAGCTCCGGCAGCAGGCTGGCCGGCCCCGGCACCTCGCCGCCCTCGATCTCGGCGACCAGGCGCTCCACACTGCGGCGGCCGAGCTCGGTGAAGTCCTGCAGGACGGTGGTCAGCGGCGGCCAGAAGTGCGCCGCCTCCGGGATGTCGTCGAAGCCGACGACGCTCAGGTCCTCCGGGATGCGCCGGCCGGCCTCCCGGGCGGCGTGGTACACCCCGAGCGCCATCTGGTCGTTCGACGCGAACACCGCCGTGGTCTCGGGATCCCGCACGAAGGTCTGAGCTGCGCGATACCCCGACTCGGCGGACCAGTCGCCCTCCAGCAGCGCCGGCGCCAGGCCCGCGGCCTCCAGCTCGTGGCTGTAGCCGGCGACGCGCGCCTGCGCCTCGAACCACGCGAGCGGGCCGGTGATGTGGAGGATGCGCCGGTGACCGAGCCCGATCAGGTGCGCGGTCGCCGCGCGGGCCCCGGCCTCCTGGTCGACCGTCAGCTCGCGCTCGACGTGCTCCGATCCGCCCTGGAGCGTGACGTACGGGACGCCGATGCGCGCGCTCGAGATGTGCTCCAGCACCAGGTCCTGCGGCGCGATGACGATGATGCCCTCCACCGCCTGCGCCAGCAGGTGGTCGAGCGCCGCGGCGATCCCCGCGTCGGTCAGCTCGGGGATCTGGGCGACCGCGAGGTAGTACCCGGCGTCGCGAGCGGCGCCCTGGACGGCGTTGATGCTCGACACCGGCCCGTAGAGGGCGGCCGCGGTGGTGGAGAGCACGCCGAGGGTGCGCGACCGCGCGGTGACGAGCGCCCGCGCCGCCCGGTTGGGGCGGTACTGGAGGTGCTCCATCGCGTCGAGGACACGCTGCCGGGTGGAGTCCCGGATGCTCGGGTGGTCGTTGATGACCCGGGACACCGTCTGGTGCGAGACGCCGGCGAGGAGCGCGACGTCGCGGATGCTCGCGGCGCGGACCGCAGGATCGTGGGGCACCGCCCCATTATCCGTGACGGGGCCGTGCTGCGGCGCGTCCGTGCGGCTCACCCGCGGCGGCGCGTCCTCCGGCGCGTAACGACCCCGACGAGCACCGCGATCGCCGCGATCCCGGCCGGGAACACCAGGTGCCAGCCGGCCAGCACCAGCAGTCCTGCCGCGAACACGACCGAGAGGACAGCCATCCACCACCCCGGCGAGCGGGTCGGCAGCAGGACGATCGCACTCGCGACGCCCAGCCCGTAGACGGCCGCCGCGATGCTGGTGTGCACGAGGATGAACGGCTGGAGGTCGCCGCTGGCCAGCACCACGACCGAGTACAGCGCCATGACCACCGCCGACAGTAGGAGCCCTCGTCGAGCGACGGCGCCGTTCTCGGCGCCGCGGCCGAACCAGGTGGGGAGGTCGCCGTCGCGGCCCATCGCGGCGCCCAGCTTGCTGAAGGCGGCGAGGTAGGCGTTGAAGACGCCCGTGACGACGATCGCGGCGATGACCGCGACAACGATGCCGCCGCCGGAGCCGGTCGCGACCGACACGAGGTCGAGCAGCGGGACGGCCGATGTGGCGGCGCGGCCGCCCAGCACGGCGACGGTGACGGTCTGGATCGCGAGGTAGGCGACCGACACGATCACCAGCGCCAGAGCGGTCGCGCGCGGGATGTCGCGCCGCGGGTTGCGGAACTCCCCGCCGATGCCGGCGACGGCCTCCCATCCGGCGAACGCCCAGATGTAGAGGCTCATCGCGAGCCCGACGCCCGACCAGCCGTGCGGGAGCAGGGGCTGGAGGTTCCCGGCGCGCGCGTGCGGCGCGGCGGCGGCGAGGACGAAGACGAGCACGGCGATGAGCGCCCCGGAGAGCACGAGCTGGACGGACGCGGCGAACCGGACGCCGAACGCGGTGACCGCGACGGGGACGACCATCAGGGCGATCGCGATGACGACGGTCTGCACGGCGTCGCCGCCGATCACCGCCACGACGTAGCGCGCGGTCATCAGCGCGGCGATGGGTGCGCCGATCGGGGTGCCGAAGAAGAACCAGTAGCTGACGATCCGCGCGGAGGTCGGGCCGAAGGCGCGGCGGGCGAACGTGGCGACGCCGCCGGCGTCGGGGTGGCGGCGGGCCAGCGCGGCGAACGTCGCGGCCAGTGGCACCGAGATGAGCGCGAGGGCGGCGACCGCGAGGATCGCGCCGGGTCCGGCCGCGGCGGCGGCGAGCGCGGGCAGGACGAGGATGCCCGTTCCGAGGACGGCCGCGACGTAGAGCGCCGTGCCGCCGGCGACGCCGAGGTGCCCGCGGTGCTCGACGGGCTCCGCCGTGGGCACCCGCGTGGCGGAGGGGGCGCTATCGGTCACTGGACCATCTTGGCGTGGACCACCGACATCCGCCGCTCATCCGCAGCCAATCGCCGATGATCGCCCGCCAACCGTTCACCGCGTCGCCGAGGGGCACGTAAACGCCCCTAAAACGGCGTTTTAGGGGCGTTTACGTGCCCTTCGAGGGCGTCACTTCGTCAGGTCGTAGAGGGTGACACCTCCCACTGTCGTCGCGGTGTAGTTCTTCTCGACCCAGGAGGCGATGGCGCTGGAGGCGCTGCTCCCGCCGTTGGCCTGGCCGACCCCGCCGGCGATGAAGTAGTGGACCTTTCCTTCCTTCACGTACTGCTCGAACTGCGCCAGCGTGGGTGACGGGTCGGAGCCGTTGAAGCCGCCGATCGGCATCACGGCCTCCTGGGTCGCGAGCTGGTAGCCCGCCGCGGAGTTGGAGCCGATCGCCGCCGCCACCCAGGTGTAGGAGGAGGCGTTCGCCTTCAGCAAGGCGCTGAGCTGGGAGCTGACCGTGCTGGAGCCGAGGAGGCCGCCCATTCCGCCGCCGCGCGCAGCGCCGGGTGCCCCGGTGGCGCCGCCCGTCGTGCCGCCCTGCGCGCCCGTCGTGCCGCCGGTGCCGCCGGCCGTCCCGCCGGTCCCGCCTGCCGTCCCGCCGGTCCCGCCGTTCGTCCCACCGGTCCCGGGGAACCCGCCCTGTCCGCCGAAGCCGCCACCCGGCGCGCCCCCGCCGCCGGTGGGCGCCCCGCCGAATCCGCGCCCGCCGCCCGGCCCGCCCATCGCCCCCGCCACGGTCGGCCCCGCGGTCACGATCGACCCGCTGTGCCCCGTGGTCACGGTCTGCAGCGTGTACGCGGTGGGCGCGAGCAGCGCCGCCACCAGCGTCGCGGCGATGGTCGCGCCTGACAGCGCCCGGCTGCGCGGGGGAAGGAGCAGCAGCACGGACGCCGCGAGCGCGACGGCGAGGACGACCACCTTCAGCCACGGGAGCCAGGAGGTCGCGCGGTCGAGCAGCACCCACGCCCACACCGCGGTGCCGAGCATGGTCACGGCCGAGAGGATGCGCACCCACAGCCGGTCGCGGGCACCCCAGACCGCCGAGGCGCCGATCGCGACGACGCCGGCGAGCGCCGGGGCCAGCGCGACCGTGTAGTAGGCGTGGAAGATGCCGGCCATGAACGAGAACGCGACCGCGGTCACGATCAGCCAGCCGCCGAACAGCAGGAGGGTCGCGCGGCGGGCGTCGGTGCGCGCCATCCGGCGGCCGAGCAGGAGCGCCACGACGAACAGCACGAGCGCCGCCGGGAGCAGCCAGGCGATCTGGCCGCCGACCTCGTTCTCGAACAGGCGCAGGATGCCGGTGGCTCCCCACATCCCGCCTCCCGTCGCGCCGCCCCGGCCGCCGGTCACGCTGCCGGTCTCGTTGCCGGTGAGGCGGCCGAGCCCGTTGTAGCCGAAGGTCAGCTCCAGGAAGCTGTTGGTCTGCGAACCGCCGATGTACGGCCGCAAGGAGGCGGGGACGACCTGGACGATCGCGACCCACCAGCCCGCGGCGACGACCACCGCGCCGAGCGCCGCGAACAGGTGGCCGAAGCGCTTCGCCCAGGAGATCCGCGCCGCCGCCAGGTAGACCCCGGCGAGCACCGGGAGAATGAGGAACGCCTGGAGCTGCTTGGTCAGGAACCCGAAGCCGACCGCGACGCCCGCCCAGATCACCCAACGGATGCGCCCGGACTCGATGCCGCGCAGGGTCAGGTAGGTCGCCAGTGTCAGCAGCAGCACGAGCAGCGCGTCCGGGTTGTTGAACCGGAACATCAGCGCCGCCACCGGTGTCACCGCCAGCACGCCGCCCGCGAGCAGCGCGGTCCGCGCGCTGAAGTTGCGGCGCACGATCAGGTAGACGAGCCACACGGTCGCGACGCCCATCAGCGCCTCCGGCACGAGGATGCTCCACGAGCTGAGGCCGAAGATCCGCACCGAGAGGGCCATGATCCAGAGGCTCGCGGGAGGCTTGTCGACCGTGATCGAGTTCGCGGCGTCGCTGGACCCGTAGAAGAAGGCCTCCCAGTTCACCGACCCGGCCTGCACGGCGGCTGAGTAGAAGGAGTTGGCCCAGCCGCTGGCGGCGAGGTCCCAGAGGTAGAGGAGCGCGGTGACGGCCAGCAGGCCGAGCAGCGCCGGGCGCTCCCAGGCGGCGGCGCCCTCCCTGCCGCGCACGAGGCGGCGCAGCCAGGCGGTGGAGCGACGGGGCTCGGAGGTGGAGGCGGGGACGGTCGTGCTGGGTGCGCTCGGGCTGGGTGCTGTCGTGACGGACATGATCACTTCTCCGTTTCGGTCGGGACGAGAATGAGGGCGGTGTCGGGAAGCGGCCCGGGATCGGATGGCCTGACGGGATCGGATGGCCCGACGGGATCGGCCTCGACCACCGCCCGCCGCCTCCCCGCCCGGAACACCCACAGCCGCAGCAGCACGAACCGCACGAGCGTCGCGAACAGGTTCGCCGCCGTGAGCACGATCAGCTCGACCCTGGCGGGCGCACCGGGCGCCGTGGCGTGCAGCACCGCGAGCGACCCGCTGGTCAGCGCCCACGCGATCCCGAACACGACCAGCCCCTGGAACTGATGCCGCACCATCCCGGGCCGTCCGCGCACACCGAACGTGAAGCGCCGGTTGGCCCAGGTGTTGGCCACCGCCGTCAGCAGCAGGGCAGCGAAGTTCGCCGCCTGACCGCCGAGCACACCGGACAGCAGCAGGTACAGCAGCGCGTACGCCGCGGTCGAGAGCACACCGACAATCGCGAACCGCACGACCTGGCCGAAGAAGCTCGGCGGCGTCGGCGGCGCGAACGGCCGCCGCCCGAGCTCCGCGTAGACGGCCTCGATCGGGATGCGGCCGCGCGCGATGTTCGTGCCGACGCGCAGCATCCCCTTGAGGTCTTCGCGGGCAGTGCGCACGATGTCCACCGAGCTGTGCGGGTCGTCCACCCAGTCGACGGGGATCTCGTGGATGCGCAGCCCTGCACGCTCGGCGAGGATCAGCAGCTCGGTGTCGAAGAACCAGCCGTCGTCCTCCACGAGCGGGAGGAGACGCTGGGCGACATCCCGGCGGATGGCCTTGAAGCCGCACTGCGCGTCGCTGAACCCGACCGACATCGTGCGGCGCAGCAGCAGGTTGTAGCTGCGGGAGATGAACTCGCGCCTGCCGCCCCGCGTGACGCGCGCGCTCCTGCCCAGCCGGGTCCCGATCGCGAGGTCGGAGTGGCCGGAGAGCAGCGGCGCCACCAGCGGCGGCAGGGCGGCGAGGTCGGTGGAGAGGTCCTCGTCCAGGTAGACGAGGACCTCGGCGGGCGAGGAGCCCCACACCGCTTTCAGGGCGCGTCCGCGACCTTTCAGCGGGAGGTGCACGGCGACGACCCCGCTCAGCTCCCCGGCGAGCGCGTCCGCGAGGGCGGGTGTGGCGTCGGTGCTGGCGTTGTCGGCGATCGTGATCCGCCAGCTCGCCTGCACCGTGTCGGTCAGGTAGGCGTGCAGCCGGCGGAGGGACGTGTCGAGCGTCGGCTGCTCGTTGTACACGGGCACGACGATGTCGAGCGAGAGTGGCGTTGGCTGGGACATGGCAGCAACCCTGCCGCCGTTACCTACCTGTGACCTTTCGCGACGTTATGCCCGGTCGATGGAGGTTCTGAGGGGTTCCTATGCTGCGCCGATCAGCCGGCTGCGCCGCTCAGCATGCTGCGCCGCTCAGTCGGCTGCGGTCTCCCAGGCGAAGCCGTCCGGATCGGTCGCTGCGCTTTCGCCGCCGATGACGATGCGGTGCGAGCCGGACCCGTCCTCCGCGACGCCCGCGTCCTTGGCCAGCGCCCGCCGCTTGTAGAGGCCGAGCTGCACCGGGCTGTCCTTCAGGTCGAACTGCACGTAGGAGCCGAAGCTCTTGCCGACCGGGAGGCCGCGTGCGGCGTAGAACTGCTTGCTCGCGCCCACATCGTCGACGCCGAGCAGCAGCACGACCGACTCGGGCTCGCGCTTGGCCGGGCCGGAGTCCTTCTTCTCGGAGGTCGCGATCTTCCAGATCGCGCCGTCCGGCGCCTGCACGGTGCCGCCGACGCCCCAGAAGCTCTTGGCGACCGGCTTGATGGTCGTCGCGCCCGCGGCGAGCGCGGCCTCCACGTAGGCGGTCACGTCGGCCGGCTGAGCGACCGTGATGGACATCGTGTAGCCGCGGAAGCCGGTGGAGGGGGTGTCGGAGGCGCGCACGCGCACCCGGTCGCCGAGCCCGAAGGCGGCGTCGTAGAACTGCTGGGCGGCGGAGGCGTCCGCCACCTCGAGGGTGATGTGGTCGATGGAGGTCATGGGAATCACGGTAGGCGCGGGCACGGCCGGGGTGCTTCTCCATTCCTGCTCGATGGCGGACGGGGAATGTCGGAGGCCGGCGTGCCGTTGCACTCGTCATGGCTACCGTCGAGCTCACCGCTCAGAACATCGAGTCCAAGATCACCGAGAACGACATCGTCTTCGTCGACTTCTGGGCGGAATGGTGCGGCCCGTGCCGCATGTTCGGCCCGGTCTTCGAGAAGGCGTCGCAGGAGCACACCGACGTCGTGTTCGGCAAGGTCGACACCGAGGCCGAGCAGGCGCTCGCCGCCTCCGCCGGGATCACCTCCATCCCGACGCTGATGGCGTTCCGCGACGGCATCCTGGTGTTCTCGCAGCCGGGCGCACTCCCCGCCCCGACCTTCCAGGACCTGATCACCCAGGTCAAGGCGCTCGACATGGACGCGGTCCGCGCGTCCATCGCCGAGGCGAAGGCCGAGGAGCCCGGGGCCCAACGATCTAACTGACAGGACACGCCGCCTCGACAACATCGCGGGCGGCGTGTCCTGTCAGTTCGTTCGCGGTCAGAACCCCGTCGGCATCGTGACCGTGTAGGGCTCTTCGAGCGCGTGCACCTCGTCCTCCGTCAGCTCCAGGTGCACGGCCGCCACGGCGTCCGGGAGGTGGTGCGGCTTCGTCGCGCCGACGATCGGGGCGTCCACGACCGGGTTGCGCAGCACCCAGGCCAGCGCGACCTGCGCCATCGGGACGCCGCGCGCCTCCGCAACCCGCTGCACGGCCTCCGCGATCGGCTTGTCGTGCTCCTCGGAGTACCGCGCCTGCAGTGGGTCGGTCTCGCCGCGCAGCGTCTGCTCGCCCCACGGCCGCGTCAGCCGGCCCTTCGCGAGCGGGCTCCATGGGAGGCTGCCGACGCCCTGGTCCGCCAGCAGCGGGAACATCTCCCGCTCCTCCTCGCGCATCATCAGGCTGTACTGGTCCTGCATGGTCGCGAACCGCGTCCAGCCGCCGAGGTCGGCCGCGTGCTGGAGCTTGGCGAACTGCCACGCCCACATCGACGAGGCGCCGATGTAGCGGGCCTTGCCCGCCTTGACCACGTCGTGCAGCGCCTCCATCGTCTCCTCCGCCGGGGTCAGCGGGTCGAAGCGGTGGATCTGGTAGAGGTCGACGAAGTCGGTGCCGAGTCGCTGCAGCGAGGCGTCGATCTGCTCGAGGATCGCGCGGCGCGAGAGGCCCGCGCCGCCGGGGCCGTCGTGCATCTTGAAGTTCAGCTTGGTCGCCAGCACGATGTCCTCGCGCTTCGTGTACTCGCGGATGGCGCGGCCGACGATCTCCTCCGAGCTGCCGAAGCCGTAGACGTTGGCGGTGTCCCAGAAGGTGATGCCGGCCTCAACGGCCTGGCGGAAGATCGGTGCGGCGCCCTCGTCGTCCAGTGCCCACTCGTTGAAGCCGCGCGATGTGTCGCCGAAGCTCATGCAGCCCAGTGCGAGGCGGCTGACCGTCAGGCCGGTCGACCCCAGTCGTGTGTACTCCATAGTCTCGTTCTCCTCTCCCCCACGACGTTACGCGGGGACACCGCACGAATGGGAGGTACTGCGAGTACCGCGATCGGCCCTACCATCACGGCATGACCGATGAACGAGAGAACTGGCCGGAGACCCCCTCCGGCGAGCCCATCGACGTCGACGCCCTGGCCGAGGGCGAAGGCGGCGGACCGTACGACGCCGACGGCGTCTTCGAGCCGGAGGACGACGCGGCGGCGGACGACGAGGACGACCCCGGAATCTGAACGGACCACGAGCTGTCCCCTCCTGTTCACCCCGTTCCTCTTGTCCCCCGGGCTTGTACCCCACTAGGGTGTGGTCCAGGAGCCAGTCCCGAGCCGGCGGAAGCGATGTCAGGCGCACCTCCGACGACCCAGGGACCGGTTGCACAACTGGGGAGGGGTGCAGCGTGACGACCTACGAGACGCCGATCGGGAACGCGCCGAAACCGGGCCAGGACATCCATCTGGTGAGATGGATCCGGTCCGCGGACGGCTGGAGCAGTGAGACCGTGCTCTGCACGTATCTGGCGGGGACGCCCTCGCACTGGGTGGTGGAGAGGCACGGCGAGCGCGTGAGCCTCGACCGGACGGAGTGGGCGCAGTTCGCGTTCTGACCCGCCTCTAGACGCCCTCTCGCGTTCCACGTTATTTTCCCGCCATCGGCCGGACCGACCGGCCACGGGGAGGACGTGCCATGCCGATCGAGGGGACACCGGGTGCGGGGCTGACCGCGGAGCAGTTGCGGGAGGCCGTGCAGCGCATCTCGACGCCGGATGAGCTGGCGACGCCGTTCGGCGCCTTCGAGTTCTTCGACGGGGTGCCACGCCCGACGTCGGTGGGCGCGCTCTACGACGCCCTCGACCTGATGCGCGCCGCGGAGGCGTTCCTGATCGGGATCCCGGGGGCGTCGCTCGTGGCGCTGCGCAGCGGCCTGCGCACCGCGGGGGTCACCTCCCCCGACATCGTCGGCTACACCGACCCGCGCGCGAACTCGGGCGGCCTCTACCTGACGCCGAACACGGAGACCACCTATGGCACGACCTTCCTCGACCTGAAGGCGTGGGGTCCGACCGTCATCGAGGCGCCACCGGAGTCGCTGTGCGTGGTGGACGACTTCTGGTTCCGGTATGTGACCGACATGGGCATCGCGGGTCCCGACCGCGGCGCGGGCGGGAAGTACCTGTTCCTTCCCCCGGGCTGGGAGGGCGCGGACCCGGAAGGCTACTTCGTGCTGCGCCCGGCCACCTACAGCAACTGGGTCGTCCTCCGCACGCTCGGCGGCGTGCCCGCTATGAAGACGACGCGCATCTACCCGCTCGCCGAAGCGGACCACCCTCGCGAGAACACCTTCCTCAACATCGCCGACGTGCGGCAGAACACCGTGCACTCGAACGACCTCGAGTTCTTCCGGGAGATCGACCAGATCGTCCAGGAGGAGCCGCTCGACGCGCTCGACCCGGAGCGCACCGGCGTCTTCGCTGCGCTGGGTGTGGTGCACGGGCAGCCGTTCGCTCCCGACGAGCAGCGGGCGCGGCTCCTCGACGCCGGGGCCCGGCTCGGGGCGGCGATGTCCCGCGCCCTCGTCTTCGCGCCGCGCGACCCCGCCGCGTACTACTGGTCCGGATCGTCGTGGAAGAACGCGTTCGTCGGCGGCAGCTACGAGTTCCTCCGCGAGGGCGCGCGGCTCTTGGACGCCAGGACGCAATTCCACTATTTCGCAACCGTCATCACACCGGCGATGGCACACGCCCAGGTGGGCGCGGGGTCCGCGTACGCGTACACCGCGGAGGACGGCGACGGGCACGCGCTCGACGGCGGCGCGACCTACACGCTCCGCATCCCCGCCGACGCGCCCGCGAAGAACTTCTGGTCCATCGACCTCTACGACACCCAGACGCGCTCGCTGCTCCAGCTCCCGGACAACCCGTACCCCGCGCTGTCGAGCCTCGCGGGCACCGTGAAGCCGGACGCCGACGGCTCGCACCTGCTCTGGTTCGGTCCGCACGCGCCGGCAGGGCACGAGTCGAACTGGGTCCGCACCGTGCCCGGCAAGTCGTGGTTCCCGATGGTCCGCCTCTACGGGCCGCTGGAGCCGTGGTTCGACGGAACCTGGAGGCTGCCGGAAATCGAGCGCGTGACGGAGCCGGTGCCCAGCGACTGAGGAGCGTCCCTCACAGCCCCGCCCGCGCCGCCAGCAGCTCCACCGCGACCCGCCAGTCCCGCGCCGGGATGCCGTCACCGGTCTCCTCCTCGCCCGGCGGCCGCGCCACGAACGCCGGCCACGGGTCGCCGGGGATGTGCGACTCCTCGACGAGCCCGAGGTAGTCGCCGCCGAAGTACACCTCCCACGCCGCCGTCGCCGTCGGGCTGTACATCAGGGTGAGCGGGAGCGTGCCGTAGGTGTACACGGCGTGCTGGTGGGCCAGTTCCTTCCCCGTCATGTCCGCCTCCACGTCCCGGCCCTCCATCCCATGTCCGAAGCGTAAGCGTGTCGAGCCTCCGGCGGAAGGGATCGCTACGCCACGAACCGGCCGTCGCCCTCGACGCCCTCGTCGTGGGTCACCGCGACCGCCTCGGCGACGACGTCGCGCATCCGTCCGCGCCGGGCGTGGGCGGCCCGCTGACGGCCCGCGCCGCCTCCGCTGCGCAGGATCCTGTCCACCCCGCGGCGCACCAGCTCCAGGTCACCGTAGCTCTCCAGCGCGCGTGCCGTGTGGGCGAGCAGCGCGTCGAGAGCGGCGACCGCCGTGCCTTCGCGGCCGGTCACGGGATGCGGCAGCGTGCCGCCGACCCCGGTCAGGGCCGCCTGCCACTCGGCCAGCCGCAGGGCCGCGGAGGGCGTCGCAAGCGGCGGGACGCCAGAACGCCACTCGCCGACGGCGGTGTCGACGAGGGCGCGCACCAATGCGGCCAGCACGACCGTGTCGCGCGCGTCGAGGCAGACGTCCGCGACCCGCACCTCCACGGTCGGCTGCTTGTGCGAGACCCGCGCGTCCAGGTAGAGCATCGCCTTGTCGAGGATGACTCCGGTCTCCACGAGCAGCCGCTCGAACCGGTCGTAGGCCTCCACCGACCCGAACACGTCGGTCGGCCCCGCGCTCTGCCACTGGTGCCAGGCCACGAACCGGTAACTGGCGTGCCCGGTGTCGACGCCGCCGACGAACGGCGAGTTGGCCGTGAGCGCCAGCAGCGCGGGCAGCCAGGTGCGGATGCGGTCGAGGACCGCGACGCCCTCCTCGCGGGAGTGGATCACGACGTGCACATGGCAGCCGCAGACCAGCGTGCCCTTCGCGGTGAGCCCGTACCTGGCCATCATCTGGTCGTAGCGCGGGTCCGGTGTGGCGTGCGGTCGCAGCGGCAGGGGCGACATCGCGACCGCCACGGCCCTGGCGCCGTGCCGCCGGGCGAGCGTGTCGGCGAGCGTACGCCCCTCCATGATGTCCGCGTACAGGTCGTGCGTCGTCAGGCGCGGGAGCGTCTGCGTCTCGATCATCTCCTGCTGGATCTCGGCGCCGAGCCGCAGCTCGGTCCCGGCGGGAGCGTCCGCCAGCGCGTACGGGGCGACCGGAGTCGCGATCCCGCGTTCATCGACCAAGAGGAGCTCTTCCTCCACCCCGAAAGTCCTCACGACAACCACTATCGGTGAGGGGTCCTCAGGGAAGCAATACCCCGTAACCCGTGAATCCGCCCAGCGCGGCTCAGTCCGGGCGGACGACCCGCCGCTCGAGCACCTGCCCCGGCCACTCGCCGACCAGGAACCGGTCGGTGCGCGTGTACCCGCACGACTCGTACCAGCGCACCAGGTCGCCGGTCCCGCCCGCGTAGCAGTCGACCCGCAGCGTGCCGACCCCTGCGGCGAGCGCCTCCTCGTGGGCGAAGTCCAGCAGCCGCCGGCCGGTCCCCGTGGCGCGCGGGTCGCGGGAGCCGATCAGGACGCGCACGTACAGCTCCGGCTCGGTCGCGGCCGGCACGTACTCGGTCGCCGCCCCGAGCGCGAGGAAGCCCACGACGCCCGCTTCCGGGTGCTCGGCGATCCACGTCCCGGGCTCGGCGACCCAGCCCTGCACGCGGGTCACCTGCTCCGGCCGCTCCGAGAACGGCTGGGTGCCCCACTGCCCGGTGTTCCCGATGGTGAGGAACCAGGCGATCGCGTCGTCGAACAGGCGCAGCACGGCGTCGGCGTCGGCGGGGCGCGCCGGGCGGATGGAGGTCATGGCCGGACTACCGGGCCAGCGCCTGCTCGACGTCGGCCAGCAGGTCGGAGACGTCCTCGATCCCGACCGACAGCCGGATGACGTTGTCCGGGACCTCCAGCTCGGTGCCGCGCACCGACGCGTGCGTCATCTCCGACGGGTAGCCGATCAGGGACTCCACGCCGCCGAGCGACTCCGCGAGCTGGAACACCTCGGTCGACTCCGCGAACCGCCGCGCCGCCGCCGCTCCCCCGCTCAGCGCGACCGACAGCATGCCGCCGAAGCCGCTCATCTGCCGGGCGGCGAGCTCGTGGCCGGGGTGGTCCGGGAGGCCGGGGTAGTACACCGCGTCGATCCCCTGGCGCCCGACCAGCGCCTCCGCGATGGCCTGCGCGTTCTCGCTGTGCCGCTTCATCCGCACGTCGAGCGTCTTGATGCCGCGGGTGGTGAGCCAGGCGTCCATCGGCGACGACACCGCGCCGGCCGCGAACTGGATGAACTGCGCCTTCTCGGCGAGCTCGGCGTCGGCGAAGACCAGGGCGCCGCCGATCACGTCGGAGTGGCCGCCGAGGTACTTCGTGGTGGAGTGCACCACGACGTCCGCGCCGAACGACAGCGGCTGCTGGAGGGCGGGCGACGCGAACGTGTTGTCCACGACGACCAGCGCGCCCGCGGCGTGACCCAGCTCGACGAGCGCCGCGAGGTCGCTGACCTTCATGAGCGGGTTGCTCGGGGTCTCGATCCAGAGCACGCGGGTCCGATCCGTCCCGAGGGCGGTGCGGACGGCGTCCAGGTCGCCGAGGTCGACGGTGGTGTTGCGCACATCCCAGGCGCCGTGGATGCGGTTGATGAGCCGGTGGGTGCCGCCGTAGACGTCATTGCCGAGCACGACGTGGTCGCCCGGGCGCAGCACCGCGCGCAGCAGGGCGTCCTCCGCCGCGAGGCCGGAGGCGAACGACAGCGCGCTCACGCCGCCCTCCAGGGAGGCCAGCAGCGTCTCCAGCGAGGTGCGCGTCGGGTTGCCCGCGCGCCCGTACTCGTAGCCGCCGCGGAGGCCGCCGACGCCGTCCTGCACGAACGTCGAGGTCTGGTAGATCGGCGGGATGATCGCGCCCGTGGTCGGGTCGAACTCCTGGCCGACGTGGATGGCGCGCGTGGCGAAACCGTGGGTCATCGTGATCCTTACTTCGATGCGGGGGCTGAGGTGCGAGCGGCTATTCGCTCAGGTAGGTGAGGAGGTCCTGCCGGGTCAGCACGGCGACGGGCTTGCCGTCCTCCGTGACCAGCAGCGCGTTCGCGACGGCGAGCGCCGCCCGCGCGGCCGTGACCGACTCGTTGACGCCGATCAGCGGCAGCGGCTCGCCCAGGTGCGCCCCGACCGGGTCGTTCATCCTGGCGCGCCCGCCGAACACGTCGTCCACCAGCGAGCGCTCGTCGAGCGCTCCGGCGACTTCGCCCATGACGACCGGCGGCTCCGCCGTCAGCACGGGGAGCTGCGAGACGCCGTACGTGTTCATGATCTCGATGGCGTCGTGCACGGTGTCGGACGGGTGCGCGTGCACGAGGTCCGGCAGGTCGCCGCGCTTGGTGCGGACGACGTCGTGCACGGTCGCCTCGTCCGGCACCTCGCTGAAGCCGTAGGAGCGCATCCACTTGTCGTTGAAGATCTTCGCGAGGTAGCCGCGGCCGCCGTCCGGGAGGATGACCACCACGATGTCGTCGGCGGTGAGGTCCTTCGCGGCGCGCAGCGCGGCCACCACGGCCATGCCGCTGGAGCCGCCGACGAGGATGCCCTCCTCGCGGGCGAGCCGCCTGGTCATGTGGAACGACTCGGCGTCGCTGACCGGGATGACCTCGTCCACCACGCTGGGGTCGTATGCGCCGGGCCAGAAGTCCTCGCCCACGCCCTCCACGAGGTACGGCCGCCCGGTGCCGCCGGAGTAGACCGAGCCCTCCGGGTCGGCGCCGACGATGCGGACGCGGCCCTCGGAGACCTCCTTGAGGTAGCGTCCGGTGCCCGTGATGGTGCCGCCGGTGCCGACGCCCGCCACCAGGTGGGTGATGCGGCCGTCCGTGTCGCGCCAGATCTCCGGACCGGTGGTCTCGTAGTGGCTGCGCGGGCCGTTCGGGTTGAAGTACTGGTTGGGCTTGAACGCCCCCGGGATCTCCGCCGCCAGCCGGTCGGACACCGAGTAGTAGGAGTCCGGGTGCTCCGGAGGCACCGAGGTGGGCGTCACCACGATCTCCGCGCCGTAGGCGGTGAGCACGTTGCGCTTGTCCTCGCCCACCTTGTCGGGCAGCACGAACACGCAGCGGTAGCCGCGCTGCTGGGCGACGAGCGCGAGGCCCACGCCGGTGTTGCCGCTCGTCGGCTCCACGATGGTGCCGCCGGGCTTCAGCAGCCCCTCGGCCTCCGCCGCGTCGAGGATGCGGGAGGCGATGCGGTCCTTCGACGAACCTCCGGGGTTCAGGTACTCGAGTTTGACGAGCACCGTCGCCGCGATTCCGTCGGTCAGCCGGTTGAGCTTCACGAGCGGAGTGTCGCCGACCAAGTCGATGATGGTCTCTGCGTACTTCACGCGGTCCACCGTAACAGGGCGGGTGCGGCGTTGCCGCCGTGTGACCCCGCTCCTTCGCGCTGTGGGCCGCCGCCTAGACTTTCCTCCATGCCCGTGTCCGATCTCTCGCCCGTCGCTCAGGACTACCTGAAGCTGATCTGGTCGGCGACCGAGTGGTCCGGCGACCCCATCACCGTCAAGCAGCTCTCGGAGCGGATGGGCGTGCGCGCCGCGACCGTGTCGGACGGCATCCGCCGGCTCGCCGACCAGGGCCTGGTCGTGCATGAGCCGTACGGCGCGATCGAGCTGACCGACGACGGCCGCCGTGGCGCGGTCGCGATGGTGCGCAGGCACCGGCTGATCGAGACCTTCCTGGTCGAGGAGCTCGGCTACGGCTGGGACGAGGTGCACGATGAGGCGGAGGTGCTGGAGCACGCCGTCTCCGACGGGCTGGTCGACCGGATCGACCGGCGGCTCGGTTACCCGGCCCGCGACCCGCACGGCGACCCCATCCCGACGGCCGACGGGACCCCGCGGCGACCGGAGGCCGTGCCGCTGCTGAACGCGGAGACCGGCGTCCCGCTCACCGTCGTGCGCATCTCGGACGCCGACCCCGCCGTCCTCCGCTATCTCGGCGAGCGCGGCATCGGCCTGGACGCCGTGCTGACGGTGGACGAGCACCGCGCCTTCGCGGGCGACGTGACGGTGAACATCGGGGACGCCGCGATCGTCCTCGGCGCGACGGCCGCCGGGGCCGTCTGGGTCGCCGGGGCCTGACCGCTCACTGCGGCAGCAGTGTGAACGCCACCAGCGCGAGGTTGAGCGCCACCACGAGCGCGGCGACGCCCCAGCCCACGACCCGCACCCAGCCGGCGTCCGCCCGCTTCCCCATCACCGCACGCGACCCGGTCAGCCGCAGCAGCGGGATCATCGCGAACGGGATGCCGAGGCTCAGGAACACCTGCGACAGCACCAGCGCCCAGGTCGGGTCGGCGCCGAGCCACAGGATGACGACAGCCGGAATGAGCGTGACGATCCGCCGGGCGAGCAGCGGCACCCGCACGCGCAGCAGGCCGCTCATGATCGTCGCGCCGGCGTAGCTCCCGACCGAGGTCGACGCCAGCCCGGACGCCAGCAGCCCGACCGCGAAGATCACGCCGATCGCCGGTCCGAGCGCCGCGCTGATCGCGGCGTGCGCGCCCTCGATCGTGTCGGTGCCCGCGACCCCCGGCAGCGCGGATGCGGCGAGCAGCAGCATCGCGATGTTGACCGCGCCGGCCAGCACCAGCGCGAGGACGACGTCCAGCCGGGTGGCCCGGAGCAGCGTGCGCGTGCGCCCCTCGTCGCCGCCGGCGCCGTGCCGGTCGCGGGCGAGCGCCGAGTGCAGGTAGATCGCGTGCGGCATGACCGTCGCGCCGAGCATGCTCGCGGCCAGCAGCACCGTGGGCGCCCCGTCGAAACGCGGCACCAGCCCGGACGCCGCCGCCCTCCAGTCGACAGGGCTCACGACGAGCCCGGCCAGGAAGCCCACGGCGATCACCCCGAGCAGCACGAGGACGACCGCCTCGAACGGCCGCTGCCCGCCATGGGTCTGCACGGCGAGCAGCCCGATGGCGGCGACGCCGACGATGAGGCCGCCGACCGGGAGCGGCAGGCCGAACAGCAGGTTCAGCGCGATGGCCCCGCCGATCACCTCGGCGATGTCGGTCGCGGCCGCGACGAGCTCGGCCTGCGCCCAGTACGCGCGCCGTGCCCCGGTGCCGAGCCGCGCGCCGAGGAGCTCGGGGAGGCTGCGGCCGGTGACGATGCCGAGCTTCGCGGACTGGTACTGCACGAAGACCGCGATCCCGTTGGCCGCGACGAGCACCCAGACCAGGAGGTAGCCGTAGCGCGCGCCCGCGGTGAGGTTGGCCGCGACGTTGCCCGGGTCGACATACGCGATCGCCGCGACGAAGGCCGGGCCGAGCAGGAACCAGAGGCGCAGGCGGGAGCGCGCGGGCCGCTCCACGACCTCCAGCGCCATAGTCGCCCGCCCCTAACCTCGTTGTTAGCCCAGCCTAACAATGATCGAGGGGCACGTAAACGCCCCTACAACACCCTTTTAGGGGCGTTCACGTGCCCCTCGGCGCCGGGAGAAGGGGTCAGTCGTCGAGGAGGGCGGTCTCGGTCTGCTCGCGGTACAGGCGCGCGTAGACGCCGCCGACCTCCAGGAGCTCGCGGTGCGTCCCGCGCTCGACCACCTGCCCGTGGTCGATCACGAAGATGACGTCCGCGGCGACGATCGTGGACAGCCGGTGCGCGATCGCGATGGTCGTGCGCCCGCGGGAGGCTGTGTCCAGCGCTTGCTGCACGACCCGCTCCGAGATGGTGTCGAGCGCGCTCGTCGCCTCGTCGAGGATGAGCACCTCCGGGTCCTTCAGCAGCACCCGCGCGATCGCGATGCGCTGCTTCTCGCCGCCCGACAGCCGGTAGCCGCGCTCCCCCACGATCGTGTCGTAGCCGTCCGGGAAGCTCACGATCGTCTCGTGGATGTTCGCCCGAGTCGCCGCGGCCTCCAGTTCGGCCTGCGTCGCGTCCGGACGCGCGTACCGGAGGTTCTCGGCGATGGTCGCGTGGAAGAGGTAGGTCTCCTGGCTGACCACGCCGATGTGCGAGACCAGGGAGTCCTGCTGCAGGTCGCGCAGGTCGGTGTCCCCGAACACGATGCGCCCGGAGGTCGTGTCGTAGAACCGCGGGATGAGGTAGCTCACCGTGGTCTTGCCCGCGCCGCTCGGCCCGACGAACGCGGCGAACTCGCCGGGCTCGATCGTGAACGACACGTCGTCCAGGGTGTTGCGCTCCCCCGGCCGGGCGTCCGGATAGCGGAACACCACGTGGTCGAACTCGATGCGGCCGAGGTCGCGGCCCGGGTCGACCGGCACGGCGTCCGGCCGGTCGGCGATGGCCGGCTTCAGGTCGAGGTACTCGAAGATCCGGGCGAACAGGGCGCCGGAGGTCTGCAGGTCCAGCGCCACCCGCATGAGCGCGAGCAGCGGGAACAGCAGCCGCGCCTGCACCGTCGTGAACGCGACGATCGTGCCCGCCGGTGATGTCCGTCGCCCCGCCGAGGATCAGCCAGCCCGAGACCAGGTAGACGATCGCCGGGATGGACGACAGGAAGATGTTCACCATCGCGAAGAACCACTGCCCGCTCATCGACTGCGACACCTGCAGCCGGATCTGGGTCCGGTTCTCGTCCGAGTAGCGCTCGATCTCGGCCTGCTGCCGGTTGAAGCTCTTCGAGAGAAGGATGCCGGACACGCTCAGCGTCTCCTGCGTGATCGCGGTCATGTCCGACAGCGACTCCTGGGTCCGGGTCGCGATCCGTGCGCGCACCTGGCCGACCCGGCGCTGGGCGATCACCAGGATGGGCATCAGGATGACCGCCACGATGGTGAGCTGCCAGTTGAGCAGCAGCATCGCCACCAGCGCCGCGATCACCGTGACCGTGTTGCCGAGGATGCTCGACATGGTGTTGGTGAGCACGTTGGCGACGCCGCCGACGTCGTTCTGCAGCCGCGACTGGATGATGCCGGTCTTGGTCTTGGTGAAGAAGCTCAGCTCCATCGACTGCAGGTGCGAGAACAGCCGCACCCGCAGCGCGCCCATCACCTTGTTGCCGACCGACGAGGTCAGGTAGGTCTGCCAGACGCCGAGCAGCGCTGACCCGACGAAGACCACGATCATGATCACGACGATCTCGATCAGCACCGGCATGTCCGGCGTCCCGGACTTCGGGAACAGCCCGTGGTCGAAGGCGCGCTGGGTGAGCAGCGGCGGGACGACGGACAGCGCAGCACCGATCAGCACCAGCACCATCGTCATGATGATGGCGGCCCTGTGTGCGGCGAACAGCGACACGATCCGGCGGAACAGGTGCGGGATGCGCGGCGCCTCCGCGTTCAGCGCCCGCTGGGCCGCCGCGTCGCCGGTGCTGACCCGCGAGCGCATGGGACCGCCGCCTCCGACCATGCCACGCATTCCGCTCACACCGAAAGCCTACGTCGGCGTCGTGGGTGCGGACTCCGGGCCGGTTACGCCGTCGGAGGAACACCGTGCCCCCGCTCGTGGGTAGACCCCACCGTGACCCAATCGCAATGCAAGCGCTTGACGTAAACGCTTGCACAGAATTATCGGCGGGAGTACGTTGAGCCCGGGCGCACCCGCGCCTGCACCAAGAGCACCATGCTCGACACGAGCACCAAATACTCAACGAGGAGTGAAATGAAAGCAGCACGTCTCTCCGTGATCGCAGGAGTCGCCCTCGCCGGCATCGCACTTGCGGGATGCACCGGCGGCGGTTCAGGAGGCAGTAGCTCGGGCGGAGACGCCAGCGCCAACCTCGACAGCAAGGGCCCCATCACCTACGTACAGGGCAAGGACAACTCCAACGTCGTCCGTCCCCTGGTCGACAAGTGGAACGCAGCACACCCCAGCGAGAAGGTCACCTTCAAGGAGCAGACCGACCAGGCCGACCAGCAGCACGACGACCTCGTGCAGCACTTCCAGGCGAAGGACCCGAACTACGACGTCGTCGATGTCGACGTCGTGTGGACGGGCGAGTTCGCCGCGAAGGGCTGGCTGCAGCCGCTCACCGGCAACCTGAAGATGGACAACTCGAAGCTGCTCGCGCCGACGGTCAAGTCGGGCACGTACAACGGCACCCAGTACGCGGCGCCGCAGACCTCCGACGGCGGAATCCTGTACTACCGCAAGGATCTCGTCTCCAGCCCGCCCAAGACGTGGGATGAGATGCTGAAGGACTGCGACGTCGCCAAGGCGAAGGGCATCGGCTGCTACGCCGGTCAGTTCGCCCAGTACGAGGGCCTGACGGTGAACGTGGCCGAGGCCATCAACACCAACGGCGGCACCATCGTCGGCGACGACGGCAAGACCGTCACCGTCGACAGCTCGCAGGCCAACGCGGGTCTGACCCGCCTGGTGGACGGCTTCAAGAACGGCCAGATCCCGGCCGAGGCCATCACCTACCAGGAGGAGCAGGGCCGTCAGGCGTTCGAGGCCGGCAAGCTGATGTTCCTGCGCAACTGGCCGTACGTCTACAACCTGGCCAAGACCGACGGATCGTCCACGGTGAAGGACACCTTCGGCATCGCGCCGCTGCCGGGCATCACGGCCGACAAGCCGGGCGTGTCCAGCCTGGGCGGTCACAACGCCGCGATCAGCGTCTACAGCAAGCACAAGGCGACCGCGTTCGCCTTCCTGCAGTTCCTGCAGAGCGAAGAGACCCAGAAGTTCTTCGTGACGCAGGGCTCGCTCGCGCCTGTGCTGTCCTCGCTGTACAGCGACCCTGGCCTGAACAGCCAGCTGCCGTACCTGAGCACCCTGAAGACGTCGATCGAGAACGCGGTCCCGCGTCCCGTTTCGCCGTTCTACCCGGCCATCACCAAGGCCGTTCAGGACAACGCCTACGCCGCCCTGAAGGGCGACAAGTCGGTCGATCAGGCACTGAAGGACATGTCCGCGGCCATCAAGACCGCGAGCGCGGGCCAGTAGGCCCCACCACGGTCGCCGGGCGGCGGGACCATTCCCGCCGCCCGGCTCCCCACCCCCACCGCTTTCTCCCCGGAGGCCGCACATGTCAACGTCGAACGTCGTCGCCCCCTCAGCAACAAATAACAGGCCGCCCGAGCAGCGCGCCGGAGTCAAGCACACCCGCCGCCAGCAGAGCCGCTGGGCCCTCTACCTCATCCTCCCCACGCTGATCCTGCTCGCCATCGTGATCGGGTACCCGATCGTCAGCGCCGTCGTGATGTCGTTCCAGAAGGACGCAGGGCTCGACCCGGCGACGGGCCTGTTCGTCCAGGGCGGCTTCGCCGGATTCCAGAACTACGCCCACTGGCTGTTCCAGCAGTGCGCCGGCCCGAACGGGACCACGGTCTCGTGCCCGCCCGGCAACCTCGGCTCCACCTTCTGGAGCGCCGTCGGGGTCACCTTCTTCTTCACGATCACGACCGTCATCCTCGAGACCGTCCTCGGCCTCTGGTTCGCGCTCATCATGAACCGCGCCTTCCGCGGCCGCGGCTTCGTCCGCGCGGCCATCCTGATCCCGTGGGCGATCCCCACCGCCGTCACCGCCAAGCTCTGGTTCTTCATCTTCTCGGTCGCCGGTGTCGCGAACGCCGTCCTCAACGCGCACATCCTCTGGACGAGCGACGAATGGGCGTCCCGGTTCGCGGTCATCATCGCCGACACCTGGAAGACGACGCCGTTCATGGCGCTGCTCATCCTGGCCGGCCTCCAGATCATCCCGGAGGACGTCTACGAGGCGGCGAAGATGGACGGCGCGAGCACGTGGCAGCGCTTCTGGCGCGTCACGATGCCGCTGCTGAAGCCGGCGCTGATGGTCGCGATCCTGTTCCGCACCCTCGACGCCCTCCGCATCTACGACCTGCCGCAGATCCTGACAGGCGGCGGCGGTGGCACAGGCCATGCGACGACGACACTGTCCATCCTCGTGGTCGATCAGATCAGGCAGGGCTTCAACAGCGCTGCCGCCCTCTCCACCATCACGTTCATCCTGATCTTCCTGGTCGCGTTCATCTTCGTGCGGTTCCTCGGCACGAACGTGGTGCGAACGCAGGAGACGCAAGCGAAGGGAGCGAAGTGATGACCACCGTCGCCGGCCCCACAACGGCCACCTCCGACACGAACGCACCCGCCCGCCCGCGCACGAAGAGCCGCACGCGATCCCGCAACCGCAACCAGAACACCCGCACCATCGTGCAGGCGCTGGTCATCGTGCTGTGGTGTCTGCTGCCGTTCTACTGGATGGTCGTGACGTCGTTCCGCGACGTCGGCTACACCAGTGACAACACGCCGTGGTTCACGCACATCACGTTCGACAACTACGTGACGGCACTGTCGACCAACCTGGGCAACCACCTCGGCCAGGCGCTGCTGAACTCGCTGTTCATCGGCGTCTGCGTCACCGTGATCTCCCTGGTCGTCGGCATCTTCGCCTCGTACGCGCTCGCCCGCCTGGAGTTCCTGGGCAAGGGCATCGTGCTCGGCATCATCCTCGCCGCCTCGATGTTCCCGGGCGTCGCGCTCATCACCCCGCTGTTCCAGCTCTTCACGAACATCGGGTGGATGGGCACCTACCAGGCGCTGATCATCCCGGAGATCTCGTTCGCCCTCCCGCTGACGGTCTACACGCTCGTCTCGTTCTTCCGCGAGATGCCGTGGGACCTGGAGGAGGCCGCACGGATCGACGGGTGCACCCAGGCGCAGGCGTTCCGCAAGATCATCCTGCCGCTGGCGGCGCCCGCCGTGTTCACGACCGCGATCCTGGCGTTCATCTCGTCCTGGAACGAGTTCCTGATCTCCAGCCAGCTCTCGAGCGACGCGACGCAGCCGGTGACGGTCGCCATCGCCTCGTTCACCGGGAGCCAGCCGCACCAGGAGCCGTACACCGCCATCATGGCAGCCGGTACGATCGTGACCGTCCCGCTCATCATCCTGGTGCTGATCTTCCAGCGCCGGATCGTGGCGGGCCTGACCGCAGGTGGAGTGAAGGGCTGACCGATGCGCGTGACCGACCCGAAGGAGCTCGTCGAGATCGGCCTCGGCTTCGTCGGCTTCTTCGGGGCGGCTTTCGCGATCATCACAGCCGTCTGCGAGCTGACCGGTCAACCCGCGCTGACGTGGGCGCTGATCTCGCTCGTGCTCGTCGTGATCTTCATCGCTCTGTTGCAGGCGCGCCACCGCATCGTGGCGGCGCGCCTGCGGGCGGAGGAGGCACGAGCGGGCCAGGACTCCTGACGGGGGGATCATGGCAGGGATCGAGGAGGTCGCGCGCGCGACCGGCGTCTCCACGGCGACGGTCTCGCGGGCGCTGCGGGGGCTCCCCAACGTGTCGGACACGACGCGCGCAGCGGTGCGGCGCGCCGCCGACGAGCTCGGCTACGTCGCGTCGTCGAGCGCGTCAGGATTGGCCAGCGGGCGCACCCTGGCGCTCGGCGTCGTCGTCCCCTCGGTGAGCCGCTGGTTCTACACGCAGGTGCTGGAGGGCGTCGACGCGGAGTTGCGCTCGGCCAGCTACGACATGATCCTGTTCAACCTGGGCGGCCATCGCGGCGACCGGGAGCGGGTCTTCCACCGCAGCATCCTGCGCAAGCGCACGGACGCGCTGCTGGCGCTGTGCCTCGACTTCACGCCGGACGAGCGCGAGCAGCTCGCATCGCTCGGCCACCCGACCATCGTGGTCGGTGGGCCGGTCAAGGGGCTGCGCAGCGTCGGGATCGACGAGAAGGCCACCGCCAAGGAGGCCACGAACCACCTGATCGGCCTCGGTCACACCGACATCGCGCACATCGGCGGCGAGGACGAGGAAGGCCTCAACAGCAACGTCCCGCTCGGGCGCCTGCGGGGTTTCGAGAAGGCCATGAAGTCCGCCCACCTCCCGGTGCGGCCGGAGTGGGTCATCCCCGGCGGGTTCTCCCTCCCCGAGGGCCGCGCGGCGATGAACCGACTGCTCGACCGCCCGGGCCCGCGCCCGACGGCGGTGTTCGCCGGCTCGGACGAGATGGCGATGGGCGCGATCCTCGCCGCGGGCGATCACGGACTGCGCGTGCCGGAGGACCTCTCCGTCATCGGCATCGACGACCACGATTTCGCGGAGTGCTTCGGGCTCACCACGATGGCGCAGAGCCCGTTCGAGCAGGGGGCGGTGGCGACGCGCATCCTCCTGGACGAGCTGGGCGGCGGAGAGCCGCGGACCGGATCGGTGCGCTCATCTGCGCATCTTGTGATGCGCCGATCGACCGCGCCGCCGCGCTGAGCCCTGCGAATCCGTACACGCGCCGGGTGAATCATTGCGGATTTGCACGAATCCGTCCGGATATGAACGATCAGCGTCCCGCGATCTGAAACAATAGGTCATGCGGCCGTTGGCCGATCGCGCCTTTCGGGTAGGCACGATCGACCGCCGACAGTCCGTCCGTACCGACGCTTCGGCGCGTACGGGAAGAGCCGCCCTGACTAGGACAGGGCGGCTCTTCGCTTTTTGAACCGGTTCAGGTCAGTCCGCGTCGGCCAGAGCCAGGACTTCCGCCTCCTGCTCGCGCGTCTCGTGCGGGGCGTCGACGCGCTTGAGGTGCTTGTGCCCGAGCATGACCAGGGCAGCGGCGATCAGGACCGAGATGGCGCCGGCGTAGAACGGGGTCGACCGGGCGAACAGGCTCGCCAGCAGGGTGGCCGCCGGCGGGGCGATCGCGCCGCCGAGGAACCGGACGCCGGAATACGCACTGGAGGCGACAGCGCGCGGCAGGTCGGTGGCCTCCATCACGCACTCGGTCAGCACGGTGTTCAGGATGCCGAGCAGCAGCCCGCCGACGATCACGCACACGATCAGCGCGACCAGCGAGCCCACCAGCAGGCCGGCGGCGGCCAGGTCGAGCGCGAGCAGCGGCATGATCAGCCACAGCACGCGGGTCCGCGGCAGCCGCGCCGTGAGGAGCGGCGCCACCAGGACCGAAGTGACCGCCAGCGCGACGCCCCAGCCGAAGAAGATCAGCCCGAGTGTGATCGCGTCCTTGACGCCGAGGTCGGCCAGCGCGAACGGCGTGTACGCCAGCAGCACGAAGAAGCCGATGTTGTAGAACAGCGCGGCGGCGGCCAGGAAGCCCAGCGCGGGCCGGCCGAGCGCGCGGAACGGGGCCGAGAGCTTCGTCGGGACGGGCTTCTCCGGGTTCTTCTTGAGCATGACGACGATCGCGATGAAGCCGATGGCCATCAAGGTCGCGGTGCCGAAGAACGGCCCGCGCCAGCTCCAGCTGCCGAGCAGACCGCCGAGCAGCGGGCCGATGGCGATGCCCAGGCCCAGCGCGGCTTCGTAGAGGATGATCGCCGCCGACGTCCCGCCCGCGGCGGCTCCGACGATGGTCGCGAGCGCCGTGGAGATGAAGAGCGCGTTGCCGAGACCCCAGCCGGCGCGGAAGCCGATGATCGTCCACACGTTCTGCGACAGCCCGGCGGCCAGCGCGAACACCACGATCAGCGCGAGGCCGATCAACAGGGTGCGCTTGGCGCCGATGCGGCTGGAGATCCAGCTCGTGAAGAACATCGCGACACCCGTGATCAGCAGGTAGCTCGTGAAGAGCATCTCGGTCTGCGTCGGGGTCGCCTGCAGGCTGGCCGCGATGGCGGGGAGGATCGGGTCCACGAGGCCGATGCCCATGAAGGCGATGACCGACGCGAACGCGACGGCCCAGACGGCGGTCGGCTGCTTGAGGATGTTGTCCGGCTTCTGAGGGGACATGGACGGGTGAGGCCTCCTAGGTCTGCAGAGAGATGAAGAGTGAACGGTGAGGTGAATGCCTCAGCGGCCGCCGACGGCCGCCGACGTCGCGGCGGACAGGTCGACGCGCGAGGCGATGATCTCGACGGTGGCCCGCATGGCGGCCAGCTCGTCGTCGCGGAGGTCGGCGAACATCGGCACGAGGGCCTCCGACAGCGTGTCGCGCCAGTCCTGGAGCGCGGCGGCGCCCTTCGGGGTGATCGCGATCTGCCAGGCGCGGGCGTCGTCCACGTCGGCGATCCGCTTGACCCACTCCGACTCGACGAGGTTGCGCACGAGCTTGGTCATCGTGGGCTGGGATACGCGGCTCTGGGAGGCGAGCTCGCCGAGCCGCATCGCGCCGACGGTCTGCAGCACGCTGAGGGTCCGCCAGGTCGCCGGGGACTCGGTGCTGCCGGTGACGTGCGCGGCCAGCCGGGTGAGGCGGTGGCTGGCGACGACGAGGTCGCCGAGGGTCTGGCGGAGCTGAGCGGTGTCGAGCGGGGAGTGCAGTGTTTCGGTCACGCAGCCATTTTATATAGCTGGCCTATATAAATCAAGTCGGCCCGATATCTCACACCTCACCTGGTTGACTCTCCGGATGACCTCCACCGACCCGGCCGGCGACGGCACGTATCACAAGGGCCTCAAGCGACGGCACATCCAGATGATCGCCATCGGCGGCGCGATCGGGACCGGGCTCTTCCTGGGGGCCGGCGGCCGCCTCGCCTCCGGCGGTCCAGGACTCCTCATCGTCTACGCGGTGTGCGGCGTGTTCGCCTACCTCATCCTCCGTGCGCTGGGCGAGCTGATCCTGCACCGCCCGGACTCCGGCTCGTTCGTCTCCTACGCCCGCGAGTTCTACGGCGAGAAGCTCGCCTTCGTGACCGGCTGGATGTACTGGATGTACTGGGGCATGATCGGCATCGTCGACGTGACGGCGGTCGCTCTCTACATGCACTTCTTCGGCAAGTACATCCCGGTGCTCGGCGAGGTCCCGCAGTGGGTCTACGCGCTGGTCGCCCTGACGGTGGTGCTCCTGCTCAACCTGCTCTCGGTGAAGGTGTTCGGCGAGCTGGAGTTCTGGTTCGCCCTCATCAAGGTGGTCGCCCTGGTCGCCTTCCTCGTCATCGGCATCGCCTTCGTCGTCTTCGGCACTCCGGTCGACGGCCGCACCCCCGGTTTCGCGCTGCTCGCCGACCACGGCGGCCTCTTCCCGAACGGTGTGCTGCCGCTCATCCTGGTCGTCCAAGGCGTCGTCTTCGCCTACGGCGCCATCGAGCTCATCGGCACCGCCGCCGGCGAGACCGAGAACCCCGAGAAGACGATGCCGCGCGCGATCAACACGATCCTGGTGCGGATCGCGCTGTTCTACGTGGGGTCGGTGCTGCTGCTCTCGCTGCTGCTCCCCCACACCGCCTTCACGGCGGGCGAGAGCCCGTTCGTCACCTTCTTCTCGTCCATCGGCGTCGACGGGGCGGACGCGATCATGAATCTCGTCGTGCTGACCGCTGCGCTCTCCTCGCTCAACGCGGGCTTCTACTCCACCGGCCGGATCGCGCGGTCCCTGGCCCTGCGCGGTGCGGCGCCCCGCTTCGCGCTGCGGATGAACAAGGCGGGCGTACCCTACGGCGGCATCGTCATCACCGGCGTCGTCGCGCTGGTCGGTGTCGGCCTGAACCTGGTCGTGCCCGCCGAGGCGTTCGAGATCGGCATCAACCTGACCTCCATCGGCCTGCTCACGGCCTGGGCGGTCATCGTGCTCTGTCAGCTCAAGCTGCAGTCGCTCGCCAAGGCCGGCCGGCTCACCCGGCCTGCCTTCCACTTGCCCGGGGCGCCGTTCACGAGCTACCTGACGCTCGGCTTCCTCGTGGTGGTCGGGGTGCTGATCCTCATCGACTACCCGATGGGAACCTTCACGGTCGGCGCGGCCGTCGTCATCATCGTGCCGCTGCTCGTCGCGGGCTGGTACGTGGTGCGCGGCCGGGTGCGCGCGCACGCGGCTCAGGAGGCGGACGCGGCCTCCGAGTCGGAGCCGGCCGTGCGCTGAGCCAGCAGGAACGCCTGCCGCGACTTCTCGGGAGCCACCGGCACCCGGAACAGCTCCGCCCGCACAGCGAAGCCGGCCGCGGCCAGGCGCTGCTTCACGCGGGAGGGCGACTGACGCCGGGTGCGCAGATCGAGCTCGTGGCCGTACGCCTGCCGCAGGTGCACCACGTCCTCGTCACCCTGCTCGCTCACCTGAAAGCCGAGCAGTAGCCGGCCTCCCGGCCGGAGCACGCGCGCGAACTCGGCGAACACGGCGTCCTGCTCCTCCTGCGGGATGTGGATGATCGAGTACCAGGCCAGCGCGCCGGCGAGCTCGCCGTCCCGGTACGGGAGGCGGGCCATCGACGCGACCTCGAACGGGATGCCGGGGTGGTCGCGTCGCGCGACCTCGATCATCCCGGGCGACAGGTCGACGCCGCGCACGTCCACCCCGACGCCGGCGAGGAACCCGGACACCCGGCCGGGACCGCAGCCGATGTCGGCCACCGCTCCCCCGCCGTCCGCGGCGACCTGCTCGGCGAACGCGGTCAGCATCGCCCGCTCGATCGGCAGCTTCTCGAGCTCGCCCTCCAGCAGCGCCGCGTAGTCCTCGGCCACCAGGTCATACGCGACCCGCGCCTCGTCCTCGTGCTCGTGCTCGTGCTCACCACCCACCCCGCAAACCTACAAGCACGAGGGGCACGTCGTTGTCGCTTTTCCGTGTGGAAAGCGACAACGACGTGCCCCTCGATGGTCGGGTTACCGCAGGTACCGGTCGTACAGGAGGGTCCTGCGGTAGAGATCCGGCGGGTGGGCGCCGCTGTCGCGGTCGTCACCGTGCAGGAGCGCGGCCCCGAGTCCGCGCAGGGTGGAGGCGAACGTGCGCCAGGTATTCATCGTGGTTTCTTCTTCCGGTTGTGCGTCCTTGCACACCGATGCACGCGGGCAGGCGCGATCGGACGCTCTGGTGGGGTCGAGCGTCCGCACTGCGGCCGGCCTTCGTGGTTAAACCACGAAGGGCGTCACCCCCGTCACGGGGGCGACGCCCTCCACAACGCGGAACACTCTGTTACAGAAGGAGTCCGCGTCGCGTGGCTTGTCAGCCTGCGGTAGAAGAAGCCCCGATGGGGCGTCGACTACTTGAGGTTGACGGTGGCGCCAGCCTCTTCGAGCTGAGCCTTCGCCTTCTCGGCGGTCTCCTTGTTGGCGCCCTCGAGCACGGTGCTCGGCGCGCCGTCAACGAGGGCCTTCGCCTCACCGAGGCCGAGGCTGGTGAGGGCGCGCACCTCCTTGATGACCTGGATCTTCTTGTCACCGGCGGCCTCGAGGACGACGTCGAAGGAGTCCTTCTCCTCGACCTCTTCCACGGGGGCGGCAGCGCCGGCACCGGCCGCAGCAACGGCGACGGGGGCGGCGGCGGTGACCTCGAAGGTCTCCTCGAACTTCTTCACGAACTCGCTGAGCTCAATGAGCGTGAGCTCCTTGAACGCGTCGAGCAGCTCCTCAGTCGACAGCTTTGCCATGATTTTCTCCTTAGTGTGTGTGGTTACTCACCGCTGCGGGGCCCTTGCGGACCTTACGCAGCGGACTCCTGCTTCTCACGCAGCGCGTCGACCGTGCGAACGGCCTTCGACAGCGGTGCGTTGAACAGATATGCGGCTCCGAACAGCGAGGCCTTGAAGGCGCCGGCCAGCTTGGCCAGCAGAACCTCACGGGACTCGAGGTCGGCGAGCTTGCCTACCTCTTCTGCGGTCAGCGGGTTACCGTCGAAGTAACCGCCCTTGACCACCAGCAGAGGGTTTGCCTTGGTGAAGTCGCGCAGAGCCTTCGCGACGGCGACGGGGTCGCCGTGCACGAACGCGATCGCGGACGGCCCGACCAGTTCCTCGTCGAACGACGAGATCCCCTGGTTGTTGGCCGCGATCTTGGTCAGCGTGTTCTTCACCACGGCGTACGTCGCGTGCTCACTGATGGACTTGCGCAGCGTCTTGAGCTGAGCAACAGTGAGACCGCGGTACTCGGTCAGCAGAACGGCGGTCGAGCTCTCGAACAGTCCTTCGAGCTCGGCGACCGTGGCTTCCTTGTTCGCCATGGCTACTCCTCGGTTGTCTTCATGCACACCGCGGGAGCGGTGTGCGCCTCGACCGCGGGCAAAGAAAAAAGCTCCGGCGCAAGGGCACGGAGCTCGTCGTCGCAGCGAACTGCGGGAATCACTTCACACACCTGCGCGGGCCCCACCTGAGTGGATCTTCGGACATGCAAGCACGTCAACCAGCGGTCTTTGGCTTCGTCAAGGGTACGGGATGGGAGGCGTCGCACGCAAATCCGGTGCTCCGCGCTGGGCGCGCAGGAAGTCCCCGACGTCCCGCCCGAACCGCGGATGCAGCGCGACACCGGCGTGGGAGCGGTTGAGATAGACCACGTGCGAGGCGCGCGGGAGCCCGCGGGCCGTCTCCGCGGCGAGCTGCAGCGGATAGAAGAAGTCGCGGCCGCCGGAGACGACCAGCGCGGGCGCGGTGACGCGCGACAGCCGGTCGCGGACGTCGAAGCGCTCCTCGGCCTCCACGAGGGCGCGCAGCCCGTCCGGGTCGGCCGGGCCGGGCAGCAGGCGGGTGACAAGCCGGACCGCCGGGGCCAGCAGCGGGGAGTCCATCGTCGCGAGCGCGAGCTCGGACGTCGCGCCGCGGTCGCCGGCGCCGAGGAGGTCGGCGTAGCGGCGCTGGACGGCCCTCCCGTTCGCGCCGAGCGTCGCAGCCCCCGCTGCGACGACGAGCGAGCTCACCAGGTCGGGATGGTCGACGGCGAGCTGGAGGGCGATGCTGGCGCCCGTCGACACCCCCATGATCGCCGCGGGCGTGCGGAACCGGCCGCGCAGCATCGTGGCATAGAGCTCGGCGACCTCCGCCATCGTTGCGCCCGGCGACAGGCGCGCCGGCCGGCCGACGGCGTGCACGCGATGGGTGCGCGCCGGGCCGCTGACGATGACACGCTCGGTGAGCACGTCCAGGCCGCGGGCGCGGCCGGGCTCGGACGGCAGGCCGCGCAGGAACACCAGCGGCGGGGCGGCGGGGTCGCCGTACGCGACCGTGGGCAGGACGGTTCCGGTCACTCCCGGTCCGCTCCCTCTCGCGTGTCTTCCGACGCAGGCGTGTTCTCGGGTGCAGGCTCGACCCCTGGCTCCAGCACCGGGTCCTCGACCGTCTCGGCAGGGAACGCGGCCTCCTCCACAGGCTGCTCCCCCGCAGGCGGCTGCTCGCCCACCAGCGGCAGTCGCACCGTGAACACCGTGTTGCCCGGTTCGCTGGCCACTGTGACCGTGCCGCCGTGCGCCTCCACCACCGCGGAGACGATCGCGAGGCCGAGCCCGGTCGAGCCGGTCGCCCGGTTGCGGCTGCTGTCGCCGCGGGCGAACCGCTCGAACAGCGTCGACCGGAGCTCCTCCGGGATGCCGGGACCGTCGTCCGACACGGTGACCACGGCCTCCCGCGTGGACGTGTCCACGGCGAGCGCCGCCACCACCTTGGTGCCCTCCGGCGTGTGCACGCGGGCGTTCGCGAGGAGGTTCATGACCACCTGGTGCAGCCGCGGGGCGTCGCCCAGCACCTCCACCGGCTCCTCCGGCAGATCGATGTGCCAGGTGTGGTCGGGGCCGGCGGCGTGCGCGTCGCTGAGGGCGTCGATCAGCAGCAGGGACAGGTCCACCGGGTCGCGGTCGAGCTCGCGTCCCTCGTCGAGACGGGCCAGGAGCAGGAGGTCCTCCACCAGGGACGTCATCCTGGTCGCCTCCGACTCGATGCGGCCCAGCGAGCGGGTGACGTCCTGCGGCAGCTCGTGCGGCGACCGCCGGGTGAGCTCGGCGTAGCCGCGGATCGAGGCGAGCGGCGTGCGCAGCTCGTGGCTGGCGTCGGCGACGAACTGGCGCACCTTCTGCTCGCTCGCCTGCCGGGCGGTCAGCGCGGAGGCCACGTGGCCGAGCATCCGGTTGAGCGCCGAGCCGACCTTGCCGACCTCCGTGTGCGGGTCGGTGTCCTCCTCGGGGACGCGCACCGACAGCGCGACGTCGCCGCGGTCGAGCGGCATGTGCGCCACCTGCTCGGCCGTCTCGGTGACCCGGGCGAGCGGCCTCATGGCGAGCCGCACGACGAAGCTGGCGGCCAGGAAGGCGAAGATCAGCCCGGCGAGCGTCACGAGCACGATGACGAGCGTGAGCTGCTGGGTGGTCGCAGTCACCTCGCTGAGCGGGAGGCCGATGATGACGCTGTCGCCGTTGTCGAGCTGCGCCGCGGCGATCCGGTACGAGCCGAGGGCGTCGCCGAGGTCGACCGTGCGCGGCTGGGAGTCTGCGGGCACGGTGAGCAGGGCGAGGCCGTTGATGGTCACCTGCTTGGGACCGAGCGGCTGGTCGGTGGTCGACGAGGGCTGGTCGGAGAGGATGACCGGCGGGAACAGCAGGCCGCCGCCCGCACTGCGGACCGCGCCGAGCGTGCCTGTCGGCTGTCCCGGCGTCGTGACGACGCCCTGGGCCTGGGGATTCGTCGGACCGCCCGCGTTGATGCGGTCGGCCGTGTGCTGGCCGCGTTCGAGCGCGCTGATGAGCTGCTGGTCGAGCCGCTCCATCAGGTAGTTCTGCAGCGCGAGCACGCTGACCGTGCCGATCACCGCGCCGAGCACGGCGAGCATGGCGACCACGACGAGCACGACCCGGCTGCGGAGCGTCCAGGTTCGGAACGGACGGAAGCCGAAGCGCCGGGCGCGCTCACGGCCGGGGGTCGGGGCGCCCGCAGTGCGGGCAGCTGTCATTGCGCGGCCTTCACCATGTAGCCGGCGCCGCGCACGGTGTGGATCATCGCGGGGCGCCCTGCGTCGATCTTCTTGCGCAGGTAGGAGATGTAGAGCTCGACCACGCTGGAGGAGCCGCCGAAGTCGTACGACCAGACGCGGTCCAGGATCTGGGCCTTGCTGAGCACGCGGCGCGGGTTGCGCATCAGGAACCGCAGCAGCTCGAACTCCGTCGCGGTGAGCTGGATGGGGTCGCCGTCGCGGTGCACCTCGTAGCTGTCCTCGTCCAGCACGAGGTCGCCGACGATGAGCACCGGGTCGTCCTGGTCGGCGACGGCCGCGCGTGACCGGCGCAGCAGGCCGCGGAGCCGGGCGACGAGCTCCTCCAGGCTGAACGGCTTGGTGACGTAGTCGTCGCCGCCGGCGGTGAGCCCGGCGATCCGGTCGTCGAGGGAGTCCTTGGCGGTGAGGAACAGCACGGGCGCCTCGTTGCCGTCCGCGCGCATCCGGGAGAGCACCTGGAGGCCGTCGATGTCCGGCAGCATGATGTCCAGCACGACCACGTCCGGCTTGAACTCGCGGGAGAGCTGCAGAGCCTGCTGCCCGTTGGACGCGGTCTTCACCTCCCAGTCCTCGTAGTGCAGCGCCATCGCGAGCAGATCGGTGAGCGTCGCCTCGTCGTCGACGACGAGCACGCGGATCGAGCTGCCGTCCGCGCGGCGCAGGAGGGTACGGGGCTGGCTGGAGGGGCCGGAGGCGGCTCGGGTATTGATGGTCACCTTTCCCATTATGAGGAGAGGGATTGATGGTGTCTTTGTGAAAGCTATGGAGCTTCTGAGAAAGGGTGCACCGACGTCACTGCGCCGCATGTGAGCACCCTAAGCGGCACACGGCTGATCCATAGCCTCGCCATAGAGACCCGCAATCCACCGAACCTAGCTTTCGGATGAATCACTTTCCGACCCAGAGATATGGATGCCAATGTTCGGGACCTATCTGCGGCGCGAGCTCCTCAATCGCCGCAAGCAGACGATCATCATCGCGATAGGCATGGCCCTCGCGATCGCACTCGTCATCATCGTCAACGCGGTCTCCGCCGGCGTCAAGGACGCGCAGGCGAGCGTGCTGCAGTCCGTGTACGGCGTCGGCACCGACATCACCATCACCGAGCCGGCCACCGCCCAGAGCGCGACCGCCCAGCAGGGCGCCGGCGGCGGGCCCCGCTTCGACTTCGGCGCCAACTCCGGCACCGACACCGGCTCGGGCCGCCAGGTGAACACCTCGCGGCTGGCGACCACCCGCGGCGACACCGTGATGGACGCCGCCACGCTGACGACCGCCAAGAAGGTCCAGAACGTGCAGTCCGCGGCCGCCGTGCTGTCGCTGACCAACACCAGCTTCAGCGGCACGCTCCCCAACTTCCAGCAGCTCCGCCAGCAGCGCCAGGCCGCCGGCGGCTCCACGGCCTCCACTCCCCCGCCCACCGGCGGCGCCGACGGCGCGGGCGGCAGCTCGTTCACCGTCGACTCGTTCTCGGTGATGGGCCTCGACCCGGCCGGCAAGTCGGTCGGACCGCTCTCGTCCGTCACCCTCTCCAGCGGACGCACGTTCACAGCAGCCGACAAGGCGGCCGACGTGGTCGTGCTCGACGCCGCATACGCCAAGACCGCGTCCAAGGCGGTCGGCGACACCGTCACCATCGGCGGCACCGACTTCAAGGTGATCGGCGTCGTCTCCGCCACCGGAGCGGACTCGACCACCGCGGCGAACGCGTACATCCCGCTCGGCGTCGCCCAGACGCTCTCCGGTCAGACCTCCAAGGTCTCCTCCGTCTACATCACGGCGTCGTCGTCCAGCGACATCGACCAGATCAAGGCCGACCTGACCAAGGCCCTCCCCGGCGCGACCGTCAGCACCCAGGCCGACCTGGCCTCCACCGTCTCCGGCTCGCTCGGCAGCGCGGGACAGCTCATCGCCAACCTCGGCACCTGGCTCTCGGTGATCGTGCTGGCGGCGGCGTTCCTCATCGCCATCCTCTTCACCATCTCCGGTGTGACCCGCCGGACCCGGGAGTTCGGCACCCTCAAGGCGATCGGCTGGTCCAACCGGGGGATCACCGGTCAGGTCGCCGGCGAGTCGATCGTGCAGGGCCTCATCGGCGGCATCATCGGCGTCGCGGTCGGACTCCTCGGCGTCTGGGTCGTCAACATCGTCTCCCCGACTCTGACCGGCAGCGTGGGCGGCGGCTCCGGCTTCGCCAATGCGGCCGGCCGGGGCACCGGCGCCGGGACGGGCGGCGCGGGAACCGGCACCGGCGCAGGCGGCTTCGGCGGCGGCTTCGGAGGCGGGACCGGAGGCGGCGGAGCGTTCGCCGGAGTCCGCCGTGCGGCCTCCACCACCACGGCCGACATCGCCCTGCACGCCCCGGTGACCCTGTGGATCATCGTCGGCGCGGTCGCGCTCGCCATCCTCGGCGGTCTCATCGCCGGTGCGATCGGCGGCTGGCGCGCCTCCCGTCTCCGTCCCGCCGCAGCCCTGCGCTCGGTCGCCTGAGCCCGGCCCGACCCCGAAGGAGTCATCGTGTACACCCTCACGAACGTCACCAAGAAGTACCGCCAGTCCTCCCGCGAGGTGATCGCCCTCAGCGACGTCACGCTGGAGATCCCGGACGGCCAGCTCGTCGCCATCCAGGGCCCGACCGGCGGGGGCAAGTCGACGCTGCTGCAGATGCTCGGCGCCCTCGACCGGCCCACCTCGGGCTCGGTCGAGCTCGGCTCGGCGAGCCTGTCGAAGCTCGGCGACCACAAGCTCACCGGCATCCGCGCCAACGAGATCGGCTTCGTCTTCCAGGGGTTCAACCTGATCCCGACGCTGAACGCCCAGGAGAACGTGGAGACCGCGCTCGCACCGCTCAAGGTGAGCGCGGAGGAGCGTAAGCGCCGCGCCGCGGAGGCGCTCGCCTCGGTGGGCCTCGCCGACCGGGGCAGCCACCTCCCGTCCGAGCTCTCGGGCGGCCAGCAGCAGCGCGTCGCGATCGCCCGCGCCCTGGTGAAGAACCCGGACGTGCTGCTGGCCGACGAGCCGACCGGCAACCTCGACGAGGAGACCCGCGACGAGATCATGGACCTCCTCGAGGGCCTGTGGCGCGACCGCGGCCTCACCGTCATCGTCGTCACGCACGACAGTGCGGTCGCCAAACGCGCCCAGCGCCGGCTGCACATCAAGCACGGCCAGGTGAAAGAGGTCGCGTAGCGCACGCCGCGACCGCTTCGGCGCCCGTCCCCGCGACACCGGGGACGGGCGCCGTCGCGTTCAGGGGACGCGACTCGCCGTCACGGCGGGCGCAGAACGGCGTATTGCGACCCCTCGTTGTTCAGGAGGGCGTGGGGACGACGACCATCCCGGCGGCCTCCGCCAGGAGGATCGCCTGGCGCTCGTCGATGGTCGCGCCGCGGAGGCCGACGTCGGTCGGGTCGACGCCGGTCAGGTCGCTGCCGACGAGGTTCGCCGCAGAGAAGTCTGCGCCCGTGAGCACCGCCGCCGAGAGGTCGCAGCCCGAGAACACGGCCTCGGTGCAGCGCGCCCTGCTCAGGTCGGCCTCCCGCAGCCGCACCCCGGTGAAGTCGGCGCCGCGCAGCTCGGCGCGGCCGAGGTCCACGAACGACCAGTTGCCGCCGTCCACTTTCAGCAACGCGAACTCGCAGCCGCTGAAGCTGCTGCCGGTGACCTTGCACCGCCGGAACGTCGCGTCGAAGAAGTTGCAGCCGATGAACGTGCAGTTCACGAAGGCGCTGTCGGTGTGCTCGCTGACGTTGAAGCGCACCTTCCGGAACGTGCACGCGGTGAACGTGGCGCCGGACGTGCGCACCTCGGTCAGGTCGACGTCGATGAACTCCACCCCGTCGAACTCGAGGCCGTCGAGGTCGCGACCGTACCAGTCCTCGCCACGGATGATGTCCACGGGGTGAGCCTAGCGGGCGGCGCCGACCTCAGTCCTGGTTGCTGAAGGCGGCGTCGAACGAGGCGGCGGGGAGGTTCCAGAGCAGGGAGCGGATGTAGCCGACCGCTTCCTTGGCGCCGTGCAGGCGGTCCATCCCGGCGTCCTCCCACTCGATCGAGATCGGGCCGGTGTAGCCGATCGACTCCAGCGCGCGGAAGGAGTCCTCCCACGGCACGTCGCCGTGCCCGGTGGAGACGAAGTCCCAGCCGCGACGCGGGTCGCCCCAGGGCAGGTGCGAGCCGAGCACGCCCGCGCGGCCGTTCTTCGGGCGCAGGCGGGTGTCCTTGCAGTCCACGTGGTAGATGCGGTCCTTGAAGTCCACGATGAAGCCGACCGGGTCGATGTCCTGCCACATCATGTGCGACGGGTCCCAGTTGAAGCCGAACGCCTCGCGGTGGTCGATGGCATCCAGCGAGCGGACGCTGGTCCAGTAGTCGTACGCGATCTCCGACGGGTGGACCTCGTGCGCGAACCGCACGCCCTCACCGTCGAACACGTCGAGGATCGGGTTCCAGCGGTCGGCGAAGTCCTGGTAGCCGGCGTCGATGACGGAGGCCGGAACCGGCGGGAACTGCGCCACGTACGGCCAGATGCTGGAGCCGGTGAAGCCGACCACGGTGTCCACGCCGAGCTTGCGGGCGACCTTCGCGGTCAGCTTGAGCTCCTCGGCGGCACGCTGGCGCACGCCCTCCGGGTCGCCGTCGCCCCACACCTTCGAGCCGACGATCGCCTGGTGGCGGAAGTCGATCGGGTCGTCGCAGACGGCCTGGCCCTTCAGGTGGTTGGAGATGGCCCAGACCTTCAGGCCGTACTTGTCCAGGATGTCGAGGCGGCCCTGGAGGTACGCGTCGTCCTCCGCGGCGCGCCAGACGTCGAGGTGCTCGCCCGAGCAGGCGATCTCCAGGCCGTCGTAGCCCCACTCGGAGGCGTGCTTGGCGACCTCCTCCAGCGTCAGGTCGGCCCACTGGCCGGTGAACAGGGTGACCGGGTGCGTGCGACCCGACTCCGTGGCTGCGGTGTCCGTCATCAGTTGGTTCCCATCTCGATCCAGGTGCCCGACTCGGCGGAGTCGATCACGGCGTCGGTGATCCGGACGGCGCGCAGGCCGTCCTCGAAGCGCGGCAGGCCGTCGGGGGTCTCCCCCGCGACCGCGGCGTAGCTGTCGGCGACGAATGCGTTGAACGCGTCCTGGTAGCCCTGCGGGTGGCCGGAGGGCACGACGCAGAGGCGGGCGGCGTCGGCGCTGAGCTGGTCGGCGTCGCGCGGGATCAGGAGGCTGCCGGAGCGGCGGCCGACCCACAGCGTCTCCGGCTGCTCCTGGTCGAAGGCCACGCTCTCGGCGCTGCCCGCGATCTCCAGCCAGAGCCGGTTCTTGCGGCCGGGAGCCACCTGCGACACGAGCAGGGTGCCGATGGCGCCGCTCTCGGTCTCGATGACCACCGCTGCGGCGTCTTCCGTCGTGATGCCCGCGTGGGAGGCGCGGTCGGCGAACACCGTGCGCTTCTTCGCCGAGAGGCGCGCCACCCGGTCGCCGCTCACGAACTCCACGAGGTCGACCAGGTGCGAGCCGATGTCGGCGAACGCGCGGGAGCGGCCGCCCTGCTCCGAGTCGACGCGCCAGTTGTCGTCGCCGGAGGCCAGCAGCCAGTCCTGGAGGTAGGAGGCGTTCACCGTGAGCACCTGCCCGGCCGCGCCGGACGCGAAGCGCGCCCTGGCCTCCCGGACCAACGGGTGGAAGCGGTAGACGAACGGCACGGTCGCGGTCCGGCCGGACGCGGCGGCGACCAGCGCCTTCGCGTCGGACACCGTCGTCGCCAGCGGCTTCTCGCAGACGACGTCCTTGCCGGAGGCCAGAACGGCCGCGGCCTGTGCGGCGTGCAGCGCGTTCGGCGTGGTCACGTGGACGACGTCGATCGTGTCGTCCGCGAGCACCTCCTCCAGCGAGCCGTACGCCCGGCCGATGCCGAGGCGCTCGGCCGCAGCGGCCGACCGCTCAGGCGACGACGAGACGATGCCCGCCGGCTCGGCGCGTGCGGCCCGCGCAGCGCGCGAATGCACCTCCGCCATGAATCCGCCGCCGACGATCGCGACGCGCAGCCGCGATCCGGCTGTGCTCTCGTCCCGCCGGCTCAGTCCACCCGACTCGCTGCTCACACTGCTCCGTTCGTCCGTCGATCCGGGTCAGGCCAGCGTCGCAGCGCGCGGGTCCAGGGTGGCCGCGCGCGGGTCCCAGTCCTCGGGCAGGGCCGGAGCGACCTCGACGGTGCTCCGCACGTCCACCGGGACTCCGGACGTGCCGGCCTCGATGGTCGCGACCATCACGTCGAGGACGTGGAAGGCCTGCTCGCCCGAGGCGCGCTCCGGGACGCCGGCGCGGATGGCGCGAGCCAGCTCGACGACGCCGATGCCGCGGCTGCTGGTGGTGCCGGTCGCCGGCAGTGTCTCGACGCCGTCCGCTCCGTGCACGAGGAGGTCGCCCTCGAAGGTGTTCGGGTCGGGGACCACGAGCGTGGCCTCCAGGCCCGCGACCTCGAACTGGGTGCGGCCGAGCTTGGAGTCGAAGCTGAAGATCGACTGCGCGGTCTGGCCGCTCTCGAACTCGTACAGCGCGCTGACGTGGGTCGGCACGGTGACCTCGAACGACTCGCCCGCACGCGGGCCGGAGCCGATCACGCGGGACTCCTTCGCTTTGGAGGCGACGGCGGACACCCGCTTGACCGGGCCGAAGAGCTGCACCAACGCGGTGAGGTAGTACGGGCCGATGTCGAAGAGCGGGCCGGCGCCCTCCTGGAACAGGAAGTCCGGGTTCGGGTGCCACGACTCCGGGCCGGCGCTCTGCATGAGCGTCAGCGCGGTCAGCGGCGCACCGATGGCGCCGCTCTCGAGCAGGCGGCGCGACGACTGGATGCCGGCGCCGAGGAAGGTGTCCGGCGCCGTGGCGACGCGCAGGCCCTTCTCGTGCGCGGCCTCCAGGAGCTGCACGCCGGTGGCGCGGTCGAGCGCGAACGGCTTCTCGCTCCAGACGTGCTTGCCCGCGGCGAGCGCCTGCAGCGCCACCTCGACGTGCACCTTGGGGATGGTGAGGTTGACGACGATCTCGATCGCGTCGTCCGCCAGCAGCTCCTCCACGGTGCCGGAGCCCGGCACGCCGTACTTCTCGGCCTGGGCCTTGGCGCGGTCCAGGTCGATGTCCGCGACGAAGCGCACGTCGAGGTCCGGGAAGGCGGTGAGGTTCTCGAGGTACTGGTTGCTGATGACGCCCGCGCCGATGAGGCCGACGCCGACCGTGCCGGTCCCGCTCACGCGAAGACCTCCGAGGTGAGGTAGGCGTAGCTGTCGGCGACGGCCTGGAAGCGGTCGCCGCGGGAGTCGTCGAGCTCGATGACGCGGAGGGCGTTCGGCGCGGCGTCGATGATGGCGGCGACGGGCACGGAGCCCTGGCCGACGGCGACCTGGTCCTTGGTCTCGGTGGTGCCGGGGCCGTCCTTGATGTGGAGGGCGACGACGCGGTCGCCGAGCTTCGTGAGCAGTTCGACCGGGTCCTTGCCGCCGACGATCACCCAGTAGGTGTCGACTTCGAGGACGACCTCCGGGGCGAGCTTGCTCGCGAAGTACTCCAGCGCGGTGACGCCCTCGATGGTGCTCTCGAGCTCGTGGGCGTGGTTGTGGTAGCCGACGCGGACGCCGTGCTTCGCGGCGACCTGGGCGGCGGCGTTGAGGGCGGCGGCGGTGGCCTCCACGTCCTCGGCCGTCTGCCAGCGCTCGGCGGGCACGTGCGGGTCGATGACCGTCTGGATGCCGAGGTCGGCGGCGGCGGCGAACACGGTGTCCAGGTCGTCGCGGCCGATGAAGCCCTGGTGAGTGGTGGGCGCGGTCAGGCCGGTCTCGGCGAAGCCCTGGCGGAGGCCGTCCGCGAAGTCCAGGAAGCCGAACGGCTCGACCTGGGTGAAGCCGATGTCCGCGATGCGGCGGAGGGTCCCGACCGTGTCTTCGGTCAGAAGCTCACGGACCGTATAGAGCTGCACGGAGAGTTTTGACGTCGACATGGTTCTCCTCGTCGAGTTCGCTGGGGATGTCGGCGCACGAAACGGCGCCGACCTCCATTCAAGCGAGACTTCTGCCGATTGTCAATCAAAAGTCGTCGCTTCATCGGCGGCCTTTGGACCGCCGACCAGCCCTGTGGTTCAATACGTGCATGACCGACAGTGTCCGGGAGTCCGGCATCGTCGCCGCTGACGCCTCGGAACTCCTGGCGATCCTGCGCGACGGCGTTCCGCGTACTCGCGCGCAGCTCGCCGAGCTCACCGGCCTCGCCCGCTCGACGATCGCGGTGCGCATCGACACGCTCACCGAGTCCGGGCTGGTGGCTCCGGCCGGCGACGATGTCTCGACGGGCGGCCGGCCGCCCGCGCGCATCCGGTTCAACCCCGACTCGCGCGTCGTGCTGGGCGTGGACCTCGGCGCCACCCACGGCGTCGTCGCGCTGGCCGACCTCGCCGGCACGATCACGAGCAGCGAGTCCCGCCGGCTCAGGATCTCCGACGGACCGGAGGCCGTGCTCGACTGGGCACTGGAGACCGCCGAGCGCCTGTACGCCGCGACCGGACGCCCGCTCGGCGACCTGATCGGCGTCGGCGTCGGCGTGCCGGGGCCGGTCGAGCACTCGACGGGCCTCCCGGTCAACCCGCCGATCATGCCCGGCTGGGACCGCTTCGACATCCCGGCCTACATGCGGCGCGTCTTCGATGTGCCCGTGCTGGTCGACAACGACGTGAACCTGCTCGCCCTCGGCGAGCACGCCCTCGCCTGGCCCGACCAGTCGGAGCTGCTCTTCGTCAAGGTCGCCACCGGCATCGGCGCCGGCATCATCAGCGGAGGCCGCCTGCAGCGCGGCGCGCAGGGCTCGGCGGGCGACCTCGGCCACGTGCGCGTTCCGTTCACCAGCGAGACCCCGAGCCACGGCGCCCGCGACGCCGACCTGGAGGCCCTCGCGAGCGGGCCGGCCATCGCGCGCGCGCTCACCGCGGCGGGCATCCCCGCCGAGACCAGCGACGACGTCGTGGCGCTCGCCCGCACCGGCAACGCCGAGGTGCTGCAGGCCATCCGCCAGGCCGGCCGGGACCTGGGCGAGGTCGTCGCGACCTGCGTCAACCTCCTGAACCCCTCGCTCGTCGTCGTCGGCGGCAGCCTGTCGCAGGTCGGCGAGCAGCTCCTCGCCGGGGTGCGGGAGGTCGTCTACCAGCGCTCGACCCCGCTCGCGACCCAGCATCTCACCATCACCCAGTCCCGCTCCGGCGAGACCGGCGGCGCCATCGGGGCGGCCATCATGGTCATCCAGGACACCCTCGGCGTCGCCTCCCCTCCCCTCCCCCGCTGAGCCGCCCGCTCCCTCCACCTCCCGCCGGAAAGGTCGAATCGATTCGACCGGCGAGATCACCGACCACCGACCACCACGACAACGCTCCACCGCACCACGCACACGAACCTCGAAAGGACCGCAGTGACCACCGCATCCACTCCGACCACCCCGCTCCGCGCCGGCGTCGTCGGCCTCGGCTGGGCAGGCCAGCAGCACATGGACGCCTACGCGACGCTCCCCGGCGTCGAGCTCGTCGCCATCGCCGGCATGGAGGACGGCCCGCGCGCCGAGCTCGGCGAGAAGTACGGCGTCACCCGTCGCTACAGCGACTGGCGCGACCTCGTCGCCGACGGCGACCTCGACGTCGTGAGCGTCGCCGTCCCCACCTTCCTGCACGCGCCGATCGCCGTCGGAGCGCTGGAGGCCGGCATCCACGTGCTGAGCGAGAAGCCGATCGCGCGCACCGCCGTCGAGGCGCAGACGATGGTCGACGCCGCCCACCGCTCCGGCCGCGTGCTGGAGGTCGCCTTCAACCACCGCCGCCGCGGCGACATCGAGGCGCTCAAGGCCGCGATCGACGCCGGCCAGATCGGCCGGCCGTACCACGCGCGGGCGGTCTGGCTGCGCCGTGCCGGCATCCCGGCGCTCGGAAGCTGGTTCACCAATCGCGAGATGGCCGGCGGCGGACCCCTGATCGACATCGGCGTGCACGTGCTCGACTACGCGCTGCACTTGTTCGGCGAGCCGCAGGTCACCGCGGTCTCCGCCGTCACCCACTCCGAGCTCGGCACGCGCGGCCGCGGCGGCGCGAAGAGCGACAAGCAGCACGTCGGCTCCGCCTACGAGGTGGAAGACCTCGCCAGCCTGCTGCTGCGCCTGGAGGGCGGCGGGTCCATCGTGCTCGAGACGAGCTGGGCCGCCTACCGTCCCGCCGGCGACGAGTTCGGCATCACCCTCTACGGCACCGAGGGCGGCGCGGACCTCCGCGTGGTCGACTACGCCCCCGCCGGCGAGCTGACCATCTTCACCGGCGAGGGCGAGGAGGTCGAGGACGTCGCAGTGACCGCCGACGCCGGCCGCGGCCACCTCGCCGTGGTCGAGACGTTCCTGGAGCATGTCGCCGATCAGGCGAACTGGTCGCACTGGGACGGCTCGCTCGCCCTCGACCGCGCGCGCGTCATCGACGCGGCCTACGAGTCGGCCCGCCTCGGCGCCGAGGTGCGCCTGAGCCCGGCGACGGCCGGCCTCGACGACACGACCACTACCGAGACCAGCCAGGAGGCATGACCATGACCGCACTCCGTGTGACCGTCTGGAACGAAGGCGTCCACGAGACCACCCAGCCCGACATCGCCGCGATCTACCCCGACGGCATCCACGGCGCGATCGCCGCCGGCCTCACCGAGCTGCTCGGCGAGGAGGTCGTCGTGCGCACGGCGACGCTCGCCGACCCCGAGCACGGCCTGAGCGAGCAGCAGCTCGCCGAGACCGACGTGCTGCTCTGGTGGGGACACATCGCTCACGACCAGGTCTCCGACGAGGTCGTGGAGCGCGTGCGGCAGCACGTCCTCGGCGGGATGGGCCTGATCGTGCTGCACTCCGGGCACTTCTCGAAGATCTTCATCCGGATGCTCGGCACCACCTGCTCGCTGCGCTGGCGCAACCCGGCGGGCGGCGAGCGCGAGCTGGTCTGGAACGTGAACCCCACGCACCCGATCGCCCAGGGCGTCGACCAGCCCATCGTGATCGAGGCGCAGGAGATGTACGGGGAGTTCTTCGACATCCCGACCCCGGACGACCTGGTGTTCATCAGCTCGTTCACCGGCGGCGAGGTGTTCCGCTCGGGCGTGACGTTCACGCGCGGACGCGGCAAGATCTTCTACTTCTCGCCCGGCGACCAGGAGTACCCGGTGTACTTCCACCCGCAGGTGCGCCGCGTCCTCGCCAACGGCGTCCGCTGGGCCGCGCCTGTCGGCGCACGCGCCATCCCCGAGGTCTCCAACCCCCAGCCCGTCTAGCCCGACCATCCACCTGACAGGACACGCCGCCTCCGCACCGTGGGAGGCGGCGTGTCCTGTCAGTTCGTTCGCGGCAGACTGGTCGCATGGTCGACATCACACTGCCCGCTCCTCGCTTCCCCGATCCGGCGGACGCGCCGGCGCTGCGCTGGGGCGTGATCGGCCCCGGCGGGATCGCCGCCGACTTCACCGACGCACTGCACGCGCACACGAGCCAGCGGATGGTCGCCTGCGGCTCCCGCTCGGCCGAGCGGGCCGCAGCGTTCGCGGCGGCGCACGGCGTCGAGCGCGCCCACGACTCGTACGAGGCCCTGGTCGCCGACCCGGACGTGGACGTCGTCTACGTGGCCACGCCGCACAGCGAGCACCTGGAGCACGCCCTCCTCGCCATCGCGGCGGGCAAGCACGTCCTGGTCGAGAAGCCGCTCGCCGCGACCGCGGACCAGGCCAGGCGGATCGCCGCGGCGGCCAGGGAGGCCGGCGTCTTCGCGATGGAGGCGATGTGGACCCGCTACCTGCCGCAGACCGACATCGTGCGTCAGCTCCTCGACGCCGGCGCCCTCGGCGAGGTGCGCGTGGTCACCGCCGACTTCGGCGGGAACGCCCCCTTCGACCCGGCCGGGCGGCTCTGGGACCCTGCCCTGGCCGGCGGCGCCCTCCTCGACCTCGGGGTCTACGTCGTGTCGTGGGCGTCGTTCGCGCTCGGCGCCCCCGCCGGGATCATCGCCACCGGCACGTTGGCCCCGACCGGCGTGGACGAGCAGGTGGCGCTGATCCTCAGCTCGGCCCGCGGCGGCCAGGCGCTGCTCAGCACGGGCCTGCGGGCCGGCACGCCGTCGCTCGCGACCATCTGCGGTTCTGACGCCAGGATCGAGCTGGACAGCCCGTTCTGGGGGCCGAGCGGGCTGCGGGTGGTCGGGTCCGATGGCCGGGTCCGCGCCGAATGGCGCGACCCGTACGGCCGCCCCTACCGCGAGGGGATGTCGTACGAGGCGGCCGCCCTCGCCCGCTACGTCGCCGAGGGCCGCACCGAGTCGCCGCTGCACTCGCTGGACGAGGCCGTGTCGACGCTCGCCACCATCGACGAGGCACGCCGCCAGCTCGGCGCCGCAGGCGTGGGCTGACAGCGTACGTCCCCGGAGCGAGGCAGAATGGACGGGTGTTCGACCGTTCCGCCACCCGCACCGCCGACCTCTACCGGCCGGGCGTCCTGGCGGACCTCGGCCCGAGCTCGTCGGCTCCGGCCCCGCGGCCGGTGGTGCCGGCGGTCCCCGGCGCGACCGGGCATCTGGCGCGAATCGTCGCGTCGTCCAGCGACCGCGTGGGCTGGCTCCGCGCCCGCAGCCGCGGGATCACCGCGACCGACGTCGCCAAGCTGTCCTCCCCGCAGTCGCTCCGCGCGGCCGTCTACGACAAGCTGAACGGCTCCGGGTTCTCCGGCAACGTCTTCACCCAGCACGGCCGCAGCCGGGAGCCGGAGATCGCCGCCTGGGTGGCCGCGACCCACGGCATCCAGCCCTCCGACCTGCTCTTCCACGCCGAACGCGACCGGCGGCACCTCGCGACGCCCGACGGCCTGGTCCTGCGCACCGGCGGCCGGATCGAGCTCGCCGAGATCAAGACCACGAACAAGCCGTTCAACAGCATCCCGCGGCACTACCTCCGGCAGATCTGGTGGCAGCAGTACGTCCTCGGCGCCGAGCGGACGCTGTTCGTCTGGGAGCAGCACGACCGGTTCGTGCCCATCCACGACGAGCCGCAGTGCCAGTGGGTCGACCGCGACGACCGGGAGATCGCCCGGCTCGTGAAGCTGGCCGGCGACCTGATCGACCTCCTGCGCGAGGCGACGGCCCGGCCGGCCGCCCAGGCGGAGCCTCGGACGTTACAGGCTCAGCCGACGATCGCTTCCTGATCCGACTGGTCGGCCTCCGCGGCCTCCGCTGCGTCAGCCGGCGCGCTGCGGTCACCGGCCGGCCCCCGGACCAGAGCAAGAGCGTAGGCCGCCATCCACGCGATCGCGACCGTGGTGCCGACGAGCTCCAGCCACGCCCCGATGTCCGTCGCGACGTGCACCAGCGCGAGCAGTCCGCCCACGATCGTGATGAGCGCGACCGCGACGCAGCTCGCCAGAGACACGCGCGCGACCCGCGGCAGGCCGGAGGCGAACGCGACTTGGAGCATGGCGAAGCACGCCGCCGCGAAGCCGATAACCGCCGACACGGTGTGCACGAGATCCTGCACGGTGGACGCCGGGTCGACCAGCGGGACCGGGCAGTACGCCGTGCAGGTGACCTGCGAGGCCAGGACGAAGCACAGCGCCGCGAAGCCGAGGCTGACGGCGGGAGCCCACCGGTTCAGCGCGCGCACCGACGACCGGACGTGCCCGCTCGCCAGCGCCACCGAGAAACCGCCGGCGGCGATGAGCAGCAGCGCGACCTTGAACGGGACCGCGGTGGAGGCGCCGACCGCACCGAGCTCGCTCACGTAGACCGGGTACGGCACGGTGAGCCTGGCGGCCCAGATGATCGTCAGCCCGCTGAGCACGCACACGGTCCCGATCGCCAGGAGAACGGGCACGGCCCGCTGCCGACCACTGCCGAGCATCGGCAGGGCGAACGGCTGGCGCACGATACGCAGCAGTCGTCGCACAAGGCCTCCTCGGGATGATTCGGGTCGAGGGATTCTAACCGGACCATCCCTGCGAACGTCCTGAGCCGGGCCGGAGCAACCTGAGCGGACCGGGAAACAGACTGTTCACACGCGGTGACCCGCCCGAAACACCCGCGACCCCTCCGCGCGTTTGACTGGGAGCAGCCGCACCGTTCGCGGCGACGCGACGAGGGGATCACGAATGCCGAACACGATGCGCGCCGCGCTCCTCGACGCGGCGGGCGACCCGGACGCCCTCCGGATCGGCGAGGCCCCGACCCCCGACCGGGTGAACGCGGAGTTCCTGGTCAAGGTCGTCGCGGCGGGCGTGAACCCGCTCGACGCGTCCACCCGGTCGGGCAGCGGCGCGTTCGGCGCCATCCACAGCTTCCCGGCCGTGCTCGGCCACGACTTCAGCGGCGTGGTCGTGGAGTCACCGTTCGCCGCCCATCCGCTGCGCCCGGGCGACGAGGTCTTCGGGATGGTGATGGTCCCCCGCTTCGGAGGCAGCTACGCCGAGTACGTCTCCGTGCCCAGCGTGAGCCTCGTCCGCAAGCCGGCGACCCTCTCGCATATCGAGGCAGCAGCGGCCCCGCACGCGGCGCTGACGGCGTGGGGGATGGTGGTGGAGCTGGCCAAGGCGCACGAAGGCCAGCGGGTGCTCGTGCACGCGGGAACCGGCGCCGTCGGGCACTTCGCGATCCAGTTCGCCGCCTACTTCGGCGCCCACGTGATCGCCACGACGCCAAGCGCGAACCACGCCTGGCTGCGCTCGCTCGGCGCCGCCGAAGTGGTGGACGAGGACGCCACCGGCTACGACCCCACCCGGCTCGGCGACACCGTGGACGTCGTGATCGACCCGGCCCCGGACACCGAGCGCGCCACCCGCGCGCTCGCCCTCATCCGGCCGGGCGGCCTCCTCGTGCTGGACGCCCCCGCCGGCGTCGAGCCCGGGCTGGCCGAGGCCGCCGGCGCCGCGGGGGTGCGTACGACCGGCTACACCGGCGCGCCGGACGGGAGCACGCTCGCCGTCATCGCGCGCCTCCTGGAGACGGGGAGCGTCCGCGTGCACGTCGACCGGATCTTCCCGCTGGACGAGATCGCGGAGGCCCACTGGGCGCTCGAGCACGAGCACACCAAGGGCGCGATCGTGATCAAGGTCGCGGAGGGCTGACCAGCTCGCGCTCCATCACCCAGTCGTCCTCCAGCCGGTCCCCGACCAGGAAACGCTTGGAGCCGACGCGCTCGAACCCGTGCTTGCCGTAGAACCGCTGGGCCCGCGCGTTCTCCTCGTTCACGCCGAGCCAGATCCCCGCCGCGCCGGCCGCGGCCGCAGCGGCCAGGCTTGCCTCCATCAGGCGCCCGGCGACGCCCTCGCCGTGGTGACCGGGGAGGACGTAGCACTTGCTGAGCTCGGCGGTCGGGCGCACCCGGACCGCGGCCCGCACGTCGGCGTCGGCCGGCTCGCCGAGGTTCACCATCGTGTAGCCGATCACGGACCCGTCGTCGCTCTCGGCCATGAGCAGCCGCCGCGCCGGGTCGACCGTGTACTCGCCGAATCGCTCCGCCGAGAGCACGGCCGCGATGAAGGCGGCCTTGGCCTCGTCCGTGGTGTGCGGCGGGCACGCGAGCGGGAAGGTCACGGCTGCGACCTCCGCTAGCGCCTCCGCGTCCGCGGCGGTCGCAGGACGGATCTGGACGGTCATCCCGCCAGCGTAATGCCCTTCGGACACGCAGAACGGGCCGGTCACCCTGAGGTGACCGGCCCGTTCCTACGCGTGTGCGATCAGATCGCGTTGACGTCCAGCGGGATGCCGGGGCCGAACGTGGTCGACACGGCGCCCTTCTGGATGTAGCGGCCCTTCGAAGCGGACGGCTTGAGACGGACGACCTCGTCGAGGGCGGCCTTGATGTTCTCGTCGAGCTGCTCGGCGGTGAAGCCGGCCTTGCCGACCACGAAGTGGACGTTGGCGTGCTTGTCGACGCGGAACTCGATCTTTCCGCCCTTGATGTCGGAGACGGCCTTCGCGACATCCGGGGTGACCGTGCCGGTCTTCGGGTTCGGCATCAGGCCGCGCGGGCCGAGCACCTTGCCGAGACGGCCGACCTGGCCCATGAGCTCCGGGGTGGAGACGGCCGAGTCGAAGTCGGTGTAACCGCCGGCGACCTTCTCGATCAGGTCGCTGCCGCCGACCTCGTCGGCGCCCGCGGCGATCGCGGCCTCAGCGGCCGGACCCGTCGCGAACACGATGACGCGCGCGGTCTTGCCGGTACCGTGAGGAAGAATGACGGTACCGCGGACCATCTGGTCCGCCTTGCGCGGGTCCACACCGAGCTTCAGCGCGACCTCGACGGTCGAGTTGAACTTGGCGGAACCGGTCTCCTTCGCGAGGGTGACGGCCTCGGTGGGGGTGTAGAACTTGCCGGCTTCGATCTTGTCGACCGCGGCCCGGTAGGCCTTGGACTTCTGTGCCATGAGATTTCTCCTAACGAGAATGTGGTGCGAGCCTGGCCGGCTCTGCCACGGTGATGTCTGGGGTGACGGGGAGGTCGGGCTTACGCCTCGACCGTGATGCCCATCGAACGGGCGGTGCCTGCGATGATCTTCGACGCCGCGTCGAGGTCGTTGGCGTTGAGGTCGACCATCTTCTGCTCGGCGATCTCGCGCACCTGTGCCTGGGTCAGCTTGCCGACCTTGGTGGTGTGCGGCACGCCGGAGCCCTTGGGGACGCCCGCGGCCTTCTTGATCAGCTCAGCGGCCGGCGGGGTCTTCAGGATGAACGTGAACGAACGGTCCTCGTAGACGGTGATCTCCACGGGGATGACGTTGCCGCGCTGGGCCTCGGTCGCCGCGTTGTACGCCTTGCAGAACTCCATGATGTTCACGCCGTGCTGACCCAGGGCCGGGCCGATCGGCGGGGCCGGGTTGGCGGCGCCGGCCTTGATCTGAAGCTTGATCAGACCGGTGACCTTCTTCTTCGGTGCCATGTCTCTTCCTTCTTTGTGTATTCGAGCACGTGGGCGTCACGCCCGCGTCGCTCTCCCGGTTTCTCGGCCCTTCCGAGACCCGGTGAGTGTGAAATCTGTGTGTGGAAACTGGGGGATGCCCTGAATGATTCCCGTCAGAGCTTCGTGACCTGGTCGAAGCTGAGCTCGACCGGGGTCTCGCGCTCGAAGAGGGAGACGAGCACGGTGAGCTTGCCGCTCTCCGGCTTGATCTCGCTGATCGAGCCAGGCAGGCCCGCGAACGAGCCTTCCTTGATGGTGATGGTCTCGCCGATCTCGAAGTCGACCTCGGCCGGGATGACCCGCGCGGTGGTCTTCTGACCCTTCGCGGCGCCCTTGGCCGGAGCCTGCTCGATCTGCACGAGGCTCTTGAGCATCGAGAAGGCCTCTTCGAACCGCAGCGGGGTCGGGTTGTGCGCGTTGCCGACGAAGCCGGTGACGCCGGGGGTGTGGCGGACGACGGACCAGCTGTCCTCGTTGAGGTCCATGCGCACCAGCACGTAGCCGGGGATGCGCACGCGGTTGACCATCTTGCGCTGGCCGTTCTTGATCTCGACCACGTCCTCCATCGGGACCTGGACCTCGAAGATGAAGTCCTCCATGTTCATGGAGACCATGCGGTTCTCGATGTTGGACTTCACGCGGCGCTCGAAGCCGGCGTAGGAGTGGATGACGTACCACTTGCCGAACTTGGCGCGCAGCTCGGCGCGGAACTCCTCGTACGGGTCGCTCGCGGCCTCGTCCTCGTCCTCGACGGCCTCCTGGGCCGCTTCGGCCTCCTCGGAGGAGTCGACCTCGAGGGCCTCGTCGACGGCGCGGTCGGCCTCGGGGTCGACGGCCTCGGCCATCGCGTCGAGGACAGCGTCCAGATCGATCTCGGTGCCGTCCTCGGCGACGATGTGCAGCGCCTCGTGCTCGGCGGGGTCGGACGACTCCTCGTCGCGCTCCAGGACATTGCCCGTCTGCGCCTCGTCGTCTTCGGAGGACTGCTCGGCAGCGGTCGCCCAGTCGACGTCGTCGCGGTTCGTCTCAGACACTGAATTCATTCCATTTCTGTCGGTATGGCCGTGCGGCCGGTCGGGAGGAGCGGATTACTTCGGATTACCGAAGACCCACACCACACCGAGACCGAACACCCAGTCGAGCAGGGACACGATCGCCATCATGATCACCACGAAGACGAGCACGACGCCGGTGTAGCTCAGGAGCTCCTTGCGCGTCGGCGTGACGACCTTCTTGAGCTCGCCGATGACCTGCCGGATGAACAGGGCGATCCGCGCGAAGGGGTTGCGCCTCGCAGCGCGCTCCTTCTTGGCGTTGGCGACGACTTCCTCGCTCGGTTCGTCGATTACCTTTCGGGCCACCTCGTTACACCTTTCGTGGACCGGCATCCGGGATGCCGGTTTGCAGGGCGGACAGGAATCGAACCTGCAACCTGCGGTTTTGGAGACCGCTGCTCTGCCAATTGAGCTACCGCCCTAGGGATCGTGAACCCGAAAACCCTCCTGGCATACATGAAAATAGGCGCAGAAAAGCTTGGCGGATTCAACCACCGCCACCAAGTGTACGGGACGCCGCGCCCCTCGCAAAAACGCGGCAGCCGCTTGACAACACGCACCTCGCTCAGAGGAGCTTGCGCTCCAGCGCCCACGCGGTGAGCTCGTGACGCGAGGAGAGCTGGAGTTTGCGCAGCACAGCCGAGACGTGGGTCTCGACGGTCTTGACCGAGATGAAGAGCTCGGCCGCGACCTCCTTGTAAGCGTAGCCCCGCGCGATCAGCCGCATGACCTCCCGCTCGCGCGCCGAGAGCCGGTCGAGCTCGTCCGTGGTCTCGGCCTGCTCCCCCGCCGCCGCGCCGAACGCGTCGAGCACGAAGCCCGCGAGCTTCGGCGAGAAGACGGCGTCACCGCCCGCGACGGCCACGACCGCGTCGCTGACCTGACGCCCGGAGCTGCCTTTGGTGAGGTAGCCGCGGGCCCCGCCGCGGATGACGCCCACGACATCCTCCGCCGCGTCCGAGACGCTGAGCGCGAGGAAGCGCGTGCGCTGGTGCTCTGCCGCGGTGCGACGGAGCACTTCCGCGCCGCCGCCGCCCGCGCCGCCCGGCAGGTGCACGTCGAGCAGCACGACGTCCGGGTGCGTGCGCAGGATCGCCTCCACGGCGCCGTCGACGTCCTGCGCCTCGGCCACGACGCGGAGGCGGTCGTCCAGGTCGGAGCGGAGGCCCGAGCGGAAGATCGAGTGGTCGTCGACGATCACGACCGTGATCGCGCCGGAGGCTGTGTCGTCGGTCATGGTCTCATTCTCGCTCGGCGGGCAGTTCGACGGTCAGGTGGATCTCGGTGCCGGTGTCCCGCGACGTGACCGTGGCGTGGCCTCCCGCCCGGCGCATCCGGCCGACGATCGACTCGCGCACGCCCAGTCGGCCCTCCGGCAGCGCGGCGATGTCGAAGCCGGGACCGCGGTCGCGGACGAACACGTCGGCCGTCCCCGCGCCGGACTCCACATACACGGAGACGTCGCCGCCTGCATGTCTGGCCGCGTTGAGCATCGCCTCCCGCGCGGCGGCCGCCAGCTCGGCAGGCGCGCGGAGCACGGGCTCGCCCACGCTCACGACGTCGAAGTGGACGGCGTGGTCGACCTCCAGCGCCGCCGCCACCTCGCGAAGCTCCGTCGCGAGGTCGGAGTCCTCCGGTGCGACGCCGTCCGCCCCCTCCGCGTAGAGCCAGTCGCGCAGCTCACGCTCCTGGGCACGCGCGATCCGGCCGACCTCACTGGAGGCTCCCGCACGGTTCTGGATGAGGGCGAGCGTCTGCAGCACGGAGTCGTGGAGGTGCGCGGCCATCTCGGCGCGCTGCTCCTCACGGACGCGCGCGGTCCGCTCGGCGATCAGCTCACGCCAGAGCCGCAGCGCCCACGGGGCGACCAGGACCGCCGCGCCCGCGAAGGTGGCGCCGATGATGGCGAGCCAGAGGTACCCCGAGGAGCGCCCTGCCTGCATCCCGCTGAGAACGAGAGCCAGCGCGACGAGGAACCCGCCGGCGGCGAGGCGGAACGTCGCGGGCGCGAGCGGGGACGGGGCGAGGCTCTGGTCGTCCACGAGCTGATCCCAGACGACGGCCGCGACCAGCAGCAGGACCGACGTGAGCACGGCGCCGAACGCGGAGCCCTGCGCGTCCGCTGCGACCATCACGATGGCGGCGACCCCAGCGGCGGCGCCGACCCCGGCGAGCACCCACGGCACATTCACCCGGCGGGTGACCCGGTCGTCCGGATCGTCCGGGGTCGCGGCGCGCAGCGGCGTCAGCGCCCAGAGCCACAGGTAGAACAGCACGCCCGCGCCGCCGATCAGGGCCGTGCCGACGAAGATCCAGCGCACGGCGACCAGCGGCCAGCCGAGGTGGTCGGCCAGAGCGACGCTCACCCCGCCGACCAGGCAGTCGCGCGGGCGCGCGAGCGGAGGGCGCGGGGTGCGCCCTCGGGTCGCGGGAGTGGAGGCCATACCTGGAATCCAAGCAGAACCGGTCCCTCCCGCACAGCGCGAGAGGCGGGAATCAGGGTGCGGTCAGGGTGTCCCCCGATAGCGACCCGGCGTCGCCGCGCGCCACGATCGAGTCATGGTGAACGACAGCACGACCCCTCCCCCGCCGGACGGCTCCGCGGCCGGCTCCGCCGCCGGCGGCACGCAGGCCCCGTACGGCGGCCCGCAGACCGGTCTCTCCGGCCGCGGCACCCGCTTCTTCGACTGGATGCGCAGCCTCGGCGTCACACGCTCGGACGGCTGGATCGGCGGCGTCTGCGCGGGCATCGCGTACCGCATCGGGATCGATCCCCTCATCGTCCGCGGCATCCTGGTCGTGGCCGCGCTGCTCGGCGCGCCCGCCATCCTGTTCTACGCCGTCGCCTGGGCGCTGCTGCCGGACACGGACGGCCGCATCCACCTGCAGCGACTCTTCGAGGGCGAGTTCGAGCCGCCGATGGTCGCGATCGGGGTGCTCGTCGTCCTTTCGCTCCTCCCGTGGTCGGACGGGGTGTGGTGGTTCGGTCGCGATCCTGGCTGGGGGGACGCGGTCGGGCGGATCGTCTGGACGCTGATCGTCCTGGCGGCCGCCACCACGCTGATCGTCTTCGCCGGGCGCCGGGCGGACCGCCAGTCGTGGAACGGGAGTGCGGGACGCGCGGCGACGGCCGAGCAGGCGCCTCCGCCCGCTGCTGCGCCGTCCGCCGCAGCAGCCGCCGCGACCAACGCCGCCGCCCCCGCGACGCCCACCGTCGCCACAGCCGCAGAGCCGACCGCGCCTCCCGCGCCCGGCTCCGGAGCCGGCGAGCAGGAGGTCACCGACTGGCGCGCCCGCCAGGCGCAGTGGAAGACCGAGCACGACGAGTGGAAGCAGCGGCTCTCCGAGGACATGCGCACGGTGAAGGCGCAGCGCTCGGCCCAGCTCCGGGCGCAGGCGGCCGCCGCGAACGCAGACGCCGAGGCCCGGCGCGTGGCCTACCGTGCGGCGAACCCGCGGGTCGGCGCTGCCATCGGCTGGCTGTCGGTGGGGCTGGCGCTCGTCGCCGGCGCTCTCGCCGGGGCGCTCTGGGGACCGCTCACCGGCCTGCCCGGTTACGCCCTGACGGCCTCCCTCGCCGCGGCGACACTGGTCTTCGGGATCACGATCCTGATCGCGGGGATCGCCCGCCGCCGCAGCGGCTTCCTGATCTTCCTCGGCATCCTGCTCGCGGCGCTCACCGTGCTGGCCGCACTGCTGCCGACCTCGCCGGCGGTCCGCCTGGACGCGAGCGTCACAGCGGGGAGCACCCTCTCTGCGACCCCGGCCGGGAGCGCGAACTACCTCCAGGCCCTCGGCGACACGACGATCGACCTCACGAAGGCCGTTGCGGCCCCCGGCACGCCCGTGGTGAACCTCGCCAAGGGCCCAGGGCCGACCACGGTGATCGTCCCCGTGGACGCCACGGTCCGCGTGGAGACGGCGACCGTCTCCGCCGTGACGGTGACGGACCCCTCGGGCGGCGACCAGGTGCACCGCTGCGACCCCGGGCCGTTCGGCGGATGCTCCACGGACCTCGTGGTCGGACCGGCAGGGACCCCGGAGGCCATCGTCCGCGTCGCGCAGATCGACGCGGTCCACGTCGAGCGAGTCCAGAAGTGAACGAGAGCGAGAACGAGATGCCCACGAACGCCGACCAGCCGACCGACGACGTGACCGCCCAGCAGCCCGCACAGGCATCGACACCGACGCCGACACCGGCCGCCGCCGGGTCCGACGAGGCGGAGACCCTGGTGATCCCAATCGCGTCCGACACGGCGGAGACGGCCGACACGCTCGTAATCCCGGCGGCGGAGCGGCAGGCCTCCTCCGCGGCCGCCGACCCGGCGACCGCGCCCACGTCGGCGGCCGCAGCGCCGCCCGCCGCCCCCGCCGAGCCCTGGCTCTCCGAAGCGCCCTACGTGTTCCCTGTGCGCCCGACGCCCTCCGGCCCGCCGCCCGTGCGCTGGGGCGGGATCGTCTGGGGCATCCTGATCATCCTGCTCGCCGCCACCGTCCTGGTGGTCGTCTCCTCGCCCGTGCGCCTCGCCGGCATCACCGTGTGGCTCGCGACGCTCTCCCCCGGCGGCGCCGTCGCCGTGTGGATCGCCGCCCTCGGGATCGTCATCGTCGTCTCGGCGCTGCTCGGCGCGATCAGCGCCGCCCAGCGCAACCGACGCCGTCGGGTCTGACCGACGAAGAAGAGGTGCCGGCCGCTCAACCCGAATAAGCGGGCCGGCACCCGGGGTGGACGTCGTCACGCACTGGGACGCAGGACGTTCAGCCACCCACTGGCGGCGCGGCTCCGGGTACCCGTACCGGAAGCGGCGACCGCAGACCTCAAGTAAGCCGGATGCGGAAGGCCCCGATCCCGGCCGTTCCCGGAATCCTGCGGCAGCGGCACATCAGGATCACCTGAGCGCTCACCTCGCGCACCGGAAATCCGGGAATCCCACGGGAGCGGCTGCGTCCCATATCCACGGTTCGCGAACGCCGGCGGCGCACCGAGTCAGGTGACTATGGGTGGGGAAGAGCCGCGGGCGGCCCCGCCCTCGCGCCCGGGCGCCGCGGATTCCCGGGCGACGCGGGACGCGGCCGGCCACGTCGGCCTCCCCCAACGATCGCCCATCGGCAGACCTGGAGTGAAAAGCATGGTGAAACCGGCCAGCGTCCCGTCCGGCCCTCCGGCGGTCCCCGACCCGACGCTGCTGCTCACCGCCGCCGTCTCCCGGCTGGCCGCCTCGATCGGCGTCCGGCTGCTCGTCATCAAAGGGATCGCCGCGGACCAGTACGGGCTCCGCCCCGCCCACCTCAGCAGCGATGTCGACGTGCTCGTGACCCACGACGACTACGCCACCCTCCTCGCCGAGCTGGAGCGGCGTGGCTGGCGCCGGCGGGCGCACGACCCGGACACGGACACCTTCCCCGTCCACAGCGCGAGCATGTTCCACCCGGAGTGGGCCGCCGACATCGACGTCCACTTCCGCTATCCGGGCCTGGAGTTCGACGGCGAGGTCTTCGGGCCGATCTGGGCGCAGCGCACGACCATGTGGTGCGGCAACCAGCCGATCTGCATCCCGGGGCTCGTCGACGCGATCATGATCGGCGCCGTCCACGCGATCCGGTCGCGCTTCTCCCGGCGGCACCGCGTCGAGCTCGACTTCCTCGTCGGACGCTGCTCCGATCTGGACGTCACGCTCCTGCTCGAACGCGCAGACGAGCTCGGCGCCCTCGCGACGGCCCGACCGTTCCTGGAGCGGCTGAAGCCCTTCGACGCGGAGTACGACTGGGGCGAGGCCTCCGCCGAGTGGCGGCTGCGCACGGAGTTCCCCGAGGCCTCCCAGCGGCGGGCCCTGCTGTGGAAGCAGGCGACACCCCGCGAGCGCCTCGCCAAGCTCCGCCTCGCGCTCTTCCCGCCGACCTCCGCGCTCGTGAAGGAGACCACTGCGACGACGCTCGGTCCCGTCCAGCTCGCCGGCCGTTACCTCCGCCGCTGGGGCCGCGGCGTGCGAGCCCTCCCGAAGGCTCTCGCGGTGCTGCGCGCGAGCGGCCGGCGGCGCCCATGACGACGCGCGGCCGGTGTCAGTACGCCCCGTTCGGGCGCAGCACCACGCCGACCGTCTGGAAGAGGATCTGGAGGTCTCCCGCCACCGTCCAGTTCTCCACGTAGAAGAGGTCGAGCCGCACGCCCTGCTCCCAGGACAGGTCCGAGCGCCCGCTCACCTGCCAGAGCCCGGTCATCCCCGGCTTGACGATGTGCCTGCGGTGGCTGTCCCTGTCGTACTCCGCCACCTCGGACGGCAGCCCCGGCCGCGGCCCGACGAGGCTCATCTCGCCCTTGAGGACGTTCCAGAGCTGCGGCAGCTCGTCGATCGATGTGCGGCGCAGGAACCTGCCGACGCGGGTGACACGCGGATCGTCCTTGATCTTGAACAGCGGTCCCGCGCCTTCGTTCCTGTGCTGCAGGTCCGCGACCTCCTCCTCCGCGTTCACCCGCATTGTCCGGAGCTTCACGATGCCGAAGGGGTTGCCGTCGCGGCCGACCCGCGACTGCCGGAAGAAGGCCGGCCCCGGGCTGTCGAGCCGGATCACGATGACGCAGACGACGATGATCGGCAGGAGCAGCGTCAGCGCGACGGCGCTCAGCACGATGTCGAACACGCGTTTCGCCCGTCGCCGCGTGATCGAGCGGTCGGCCGGCGCGACCTCGACGATGGGGAGCCGGTCGATCGGGAAGTACTCGGCGCGCGGCGCGGCGAGCTCCGGCACGTCGACGGAGAGCCAGACCACGGCGCCCGCGCCCTCGACGTCCCAGAGGAGCTGGCGGACGTTGGCGCCGTCGCGCTCCTCGGTCAGGACGATGATGTCGATCCGATGCCGCTCGACGAGCTCGCGCAGATACGGGCCGCGTGCGTTCTCGATGCCGGTCGTCGCGACGACGTCGACCGCGACCCGCGCCGCCCGCTCCGCGAAGACCGCAGCGAGCTCCGCCACCCGTTCCGGCGTGCCGACGACGAGCGCACGCCGGATGTAGCGGCCCCGCACGCGGTGCGCGTAAATCCACCACCGGCAGACGAAGCGCACGGCGATCAGGCCGAGGAGGCCGAACGGCATCGCGAACGCGAGGTAGGCGCGCGAGAGGTCGAGCTGGAGCACGAGGGAGGCGACCGCGAGGAGGGCGACGAGCCAGACGGTCGCGCGGACCGGGGGCACGTACGACGGGCCGTTGAGGCGTTTCGGCCACGACTCGTACCCGCTGAGCATCGCGAGGATGACGAGCCAGATCACCCCGATCAGGATCGAGACCATCACGTACGAGGTGTCGAGCGGCCCCATGCGGAACGGGTCGTTGCGATTCCCGAAGCGTGCAAGGTGTGCCGTGGCGAGGACGCCGCCGACGACGAGCGCGTCCGCCAGGACGAGCGTGCGGGCGGCGCGCAGCCGGCCGGTCAGCGTCTGCGGGCGTTGTGAGTCTGTGCGGACCATCAGTTCCTTCCATCGCCGAGCGCGCCGCGTTTCAGCGTCGGTATGACGTCGTCGGCGGCGAGCGCCTTTCTGAGGACCTCGACGCGCGTCTCGTCGACGCGCACAATCGACTGCCCGCCCGGCGACGTCCCCGTCCCCGCGGTGGGCAGCGTGAGGGTGTGGATCGCGTCGGGCGTCAGGCCGTGGAAGCTGAGCGCGAGCGACGCGGCGGCGGACGCGGTCAGCCCCTCGTCCACCGCGACATACCGGGCGAGCGTCGTGATCGCGGATTGCGTCCTGCCCGGATCGGTCAGGGTCTGAGCGCTGATGAAGCCCTGGAGCATCCCTCGGACGAACGCCTGCTGGTTGCGCACGCGCTGATAGTCGGCGTCGGGGAACGAGTACCGCTCGCGGACGAAGGCCAGGGCGGCCGACCCCTCGAGCCGGTTCTCGCCCTTCTCGAAGCTGTAGCCGGGCATGTTCTTGGACGTGAACGCTTTGTCGGACCAGACCTTCACACCGCCGAGAGCAGTGGAGAGATCGCCGAACCCTCCGAAGTCGACGACCGCCACGTGGTCGATCCGCGCACCCAGGAGTCCTTCGACCGTCTGAACCGTCAGCGGCACGCCGCCCCAGCTGTAGGCGGCGTTGATCTTGTTCTCGCCGTGGCCCGGGATCGGGACCCAGAGGTCGCGCATCAGCGAGACGACGACGACCCCGGAACGGTCCGCGGGGATGTGGACCAGCATGAGCGTGTCGGAGCGCTCGCCGGTCGCCCAGCCCGACAGCGGATCGTGGAGCCCGCTGCGGGAGTCCGATCCGATGAGCAGGAAGTTGGTCGTCCCCGCGACGGCCGGCGGACGCCCTGACCCGTCCGGGAACGCGTTCGGGATACGCTCGACCGTCCCGTCGAACGACCACCCCAGCCAGAGCAGGTACCCGCCGAGGAGGGCCACCGGCAGCACGATGACGAGGGCGGCGGCGGTGACCCAGATCCAGACGCGTCGCCGCCGTCTGCGCTCGGAGCGACGCCGCCCCTGCCTGCGCCCGGATGCCACTGAAGGCTGCGGGTCGTCGCCGCCCCCGGGCGTCGTCACGCGGACTCTCGCATGCCGGCCAGGATGTCGATCGCCGGGACGAGCCGGCGCGCCATCGTGTCGAACGCCTCGTCCGGCCGGCCGTACGGGTCGTCGATGTCGTCGTCTCTGCGCGGCGGGAGGAGGCCGTGGCGGCGGGCGTCCACGGCGCGGTCGGTGAGCGCTCGCCACCGATGCGGATCGCCGGGGTCGCCGTCCCCGGCGAAGCCCTCGATCGCGCGTGCGAACTCCAGCAGCGTGAACGTCCGGGAGAAGGCGCCGGGGTCGAGGGCGGTGACCCGCGTCGCGTGCTCCTGGGTCAGAGCGAGGACGAGGTCGGAGCCGGCGATCGTCGCCTCGGTGAGCTGGCTGGCCACGAAACCGTCCGGGTCGCCGCCGAACGCGCGGACGCGGGGGCGCGTCTGCGACGAGATCGAGCGTCCGACGACCGCCCGCGTTCCCGCGCTCCGGACGACCACGCCCTCCCCCGCTCCACCGGCGGAGGGCGGCAACCGGGCGGTGAGGAGCCGTTCGGCCATCGCCGACCGGCAGATGTTGCCGGTGCACACGAACAGGACGGAGAACCCGCTCCCGGGCATCAGGCCTCCCCTCAGTCGATGCCGCGGCGGGGAACGCCGCGGTCGCAGACGCAGACGGACATGATCACCCCGCCGACGTCGCCGCTCCCGCGGCAAGGAGGCGACAGCGCTCATCCCGCGTCCTTCTTCACCCGAAGAATCGGCCGCGTGTCGGATCACACAGGTAAAACATCACCCGATCGCCGCGGCGCCGAGCGCGAGGCCCGCAGCGACCCCTCGGCCGGGCCCGCGCCGATACTGGGTCTTTCCGACCGACCCGACCGCACCCGAGGAGACCCATGCCCGCCCACCCGACCCGACCGCACGAGCACGACGCCGAGGCCGGCTTCGTCGTCGGCGCACTCGGTCGGGCACTCCGGATCCGGGTCACCGGTGCGGGAGCCTGCACCCTCGCCGCAGCCTTCGCGGACGCGTGGGCGCACCTGCTGCTCGACCCGCGGGCCGAGACCGACGACGAGCTCGTCCTCGACTCCGCCGCGGACACACCGGAGGCGACCGCCGCCGGTCTGGCCGACGCCAGCACCCTGATCACGCGCACGCTCATCGACCTGAACAGAGGACAGGGGCTGCTGTTCCACGCGGCCGCGGCCGTCCGTGCCGACGGTCGCGCGATCCTCCTGGTCGGACCGTCGGGGGCGGGAAAGACCACCGCCGTCACCCGGCTCGCCGGCCCGCACGGGTATCTGACGGACGAGTCGGCCCTCGTCGGAGCCGACGGCAGCGTCCTCCCCTACCCGAAGCCGCTCTCGGTCGAGCGGGGAGGGCCCGTCAAAGCACAGCTCGCACCCGCTGAGCTGGGGCTGCCCGTCGCCGGCGTCCCGCACGAGGTGGACCGGGTGATCGTCCTGAACCGGGAGGCGGGCGGTTCGCGGCAGCCGCGGTCCCGGCGCCTCGACGTGGTCGAGAGCCTGGAGGCGCTCGTCCCGCAGCTCTCGGCGCTGGAGCACCATCCGCGCCCGCTCGGCGCTCTCGCGGAGTTGATCCGGCAGGTCGGCGGGATCGAGCAGCTCAGCTACGCCGACGTGCTCGACCTCGATCCGGGCTCCGGGCCGCCCGCGTCGCCGCGACTGTCCGCCGAGGACCTCGCGTTCTCGATCGTCGCCTGCGACCGCGAGGACGGAAGCGCGCCCGGCCTGATCCGCACACGGGCCGACGACGCCCTGGAGGCCGCCGAGCTGCTCGTCCTCGCGCACGGAAGCGAGTTCCGGGTGCTCGCCGGCGTCGCGAAGACGCTGTGGCTGGAGGCCGGTGCGGCCCGGTCCGAAGAGGAGCTCCTCGACCGGCTGCGGGCGGTCCACGGCGCGGCGCCCGGCGACGACCTGGCTCTGCACGGCACGATCGACGTCCTCGTCCGCGCGGGGGTGCTCGAGTGGCGGCGGTGATGCACACCGGTGCCATGGGTGATGTCGAGGGTGAAACCTCCACCCGGGTGCACCGTCATGCCCGCTCCGTCGTGTGGGTGGAGACGACGGCGGGGCGCTGGGCGGTGGCCGACGTCTCCGATTTCCGCCAGTTCGTCCTCAATGGAACCTCCGGCCTGCTCTGGCAGTCGTTCGACGGGCATGCGACGGACGACGCGATCGTCGAGCACGTGCTCGGCAGGTATCCCGACCACCCGGAGTCGGCTCGCGCCGACTGCCGGTCGCTGATCGACGAGCTGCTGCTCCTCCGGCTGCTCGAGCCCACGCACCCCGAACCCGACCACGAACAGGCCCCCGACGCCGGAATGGAGCTGTGACATGACCTCGCCGACGGACACCGCGGAGAACCAGTCGAAGGGCAGAGACCTGCGCGACTTCGTGCGGATGATCAGGCGCTACTGGCTCGGCGAGGCGATCATCGTGCTGGCGACGATCGGTCTCGTCGCGGGATTCACCGCGCTGCAGCCCCGCGTCTACCAGTCCACGTCGACCGGCCTCACCCAGGCGGCGGCGGGCGAGAGCCTCTCGATGACCTTCGCGGGCGAGAGCCTCGCCAAGTCCCGCGCCGAGACGTACGTGCGGGTGGCGACGTCGGACGCTGTGGCCAAGCGCGCGCAGGAGATCCTCGGCACGGACCGCTCCATCTCCGATCTGCTCGGCAAGGTCACCGCGACCCTTCCCGCGGACACGGCCATCATCGAGATCACCGCGAGCGCGAGCAGCCCGGACGGCGCGGCGAAGCTCGCCAACGCCTGGACGACGGCGCTCTCGGACCAGGTGAAGGCGCTGGAGACGCCGGAGGGGTCGGTCGGCGATCCGTCGATCGCCTTCGTCCCCCTCGCGAACGCGCGCCCGCCGTACTTCCCGTCGTCGCCCAACATCCAGACGGCGCTCGTGCTCGCGCTGCTCGCCGGCTTCGCGCTCGCCCTGGTCTACGCACTGCTCCGCCAGCACTTCGACCGCCGGATCCGCTCGGTCGACCAGATCGAGCGCCTCCTCGACGCCCCCGTGATCGGCACCGTCCCGGCCAGCCCGGCGCTCTCCGACCGCAAACGCGTGGTCGAGCACGAAGACTCGGCCGACTCGGCGCAGCTCTTCGCGATCTCCGAGTCCCTGCGCGAGCTGCGCACGAACCTGAGCTACATCGACGTCGACAACCCGCCGAAGGTCATCGTGGTGACCAGCTCGATCCCCGGTGAGGGCAAGTCCACTCTGACCGCGAACCTCGCCGACGCCATCGCCTCCGGCAACGCGAACGTCGTCATCATCGACTGCGACCTGCGCCGTCCGATGCAGTCCACCCTGTTCAACCTGCGCGGTGGGGTCGGCCTCACCGACGTGCTGAGCGGCCGGGTCGCCCTCGGCGACGCCCTCCAGGCCCCGACAGCGAGCAGCCACCTACGGGTGCTCGGCGCCGGCCGCGTGCCGCCGAACCCGAGCGAGCTCCTCGGCTCGCGGACGATGCGCGAGCTGATCGGCGCGCTATCCGGCGTCGCCACGGTGCTCCTCGACGCGCCCCCGCTGCTCTCGGTGACGGACGCGGCCATCCTCGGCACCATCGCGGACGGCGTCGTGATCACGGTCGGCGCCAAGCAGGTCACGGCCGAGCAGCTCCAGAAGGCCTACCGCTCTGTCACGCGCGTCAACGGCAAGGTGCTGGGCGCCGTCCTCAACAAGATCCCGCCGAACGGCGTCGACTCCCACGACTACGGGTACTACCGCAACGACTACTACACGTCGAACGAGAGCCCGGCGGTCTCCGCCGGCGATGCGGGCGCAACGGAGACGCCGTCGAGCGATGACGCGCCGAGAGGCGAAGACGACGCGCCTACGCGCCGCTCGGCCCGCACGGAGCTCCGCGCCGGGCGCTAGACCGCTCGCAGCGCCGGCGCGCCCTCCACCTGCTGGACGACGTCCTGGGCGGGTCTGTCCGCGCGTGGGAGGGCGATCATCAGGCTGGTGATGACTCCCGCGTTCATCCACGTGAACAGGTCGAACGAGAAGAACATCGCGAACAGCATCGCCAGGACCGCCTTGATGGTCCGGTCGGCGAAGCAGAAGGCGACGACCCAGAATGCGAGGAGGGCGATAAGGCCCACGATCCCCGTGGTTCCCAGCGCATAGACGAGCATGTTGTCGACCGCTCGGAGGTAGGTCTGCTGCATGAGGCCGCGATCGTAGAGGATCGCCTCGCTTCCGAACCCGTTCCCGAACCACGCCTCCATCGGCGGACGGTCCAGGAGCGCCCGGACGGACTCGAGCGCCCCGAGGCGGTGCGTCCACGAACCCGAGTCGAGCAGGTTGGCGACGATCGTCCCGATTCCGATGTCGATGTTCAGCAGCACGATGACGACCGCCCCGACGCCGATCAGGGAACGCAACCAGGACGTCAAGGAGCTGTTCAGAGCCACGTGCACGAGCAGCCCGACAGCGACGGCGGCGACGGCGCTGCGCGTTCCCGAGAGTGCGAGGCCGACGGTCGCGACCGTCAGGTTGACCAGTCTCCACTTCTGAGACCAGCGCGCCGGATTCGACCACGCGACGATCAACGCGATCCCGATGAAGACGGCGAAGACGATGGGGTGCCCGAACGTGCCCTGGGCACGGGCATAGACATCGTTGGTGAACGGGTTGTACCGGATCTTCCCCCTGTATCCCCAGATCGGCTCCGGCAGGACCAGGATCTCCACGAACGCCAGGCCGACCTGGACTGCGGCCAGACCGGCGATCGTGGCGTACACCAGCCTGAGCTCCGCCCGGTCGAGCGAGGAGGCGACGTACGCCGCGAGCGTCGCCAGACCGAAGTACAGCACGATGCGATTCGTGCCGTAGCTTCCGGTGAGCAGCACGCTCAGCGAGATGAATCCCCACCAGGCGGTCACCGCCCAGAACCGGACGCCCCCTGAGGTGACGGCACGCGAGCGGACCAGGGCGAGCACCAGGACACCGATGGCGGCCATCGCGGCGGGCGGACGCACGGAGTCGGGTGCGAAGGTCGCGAGCCCGAACGACGCCGCCACCACCGTGAACGACACCGCGACCCCGCGGATCAGCCGCGGAGGCACCGCGATCATGAGGAGGACGACCGCCAGGATCGCGACCGCTCCGCCGAAGAGCAGCAGGGGGCTCACGAGCGGACGGCCTGCCCGGTGAGCCGCCGATACGCCTCCAGCACCGGGCCGAAGACACGCTCGGGGGACGCCTCGGTGTCGGCCCAGCGCTTGGCCTCCTCGACCACGCGTGCGCGGGCTGGGGCGTCGTCCGCCGCCCGGGCGATAACGGCCGCGAACTCGGCGTCCGTGGCGTCGTCGGGGACCTCGTAGCCCCGTCCGTCCGCGAGGAGACCGTTCGCCGCCGACGCCGTCGCGACGACAGGGCGGCGGCGGTCGAAGGCCTCCAGCACCGCGAGGGGCGTGCCCTCCCAGCGGGAGGTCATCAGCAGGAAGTGCGCGGCGTCCAGTCGTGCGGGGACGTCGTCGACCTGGCCGGCGAAGTCGATCGGCGCGCCCCGTTCGACCGCCGCCGCGCGGGCGGCGTCGCGGAGCTCGCCGTCGCCGGCCCACGTCGCCTCCACGGGCCGCAGGCGCGCGAGCTCTGCCACGACGCGGACGAAGCGCAGCGGGTCCTTCTGCTCGACCATCCGGCCGACCCCGAGCAGACGCAGCGGCGGGGTGACCTCGTTCGTGACCGGGTCGGGCGCTCCGCCCCGCTGGGCGGGCACGTTTCCGACGATCACCACGCGCGCGGCAGGGCGGCCGACGTCGACCATGACCATCTCGGCGACGGCGGGACCGACCGCGAAGACGACGCGGCTGCGGAACGACAGGGCCCGCGGGCGAACGCTCGGCAGCCGCGTGTGCGCGTGCTCCACGACAGGGATGCCGAGGAGCCGTCCGACGATGAGCGACTGCAGGGCCTCTCGGCGCTGATGGGCGTGAAGGACGTCCGGCCGGATCCGGCGTGCCGCGCGCAGCAGCCGCATCGTCTGCGCGACGAAGCCGCCGGTGCTGTGCTCGATGAAGCGGACGGGCGCCGCCAGCCGGGCGACGGCCGGGCCTCCCGCACCGAACACCGAGACGGCGACGTCGTCATCGACGGCCAGCCAGTTGGACAGGTCGACGACCACCTGCTGAGCTCCGCCGTTCCCCATGCTGTCGACCACGTGCATCACGCGGAGCGGGCCGCGGCCCGGGGACTCGGCCGTCACGGAAGACGACTCACCGCGACTCGATGACCTGGACGTCGCCGAGCGCCCTGCGGGCCATGTCGAGCGCCTCGCCCACGTTGCGCGCCTCCATCACGACGACCGCGGAGGAGCCGTTGGGGAGGCGGAGCCGCAGCTCGAACGGGCGGAGCGGAGCCTGTGCGCGGGTGCGGGTACGTGTGGACACGCTGACGACTGTAGGTGCGCGTTCGGCGCCGATCGGGAGCGTTCCGCGCCGGCCTCCCGGGTCGACGCCACCTTTTCATCTCCTCGATCACCCGACGTGGATGCCCGTTTCCGCTGAGAGAAAAGTCCTCCACAGCTCACCGATCCAGCGAGCTTTCCACAAATCCTCCCGCACCGGTCGCGACGTCGGCGCCGTCTGGAACGATGGCAGCATGAGCACCACAGACACCGTCCCCGAGACCACCCGCGATCGAGCCCTGAGCCGCCTCCGCGCGCTCGTCGGCCGCCCCGACGCGGCGTTCCACGACGGGCAGTTCGAGGCGGTGTCGGCTCTCGTCGACGATCGCAGCAGGGCTCTGGTCGTGCAGCGCACCGGATGGGGCAAGTCGGCGGTGTACTTCGTGGCGACGATGCTGCTGCGCGCGAGCGGGGCGCGGGGCCGACCATCCTCGTCTCCCCCCTCCTTGCCCTCATGCGCGACCAGGTGGAGGCCGCGGCCAGGGCGGGCGTGCGCGCTCTGTCGATCAACTCGGCCAACCGGCACGAATGGGACGACGTGGCCGCCCGGCTGCGCGACGACACCGTGGACGTCCTCCTCGTGTCGCCGGAGCGCCTGAACAATCCGGACTTCCGCGACCAGCAGCTCCCGGCCCTGGTCGAGCGCTGCGGACTGCTCGTCATCGACGAGGCCCACTGCATCTCCGACTGGGGGCACGACTTCCGGCCGGACTACCGGCGGCTGCGCGACCTCGTCGCCGCGCTGCCGGAGGGCATCCCGGTGCTGGCGACGACCGCGACGGCGAATCAACGGGTGGTGGCCGACGTCGAGGAACAGCTCGTCGGCTCGGCGCTCGCGGCGACGGTGCGCACCATCCGCGGGCCGCTGGCGCGCCGGTCTCTGCGGCTCGGCGTCCTCGCGCTCGAGGACGCGACCGCACGCCTGGCCTGGCTCGCCGGCCATCTCGCGGACCTCCCTGGCAGCGGGATCGTGTACGCGCTCACCGTGTCGGCGGCGGACGACACGGCGCGTGTGCTGCGCCGCGCGGGCCACGACGTCGCCGCCTACACCGGGCAGACCGATCCGGCCGAACGGGAAGAGCTGGAGGGGCGGCTGAAACGCAACGAGGTCAAGGCCCTCATCGCCACCAGCGCCCTCGGCATGGGCTTCGACAAGCCGGACCTGGGATTCGTGGTGCACCTCGGAGCGCCGTCCTCCCCTGTCGCGTACTACCAGCAGGTCGGCCGCGCAGGGCGGGCCACGGAGTCGGCGGACGTCCTGCTGCTGCCGGGCCCGGAAGACAGTGCGATCTGGCGGTATTTCGCGACGGCGGCCATGCCGACGGAGGAGAAGGCGACAGCCCTGCTCGGCGCGCTGAGCGACCAGGTGCAGTCCACGCGGGTGCTGGAGAGCCGGGTCGACCTGCGCTCGTCCACGCTCGAACTGCTGCTCAAGGTGCTCGACGTCGACGGCGCGGTGCGGCGCGTGCCGGGCGGCTGGGTGTCGACGGGACGGCCGTGGGAGTACGACCGCGACCGTTACGAGCGGATCGCGGCGGCGCGGGAGGCCGAGCAGCAGGCGATGCTCGACTACGAGACCACCACCGGCTGCCGCATGGAGTTCCTGCAGCGGCAGCTCGACGATCCCGACGCCGGCCCGTGCGGCCGCTGCGACCGCTGCGCCGGCGAGTGGTATCCGGCGGGAGTCGCCGCGGACGCGCGGGAGACCATCACAGCGGAGCTCGACCGGGTCGGCGTCCCCGTCGAACCGCGCAAGCTGTGGCCGACCGGCGCCGACAGCCTCGGCGTGCCCGTGCGGGGCAAGATCGCCCCCGGCGAGCAGGTCGAGCCGGGACGGGTGCTCGCACGGCTCACCGACCTCGGCTGGGGCGGACGCCTGCGGCAGCTCCTCGACGCCGAAGCGCCGGACGGCGAGTGCCCTCCCGAGATCCTGAAAGCGTGCGTGCAGGTGCTCGCCGACTGGGGCTGGGCGAGCCGCCCCACTGCAGTGGTCGCCCTGCCGTCGCGCGGCCGGCCGCGCTTCACCGACAGCCTCGCGCGCGGTCTGGCGCAGATCGGTCGGCTCCCCTACCTCGGCGCTCTCGCGCTCCGCGGCGGCGGCCCGTCGGGAGGTCCCGGCGGCAACAGCACGTACCGGCTCGCGGGAGTCTGGGACCGGTTCGACGCGTCAGGGCTCGACGTCCCCGCCGGTGCGCCGGTGCTGCTCGTCGACGACCTCATCGACAGCCGCTGGACGGTCACCGTGGCCGGGCGCGAGCTGCGCAGGGCAGGTGCGGGAGCGGTGCTGCCGTTCGCGGCGGCGCTACGGGCGTGACCGGGGGTGCGGTCAGAGCGTCATCCCGACGAGGATCGGCTCCGGGTGCAGCAACACCCCGAACTCCGCCTGGACCCTGCTCTGGATGAAGGAGGCGAGCTGTCCGATGTCCGCTGCGCTCGCGTGGCCGCGATTGATGATCGCCAGCGTGTGCTTGGACGAGATGCCGGCGCCGGAGCCCGGCAGGGAGAACCCACGGCGGATTCCCGCGTTCTCGATCAGCCAGGCTGCCGAGAGCTTGACGTCGTACGGGCCGTCGGCGAGCGGCGGGATGTCCATCGGGTGGACGCCGCCTGCCGGGAGGCCGATCACGATGTCCGGCTCCGGAGGCGTCACAGGCCAGCGGGGCGCGTTCGCCGGCAGGCCCCGCGCGAACGACTCCGAGACGATGGGGTTGGTGAAGAAGCTTCCCGCGCTGACCGAGTCCGGGTCGGCCGGGTCGAGCACCATCCCCTTCGAGGCGCGCAGCGCGAGTACGGCCCGGCGGAGCTCGGCGACGGGCACGCGCGACCCGAGCGGCACGCCGAGCGAGTCGGCGAGCTGTGCGTAGGCGACTGGGGCGCTGAGGGGCGCCCCGACGCCGCCGGGCACCGAGTTGTCCGCGAGCTCCAGATCCACCGTGAGCACGATGCCGAGCAAGCCGCGCTTGAGCGCGGAGGTCCGGTATCCCAGGTCCAGGTCCGCACGAGACAGGCGACGGACCTCCCCGGTGCTCGCGTCCAGGAAGTCGACGCCGAGCAGCGCCGACTCGAGCTCCTGGCCGTAGGCGCCGATGTTCTGCACCGGAGCCGCGCCGGTCGACCCGGGGATGCCGGAAAGCGCCTCGATGCCGGACCAGCCGTTTCGGACGGTCAGCGCGACGACGTCGTCCCAGGGCTCGCCGGCCTGCACCCGCAGACGTACGCGGCCCTCCGGCGCCTCGAGGCGCTCGACCCCGCGGGTCACCACGCGGATCACCGTTCCCTCGAAGCCCTCGTCGCTCGCGACGGTGTTGGAGCCGCCGCCGAGCAGCAGCCAGTCCGCGCCCTCCGCCCAGACCTCCTGGGCGGCCGCGACAAGCGCGTCGGTGTCCGCGGGGGCGACCAGGGTCTCCGGAACGCCGCCGACCCGCATGGTCGTGAGCTCCGACAGGGGCGTCGTCGCGGTCATCTCGTCGTTCACGCGAGCGAGACGCGGACCTGCGCCTTGCCGAGCACGGTCTCGGAGTTGAAGGTCGTCGTGAGGTCGATGCGCGCGACCCTGGCCTCTGCGTCGAGCTGCCCGACCTTGGCCGTGACCTGCACGCTCGCGCCCTCCGCCGGGTCCACGACCACCGGGCGGGTGAAGCGCACCTGATAGTCCACGACACGCGCCGGATCGCCGGCCCAGTCGACCACCGGCTGGACGGCGAGGCCCATCGTCAGCATCCCGTGCGCGATCACGCCGGGAAGGCCGACCGAGGTCGCGACGTCGTCGCGGTAGTGGATCGGATTGAAGTCGCCGGAGGCGCCCGCGTAGCGGACGAGGGCGTCGCGGCTGAGGTCGAACGAGCGCTCGGCGACGACGTCGCCGACGGTCAGGGCGTCGAAATCGGGGGCGGCCATCACTCGTCTCCTCGCACGACCAGGGTGGAAATGGAGGTGACGACGTGATCGCCGGCACCGTCCACGATCACCGACTCGGCAGTGACCATGCTGTGCGCGCCGAGCGACTTGACCGCGGTGACGGTCAGCGTCGCCGTCAGCTCGTCGCCCGCGATCACCGGACGTGAGAACGTGAACCGCTGGTCGCCATGGACGACGCGGCTGAAGTCGATGCCCGCCTCCGGGTCGGCGAGGAGCTGGTCGAGCGTGAGCTGCTGAACCACGACCGCGAAGGTGGGCGGCGCGACGAGGTCGGCATGGCCCGCGGCCTGGGCGGCCGCCACGTCGAAGCTGATCGGATCCGTCGCGAGCACGGCGGCGGCGAACTCGCGCACCTTCTCACGGCCGACGAGATACGGAGGGGTGGGCGGGAAGCTCCGACCCACGAGCTCTGGATTCACTGGCACCCGACGATTCTACGCAAGCGCCCTAGGCGACCCGGGCTCCCCCGGAATGTGCTCCCAGGAAAACGGGAGAACCCCGGCGCACTCGGCGCCGGGGTTCTCGAAGCTGTCGTCAGCGGACTACTGGCAGCTGTCGCACTGCAGCAGGTCCATCGGGTCGACCGGAACCGCATAGCCGCCGACGGTGTCGTTTTCGTAGTCCATGATGGCCTCCCCAGAAATCTTGTCACTCGCGCGTCTCGCGGTGTTTACCCACTATATAACCCGAATGACACGATTGTCATTCCACTACATGTAGTGTTTGGGCGATTTTTTCGGGACCGTGTTCGACAGTCCCGAGAATACGCGGGACCACCGACAAACCCACCTCCGAACTGGGTACATCGACACGGCGTGTCGCCCTCCCGGGCCGCGTGTGGCACGAGAAAACGGCGTGTCGCGAGCGGCCTCCCCGACCACTACTGTCTGACTATGCGACTCGGAGTCCTCGATGTGGGATCGAACACCGTCCACCTTCTCGTCGTCGACGCGCACCCGGGCGCACGCCCCCTCCCTGCGGCCACGCACAAGTCCGTGCTGCGGCTCATGCGCTACATCACCGAGGACGGTGCGATCAGCGCCGAGGGCGAGACCGCGATCCTGGAGGCGATCCGGTCGGCGGTCGAGGTCGGCCGCGCCGAAGGCATCGAAGAGCTGCTGCCGTTCGCGACCTCGGCGATCCGGGAGGCCGCCAACGGCCCCGCGATCCTGGCTCGCATTCTGGACGAGACGGGCGTCGACCTCCAGGTGCTCTCCGGCGAGGACGAGGCACGGCTGACGTTCCTCGCCGTGCGGCGCTGGTCCGGCTGGTCGGCCGGCTCCATCCTCCTGATGGACATCGGCGGCGGCTCGCTCGAGATCGCGGCGGGCGTCGACGAGTACCCCGACACCGCGGTCTCGCTTCCGCTGGGCGCCGGCCGCAGCACGATCGGGTTCCTGCACCAGGACCCGCCGACCGCCGACCAGGTCACCGCCCTCCGCGACCATGCCAGGACCACGCTCGCCGACGCGGTCGGACGCTTCACCGACAGCGGGCCCGCGCACGTGATCGGCACCTCCAAGACCATCCGCTCGCTCGCCCGCCTGGCCGGTTCGACCGCGAGCGGCCCGGGCGGGACCGAGCGCAGCCTCCTGCGCCGCTCGGAGCTCGCGGACTGGGTGCCCCGCCTGGCGCAGCTCACGGCCGACGCCCGCACCGCGCTGCCGGGGATCACGGCGGACCGGACCTTTCAGATCGTCGCGGGCGGCGTCGTGCTGCGGGAGGCGATGCGCGCGTTCGACGTGCCGGTGCTCGAGGTCTGCCCGTGGGCGCTGCGCGAGGGGATCATCCTCCGCTACCTCGACCACCTCGACTGAGGAGGGCCGTCAGGGCTGGAGACGTTCGATGCCCTGAAGGATGAGGTCGAGGCCGGTGGCGAACTCCTCGTCGTAGTCGTAGCCGTCCCGGGCCAGCTCGGCCACGACCTCCAGGAGGTACGGGAAGCGGAGGGCCACTTCCGGCGGAACGGTCTCGCTCTTCGCGGCCGCGGCCTCCCCCGACTCCTCCGGGGTGTCGAACGGGAGGGTCTTCTCCTGCAGGGCGAAGCCGTAGACGTAGGCGTCGAGCACCGAGGTGGCGTGCACGGTCGCGCGGAAGGAGAACCCCGCCTCGCGGAGACAGCCCATCATGGCGTTGTGCGCGGCGAGGTTGGCCAGGCCGGGACGCATGCGCGACTCCATCAGGCCGATGGCCCAGGGATGGCGGCGCAGCGCTGCCCGCAGGGAGGTCGCTCGCGCGCGCATGGCCTCGTGCCACGGGACGGCGGGGGCTCCCGCACTCCCGTCATCAGTGGCGGCCCCGCCGATCGCCGGCGGCTCGACCTCCGCCCAGACCAGGTCGACCATCCCGTCGATCAGCTCGTCCTTGTTGGCGACGTGCTTGTAAAGGGCCATCGGGACGACGCCGAGCTCGGCGGCGAGGGCGCGCATCGACAGGGCGTCGAGGCCGGCGGCGTCGGCGCGGGCGAGGGCGCTGGCGAGCAGGACGTCACGGGTGAGGCGCGGGCGCGGGGACTGCGGCATCGGCGGCTCCTCGGTCGATGGGTATTGACAAGGTGTACGCCGTACACCTATCGTTCGTGGTGTACACCGTACACCCATAATTCTAGGTCATCTTCCACCCGATCCGAGGCCATCATGACAACCACGACGACCGCGACTGTCGCATCAGATTCCGCCGCCGACCGCCGACGCTCGCTCACCGCGGGCGTGCTCTTCCTCGTCACATTCGTCTCCGCGATCGCCGGGGTCCTGCTCTACGCGCCGGTCCTGGACGACCCGCACTACGTGCTCGGCGCGGGCGCCGATGTGCGCGTGCTGTCCGGCATCCTCTGCGAGGCGGTGCTCATCGCCGCCAACCTGGGCACCGCGCTCGCGCTCTTCCCGGTCCTCCGCCGCCGCGCCGAGGGGCTCGCGCTCGGCTACGTCGTCGCCCGGGTGATGGAGTGCGTGTTCATCGCGGTCGGGATGCTGTGCCTGCTCACCGTCGTGACCCTCCGCCAGCACGCGGCGACGCTCAGCGACCCCGGCGCGCTCACCGCGTCCGCGCAGACGCTGGTCGCGCTCCGGAACTGGACGTTCCTGCTCGGCCCGGGCTTCGTCGCCGGGATCGGCAACGGCATCCTCCTCGGCTGGCTGCTGCTCCGCTCCGGACTGGTGCCGCGGCCGATGGCGGTGGTCGGGATGGTCGGCGGCTCGCTCGTCGCGCTGTCCGGGATCGGCGTGCTGTTCGGGCTGTGGGGCCAGGGGTCGCCGGTGTCGGCGGTGGCGACCCTCCCGGAGATCGTGTGGGAGGCGTTCCTGGGTGTGTATCTCGCGTTCGTGGGGTTTCGAGCGCGCGGGCGAGGAGGCTCGCGGGGCGGTGCGACGAAGGCTGATGCGAGGCCGCGCCGAGGGGCACGTAAACGCCCCTAAAAGCGACGTTTAGGGGCGCTTATGTGCCCTTCGGCGAGCCCGCGCGGGTCAGCGCGCCGCGGCCGCGGCCGCAGCCTCCTCGTGCAGGTTCGCGCCGCCCCTGTACCGCGTCGCCGGGTGCCGCTCCGGCAGCCGGTTGCGGCCGTCGCCGAACAGTCGCTCCCTCAGCGTCCCCGACCGCTCCCCCTCCTGCGGCAGCCGCCCGCGGCGGCGCAGCTCAGGGATCACCAGCTCGGCGAAGTCGCGGGCCGTCTCGAAGGAGTGGTACTGGCGGAGGTTGATGCCGTCGAGGCCGTCCTCGTCCAGCCAGCGCTCGATCTCGTCGGCCACCGTCTTCGGGTCGCCGACCACCAGGAACGGGTCGTCGCGGCCGTTCTTGATGAAGTCCAGGGCCTGGCCCACGGTGCGATCCAACGGGAGGAACGGCACCCGCTCGGCCGGGAACTCCGCCCGGGCCAGCGCCTCCCGCACGGTGATGTCGCGCGGGAACGCCGTCAGGTCCACCGGGAGGCTGCTGTGGGCGAGGATGCCGTCGAGGCTGGAGTGCTGCTGGTACAGCCTCCACTTGTCCTCGGCCTCCTCGGTCGTGCGGCCGACGATCACGCCCGCCATCGCGATGAACTTCACGTCGTCTCGCTGCCGGTCGTGGCGCTCGGCGGCGTCGCGCATCCCGTCGGCGTTTCGGCGGAACTCCTCGCTTGTGCGGCCTCCGGTGAAGACGACCTCCGCGTGCCGGCCGGCGAACTCGATCCCCGCCGGCGACCCGGTCGCCTGGAACAGCACAGGCGTGCGCTGCGGCGACGGGTGCACGATGTGCGGGCCCGCCACCCGGTGCCGCTCGCCGACGTGGTCGATGTAGCGCACCTTCGACGGGTCGGTGAAAACGCCGGCCGCGCGGTCGGCGATGACGGCGTCGTCGTCCCAGGAGCCCTCCCACAGCTTGTAGAGCACGTCCAGGTACTCCTCGGCGCGGCGGTAGCGCTCGTCGTGCGGCACCTCGTCGTCCAGCCCGAAGTTGCGGGCGGCGTTCGGGAGGTAGGAGGTCACGATGTTCCACCCGATCCGGCCCTTGGTGAGGTGGTCGAGGGTCGACATCCGGCGGGCGAAGGCGAACGGCGGCTCGTACGTGGTCGAGAACGTCACCCCGAAGCCGAGCCGGTCGGTCACGGCCGCCATCGCCGGCACGAGCAGCAGCGGGTCGAGGTTCGGGCTCTGCAGACCCTCCCGCAGCGCCGTCTCCGGACCGCCGCGGAAGACGTCGTACGCGCCGATCACGTCGGCCAGGAAGATGCCGTCGAAGCCGCCGTGCTCCAGCAGCTGCGCGAGCTCCAGCCAGTAGTCGAGGTCGGCGAAGCGCTCGCGGTTGTTGCCGGGCAGCGGCCAGAGGCCGTGCGTGATGTGGCTCACGCACGCCATCTCGAACAGGTTGACGAAGAGCTGCTTGGGTTCGGTGGTCATGCGTCGCCTTCCGGGCTGCGGGGGTCGCCGGCCGGAGCGAACTCCGGGATCGCGGCGATCAGGTCACGAGTGTACGTCTGCTGGGGTCGTTCGAAGACGTCCTCGGCCGTGCCCTCCTCAACGACGCGGCCGTCCTTCATCACGAGCACGCGGTCGCTCAGGTGGCTGATGACGCCGAGGTCGTGCGAGATGAAGAGGTAGGCGACGCCGGACTCCCGCTGCAGGGCGACGAGGAGGTCGAGTATCTGCGCCTGGATGGTGACGTCGAGCGCCGACACGGCCTCGTCGAGCACGATCGCGTCGGGGCGTGGGGCGAGGGCGCGCGCGATGGCGACGCGCTGGCGCTGGCCTCCGGAGAGACGGAGCGGGAAGCGCGGCAGCACCTCGACGCCGAGCCCGACCTGGCCGAGCAGCTCGCGCACGCGGGCGTCGCGGGCGGCGCGGTCGGGGAAGCTCTCCGGGCGGAGGGCGTCGAGCAGGATGCGCTCGACGGTCCAGCGCGGGTCGAACGAGCTCAGCGGGTCCTGGTAGACGACCGAGATGCGGCGGCGGAGGGCGCGGCGGCGCGACTCGGGCAGCGCCGACCACTCCTGGCCGAGGAGGCGCACGTCGCCGCCGTCGAGGCGCTCGAGACCGAGCGCGAGCTTGGCGGTCGTGCTCTTGCCCGAACCGGACTCCCCCACGATGCCGAGCGTCTCGCCGGAGCGGAGGGTGAAGGAGACGCCGTCGACCGCGCGGGTGACGGTGCCGTCGGAGGTGTGGAAGCGCTTGACCAGTTCGTGCGCCTCGAGCACCGGTTCACCGAGGGGCGGCCGGGGTGACGGTGCGGGTGAGCCAGGGGTGAGCGCGCGTCCCCGGGTGGCCTCGCCGGGGACCGCTGCGATAAGGGCACGGGTGTACGCGTGCTCCGGCGCGGCGAGCACCCGCTCGGCCGGCCCTTGCTCCAGCACCTCGCCGCCGCGCATGACGAGGATGTGGTCGGCCAGGCGGGCGACGACGGACAGGTCGTGGCTGATCAGGATGAGGGAGGCGCCGCGCTCCTTCATGGCCTCCAGCTGCGCGAGGACCTGCGCCTGCACGGTGACGTCCAGAGCGGTGGTCGGCTCGTCGGCGATCACGATGTCCGGGTCGAGCGCGATCGCGGAGGCGATGAGCGCGCGCTGCCGGAGGCCACCGGAGAGCTGGTCGGGACGCTGACGCGCCCGGACGGCCGGATTCGGGACGCCGACGCGCTCCAGCAGCTCCTTCACGCGGGCGTTCCGGGCCGCGCGGTTCCCCCAGCCGTGCAGGCGCAGGGCCTCGGCGATCTCCGCGCCGACCGGACGCAGCGGGTCGAGGGAGACGAGGGCGTCCTGCAGGACGAAACCGATGTCCCGGCCGCGGACGCGACGCCACTGCCGCGGGGTGAAAGCGCGGGTGTCCTCGTGGTGAAGCTCGAGCTGGTCGGCCTCCACCACGGCGTTGCGCCCGGCGAGGCCGACCAGGCTGCGCGCAGTGACGGACTTGCCGGACCCGGACTCGCCGACGATCGCGACGCATTGGCCGGGGAGGAGGTCGAAGGAGACGCCTGCGACGATGGGGCGGTGGACACCGTTCACGGTGAACCCGGTGCGGAGGTTGCGCACGCGGAGGCGCGCGGCGGGCCAGTCGAGGCGGCCGAGGTCGGAGGAGCGGTCGGTGTCGGTGGAGGGGTCGGCGGCGGTGGCCCTCTGCTCGGAGGTGCTCTGCTCTGCGATGCTCACGATCGCTCCCCTTTCTCCAGGCGCGCCTGGATGTGCCGGCCGATGGTGGTCGCGGCCAGCGCGACCGCGACGATGACGAGGCCCGGGATGACGACGAGCCACCAGGCCGTGGTGAGGTAGGCGCGGCCCGCGTCGAGCAGCGCGCCCCACTCGGATGCGGGCGGCGCGACGCCCAGCCCGAGGAACGACAGGCTCGACGCCCACACGATCGACTGGCCGATCGACAGCGCGAACACCGCGACCAGCGGACGCAGCGCGTTCGGGAGGATGTGCGCGCGCACGATCCGCCGGCGCGAGTGCCCGAGCGCTGTCGCGGCCTGCACGTACGCCGAGTTCCGCGCGCCGAGGATCTGCCCGCGGATCATCCGCGCGTAACCCGGTGCCGTGCCGACGCCGACCGCGAAGACCTGCGTCGCCGCACTCGGGCCGGCGATCGCGATGAGAAGCAGCGCGAGCAGGAGGGCGGGGAAGGCGAACAGGATCTCCACGAACCGGTCGATCACGACGGCGACCGGCCTGACGCCGAGCGCCGCGAGCGTGCCGAGGATCAGCGCCAGTCCGATGCTCACGGCCGCGGCGCCCACCCCGATGGTGAGGGAGTCGCGTGCGCCCCACACGATCCGCGTGTAGAGGCCACGCCCTGACTCATCCGTGCCGAACGGGTGAGCCCAGCTCGGCGGCTGGAGGGCGGCGGCGTAGTCGACGGCGGTGGGCAGGTGAGTGGTGAGGAGCTGCGGGGCGATGACCGCGACGAGGAGCAGCACGGCGAAGGAGACCGCGAGGTAGAGGCCCCACGGGGCGCGGGTGAGGCGCGTCGCGGCCGACTGCGCGAAACGTTGTTTCGAGGGTGAGGCGACGGAGGTCATGACAGCTCCAATCGGGGGTCGATCACCGTGTAGACGACGTCCACGATGAGGTTCGCCACCACGTAGACCACGGCGACAAGGGTGACGATGCCGGTGACGACCGGCAGGTCCTGGGAGTCGACCGCAGTGACCAGCACCGAGCCGATGCCCGGCCGCGAGAAGATCGACTCCACGATCACCGCGCCGGAGAGCGTCGCGCCGAGCGCCCAGCCCGAGAGGGTGACCGCAGGGATGACGGCGTGACGGAGGACGTGCCGCAGCCGGATCCCCCACTCCCCCATCCCGCGCATCCGCGCTGAGAGCACGAAGGGCTGGTCGAGCGAGCGCTCGAACTCGGTCCTCACGCTCTGCGCCATGAACCCGGCCAGCGGGATGGCGAGCGTCAGCGCCGGCAACACGATCCCGTTCGGCGCCGAGCCGCTGATGATCGGGAACCAGCGCAGCCCGAGGCCGAACACCAAGAGCAGGATGATGCCCAGCCAGTAGGCCGGGAGGCCCGCGGTGACGACGTCCGCCGTCGAGCCGAGCGCGCCGATCCGTGGGCCCCGTCCGGCGGTGAGGGTGACCCAGACGACCATGATGACCCAGGCCAGGGCGATCGCCGCCAGCGAGAGGGTGACCGTATTGCCGAGCTGCTCGCCGATGATCGCGGTGACCTGGCGATACTGCTGGTACGACGTCCCGAAGTCACCCGCGACCAGCCCGCGCAGGTAGTCGAGGTACTGGAGGATGACCGGGCGGGTGAGGCCGTAATGCGCGCGGATCTGTTCCAGCTCGGCCGGGGTGCGCAGCTGCACCTGACCGGCGCGGATGTTGAGGATGGTCGTCGCCCGGTCGCCGGGGAGGGCGAGCTGGGCGAAGAACGCCACGGTCGCCGCGCCCCAGAGGACCACGACCGCCGCGCCGGTCTTCTTCAGGAGGGTGACGGCGACGGCCCGGCCGCGCCGGGGGCGGACGGTCGTGATGACCGCCGCGCCGCCGGGCGCGACCTCCGTCTCTGCGAGCACCGGCTCACTTGGTGAGATACGCGTCATAGAACGTCGGTCCTCCCTGTGCGTGCTCCTGCCAGACGCCGTGGAGCCGGGGCGAGACGGCGAGCGTGCTCAGCCGGTCGTAGACGCCGATCGACAGCGCGTGCTGGGCGATGTAGTCCTGCGCCTTCTGGTAGTCGGCGTTCTGCTGCTCGACGGTCGCCGCCGAGTTGCCGTCGAGGATGTACTGCGCAAGCACCGGGTCATTCGTGAAGCTGCTGTTGCTGTAGTTCGGGTCGGCGGCGGTGGACGGCCTCCAGTTGATGTAGAGGATGCCCGCCGTGACGCTCGTCCAGTAGCCGGCCTGGAGGTCGTAGGCGTCCGGCCCGGAGTACTTGCCGGAGAAGAACTCGCTCTGCGGCACGGGGATGAGCTTGACGTCGAAGCCGACCTTGCTCGCCTGCTCCTTCACCCCCTGCAGGATGGCGGCGCCGTCGGCGTTGATGATCGAGCCCGCGCCGTACGGCAGTCGCACGGTCAGCGGCTGACCGTTCTTCACCCGCACGCCGTCGGAGTTCTTCTGGTCCCAGCCGGCGGCGTCGAGAAGCGCGTTCGCCTTCTTCACGTCCTGCGTGTACCAGTCCGCGGCCTTCCGGCTGTAGCCGGGGGTCGCCTGGCTGACGCCGCCGTTGCCCTCCGACGGGATGACGCCGCGGCCGATCGTGTCCACGATCTGCGGACGGTCGAGGCTGTAGGCGAACGCCTGGCGCACCTGCTCGTCGGTGAACGGGCCCTTCGCGGTGTTGAACGAGATCTGCTGCGGCCGGCCGGGCGTCACGAACTTGTCGAGCTGGTAGCCGCCGGCCTTCAGCACGCTCCACTGCACGGACGGCACGTCGTAGATCGCATCGACCTGGCCGCCCTGCAGCGCGGCGACGCGGGTGGTCGGGTCCGCGACGAACTTCCAGTCGATCGTGTCGACGTAGGCCGGCCCGGTGTGCTTCGCGTTCGCCGGCGGGGACGTGTAGGCCGTGTTCTTCTTCAGGATGATGTCCTGGCCGCGGTTCCACTTCTCGACCGTGAACGCGCCGGAGCCGATCGGGGCCTCGCAGTTCTGCTCCTTCGTGCGGGTCTGGAGCGCGTGCTGCGACTGGATGCCGAAGTACCCCTGCGTGAGGTTGTCGGCGAGTCGCGGGTACGGGTGCGACAGATCGATCTGCAGCGTCTGGTCGTCGACGGCCTTGGCGTCCTTGTAGTAGCCGTCCAGCCAGACCTTGGCTGTGCTGTTGCCGCCGTTCACCCAGTAGGCGAAGTTGTAGGCGACGGCCGCGGCGGTGAGCGGAGTGCCATCCGTGAACTTCACCCCTTTCTTCAGGGTGAAGGTCCAGGTGAGGCCGTCGTCGGACTGCTTCCACGCGGTGGCGAGCCACGGCACGACCTTGTGGTTCTCGTCGAGCGAGGTGAGGTTGTCGAGCACCTGGTACGAGAGGTAGGCCTGCTCGATCCAGCCGCCGAAGACGCAGGCGGGCTCCTGTTGGTGGGCGTAGACGATGGTGCCGCCGTCGACCTTCTGGCCGCTGGTCGCGGCGTCGGAGGCGCCGGCGCACGCAGCGAGCGCCAGCACTCCGGTGAGCGCGGCGGCGGCGCCGGCGAGGGTGCGGAGGGAACGGGAACGCATGAGGACTCCTCGGATGCATCGGGGTGCGGGACGGGATGCAGCACAGGATGCGGGCGAATCGCACGCACGGTCGAGCCGGCGTGACTCTGTGTTTCGCGGGTGAAACACCCCGTCACGGAAGCTGGCGCGACAGGGGGTGGCACCGGTATCGGCATGGCTCGTAGGCTCCACCTGACATCCACGCCTCACGAACGGAGGACGCGATGAGGACGAGCGGAACCAGCGGCCCACTCTCGGCCCAGGCGATCGCCGGCAACGACGTCGTCCTGATCGGGATCGACCACGACCAGGCGGCGATGCCGGGCGTCCACGGCTTCGGCATCGAACGGCTCGACCACACCGAGGGCGAGCACCGCTGGCTCCCGAACCGGCTCCGCTTCACCGGCGCACCGGCCGGGACGTGGACGACCGACGTCAACCCGCTGCAGACCTTCCTCTGGGGCGACTACACGGCGAAGGAGGGCCACGACTACACGTACATCGTGCACAGCATGACGGGCACCGCCGGGCAGCCGCTGACCTCCGCGGACTCCGTCACGCTGGCCGTCTCCACCGGGCAGCCCGCGCAGCAGGGGGTCTGGTTCAACCGCGGGGTCATCTCGTCGCAGGCGTACGCGGAGCGGTTCCAGAACCGCCTCCCCGCCGACGTCCCGGGCGACGCCGCGTGGACGTGGCTGTCGCGCGGGCTCCAGGAGGCCATCCTCGCGTTCATCGGCCGGGCGCAGGACGCGGGCTGGGAGCTGCACGGAAGCTTCTACGAGTTCCAGTTGCCCGCAGTCCTGCAGGCGTTCGGCGTCGCGGACCGCGCAGGCGCCTCCGTGAACCTGATCGTCGACGACGGCAACCCCAAGAACCACGACGCCGTCACCGCGGCGGGCATCGACGGCCTCGTGAAGCTCTGGCGCGCCAACGCGAAGATCCCGCACAACAAGTTCGTCGTCGCGTCGCACGACGGCGCGCCTGTGGCGGTCTGGACCGGCTCGACCAACATCACGACCAACGGCGTGTTCGGGCAGTCCAACGTCGGGCACTCCATCGACGATCCGGCGATCGCCGCCGCCTACCTCGCCTACTGGTCGCAGCTGCTGGACGATCCGCCGTACAGCACTTTGAACGACTGGGTGGACGCCAACGACGCCCTGCCCGACCCGTGGCCCCCCGGAGTGTCCGTGGTGTTCAGCCCGCACACCCGCAGCACCGCCCTCGACCGCTATGCGGCCCTGTTCGACGGGGCGGGGACGATCGCGTGCGGGACGTTCCCGTTCACGCTCGACTCCCGGTTCGGCGACGCACTGCCCGGCGCCCACGACGCCCTCCGCTACCTGCTCTTCGAGGACCCGAAGGCCGCCGCGAAGGCGAGCGCGGTGGTCACCGACCCCGGCACGACGATCGTCGCCGGCGCGTTCCTGCCCGCGGGCGCGCTGGCGGGATTCGCTCCGGAGCTCGAGAACCCGTTCTCCAACAACGTGGAGTACGTGCACAGCAAGTACCTGCTGATCGACCCGCTCGGCGACGACCCGGTCGTGGTGACGGGGTCAGCGAACTTCAGCGTGGCCTCCACCACGGGCAACGACGAGAACATGCTCGTCATCCGCGGGGACGCAACGGTCGCCGAGCTGTACTTCACCGAGTTCATGCGGCTGTTCGACCATTACCGGTTCCGGTACACGCTCTCCCTGGCGCCGCACGATCCGACGCCAGGGCCGCAGAGCGGGGTGGAGGCCGCGGTCGGCCTCGACCCGACGGACGGCTGGTGGGCGAAGTACTACGACCAGCCCGGCCGGGCGCGGCAGCGGGAGGTGCTGGCGGGGACCGCGCACTGAGGCGTCCCGCCTCCGATCTCCTCCGTTAGCGTCGAGCGGCGGCCTCGCTGCGCCAGCGCGCGAGCAGCAGCCACGGGTCTCCGTCCTGCAGCGCCGCGACGTGACTCAGGAGGCCGGTATCCGTCTCGAACCACTCGGTCCCGGGGATGCGCAGCGCAGCGAATTCGATGTGCCGCCGGTGCTCCAGGGTGCGGTCGCCGCGCTCGAAGGCGAGCACCTCGTCGTGCGGGAGGCTCGCGAACCGTTGCGCCGGGTTCGCCGTCGTGCCGATCTTGATGCGGTCTCGGTAACGCAGGTAGTAGACGACGTCCACTCGCGAGGCGGCCGCGCCCTCCGGCGCCATCTCGCCGACCCGCCACTCGCAGACCGCGCACAGCCAGCCCGACGGGTACCGCACGCCGAGCCGCGAGCCGCAGAACGCGCACGGCGATGGCAGCAGGTCGGTCTGGCCGAACTGGCCCTCCACCCATTCGTGCGCCTCCAGGAGGTGCACGAGACACAGCGGGAGCGGCGCCCCGGGATGCGCGGGCGCCCCGCACGGGCACGACTCGGTCACGCCGCGACGCTACCGCGCGCCGCCGACAGCGCCGGTAACGGAGGAGATCGGCGGCGGCACGCCGCCCGAAAGCAGCTAACGGAGGAGACCGGGGCCGGATGCCGCGGATTCTCCTCCGTTGGCCGCATCAGAGGCGCCCGGCCGGTGCAGCTAACGGAGGAGACCGGCCGCGGGTCGCGACCGGTCTCCTCCGTTGACTGCGTTTTCGATGTCGCGGTGGGTGGATTTCCTCCGTTACCGACGCGGCCTACGCCGCCGACACCGTGGCCTCGGCGGGGAGGTCGGCCTCCACCTTTTCGATCAGGCGCGCCATCTCTGCCGCCTCGGAGGCCGCGGCTGCGCCCAGCGGCTCCGCAGCGCGGGCCGCGTCGAGCCGCGCGGGCCCGGCCGCAACCAGTTCGGCCGCGGGCAGCTCCTCCGCCTCCCCGACCGCGCCCCGCGTCGCCCGCGACCGCATCACGACCGCCGCCGCCACTGTCACCACGGCCGCGCCGAACGCCAGCACGCCCGCCGTCGCGAACCCTTCGGTGTAGCCGGTCTCGGCCGGGAGGCCGCCGGCGCCGAGGGTCCCGGTGACGAGCGCGGTCATCACCGCGGCGCCGATCGCGGAGCCGACCGTGCGGAGGTTGGCGTTCATCCCGCTCGCCACGCCGGTCTGCGTGGCCGGCACGCTCTGCACGACCACGCTCGTGATCGCGGCGTAGATCAGTCCCAGGCCGACGCCGAACACCCCGGACGCGGTGGCGACCGCGACCAGCGAGCCGTGCAGGAAGGCCAGCGACAGACTCGCCGCGGCCATTACGGTCGCCGCGATCACGATCTGGGTGCGGAAGCCCAGCCAGCGCTCCAACGGTCCGCTGAGGAAGCCGGTCACGGCCATCGTCACGAGCATGGGCAGCATCAGCAGCCCGGACTCCGCGACCGTCGCGCCCAGGCCGTAGCCGGTGGAGGCCGGCGTCTGCACGAAGCGCGGGAAGAAGGCGAACACCGCGAACATCGCGGCTCCGATGAAGACCGCGGCGGCGTTCATCGACCAGACGCCCGGCTCGCGCATGAGCCGCATGTCGACCAGCGGGTGCCGCGAGCGCAGCTCCACGATCACCCAGGCGGCGAGCAGCACGGCGGCGAGCGCGAACAGGCCGATCACGACCGGCGACGACCAGCCCCACTGCGCGCCCGTGCTGAGCGGGAGCAGGAGCGCGATCAGCCATCCGGAGAGCAGGCCGGCCGACCACGGGTTGACGCCTCCGGTCGCGCGGGTGGGCGACTCGGGGACGATCACGAGGGCGAGCACCGCGGCGGTCACGGTGAGGGCGACCGGCACGAGGAACAGTCCGCGCCAGCTCAGGGCCGCGGCGAGCGGACCCGCCAGCACGGTGCCGAGGCCGCTGCCGATCGCGATGATCGAGGCGATCGCGCCGATGGCGGACGGGAGGCGGTGCGGCGGGAACTCGTCGCGGATGATGCCGAACGCGAGCGGGAACATCGCCCCGCCGAGACCCTGAACGACGCGGCCCGCGATGAGGACGCCGATGGAGGGCGCGACGGCGGCGATCACGCTGCCGAGCGCCACGGCGAGCAGCGCGAGCACGAAGATGCGGCGCTTGCCGACCAGGTCGCCGACGCGCCCGAGCAGGGGTGTGGCGACGGCGGCGGCGATCAGCCAGGCGGTCATGGTCCAGGTGACGCCGGCTGTTGTGGTGTGGAGATCCTGCTGGATGACCGGGAGGACCGGGACGACGAGCGACTGGAGCGTCGCGAAGGAGGCCACGCTGAGCGCCAGGACGGCGAAGGTGGCGGAGGGACGGGATCGAGACATAAGTACGGTCTTTCCGTTTCTCGAAGGGAGGCCGACGTGTGATCGACCGGGTGAATCTCTGCGGAAGAGGAGTTACAATTGGAGGGAGGCTCCGTTCGGAGGGTGCCTCCGGTTACATCGACAACGATACCGGAGGGTGCCTCCGCTTCGCAACCCTCAGTTTCGTAACCCTGGAAGGACCAATGCCGTGACCGGCACAGATACGGCCGACACCGACACTGTTCGCCCCCTCATCGCGCGCCCGCAGCGTGCGGACGCCCGGCGCAACTTCGACGCCCTGCTGGCCGCCGCCCGCGAGGCGTTCGCGCAGGACGGCGCCGGGGCTTCCCTGGAGGACATCGCCCGCCGCGCCGGCGTCGGCATCGGCACGCTGTACCGCAACTTCCCCACCCGCGACGCCCTGGTCGAGGCCGTCTACGTCGAAGAGGTGGAGGCCGTCGTCCGCGCCGCCGACGACGCCGAATCTCTCGAGCCGTGGGAGGCCGTGCAGGCCTGGCTGCGCCGCTTCCTGCTCTACGTCGGCACCAAGAAGGCCCTGCTGGAGGGCCTCAACAAGGACTCCCCCGTCCTGCTGAGCTGCCGCACCTCCCTCTATGCTGCGGGCGAGCCGCTCGTCCGCCGCGCTCAGGAGGCCGGCGAGCTGCGGCCGGACGCCACCATCGGCGACGTCATCCGCATGGTGTCCGGCATCGCCGGCGTCGCGTTCGACGACGACGAGCAGCGCGACCGCGTCGTCGCGATGGCGATCGACGGCCTCCGCGCCCGCTGACCCGCCGAACCCGCCGATCCGGCCCGGGCGCCTGAGAGTGTTCTCAGACACCTGAAATCTTCCGTAGGCTGGAAGGCATGGAGCTCGGTGTCTATGCGGTGATCGCCGTCGCGGTGATCGTCGGCGTAGCCGCCTTCGCCCGCAAACTCGGCGTCGCCGCGCCCATCATCCTCGTGATCGTCGGTGTCACCCTCTCGGTGCTGCCCGGTGTGCCGGACATCGAGGTGCCGCCGGAGGTCATCCTCGACGGGCTGCTGCCGCCCATCCTGTACGCGGCGGCGATCAGCGTGCCGCTCACCGACTTCCGCCGCAATCTGGCGCCGATCGCGGGGCTGTCGATCTTCCTCGTCGTCGTCACCGCGTTCGCGACCGGCTTCCTGCTCTACACGATGCTGCCCGACCTCAACCTGGCCGCGGCCATCGCGCTCGGAGCGATCATCAGCCCGCCGGATGCGGTCGCTGCGACCTCCATCGGCCGCAAGCTCGGCCTCCCGCCGCGCCTCCTCACCGTGCTGGAGGGCGAGGGCCTGGTCAACGACGCGACCGCCCTGGTGCTGCTGCGCACCGCCCTGGCCGCGGCCGTCGGCACCCTCGCCACCCCGCTCGCTGGCGTGCTCGACTTCTTCTCGGCCGTGATCATCGCCCTCGTGATCGGGTTCGTCGTCGGCTTCGTCACCGTCTGGGTGCGGTCGAAGCTGAGCGACCCGGTGCTCGACACCGCGCTGTCGGTCGTCGTGCCGTTCGCCGCGTTCGCCCCGACGGAGGCGCTGCACGGCTCCGGCGTGCTCGCCGTCGTCGTCACCGGCCTCTACACCGGGCACGCGGCGCCGCGGCAGTTCAGCGCGCAGGCGAGGATCAGCGACCGGATCAACTGGCACACCATCCAGTTCCTGCTCGAGAACGGCGTCTTCCTGCTCATCGGGCTGGAGCTGCGCACACTCATCGCGGACGTCGAGCACCCCGAGATCCTCAGCGTCTGGGACGCGGTCGGCATCGGCCTCATCGCGATGGCCTCGCTGGTGGTCATCCGCTACATCCTGATCGGGCCGCTCATCCTCGCGCTCCGACGACGCGGGGAGCGCGCCGAGAAACAAGTGTTGCGGGAGTGGCTGATGATCAGCTACTTCCGCGACCATCCCGTGCGCTACCGCTGGCAGGCGCAGCGCAAGCACCGTGCCGAGCAGCGCTACTGGAGGCACCGCAGCGACCTGGAGGAGTTCCGCCAGGAGGCCATCGACTGGAAGGGCGGGGTCGTCCTCGGCTGGTCGGGGATGCGCGGCGTCGTCACCCTCGCGGCGGCGCAGTCGCTCCCCGCGGACATCCCGTATCGCCCGCAGCTCATCCTGATCGCGTTCACGGTCGCGTTCGTCAGCCTGGTCGTGCAGGGCGGCACCCTCCCCTGGCTGATCCGCGTTCTCGGACTGCAGGGCATCGACGTCAAGGACGACAGGAGGCTGCTCGCGCAGCTCCTCGACGACCTCAGCGAGGCCGGCCTCTCCGTGCTGGACGACCCGGAGTCCGCCTCCGGCGCCACCGCGCCGGTGGATCCCGAGCTCGTGGAGCGCGTGCGCCAGACCACCTACCTCCGCGCCGAGGCGGCCTGGGAGCGCATCGTGCTGTACGACACGCCCCCGGAGGGCCGACCGCACCACGTGTACCGCACGCTGCGGCTCGCGGTGGTGGACGCCGAGCGCGACCGGCTGCTGGAGGAGCGGGCGCGCGGCGCGTACCCGTCGCGCATCCTCAGCGAGGCGCAGTCCATGCTCGACATCGAGGAGACGCGGCTTCAGTCCAGAGCGCGGTGACGCGCGGCGCCGCTCGGCCGCACGAGGCCGGCGTCGGCGAGCTCGTGCAGCACCGCGCGGAGGGCGTCCGCGCTGCTCCCGTCCGGCGCCGGGCCGAACTCCCGCTCGGCGACGGCGACGAGCCGGTCCAGGGTCAGGGGGACCTCGAGCAGCCTCCAGACCAGCGAGGAGAGCGGCGTCAGCCGGGTGATCGTGTCCCAGGCGAGCACGACCGCGTCGCCGTCGAGGTCGACCCAGTCGTCGACCTCCGCTCGGCTGTACGTGATCCCCGAGTCCGTTCTGCTCCGCAGCAGCTCGCGCACCGGCTCGACCAGGTCGGCGGCCTCCCGGTAGCTGATCACCTGGACTCCCCCGCAGCGCCGGACCAGCCCGTCGAGCAGGCTCAGCGGCCTCGGGAGCGCGTTGAAGTGGTTGACCTGCGCGACGAGGTCCTCGAAGACCTCCCGCAGTTCGACCGTCCGGATCGTCGGCGTCGTCGCCGCTTCCGTGCGGTCGAGGAGCGCGATCCGCGTCAGCCGCAGCCGCGGCCCCGGGCGCAGCAACCCGAGCTCGTCGGGCCCGGTGACGTGCCGGCCGCGCGCCTCCGACTTCTTGAACGCCAGCGGCTGGGGGAAGGCGAGCACCTCGCCGGAAGGCCTGACCGCGACCGTTTCATCCGACACATAGCCCAGCGCCTTCCCGATCAGCGCGGCGGCGGTCGATTTGCCGGCTCCGGATGGGCCGACGAGCGCGATGACGCCGCCCGTCGCGGGATCGGCCAGGCCCGCCGCGTGGAACGTCACCAGCTCCCCGCGGTTCGCCTCGATCGCGCGCTGGTTGAGGGCGCGGCGGAGGGCGACGCCCACCGCGTCGAGGTCGTGGCCGGTGACGTCCGCGCCGGACCCCGGGGCGGCGGCGGCGACGGTGATCGTGTCCCCCACGTCGCCCCGGGCCGCCAGGCGTCGCCACTGGTCGCGGAGCCGATCGGCGTCGGACTCCGGGAACCCGTCCAGGGCGATGCGCAATCGCGCGCCGAGAGCGTCCACCTGGAATCCGCGCGTCACTCTGATCCACCCTTCGGCTTGAAACTTCTCATGCAAGATTAGACGGCTGCCACGCCACTCCCGGGATGCACGTTGTTTTGAATTGTTCAAAAGAGAACCGCTAGCGTGGCAGGGATGGACACCGCACAGCTCGAAGGCGCCCTGCGCGCGTCGGGACTGCGTGTGACGCAGGGGCGGCTCGCCGTCCTCGATGCGCTCGACGCGCATCCCCATGTGGACGCCGAGACGGTGTACCGAGCGGTGCTGCCCGCACTGCCCGGCACCTCGATCCAGAACGTCCACAACGTCCTCGGCGACCTCACCGCCGCCGGCCTGCTGCGCCGCATCGAGCCGGCGCACTCGCCCGCGCTGTACGAACGGCGCGTCGGCGACAACCACCACCACGTCGTCTGCACCTCGTGCGGCGCGGTGGCGGATGTGGAGTGCGTCGTCGGCCATGCGCCCTGCCTGCACCCCTCGGGGGCGGCCGGGTACGTGGTGGACGTCGCGGAGGTCACCTTCTGGGGGCTGTGCCCGTCCTGTCAGGAGCGTGCGGCGAAAGCCCCGTCGCACGCCGAATGAGGTTAGGAGAACCATGACGGAGAACCACACGACCACCCAGACCGGCACCCCGGTCGGCAGCGACGCGCACTCGCTGACATCCGGACAGGACGGGGCCACCGCGCTCCACGACAGGTATCTGGTCGAGAAGCTCGCCCAGTTCAACCGCGAGCGCATCCCGGAGCGGATCGTGCACGCCAAGGGCGGCGGCGCGTTCGGCGAGTTCGTCGTCACCGGCGACGTGAGCGCTTACACGAAGGCCGCGGTGTTCCAGCCGGGCGCCAGCACGCGGACCGTCCAGCGGTTCTCGTCGGTCGCCGGCGAGATGGGGTCGCCCGACACCTGGCGCGACGTGCGCGGCTTCTCGGTGAAGTTCTACACGACCGAGGGCAATTACGACATCGTCGGCAACAACACCCCGGTGTTCTTCATCCGTGACGGCATCAAGTTCCCCGACTTCATCCACTCGCAGAAGCGCCTCCCGGGCTCCGGGCTGCGCGACGCGGACATGCAGTGGGACTTCTGGACGCTGTCCCCGGAGTCCGCGCACCAGGTCACCTATCTGATGGGCGACCGCGGCCTCCCGCGCTCGTGGCGGACCATGCCCGGCTACGGCTCGCACACCTACCAGTGGATCAACGCGGCGGGCGAGCGGTTCTGGGTCAAGTACCACTTCCACGCGCTCCAGGGCAACGAGGAGATGCAGGGCGCCGAGGCGCAGCGGATCGCGGGTGAGGACGCGGACTACTACCGCCGCGACCTCTACGAGGCGATCGAGCGCGGCGATTTCCCGGCGTGGAAGGTGAGCGTGCAGGTGATGCCGTACGAGGACGCCAAGACGTACCGGTTCAACCCGTTCGACCTGACCAAGGTGTGGCCGCACAGCGACTACCCGCTCATCGAGGTCGGCGTCCACACGCTGAACGAGAACCCGGAGAACTTCTTCGCGCAGATCGAGCAGGCGGCGTTCTCGCCCGCCAACACCGTCCCGGGCATCGACATCAGCCCGGACAAGATGCTGATGGCGCGCGTGTTCTCCTACCCGGACGCCCAGCGCTACCGCGTGGGCACCAACTACAACGAGCTGCCGGTGAACGCTCCGGTCGCTCCTGTGCACAACTACTCGCAGGACGGCGCGGGGCGCCACGGGTTCAAGGCGGCCGGCGCGCCCGTGTACGCGCCGAACTCCTTCGGCGGTCCGGTGGCCTCCGCTGAGGCCGCGGGCGAGGGCTCGTGGGAGTCGGACGGTGCGCTTGTGCGCTCGGCGGCGACGCTGCACACGGAGGACGACGACTTCGGGCAGGCGGGGACGCTGTACCGCGAGGTGTACGACGACGCGGCGAAGGAGCGGTTCCTCGACACGATCGCGGGCGCGGTCGGCGGGGTGACGCGGGATGACATCCGCGAGCGGGCGATCCAGTACTGGACGAACGTGGACGCGGAGCTCGGCGCGGCGCTGCGCGCCCGGCTCGAGGCCGACGCGGCCGACCCGGACCAGGCGGCCGAGTACGTGGGCGTGGCCGAGTAAGACTGCCCTTCCTCCGCGAACGGAGGAGATCCGGCCGGTTTCGGCCCGGGTCTCCTCCGTTCGCTGCGTTTCGGGGCATGCCGGAGCCCGATCTCCTCCGTTCTCCACACGGTTGGTAACGGAGGAGATCGGGTGTCGGGAGGTGTCCGGTAGCAGCCAACGGAGGAGATCGGGGCCGGGGCGAGGTGGATGTCCTCCGGTGGCTACGAGGGTGGAGGGCAGGGGGGCGGGTGTCAGGGATGGGGGGGTCAGGGGCTGTGGTCAGGGGTGCAGGTGGGCCAGGGCGCCGGACTCGAGGGCGGACCAGACGGTGCCGTCGGGGGCTACGGCGATGCCGTGCGGCTCGGAGGCGGGCGGCAGCGGCACGCGGGCGACCTCGCCGGAGGCGGTGACGTGCGCCAGGGCGTCGGCTCCCCAGAGGGAGGCCCACACGCCTCCCGTCGCGTCGGGCGCGACCGCGTGCGGCTTGGCGCCGCCGCCGAGCGGGTGCAGGGTGAGCGTGCCGTCCCGTCCGACGCGTCCGAGCGCGTCCGCGCCGATCAGGGCGGCCCAGACCGCGCCGTCCTCGGCGACCGTGATCCCGACCGGGGCGGAGCCGGCCGGCAGTTCGGTGATCGCCACGGCGGCGTCGCCGCCACGCACGTGGCCCAGGGCGTCGATGGCGTTCATCGTGAACCAGAGCGAGTCGCCGGAGGCCGCGATCATCGACGGCATGACGTCCTCCCGGCCGACGGGGAACTCGTCCACCCGGCCGAGCACTCCGATGCGGCCGAGCGCGTCGGCGGCGAGCTCGGTGAACCAGGTGGTCCCGTCGTAGACCGCGGCGACGCCGAACGGCTGAGCGCCGGGGGTCGGTACGGCGACCTCGGCCAGGAGGCGCGGGCCCGGCCCGAGCAGCAGCAGGCGGCCTCCCGTCGTGTCGGTCACCCACACGTCGGAGCCGTTCGCGGCAGCGACCACCGAGGGCTGCGCGCCCGCGCCCAGGTCGAGCCGGGTCAGTGTGCCGTCCGGGTCGCGGCGGCCGACCGCGGCGCCGTGGACGAGCGTGAACCAGACGGCGCCGTCGTCGGTGACGGCAATGCCGTAGGGGCCCTCCCCTGGCTTCCCGACCGGGATCAGCTCGACAGCAGGCTGCTCCGCGCTCACAGCGTCGCGTCGATGGTGCGGTCGTACACGACGGTCCCGCCCACGCGGACGAGGCCGCCGTCGAGCGGCTCGGTGGCCAGCTCGGAGCCCTCGCCCTGCACGATGCGCAGAGCGCGGCCGAGCTTCGCGGTGAGGGCGATGGCCGCGGCGCCGGTGGCCTCGTCCTCCACGATGCCCATCGCGGGGGCGAACATGCGAGCGCGCAGCGATCCTGACTCCTCGTCGATCCATGCGTAGGCGTAGTGCTGGCCCTCGGTGAACGCGAACGCGTCGAGCGCCTCGACCTCCTCCGGGGAGTCCAGCGGCAGCCAGGTGAAGTCGGGGGTCCACGCCGCGCGGGCGTCGATCGCGGCCCAGTCGCCGTCGAGGTCGACCGAGACGGCGACGTCCCCGGCCTTCTCGGCGAGGGCGCCGACGGGGGTGCGCTCGTGCGCGAGCCACCAGGCGGTCCCGACACTCGGGTGGCCGGCGAACGGGAGCTCCGACGCGGGGGTGAAGATGCGGATCGTCGCGATGCCGCCCGCGGAGTCCAGCGCGTCGACGAAGACCGTCTCGCTGAATCCGAGCGCCGCCGCGATGTCCTGCTCCCGCCCGGCCGTCGTCGGAGAGCTGGTGACGATGCCCAGCTCGTTGCCGTTGGCGCCGCGCTCGTCGGTGAAGACGCGGAGGACCACTACCTCGATTTCATCCATAGCCTCCACCCTGGCATGCGGTGCATAATCCCGCCATGAGTGACGAGGCCCTTATCCCCGCCGCCCCCAACGACGAAGCGGTCGCCATCGACCACGCCGTCGACCGGCTCGCGGAGCGATTCCCGAAGGTCCCCAGGGACCGCATCGTCGACCTGGTGCACCAGCGACACATCGAGTACACGGGCGCGCCCGTGCGCGACTTCATCCCAGTGCTCATCGAGCACGACGTCAAACGGGAGCTGGCGGCGGAGGTGACCCCGCTGGCGTGAGCGTCCGTCGGCTCAGTACTCGCCCTTGATGACGAAGTACGAGCCCCGGATCGTCCCGGCCAGCCGGGATTTCTGCCGTGCGAACTTGAAGGTCGACAGCTCCTCCGGCACCTCCATGCCGTCGGACAGCTTGAAGCCGACCGCGCGCTTGCCCGCGTCGTCGATCGTGTACATGACGTTGATCGACAGGCCGGACTCGTAGAAGACGTAGGCCATCCGGATGCCGTCGACCTCGAACGAGGTGACCTCCAGCGCCGGCGAGGCGATCACGATGCCGCGCTCGTCGGCGAGGATGCGGCTCACCCAGTCGAGCGCCTCCCGCTCCTCGGCGGCCGGGGCCGTCGCGAAGTCGATGTCGTACTTGTTTCTTGAAGTAGCGGGACTCGTTGGCGCGGAGCCCGGCGAGCGCCGGGGCGACCGGGCTGGAGTCCAGACCCTCTGTCGAGACGGTGACGAAATCCACGACCTGGCGCATGCGGCCCTCCCTGCTCGGCTCTCCCACCACCCTACTGGCCGGTGTCAGGACCGGTGTCAGGCCCCGGCGAAGGTGACGATCGCGTCGGTCGCGAAGCCGGCGACGATCCCGGCGAAGATGCACCACGCGACCAGGGTCTTCATCCCGGTCCGGCGGGCGACGGCCAGCAGCTCGATGACGACGTAGAGGATGGAGCCGGCGGCGAGCCCCAGGAACGCGATGGAGACGATGTCGCTGCTGAACGCCTGGCCGATGACGGTTCCGAGGAAGGTCGGGCCGCCGCCGATCAGGCCGAGCAGGGCCAGGTAGCCCCAGGACGGCCGCGTGCCGCTGAGCGGGGCGACGATCCCGAAGCCCTCGGTGGCGTTGTGGAGGCCGAAGCCGACGATGAGCAGCACGGCGAACGCGAGCTCACCCTGCGCGGCGGCGGTGCCGATCGCGAGGCCCTCGGCGAAGTTGTGGAGGCCGATGCCGATCGCGATGGTGAGCGCCAGGCGGCGGGCCCCCGCGCGCGACTCCACCTCGGTGGCGGCGACGATGGCGACGCCGGTCGCGGTGCCGACGGCCGGGCCCGAGCCTGCGCCGTGCGGGCGGTGCGAGGCCTGCGGTCCGTGCGATCCCTCCGGGCCCGCGGGCGGCCGGATCGGCGACGCCAGCGCCAGCGCGCGCCGCTTCATGTAGCGGTCCATGTAGGTGAGGCTGAGCAGGCCGAGGCCGATGCACGCGGCCATCAGGAATCCCTGCCCGAGCGCCGGGCCGATCTTGTGCGCGGAGAGCGCCTTGTCGACCGGCTCCCACGCCTGCGAGAGGACGTCCCAGAGCAGGAAGATCAGGATGCCGGTCGCGAGGGCGTTCAGGGCGGCTTTCAGGCCGACCGCGTTCGAGCGGAGACGGCCGATCGGGAGGCCGAGGAAGATCGTGAGACCGGCGACGGCGCCGAGAGCGGCGACACCCATGGGAGGCATGAAGATCCTTCGTGGAGGCTGTTGACATCGAACCGGCGGGCTCCGGCCGCATTCGATTGTAAGGTAAGCCTCCCCTTACACAGAATCAATTGAGAGGAGTCGCAGGTTCACTTCGTGCGCGGCACCACGACCATCGGCACCGGCAGCTCGCGCAGCATGGCGGCCGCGGTCGAGCCGAGGAACAGCCGGCTGGGCTGCGCGAGGCGACTGGAGCCGACGACGACGATCTCACCGGGCTCCCAGTCGAGGCGCGCCACCGCGTTCTGGATGTTGTCGCCCTTCGCCACGACCGCCGTCGCGACGACACCGGTCGCCGCGCTGGCCTCCTCCAGCACCGCCGCGGCGTGGTGCTCGCCGACGCTCTGCTTGGGGGCCGCGGCGTCGCCCGGGAGGTCGAGGGCGAGCAGCGACACCAGCCGCAGCGGGACGCCGGCCGCGGCTGAGAGCCGCTCGCCGGTCGTGAGCACGTCTGCGGCGCCCGCGCGGGTGCCGACCATGCTCGTCACGCGCGTGAGCTGCGGCGCGCGGTCGCGCCAGCCCTCCGGCGCGAGCAGCACCGGGACCGGCGAGGCGTGCAGCAGCGCGCCCGCGACCGAGCCGACGGTGAAGCGGCCGAGGAGGCCGCCGCGTGCGGCGCCGACCACGATCAGAGTCGCGCCGAGCTCTTCCGCGGCGGTGAGCAGGCCCTCGGCGAGCGAGTCGCCGAAGACGACCCGCCCGCTGAAGGCGACCGACGACGGGACGCGAGTGCGCGCGTCCGCCAGCCAGCCCTCTGCGGTGTCGCGCAGGAGGGCGTCATAGGCCGGGTCGTTCGGCACGTTTCCGCGCCGGGAGGTGTCCGGCATGACCAGCGCCACGTGGAGGTCCGCCCCGAAGGAGGCGGCCAGCGCGGCGCCCGCGGCGAGGGCGTCGTCTCCGGACGGGGTGGCCTCGTATCCGACGAGGATGCGCTGGGTGGCGGTCATGGTCTGCTTCTTCCGGCTCGGGTGGTTCGGAGGTGGGGTGGTGCTGGGGTCGGGCGGCCCGCCGGGTGGGACGGGCCGCCCGTGCCGCCGGGTCAGGCGGGGATGAGCGTGTACTTGGTGCTCAGGTACTCGTGGATGCCCTCGAGCCCGCCCTCGCGGCCGAGGCCCGACTGCTTGACGCCGCCGAACGGCGCTGCGGCGTTGGAGACGAGGCCGGTGTTGAGGCCCATCATCCCGGTGTCCACGCGGTCGATCATGCGCTGGCCGCGCGCGAGGTCCTGGGTGAACACGTAGCCGACCAGACCGTACTCGGTCTCGTTCGCGCGTGCCACGGCCTCGTCCTCGGTGGAGAAGGTCGTGATCGCGAGGATCGGGCCGAAGATCTCCTCGCGGAGGATCTCGCTGCCGGGCTGCACGTCCACGAGCACGGTCGGCTCGAAGAAGAAGCCGTCGCCCTCCGGGGCCTTCCCGCCGCTGAGGACGCGCGCCCCGCGGGACACAGCGTCGTCCACCAGGGCCGTCATGGAGGCGACCGCGCGGTCGTCGATGAGCGGGCCGATGGTGACGCCGGGCTCGGTGCCGGGGCCGATCTTCATGGCGTCGACCTTCTCGGTGACGCGGCGGGCGAACTCGTCGGCGACGTCCTCGTGGACGATGAAGCGGTTCGCGGCGGTGCAGGCCTGGCCGATGTTGCGGAACTTCGCGAGCATCGCGCCCTCGACGGCCTTGTCCAGGTCGGCGTCCTCGAAGACGACGAACGGGGCGTTGCCGCCGAGCTCCATGGAGGTGCGCAGCACGTTCTGTCCGGCCTGCGCGAGCAGCGCGCGGCCGACCGGCGTGGAGCCGGTGAACGACAGCTTGCGGAGGCGCGGGTCGGCGATGATCGGCGCGGAGACGGCGCCGGAGGTGTTCGTCTGCACGACGTTGACCACGCCGGCGGGAACACCGGCGTCGGCGAGCAGCTGCGCGAAGAACAGCGTGGTCAGCGGAGTCAGCTCGGCCGGCTTCACCACGACGGTGCAGCCCGCCGCGAGTGCGGGAGCGATCTTGCGCGTCGCCATCGCGAGCGGGAAGTTCCACGGCGTGATGAAGAACGACGGCCCGACCGGTCGCTGCGAGACGACCATCGTGCCGGTGCCCTCCGGGTTCTGCCCGTAGCGGCCGGCGATGCGCACGGCCTCCTCGGAGAACCAGCGCAGGAACTCGCCGCCATAGGTGACCTCGCCGTTGGCCTCGGCCAGCGGCTTGCCCATCTCCAGCGTCATGAGCAGTGCGAAGTCCGCGCGGCGCTCCTGCAGCAGGTCGAAGGCGCGGCGCAGGATCTCGGCGCGGGTGCGCGGCGGGGTCGCGGCCCAGGCGTCCTGAGCGGCCACCGCGGCGTCGAGGGCGCGGATGCCGTCCTCGGGCGTCGCGTTGGCGATCCGCTTGATGACGCGACCGGTGGCCGGGTCCTGCACCTGGATCTGCGGGCGGGTGCCCTGCTCCCAGACGCCGCCGATGAAGAAGCCGTCGGGGACGCGGGCGAGGAGGTCGGCCTCCGCAGCGGTGAACTCGGTGGTCACAGTGTCGACGGCGCTCATGCGTTGGCCACCGCCTCCGCGACGACGTCCAGCCCTTCGATGAGGAGGTGGTCCGGGATGCTGAGCGGCGGGAGGAAGCGGATCACGTTGCCGTAGGTGCCGCAGGTCAGCAGCACGACGCCGGCCGCGTGCGCAGCGGCGGCGACCTTGGCGGTCAGCGCGGCGTCGGGCTCCCCGGTCTCGGGGTCGACCAGCTCGATGGCGACCATGGCCCCGCGACCGCGCACCTCGGCGACGCGCGGGTCGGCGGCGCGGAGGGCGCCGAGCTTCTCGAAGAGGATCTCGCCGATGGCGCGGGCGCGCCCGGCCAGGTCCTCCTGCTCGTACGTCTCGATCGCGGCGAGCGCGGCGACGCAGGCGAGCGGGTTGCCGCCGTAGGTGCCGCCGAGGCCGCCGACCTGCGGGGCGTCCATGATCTCGGCGCGGCCGGTCACGGCCGACAGCGGGAGGCCGCCGGCGATGCCCTTGGCGGTGACGATCAGGTCGGGCACGATCCCGAACTGCTCGGAGGCGAACATGGTGCCGGTGCGGGCGAAGCCGGTCTGCACCTCGTCGGCGATGAAGACGACGCCGTTCTCGTTCGCCCACTCCTGGAGTGCCGGGAGGAAGCCGTCGGCCGGGACGATGAAGCCGCCCTCGCCCTGGATCGGCTCGATGATGATCGCGGCCAGGTTGGACGCGCCGATCTGCTTCTCGATCAGAGTGATCGCACGCGTGGCCGCCTCGGCGCCGGAGAGGCCGCCGTCGCGCAGCGGGTAGCTGAGCGGGGCGCGGTAGATCTCGGGCGCGAACGGGCCGAAGCCGTTCTTGTACGGCTGGTTCTTGGCGGTGAGGCCCATCGTAAGGTTCGTGCGGCCGTGGTAGGCGTGGTCGAACGCGACGACGGCCTGCTTGCCGGTGTAGTGCCGGGCGACCTTGACCGCGTTCTCCACGGCCTCGGCGCCGGAGTTGAACAGGGCGCTCCGCTTGACGAAGTCACCGGGCGTGAGGCGGTTGAGGGCCTCGGCGACCTCCACATAGGAGTCATACGGGGCGACGGTGAAGCAGGTGTGCGTGAAGGCGGCGACCTGTGCGGTCACGGCCTCGACCACGCGCGGGGCTGCGTTGCCCACACCGGTGACGGCGATGCCGGAGCCGAAGTCGATGAGGGAGTTGCCGTCGACGTCGACGAGCACACCCCCGCCGGCTGCGACGGTGAACACGGGGATGGTTGCGCCGACGCTCGCGGCGACGGCCTGCGCCTTGCGCTCGGCGCGCTTGCGCGACTCGGGGCCGGGGATGGGGGTGACGAGCCGGCGCTCCTGCGGGAGCGAGGGTCCGCCGACGATTGTTGCGGAGGCGGGAGTAACGATGGTCATGGCGGCATCGTAGGGAACCGGCGCGCCCCGCGCCTGGACGGGCCGTACAATTCGAACGTCAGGAATCGACACCCTGGCAGATGGAGTGCCCCGATGCCCGCGACCCTCGCCCAGCTGCTCGCCCGGCCCGAGCTCGGCCTCCACCTGCTCACCGCCGCCGACGTCGGCGAGCTGGACGTGCCGCTGTCGTGGGCGCACAGCTCCGACCTCCCCGATCCGACGCCGTTCCTCTCGCCCGGGCAGGTGCTGCTCGTGACGGGGACGCCGGAGGACGTCGACCCGTACGTGTCCCGGCTGGTGGAGCACGGGATTGCCGGGCTCGGGTTCGGCACGGAGGTCGTGCGCGACACCCCCGGGCCGCTCCTGGAGGCGTGTGTGCGGCACGGCCTCCCGCTGTTCGAGGTGCCGTACCGGACGCCGTTCATCGCGGTGGCGCGGTTCGTCGCCGACCGGCTGGCCGCGGACGCGTATGCGCGCAACACCTGGGCGCTGCGGGCCTCCCGGGCGATCTCGCTCGCGGCGCTGCGGCCCGACGCGCTGGGCGCTGTGCTCGCCGAGCTGGCCCGCCAGATCGACCGGCCGGTGGCGCTGATCGGGGCCGACGGGACGCTGGACCGGCTCGCGCCCGCCGGAGCGCTGGACGCGGCGGCGCGGGCGGTGCTGGTCGGCGCGGCCGAGCCGCTGCTGCGCAGCCGGCGCCGGGCGGCGGGGACTGCGGAGACGGAGGCCGGGCCGTTCTCCCTGCAGACACTGGGCGCGGCGGGGCGGCTGCGCGGCGTGCTCGCGATCGGGTCGGAGGGGCTCGACCAGGCCGCGCAGCAGGTGGTGACCGGGGTCGTCGCGCTCGCTGGACTCGCGCTGGAGCAGAGCCGGGCGACCGACGCGGCGCGGGCGCGCCTCCGCACGGCGGTGTGGCGGGCGCTGCTGGCCGGCGACGACGCGCTGGCGGAGGCGGTGGCCGAGCCGGTGCTCGGCGCGCTGCCCGAGCAGCCCGCGCGCGTGACGGTCCTGCACGGGGCCGCCATCGCGGCGGCGGCGGACTGGCTGGAGGCCGGCGGCGACGGGTTCTTCGCCCGCGACGGGCAGGACCTGGTGGTGCTCGGGTCGTCGCCGGAGGCGATCGCGGAGCTGGCCGAGCGGTTCGAGCTGCGCGGCGGGTCGTCGGCCCCCGTGACGTTCGGGGCGTTGACGTCCGGCGTGACGCAGGCCGGCGTCGCGGCGCGCCGGTCGAGCAGGGACGACCGGGTGCCGTCGTTCGACGACGTGGCGGCGGCCGGGATGCTCGCCCTGCTCCAGACGCCGGACGCGCGCGCGGTCGCGGCGACCGCCCTCGCCCCGCTGGCGGAGGCCGACCCGGCGCTGCCCGGCATCCTCCGCACCTGGCTCGACGCCGACGGGGTGTACGACGTGGCCGCGCGGCGGCTCGGGATGCACCGGCACACCTTGCGGGCGCGGGTCGCGGACGCCGAGCGGCTGCTCGGGCGCGACCTCGGCGGCTTCGCCGCCCGAGCGGACCTCTACGCCGCGCTGCGCGCGGCGGAGTAAGGCGACCTCTAGCGGTCGATCGGCACCAGCGAATCGGGAGCGAGCGACTCCGGCGCCAGCAGCGCGTCCGTCGTGATGTGCTTGGACGCGCGGATGCGGGTCACGATCAGCGCGCCGGCGGCCGCTGCGGCCGCGATGAAGAACAGCGCGGCGATCGCGAGGTCCACCCACTGGCGGCGGGTGAAGCCCAGGTGATGCCCGACGGCCACCGTCGCGAGGCCGTGGTCGACGGCCGGTGTGGTCAGGGCGCCGAGCGCGACCGCCGCCACGACGAACGCGAACCCGAACAACGACCAACCGACACTGCGCATGGTCCCATTCAAACCCACGGGATGCGCCGGGCAACCCCGCCGGGCCGATCGTTACCGGTCGTTCAGGTAACGAACGGTCGAACGGACTGACGGGACTCGCCGTGTCACGGGCGCGGGTCGCGGCGTGTCGTGTCAGTTGGATGGCGGTCAGCGCACGGCGAGGTCGACGATGCGGCGGCAGAGGTCGGCGTAGCCGATCCCGACGGCCGCCGCGGACTGCGGGAGCAGGCTGGTCGCGGTCAGGCCGGGCAGCGAGTTGACCTCGATCGTCCAGAGCACGCCGTCCCGGTCGAGCCGGAAGTCGGTGCGGCTGTAGCCGGAGAGGCGCAGCGCCCGGTGCGCGGTCAGTGCCGCCGCCCTGGCCTCCGCGGCGACCTCGGCCGGCAGGTCGGCCGGGAACGTCTCCGCGACCGCGCCGGGCTGATACTTGTCGCCGTAGCTGAACGCCGAGTCCGGGTCGACCGCGATCTCCCCCACCGCGAGCGCCTCGTCGCCGAGCACACCGACCGTCAGCTCGCGCCCCGGCACGAACCGCTCGAAGAGGACCGGGCCGAACACGGAGGCGCGCTCGACCGCGGCGTCCAACTCGTCCGGGTCGCGCACGATGCTCAGCCCGACCGTCGAGCCCTGCGCGTTCGGCTTCACGACGACCGGGAGTCCGAGCTCGGCCGCCGCGGCGCCCGGCTCGAGCGGGTCGAGCGCCCAGTCGGGCGTGCGCACCCCGGCCTGGAGGAGCACGCGCTTGGTGAGCTCCTTGTCCATCGCCAGCCCGCTGCCGAGCGGACCGGACCCGGTGTACGGGATGCCGGCGAGCTGGAGGAGCGCCTGCAACTCCCCGTTCTCGCCAGACCCGCCGTGCAGCGCGAGGAAGACCAGGTCGACGCCGGCGACCTCCTCGGGCAGCCGCAGCGCGCTCCCGGCGCCGGCCAGCCGCGCGAGCGCCGTCGACTCGGGCGGCGCGACGCCGACCGCGCCGGTCAGGACGCGCGCCTCCGCCGCCGCGTCGAGGGTTCCGGAGGCCGTGTCGACGGCCAGCACCTCGTGACCGAGCCCGCGCAGCGCGCGCACCACCGGCGCCGCACTCGCGATCGACACATCGCGCTCCTCGCTGGCCCCACCGAACAGCACACCGATCCGCATCCCGCCACCGTACCCACAACCCGCTGAGTACGCGAACAATCCGCGTACTCGAGCGTTTTCGCCCGATTTTGCCCGTACTCGGCGGGTGGTCAGGCCTCGGCGGCTGCTCAGGCCTCGCGGGTGATGGAGACGGAGACGAAGAGGTCCGAGCCGGCGGCTCCCGAGTAGACGCCGCGCAGCGGGGCGACGTCGGCGTAGTCCCGGCCGTGGCCGACGCGGACGTGCCGGTCGCCGATCGCGATGCCGTTGGTCGGGTCGTAGCCGTGCCAGCCGCCGCAGAACCACTCGACCCAGGCGTGCGACTCGCCGACCACCGTCTCCCCCACCGCCGCGTCGGCCTTCGGGTGCAGGTAGCCGGACACGTACCTGGCCGGGATGCCGGCCGAGCGCAACGCCCCGATCGCGACATGCGCGATGTCCTGGCAGACGCCGCTGCGCGACTCCCAGGCCTCCCGCGCCGTGGTCCGCACGCCCGTGACCCCGCTCTCGTAGGTCATCGCCTCCCCGACCGCGACGGAGATGGCCTGCGCGACGGAGCACGGATCACCGGCGCCGGCCGACGACGCCGCCAGTGCGACCAGCGACGCGGGCGGCTCGGTCAGCGGCGTCTGCCGGAGCTGCTGCACGCACTCCCCCGACCGCGCGACGGCCTCCGCCAGCTCCGGCCAGCCGAGCGGGTCGGGCGCGTGCGGCGCGTCCAGGACCTCCACCAGGCTCGTCGCCGTGATCGTCAGCTCGCGATGCGGGTTCAGCACGTCGAAGGCGAGCACGCGCGTTCCCCAGTAGTCGGTGTACTGGTGGTGCGACGAGACCGGATGGACGTCGAGCGCGCTGTGCAGCACGAGCTGCCGGTCGCCGGACGCCGGCATCATCCGCGCCTCGTTGTAGGAGGCCGACACCTCCGCCCCGTACCGGTAACCAGTCGAGTGGGTCACCCGCAGCCGCTTCATGCCCGTTCCCCGGTCCAGCTCGGCGCGGTGCTCTCCGGGAAGTAGCGCCGGGTGATCGCGGACGTCGCCGCGCTGGTCGCCTCCTGGACGACGGCCATGTGCGCGGGGAGGTCGTCCAGCACCTCCGCGACCGGCCGGAACTCCAGCTCGCTCTGCACCTGGCCGAGCAGCCGGACGGCCCGGTCGGACACGCCCGCGCGCTCGTGCCGGGGCTCGATATCGCGCAGGCTCTCCACGGCGCGCGTGACCGCGTAGAGGATGGACCGCGGGAACAGCCGGTCGTGCAGCAGGAATTCCGCCGCGTTCCGGGTGGAGGGCACCCCGCGGTACGTGCGCAGGTACGCCTCGTAGGCGCCGCAGGAGCGCAGGATGGTCGTCCAGCTCGGGCCGCTCGCCTCCGTCAGCGAGCGGGTGGCGAGCAGCCGCGCGGTCATGTCCGCCCGCTCCAGGCTGCGGCCGAGCGTGAAGAAGTGCCAGGCCTCGTCGCGGCTGGCGCCGGAGTCCATGATCCCGACGGCGAGCGCCGTGCGATCCCGCACCCAGGTGAAGAACTCGTGGACCTTGTCGCTGGCCACCCGCCGCGGCACCCGCGCGGCCGTGGTGTTGAGGCACTCCCACAGCTCGGTCGAGACGATCTCCCTGGCGCGCCGGGCGTTCTCCCGCGCGGCGCCCAGCGAGTAGGCGATGGAGGCCGGTGTCGTGCGGTCGACGGCGAGGAGGCGCAGGACGTCCTCCCGGGCGATCGGGCCCGGCACGGTCGCGGAGCCCATCACCCCGAGCAGCGACCGGCAGGCGGTGTCCTCGTCGATCCACGGGTCCTCCAGGAGCAGCTGGAGGTGCACGTCGAGGATGCGCGCGGTGCCGTCGCTGCGCTCGACGTAGCGGCCGATCCAGAACAGGGACGACGCGATCCTGCTGAGCATCACCACGCCTCCGTCTGCTGCTGCTGTTGCTGCTGGTCGCTGCGCGGCGCATCCTCCAGCGAGTGGTCGGGCGCCGGGAGCGGCGGCGCCGCGGCCTGGTCGGCGACGAGGCCGGACACGTTCCGGGGCTCCGGTTTCTCCTCGGCCCGCGGCTCGCCGGAAGCGGCCATCCCGACCACCCAGGTGTCCTTCGACCCGCCGCCCTGGCTGCTGTTGACGACGAGCTGCCCCTCCGCGAGCGCCACGCGCGTCAGGCCGCCCGGCAGCACCCAGACCTCCCGCCCGTCGTTGACCGCGAACGGCCTCAGGTCGACGTGCCGCGGCCGCATCCCGTCGTCGACGAGTGTGGGGATGGTGGAGAGCTGCACGACCGGCTGCGCGATCCAGCCGCGCGGGTCGGCGACGAGCTGCGCGCGCAGAATGGCGAGCTCCTTACGGTCGGCGTCCGGCCCGATCACCAGCCCCTTGCCTCCGGACCCGTCTACGGGTTTGACGACCAGCTCGTCCAGCCGGTCGAGCACCTCGGCCAGGGCGTCCGGCTCCTCCAGCCGCCAGGTGTCGACGTTCGGGAGGACCGGCTCCTCGGCGAGGTAGTACCGGATCAGGTCGGGCAGGTAGGTGTAGACGAGCTTGTCGTCGGCGACGCCGTTGCCGATCGCGTTGGCGATGGTCACGGTGCCGAGCCGTGCGGCGAGCATCAGCCCGGGCGTCCCGAGCACCGAGTCCACCCGGAACTGCAGCGGGTCGATGAAGTCGTCGTCGATCCTCCGGTAGATCACGTCGACGCGCTGCGGGCCGGAGGTGGTGCGCATCCACACCGTGCCGCCGGAGCAGAACAGGTCGCGGCCCTCCACCAGCTCCACCCCCATCAGCCGGGCCAGGAGGGTGTGCTCGAAGTACGCGGAGTTGTAGACGCCGGGGGTGAGGACGACGACGTTCGGGTTCTCCATCCCGCCGGGCGCGCTCGCCTTCAGCGCCTGCAGCAGCCGGTACGGGTAGTCCCCGACCGGCCGCACGCGCATCGAGGTGAACAGCTCGGGAAGGGTCTGCGCCATCACGCGGCGGTTGGAGATCACGTACGAGACACCGCTCGGCACCCGCACGTTGTCCTCCAGCACCCGCCAGCCGCCCTGCTCGTCACGGATCAGGTCGATGCCCGAGACGTGGATGCGCACCCCGTTGGCGCTCTCCACCCCGGCGGCCGCGCGGTGGAAGTGCGCGGAGGAGGTGATCAGGCCGGCCGGGATGACACCGTCGCGGACCGCGTTCTGTGCGCCGTAGACGTCGCTGAGGAACGCCTCCAGCGCCCGGACGCGCTGCTTCACCCCGCTCTCGATCCGCGACCACTCGGCCTGTTCGATGACCCGGGGGACCGCGTCGAGCGGGAACGGCCGCTCCTCCCCCGCGAAGTCGAAGGTGACGCCCTGCGCGAGGTACGAGCTGGCGAGCGCGTCGGTGCGGCCGCGGAGCTCCTCCTGCGTCAGCGCGGCCAGAGCCGCGAACAGCTCGCGGTAGGCGGGACGGGTGCGCTCGGCGACGGCGCCGCGCACGTCGGCGAACATCTCGTCGAACGGCGTGGCCCTGCCGCGCCGGCGCCGCGCGGCCTGCGTGCCGTACCCGCCGAACAGATCACCCATGCCAGGACGCTACCGAGCGCCGGTTACCCGCAGATTTCCCCACGTTTCGCGGACGTCACATCCTCCCGGTTCGGGTCGACGACGGATTGCCGCCAGAATGGGCGGATGAGCATCCCGATCTCCGGCACCCACTTCGGTCTCACCGCCGGCGACTACCACGCCACCATCGCGTCGGTCGGCGCCTCCCTGCGCACGCTGGAGTTCGACGGCAGGCCGCTGGTCGTCCCGTTCTCCGCCGACGAGGTGCGGCCGGCGTTCCGCGGCGCGACGCTCGCGCCGTGGCCGAACCGGGTCGTCGACGGCCGGTACACCTTCGACGGGACCGAGCGGCAGCTCGCGCTCACCGAGCCCGGCCGCGGCCACGCCCTGCACGGCCTCGCCACCTGGCTCGAGTTCACCGCGATCGACCGCTCCCCCAGCAGCGTCACCCTGTCCGCGACCATCGAGGCGCAGGACGGCTACCCGCACCGCGTGGAGGTCGCCGTCGCTTTCGAGCTGGACGAGGACGGCCTCCACACCACGGTCACCGGCACCAACACCGGCACCACGCCCGCGCCGTGGGGCACCGGCCCGCACCCCTATCTGGTGGCGGGCGAGGGCCGCGTGGACGACTGGACGCTCGACCTCCCGGCGGACCGGGTGCTCACGGTGACCGAGGACCGGCTGATCCCGGCCGGGCTCGCCGATGTGATGAGCGGCCCCTTCGACTTCCGGGCCGCGCGCCCGATCGGCGACACGTTCATCGACCACGCCTTCACCGGGCTGCGCCGCGACGCCGACGGCACCGCGACGGTCTCGCTGCTCGCCCCGGACGGCACCGGCGTCGCGATGACCTGGGACGCGTCGTGCCCGTGGGTGCAGGTGCACACGGCGGACCGCGACGTGCCGGAGCTCAACCGGCTGGGACTGGCGGTGGAGCCGATGACCTGCCCGCCGGACGCGTTCAACTCGGGCACCGACCTCATCGTGCTGGAGCCCGGGGAGTCGTCGGCGGCGGGGTGGACGATCCGGGCGCTGTGAGCCGGCGCTAGCCCGCGGAGGGGGCGGGCGTCTCGATCGCGCGCGGCGAACGCAGCCCCTGGACAAGGAAGAGCACGCCGGTCAGGAGGAGGGCGAGCGGGATCCCGACGAGCCCCCAGAGCCAGACGTCGAGCACCGCGGGGAGGGGGATCCGGCTCACCACCACCACGCCGGCCAGGATCAGCGCGACGACCGGAAGTGCCCAGCGGGCCGGTCCCGTGACGACTCCTGCCCGGAAGACGCTGACCGCGGCCACGATCAGCGCAACCACCCGGACGATCTCCAGGGTCCAGAACAGGATGCTCACGAGGGCCAGCACTCCGGAGTTCACGCCGACCGCGGTCATGTTCACCGTGACATACCCGGCGGACACGATGCTCGTCAGGGCGAAGAGCACGAGGGCGGTCCTCCCGACCCGGGACGGCCCGGCGATGCCTTGTTCGCCGCGGATGCCGAAGGCCAGCACGACGAAGGCGATGACCAGGACGGCGGCGGACGCCGTCCCGGCGAAGGGCGTCTCGGCCGAGTAGAGCCACGAGGTCCCGGGCGGCGGGAAGAGGAAGGCCAGCTCGGCCACGATCGGGGTCAACGCCGCGAGAACGAGGCCGGCTCCACCCCAGGTCAATGTGGTGCGCGATGCGCTCACCGGCTCACTCGTCACGATTGCGCCCCCTCGCCGCTCCGGGCCGCCACCCGAGCGGCCCAGCGGGCACCGCACCCGCGGCACCCATCGAGGAGACTCTGCTTCACCGACGCCGAAACGTCAAGCATCACCACATTCTTCCGCCCCGACCCTGCGCCCCAGCCACCCCGGAAACGGGTGATGCCCCCAGCGGAACCCGACCCGGCTGGGGGCATCGATGGCTGCACTAGGAGCAGCGTGGCGTCACGACGGAGGCAAGTACCCGTTCAAGCCTTCCGTCTACCACTGAGCCTCCGGATGATTCACGGTTGCTCGTGATTAGACGATACATGCTCGATGAAAGATTTCACAGACTCCGACAACGCTATGCATGCATTAGCGGTGTCCCGGCGGCCGGGGCGCGCATCCCACGACGGTGCGCGGCCCGGCCGGCCGGAGTGGTGCGCGCGGCCATCCACGACTGGCCGCGCGCGGTCTGGAGGGGCTGCGAGCAGCCCGTCGCCGGCTAGCTGCCGGCGGGCTGCAGCGCCGCCACGATCGCCGCGGCGGTGTCGCGGCCGACGCGGATCGCGCCGTCCACGTGCTGGTAGCCCTTGCCCGCCAGGTCGCTGCAGGAGAAGTGGATCGGACCGACCGGCGTGCGCAGGTCCGCGCCGTAGCGCGCCAGGCCGCCCATGTCGAAGCTCGCCGCGTAGGCGCCGCGGGTCCACTCCTCGCTGCCCCAGTCGCTCTCGTAGTACACGACGGGGCTCAGCGCCTGCACGCCGTAGTAGTGCGACAGCGACTCGAGGATGCGCGCCTTGCGCTCCTCCGGGCTGAGCCGGAAGACGTCGTCGGCGGACTCGTCGGAGACGAACCCGACCAGGGTGCCGCGCGGGTCGCCGTCGTAGCTGTTGTCGTACGCCTCGTGCACCAGCTCGTACGGGCTGAAGGCGGTGCCGCTGTAGCCGAGGTCGCGCCAGAAGGGCGTCTCGTAGACGGCGTGCACCTTGATGACGAAGCCCATCGAGAGGTGCTGGTGGAGCTGCTGCTGGCGGCGCGGCAGCGGCGGGTCGTAGGAGATCCGGCTGATCAGCACGGGAGGCACGGCCAGGATCGCGAACCGGGCGTTCACCTGCAGGTCGTCGGTGATCGCCGTCACGCCGGAGCCGTTCCAGCGGAGGGTGCGCACGGGCGAGTTCAGGTGGACGTCCTCGCCCAGGCGCTCGGCGAGCAGCAGCGGCACCTGCTGGAGGCCGCCCTTCACGCGCTTGTCGAGGATGAAGTCGGCGTCGACCAGGTGGCTGAAGCTGCCGGCGCTGGCGGCCATGAGCAGGGCCTGCAGCGCCGAGAAGGCGTGCGCGGGCTTGGTGAGCATGGCGCCTGCGATGAACATGCCGATGTTGAGGCGGGCCTCCTCGTCGTCGGTCTGGGTCTCCAGCCAGCGGCGGAACGAGATCTCGTCCAGCTCCTTCGCCTGCGGGTGCTCCCACGGGCGGTCCGGGTCGATCTCGGCGACGAGGGCGTCGAGCCGCTCGATCAGGCCGACGATCTCCTGCTCGGTCGCCGGGGCGACGGGGAAGATCTCGCCCTCGAAGGTGCGGCGGGCGCCGCCCTCGCCGAGGTAGATGTTGATGCCTTCGCGGTAGCGGGAGTAAGTCTCGAGGCCGAGCTCCTCCAGGGTGCCGATCAGGGCGTCCTGGTCGGGCGAGACCCACTGGCCGCCGATCTCCAGGGTGGCGCCGTCGATGTCGTTCGTCCAGAGCCGGCCGCCCACGCGGTCGCGGGCCTCCAGCACGGCGACGCTCAGGCCGGCCTTCGTCAGTTCGGTCGCGGCCGTGAGGCCGGAGGCTCCAGCGCCGACGATGACCACGTCACGTTCGATGCTGTTCATGGCTATCACTCCTCCATCGGGGTTCACGAGGATGCTAGGCGGGCGCGCAACGCCTCATCCTGTACACGCTGTCGAAGAGGCGAGTCAACCCTCGACGACGTGTACGTTCTGCTGCTCAGCGCGCGCCTCCGCCGACGCGGCGCCGGTCATCCGCAGGTAGACGATGAGCCAGCTGAAGACCAGGACGCCCGCCACCAGCTCCGCGGCCGTGAGGACGTAGTAGCCGATCACGAACAGCACCAGGACCGCCACGATCGTGGCGAAGAACACGTAGCCGAGCACGAAGAACGACCTCGGCGCGGTCGGCAGCGCGGGCCGCACCCAGAACACGACGAGCGCGAAGACGAGGACCATCCCGACCGCCGACACGTTGTGCAGGAGGATCGAGATGTTCAGCGTGAAGATGCCGACGCACGCCAGCAGCACGCCGATCAGGATCAGGCCGACGCGAACCCGCAGCACGGCCGACCGCCGCTTGGGCTCGACGATGCCACGGGCGTCCGTGGCGTACCGCGCGATCGCGGTCACGATGACGCCCGTCACGATGAGCGTGAGATTGAACGTCAGCGACGAGACGCTCTGCGACATCCCCAGCGCGCTGAGATGCTTCTGCCACCAGTGCGGGTCTGGCGCGCTCAGCATGGAGGCCAGGATGCCGCCCACGGCGAACGCCGCCAGGACGGTGGAGAGCCGCATCAGGTCCATCCCCGCGGCCGAGAGGAACACGGCGTACGCGGTCACCCCGGTGGCCGCGCCCGCGAGCACGGTCGCGGAGAGGAAGTAGACGGTCGCGTCCTGGAACCCGTTCGCGAGCACGGCGCCCAGCACCAGCCAGCCGAGCAGGGCCAGGATGCCGTGGGCCAGCGCGATCGCGAAGGTGTCGAAGATGTCGACGCCCGTCGCGCGGTGCGGCGGGGCGCCGGGTGCTGCCCCAGTCTGGAACGGAGTGAGACCCTCGCGCCGCCAGAGCCGCCCGGCGATGTACGCGAGGAAGGCGAGCACCCCGGCGGCGATCGCGACGAACTGGCCGACCGAGTTCGGGCCGGCGATCGGGAGATCGCGCCCCCAGAACACGAGAAGGGCGACGACGCCGGCGAGCACGAAGGTGACCGCGCCGACTACGATCCCCGCTCCCTCGACGGTGAGCCGTGCGGGTGCGCTGAGGCCGCCGAACGTCGGCCGGATTCGATCCCTGGTGCTCATCGCGGTCACCTTCCGCACTCGCGCGCGACCGGGGCGGTCGACGGTGGGCACAATGTAACGCCGGGGGCGGGGTGACGGCTATATCCGCCTCAGCGCAGCAACCCGAGCGACCGCGCCGCGCTCACCGCGGCCGTCCGCGACCCCACGTCCAGCTTCGTGAAGATGTGCACCAGGTGCGACTTCACGGTGGCCTCGGTGATGTGGAGGCGGGCGGCGATGTCGGTGTTGGAGGCGCCTTCGGCGACGAGTTCCAGCACCTCCAGCTCGCGCGTGGAGAGGCTGGTCAGCGGGGCGCGCATGCGGGCCATCAGGCGGCCGGCGATCACCGGGGCCAGGGCGCTCTCCCCCGCCGCTGCCGCGCGCACGGCGGCGACCAGCTCGTCCGGCGGGGCGTCCTTCAGGAGGTAACCGCTCGCTCCGGCCTCGATCGCGCTGAGGATGTCGGCGTCGGTGTCGTAGTTGGTCAGCACCAGCACGTGCGGCGGGTCGTCGAGCGCGCGGATGCGGCGGGTGGCCTCCGCGCCGCGCGGGCCGTCGGCGAACTGGAGGTCCATGAGCACCAGGTCGGGCGCGAGCTGGTCGGCGAACAGCACGGCGTCGTCGGCGGTGGCGGCCTCCCGGATCACCTCCAGGTCGTCCTCGGCGTCCAGCAGGGCGCGGATGCCGGCGCGCACGACCGGGTGGTCGTCGGCGATGACGATGCGGATCATGCGTCGTCCCCCATCACTCTCGTGGGCACGGTCACGGTCAGCCGGGTGCCCCGTCCCGGGGCGCTGTCGACGTCGAGGGTTCCGTCGAGCTGCGCGACGCGTTCGGCGATCGCGCGGAGGCCGAAGGAGTCGGCGCCGCGCGGGCCGGTCGCGACCGCTGCCGGGTCGAAGCCCACGCCGTCGTCGGCGACGACCAGCACGGTCTCCTCGCCGTCAGCCCGCAGGGTCAGCGATGCACGGCTCGCGCGGGCGTGCTGACGGACGTTCGCGATCGCGCCCTGGGCGATCCGCAGCAGGGCGGTCTGCAGGTCCATCGGGAGGTCGAGCGACGGCGGCGTCTCGACCTCCACGCGGAGGCCACCGGGCGTGGACTGCGCCTCCCCCAGCCGGCGGAGGGCCTCCCCCAGCCCGGCGTCGAGCGCGGGCGGCGTCAGCTCGCGGATGAAGGCGCGGGTCTCGGCCAGGCTGTCGGCGGCGGTCTCCCGGGCCAGGCGGACGTGCTCGATGCCGGGGCGGTCGGGGTCGGCGCGCTCGGCCGCATGCAGGAGCAGCTGGATGCTGGAGAGGCCCTGCGCGACGGTGTCGTGGATCTCCCTGGCCAGCCTGGCGCGCTCGGCGAGCGCGCCCTGCTCGCGCTCGGTCTCGGCCAGCCGGTCGCGGGTGGAGAGCAGCTCGGCGAGGAGCGCCTCCCGCTCGGCGGCCTCCTGGGCGAGCGCGCGGTAGCCGAGGCCGAGCAGGATGGCGACGCCCGCTCCGATCAGCGGTCCGATCACGGCGGCCAGCGAGAAGCCCTGGTGGAGGCCGAGGGCGAGGATCGCGATGACGGTCGTGACCACGACCGCGAGGGGGCCGAGCCACCGCGGCAGCAGGTGGAGGAAGAGGAAGAAGAGCGGGAACGACAGGTACGCGGCCTCCGGCACGAGGATCACGAGGCCGACCCAGATCAGCGCCAGCGCCGTCACCCAGGCGGTCGCGGCCGCGCGGCGCCGCGCCAGCGGCACCCGCCGGACGAACGCGCTCGACACGTAGACGGCGGCGAAGACGAGCACCAGTACGAGCCCGGCGACGGCGGCGGGAGGCGGCAGCGCCGGCAGCCGCACGAGCACCAGGACGAGCAGTCCCGCGATGAGCACGTGCAGCCCGACGCGCAGCCCGACGAAGACCGGGGTGAGGGCGCTGTGGGACATGGCACGCCCAGCCTACGGAGCGCACGCCGGGTTCGGCATCAATGGAAAGTCGGAGAGGAGGTTCGACCGCATCGACGATGTGGCGCTCGACGGGAGAGCGAAGGCTAAAGGGACACGGGCGGAACCGCTCCGCCCCGCAGAAAGGACTCCTCGTGTTCGTCGCCTGGCGCGACCTCCGGCACGCCCGCGGCCGGTTCATCCTCATCGGCGGCGTCGTCGCCCTCATCACCGTGCTGGTCGGCTTCCTCGCCGGCCTCACCGGCGGCCTCGCCGCCCAGAACGTCTCCGCCGTGCTCGGCCTCCCCGGCGACCGGCTCGTGCTGCAGAAGCCGGCGGGAGGCGCGGCGAGCTTCAGCGAGTCGGCGCTTCCGGCGTCGGCCGTCGACGCCTGGCGGAAGGCGGACGGCGTGACGGCCGCCGTGCCGGTCGGCATCGCGCAGTCGCGTGCGACGCAGGACGGCGCCTCCGCGGGCGTCGCGGCCTTCGGCCTCCCCGCCGACGCGGGCGACACCGGCGCGACGGCGCTCACCCGCCTCGCTCCGACCGCGGACACCGAGGTCGGCCTCTCCGCCGGCGCAGCGAAGGACCTCCACGCGGCCGTCGGCGACACCGTCTCGATCCTCGGTACGGACTACCGCGTCGCGACCGTCGGCGGCGACGCCTGGTACAGCCACACCCCGGTGATCGCACTGACGCCTGACGCCTGGGCCGCCGCGGACAAGCGGATGGGCGGCGGCGGGGAACCGACCGTCCTGGCGGTGTCGGGCAGCCCGCAGTGGGGCGCCGTGGCGAGCCGCACCGGCACGTCCGCCCAGCCCGCCCTCCTGAGCCTGACCGCGCTGGAGACGTTCAAGAGCGAGATCGGCTCGCTCGGCCTCATGGTCGCGATGCTGTTCGGCATCTCCGCCCTCGTCGTCGGCGCCTTCTTCACCGTGTGGACGATGCAGCGCTCGGGCGACATCGCCGTGCTGAAGGCGCTCGGCGCCACGCAGCGGTCGCTCGTGGCGGACGCGCTCGGGCAGGCGCTCGTCGTGCTCGTCGCCGGGATCGGCGCCGGGATGCTGGTCGTCCTCGGCCTGGGAGCCCTCGCCTCCGGCGCACTCCCGTTCCTCGTCGCCCCGCTCACCACCGTTGTCCCCGCCGTCGCGATGACCCTGCTGGGGCTCGCGGGCGCGGCCTTCGCCCTCCGCACCGTCACCTCCGCCGACCCCCTCACCGCACTCGGGAGCAACCGATGATCACCCTCGACGACGTCACCCTCACCTTCCCCGACGGGGCCTCCCGCGTCACCGCGGTCGACCACGTCACCCTGCACGGCCGTGCCGGCGTGGTGACCGGGATCACCGGGCCGTCCGGCTCCGGCAAGTCCAGCATCCTGGCGCTGGCCGCCACGCTCATCCGCCCGGACTCGGGCAGCGTGCTGATCGGCGGGGAGGACGCGGCGGCGCTGACGGCGGAGCAGGCCACGAGCCTGCGCCGCGAGCGGATCGGGATCGTGTTCCAGCAGTCGAACCTGCTGGCCTCCCTCACCGCGCGCGAGCAGCTCCAGGTGATGGGCGAGCTCGGCGGAGCGCGACGCCGGACCGCCCGCGCCCAGGTGCGCGAGCGGGTGGACGAGCTGCTCGACGCGGTCGGGCTGGGCGCTCACGGGGATAAACGGCCCGCGCAGCTCTCGGGGGGCCAGCGGCAGCGGGTCGCCATCGCCCGGGCGCTGGTCCGCAGCCCGCAGGTGCTGCTGGTGGACGAGCCGACGAGCGCGCTCGACCAGGAGAGCGGCGCCGCCGTGATGGACCTGATCGCGCGGCTCACGCACGAGCGCGGGACCGCCACGCTGCTGGTCACGCACGACCTCGTCCACTCGCCGGCGCTGGACGAGCTGGTCACGGTGGTGGACGGGCGGGTCACGGGGGTCACGGAACCCGTTTAGGGTCGTCGTCTAAACTGCGTGACCGTGCAGGTGGAGGCGTGAGCGGGACGAAGGGACGGCATTCGGCCGACCCGGTGGTCGCGCCGCCCGTCCGCCGCACGCGTCGCCGGAGGTCCCGGGCGAACGGCGGGCTCGTCGTCGGCGCCCTCGCACTGAGCGTCGCGCTCGGGCTCACGCTGTTCGCGACCGGGCCGCACCTCGACGTCCTCGCCCTCCTGAGCGCGCCGCAGGTGGGCGCAGGGCACGCCCCGAGCGCACATCCGGCGCCGAGCGGCACGTCGTCACGGCCGACCCCGGACGCTGTGCCCACGGGGGCGGCGACCGTCCCTCCGGCCCCCGCGGTCGCGGCGCCTCCGGCGGCTGCCGTCACCCCGGCGCCGGCTGCTCCGCCGCCCGCCGCGGTCGTTCAGCCGCCGGCTCCGGCTCCCGCTCCCGTTCCCGCTGCGCCCGCGGCGGGCAAGAGCGGGTCGGCTCCCGGGCACACCAAGTCACCGCATCCGTGAGCCGGGCCGCCGCCTCGCGGCCACCAGGTCGTCGCCCAGCGCGTCCACGGGTCCGACGATCACCGACTCCAAGCGGCGCACGACGTCGAGGTAGTCGCCCGTCCAGATGATCCGGACGGCCCGCGCGACGATGTGACCTGTGCCGTCGCCGAGGTCGTCCGCGACGACGTCGGCCAGCCGGTGGCGGTCCTGCTGGTCGGACGGCACAGGTGCGGGGAGCGGCTCGCGGGCGACCAGGCTCGACGCGAGCTGCTCGTACCAGCCGTCGAGTCGCGCGAGGGAGTCCTCCAGCGAGCTGCGGGCGCCCTCGCGCTCGTCGCCTGCGACCTCCTGCCGGCGCCAGAGGTCGAGGATGGCGTCGCTCGCCAGCCGGACGCCCGCGACGCCGCCGACCGAGGCCGACACCTCGGCGAGCGGACGCTGCTTGCTGCCGCGCTCCCCGAGGTAAGTGCGGAACGCGTCGTCCAGCCGCCGAGCGGCGGCGGCCGCCCGGAGCGCCTGCTGCCGGGGCTCGGGGTGTTCGGCTGCATCCGCCTCGCAGCGCGCCAGCCCGAAGGCGACGGTCGCGCCGAGGTACCGGACGCTCTCCCGGTACGCGTCAGCCAGCGCCTGCCGCAGTGACGCGGCCGCTCCCCGCGGCCAGAACAGCAGACCGACGACCAGGCTCACGGCGCAGCCGAGCGCGATGTCCTCGATGCGGATCAGGCCGACCGTCCAGCCCGACGGCGCGATCAGGTTGAACAGCAGCACCAGCAGGATGGTGAACGCGGCCTGCCCCGCGGCGAAGGAGATCGCGGCGGGGGCGACACCCGCCACCAGGATGGCGATCGGGAGCAGCACCCAGATCACGACGCGGTTGTCGCCGATGGCGAGCATCGCGAGCGCGCCGAGCAGCACTCCGACCGCGGTGCCGACCACGCCGCGCAGCACGGTCTGGCCGGTGCTCAGCGCGTTGGAGCGGAGCACCGAGAGCGTGCCGAGCACGACCCAGAACGAGTGCTGCACGCCGGTGAGGTTGGCCAGCGCCACGGCGAGCCCGAGCGCGATGGCGCCGCGGATGCTGTTGCGCAACCACACCGAGTTCCAGCCGACGAACCCGCTCGCGCGCTCGGCGGCGGCGGCGACCGGGCCGGCCAGGTCGCCGGGCTGCCGCCCCAGGAGGCGCTGCCACCAGGTACGGCGCTCCGCCTGCGCGGTGAGCGCGATGTTCCCGGCGACCGTCTCGACCGCCTGGGCGAGCTCCTGCGCACGGAAACCCGGGTCGAGCGCCGTCACGACCTCGTCGGCGACCCGGCGGCCGCCGTCCGGGTCGGGGCCGACCGGGAGCGCCATGGTTGCGGCCTCCACGCCGGTGCGCGCCTCCACCAGGAGGGCGAGCGCGGCGTCCAGGGCGGCAGGGTCGCCGCCGTGCTGCGCGAGGAGGGTCGCGCCCTCCTCCAGCACCGCCGCCGACGTACTCTTCACCTCGAACGCGGCGACGTGCACGGGTCCGTGGGTCGCCGCCGTGATCTTGACGTGGTCGAACTGTGCGATCACCGAGTTCAGCCAGTTCAGCTCGTCCACCAGCCGCACGATTGTCCGCGCCGACGTGCTGAGGCCGGTCGGCCGGTACGGCGTGCGCAGGAACGCGGCGTGCAGCGCGTCGACCGCCGCGTCGGCCTCCGCCACGGCGCGGTCGCGCTCGGCCGCGAGGTCGGGGCTGCCCGCGCGGAGCATCGCCGCGGCCTCGGCGCGCAGCCGGGCCGCGAGCGCCCGGCAGGCGTCGACGGCCAGGGCCCGCAGCGGCTCCCGCGCGGGCGCGGGCCAGAGCGTGACGATCGCGACGACCGCCACGACGGAGGCGATCCCCCAGCCGAGCAGGCGCGGGCCGATCGAGGCGACGGTCCCGGGAAGAGTGACCGGCAGGATGAACGCCAGCAGCAGGGACGTGCTCGCCGAGGCCGTGACCGAGCTCACCGAACCCGCGAAGAGCACGGCGAACGCCACGACGGCCATCGCGACGGCCGAGAGCCAGACCGGCCGCGACGCGATGGTCCCGAGGCAGACGAGCACCGCGCCCGCCACGGCGAGCGCGAGCTGGGCCTGCACCCGGTCGACGAGCGGCCCGCTGAAGTCGACGAGCAGCAGCATCGCGAACGATCCGAACGCCGCGAACGTGGCGACCTGCCCATCGTGGAGGACGATGCTCCCGAACGCGAACAGCACCGGCATGACGATCGCGGCACGGCCTGCGCGGCGCAGGGCGGCGAAGTCGGGGTCGTGTCGCCTCAGCCAGTCCGTCGCACGCATCCACCCTCCTCGCTCGTCACCGCACACCCTAGCCCGGTGCGCGCCGCACGCGGAGGGTGCGGATCAGCGGTCGGAGCCCTGACCGCCGGAGTCCTGCGAGCCGCCCGCGGAGCCGCCTCGGCCGACCTGCGAACCGGCCGCCGTCGGCAGGGGCGACGGCGTGGGAACAGGCTGGAAGCGCGAGGGGGTGCGCTTCTGCGTGGATGATGCGCCGGAGGCTCCCTGATCGTCGCCCTGACCAGCTCCGGCGCCCTTGCCCGTGCTCGAACCGGAGCCGGCGGGCGCGCTCTTGCCGGGGCCGTCGCCGGAGGCGTCCGCTCCGCCCGCTCCGGGCTGCGACACCGCGCCGAGCTGGGCGTCGGACGCGGCCTGCGCCTGCGCGTCGTCCTTCGCAGCCGACGATGGCGGAGAGGCCTGATCCCTCTGGGCGTCTCCGGCCTCCGCCGAGCCCGAGCCCGCTGGCACGCCCTGATGTCCGGTGTTCCGCGGCGACGGCGTCGCCTCGTTCGCGGTGTCGTGCCCCGACGCCGGCGCATCGGGCGAGGCGGACTCCGGATGCGTGGCGGGCCCGACGATTCTCGCGAGGCTCGAGAACGCGTCGTCGACCACCGTGTGGAACGCGGGGCTCGCCGCTGCGGCGGCGGACGCTCCGCCGGCCAGCGCCGCGGCCAGCAGGACCACCGTGGTCGTCCGCGCGCCGCGGCGGGCGAACCACGAGGCAGCCGGGCGGCGGCCGGACATCAGCCGCACCACGTCGCGCGAGGGCGCGGGCGGCTCCGCGGCGGCGGTCGCCTGGAGTTCGCCGAGGAGGGCGGAGAGTGTTTCGTCGTCCGCCAGGCCGGCCTCGTCCAGGAGGCGCAGCACCGGGTCATCGGCAGGATTCGCGGTCATCGCACCTCCTCCGGTTCCCGGCCGGCCTCGGAGCCGGCGCCGGTGTCGACCTCCCGGCGCAGCGCGAGCAGGGCCCGGCGCTGGAGCTGCTTGATCGCCCCGGGGCTGCGCCCCATGATCCGGGCGACCTCCTCGATGCTGAGCTCGGCCAGGATGCGCAGCGCGATGACGTCGCGGTACTCGGGGGTCAACCGGCCGAGCAGCTCGGCGACGCCGGTGTCGTGCACGACGTCGTCCTCGGCCGACGGCGTGCTGCGGGTGTCGGTGAGCGGATCGTAGGCGATCGCGACCGGGACGCGGGAGCGCCGCCGGTGGTGGTCGACCACGCGGGCGTGCGCGATGGTGAAGAGCAGGGCGCGGAGGCCGTCCCGCCCGCCTGAGAGCGACTCCAGCCGCGGGTAGAGGGCGACGAAGACGTCCTGGGTCACCGCCTCCGGATCGTCCACACCCTGCGAGCGGAGGTAGGCCAGCAGCGCCGCCGCGTGCGTGCGGTAGGCGTCGGTGAAGAGCACGGCGGTACCGCCGGTCTCACGGTGCGCGTGATCCTTCACGGGCCGGGCCTCACGCGGCCACTCTAGCGGGATCAGCCACTCCGACGGGAGGAGGCCGACCCCTGCACGGAGTGCGATGCCACCATCACCACCGCCCGCCGCGAAAACCCGAGCCCGCGGCAGGCAGTGGTCCATCGTCTACGCCTTCCGCCGGGCGGCCGACGCCCCGGCCGGGCCGGTCGGGATCCGCGCGCCCCGGGGGGTTGGCGCGGCGGTTCCCTCCAGCCCGGCCGGGACTTCCGCGAAGCGGACGCCGGCCGGAGCGGTGATGCGGGGACGATGGGCGGCGGACTTCACGGGGGCGACCGAAGTCGCACAGCACGCCGCGATGGCACCCGTACCCGACGCCGGCTCCGCGGGGGCGGCGGAGACGACGGAGGTGGGAACGGGGGTCGTGAGGGGCATCCAGGTCCTTCCTGACATCCGGGGAAGGCCGACGCCCTCGCTGACTTAATCGCCGGCAGGGCCGAAAGGTTACGCGGGCGCGGAAGATTTCCGCGCGGGCCATAATCTGAGCAGCGCGCGCCGACGGACGGCGCAGCAGAAGGAGCAGGCATGGCGCACGCAGACGGCACCATCACCATCGGCCGACCGGCGGCGGAGGTGTACGCGTTCCTGGCCGACGGCCTGAACAACCCGCGCTGGCGGGACGGGGTGAAGGAGATCTCGCTGCGCAGCGGGTCGGCCGGCGAGCTCGGCGCCGTGTACGCGCAGACGCTCACCGGGCCAGGAGGACGGCCGATCGCGGGCGACTACCGGATCACCTCCGCGATCCCCGGCCAGGAGCTGCGGTTCGAGGTCATCACCGGGCCCGCGCGTCCCGAGGGCGTCTACACGCTCACCGCGGACGGGACGGGCACGCGCGTGCTGTTCGCCCTCGACTACACCCCGACCGGGCTGAAGAAGCTCATGAACGGGATGATCCAGAAGACGATGACGGCCGAGGTCGGGCAGCTTCCGAAGCTCAAAGCGGCGATCGAGGGGCACTGAGTACCTATCCTGATCGAATGAGCGTCCTGCCCCCTCCGCCGCCGCCCGGCTGGTATCCCGACCCGACCCCTGCGCCGTCGTACCGGTGGTGGAGCGGCGGGTCGTGGACGGGGTACACCTGGCCGGGCGGTGCGCAGGCCGTGACGGCGACGCACGCGGGCGGCGTGCAGACGGTCGCGGCCGCCTCCTCCGGCTCCCCGCGCCGCACCAAGTGGCTGGGCCGCTGGGGCGGCTGGCTGATCGTCGCGGGCAGCGCGGTGGTGTGGCTGTGGCTGTTCGGCCTCAGCTTCCTGTTCTCCGCGCTGTCCCCGCACGCGCACGACGGCTCGCCGGCGGTCCTCTCGCCGTACCTGCTGGTCACCGGCAGCGCCACCGCCGCCGCCGCGATCTTCTACACGATGGCGTACAAGCTTCGGCCGGAGGACCGGCTCAGCGTTCCACGCCTCGTCACGGTCGCGCTGCTCGGCGGCGCCGTCGCGACCCTGCTCGTGCTGCCCTTCGAGGGCCTCATCGACATCGCGGCCGGAGGGTCCTCGCTGCGTCCCAGCCTCGCCGTGCTGGCCTCCGCCGGTCTGGTGGAGGAGCTGGCCAAGATGCTCTGCGCTGTGCTGCTCTGCCTGCGGCTGCCGGTCAAGAACGCCAGGATCGGGCTGTTCGTCGGCGGCGCGGTCGGCCTCGGTTTCAGCGTCATCGAGAACCTCGGCTACCTGCAGCACGCGTTCGCGCTCGGGCAGGTCGACGGCGCGGGGCTCGGGCTCTTCCTCACCACGACGGCAGCCCGCCAGCTGAGCGGGCCGTTCCTGCACCCGGTCTTCTCCGCGCTGCTCGGCGCCGCGGTGTTCGGCGCGGCGCGCGGCGGACGCTTCCGGATCACGTTCGGCGTGGTGGCCGCCTACCTCGGCGTCGCCGCCGCGCACGGGCTGTTCGACGCGCTGCAGTGGACGGCGAGCGTACGTGCGCTCGGCCCGGCGTCCGGGATCCTCGTCGTGCTGCTCTCGCTGGTATTCGCGGCGGCGAGCGGCCTCACCTGGCTATACGTCGTCCGACGCGTCCGGAGCAGGGAGGCCGCCGCCGCAGGGCTTGCGGCCGGCTGGGGCTGAACCCGCACGCCGACACCTGCGGACGCGCTCCGACAGGCCCGCTCTAGGATCGGCGCATGACGGCATTCGACGAGGCGGCGCTCGGCGGCCTCCGGCGCGGGCTGACGGCCTTTTGCTACCAGCTCCTCGGCTCGCCGTTCGAGGCGGAGGACGCGGCGCAGGACGCCCTGGAGCGCAGCTGGCGTGCCCGCGACACCTTCGACCCGGCCAAGGGGTCGCTCTCGACCTGGTGCTACCGGATCGCCCGCAACGTCTGCCTCGACCGGCTGCGGGAGGCGCCGCGACGACCACTGCCGCGCGACCTCCAGGACCCCGGGCTGGAGGCCGGCGCCCCGCTGGTGCCGGCGCTCGACGTGCCGTGGCTGCTGCCCGCGCCGACCGGCTGGGCGGCCGCCTCGGAGGTCGAGGGCCGCGCCGAGCAGAGGGAGGAGGTGCGGTTCGCGGTGACGGCCATGCTGCAGTACCTCTCGCCCGCGCAGCGCGGAGCGTTCGTCCTCCGCGACGTGATCGGGCTCAGCGCCGCCGAGACGGCCGCGGTGCTGGAGGTGTCGGTGGCGTCGGCGAACTCCGCGCTCCAGCGGGCGCGCGCCGCGATCGCCGCCGGGGTCGAGCGCGCGCATCCGCCGGCGCCCGGGGCCGTCGAAGGCTACGCGCGCGCGATCGAGCGGGCCGACGTGGCCGCGCTGGCCTCCCTCGTCGCCGACGATCTGGTGTTCGAGATGCCGCCGGTGCCGGACTGGTCGATCGGCGTCGCGCCGTACCTGGCGTTCATGGAGCACCTGTTCTCCTGGCGCGGCGTCGAGTGGTCGACCACGCCGGTCTCGGCGGGCGGGCAGCCCGGCTTCCTGCTCTACCGGGGCGTCGGGGAGGCGCGCGAGCCGCACACGCTCCAGCTCTTCGACTGGGACGCCCGCGGCGCGATCGGGCACGTGCTCGTCTACCAGCATCCCCGGCTGTTCGCCCTGTTCGAGGAGTCCGCGGCCGTGCGATGATTTCCGGCCCTCCCGCACGTATCCACTGATGGCACCGAGACGCGGTGTCGTCAGGAGGACCATCATGGGAGAGCTGATCGTCGTGCAGTTCATCACGCTGGACGGCGTCGTGGAGGACCCGGACGGCAGCGACGGCACGCCGTTCGGCGGCTGGGCGATGCGCTTCGGGCCGCAGGGCGTGGCCGGAGACAAGTTCCGGCTCGGCGCGATCCTGGAGACGGGAACGCTGCTGTTCGGCCGCCGCACCTGGGAGCACTTCAGCACGCTGTGGCCGGCGCGCGACGACGACTTCTCGCGGTCGATGAACCGTGCGGCGAAGGCGGTCGTGAGCGGCAGCCCGGTGGAGGTCGCGCGCTGGTCGAACACCGACCAGGTCGCGGGCACGCTGGAGGACTGGCTCGAAATGACGCTGCCCGAGCGCGACGTGGTCGTCATCGGCAGCGGCTCGCTGCTCGCCCGGCTCACCGCCGCCGATCGCGTGGACGAGTACCGGCTGCTGACCTTCCCGACCGCGGTCGGTGCGGGGCGGCGGCTGTTCCCGGACGGGGCGCTCCTCGCGCTGACCTCGTCGGAGCAGGTGGGGCCGGCGAGCCTGACCCGGTACCGGAGGGACTGAACAGGGGGTCCCCAACGGGCCGGCGAGCCCGTAGATTTCGCAGCATGGCCGCGACCCCCCTCCCCTCGTCCGGCGAGCCACCGCTCGACGGCCCGAAGACCTGCGACGCCTCCGGGATGATCGACATCCACCGGCTCTACCGGCACGCGTTCGGCGAGGCGGGCAGGTTGGTGGACGGCGTGGCCGACGGCGACAGTGCCCACGCCGACGTCGTCGCGTCCCAGCTCGACCTCATCTCGGTCTCCCTGCACGCTCACCACGAGGGCGAGGACGCGAAGCTGTGGCCGGCGATCGACGAGCGCGCGCCGTCGTGCGCCCTCCACGTGGAGCGGATGAAGGAGCAGCACGCGACGATGCTCGTGCAGCTGACGGCACTGGACGCCGCGCTGCCCGGGTGGCGCGCCGCTCCCGGAGCCGCGACCGTCGAGCCGGTGCGTTCGGCGCTCGCGGGGATCAACGCCGCGCTCGCCCTGCACCTCCCCGACGAGGAGGCGAACATCGTCCCGGTCATGGAGCACGTGGTCACGAAGGACGAGGAGAAGTGGTTCGCCGACCACGGCCGCCGCAGCACCCCGAAGGGCCAGCAGTGGAACATGCTGGGCGCGATCCTCGCCGCGCAGCCGGACGGCGGCGACGTCTGGCTGAAGAAGAACCTGCCGGGGCCGGTCGTCCTGATCTGGCGGTGGGTGGGGCGCCCGCGGTACCGGCGCTACCGAGCGGCGCTGGAGGGCCGGTCCCCGTCCGCGTCCGCGCGCTGAGCGAACGCGATCAGCCGCTGCTGCGACTCGGCATAGGAGGTCGCCACCGGCACGTCACGCCCGTCGCGCACGGCCTCGGCCGCGTCCACGGCAGCGTCGATCGCCACCCGGTACGGCAGTGAACCGGTGCTGACCCGCCGGACGCCGAGCACCTGGAGGTCGTCCAGGCCCAGCCCGGGGACGACCAGGACGTTCAGCGGCAGCGGGATGACGGCGGCGAGCCGCTCGATGGTGGCGGGGTCGGTGACGCCGGGCACGAAGATCCCGTCCGCCCCGGCCTCGGCGTAGGCCGCGGCCCTGGTCGCGACCGCCTCCACCGTGTCGTCCTCGTGGAACCAGTAGGAGTCGACGCGCGCGTTGACGAACACGCCAGGCGCCTCCCGCTTGACGGCTGCGATCGTGGCCGCGGGGACGGCTGGATCGACGAGGTGCCCGTCCTTGGAGTCCTCCAGGTTCACCCCGATCACGCCGTCCGCGGCGAGCGCGGCCACGAAGGCGGCCACCTCCGCTGGCTCGTCGCTGTAACCGTCCTCGATGTCGGCGGTGACGAAGACGTCGAGGGCGGCGATCCGGCGGACGAGCGCGACCGTGTCGTCCCGGCTGTCGCTGCCGGCGTCGGGGCGTCCGGCGGACGCGTTGACGCCGAAACTCGTCGTGCCGACGGCGGGGAAGCCTGCGGCTGCGAAGGCGATGGCGCTGCCGGCGTCCCAGGCGTTCGGGAGGAGGAGCGGCTGGTCGCCGTGGTGCAGGTCGCGGAAGGCGGCGAGGTCGCGGAAGGTCATGGGTGGGGCTCCCCTTGTCAGGTGGGAGGGTACTCCGGTGGGTGAGGGTGGGGATACTACCGCCCGGCGAGCGCCCGCAGGGTGGCAGCGATCCCGTCCTCGACCGGCGTCGCCGTGACGCCGAACGCGCTTTCGAATGCGCTCGAGTCGACGAGGTATGGCGCTTCGTACTGGTAGGCCATCTCGAGCGTCTCGCGGGCCGGGGTGCTGAAGAGCGCGCCGATCCGGAGGGTGCCGCGGCCCAGCACCTTCACGCGCGCGGAGGGGCCGCCGGCGATGCGGAGGTACTCGCGGCCGGTCAGCGCCGGCGCGGTCGGCAGGTGCCAGGTGCGGCCGCGCGCGGCCGGGTCCGTCCCCAGCACGGCGAGCGCCGCACCGACGTCGGGAGTGTAGGCGAGCGAGTGCGGCTGGTCGGCGTCCACGATCCAAGTGCCCGCCTTGCCGCGGGCGATCGGGGCCAAGCCGAACATGTTGAAAGCGCTCGTGGCGGCTCCCGGGCCGAAGAAGTCGGCGGCGCGACCGATCGTGACGTCCAGTCCGCGCGCGGCAGCAGCGTCCAGCGCGCGCACGACGTCGGCGCGGATCGCACCCTTGCGACTGTTGGGGCGGAGCTCGGTCTGCTCGGTCATCGGGCCGCGCAGCTCGCCGTACGCGTACACGTTGTCGAGGTACACCAGGCGGACCCCGTTCTCGAGCGCGGCGTCGACCACGTTCCGCGTGATGACGGGCCACTGCTGCGCCCACACCCGCGCCGAGTACGGGGGTGCGGCGACCAGGTAGGCGACCTCCGCACCGTCGAGCACCCGCGCGACGTCGGCGGCGACGAGGAGGTCGGCGGTGGCGGACGTCGCTCCGTCGACGGTGGAGGGGCGGCGACCGACCGAGATGGGCGTACGCCCGGCCCGGACGAGCGCGCGCACGGTCTCTCGGCCGGCGACGCCGTTGCCGCCGAGAACCACGTGACCGGTGGGGCTCATCCTGCGTCCTCTCGTTCGGGTCAGGACCAACCTAGGGGGCGGGGGCCTCCCTGTCAGGTCACATCCGCAGCCGCACGACGAACCCGAGGAAGACCAGCACCGGCACGGCCAGCACCGACGCGACCGCGATCACCGTGCGCACGACCTCGAACCGAAGCGCGCGCCGCAGCCCGACGACGCCGAGCACCCCGATCAGGCCGCCGACGACGTTCAGGATCACGTCATCGATATCGGACGTCCCGACCGCCAGGACCCACTGCAGGATCTCGACGGCCACGCTCACGCACGCGACGACCAGCAGGTTCCCCCAGACCCGCGCCCTGCGCCGGAGGAAGGTCAGATACGCGCCGAGCGGCACGAAGGCGAGGATGTTCCCGGCGAGGTTGGCGAATGCGAACCGCCGGACGGCCGCGGGGCCGCCGAGGTAGTCCGCGATGCTCGCGAACGGGATCAGGTTGAGGGACCGCTCGGAGCCCGGCACCCGGGAGAACAGCAGCAGCTTCGCCAGGAACACCAGGTAGAGGGCGAACGCCACCCAGATGACGGCGGACTCGACCTTCGCCCGCGTCGTGGCGGGCGGCGTCTCGGTGAGCGGCTGGCTGGGCACGACAAGACGGTAGCGGCCCGACCTTTCCACCGGCTGCATGACCGCAACCAGCCTGCCAATCCCTTCAGCCTTCGGAAACGGCCCCGGCGCACGGACCCCGATGCCGGATACTGACGATGATGAGCGATTCCGACCTGCCGGCGGCGCCGCCGGCGTTGAGCGTGGACGACCTGGTGGTCGTCTACGGCAGCCGCACCGCGGTCGCGGGCATCCACCTCCGCATCGAGCGCGGGGAGATCTTCGGGCTGCTCGGGCCGAACGGCGCGGGCAAGACCAGCACGCTGAGCGCCATCGAGGGGCTCCTCGTGCCGCGCTCGGGCCGGGTGCTGGTCGACGGCGTCGACGCCCGGCACGATCCGCTGGAGACGAAGGCCAGGCTCGGCGTGCAGTTGCAGTCCTCCAGCTTTCAGCCCGAGCTGAGCATCGAGCAGCTCGCCCGGCTCTTCGGCGGCCTCTACGGTGTGCGGCTCACCCGCGCGCGGATCGCCGACGACCTGCGCGCGATCGGGCTGGACGAGGAGGCGGGCAAGCGGTTCAAGCAGCTCTCCGGCGGGCAGCAGCAGCGTCTCGCCCTCTACATCGCGACCATCCACGACCCGCTCCTGCTGCTGCTGGACGAGCCGACGGCCGGGCTCGACCCCCAGTCGCGGCGGGCGCTGTGGCGGCGCATCGAGGCGCTGCGCGCGGCGGGCAGCAGCATCCTGCTCACCACGCACTCGATGGAGGAGGCCCAGGCCGTGTGCGACCGGGTCGCGATCATCGACCACGGCGCGCTGCTCACAGAGGGGACGCCGGCCGATCTGATCGCGAAACACAGGGACGACCCGCGTGTGCTCGAGGTCGCCCACGGCGACGTCACGCTGGAGGACGTCTTCATCGGCCTGACCGGGAGTGAGATCCGTGACTGACACACCCGCACCGACGACCGGCGCCTTCCGCCCACCGGTCGGGCTCGCTCTCGGCTCGCTGCTGCGCGCCGACCTGCTCGTCCTGCTACGGAGCCGGGTGTCGGCCGTGCTGAGCATCCTGCTGCCCGTGGTCATCATCGTGGCCACGACTTTCGGCAAGGCGGAGACCCGGCTGGGCGGGTCGGCCGAGATCGTCGGCCTCGCCCTGAGCATCGGGCTGATCACCTCCTGCCTGCTGGGCTACAGCCTCACCCTCGCCCACGACCGGGAGGTCGGCGTGCTCCAGCGGCTGCGGGTCAGCCCGGCGCCGACCTGGACGATCATGACCAGCCGGCTCGCCGTCCAGGTCGCCTCGAACCTCATCGGGTCGCTCTTGGTCATCATCGTGGGCGCGATCCTGCACCACCTCGGCCTCAGCCCGCTGCAGTACGTGCTGCTGCTCGCGACCGCGGTGCTCGGCGCCGCGGTGTTCCTCGCGCTGGGCCAGGCGCTCGTCGCGCTCGTCCGCACGACCGGCGCGATCAACGCGATCGGCCGCATCCTGTTCATCATCCTGCTGCTCACCGGGCTGCTCGGCGGCAGCGGCGTCCTCGGCGACACCATGCAGTCGATCGCCGACTGGACGCCCGTCGGCGCGCTGATGATCCTGTTCTCGGACGTCGTGAGCGGGGCGGCGTGGAGCGGGCAGGACGCGAACGCGCTGGTCGCCTGCGTCGGCTACGTGGTGGTGTTCACGTTCATCGGGATCCGGTGGTTCCGGTGGGAGTCGCACTGAAGATCTTCCCGGCGTGCGGGTCCCGCCGCAGCGCCGCCGCGTCGTACCCCTCGGCGGACGTCGTGATGTACAGCGTCGCGAGGTCAGGTCCTCCGAAGCAGCAGCTCGACACCTGCGCGGCCGCGACCTCCACGCGGGCGAGAAGCCGGCCGCCGGTGTCGTAGCGCTGCACGGCGCCGCCGCCCCAGAGCGCCACCCAGAGGCAGCCGTCGGCGTCGACGCACATCCCGTCGGGCGCGCCCTGCTCCGGTGGGATGCGGATGACGACCTCGCCGTCGTGCAGCCCGTCGTCGGCGACGGTGAAGCGGCGGACCGTCCGCGTGGGGGTGTCGATGTAGAAGAGGGTGCCGCCGTCCGGCGTCCAGGCCAGGCCGTTGGAGATGGTCACGCCGTCGAGCATCAGCCGCGGGCGGTCGCCGTCCAGCCGGTAGAGCGCGCCGGCGCCGGGGGTCATGTCGTAAGCCATCGTGCCCGCCCAGAACCGGCCGAGCGGGTCGAGCTTGCCGTCGTTCATCCGGCGGCGCACGCCGTCGTCGGGCAGGACGTCCGCGATCGGGGTGAGGATGCCGGCCCGGTCCAGCCGGTGGAAGCCGGCGCCGACCGCGACCAGCCAGCCGCCGCTCTCGTCCGCCCGGTCGGGGACGATGGCGCCCACCGCCATCCCGAGCTCGAAGGGCGGCTCCTCCACGAGCGCGCCGGTCGCCGTCGGGCGGGCGCGACGGATGACGCCGCGGTACTGGTCGACCCAGAGCAGCGTGCCGTCGCGGTCGTCCCAGAGCGGCCCCTCGGCGTGCTCGGCCGCGGCCTCCACCGCGATCCGCGCGCGCAGGAGGTCCGGCCCGGTCACAGCGCCGCCCGCTCGTGCGCGAGGCTCGGCATCTGGGTGGCGAACTTGCCGCCGGAGACGTCGATGAGCGCGCCCGTGAGGTAACCGGCGTAGTCGCTGGCGAGGAAGCAGACCAGGTCGGCGACGTCCTCCGGACGCTCCCAGCGGCGCAGGGACAGGGTGTCGAGCAGGCGGTTCGCGCGGGCCTCCGGGAGGTCGGCGAAGCCGTTCATGGCGGTGGGGATCATCCCGGGCGCGTACGCGTTGACCGTGATGTTCCACGGCCCGAGCTCGGAGGCGAGCACGCGCGTGAACTGCACGACCGCGGCTTTGGACGCGCCGTAGGCCGCCGCGCCCACGCTCGGGATGACCGCCGCGAAGGAGGCCGCGTTGACGATCCGCCCGCGCCCCGCCCGCTTCATCGCCGGGATCACGGCCTGCGACAGCGCGAACACCCCGAACACGTTCACGTCGAAGCACGCCCGCCAGCGCTCGGGGTCCAGGGTCTCGACCTCGCCCTCCACGTTGACGCCGGCGTTGTTCACGAGGACGTCGATGCGGCCGAACTCGCTCTCCACGGCGTCGATCGCGGCGCGGACGGACGCGGCGTCCGTGACGTCGCACTTGATCGTGCGCACGAGCTCGGTCACGGCGTCGTCGAAGGCGAGGTCGACGGCGACGACAGTCGCGTTCTCGGCGGCGAACCGCTCCACGAGCCCGCGCCCGATCCCGCGGCCTCCCCCGCTGACGATGACGACCTGCCCGGTGAAGTCGATGAGCATGTGACCTCCAATAGTCATACTATTGGAGCCATCGTAGCGAGGTGGAAGGAGGTCCGCGATGGGAAACCCCCTCAACGGGCGCGTGGTGTGGATCACCGGCGCGGGCAGCGGTATCGGCCGGGCGATGGCGATCGAGGCGGCGCAGGCCGGCTGGCGGGTGGCCCTCACCGGACGTCGGGCGCAGGCCCTGGAGGAGACCGCGTCGGCGGTGCGGGAGGCCGGCGGATCGGCGCTGATCGTCCCGGGCGACGCGACCTCCGACGACGTGATCCTGACGTCGCTCGACCGGATCACCGCCACCTGGGGCCGCCTCGACGCGCTCGTGCTCGCCGCCGGCCTGAACGCGCCGCAGCGCCGGTGGGCCGACCACGACCTCCCGGCCTTCGACGAGATCGTGCGCGTCAACCTCACCGGCCCTGCGCATCTGGTCACGGCCGCCCTGCCACAGCTGCGCGAATCGCGCGGCGTGGTCGTGTTCGTGTCGTCGTACTCCGCGTGGGCGTTCGCCCCGATCGCGGGCGTCGCCTACAGCGCGTCCAAGGCCGGGCTGTCGGCGCTGAGCCGCACCCTCAACGCGCAGGAGGCCGCGTCCGGCGTCCGGTCGTGCCACCTCTGCCCCGGCGACGTGAACACCGACTTCCTCGGCCACCGCCCGCAGGTGCCGTCGGACGACGCGCGCGCGCTGATGCTGCAGCCGGCGGACGTGGCGCGCAGCATCCGGTTCGTGCTGGAGGCTCCGGCGCACGTGCGGTTCGACGAGCTGGTGGTGTCGCCGGTGTCGCAGACGTGAGCGGGGCTCCGGTGGACGGCGGCCGCGCCTACCGCCGCGTCCTCGACCGGCTCGGCCGGTCGATCATCGCGGGCGACCTCCCGGCCGGACGCGTGGTCAACGTCGAGTGGGCGATGGAGCAGACCGGCGCCTCCCGCAGCGTCGTGCGCGAGGCGACACGCGTGCTGGTCTCCCTCGGCCTCCTCGTCGCCCGCCAGCGCGTCGGGCTGACGGTCACCGCGAGCGAGGATTGGGACGCGCTCGACGGCGACGTCGTGCGCTGGCGCCTCGACTCGGCGGACCACGACGCGCAGATCGCCGAGCTCCTCGACCTCCGCCTCGCCGTCGAGCCGGCGGCGGCCCGGGCAGCGGCGACCCGACGCAGTCCGGAGCAGGCGGCGGCGCTGGTCGCGGCGGCCCGCGAGCTGGAGGACGCAGCCGCCCGCCGGGACGCTGCGGCGTTCTTCGAGGCGGATGCGGCCTTCCACCACGGGGTGATCGCAGCGAGCGGCAACCGGATGTTCGTCCGCCTCCAGGCGGTGCTGCGGGAGGCGCTGCGCGAGCGGACGCCGCACGCGTCGGTGCGCTGGCGGGACGCGCCGGCGGATGCGCGGCTGCACGCGGAGGTGGCGTCGGCCGTCGAGCGCCGAGAGGCCGGGGTGGCGGAGGAGGTCATGGCGCGCATCGTGCGCGGGGACTGATGCGGCGCATGCGACGGCCCCGGCATCCACTGGACACCGGGGCCGTCGTCACGCGCTACTTGAGCGCGTTGATGATGCCGTTCACGTCCGGCGTCCCCCACCCGGTCGGGCGGTCCCAGCCCGCCGTCGCCGAGTAGCCTCCGCTGAACGTCGGGGTCGTGTTGCTGCCGACCGTCACGTCGTAGAGCAGGCCCTTCGACGCCCAGCTCTGCGCCTGCTGGCCGACGTTGCCGACCGTGTGCCCGACCGCCTGGATGGTGTCCGCCGTCAGGGCCGCCCACTGCGGCGAGCCCGCCGACGTGCCTCCGAAGAAGTAGAGGCCGTTGTTCGCGCCGCCCAGGAACCCGAGGTACGTGAGCACTCCCGTGTAGACGCTGGCGTTGTAGGCGACGTCGGAGCCCTGCTTCGACGTGAACAGGCTCGGCGCGCCACCGGTCTCGCCGACCACGCCGAAGGCGCAGGTCAGCGGGCAGTTCGCGAAGTCGCCCCAGACCGTCTCGCGCGGCTGGTTCAGCCCGCTGCCCGCCCAGAGGTTCGTGCCGCCGACCGAGGTCACGTTGAGGTCGGAGGCCGGGAAGGCGTAGTTCGCGAAGCCGGCGCCGTTGTCGGAGCCGCTGTCGCCCGAGGACGCGAAGAGCGACATCCCCTGGGCCGCGCCCTGCGCGAGGGCCTTCACGCCCTGCGCGGTCTGGCCGTTGTTGGCGTTCGGCGACTTGATCAGGTTGTCCGCCTCACCGAAGCTCATCGAGAGCACGTTGCCGAGCTTGTTGTCCACCGCGTACTTGATCGCGTTGTCGATCGTCGCCCCGCGGTCGTTCGCCGCCACGACGAGCGCGATGTTCGCGCCGGGCGCCACCGCGTGCGCCCACTGGACGTCGAGCGAGGTCTCCTCGGCCCAGCCGGTCTGCGTCTTCTTGCCCGTCCAGGTCGGCTTGCCGCCCGGGTAGTACACCGTCAGGTTCGGCGTCGGGAGCCCGAACGCACCGGAGAACGCCGCGAGGTCCGACTGCACGGTCGGGCTGCCGAACGCGTCGACGATGACGACGGTCTGCCCGGTGCCCGCGGGGACGCCGTTGATGGTGGCCGGGATGTCGTACGCGGCCCGGATGCTGTCCGGGGTCTGGCAGGCCACCCGGCCGGCGGTCTGCGCCAGGCACTGGGCCGGCGTGAACGACGGTGTGACGGCGCTGGTGGAGAGTCCGGCCTTCTCGACGATCGGATGGACGCTGTAGACGCCGCTGGTGTCGGGAGTCGCGGCACTGGGTGTGGCCGCGGACGCCGGTGCCGTGACCGCCACCGCGAGCGCTGCGGCTCCGGCGATGGCGAGGCTGACGGAGAAGAACGAAGAACGTTTCATGGTGCTCCCTTGTCCCGCCGCCGCTCCAGCGCGACGGCCCGAGATGCACCCTAACTCGGGGTGGACGGACCGGTATAGAGATTGGTGCACCATTGCATTCTGAGAAACCATTCAGAGACGCAACGCTCTCCCCCGATTCGCGCCGAATGCGCACACACGCTGCGCCGAACGCCGCTTTCGCGCCGAATCTCGGCGTTGCGCATTCGTGCCGAATGTCGACTCCCGGGGTGCGAGAGGCGACATTCGGCACGAATCAGCACCATCAGCCGTTGCAGGTGCCGGAGCCGGTGTCGGAGTAGTTCAGCACGCTCGCGGGCTGGCCGGCGCCCGCGAGGGCCGGCGTGTAGGAGTACTCGTAGCTGTGCTGCTTCAGCGTGAACTTCATCGTGCCGTAGCCCTGGTCGAAGCCCGTGAGCACGTTCGCGTTCGCGTAGCTGCCGTCCGCGTTCTTCGCCAGGGTGTCGAGCGCCTCGCCTCCGGTGCCGATGATGAACTCGGGGATGCCGCGCTTCGGGTCGTACTGGCCGGCGGGGTTCATCGGCTTGAGGTGCGCGTAGGCGTGCTCGTGGCCGTTCAGCACCAGGGTGGCGTGGTTGGCGTAGAGCAGCTTCCACCAGGCGTCCGCAACCTGGCCCTCCTGGCCGCCCGCGCCCGGATCCCCGGCGCCGACCGTGGCGGTGGAGGCCGTGGTCGCGCTGAACGTCGGCTGGTGCCAGTAGGCGATCGTGCACTGCTGCTGGTTGCTCTTCAGGTCGCTCGCCAGCCAGGTCGTCTCCTGCGCGAGGAGGCCGCTGTCCGTGGTGGAGCAGTCGTTGCCGAAGGCCGCCGAGTTGCACTCCACGTTCAGCGAGATGATGTGCCAGTTGCCGAGGTTGTACGAATACCAGCCCTGGTTCGCACTGGTATCGTCGCCGGCCTGGCCCGAGGTGTTCGGGGCGCCGGTCTGGTCGTGGCCGTTGAAGTAGGCGAAGTAGCCGTTGCCGTTCTGGCCGGCCTCATTGTCGCCCTTCTTCGTGTAGGAGTAGTACTCGTGGTTGCCCGGCGCCGGCTTCTCCAGGAACTTCAGGCCGCCCCAGGCCTGCTCGAAGGAGCCCTCGAAGTCGCTGAGCTTGCCCACCTGGTACTGCTCGTCGCCGAGCAGCGCGACGGCGTCCGGCTTCATCGCGTCCGCCTGCTTCGCGGTCGCGAACTCGGCGTCGTAGCCGCCGAGGCTCGGGCTGCCGCACTTGAGGCCGGCCGGGTTGGCGGCGTTGTCGCTGTCGTTCGGCTCGCACGCGATGTCGCCGACGGCGGCGAGCGTGAAGGTCTTGTCGTTCTGCGCCTTGACCGCGGAGTCGTAGGGCCAGCCGTTGTCGATCACGGGCGCGGCGACGGCCGCGGCCGTGGTGAGGAGCGTCGCGGCGACGACGCCGACGGCGATCATGGAGAGCTTGCGGGTTCTGGAACGCATCGAGATCCTCCTGAGACTGGTGAGTCGACCCCCCCGGACAGGTGTGAGCCTCGGAGCAGCGGGCGTCGCCCGGGTGAACCGTCCCCGACCGGCGGGTGAACGCTCCCTGCGGACTCTCACAGGATTCGGCCTCGCGGCAACCCGAACCCCCAGCGAGTCGGCGACTCACGGCGTGCGACAAGTGGCGTAGCGTGACCGGCGTGCACCAGAACCAACAGCATTCACCGGAGAAGGTGGCCGAGCGGAGTCCCTCGCCGCAGAGCGATCAGCCGAACGGCCAGAGCGATCAGCCGAAGGGACAGGGCGATCAGCCGAAGGGACAGAGCGACCAGCCGAAGGGACAGAGCGACCAGCCGAAGGGACAGAGCGACCAGCCGAAGGGACAGAGCCGTCCCCCCAAAGGGACGGACCGCCGGAAGCGACTGCTGTTCGGGGCGGCGCTGGCGGCGCTCGGGGTCGTCTTCGGCGACATCGGGACGAGCCCGCTCTACGCCCTGAAGACCGTCTTCCTGCTCGACGGCGGTGCGGTGCGCGCGAACCAGGGCGACGTCTTCGGCGTGATCTCGCTCATCTTCTGGAGCGTGACGGTCATCGTCTCGATCAAGTACATCGGCATCCTGATGCGCGCCGACAACGACGGCGAGGGCGGCGTGATGGCGCTGGCCGCGCTCGCCCAGCGCCTGTACGCCAAGAACGCGGGCAAGGCCGGCACCCTCCTCGTGGTCGGCATCGTCGGCGTCTCCCTCTTCTACGGGGACTCGATCATCACCCCCGCGATCAGCGTGCTGTCCGCTGTCGAGGGCCTGCACGTCACCGTGCCGGCCATCTCGCACCTGGTCATCCCTATCGCCGCGGTCATCCTGATCGCCCTGTTCGTGGTGCAGAAGTTCGGCACAGGGAAGGTCGGCGTGCTGTTCGGGCCCGTCATGGTGCTGTGGTTCGCCGTCATCGGGGTCGCCGGGCTCGCGATGGTCGTCCAGTTCCCGGCGGTCCTGCTCGGCCTGTCCCCGACCTACGCCATCGCCTTCCTGATCAGCAAGCCGCTCGTCGCCTTCGTCGCGCTCGGCGCGGTGGTCCTGGTCATCACGGGAGCGGAGGCACTCTACGCCGACATGGGCCACTTCGGCCGGGCGCCGATCAGCCGGGCCTGGTTCTTCCTGGTGTTCCCCGCGCTCGTGCTCAACTACCTCGGCCAGGCCGCCCTCGTGCTCCACGATCCGGCGGCGCGGGCGAACCCGTTCTTCCTGCTCATCCCGGAGTGGGGCCGGCTCCCTGTCGTGATCCTCGCGACCGCCGCGACGGTGATCGCGAGCCAGGCGGTCATCTCCGGGGCGTACTCGCTCTCCCGCCAGGCGGTGCAGCTCGGTCTGCTGCCGCCGCTGACCGTCAAGCAGACCTCCCAGCACGAGGGCGGGCAGATCTACCTGCCGGCCGTCAACCTCCTGCTGTTCATCGGCGTGATGGCGGTCATGCTCTCGTTCGGCTCGTCCGACCGGCTGTCGACGGCGTACGGCATCTCGGTGACCGGCGCCCTCGTCGTGGACACCGTCCTGCTGCTGCTCGTCGCGCGGCCGCTCTGGAACTGGGCGCCCTGGAAGATCGTCCTCGCGGCGGTCGCCTTCGGCGGCCTCGAGCTCAGCTTCCTGGCGGGCAACCTCTCCAAGATCATCAACGGCGGCTGGGTGCCGCTGCTGATCGCCGGGGTCGTCATCCTCGTCATGACGACCTGGCGCCGCGGACGTCAGCTGGTGCAGGCCGACCGCCTCAAGAAAGAGGGCTCGATGGAGCAGTTCATCGAGGAGATCCGCAAGAAGAAGCTGCCGCGGGTGCCCGGCATCGCCATCTTCCCGCACCCGAACAAGAACACCACCCCGCTGGCGCTGCGGGCCAACGTCAAGCACAACCACGTCCTCCACGAGCACGTGATCATCGTGGGGGTGAGCACCGCGCAGGTGCCGCACGTGCCGGCGGCTGAGGCCTTCGAGTACGACCCGCTCGGCTACGCCGACGACGGCATCGAGTTCCTCAACATCACCTTCGGCTTCTCGGACGACCCGGACATCCCGCGCGCCCTCCGCGCCGCGGTCCGGGAGGGCGTCCTGCCGCTCGACTCGGCGAACTTCAAGCAGGCGTCGTACTTCATCTCCCGCGGCGCCATCCGGATCACCCGGAAGGACAGCATGGTGCCGTGGCGCCGGTCGCTGTTCGTCGCGCTCGCCCACAACGCCGCGAACCCGGCAGCCCGGTTCGGGCTGCCGGCGCTGCGGACGGTGACGATGGGGAGTGACGTGGAGATCTGAGCGGAGGCGCTCAGCTCTCCGCGGCCGCCCGGATCACCTCCGCGATCTCCGCGTGCCTCGGGATGAACGCCGTGTGCGAGCCGTCGACGTGCGAGGTCGTCGCCTTCATGCGCTCGGCGTAGAACTCCTCCGCCTTCGGCGAGATCGCGTTGTCGTGGTCCGACACCACGAACCAGCTCGGGATGTCCTTCCAGCCGGCGGCGGTCGCGTTCTGGGTGAGGGAGGCCACCGCGAGCGGGCGCTGCGTGGCGTACATCACGGCCGCGGCCTCCTCCGAGGAGTCGCCGCAGAAGACCTCGCGGAAGCGCTCCTTCTTCACGTAGACCTCCGGGCCGCCGGGCGACCCGACCGCGTCGTACGGGGTCGGCTGGTTCTCGGTCGCCAGCAGCGGGGCCGGGAACGGCTCCTGCGCGCTCACGCAGCTCTCGCCGACATCGAGGCCGAAGGCGGCCAGGTAGACGAGGGCCTTCACGTTGCCCATCCCGGCGGAGGCCTGCGTGATCACGGCGCCGCCGTAGGAGTGGCCCACCAGCACGACGGGTCCGTCGATGGCGCCGACGACCCGGGCGACCGAATCCGCGTCGGTGAGCAGGCTCCTGAGCGGGTTCGGCGGTGCGACCACCGGGTAGCCGGATGCCTCCAGGTCGCCGATCAGGCCGGCGAAGCCGGACGCGTCGGCGAAAGCACCGTGAACGAGCACGATCGTGGGTTGTGCAGCCATGAGTCTTCCTTCGTTTCAGTGGGTGAGGTGAACGTCGCCATCCTGAAACCGACCCACCGCGCGCGGCAAGACCCGACCGCTCGACCGCTACGGGGCGGAGCCGGTCTCCACGTCCAGCTCGGTGCGCACCTCGTGCTCGACCAGCACCGGCACGAAGTCGCGCACGGGCGCGTCCTCGTACTGCTCGTAGTGCTCCTCGACCAGCTGGTCGATCTGCTCCTTCGGCACCTCGGGGAAGCGGTCGCTGAGCCGCTCGGCAGCGCGCTCGAGTGCCACGGTCTCGTCCTGCAGACCTGCACCCTGGGTGCGCTTGTCGTATTCGCTCGTCATGCCGCGATTGTCCGCCGGGAGACGCAAAAGGCAAGTTAACGTCTGCTGAGAGAGCGACCCGTCACGCGGCGTACACCGTCCGCCCCGCCACGATCGTCTCGATCACGCGCGCCCGCAGCAGGGACGACGCGCCCTCCGCGAAGACGTCCGCGTCGAGCACCGCGAGGTCGGCGGCGTAGCCCGGCGCGATCCGCCCGCGCCAGTCGCCGTCGCCCACCGAGGCGGCGGCGTCCCGGGTCGCGTGCGCGACCGCGCGCTCCAGCGGCAGGGCGTACTGCGGGTGGACCGCAGGGACGGTCGGGTCGAGCGCGGACGCCCGGGTGGAGGCCACGTACAGGTTCGCGAGCGCCTGGTGCGGCGCGGTCGGCGAGTCGGTCGAGAAGGCGAGGAGCGCGCCGGCGTCCTCGTACTCCGGCCACGGGAAGGCCCGGTCGACCCGGTCGTCGCCCAGCATCTCGGCCCAGTTCTCGAAGATCGCCGGATCGGAGTGCACCGGCTGCATCGACGCGGTGACGCCGAGGCGCGCCATCCGCTCCGCCGTCCCCGGCGCCGCGTACTCGAGGTGCTCGATGCGGTGCCGGCGCGGGCGGTCGCCGTTGACGGCGACGGCCTGCTCCAGCGCGTCGAGCGCGAGCTGGCTCGCGTAATCGCCGATCGCGTGCTGCGCGATCTGGAGGCCGGCCGCATCCGCCGCGGCGACGACCGGCGCCAGCCGCTCCAGCGGCCAGATCGGGTCGGCGTTGCTGCCGTCCGCGTACGGCTGCCGCATCGCAGCGGTGCAGGCGTCGATCACGCCGTCCAGGATGAGCTTGATGCCGACCACGCGCAGCCACGGCGTCGCCGGCTCGGCGGCGAGCTTCGCCGCCCGCTCGACCTGGGCGAGGTTCGCCGCGTCGTCGCCGGTGTTCGTGATGAGCCAGTGCGCCGCGACCCGGAGCGGCAGCTCTCCCCCGCGGCGCTCCTGCGCGCGCTTCAGCGCGGCCAGCCCGAACTCGTCGAACGCCATGTCGACGACCCCGGCGACGCCGGTCGCGAGGTACGCGTCGATCGTGCGCTCGACGTGCTCGTCCCGGTCGGCGTCGGTGGTGGCCTCGTCGCGCTGCGCCCAGGCGTACTGGGTCGCCGCGGTCTCCAGCAGGAGGCCGGTCGGCTCGCCGTCCGCGTCGCGCACGATCTCGCCGCCGATCGGGTCGGGGGTGTCGCGTGTGATGCCGAGCTCGGCCAGCGCTGCGGTGTTGACCCAGCAGGAGTGGTAGTCGTTGGCGTCGAGGTAGACCGGGATGTCGGCGATCACCGCGTCGATCATCGCCGCGGTCGGCGCCCCGCCGGGCACGGCGTCGAACAGCCAGCCGCGCCCGCGCAGCACCGTCGCGTCGGGCTGGGCCTCGCGCGCCTCCACCAGCAGCCGGAGGATCCCGTCGAGGTCGCGCGCGTCGGTCACATACACCTGGCCGAGCGCGGCGCCCATCATCAGCAGGTGCGTGTGCGCGTCGGTGATCCCAGGGAGGACGAGGCGGCCCTGGAGGTCGACGGTCCGGTCGGCGGCGGGCGCGGCGTCGTCCGCGCCGACCCAGTCGATCGTCTCGCCGGTCACCGCGAACGCGGTCGCCCAGGTAGCCTCCGGGTCCGCGTCCGCGGTGAAGACGCGGCCGTTGCGGTAGAGGGTGGTCAGGGTGCGGTCGGTCACAGCCGGCCCTCCTTTCCGAGCCGGGTGCGGCTCAACAGGGCGTACAGGAGCGCGCTCACGGTCATCCCGACCGGCACGGACAGGTCGATGTGGCCGATCGCGGCCGAGAGGGCGCCCGTCCACACGTCGGTCGACAGGCACAACGCCGTCGCGATCCCGCCGATCGCCAGTGCCGTGATGCCGGGGATGCTCCAGCCGCCCGTGTACCAGAACCGGCCTCCGCGCCGGTCGTCGAACAGGTCGAGGCCGTCGTAGACGTTGCGGCGCCGGATCACGTCGACCACGAAGATCGCCATGGCGGGGCCGGAGACCACGACCAGGAACTGCAGCAGCAGGTTGGCGGCCTCCAGCAGGCTGGACGACAGCACCAGGTAGATGGTGAGCGCCGTCCCGACGACGCCGACGATGATCGCGGCCGGGATGCGCTTGAGCTTGAACCCGATCGCCTGCAACGACATGCTCGACGAGTAGGCGGTCATCGCGTTGAGCGCGATCGTGTTCACGATGACGCCGATGACCAGCAGCGGGCCCATCCAGCCCGGGAGCAGGTCGAACAGCGCGACGTCGATGCCCGCGGAGAACGCCCCGGACTTCAGCCCGGTCGCCAGCAGGACTCCCACGATCGTGAACACCACGAACGGGAGGGCGCCGCCGAGCGCCGTCGCCGCGGCGATGTGCGACGGCTTGGTCGAGCGCGGCAGGTACCGGGCGAGGTCCGGGCTGTTGATGAACGACAGCGGGGAGGAGGCCAGGATGGTGAACCCGACCGTGATCGCCGACCAGAGCGCGATCCCGCTCAGCGGGTGCGCGGCCGTGTAGCCCCAGTTCACCGTCGGCAGGATGAACAGCGAGACGCCCACGAAGATCACGAACAGCAGCACCGCCATGACCGGGTAGATGCGCAGGATGAGCGCGTGCCCGAAGATCGCGACCGCGATCGTCACCGCGGAGACCACGATCGTGACGCCGATCGGCACCCAGACCGGGTCGCTCAGCCCGACCCTCCGCAGCAGGTCCGCGCCCATGAAGGAGGACGCCAGCCAGGTCAGCGCGAGGAAGACCGCGCCGATGAACCAGCCGACGAACGCGACGAAGAGCTTGTTGCCGATGATCCCGTACATGGCGCGGGTCACCACCGAGCCCGAGGTGCCGGAGGCCGGGCCGCTGGCCGCGATGATGCCCGGGAACACCCAGAGCAGCGCGGCGACCAGGATCACCGCGACGGCCTGCCAGATCTCCAGCCCCAGCAGGATGAGCGTCGCGCCGATCGTGAAGTTGAGGATGCTCACCCCCGGGGCCGCCCAGACGAAGAACAGGTCGCGGGCGCGGCCGTGGCGTTCGGCGTCGCCGATGACCTCGATGCCGCGGGTCTCGGGTTGGGTGGACACGTCCACGAATTCGTCGGCGCCGATCCGTTCTCGGGTCATGGCGTTCCTCTCTGACTCAGCTCCATTGCTATTGGTCATGTGCCCAATTGGCTATTGGTCAGTCATTCAATAGCATGGGAGGCATGGAGTCAAGAGCGACGTCCGAGAACGCCGAGCAGGTGGCGGTCACGAGCCAGCCCCGATCGCGCAAACCCGCCGAGGAGCGCCGCGAGGAGATCCTCGCCGCAGCGGCCGAGATCGCGATCGAGGAGGGCCTGGAACGGATCACCCTCCGCGCCGTCGCTGCCCGGCTCGGCGTGCGGCCCGGGCTGATCTCCCACTACTTCCCCGCGGCCGAGGACCTCGTCGACGAGGCCTTCGCGCGCGCGGCGACCATCGAGCGCGAGCGCTTCTTCCCGACGGAGGGGCCGCCGCTGGAGCGGCTCGCGCACTTCGTGCAGCACATCGACTCCGGTGCCTCCTGGCCGCTGGCCCGCCTGTGGCTGAACGCGCGTCACCTCTCCCGCTTCACTCCGTCGCTGGAGGAGACGCTGCGCGAGCAGGACGCCCTCGACCGCTCCCGCCTACGGGCCATCGTGCAGGAAGGGGCAGCCGCCAGCGTATTCGCCGACGTCGACCCCGAGTGGGCGAGCATCCGCATCCTGATCGCGGTCGACGGGAGTGGCTCCTACGTCAACAGCGCCGGGGACCTCAGCAACCCCGCGCAGGTGCGCTTCGTCGCCGACGTCGTCGAGTGGACCCTCGCCCTCCCTCCCGGCACCCTCGCCGCAACTCCGTGACCATCGATTCCGGAGTTGTGCACGCGACACGCCGGTCCTCAGCGTGCACAACTCCGGAATTGTTGGTGGGGTCACCAGTCGTGCATGGAGCCGTCGAGGAGGCGGTTCACGGGGAGGTACGCGGGCTGGTACGGGAAGGAGTCGGCGACGACGTCGTCGTAGTCGACGCCGAGGCCGGGGGTCTCGCCCGGGATCAGCATGCCGTCCTCGAACGTGTAGGCCGGGCGGAAGACCTCGTGCGTGTCGGCGCTGTGCTTCATGTACTCCTGGATGCCGAAGTTCGGGATCGCGATGCCCAAGTGGACCGCGGCAGCGAGCCCGACCGGGGACACGTCCGTCGGCCCGTGCACGCCCGACTTGATCTGGTAGACCGACGCATAGTCGAAGATCCGCCGCAGGCCGGTGATGCCGCCGGCGTGGGTGACTGGCGAGCGCACGTAGTCGATGAGCTGCTCCTCGAACAGCTCCCGGTAGTCGTGGATGGTGTTGAACACCTCGCCGATCGCCAGCGGCGTCGTCGTGTGCTCCCGCACCCGGCGCAGCACCGCCTGGTTCTCGGCAGGAGTCACGTCCTCCAGCCAGAACAGGTCGTACGGCTCCAGCGACTTCCCCAGCTTGGCCGCCTGGATCGGTGTGAGCCGGTGGTGCGCGTCGTGCAGCAGCGGCAGCTCCGGACCGAACTCGTTGCGCACCGCCTCGAAGACGGTCGGGATGTGGCGCAGGTAGGCGCGGGTGTCCCACTGCTCCTCCACGGGCACCGCACTGCGGCGCGCGGGCTCGTGGTCGTACCGGGAGGTCGTCCCACCCGCGCCCGCGCCGGCGTTCGCCGAGGAGGCCACCCCGTAGACCGAGGACAGCCCGGGGATGCCGGTCTGGATGCGGATCGCGCGGTAGCCCTGGTCCAGGTGGGCGCGGATGGAGTCGAACAGCTCCGGCAGCTCGGCGCCGGACGCGTGCCCGTAGCAGAGCGTCCCCACCCTGCTCTTGCCGCCCAGGAGCTGGTAGAGCGGCAGCCCGGCCACCTTGGCCTTGATGTCCCATAGCGCCGTGTCAACCGCGGCGATGGAGGCCATCGTCACGGGTCCGCGCCGCCAGTAGGCGCCCTTGTAGAGGTACTGCCAGGTGTCCTCGATCCGGTGTGCGTCCCGGCCGATCAGCAGCGGGACCACGTGCTCGCTCAGATAGGCGGCGACGGCGAGCTCGCGCCCGTTCAGCGTCGCGTCGCCGAGACCGGTGTGACCGTCCTCGGTCGTGATCCGCAGGGTCACGAAGTTGCGGCCCGGGCTGGAGACCAGGACGTCTGCAGCAGTGATTCTCATAGGTGTGCTCCTCGGTGGAATGATGCGGCTCTGACGGCGTCCACCGCGGCCACGATGTCGTGATCGGCCGCCAGGCGCGGGTCGATCAGGGCGAGCAGGCGGGCGGTCGCGTCGACGGACGCGCGGGCCTCGGCGATCGCGGCGGACTCCGCGTCGACCAACGCGCGACCGGCCCTGGCGAGCGCCACCCAGGCGGCGAGCGGGTACACGCACCCGGAGCCGTCCCGGCCCGCCGCGCGCTCGGCGAGCAGGGTGCCCACGATGCGCACCCGCAGTTTGGCCACCGCCTCCGCGGCGATCTGCTCGAGGTTGTGCTCGATGCGGGCGTTCGCGAACCGCTCGATCAACGCGTCACGGTAGCGTCGGAGGTCCAATCCCTCGGCGGGGAGGTGCCGCACCGACTCGTTCCAGTACGCCTCCACCCGCGCACGCAGCGACGGGTCGGCGACGGCCTGCGCCACCGTGCGGTAGCCGCGGGAGAGGCCCGCGTACGCGAGCAGGCTGTGCGCGCCGTTCAGCAGGCGCAGCTTGCGCTGCTCGAACGGCTCGATGTCGTCCACGAACGTCGCGCCGGCCTCCTCCCAGGCGGGCCGTCCGGCCGGGAAGTCGCCGCTCAGCACCCAGTCCGCGAAGGGCTCGGTGACGACGACCGCGCGGTCGTCCCAGCCGGTGACCCAGGACGCGCCGAGGATGTCCTCCTCGGTGGTCCGCGGCGTGATCCGGTCCACGGAGGTCGAGACGAACGACACGGACGCGGCGATCCAGTCGGCGGTCTCGTCGCTCACCTGCCGCGCCAGCGCGTCCAGCCCTCGGGCCACGAACGGGCCGTTGCCGGCGATGTTGTCGCAGGGGACGACGGCGAGCGGGCCCGATCCCGCTCGCCGCCGGGCTTCGAGGGCCAGCAGCAGCCGGCCGAGCGCGGTGACCGGCCCATCGACCACCCGGGCCAGGTCGTCGCCGGACGCGAACGCCTGGCGCAGTCGTTCGATGTCGGCCACGACCGCCCCGTCGTCGAGGCGAGGGCGGCCATCGGGCGTGAGCCGGTAGCCGGGTTCCGTGATCGTGAGCGTGACGATCGCTGTGCGCGGCGCACGGATGCGCGAGACCAGCCGGGCCAGGTCCGCCCCGTCCGACGCTTCGGCGATGCTGCGCACGATGGAGACCTCGTCCTCGTCGGGCGAGCGCACGACGAGGGTGAAGAGGCCGTCCTGCGGCGCCAGCTCGGGGGCGGCGGCGGCGCTGCGTCCGGTGAACGCCGAGATGCCCCACCGGCCGTCCGGGTCGACCGCGGCGGTGTACCAGGCCTGGTGCGCCCGGTGGAACGCGCCCAGCCCGAGGTGCACGATCCGCACCTCCGGGACCCGCCGGACGAAGCCCTGCGTTGCGTCGAACGTCGCGCGGGAGAGCCGGGTCAAGGTTCCGCTGTAGCTGCTCACAGCTTGAACACCCGCCGCGGCTGGGTCGTCACCAGGTCCGCGATGATGCGCTCGGCCGCCGCGCGCTCGACGCGGCCCTCGCGCACCAGACGGCTCAGGAACGCCGCGTCCAGCCGGCGCGACATGTCGTGCCGTGCCGGGATGGAGAGGAACGCGCGTGTGTCGTCGATGAAGCCGGATCCGCGGTAGAAGCCGGCCGTCTCCGTCGTCGCCGCGCGGAACCGCAGCACCGCGTCGGGGGCGTCGAGGAACCACCACGGCGCGCCGATGAACACGGACGGGTAGAACCCGGCCAGCGGCGCCAGCTCTCGCGACGCGGTCGACTCGTCGACCGTGAACAGCACCAGGTGGAAGCCGGGGGTGTCGCCGTACTTCTCCAGCAGCGGCCGAAGCCCCTCCGTGTACCGCGTCGTGACGGGGATGTCGTGCCCGGTGTCCGGGCCGAACCCCTCGAAGGTCGCGGTGTGGTGGTTGCGGAGCACGCCGGGGTGGACCGTCATGACCAGCCCGTCCTCGACGCTCATCCGGGCCATCTGCAGCAGCATGTGGCCCTGGAAGACCGCCGCCTCCGCCGGGGACAGGTCGCCGCGCAGCGCGCGCTCGAACAGCGCAGCGGCCTCCGCGGCCTCCAGGTCGACCGTCAGCGGCTGGAGCACGCCGTGGTCCGCCGAGACGGCGCCGTGCTCCACGAAGTAGCGCCGGCGGCCCGCGAGCGCCTCCAGATAGCCGGAGAAGCTGGAGGCCGCGGTGCCGTTCCACTCGGCCAGGCGGCCGATGCGGTCGGCGAACCCCGGCGCGAGCGGGTTGAGGTACGCATCAGGGCGGAAGGTGGGGACCACCCGGCCGGTGAACGTCGGGTCCGCGGCCAGCGTCTCGTGCGCGGCCAGGTCGTCCATCGGGTCGTCCGTGGTGGCCATCACCTCGATGCCGAACCGGTCGAACAGCGCGCGGGGACGGAAGCCGTCCGTCGCGAGCGTCGCCTGGATCCGGTCGAACAGCGCGTCGGCGTTCTCCGCGTCCGGCTCCTCCGCGATCCCGAACAGCTCGGCCAGCTCGCTGCGCAGCCAGTACCCGGAGGCCGTGCCGGCGAACAGGCGCCACCGGCTGCACAGCGCGCGCCAGACCTCGCGCGGCGGCGCGACGGGCGCACCGTCCGCTCGCGGGATGCCGAGCTCGCCGAGCGGGACGCCGTCCGCGTGCAGCAGCCGCGTCACGTAGTGGTCGTAGCGCACCAGCAGGTCGGCGGGGTCGGGGAAGGCCCGGTCCTCGACCAGGAGCGCCGGGTCGACGTGGCCGTGCGGCGAGATGATCGGATGGCGCTCGACCGCCGCGAACAGGTCGCGGGCGATCGAGCGGGTCTCCGGGTCCGCCGGAAACAGGCGGTCCGGGTCGAGGCCCTGGGTCACTGCAGCACGGCCGTTCCGCCGGTGACCAGCACGACCTCGTCGTACTCGCCGTCCAGCACGTCGGCGATCCGGATCGGCTTGCCCAGCGTCGCCGAGACGTACAGCGCGCGGACCACGGCCAGCGCGGTCGTCGCCTCCCGCACGCCCACGACGGGGTCGGCGCCGGTGCGGATGCTGTGCAGGACGTCCAGGTACTGCTTGGCGTGCGCGGTCTGGAGGTCGTCCGAGCCGCGGGTGTTCTCGCTCGCGTCGGCCGAGCCCACCTCGTGGGCGGCCTGGTTGCGGGTGCCGCCGATGCCGTAGTGGTTGTCGGCGGCCTCCGGGTCGGCGTCGGCCGTGTAGAAGTAGAGCAGCCGGTCGTTGTCGATGATGGCCGAGCCCGCCGAGCCGTGCACCTGGAGGCGCGCGGAGAGGCCGGGGTACGCCGCGGTGGTCGCGTGGACGACGGCGAGCGCGCCCGACTCGAAGCGCACCGTCGCGACGGCCGTGTCCTCGACCTCCATGTTCTCGTGGGCGAGGAGGGCGGTCTGGGCGTAGACCTCCACCGGCGTCCCGAGGAACCAGAGCAGCAGGTCGACGCTGTGCACGCCCTGGTTCATCACGGCGCCGCCGCCGTCGAGCTCCCAGGTGCCGCGCCACTCGCCGGAGTCGTAGTAGCTCTGCGAGCGCCACCAGGAGACGGCGGCGCTGCCGGAGGTGATCGTGCCGAACCGGCCGGCCGCGATGGCGTCGGACACGGCGACGCTGCCCGCGTCGAAGCGGTGCTGGCTGATGATCGAGGTGACCTGGCCGCGCTCGCGGGCCGCGTCCGCGGCGTCCTGCACGAGGCGCGCGTTGGTCAGGCTGACGTCGATCGGCTTCTCGATGATGACGTGCGTGCCGGCGTTCAGCGCGGCCACGGCGACGGCCGCGTGGGCGCCGCTCGGCGTGCAGACGGCGACGAGGTCGAGGTCGGCGGCGCCGAGCGCGTCCGCGATCGAGGTGTAGACCTGCGGGCGCGCGGCGCCCAGCACGGTCTCGACCTTGTCGGCGAGGCTCAGGGCCCTGGACTCCACGACGTCGACGAGCGCGACGAGCTCGAGGTCCTCCGTGCCGACGACGACCTCGGCGTGCTGGGAGCCGATGACGCCGCAGCCGACGACGGCGACGCGCAGGCGCTCCACGCGAGTGTGCTCTCCGCTCACTGTGCCGTCACCCCCGCCTCGGCGAGGACGCGGCCGAAGGCACGCCCGGCGACCCCGAACGCGAACGGGCCGCTGAAGCCGCCCAGGTGGTGGGCGTTGGCCAGGTGCGGTTCGAGAGAGAAGAAGCCCTCGAACCCGTCCTCGCGCAGCGCGGCGATGGTCTCGGCGAGCTCGCCGTCGCCCTCACCGGCGGGCATGACGGCCCCGTCGGCCGAGCGGGCGTCCTTGACCTGGAAGTACTCCAGGTGCGGGCGCAGCGACGCGTACGCGCTGGTGAACGGCTTGACGCCGACCTGCACGAAGTTGGCCGAGTCCCACGCCACGCGGAGTGCCGGCGAGCCGACGGTCTCGATGATGTCGAGGACGCGCTCCGGGGTGTCGCCGTAGATCTCCTTCTCGTTCTCGTGCACGAGGATGACACCGCTCGCGGCGGCGAGGTCGGCCAGGGCGGTCATGCGCTCCATGACCGCGTCGCGGATGTCCTCCGGCGTCTGGTCCTCCGCGCGGTAGAACGAGAAGATCCGGATGTAGCGGGCGCCGAGCACCTCGGCGGCACGGATGGCGCGGGCCAGACGCCCGACCTCGTACTCCACCGGCTCGGCGACGTCGACCTTGCCGATCGGCGACGCGATGGCCGAGACGCCCATCCCGTGCTCGCGCAGGATGCCGTCGAGGCGGGCGAGCTCCTCATCGGTGAGGTCGACGATGTTGGTGCCCCACGCGCTGCGCACCTCGATGTGCGTGGCTCCGAGCGCCTGGAGCACGGCGATCTGGACCTCGGGGTCCGGGCTGATCTCGTCTCCGAAGCCGGAGAGGATCCATTGCGACTGTGACACGTTCATATCCCTTGTGTTTCGTAGCGATTCGGTTACTTGACGCTTCCGGCGGTGAGACCTCCGACGAGGAACCGCTGGAAGACGAGGTAGAGCACGACGACGGGGACCGCGCAGACGAGCGAGGCGGCCATCATCTGTCCGTAGAGGGGAAGGGACCCGCCTTCCGCGGAGGCGCCGAAGATCTGCAGCACCACCGCGGCGGTCTGGGTGTCGGGGCGGGTGAGCACCGACGCGAAGAGGACGTCGTTCCAGCCGAGCAGGAACGAGAAGACGCCGGAGACGACCAGCCCGGGCCAGCTCAGCGGCACGATGATCCGCACGAGCACCCCGACAGCGGAAGCGCCGTCGATCCGGGCCGCCTCCTCGAGCTCGCGCGGCAGCCCGCGGAGGTAGGTGACCAGCACCCACGTCGCGAACGGCAGTGCGAAGGTCAGGTAGGCCAGGAACAGCCCCCAGCTCGTGCCGATGACCGTGATGCCGAGGTAGTTGCCCGCCGAGGCGAACACCACGAACACCGGCAGCAGCAGGAGGGTGCCCGGCACGCTCTGCAGGCCGATCAGGCCGCGGAGGATCGTCAGCCGGCCGAGGAACTCGAAGCGCACGAGCACGTAGGCGGTGACGATGCCGAGCGCGGAGGCCACGACGGCGACCGCACCCGCGATGGTGATGCTGTTGAACAGGCCGTTCGCCAGCGGGAGGGTGTCCCAGATCTTCGTGTAGTTCGCGAGGGTGAACTGGGTCGGGAAGTACGCGCCGCGCGCGACCTCCACGTCGGAGTTCATCGAGGCGAACACGATGTAGAGCAGCGGGACGGCGATCGCGGCGAGGATGACGGCGGTGCCGATCACCAGGACGGGCGTCGGCAGCAAGCGCGTCACCTCGGCGGCACGGCGCTCCGGCTTGCCCTTCGGCGTGCGCGGCGTGGGCGCGGCGGCGAGGGACGGAGCGGTGTCGAGGAGCTGCTCGCGCTCCACGTCAGTGGCGGGGACGGTCACGTGCGACCTCCTGAGTCCGCGCCCGTGTCGAGTCTGACCGCGCGCAGGTAGAAGAACAGCGGGATGGCGATGAGCAGCAGGGAGATCAGCGCCATCGCGGCGCCCATCCCGAACCGCAGACTCGTGAAGCTCATGCTGTACACGAGCGTGGGCAGCACCTGCACGTCGAACGGCGCGGGGACGCCGAACAGCAGGAACGCCAGCGAGAAGTTGTTCATGTGGTGCAGCGTCGCGATCAGGCAGGCCAGCGCGACCGGGCCGCGCAGGTAGGGGAAGATCACGTAGCGGAGCTTCGCCCACCAGAGCGCGCCGTCCAGCGCCGAGGCCTCGTGGACCTCGTGGTCGACCGACTGGAGGCCGGAGAGCGCCATCAGGTAGATGAACGGCCACGCGGACCACACCTCCACCAGGATCAGCACCCAGTAGCTGGCCGGGCCGTTCAGCCACTGCACGGCCGGCATCCCCGCGCCCTCCAGCGCCTTGTTGACGATGCCGTCGGGCTGCAGCATGGTGCGCCAGAACGTTCCGACCACGAACGCCGGGAGGATGTACGGGATCAGGAACAGCGAGCGCACCACGCCGCGGCCGCGGTACCGGTTCTGCGTCGCGAGTGCCGCGAACACGCCGATCGGGACCGAGATGACGGTCGAGATGACCGCGAACCCGACCGTGTTGCCGAACGCGTGCAGGAGGTCGGTCTTGGTGAACGCCTCCACGATGTTCTGCAACCCGATGAACGGGGCGGAGATCCACGACCGGATCGTGTACTGGTCCAGCTCGAGCAGGGCGATGTAGACGCCCAGGATGAGCGGGATGACGATGATCAGGCCGATCAGGAGGCCGCCGGGTGCGAGCATCCACAGCGGCCTCCCCTGCTTCGTGAGGGACCTCCGTCGGGCGGGCGCCGTCGCTTTCCTCACTGCGAGCGTCATTTGCCGGCCGATGCCCGATCGAGGGAGGACTGCGCGTCCTGCTGGGCCTTGGCGAGGGCGGAGGAGAGCCAGGAGTCGGTGACGCCGGAGCCGGCGAGCTGCGGCCGGGCCTGCACCACGACGTTGGTCAGCGCGAGCTGGATGTCGCCCCACGCTCCCGTGAACGGCGTGCTCTTCGAGTGCGCCCCGGAGTCGAGGATCGGGGCCAGCGTCTTGTCGGCCGACTCGATCTTGGTGGCGGCGGCCTGGTTGGTCGGGAGGTCGCCGAAGTTCTGGTGGTAGTAGAGCTGGAAGTCCTCGCTCGTGACCAGCTTGACGTAGGCGGCCGCGAGGTCCTGGTTCTTCGAGTACGACGCGATGACGAGGTTGTCGCCCGAGATGATCGAGGTCGACGGGATCGAGTGGCTCGGCGCGGTGCTCTCACCCGGCGGGACGGTCGGCATGACGGCGAAGGCGTAGTGGCCCTTGACCGGCGAGGCGTCGAGGGTGTTGGCCACGGACGCGGTGGTCATCAGCATCATGGCCGACTTGCCCGAGGCGAAGTTCGCTGCAGCGTCGGTGTCCTTCCAGCCGGCGGCGGCCGGGTTGACGACCTTGTCCTTGTTCAGCCAGCCGAAGTAGGCCGCCATGCCCTTCTTGACGGCCGGGCTGTCGAGGTTCGCCTTCTTGCCCGAGACCAGCGGCGTGCCGTACTCGTTGGCGAAGGTCCAGGCGTACTTCCACGGGGTGTAGCCGTCGGCGTAGCCCGTCGAGAAGCCGTAGACGCCGTTGCCGGTGAGCTTCTTGGCCTGCGCGAGGAGGCCGTCCCAGGTCGACGCCGGCTTGGTCAGCCCGGCGGCCTTGAACATGTCGGTGTTGTAGGCGAGCACGTAGGGGCGGCTGGCGAACGGGACGCCGATCTGGTCCTTCGAATCGGGACCCGAGATGCCGAGCGAGGCGGGGACGAAGCGGCTCTTGCCGCCGACCTTGTCCCACATCGCACCGTCGAGCTTGACGAAGGCGCCGGTCGAGTAGGCGGTCGGCGTGAACGTGGTGCCGATCGTGTAGACGTCTGGACCCTGGCCGGACACGACAGAGGTCTGGATCTTGGTGAGCTCGTCGTTCGCGGAGGCGAACGTCTCGAACTTGACGTCGGCGCCGGTCTGCTTCTTCATCGCGGCGGCGATCTTGGCCTGCCACGCGCGGAGGGCGTCGGCGTGCTGCGCGTTGGCCCCGACCAGGACGTCGAGGGTCTTGCCCTTGCCGTCGACGGCCGAGCCGGTCGACGAGCTGCTGCTTCCGCTGCCACCGCAGGCGGTGAGACCGAGAGCGGCGACCGAGATGACGGCGGCTGCCCCCAGCAGGCGGATTGTCGATTTCTTCACGTTGCTCCTCATTGAGTTCAATCGGAATCTCCGGACGGTGCGAGCCAGGAGGACGGCGTTGACGCTAACCTCGTTGCACAACGGAAGGCAAGAAATGCAAAAGTTGCCAACGGGAGCACTCAGCAGGCGTGCGCCCACCCTGGCGGACATCGCCGCCCTCAGCGGCGTCGCGACCTCCACCGTCTCCCGCGCGCTCTCGCAGCCGGAGCGGGTGAGCCCGCGCACCCGGCATCGCATCGAGGCGGCCGCCAACCAGCTCGGCTACACGGCCCCGGCCGCCCCCGACCCGCAGTCCGGCCCGCGCGCCGTCGCGCTGCTCATCCCGGACATCACGAACCCGTTCTTCTTCGGCCTGATCCGGAGCACGCAGCAGCAGCTCCGTGCAGCGGGCTACACGCTCCTGCTGGTCGACACCGAGGAGGTGACGGACTTCGAGTCCGGCTATCTGGAGACCTTCGGCCACTCGGCCGCCGGCTTCATCCTCGCCGCCACGCGACTCTCCGACGACCAGCTCGCGGAGGCGGCCGAGCGCTTCCCGCTCGTGACCATCAACCGCGACAGCCCCGGCGTCCCCGCCGTCATGATCGACACGCCGAACGGCGTCCAGCAGGCCGCGGAGCACCTGTACTCCCTGGGCCACCGCGACATCGTCTACCTCGCGGGGCCGACCGCGTCGTGGTCGAACAGCCACCGCTGGGAGCTGCTGCAGGAGACCGGGAAGGCACTCGGGATGAGCGTGCGCAGGCACGGACCGCACCACCCGAGCAAGAGCTCGGGCGCGGCGGCTGCGGACGCCCTGGTCAACTCCGGCGCGACGGCGGCGATAGCCTTCAACGACCTGCTGGCGATCGGCGTGCTGATGCGGCTGCGCGAGCGCGGCATCGACGTGCCCGGCCAGCTCAGCGTCGTGGGCTGCGACGACATCTTCGGCGCGGACTTCTGCAACCCGCCGCTCACGACGCTGTCCTCCCCGATCGAGCAGGCGGGCCGGATGGCGACGGACATGCTGCTCGGCCAGCTCAGGGCCGGGAGCCCGGTCACGCGCTCCGGGGTGGTGCTGCCGACGCACCTGGTGATCCGCGGGTCGACGGGGCCGGTCGCCGCCGGCTGACCCTCTCCGCGGGCTGCGCGCATCTGCGCAGCGGATTCTGTGCGCTTCCGCATGCAATTTCGTTGCATCGAATTGCTATCCGTTTGCTGTGCGTGTTGCGTGGACGGCATGGATTCCCTGGCGGACCCGCGTCGCAACCCGACGCTCGCGGACATCGCCGCCCTGAGCGGGGTCGCGACGTCCACGGTCTCGCGCGCCCTGTCGGAGCCCCGCCGCGTGAACGACGCCACCCGGGAGCGCATCGAGCGCGCAGCAGCGGAGCTCGGCTACCGGTCGCGGTCCCGCGTCCGGCCGCTGCCCGCCGGGCGCCCCCGCGCCATCGCGGTGCTGGTGTCCGACGTGACCAACCCGTTCTACTTCGGGATCGTCCGCGGCACCCAGCACCAGCTCAAGGCCGCCGGCTACCAGCAGATCCTCGTGGACACGGAAGAGTCGGACGAGCTGGAGGACGACATCCTGCGCAAGCTCCGCAGCTCGTTCGACGGAGCCATCCTGGCGGCCTCCCGGCTGACGGACCGCCGACTGACGGCGCTGTCGGAGGAGATGCCGCTCATCGCGATCAACCGCCAGACCCGCGGCGTCCCCAGCGTCTTCATCGACACGCCGACCGGTTTCCAGCAGGCGCTCACGCACCTGGTGTCGCTCGGCCACCGCGACATCGCCTACCTCGCCGGCCCTGACGCATCATGGGCCAACGAGACCCGCTGGCGCACCCTCGCCCGCGCCGCAGCCGGCCACGGGATCTCGATGCGGCGGCTCGGCCCGTTCCTCCCGAGCTACGACCCGGGCGCCGCGGCGGCCGACGCCGCCATCGCGGCCGGCGTCACCGCCTGCATCGCGTTCAACGACCTCATCGCGATGGGAATGCTGAGACCGCTCGGCGAGCGCGGCGTGCGGGTGCCGCAGGACATGAGCGTCGTCGGCTGCGACGACATCTTCGGCGCGGACTTCTGCAACCCGCCGCTGACGACGCTCACCCAGCCCACCGAGCGCGCCGGCCGCACCGCGGTCGACATCCTGGTCAGCCGCCTCAACGCCCACGACGAACGGGAGATGCGGCGCAGCGCCACGCTGCCGACCCACCTGACCGTGCGGGCCTCCAGCGGGCCGGTGCCGGCGCGCACGCTCACCGCCTGAGAGGAATTTTCCGACTCAGTCCAGATGTGCTTGCTCGGGAGCAACTATTAGTTGCTATCGTGTCCTCACCCGCACTCACACGCTTCACCCGAAGGGCGTCTGGACAAATGAGCACCGTGGTCGACAATGATCCGGCGAACCCTCTCGCAGAGGCGACGCCCGAGTCCGGCCGGGCGAACGCCGCCCGACCGACCGTCACCGCGTTCGTGGACGCCGTCTCCGGCCACAACGACCGCGCACGGCGGGCCACCATCGACCTCGCGAAGGCGCTGGGCCGGCGGCTGGAGGCCACGGTGGGCGTGATCGGCGAAGGCACCACGCATGCGCAGAGCCTCGGCTGGCGGGCCGCCCTCCACGAGGCCAGTGCGGAGCTGGACGCGCTGGCGGACACGACGGAGCACTCCCTGCGGTCCGCGTCGTTCAGCGCCTTCTGCCTGACCAGGAACGCGGCCGCCCTCGCCACCCTCCCGGCCGTCGCCCGGGCCCATCCGGACGCCGCGATCGTGTGGATGGGCGCTCACCCCTGCCTGCACACGCCTGCGACCACCCGTACCGGCGACCTCAGCGGGATGGCGCTCGGCGGCGCGACCGGACTGTGGAAGACCGGGCACGGCGGCGACGTCGCCCTCTCGAACGTGGTGCTGGTCGGCGCGCGCGACCTCGACCAGGCCGAGCGGCACGTCATCGCCAACTCCCCGATCCGCAACATCCCGACCGGCCCGCGGATGCAGGAGGAGCTGGCGGAGACGATCGCCGGCCGCGAGGTGTTCGTGCACTTCTCCGCCGACGTCCTGCAGCCCGGGATCGTCCTCACCGACTTCCAGGTCGCGAACGGCCTGACCATCGACGCCGTCGTGGCGACGGCCCGCACCCTCGCCGCCGAGCGCGTGATCGGCCTCCAGCTCAGCGAGCTCGAGCACGACCCGACCGACCGCTTCAACACCTCCGCCCAGCTCGTCCTGGAGATGCTGACGCCGCTGCTGCCGCGCACGTAGCACGCGACAGCAGCGGCGTCGGTCAGGAGGCCGTCACTCCGCGGCGATCCCTTCCCCGCCCACGGCGCCGGGGACGACGACCGACCCGACGCTCGTCAGGCCGCCGCCCGGGTTGACCCGGAACCCGTCGACCACTCCGGCCGCGCCGGTCTGCACGTAGAGGTACCGGCCGTCCGCGGTCACGGTCGCGTCGACCGTCCCCGCGCCGGTCGCGGTGTTCCCGAGCGCCGTCAGGCCGCCCGCTCCCGCGTCGAGGTAGCCGGAGAGCGTGGCGCTTGCGGCGTTGGAGGCGTAGAACGCCGAGCCGTCGCGGACGATCCAGCACGTCGCGGCCTGACCGGTCGCAGCGTTCGCGATCGGGGTGACGGCGCCGCTCGGGGCGATGGCGAAGGTGGCGACGGCGTTCGTGTTCGCCTCGGTCACCACCAGGTTGCCTCCCGCGTCGAACGACACGGCGAACGGCACCGCGTTCGGTTCGACGTTCGTCACCAGGTGCGCGGAGAGGCCGCCCAGCCGGTCGACGCCGAACACGTCGATGGCGCTGCTGTTGCCCTTGGTGGTGACGACCACCTTCGAGCCGTCCGGCGTGAACGCGACCTGGCCCGGGGTGTGCGTGAACTCCGGCGTAAGCGTCGGGTCGAGCCCGAGCGGGCGGTTCCAGACCGGGATGCGGACCAGGAAGTCGGCCACGCGGACGAAGCCCTGCACCGACCCTCCCGCGCGCGCGTTCAGCACGTAGACGAGGCCGCCGTGCGCGGTCACGCTGACCGGGAAGGTGCCGCCGGAGCCGATGACCTCCCGCCGGACGAGCTGGTCGCCGTGGACCGCGAAGACCGTCACCGTGTTGCTGCCCGCGTTCACCGCGTAGAGGAGGCCGCGGTCGAGGACGAGCGACCCCTGCGACGCGAGGTGGTCCACGACCGAGCCGGCCAGCGCACCGCCCAGGCCGCCGGTCGGGTAGGTGCCGGCCTGGTGGAGCGAGCCGTCCCCCGCCCGGTCGTAGGCGACCACGGCGTTGCCGGCGAGGCCGTCCGTCTGGACGAACACGGCCGACCCGCTGTGCGCGGCGGAGTCCGGCGCACTGTCGGCCGACGCGGGTGCGGCGAGGGCGGGCCCCGCGAAGAGGGCGGTCGCGGCGACGGCGACCGCCGACGCGAGGGCGAGACGAAGTGGTGTTCTCATGATTCTCCTTCGATCCATCCGTTCGGCGCCGGGCACGGCGCGTTCGAGGGGTGAGTGTCGTGCGCAGCCGGATGCTTACCTGCCCGGCGCGAAGTTTTCGCGAGGCCCTACGATCGACCCATGGGTGTCGACGCGGAGCAGTGGCGCGCCACCGACGACGACCGCGCCGAGACGGACGAGTGGCGCCGGACCCTGACCGCCGGCGGCGCCGTCCAGCGCACGGCCGAGGCCCGGCTCTACGAGCTGCTCCTGCGCGTGGCGCGCGGGGAGGTCCGCCGCCGGTCCGGGTCGCTGCCGTTCGCCGGACCCGAGCTGGACGACATCGCCCACCAGGCTGCCGCCGACGCCGTGATCGGTGTCCTGCGCCGCCTGCACGAGTTCCGCGGCGAGAGCCGCTTCACGACCTGGGCGTACACCTTCGCGATCTTCGAGGTCTCGACCAAGGTCGGCCGGCACTACTGGCAGCGCCGCACGCTCTCCCTCGACGCGACCGGCTGGGACCGCCTCCCCGACCGGCTCGGCATCTCGCCGGAGGAGGCCGGGATGGCGGCAGAGCTGCTGGCGGCGCTGCGGCACGCCATCGACACCGTGCTCACGCGCAAGCAGCGCGAGGTGCTGCTCGCCGTCGTGGTGGAGGGCGTCCCGCTGGAGGCGCTCGCGGTCGCGCGCAGGACCACCCGTGGGGCGCTCTACAAGGTTCTCTTCGACGCGAGAAGGAAGTTGCGGCGCTACCTTGTCACTAATCACTATCTGGACGACGAGGGCGAGGAGGTGACATGAGCGCACGATCCCGGATGGGGGACTTCCTCGAGACCGGCCCGCGGGATGCGGGCTGCGCGGAGACGATGTCGCTCATGCACGTCTACGCCGAGCTCGTGCTGTCGGGGCGGGACGCCGCGGCGCGGTATCCGGGGGTCGCCCTGCACCTGAAGCGGTGCGCGGCGTGCGGGGACGACTACGCGGGGCTGCTGGCGGCGCTGGGCGGGTAGGCCGCGCCGGCTGCCGCTTCGGCGAGCTGACCCGCCGCGTCCCGGATGCACGAGGCCAGGTCCGCCTCTCGCCCGTTCTCGGTCCACTGCTCGAACCCTCTGCGGAAGATCGCGATCCCGACGTCCGCGAAGAGCTGGGCCGCTGATGGTTCGGCGCCCCGCTCCCGCAGAGCGGTCGCGAGGGCGGCGGCCGCGGCGGCGAACTTCGCTTGGCCGCGCTCCTGCAGCTCGGGGCTGCCGGCGATGATCTCGCGGCGCTCTGCGGCGTGCTCGGCGACTCGTTCGCCGAGCACGCCGCCGACGTCGACGAGAGCCTGGAGCATGGCCGGGTAGGGCGCGACAGAGGGGTCCATCCTGCGCAGCGCCTCCGCCAGCGCGTCCGGCAGCCGTTCGGAGCCGGCGAAGAGCACGTCGCGCTTGTCGGCGAAGTAGCGCGAGAACGTGCGCCGCGTCAGCCCGGCGCGGTCCGCGATCTGCGCGACCGTGACGTTCTCGTAGCCGAACTCGAGGAACAGCTCGATCGCGGCGGCGCGCAGCCGCTCCTCGCCCCCGGGCTCCCATCTGCTCATGGGCCGATTCTAGCGGGTATGTCGCACTGAGACATCATCGATGCTACTCTCATGTCACACAGAGACATCACTCGGTCGGAGGCATCATGAACATGGCAGGACAGCAGGTCATCGTCGTCGGAGGCAGCTCCGGCATGGGGCTCGCGACGGCGCGGGCGGCAGCCCTCGACGGCGCGCACGTCACGATCGCGTCGAGCAGTCAGGCCCACATCGACGCGGCACTCCGCGACCTGCCCGACGGCTGCGCAGGCGCGGTGCTGGACGTGCGGGACGAGTCCCAGGTCGCGACGGTCCTCGACCGATTCGAGGCCCTGGATCACCTCGTCTTCACCGCCGGCGACGACTTCACTCCCCGTCCGCTCGCGGAACTCGACCTGGAGGCTGCCCGCGCGGCCCTCGACGTCCGGTTCTGGGGCGCCGTCACCGTCATCAAGCACGCGATCGGCCGCCTGCGACCGACAGGCTCGATCTCGCTCACGACCGGCACCGTGGGGCAGCGTCCGATGCCCGGTGCGGTAATCGCCGCGGCGGGCGCGGGCGCAGCCGAGGCCCTGGTGCGCGGGCTGGCGGTCGAGCTCGCCCCGATCCGGGTCAACGCCGTCCGTGCCGGCGCCGTCAGGACCCCGATGTGGGACCGCGTGCCCGCCCCGCAGCGGGACGCCGTCTTCGCCCGCCTCGCCCAGGGGACGCTCGTCGGAGCGATCGGAGAGCCGGAGCAGATCGCCCAGGCGCACCTCTACCTGATGACGAACGGCTATGTCACCGGGACCACCCTCGCCGTCGACGGGGGCTCCCTGCTGACGGCGGGGTAGGTCGCGAGCCCTACGCGAGCACGACCGTGATCCGGTCCTTCCCGGCCTGCTTCGACGCGTACATCGCCTGGTCCGCGAGGTCGATCATCGTCGTGACGCTGACCGAGCTGTCGCGGTCGGCCGCCTTCACCGCGATTCCGATGCTCGCGGTCACGGGATAGGCCTCGGCGCCCGGGAGAGGCTTGCGGATGACGTCGCAGACGCGCTCCGCGATCGCACGCGCGTCGTCGCCGTCGGTGTCCTCGCACACGATGAGGAACTCGTCGCCGCCGAGACGGCCGACCGTGTCCTCGTGACGGACCGCCGCGCTCATCCGGCGGGTGATCTCTTTGAGGACGTCGTCGCCGATGCCGTGCCCGAGCTCGTCGTTGATGACCTTGAAGCCGTCGAGGTCGACGAAGATCAGAGCGACGGGCCGACGGATCTCCCCGGAGCCGTGCAGGGCCTGCTGGATGGCGCCCTCGATCATCACGCGATTGCCGAGGCCGGTGAGCTGGTCGCGCAGCGCGAGCGCCTCGAGCTGTCGCTGCAGCCGGAGCCGCACCAGCACCTGCGCGGCCTGACGGGCCAGAGCCGCCTGGAGTTCGACGGTCCGCTCGTCGAACTCGCGCTCGCGGCGGAAGAGACAGGAGATGACGCCCAGCACGGCGCCGTCGTGGATCATGGGTGTCGCCGTGAGGGCGCCGAACCGCGCCGCGCGCATGGCGGCGGCCGACCCCGGGAACCGGGCATCGGCCTCGGACGGGCTCGAGACGGTCACGTTCTCGCCGCGGGCGGCGGCGTGCGCGATCGGCCGCTCCGGGGAGTCGCCGAGGTACGGGTCGAGTGGTGTCGGCCCGGAGGTGAGCTCCAGCGAGCCGCGACGGTCCACGGCGAGGACGACGACATCGGACGCGTCGAACGCCGCCTGGAAGATGGCGGCGATCACCTCGTTCACGTGCGCCTCGGTGTCGAGCCGGCTGAACGTCGCGGCGGCGCCCTGGAGGACCCGCACCCTCGCCTCCGACTCCTCGGCCGCCCGGCGGGCGGCCAGAAGCTGGAGCTCGTAGCTCCGGCGCCCCGTCGCGCCGAAGATCGCGAACCGCACGAAGCGGAGCCCGCCGTCGTCGTCCCGGACCGCGACGGCGTTGACGAGCGCTGGCGACGCGCTCCCGTCCGCTCCGATGATCGCGAGCTGCACCTCCCGCGCCTCATCGTTGAGCAGGACGACGGGCAGGAGTCGCGTCTCGTAGAAGAGGCGGCCTGCCGAGTCCAGCAGGTCGACGAGCGGACGGCCGACCACGCGGTCGCCGGTGTGGCCCGTCATCCGGAGGAAGGTCTCGTTCACGCGGAGGACGATCCCGTCCGCACGTGCCGAGAGGAGGCCGCACGGTGCGTTCTCGTACAGGTCGACCAGTGACGAATCGCCCGCGGCCTCGTCGAAGTGTCCGGGCTCCGTCATCGGAGGTAGGCCCGGATCGCCTCCGAGACCTGCTCGGGATCGGAGAGGTTGGGGCAGTGGCCGGTGGCCGTCAGCACCACGAACTCGCTGCCGGCGATCTGCTCGTGGACGTACGACCCCACCGGCAACGGCGCGATCGGATCGTCGGTGCACTGGAGCACCAGGGTCGGCGTCGTGACGTGCGGGAGGTCGCTCCGGTTGTCCGAGAGGAACGTGACGCGCGCGAAATGGCGCGCGATGGCCGGATCGACCCGGCAGAAGCTCTCCGTCAGCTCGCGGCCGACCTCCGGCCGGTCGGCGTTGCCCGCGATCACCGGCGCCATCGCCTCCGACCAGCCCAGATAGTTGAGGTCGAGGGTGTCGAGCATGGTGTCGATGTCGGCCGTGGAGAAGCCGCCGACGTAGCCGTCGTCGTCGAGGTAGCGCGGCGACGGGCCGACGAGCACGAGCGCGCCGAACCGCTCCGGCGCCCGGACGGCCGCGAGCACGCCGATCATCGCGCTCACCGAATGGCCCACGAAGACCACGTCGTGGAGGTCGAGCGCCTCCACGAGCTCGACCACGTCGTCGGCGTAGCCGTTGAGCGAGTCGTACTTCGCGCGCTGGTAGGCGGCGCGATCGGAGTCGCCCGCACCGACGAGGTCGAAGAGCACCACCTCGTGGTCCTTCTCGAAGTCCGCCGCGACGGCACGCCACATCTCCTGGCTGCAGCCGAAGCCGTGCGAGAAGAGCATCGGCCGGGCTCCCGCCGAACCCGACACGACGACGTTGTTCCGACGCCGCGCATCGGCCTCGCGATCGGACACGACTGTCATGCTGGCTCCCGGCTCTGCGCTCGGGGGCTGCGTCGATCACGCGTCGGACGCCCGGCCTGCTCAGAATAGTTGCCGGGCGGTGGAGCGCACAACACGGCCGGGACGGTCAGAACCGCGCCAGCCACGCCCGCGCGACGTTGTACACCCCGGACGCGATCAGCCCCACTCCCAGCACCACGATGAGGAGCCCTCCGAACGGAAGCTGCACCAGCGTGTCGAGTCCGCCCGTGAGCCCGGTCGCGTTCGCGGGCTGGACGCGGATCGCGGCGAGGATGAAGGCTGCGCCGGCCGCCCCTACTACGATGCCTTTCGCGAGGTAGCCGACCACCCCGAGGATCGTGACACCGCGTCCCGCCGTCCCGGACGGCACCTGGATGTCACGGCGGAAACGACGCCGGACGCCCTTCACGACGAAGTAGACGCCGACCCCGCAGACCACCAGTCCCGCCACGCCGAGCAACAGCTGGCCGCCGGGGGTCGACAGGATCCCCGTGCTGAGCTGACGTGTCGTGTCGCTCGCGTGGGTCGGATGCCCTTGGGCGAACGCCACGGCCGTGAAGCCGAACACGGCGTAGGCCACCGCTTTGCTCAGGTGCTGCAGCCGCCGCGCCCAGGCGGAGCCCGAGCCGCCCCTGACCAGGATCGCCTCCGTCAACAGCCAGAGCGCGAGCGCGAACAGGCCGATCGCGGCGACCCACAGGACGATGAACCCGCCCGGGACCTTGGTCACCTCTTCGAGAGCGCCGGTCTGGTCGGCCTCGCCGACGTGCGTCGCCCCGAACTGGATCGCCAGGCCCCCCAGGAGGACCTGGATCACCCCGCTCGCGGCGAACCCGACCCGAGCGGGGATCTCGAGCAGTTTGCTGTCGCCGGCGACGCGGACCGCCTTGCGCACGTCCGCCTTGCCCGCCTCGGCGCCCTCCGCTTTCGCGCTGGTCATCGCAGCCTCTTTCCGTTTCTCGGGACGAAACATCCACATCTGCTAGCTCAGTGATAGTCCTCCCACGCATCCCCGGCGTGGGGTTGATTGCAGGCCGTCGACCTGGTAGCAAGCCGGCGTATAGCACGATGCGCGGGGCATTCAACCCCGGGGGAATGTCTCCGCCTTCGCCGTATGCTCGGTCGATCATGCGAACCGAAGGCGGGAAATGAGCACTCCGAAGAAGAAGAAATCGAAGGGGGATGGACCGAGCACGGCCGAGTACGAGGCCGAGCTGAAGCGGCTTCAGATCGAGCTGGTGGCCATGCAGCAGTGGGTCGTCGCGACCGGGGCCCGCGTGCTCGTCATCTTCGAGGGACGGGACGCCGCGGGCAAGGGCGGGGCGATCAAACGCATCATCCAGCGCCTCAATCCGCGGTCCGCCCGGGTCGTCGCGTTGGGCGTCCCCACCGAGCGCGAGAAGAGCCAGTGGTACTTCCAGCGCTACATCGAGCGGCTTCCCGCGGCGGGCGAGATCGTGCTGATGGACCGCTCCTGGTACAACCGCGCCGGTGTCGAGCACGTGCTCGGCTACTGCACGCCGGAGCAGTACGAGACCTTCCTCGGCCAGGCTCCCGCGCTCGAGCGGCTGCTCGTCGAGGACGGCCTGATGCTCTTCAAGTACTGGTTCTCGGTCTCCGACGACGAGCAGCAGAAGCGGTTCAAGAAACGGCTCAAGGACCCGATGCGCCGCTGGAAGCTCTCCGAGACCGACCTCCACTCGATCACGCACTGGGAGGAGTACTCCCAGGCCAAGGACGACATGTTCAAGGCCACCGACATCCCCGAGGCGCCCTGGTGGACGGTGGAGAGCGACGACAAGAAGTCGGCCCGCCTGAATGTCATCAGCCACCTCCTCTCGCAGATCCCGTACGAGACGATCGAGCCCAAGAAGCTGAAACTCCCCGAGCGACCGGCTGCCGACGACTACGTGCGGCCGCTGCGCGAACTGTACAAGTACGTGCCGGATCGAGCCTCCGATGACCTCAGCGCTTAGCGATCGACGCGCAGGGACGCGTCAACGATGGCACGAGAAGTTCCTCGTCGAGGAGCGGGTCGTGCCGGCCTCCTCGCGGCGGAACCTCTACATCGTCTCGGCCGTCCTCATGGTGGTCGGGCTGGTCCTGTTCCTCGTCGTCCTGGACTCGGTTCGCGAGAGCGACGGGCTGTCCGCGATCGACCGGCCGATCCAAGCCTGGCTGGAGGGGATGCGGTCACCCACACTGACCGTCGTGATGGCTGTCGTCGCCACCGTCTTCGGTCCGATCGTGCTGCCGATCGTCGTCCTCATCACCGTGGTGTGGTGGGGCATAGCGGCGCGGCACGCGTGGCGACCGCTCCTGCTCGCCGTGAGCATGGGCGTCGGCGTCGCCACCGTCCAGATCCTCGCTCCGGTCATCGGCCGGCACCGGCCACCCGTCAGCTCGATGCTGATCGGTGTGGACCACACCTCGTCGTTCCCGTCCGGGCATGTGATGGGTGCGGCCGATTTCCTCCTGATCACGGCCTACCTGGTCTTCTCGCGCCGCCATAACCCGGTGCACACGGTCATCGCGGTCGTCCTCGCGTTCGCCCTGGCGCTCGCGACGGCCGCCTGCCGGGTCTACCTGGGGTACCACTGGCCGACCGATGTGCTCGCCTCGATGTCGCTCTCGCTCGTGGTGATCGGGGGTGTGATCGCCGTGGACACCTGGCGGACCGTCCGGGTACGATCCTCCGGGCAGGAGTCATCGTGAGCGACGATCAGCACGGATCGAGCGGCGGCCCGGCGAACGCGATCGAGGAGGTCGTCGCCAGCGACGCCCCCGCCGAGGTCAAGATCGCCCGGCTGTGGTGGGTCGTCTCCGGGGTGGCGGCGCTCCTCTTCGTCGGGCTGCTCGCGACGGTGATCTTCTACCGGCAGGCCGACAAGCCGTTCCCCTTCGAGCTCGCGTGGATGAACGAGATGGTCAGGCTGCGGGCGCCGATCTGGACGGTCCCCGCACTCGTCCTCGATCAGGTGGGCGGCGGCATCAGCTCGATCGTCTACGTCCCGCTCGTCATCATCGCCGGCCTGCTGATCTGGCGCCGCCCCTGGGCCGCCCTGTACTACGTGATCGCCGCCGTGACGAGCGGCGTGATCGTGACGGTCATCAAGAACCTCGTCGGACGCCCGCGGCCGACGGCGATCCTCGTCCAGCCCGACTTCGGCTCGTTCCCATCCGGCCACAGCGCGACCGCGGCTCTCATCGCGACGACGCTCACGATCATCTTCTGGCGCCGGTGGGTTCTGATCGTGGGTCTGGTCTACACGCTCCTGATGATGCTCAGCCGCACCTACCTCGGCGCGCACTGGATCCTGGACACCGTCGGCGGCATGCTCGTCGGGGTGGGGGTCGGGATCATCCTCTGGGCGCCCTTCGCGATGCGGCTCTACCGTGAGCGCCGGCGCCCGCATCCACCGATCTGGATCAAGGTCGACCACCATCCGGCGAATCCGTAGAGCGCGCGGCGCAGGCATCCTGCACGTATTCTCATCCGGGCCACGCCCGGCACGTTCACGGGCCGTTCAGTCGGGAGTGGTTCGATAGCGGCGTGAAGACGCGAATCGCGGAGTATCCGCGGCCGGACCACTTCCTGCTCCACATCAGCGACACGCACCTGCTCGCCGGTGGTGAGCGACTGTACGGGAGCGTCGACAGCGAGGAGCATCTCCGGGCTCTGCTGCAGGAGGTCGAGGGGTCGGGCGGCCGTCCGGAGGCGATCGTGTTCACCGGTGACCTGGCCGACCGCGGCCAGCCCGATGCCTACGCGCGGCTGCGCGCGTTGGTCGAGCCCGTCGCCGCGCGGATGGGCGCGCACGTCATCTGGGTGATGGGCAACCACGACGACCGCTCCGCCTTCCGTCGCACCCTGCGCGACGAGCCGGGCGGCACCGCGCCCGTCGATGAGGTGCACTGGATCGGCGGCCTGCGGATCATCGCGCTCGACTCCACCGTGCCGGGGCACCACTACGGCGACGTGAGCGAGTCGCAACTCGACTGGCTGGCCGCCGAGCTCGCGACCACCGCGCCGGAGGGCACCATCCTCGCGATGCACCACCCGCCCGTACCGAGCGTGCTCGACCTCGCCGTCTCCGTCGAGCTGCGCAACCAGTGGCAGCTCCGCGAGGTGCTGGAGGGCAGCGACGTGCGCTCCATCATCGCCGGGCACCTCCACTACTCGTCGACCGCAATGTTCGCCCGCATCCCGGTCTCCGTCGCCTCGGCGAGCTGTTACACGCAGGACCTCAACGTCCCGGTCGGCGGCACGCGCGGACGCGACGGCGCGCGCGCCTTCAACCTGGTGCACGTCTACCCGGACACCGTGCTGCACTCGGTCGTCCCGCTCGGCCAGTACCCGGCGCTCGACTACATCGACCCGGAGGAGTCGGCGCGCCGCCTGGCCGCCGACGGCATCCGGATCCCCGGGCCGGTGCGCCGGCCGGTGGGCGAGCAACCGCCGACCACGCCGATCCCGATCCTGCACTGACCGGGGCGGGGATCGTCGCCGTGCGCTACTCGGCCGGTCGCTCCCACGGCGCGCGGAACGGGAAGTACCGCTCCAGGAAGTCCGTCACGATCCGCAGGCGCTCGGCCGGCTCGATCTCCGGGTGTGAGCCGTCGTTGAGGCAGAACATGTCCTGGTCGCGCTTCTTCAGGAGCCGGCGCATCATGTCCGGCGCCTGACGCAGCGTGGTCTCGACGTAGAGCACCTTGGCCTGGGTCTGGGTGACCGCGCGACCGGTCATCAGTCCGTAGTAGTGGTAGAGCGAGTTGGTGACCGAGATGTCCGTCGCCGAACGGAACGGGCTGGCCGCGGTGCGGCGGAAGTCCTCCGCGAACTCCCGCTCCATCTCCTGCAGCACGCTGATCCGCAGCGGGGCGGCGCAGTGCTCCAGGTGGCGGGTGGTCACGCGGCCGAACCGCTCCCACAGCAGCCGCCGGTTGACGCGGGCCGCGTTCTCGAAGCCGCTGCGGGCCGGGTCGGTCTCGCCGAGGCCGATGCGGGTGCCGGCCTCCACGAACTTGGTCACCCCGCCGGGCGAGAAGAAGATGTCGGGCGAGAGCGGGCGGCCGATGAACATGTCGTCGTTGGAGTACAGGAAGTGCTCGGCCAGCCCGGGGATGTGGTGCAGCTGGCTCTCGACGGCGTGCGAGTTGTGGGTCGGCAGCCCGGAAGTGTCGGGGAAGAAGTCCTCGCTCCGCATGATGTGGATGCTCGGGTGCTCGGGGTCGAGCCACGCCGGCACCAGCGAGTCGGTCGCGATGTAGATGTTCCGGATCCAGGGCGCGAACATGTGGACGCTGCGCAGCGCGTACTTGAGCTCGTCGATCTGCCGGTACCGCGCCTCGTTGTCGTCGCCCTCGCCGACGACGTACGCCGCCATCCGCGCGGCGCGCTGACGCTGGAACTCGGCGTCGGAGCCGTCCACCCACGAGAACACGATGTCGATGTCGAACGCGACGTCGCTCGCCAGCGGGTCGAACATCTGCTGGAGGGTGCGCCAGCGGCGGCCGTACACCTCGACCTCCGCTTCCACGGCCTCGCTGCGCGGCAGTCGCGGGCGCATGATCGCGTTCGGGCGCGGAGCCGTGATCTCGTCGTCGCCGAACCGCCAGAACTCCAGCTGGAACGCGGTGTCGGCGCCGTAGCGCAGCCGCCCGATCGGCTCCACCCGGGGACGGTACAGGCGCAGGACGTCCGCCTTGCGGCGGGAGAGTCTGCCGTCCGCGACGAGCAGGTCGTCGTCCTCGTGGTCGACGCTGTGGACGTAGAACGGCTCGTCGGCGAAGGCGGCCGCGAGCGCGACGGCCGTCTCTTTGCGGCGTCGGCGGTCGATCGCGATGATCGGCCGGTTGTCGTCGCCGCGGACCAGCAGGTACTCCAGCCCGGCCGCGTCCAGCGCGTCGGCGACCGCGAGGAGGTCCTCGATCATCGACTCGCGCGGCGTGAAGGGGCCGGAGACCAGCGTGAACATCCCCTTCCGCTGCACGATGCCGTCGCGGGCGAACCGTGGGGCGCCCGAACCGGAGTCATGCGTGACGACGACGGGTTCGGGCTCGACGGACAGGGAGGCGGGAGGGAAGTCAGGCATACGCCCCTCACTCTAGGCTCCCCTGGTCGGGTCGGAAGACCAGGCCGCCGGTCCGGGCCTGACGGATCGGGGCTCCCTGGCGGGGCGATGACCCGGGCGTCATCGAGCTCCGCCCCGCGCGCTCGGCTAGGGGCGCTCCGTTAGGGAACCAGATACCCCGCCGCCCGGTACAGCTCGTACCACTCCGGCCGGGTCAGCGGGAGCTCGGAGCCGAGCGCGGCGGCGGCCACGCGCGACGGCGTCGTCGTGCCGAGCACGACCTGCATCCGCGCCGGGTGGCGGGTGATCCACGCGACCGCGATCGCCTCGGCCGGGACGCCGTACTCCCCGGCCAGCCGGTCCACGACCGCGTTGAGCTCGGGGTAGCGGTCGGAGCCCAGGAACGGGCCGTCGAAGAAGCCCGCCTGGAACGGCGACCAGGCCTGCACCGTGATGTCGTTGAGCCGGCAGTAGTCGAGGATGCCGTAGTCCCGGCTGATCGACTGGTCGAGGGCCTGCATGTTGGAGGCAACGCCCTGGGCGATGATCGGCGCGTGCGTGATCGAGAGCTGAAGCTGGTTGGCGACGAGCGGCTGGTTCACATACCGGCGCAGCAGGTCGATCTGGCCGGGCGTGTGGTTCGAGACGCCGAACGCCCGGACCTTGCCTGAGGACGACAGCTCGTCGAAGGCGCGCGCGACCTCCTCCGGCTCGACCAGGGCGTCGGGACGGTGCAGCAGCAGGATGTCGAGGTAGTCGGTGCCCAGCGCCTCCAGGCTGCCGTTCACCGACTCCAGGATGTGCTCGGCCGAGAAGTCGAAGTAGGGGCCGTCCGGCACGATGCCGGCCTTGGACTGGATGACGAACTCCTCGCGCTCGGAGGGGCTCAGCTTCATCGCCTCAGCGAACCGGCGCTCGCAGCCGTGCAGCGGGGTGCCGTACACGTCGGCGTGGTCGAGGAAGGTGATGCCGGCGTCCCGGGCGGTCCGCACGAGCGTGCGCACCTCCTCGTCGGACTTGTCCTGGATGCGCATCAGGCCGAGCACCACATTGGGCGCGATGATCTCGGTGCCGGGCAACGTGAATGTTCGCACGGGTCGTCCCTTCTGGACAGCGGTGGGGGCACGCCCAGACGGACGTGACTCCACGCTACGAAGGCGGCATTCGGAAGTCCAACAACTGTTGTCTCTGCCAGTGATGAGCCGGATCGATCAAACGTCCTCACACGTCGCGGTCGAAGAGGTCCTCCCACGTCTCCCGGCGGATGACGGCCCGCGCCTCGCCGTCGCGCACGAAGACCACCGGCGGGCGGCGGTACCCGTTGTAGTTGTTCGCCATCGTGTGCGTGTACGCGCCGGTCGCGGGCACGGCGAGGAGGTCGCCGACCCGGGCGGTGGGCAGCCGCAGCGGGTCGATCAGCACGTCCCCGGACTCGCAGTGCCGGCCGACCACCACGACCTCCTCGGCGTCCTCCTCGTGCAGCCGGCCGGCGAGGACGGCCTCGTAGCGCTGCTGGAACAGGGCGACCTCCAGGTTGTCGCCCATGCCGCCGTCGACGGCGACGAACGTGCGGGCGTCCCGCTTCACGGTCGTCACCGTGTAGAGGGTGAAGGCCGACGCGTTCACCATGCTGCGCCCGGGCTCGATGATCAACTCGGCGTCGGCCGGGAGGTGCTCGTCGGCGGCAACGAGCAGCGCGTCGACGTACTCGTCGACGGACGCGGGCCGGTCCTCGATCGTGTAGCGGGCGCCGAGGCCGCCGCCGAGGTCGTAGACCGGGAAGTCGCCGAGGGCCGCGAGCGGCGCGACGGCGGCGGCGAGCTCCGCCGGGTCCATGATCTGCGAGCCGACGTGGGCGTGCACGCCCCGCATTTCGAGCAGCGGGCTCGCCTCGATCCGGGCGATGAGGAGGCGCGCCGCGCCGACGGTGAGTCCGAACTTGGAGCCCAGCTGCCCGGTCTGCACGTGCGGGTGCGTGGACGAGACGACCTCCGGGATGACCCGGACGAGGACGCGCTGGACGCTCCCTGGCGGGACGAGCTGCTCCAGCCGGTCGACGTCGTCCTCGTTGTCCACGACGACGAGCCCGACCCCGGCCTCCACCGCGATCCGCAGTTCCTCCGTCGTCTTGGCGTTGCCGTGCATGACCAGCAGTGCAGGGTCCACCCCCGCGCGCAGCGCGCTGAGGATCTCGCCGCCGCCCGCGACGTCCAGGCCGATCCCCTCCTCCACCATGACCCGCTGCACGGCGGTCGCGGGGAACGCCTTCGACGCGAAGACCACCCGCGCGTTCGGCCGGCGCGAGGTGAGGGCGGTGTGGTACTCGCGCGCCCTGGCCCGCAGGGCGGCCTCGTCGACGACGATCGCGGGGGTGCCGAACTCGCGTGCGAGGTCGTCCACCCGGCAGCCCGCGATCACGAGGACCCCATCGGGGTCGACGGTCGCGCCGGCCGGGAAGAGGTCGACGAGGGGATGGGGCATGGCGGTGTCCTTGGGTCGGAGTCGAATCAGGGGGAGGTCAGTCGCGTTCGCGTCCGGTGACGCCGTGCGGGACGACGATCACCGGAACGGGCGAGTGGCGCACGATCTTGGCCGCGTGCGAGCCGAGGAACACGCGGGCGATCGGGCCGAGCGTGCTCGATCCGACGACCAGCACTTCGTCAGGCTCCCAGCCGACGTCGGCCAAGGCCGACTCCCACGTCTCGCCCCTCCCGACCGGGACGTCGGAGACCGGCGGGGCGTCCGGCAGGTCCGACACCTGGCGCACCAGCGCGGCGGCGTGCCGCTCGATGTCCGCGGCCCAGGTGTCGGCGACGGCCTGCTCGGCGTCGAGCCCGGCGCCCGACGTGCCTGAGTCGCGCGGCACGACGGCGAAGGAGGCGACACGCAGGTCCGCGCCGACCGACGCGGCCACGCCGGCCGCGCCGAACACGAGACCGGTCGACGCGCCGGTGCCGCGGTAGGCGGCGGTCACCCGGCCGACGCGTGCGCCTTCCGCCGTGCGGTAGCCGCGGGGCGCGATGGCGACAGGGACCGGGGACGCGTGCAGCAGGGTGTCGCTCGCGGAGCCGAGGCCGATCCGCCCCGCCTGCGCGTCGGTCGCCGAGCCTACGACGATCATCGACGCCTCCCGCTGCTCGGCGAGCTCCACGAGCCCGCGACGGGCCGAGGGCGCCTCGTGGAGGAGGTACTCCGCCGTGACCGAGCCGCCGAGCACGGCTGCGGCGTGGTCCAGGGCGCTGTCCGCGTTGTCCCGCGTGTACCCGCGCCACTCCGTGTCCGCGCCGCCCGCCGTCGTCGGCCAGGCGGGCGGGACGATCGCAGCCACGATCAGGTCGGAACCGGACGAGCGGGCCAGCATGGCGGCCAGGTGCAGCGCGGAGGCCGACCGGTGCGCGGGGTCCACGCCGACGACGATGCTCATCGCCTGCCCGCCTTCCTGCGCTCGGCGGCCTCCCGGATCTCGGTCTTGCTCGGCTGGGCGAAGTTGCTCGTGTACGGGGCCTCCGCGCCGGCGACCGGGGTCCCGGTCTGCAGCGTGGAGTGCTTCCGGCCGTAGAACCAGTAGAAGACGAGGAAGGCGGCCGTCCAGATCAGGAACACGATGATGGTGATGAGGCGGAGCTGCGTGATGATCGCGATGCAGCCCGCGATCGACAGGATGGGGATGGTCCAGCCCAGCGGGAGGCGGAAGCCGCGCTCCAGCTCCGGCTCCCGAACGCGCAGGATGATGACGCCGAGCGACACGACGAGGAAGGCGACCAGGGTGCCGATGCTCGTCATCTCGGCGAGGAAGTCGATCGGGACGACGGCCGCGAGGACGCTCGTGGCGATCATGACGATGACGGTGTTCTTCACCGGGGTCATCGTCCGCGGGTTGACCTTCGCGAACACCTTGGGGATCATCCCGTCGCGCGACATGGCGAACAGGATGCGCGTCTGCCCGTAGAGGACAACGAGCGTCACCGAGAAGATGGAGATGATCGCGCCGATCGCGACGATGGTCCCCGGCCAGGTGGAGCCGATGATGTTCTGCAGGATCGCGGCGAGGCCGGCGTCCTGGTTCGCGAACTTCTCGGGAGCCTGCGCGCCGAGCGCGGCGAGGCTGGTGGCGACGTACAGCACGATGATGATGATCAGCGCGAAGATGATCGCGAGCGGCAGGTTCCGCTTCGGGTTCTTGGCCTCCTCGCCGGCCGTCGACACGGCGTCGAGCCCGACGAACGAGAAGAAGATGATCCCGGCGCCGCCGACGATGCCCGCGAACCCGGCCGGCGCGAAGTTGTGGAAGTGGTCGCTGTTCCACCCGGTGAACGCGACAGCGCAGAAGAACAGCACGACGGCGATCTTGATGACGACCATGATGCTGTTGACCATCGTGGACTCGCGCGCCCCGCGCAGCAGCAGGAGCGAGCACAGCACGATGACGATGACCGCGGGGATGTTGACGATGCCGCCCTGCTCCGGCGCCTGGGAGAGCTGCACCGGGAGCTGCCAGCCGAGGAGGTTCTGCAGGAGCTGGTTGACGTACTGGGACCAGCCGACGGCGACGGCCGCGGTGGAGACGCCGTACTCCAGCAGCAGACAGGCTCCCACCGCCATCGCCGTGCCCTCACCGAGCGTCGCGTACGCGTACGAGTAGGTCGAGCCGGAGGCCGGGACGGCGCCCGCCATCTCGGCGTAGCAGAGCGCGGTCAGCCCGGCGACGACGCCGCCGATGACGAACGACCAGATCACCGCGGGACCGGCGACGGGGACCGCCTGGGACAGGATGAAGAAGATTCCGGTGCCGAGCGTCCCGCCGACGCCGATCATGGTCAGCGAGAAGAGTCCGATGCTGCGTCGCAGGTGCGCCTCTCCGGCGCCGGGAGGCGTCGTGGGCTTTCTGCGCAGCAGCTGCTGAGCGATTGTGGGCATATCTACCAGTCTCCTTTGATTGGTGGGGGTTTCCGAAATCGGTCGCGCGCTCAGTGCCGGGTCACCCGGAAGCGCTCGACCCTCGGGTCGACGGCGCCGCGCACGTACCCGGACGGGGAGGCCGCGACGGCCTGCAGGAACGCGACGGTCTGCTCCGTGATCTCCTCGCCGGGGATGAGGTTCGGGATCCCGGGCGGGTACGCGGCGAGGGTGTCGGCGGACGTGCGGCCGACCGCCTCGGCCGCCGGCACGAGCTCGGTCGCGGCGAAGAACGCGTCGCGGGGCAGGATGCGCAGCGGGCCGACCTCGGGCAGAGCCGGGAACTCGTCCGCGCCCCCGGCCGCCCGCTCGGCGCGGGCCTCCGCCGAATCGGCCGCCGCGACGAGCGCCAGGTGCGCCCGGGCGAGGTCCGGCGTCTTGCCCGCGCCGATGAGTGCGACGAGGGTGGTCGCCGTCGACATCTCGAAGAAGATCCCGTCGGCGTCGATGAGCCGCTGACGCAGCCAGTGCCCGCTGACCCCGGTGTTCGAGACGTCGATCGCGACGCGCAGCGGGTCGACGGCGACGATGTCGTCGAACGCGCCGAACCCGTCGCTGAGCACGCCGAAGCGCGGGTCGTCGCGAAGCGCGTCGCGGAAGGCGTCGGCGACCGCGATCGACCGGCCGATCAGCTCAGCGCCGGTGGCGAGCGCGTGCCGGGCGATGTCGAGGGAGGCCTGCAGCAGCGCCGACGTGGAGGTCGAGGCGGTGATCGACACGGCCCGCTCCACGAGCGGTTCGAGGGCGTCGGCGAACGGTCCGTGGCCGAGGTGCAGCATGGCGGACTGGGTGAGCGAGCCGCCCAGCTTGTGGGTACTGGAGACCACCAGGTCCGCACCGAGCCGGGCGGGCGACTCCGGGAGGTCCGGGTGGAACCCGAAGTGCGGCCCCCAGGCGCCGTCGACGATGAGCGGGGCGCCGTGCGCGTGTGCCACCCGGGCGAGCCCGGCGACGTCGGCGACCGAGCCGAAGTAGCTGGGCGACACGATGTAGACGGCGTCGGCCGGGCGTCCGGCGCCCGCCGCGGCGGTCAGCGCCTCCTCGAGGGACGCGGGCGAGACGCCGTGTGCGACGCCATGCACCGTGTCGAGGGAGGGCAGCACGAACGAGGGCGCCAGTCCCGCCGAGAGCACGCCGTCGCTGAAGCTGGAGTGCGCGCTGCGCTGCGACAGGATGTTCTGGCCGAGCCCCCGCACGGCCAGCGCGGCGATCCGGTTGGCCTGCGAGGCGCCGCCGGTCAGGAACCAGGTGCGGCGGGCGCCCCACGCGTGCGCCGCGAGGTCCAGAGACCGCCTCAGCGGCGAGTCCTCGCCCAGGTCGATGTCGTCCACCAGCATCGGGACGTCGAGCTGCAGCGGACGCGGCCCCAGGAAGTCGGCGAGCCGTGCGCTCAGGCCGAGCTCGTCGCCGCCGTGCCCCGGGACCATCAGCGGAAGGGGCGACCGGGCGGCGTGGCGCTCCAGCGCGTCCGCGTACGGGGTCTCCCAATGGCGGAGGTCGGCGGTGGGCCGGAGTTCTGCGGCGGGCAGCTGCGGACGCGAGTCGGTCGCAGACGAACGGGTGGGGGCCATTCCTCCATCGTGCGGGCGGCGTCCCGCGGTCGGAATCCCCCGAAGTTCGCCCTACCCACATAGACTGTATGTGACTCATTCACCTCACGACGGGGCTTCCGATGGCGGATCTGCGACAGTTCGAGGCGCTCAGGGCGGTCCACGCCGAAGGCTCCGTCACGGCCGCCGCCCGTCGTCTGGGCTGGGGCCAGCCGACCGTCGACTACCACCTCAAGAACCTGGAGCGCCTGGTCGGCGCGCCCGTGCTGGTGCGCTCGCCGCGCGGCAGCAGGCTGACGCCGGTCGGCATGCTGCTCCTCGAACGCGCGCAGGAGATCCTGACGCTCAGCGAGCGGGCCATTGCGGACGCGCGCGAGTTCAGCGAGCTGGGACGGGTGCGACTGCGGTTCGGGACCTTCGCGACGGCGGCGGCGAGCATCCTCCCGTTCGTCGCGAACAGCGTCGGTGACCTCGGGATCGAGATCGAGGCCACGTTCGAGGAGGTGCCAGCGCTCGTCGACCGGATCAACCGCGGCGCGCTCGACGCCGCGCTCGTCTACACGGTGCCGGGGTACGAGCTGCCGTTCCGCCCGAACGTCGTGACGATGGAGGTCTACCGCGACCCCCTGATGCTGGCGCTGCCCGTCGGCCACCCGCTGGCGTCGCGCACGTCGGTCGACCGCGCCGCCGTGCTCTCGCTCCGCGACGAGCGCTGGGTCTTCGCCACCTCCGCGGAGGACGCGATGGACCGCGTCGTCGCCGACGCCTTCGCGGCCGAGGGTCACGTCCTGGACGTCGCGATCCGGACCGACGACTTCCAGGTCCTGCTCGGCATGACCGCCGCGCGGATGGTGGTCGGGATCATCCCCGGCCTGGCGACGGCCGCCGCGCACCCCGGCATCGTCCTGCTCCCGATCCAGGACCCGTCGTTCGTGCGCTCGATCCTCGTGGCCACCTCCGCCGAGGACGCCAGCCGCCGCCCCTCCCCCGCCGTCCGCCACCTCGTCGCCGCCGTCCGCGACGGCTTCGCTGCCCTCCGCTCCGGCCCCCTGCCGTAGCCACCGGAGGAGATCCACCCCGACACGCCGGGCCACCTCCTCCGGAGGCTGCCTCACGCCGGCGTTTCGCCCGCGATCTCCTCCGTTGAAACCCACGCACTCCCCGCCCCTGCGCTCCCCTCGACCGCCGCCAGCACCCGCTGAACGTGCAGCGCGTCCGCGAACGACGGCTCCGGCGCCCGTCGCTCCGCGATGTCGGTCACGAAGTCGACGACCTGGTGGGAGAAAGCGTGCTCGTAGCCGAGCGCGTGACCCGTCGGCCACCAGTTTCCGGCGAAGGGATGCTCGGGCTCGGTCGCGAGGATGCGGCGGAAGCCGAGGCGGTCGGACGGCTCCGTCGCGTCGTAATACTCGAGCTCGTTCATGCGCTCCAGGTCGAACGCCAGCGCGCCGCGGGTGCCGGAGATCTCCAGCCGGAGCGCGTTCTTGCGGCCGGTCGCGTAGCGGGTCGCTGTGAAGGAGCCCATCGCGCCCGAGCCGAACCGCGTCGTGAACCAGGCCGCATCGTCCACCGTCACCTCGCCGAGCCTGTCGGAGGCCACGCCGCCGAGTCCGCGCTGCTCGGCCAGGATGGGCCGCTGCCGGACGTACGTCTCGAGCGTGCCGCTGACCGAGGCGATGCGGTCGCCCACCACGAATTCCGCGGCGTCGATGATGTGCGCGCCGATGTCGCCCAGCGAGCCGGAGCCCGCCTTCGCGCGATCGAGTCGCCACGTCATCGGGCCGGCCGGGTCGCTCAGCCAGTCCTGGAGGTACTGCGCCCGCACCTCGCGCACGTCGCCGATCGCGCCCTCCCGCACCAGCCTGCGCGCCTCCAGGATCGCCGGCACCCGGCGGTAGGTGAACCCGCACATCGCGAGCACTCCCCGCTCCTGCGCGGTGACCGCCGCCGAGGCCATGCGCTCGGCCTCGGCGAGGCTGTTCGCGAGCGGCTTCTCGCACAGCACGTGCTTCCCGGCCTCCAGCGCGGCGATCGCGATCTCGGCGTGGGTGTCGCCGGGCGTCACGATGTCGACCACGTCGATGTCGTCGCGCGCGACCGCCTCGCGCCAGTCGGCCGCGCTCTCCGCCCAGCCGAGCCGGCCGGCCGACTCCGCGGCGCCGGTGCGCCCGACCAGGAGTGCCATCTCCGGCCGCAACGGGAGGTCGAAGAAGCGCGGAGCGACGCGCCACGCCTGCGAGTGCGCAGCCCCCATGAAGCCGTGGCCGATCAGCGCGACCCGGAGCGGCTCGGCCGTCACTGCACGACCTCCACCCCGCGCAGGTGCGCGACGCTCCCCCACTGCTCGAGCTGCTCCCGCACGTCGGCGCGGCGCTCCGTCCGCACCGCCTCCGCGTAGCGCCGCTCCAGGAGCTGCGGGAGGTCGACGCGCTCTCCGGTCTCGGCGCTCAGCACGGCGGCCTCCACCATCGCAAGGCTGGGGATGTTCCGGTGGATCTCGCTCTGCGGCGTCTCGCCGCTGCGCAGGCAGCGCACGAACTCCGCGAGCGATCCGGCGATCTCCTCCGGACCGGCGGGCACGTCGGGCAGTTCGTCGATCCCGTCCGCCTCCGGGGCGCCGTCCCCGTCCCACACGGCGGTGCCGTGCTCGGCGCTGACCCGCCACGAGCCGTTCCAGGAGGTCTCGCGTCCCGGCGCGCACCAGCTCCCGGTGAAGGTGTAGCGTGCGCCGTCGTCGAACTCGAACGTCGCGGTGGCGGAGGCGTCGCCGTCGTACCAGCTCCACGCCGGGTTCCAGGACGAGCAGGACACCGTCACCGGGTCCGCGCGCAGCAGGTAGCGGGCCATGTCGAACTGGTGGATGGCCATGTCCACCAGGAGCGGCTGCTCCATCCGGTCGCGGAAGCCGCCGAAGTGCGGGGCCTTGTAGAACTCGGTCGTGATGGCCCCGACGCGGCCCAGCCGGTCGGCGACGGCGCGCAGCCGGGTCAGCTCGGTGAAGAACCGGCGCGACTGGCTGACCATGAGCAGACCGCCCGCGACCTCGGCGAGCGCCGCCTGCTGGAGGGCGTCGACCAGCGTGGGCGCGATCGGCTTCTCGCAGAGCACCGGGAGGCCGGCGAAGAGCGCCTCCTCGTTGACGGGCCGGTGCGCAGCGGGCACGGTGACATTCACCACCGCGACCGCGCCGCTGCGGGCGGCGACCTCGGACACCGACGAGCCGATGACGACGTCGAGCGACTCCTCCCGCGCTACCCGGGCGGCCAGCTCCAGGTCGAGGTCGACGATCCCGACCACGCGGGCGTCCGGCGACGACGCGAAGGTGCGGATCCAGTTGCGGCCCATGTTGCCCGCGCCGACGAGGACGACGGGCAGCGCCCCCTGCTGGTCGGCGGCGCCGCTCACAGGACGACCTCGTCGCGGTTGTGCATCGCGCCGGCGTAGCCGTGCCCGGTGAAGAAGTCGCCGCGCTCGTAGCGCAGCAGCACCGGCTCCTGTCGCGCCGGCCGGTCGGAGGCCGCCCACTCCACTCCGTTCGCGATGACATGCCGGACATCGGGGTGGTGGTACACCGGATAGTCCTGGTCGCCGGGACTGAAGTAGAAGATCCTGCCGTTGCCGCGCTTGAACGTCATCCCGCTGCGGAAGCACTCGCCGCCGCTGAACGTGCTGATGAAGACCAGCTCGTCCGGTGCGGGCACGTCGAACTGCTCGCCGTACATCTCCTGCGCCGGGATCTCGATCGGGTGCGGGATGCCCTGCGCGATCGGGTGCGTGGGGTCGACCGTCCAGACCAGCTCCCGGTCGTTGTCACTGCGCCACCGCAGCGTGCACGAGGTCCCCATGAGTTTGGTGAAGATCTTCGACCAGTGCCCGGAGTGCAGCACGATCAGCCCCATCCCGGAGAGCACGTGCCGGTGGACGCGTTCGACGATCTCGTCGGACACCTCGGCGTGCGCGGCATGGCCCCACCAGGTCAGAACGTCGGTCCGCTCCAGCAGCTCCTCCGTCAGCCCGTGCTCGGGATCGTCGAGCGTCACGGTCGTCACGCTCACGCGCTCGCCCGCGAACTCCTCGATGCCCTCCTTGATGGTGGTGTGCATGCCGGACGGGTAGATCTCCGCGACCTCCGGCTCGAGCTGCTCGTGGCGGTTCTCCCCCCACACGACCACGCGGATCGGGTCTTCTGCGGTTCCGATTCGATGAGACACTTCTGGTCACTCTCCTTGTTTCTTCACTTGATCGCGCCGCCGAGGGCTCCGGCGGCGATGTACCGTTGCGCGAGGATCAGCAGCACGCCGGCGGGGATGGAGGCCAGCACCGCGGTCGCCATCACCGGCCCCCACTGCTGCACGTTCGAGCTGATGTAGTCGTAGATTCCGAGCGTGATCGGCTTGACCTGCGGCGTGCTCGTCAGGGTCAGGGCGAAGAGGAAGTCGCCCCACGCACCGAGGAAGGTGAACAGCGCCGCCGTGACGATCGCGTTCTTGCTGATCGGGACCACGATCGAGATGAAGGCGCGGAAGTTGTTCGCGCCGTCGACCAGCGCCGCCTCCACCAGGGAGGGCGGCAGCGATCCCATGAACGCCCGGATCAGCAGGATGGCGAACGGGATCTGCGCCGCGGTGTCGGCCAGGATCAGCCCGGCGTACGAGTTCAGCAGCCCGAGGTCGTTGAACAGCGCGTAGAGCGCGTTCGCGATCACGATGACCGGGATCATCTGCGTGATCAGGAGCGCGAACACGAACACCGTCATGCCGCGCATCCGGAACCGGGCGAGCCCGTACGCCGCGGGGGTCGCGATGACGATGGTCAGCACCACGGTGCTCAGGGCGATGATCGTGCTCGTGACCAGGTTGCCGCCCTGCTGCTTGAGGGCGGTCGCGTAGCCGTCGAGCGTCGGCTGGAGCGGGAACCACGCGGTGGTGGCCGCCCCGGCGTTGGCCTGCAGGCTGCTGTTGACCATCCAGTAGACGGGGAAGATCATCACCGCGAGGAAGACGACGCCGAGGACGGTCATCGGCCAGCGCCGCTTGACGTGCGGGCGCGCCAGGCGCTGCCCTTTCGGGAGCACGATGGCTCTGGTCTCGGTCATTCGTCGACCTCCTTGCGTGACATGTACAGATAGACGACCGCGAAGACGAGGGAGATGACGATCAGGATGTTGCTGATCGCTGCGCCCTCCCCGAACGCGAACTGCACGAACGATTTCTGGTACGCCCAGGTCGCGAGCGTCTGTGTGGAGTTGGCCGGGCCTCCTCCGGTGAGGCCGAGGATCACGTCCACGACCTTGAGCGTGTAGACGACGCCGAGCACGATCACGACGCTGACCACCGGACGGATGCTCGGCCAGGTGATGTGCCGGAACGCCCGCCAGCCGACCGCGCCGTCGAGCGCCGCCGCCTCGTACAGCTCCTCCGGCACGCCCTGCAGGCCGCTGTAGAGGATGGTCGTGTTGAACGGGATGCCGAGCCAGACGTTCACGCCGATCACAGCGATCAGCGCCAGCGACGGGCTGACCAGCCACGGGATCGGGTGGACGCCGAAGACGCCCAGGAACTGGTTGAGCGCACCGCTGTCCTGGTCGAGGATCCACTTCCAGACCGCGCTCGACGCGATCAGCGGGAGCAGCCACGGCAGCAGCAGGAGCGAGCGCAGGAAGCCGCCGAGCGGGAAGTTGCGCTTGAAGAACAACGCCAGCCCGAGGCCGATGGCGAACTGGAGGACGATCGAGCCGATCGTGAACAGCGCCGTGTTCAGCATCGTCGAGGTGAACAGCGAGCTGGTGACCGTCGTGACGTAGTTCTGGAGGCCGACCCACGGAGCCACCCCCGTGTAGAAGGTGCTGGTCGTGTAGTCCTGGAACGACATCGCCACGTTCTTGACGATGGGGTAGCCGAAGAAGACCAGGACGAACAGGACCGCCGGCAGGACGAACAGCCACTTGCTGATCGACCGGGCGAGCCGGTACCGGCGGCGGCGCGGGCTGCCGGCGAGGGGACGGTCGTCCCTGGCGGGTGGTGCGATCGCGGGTGTCTCCGCGTTGAGTGTCGTCATCGACCTCGTCCCTTCTCGCGGAGGCGGGAGCACGCGGCTCCCGCCTCCGGCGAGCTCGTTACTGGTTCTCCGACTGGGCCTGCTTGAGGGCGTCCGCCGGGGACGCCTTGCCTGTCAGCGCGAGCTGCACGGCGGTGTAGATCTTGGTCGCCGCCTTGGGCCAGCCCTCGCCGAGCTCGGCGGTGCGCGACCGGGCGTCCGCGACGACCCCGACGAAGGAGGCGACGTCCGGGTTGGCCGCGCCGAACTTCTTGGCCTCCGCCAGGTCGGTCGGAACGGTCTGCGCGGTCTTGGCCTCGAAGGACTGCATGGCGGGGCTCATCAGGCACTGGACGAACTTCGCTCCGGCGGCCTGGGCGTCCTTCTTGCCGGTCTGCGGCACCGTGTACTGCTCGCCGCCCAGGGGCGCGACCGAAGTCTGCGACGCCTCGCGGACCGGGATGGGGACGCTGGCCCAGTGCAGCCCGCTCGCCTTGTCGAGCGCCGGGATCTGCCACGGCCCGTTGATCATCATGGCGGCCTTGCCCGCGATGAACTGGTTGTTGACGTCCGCCTGCGCCCACGAGATGGAGCTCTTCGAAAGCGATCCGTCGTTCTGCAGGTCGAGGACGAACTGCAGGGCCTGGGCGGCCTGCGGTGTCGCGATGTTCTTCTCGTTGCCGCCGTTGGACCAGAAGAAGGGCAGGAACTGCCAGGTGCCCTCGTATGTGTTGATGTTGCTCATGGCGAAGCCGTAGCGGCCCTTGCTCGCGTCCGTGAGCTTTTGGGCGGCGCTGCGCAGCTCGTCCCAGGTCTTGGGCGGCTGGACGCCGGCCGCCGTCAGGATGTCGGTGTTGTAGAACAGGGCGATGGAGTTGGCGAGCGGCTGTGCGCCGTAGACCTGGCCCTTGTAGGTGCCCGCCTTGACGGCGGCCGGGGTGAGCCCGTCGCCGGTGATCCCGAAGTCCTTGAGCGGCGCCAGCGCGCCGGTGGCCGCGATCTGCTGCACGTCCGGGTTGTCGAGCATGAGGACGTCCGGGAGGGTCTTGGACGAGACCTGCTGCAGGACCTTCTGGATGAGCGAGGCGCCGGCGACGTGGACCGCGTTGACCTTGATGCCGGTGCTCGCCTCGCACTTGGCGTACTGGGCGTCGTGCGATCCGTCGGTGTAGTAGTCCTCGAGCGTGATGCTCTTGGCGGTGGAGGCCGCTCCCCCGCCGCTGCTGCACGCGACGAGTCCGAGCGGGATGATGGCCGCGGCCGCGAGGGCCACGACGGCGCGATGTGCTGTCTTCATGGGTGGATGCTCCTTTGCATTGCACTGTGGCTGACGACGGTGTGTGCTGGATTGTAAGCATAAAATCAGGTGGAAGTCACGAACTTTTTTTATGCTTACAACCAGGTGACCGACTCTGTGCGAAAATGAAGGACTCATGACCGCTCCCAAGAATGCGGGCACGCGCAAGCCCAGCATGGCCGACGTCGCCCGGCACGCCGGCGTCTCCGTCATGACCGTCTCCAACGCCATCAACCGGCCGGACATCGTCAGCGAGACGACCAGGGAGCGCGTGCGCGCCTCGATGGACGCGCTCGACTACCGCAACAACCTCGTGGCCCGCAGCCTCCGGCTGGCCCTCCCCCGCCAGATCGGCTACCTGATCGGCCCGCACCGCTTCGCGGCCGACGCCTACATGGACCAGTTCCTCCACGACCTGGCGGCGACCTCCGAGCGCCACGGCCGCAACCTGACCCTCATCTCCGCGCGGTCGCAGGAGATCGAGACCTGCGAGGACCTCTACTACGGCCAGATGGCGGCGGGCTTCATCGTGCCCAACATCTCCATCGGCGACCCCCGGCTCCCCGCGCTCGCGGAACGGGGCATCCCGTTCGTCGCGTACGGCGGCGACCCGCAGGACGAGACAGCCACCTGGGACTGGGTCGACACCGACGCCGAGAAGGGCATCATCCTCGCCGTCGATCACGTGACGTCGCTCGGCCACACCGAACTGGCCTACCTCGGCTACCCGGACGACCTGATCACGACCCGCTACCGGCGGCTCGGCTACGTCGGCGCATGCACCGAGCGCGGGCTGGAGTCGTCGCTCAGGCCGGGCCGGCTGGTGGAGACCGGACCGGAGTTCACCGACACGCTGGTCGCGGCGCGCACCCTGCTGGCCTCCGACGACCCGCCGACCGCGATCGTGAGCGCGACGGACCAGCACGCGCTGGCCGTGGTCCTCGCCGCCCGCGAGCTCGGCATCCCGGTCGGCACGGGCGTGGCGGTCACCGGCTTCGACGACTCGCCGGTGGCCGGGGAGTCCGGCTTCGGCATCACCTCGATCCGCCAGCCCAAGGACCGCATCGCGGAGATCCTGGTCGACATCCTCGTCGCCGAACGGACGGGCGTGCGGCAGGAACTGCTGGAGCCGGAGCTGATCGTGCGGTCGAGCACGGTCTGACGCCCTGCGGTCGCTACCGGAGGAGCTCCGCCCCGACACTCCGGGAAACCTCCTCCGGAGACCGCTTCACGCCGGCGTGCCGCCTCAGATCTCCTCCGCTGCCGACGGCACCTGCGAACCCCTTCAACCTCCGCCCCCGCCATTGCGACCCGAACGGTTGCGGGCAACCTTGTAGGCGGCGCGGCCGGATGGCCTCGCCGCGAAACGCATGGAAGGCGCACGATGACGAAATTCCTGGTCACCTACCACGGCTCCGGCCACCCCGACCCCGCCGAGATGGAGCAGGCGCGCAACGCGTTCATGGCCTGGCTCGCCGAGCAGGGCTCGGCAGTCGTGGACCCGGGCGCACCGCTGAACCTGGTCGGCCAGGTCGCGTCCGGTGAGCCGGCGCCCGCCGCCGACATCGCCGGGTACTCGATCATCGAGGCCGCCGACGCGGACGCCGCGGCGGCGATCCTCGCGTCGCACCCGTTCGTCGCACGTGGCGGGACGCTGCAGATCAGCCAGGCGCTGGCCTGAGGATGACGCAGAACGCCCCGCCCGAACGCGAGTTCGGGCGGGGCGTTCGTTCGTTCGCCGGTCAGGCGACGGCCGGCGCCGCTCCGGCGTCGACGACGACGGCGTCGCGCTTGTTGAGCCAGCTCTGCACGATCGCGGCCCCGATCGGCCCGAGCAGGAGGAGCAGGGCGAACGCACCGCCGGCGCCGCGGCCCGAGACGTTCGCGGTCCCCACCGCGAAGCGCCACAGCCACCAGAAGTTGACGATCGGCACGATGTACAGCCAGGTCGTGGGCACGGACTCGCCGACGCGGTTGAGGTCGCCGCGCGTGCGGGCGAGCCAGACGATCGAGTAGATGCCGAAGGTGATGAGGGGGAGCCAGAACACGGCTGCAGGGCTGCGACGCTTCACGGGGACCTTTCGTAGGGTTGGCCCGATGCTATTGCTTGTGATCGCGCAACTAATAGTCCCCCTTTCGCGTGGCCCAGCGGGATCCGGGCCCTCCCCTCACCCGTTCGCCAGCATCCCCAGCTCCCGCAGGCTCTCCGCGGTCGCGACGATCGTCTCCACCGCCGGCCGCGGCCGCAGCCCGAGCTCGGCCTTCGCGCGGTCGTTGTGGATGACGAGCGGAGCGGGCTCGTCGCCCGGCAGCTCTGCGGTGGGCACGAGGCGCGCGCGGTCGCCGAGCTCGGCGCGCAGGACGTTCGCCACGTCGAGGAACGTCATCGTCGGGCCGTCCGCGAGCACCAGGTAGCGCTTGCCTGCGGCGGAGGCCGTCGCCATAGCGGCGATGTGGGCCGCCGCCACGTCGCGCACGTCGGCGATGCCGAAGCGCTGCCGCGGGACCGCCGGCATCGCGCCGTCGAGCATCCCCACGAAGAGCTGGAGGGAGGATCGCGCCGCGGCGGTCAGCGTCGGGCCGGCGATCCAGGTCGGGTTGACCACGACCAGCTCCATCTCACCGCCGTCCCGATCGATGAAGTCCCACGCCGCGCGCTCTGCCACCGCCTTCGACAGCGGGTAGGCCGGGAGGCCGGGCGTCTCGGGGTCGGTCCAGTCGGACTCGTCGTAGTCGCGGACCGGCTTCGGCGAGTAACCGACCGCCGCGAACGACGAGGTGAGGACTACCCGCCTGGCCCCCGCGGAGCGGGCGGCGCGCAGCACGCGGAGGGAGCCGTCCCGCGCCGGGACGACCACCTCGGCAGGGTCCGCCGTCTGGATCATCGGCGACGCGACGTGGTAGACGTCCTCGATCCCGGCGAGGGCGGCCTCCCAGCCGTCGTCGTCGGTGAGCGAAGCGGCCGCGAAGGTCAGTCCCGCGTCGTCGCCGCCCGCGCGCCGCACCGCCGCGCGCACCTCGTCGGCGCGGTCGGGAGACCGGACCGTCGCGCGCACCGCGGCCCCGGAGGCGAGGAGGTCGGCGATGAGCCGCGTGGCGAGGTAGCCGTTGCCTCCGGTGACCAGAGTGGTGGGGGTGGTGTCGTTCATCGGAAGGTCTCCTCGAGTCGGGGAAGGATGGTCTCCAGTTCGAGCTGCGCCTCGGCCTCGCCCGCGACGTCGGCCCGCGCGCGGGCGTCCCACAGCGCGGCCTTGGTCCGCAGGTAGTCGAGGTGGGTGCGCAGCGTCGCGATCTGCTCCTGGACGCGCACGGCGTGCCGCAGCAGGATGTCGCGCTGCTCGCCCGCGGCGTCGTGTCCGCGCAGCCGGTTCGCCTGATAGCTGCGCATGTCCTCGATCCCGACGCCCATCGCCCGCAGGCAGGCGAGCACCTGCGCCGTGTCGAGGTCGCCCTCGCTGTAGCGCCGGTGGCCGCTGCTGCCGTCGCGGGCGATCGGGCCGAGGAGGCCGACCTCCTCGTAGTACCGCAGGGTGGGCTCGCTGAGACCGCTCTGCCGGGACACGTCCTGGATGCTCAAACTGGTCATGTCCCCATCAGAACAGACCTCAAGCGCTTGAAGTCAAGCGCTTGTTCTCTGTCGCGGGTTCTCAGGCCCGATCGTGGAGGGTGACGTGGTAGCCGTCGGGGTCGGCGAAGGTGAAAGTCCGGCCGAACGGCCCGTCGATCGGCGCCGACACGATGGTGCGCCCGTCGGCGGCCAACGCGTCGTGGATCGCCTGGACGTCCGTCGCCCGCAGCCAGAGCGCGACGCCGAGACCGGGCTGCGCGACGGAGTCGAGGTCGGTGCCCGGAACGACGTCGCGGAGCGCGAACGCGATCGGCTCCGTCGCGAAGACGACGGCGTGCGGAGGCCCGGCGGGCGAGCGGACCAGGCCGAGATACTGCTCGTAGAACGCCTGGGAGGCGTCGAGGTCGCGCACCTGGAGGGAGATGAAATCGGGGCCGATGGCGGACATGGTGGAACTCCTCTCGTGTGTCAGTTTTCTGACACCAACGAGTCTATGTCAGACTACTGACATGAGCGGCCCTGACGACGGAATCCACCTCGAGACCTCCCTCGGCTATTTGCTGAAGGAGGCCTCCAGCGCCCTCCGCGCGGCGATGGAGGACGTCCTCCGCCCGCTCGGGATGACGGTGACCCACTATTCCTGCCTTGAGCTCCTGGCCCAGCGCCCCGGCCTGTCCAATTCCGAGCTCGCCCGCGGCGCGTTCGTGACCCGGCAGACGATGAACGTGCTCCTCCAGTCACTGGAGCGCGACGGCTACGTCACCCGCCCAGCGGAAGCGCCGGTCGGCAAGGTCCTGCCCGCACGGCTCACGGCGCGCGGGCGCCGCAGCCTGGCGACGGCGAGCGCGGCGGTCCGTTCGGTGGAGGTCAGGATGCTCGCCGGGATGACGCCGGCCGAGCAGTCCACCGCCTTCGCGAGCCTGCAGAGCATGGTGCGGGCGCTGCGCGGCGGGGGCTCCGCAACGATCTGAAAACAGTCTCAGATCATGTCCTCGTAAATGAGGACAGACTGCTTATACTGTCCTCACTACAGAGATGAGTAACTCTCATTTAATCTCTGGTGCCGGACCCGACCCCCGGCACGAGGGGGCGAGCCGGATGGCCATCCACACCGTACGCATCCACCCGCGCGGCCACACCGGGCGGTGGCTCCGCATCCTGATCGCGCTCGCGATGGTCGTCCTGGTGACGATCGGGGCAGCGTTCACCGCGGCGGCGCTCTACGCCGGCAGCGTCGCGAGCACCTTCGACTCCCATGTGACGCGCCTCCCCCACGCGCTCCCGACCGCCGTGCCGACGCCCACCGCCTCCACGCCGCCCGCGACGCCCGGCGCGATGAACATCCTGCTGCTCGGCTCCGACTCCCGCGGGGCACCCACCGCGGTCGGCCCCACCGCGATCTCCGATCAGCGCTCCGACACGATGATGCTCGTCCACATCGACGCCGACCGGCGCGACATCTACGTCATGTCGATCATGCGGGACCTGTGGGTGCCCATCCCCGGCAACGGCACCGCCAAGATCAACGCGGCCCTGGCCTGGGGCGGCACGCCGCTGACCGTGGAGACCGTGGAGCAGCTCCTCGGCGTGCGGATCGACCACGTCGTGATCCTCGACTTCGCCGGGCTGAAGGACATCACGAACGCCATCGGCGGCGTGGACGTCGACAGCCCGCTCGCCTTCACCACCGTGAAAGCGCCGCACTACCACTTCGTCCAGGGGATCAACCACCTCAACGGCGACCAGGCGCTCGCGTTCGCGCGGGAGCGGTACGCGTTCCCCACGGCCGACTACCAGCGGGTCGCAGACCAGCAGGCGCTCCTGCGCGGCTTCGCCACGACCCTCATCCAGCGCTCGGTGCTCACCAACCCCGGCGCCATGCTGGCGTTCGCCACGGCGTCAGGGTCGGCCGTCAGCGTGGACGCGCAGTTCGACCTCCCGAGCATGCTGTCGCTCGCGGCGAGCCTGCGCCTCTCCGGCGCCGGGAGCATCCACACCTTCACGCTCCCGACCGCCGGCACTGGGACCTCCGCGGACGGGCAGTCGATCGTGCTGGAGGACCCGGCCGCGATCGCCCGGGTGCGCACTGCGCTCGCCACGGACACCCTCGGGCAGGTCGCGGGCGGGAACTAGGTCGAGCTCACAGCCCGTCGAACGTGTCGTCGTCGATGCTCGACTCCGAGACCTCGGCGCCGTCGGCCTCCGCGATCGGGTCGCCTCCGACGTCGATCTGGCTCCAGACCACCGGCATGCCCGGCGAGAACAGGATGTCGATGCCGGGGCCGGAGCGGAGCGGCGGGATGTTCACGTAGTCGCCGCCTGCCTGGATCGCCTTCTTGATCTTCTCGCGCAGCTCCGTCACCGATCCCGGCAGGAAGTAGTCCTTGCCATCCACGGTCAGCCTGTTGACGATCACTGTTCATCCATTCGGTCGGTCTTGCCCTGGGCCTGAGCCGGCGACTCTGCGCCCGCTTCCGGTTCGTCGACGATGCGGAGTCCCGAGACGCTGTTGGCCGTGCGGACCAGCGCCTCGACCCACGCCCGGTTGATCGGCTCGCGCGCGTGCGTGGGATAGGTGAAGCGGAGGCCGACGGTCGGGGAGATCCAGACCGAGTTGGAGCCGCTCCCGGCCGCGGCCGCGACGTCCCAGGAGAAGACGAAGCTCTCGCTGCGCCGCAGTTTCGTGACGATCGCGAGCTGCAGGTGCGCGAGCAGGCGGTCGTCGAACTCGACGGACGACGCGGCGTCGCCGTAGAAGAGGGTCCCCATCAGTGCGCCGGAGGCTCTGGGACCACGCGCAGACCGCCGACGCTGTTGGCGGCGTCCATCAGCGCTTCCGTCCACGCCCGGTTGAGCGCCGGGCGGCGGCTGCCCACGTACTGGAAGTGGACGGGGACGGACGGGTTGATCCAGATCGCGGTGCGGCCGCGCGAGTACGCCTCGTCGTGCTCCCACTCGAAGAGGAACTGCTCGTTGCGGCGCAGCTTCGACGTGATGACGAGCTGGAGGTGGGCCAGCAGCCGGTCGTCGATGTCGATCTTCGCGCCGGTGCCGTAAATCAGAGTGCCCAACCGGTGCTCTCCTTCCGAGGGCTGCCGCCGGTGCGGGTCACGCCGGCCTGTTGATCATATGCCGCCTGGTCCGTCGATCCGGTGCTCGCGGCAGGGTCGTGTTCCCTGTCGGCGCGGAGGGCCCCGCGCGCGGCGGTCGCGACGTCCGCGGCAGACGGCCGCAGCGACGCGTCGGCGTGCGTCATCGACCGGATGAGCGCGCGCCAGCGCTCGGGGACCGTGTCGGGCGTCTCCGGGTCGCGCTCCAGCCGGGAGAGCGCGGATCCCACGGGCGTCCCCGGGAACGCGACGGTCCCCGTGAAGCACTCCAGCAGGACGAGGCCGAGCGAATAGATGTCGGACGCAGGGGTCAGGCTCTCGCTGCGCACCTGCTCGGGGCTCAGATAGGCGGCCGTCCCGAACGTCCCCTCCGCGAAGTCCTGGGGATGGGTCGCGTGGATGGCGATGCCGAAGTCCGTCAGCCGCGCCCGCGGCCGCGAGAGCCGGGTCCCGTAGTCGACGATCATGATGTTCGACGGTGTCACGTCGCGATGGATGACGCCGCGCGCGTGGACGTATTCGAGCGTCTCGGCGACCTCGAACGCGATCTCACCGATCTGGCGCGTCGTCAGCGTGCCCGCGTTCAGCACCGCGCGGAGCGTGTCGCCTTCGACCAGCTCGATGACCAGGAACGGGCGCGGATCCTTCGGCGACGAGTCGTCGACTCCCGCGTCGAGGATCGACACGACACCGTGATGGCGGAGGCCGGCGAGCACGCCCACCTCGGCCCGGAACCGCGCGACATCGCCCTGGCTCCCCGACGTGAACAGCTTGACGGCGACGTCGCGGCCGAGGTTCTCATCCCGGGCGCGGAAGACCATCGAGGTCCCGCCGCGCGCGAGCAACCGCTGCGGCCGGTACCTTTCGAGCAGGAGGGGGACCGGGGTGTCGGGTGCACTCACGTGCATAATTCTCCGGCATTCCAGAATTCCCCGCCCCCCGGTAGACGGGGACGCCGTTCCCTGGTAGGCGCCCTACCCGTTACCGCCCGTTTCCGTAGACGACGGCCTGATCGCCGCCGCCGCGTTTCGCCGCGTACATGGCCTGGTCGGCGAGGCGGATGAGGTGGTCGATCGACTGGCCGGCGACGTCGTCCGTGATGGCGATGCCCACGCTGGCCGTGATGTTCAGTTCCGGCGGGATGCCGGCGAAGTCCTCGGCGATCGCGGCCCTCGCCCGGTCGGCGAGTTCGAGCGCGTCGGTCGTGTCGGCGACGTGCAGGGCCGCGATGAACTCGTCGCCGCCGTAGCGGGCGATCATGTCCTCCTGGCGGAAGACGCTGCTCAGCCGCGATGCGACCTCCTTGAGCACGGTGTCGCCCGCGGCATGCCCGAGGGTGTCGTTGATGGCCTTGAACCCGTCCAGGTCGACGAAGAGCACGGCGACCTGATCCGCGTGGGCGCGCTCGGTCTGCTGCAGGTTCTCGTCGAACAGCCGCCGGTTGGGCAGGCCGGTGACCTCGTCGAGCATCGCCGCCCGGCGCAGCCGCGCCTCCAGGCGGAGCCGCACGAGGACCTGCCCGGCGAGCTGGGCCAGCGCCTCCGCCAGCGGCACGGCCTGGTCGTCGAAGGCGCGGGGCTGGTCGAAGTAGCAGGCGAACGCGCCGTACAGGATGTCGTCCTCGATGATCGGCACACCGATGATCGCGGACACCCCTGCCCGTTCGAAGACCCCGCTCAAGCCCATGCCGGGCGCCACCAGGTCCGCCTCGGCGGGAGTCTGGATCGTCACGACGCTCCCGAGCTGGACCCGCTCGCCGTCCCTGTCCTCCGGCCACTCCGCCGCCAGCAGGTTGTCCCCGGCCACGAGCGCGTAGTTTCCCGGCTCGCCGGTGTGCACGCTGCACGCCGTCGCGTTGAACGCCCGGCGTGCGGTCTCCGACAGCAGCTCGCCGAGCTCCTCCTCCGTCTGCGTCTTCGCGAACGCGACGGATGCGGAGAGCAGCAGCTGGAGCCGGTCGCTCTCGCGTCGGCCGAGTGCCACCGTGCGCTCGCCGACCGCGGCCAGCTCCGGGTCGAAGGCCACGATCGTGTGGCCGCCCGAGATGCGCACGGCACGGATCACCACCGAGCTGCGCGTCTCCTGGTAGCCGTGGGCGGTCGACGCCAAGCGGATGCCGCCCGGGTTCCCGGTGGCCAGCGCCCGGGACAGTTCATCGCCGTCGACGCCGAGCACCGCAGCGAGGGGCGCACCGACGAGCTCATCCGAGGGGCGGCTGGCCCAGACCTCGAGTGCCAGGTTGGCGTCGACGATGGTGTGGGATCGGTCGATCAAGGCTCGGGGGAAGGGCTGCATGCGCGCGACTTCGTCGAGCACATCGCGCATCAACTGCGTGGCCGGTCAGAATGCATGTGTTGAGAGTGACTGCTGGCGACGCGATCGTCAAGTTACGACACGCTACTCATCGGAGCGGGCGCTACTCATCGGAGCGGACGACGCCGGCCCCGACCAGGAGGCTGTCCACATCCGCTTTGGTCGTCGGCCGCGACAGCAGGTATCCCTGGCCGCGATCGCAGTGGAGTGCGCGGACCCGGGCGAGCTGGGCCTCCGTCTCGATGCCCTCGGCGACCAGGCGCATCCCCTGCGCTTTGCCGAACTCGACGGCCCGCGCCAGGTCCTCGCTGTGGGGGCCCTGGGTCTCCTGCACGAGCGACTGGTCGACCTTCAACTCGGTCGCCTGCAGCGCGATGACCTGCTCGCGCGACGCGTAGGCGGCCCCGAAGTCGTCGACGGAGATGTTCACGCCGAGACCGCGCAGCCGGTGGACGGTGTCGATCGCCTCCGGGACGTCGGTCAGCGGAGTGGTCTCCGTCACCTCCAACGTCAGCAGCCGCGGGCTGAGCGAGAACTCGCCGAGCAGCCCGGCGATCGTGTCGACGATCGCGGACGTCCGCAACTGGAGGATCGAGACGTTGACGGCGACCTCGATCGGGTGGCCCTGGTCCCGCCAATCGCGGGCAGCGTGGCAGCCGAGCCGCAGCATGACATCCCCGATCCCGGCGACGAGCCCGAGGCGCTCGGCCATCGGGATGAACTCGACGGGAGGGATCAGACCGAGCTGTGGGTGGATCCACCGGCTCAAGGCCTCAGCCCCGACGACCTCGCCGGTCTCCAGCGAGAACTGCGGCTGGAACAGGGCGATGATCTCGCCACGGCTCGCGGCGCCCGGGAGGTCGCGCTCCAACTGGGCACGGCGGTCGTCAGTGCGCACTTCGGACCTCCCAGCTCGTGTCGTTTGGTCCAGTGTGTCGCATCGCCGGAAAAACCCGCGACCGTTGCCCAATCGCAATGGACGTTCTATAATCGCCGGCGGCCTCGCGCCGCGCCACCGGTCTAACCCTCGTCACCTGCCGCGGACCAGTGGCCGCAGACGGCCGCCTGCGCGTCGGAGCGGGACGCGAACACCCCCAGATCGTGACCATCGAAGCCGGTGGCGACGAACCCGTCGAGATTGCGATCCACCATCCCGACGTACGCGGTCGGCGTCCCGGCGACCCAGAGCCACCGCGCCGGAGCGCTCCACGACACGTTGTCGGGCGCGCCGCCCAGCGCGAGCGCGTCCCCCGGCATCCGGTCGGCTTCGGGGCGGTCCATGGCGATCGTCATCACTGACTCCTTCTGTCGAGAGCGCTGCGGTCGGCGGTGCCGTCCGCTTGGGATGAAGGTAAGACAGATCGGGGTGGAGGCTCGGGGGTTGACCGGGCCGCGGGCGCGGTGATACTGCGCGACGCCGTGCCGCGTTGCCCGGAATCCGGGCACCGGGCAGAATTCTCGTAATGGGGGTCTCCGTCGCCGTTCCCGCCGTGTGGGGGCGCGCCTACTTCGCGATGCAGGCGGTCGCGGGCGCCGCGTGGTGGGCCGGGGTCTTCGCGTCGCCGCTCGTGCGCACCGCGACCCTCGGCGGGCTCGACCCGGTGGCGGTGGCGGCAGCGGACCTCCCCCTCTTCGTCGCGGCGTCCGCCCTCGCAGCCGCCGGACTGCGTGCGGCGGCGATCGTCGCCACCGCCTGGACCGTGCTCGTCGCGGTCGGCCTGGCGGTCTACGCGAGCGTCACCGCAGAGGCCGGCTGGGGAGTGCTCCTCATGCTCGCGGCGGCCGGTTGCTCGCTCCTGTCGCTCTCCGCGGTGCTCCTCCAGCGCCTCCCCGCCGAGTGGATCGTGCGCGGGCCGTTCCGCTTCCGTCCGGCGGCGCGAGGGCGAACGCCCGGGGCCCTGCTGCTCGGGACGCTGGGGCAGATCGCGGTGTTCTGGTCGTTCTTCCTCGTCGTCCTCCCCCTGGTCATCGCGTTCCTGGAAGGGCGATGGGGCCTCAGCATCGCCCTCTCGCCACCAGTCACCGCACTCGGCGCGGTCCTCCTGGTCGCCGCGAGCGCACTCGGCCTCTGGTCGGCGGCGACGATGGCGACGCTCGGGGGCGGGACGCCGCTGCCGATGGCGATGGCGCACCGTTTGGTCGTGGCCGGTCCCTACCGCTGGGTGCGCAACCCGATGGCTCTGGCCGGAATCGCGCAGGGTCTCGCGGTGGGTCTGCTGCTGCACTCCTGGCTGGTGGTCGGCTACGCGATTCTGGGCTCGCTGATCTGGAACGCGCTGGTGCGTCCGTTCGAGGAGGCGGACCTGGAGGAGCGCTTCGGCGACGCGTTCCGCGCCTACCGCGCACAGGTGCGGTGCTGGCTGCCGAGGCCCACGCCGTGGTCGGCCCCCGCGCCGGACTGAGCCCCTACTTCATCCCGGCGAGCTGCGCCGGGATCTCCGCGTCCTCATCGGTCCAGTACGACGCGCAGACCCGGTGGTACCCGTCGGCGACCACCAGCGGGAGGTCGTGCCGTGCGTCCCCGCGGACCAGCAGCACCGGGGACAGCTCGTCGCCGTCCCGGATCTTCGCCAGGTCCTTCATCACCTCCGGATCGGACTCCGGCAGCAGCGGCAGCCGCGACGCGCGCAGCAGATCCTTGGCCTTGTAGGAACGCGGGTCCGCGTGCTGCAGCGCGGCGACCACCTTGTCGACGTCGTCGGGATCCAGCACGAGACTCAGGTAGTCGGCGGCAGCCGGGTAATCGTGCTGGTCCGCCTTCGACTTCCACTTCACATTCGTTGACATCGCCGTCACCTTCCGCCACTGCGATCCTCCGCGAGTACAGCTATACCGCGGCACGGGTCCCAGGCGCTACGGGGCGCGGGATCACTCCCAGGCCATGTTGATCAGGCGCTCGAACGTGACGTAGCCGGCACGCGCGAACGCCGCAGCCATGGGCACGTTGCCCACATCCGTCGACGCCCGGATGCGGGAGGCGCCGCTCTCGGCGAGCACGCGCGTCCCTTCGGCGAGGATGGCGTCGATGAGCCCCTTTCCCCGGTGTTCGGGGAGCACGCCGATGTACGCGATGATCGCGTGGTACGAGTTGCGCGCCGGCACGACGAAGCCGACCGTCTCACCGCCCTCGTCGATCGCGACCCGCCACCAGGCCCTCGGGCTCGCGTACTGGGCGAACTCGTCCTCGAACTGGGCGACGGCGGCCTCCCGAGGAGTCATCGTCGCGAGATCGGCTCGGCTGTGCGCGTCGAGCGTGCCGGTGAGTGTGCGGGTGGTGATGTCGAGGAACTCGTCGTCGGAGGCGAACGGGCGGAACGCGAGTCCGGAGTCCGCCGCCGCGATGGGGGTGCCGGGCTTCCACTCGAGGCGGAGGCGTTCCGCCACGACGTGTGCGCCGGTCTCCGCGAGCAGCGCCATGCGGAGCTCGGTGCCGCGTCGCACGACCGCGAGGTCAGACGCGCCGGCGGTGCTCCACCAGGCGATGCGGCCGACGAGTCGCTCCCCGCGCAGCGCGACCCACATCCAGTCCAGGCGCCGCCGGCCCTGTTCGAGGTCGTCGGCGAGCTCGTGGTTGAGCGCGTACGGGATGGAGTTGAAGAGTTCGAGTTCGTCGGCGCTGACGAGGGGGCGGAGGATCGCGTCGGTGGCGGTCATGCCCCATCGTCGCACGCGCGCCGTGGGAACGGCCCGGGGCCGCTCAGTCCAGCAGATCCGCCCACAGCGCCGTCGAGATGTACCGCTCCCCGGTGTCGGCGACGATCGCCACGACGGTCTTTCCGGCGTTCTCCGGCCGTGCCGCGACCTGCAGCGCGCCCCAGACGATCGCGCCGGAGGAGATCCCGGCGAGGATGCCCTCCTCGGACGCGAGCTTCTTGGCCGTCGCGATCGAGTCGTCGAACGACACGTCGATGACCTCGTCGTACACGGACGTGTCGAGGATCTCCGGGACGAAGTTCGCGCCGAGGCCCTGGATCTTGTGCGGGCCGGGCTTGCCGCCGCTGAGGATCGGGGAGTCGATGGGCTCGACGGCGACGATCTGCACACCGGGCTTGCGCTCCTTCAGCACCTGGCCGACGCCGGTGATGGTGCCGCCGGTGCCGATGCCGGCGACGAGGATGTCGATGCCGCCGTCCGTGTCGGCCCAGATCTCCTCGGCGGTGGTGGCGCGGTGGATGGCGGGGTTGGCCTCGTTGGCGAACTGGCGAGCCCAGATCGCGTTGTCGTTCTCGGCCACGATCTTCTGGGCTGCCTCGACAGCGCCGCGCATCCCCTCCGGGCCGGGGGTGAGGACGATCTCCGCGCCGAACGCGCGCAGGAGCACCCGACGCTCCTTCGACATCGTCTCCGGCATGGTCAAGATCACCTTGTACCCGCGAGCGGCGCCGACCATCGCGAGCGCGATGCCAGTGTTGCCGCTGGTGCCCTCCACGATCGTCCCGCCCGGCCGGAGCTCGCCGGACTTCTCGGCGGCGTCGATGATCGCGACGCCGATGCGGTCCTTGACGCTTCCGCCCGGGTTGTAGAACTCCAGCTTCGCCAGCACGGTCGCGTCGGCGGCGGCGGCGATCCTGTTGAGCTTGACCAGCGGGGTCCGGCCGACGGCGGCGGTGATGTCTTCGTAGACGTTGGTGGGCATGTCTCTCTCTCGTGTTCGTGAAGGATGGGAGTGCGGGAGGTCAGGTGAGGATTTCCGCGATCGGGCTGAGCGCGGACGCGGCCCCGACTTGCAGGTCGGCGACGATGGCAGCCGCGGTGCGGGCCCCGTTCCCTGCGGCGATGATCATCTGCTGCGGCCCGGGCACGGCGACGTCGCCGGCGGCGTACAGCCCGGGGATGGAGGTCCGGCCCTCGTCGTCCGTGATCAGGAAGCCGTCGGCCGACTCCTCGGGCTGGAGGCCGTCGATGAAGCCGGTCGCGATCTGCCAGGTGGGGCGGATGAAGCCGCCGTCGATGGGGATGGACCGGCCGTCCTTCAGCAGGACCGAGTGGACGGCTCCGCGCTCGCCTTCGAGGTCGGCGATCGTGGCCCGTTCGACCCGGATCCCCAGCGCGTCCAGGGCGGTCGCCTCGTCGGCGGTGACGACCGGGGAACCGTTGGTGAAGACCGTGAGCTCGGTGGTCCAGCGGGCCAGGTGCACCGCGCGGCGGGCGAGGTCCGGCGTCTCGCCGATGAGCGCGAGCGGCTTGCCGCGCAGGTCCCAGGCGTCGCACGCAACGCAGCTGAACACGCTCATCCCGTAGAACGAGCGGATGCTCGGCAGCGCGGGCAGCGTCTCGGTCAACCCGGTCGTGAGGAGGACCGTCCGGGCGGACACGATGTGCTCCTCCCCCGGCGTCCGGCCGGCGATCTCGACCACGAAGCCGTCGCCGTCCCTCCGCACCGACGTGACCGACCGTCGCTCCAGGTGCTCGACGTTCTCGTACGCCGCGAGCTCTGCTTTCGCGAGAGCACGCAACTCGGTCGGGCGGATGCCGTCGCGGGTGAGGAACCCGTGCGACCTGAGGGTGGCCGAGTTGCGCGGCCGGCTGGCGTCCACCAGCACGACGTCGACCAGCGCCCGCGCGAGGTTCAACGTGGCGGAGAGCCCGGCCGGGCCGCCGCCGATGACGACGACCTCAGGCATGCACGGCCTCCTGCGGCGGCAGTGCCGCGATCAGCGGGTGGTCGTACGGCTGCGGCCCGACCTTGGAGGCGCCGCCGGGGTTGCCGAGCTCGGAGAAGAACTCGACGTTCGCGGCGTGGTAGTCGGTCCACTCCTCCGGGAGGTCGTCCTCGTAGTAGATCGCCTCGACCGGGCAGACCGGCTCGCAGGCGCCGCAGTCGACGCACTCGTCCACGTTGATGTAAAGGGAGCGCTCGCCCTCATAGATGCAGTCGACGGGACACTCGTCGATGCAGGCGCGGTCCTTCACGTCCACGCACGGCAGCGCGATCACGTAGGTCATCGGACGATCACCTCGCGGTTGGAGATCGAGACCTGCTCGTCCCGCGGCACGACCTTGATCCGCTCGCGGACCACGTCGCCGGCGAACCCGTCGCCGAGCGCGCGCTCGTGGCCGTCGAGGGCGAGCCAGCCCTCCCAAGTCGTGTAGCGGACACCGCGCGACTCGAGGAAGGACAGCACGGCGTCCTCCCCCGGGCGGTCCGCGTCGGCCAGGACGGCGTGGTCCTCCAGCAGCTTCTCGATGGTCTCGCCGGCGTCGCCCTTGGTGTGGCCGATCAGGCCGACCGGGCCGCGCTTGATCCAGCCGGTCGCGTAGAGGCCGCGCACCGGCTCGCCGTCGTCGAGGACGCGGCCTCCGTCGTTCGGGATGACCCCGGCGGCCTCGTCGAACGGGAGGTCGCGCACCGGGGTGCCGCGGTAGCCGATCGCCCGGTAGACGGCCTGCACGTCGTAATCGGCGAACGCGCCGGTGCCGCGGATGCCGCCCTCGCCGTCCGGCTCGGTGCGCTCGAAGCGGATACCGGTGACGGCATCCTCGCCGAGCAGCTCGACAGGCTTGTGCCAGAAGTGCAGGTGCAGGCGGCGCGGGGCGCCGGTGGGCTCGCGGTCGCGCCACGACTGCAGGATGCGCGCCATGACCTTGGCCTGGTTGCCGGCGGCCCGTCGCTCTCCGGTCGAGGCGTCGGCACGGTCGAAGTCCTCCCCGTACAGGACGATGTCGACGCCCGGCACCTCGCCGAGCTCGCGCAGTTCGATCGGGGTGAACTTGATGTCCTCCGGGCCACGGCGGCCGAAGACGTGCACGTCGGTGACCGGCGACGCGACGAGGCCCGCGTGCACGTTGTCGGGGATGTCGGTGGTCAGCAGGTCGGCCGGGTGCTTGGCGAGCACGCGCGCGACATCCAGGGCCACGTTGCCGTTGCCCAGCACGGCGACCTCGGTGGCCTCCAGCGGCCAGTGCCGCGGCACGTCGGGGTGGCCGTCGTACCAGGAGACGAAGTCGGCGGCGCCGAAGCTGCCGGGGAGGCCGAGGCCGGGGAGGTCGACCACGGCGTCGCGCTGCGCCCCGGTCGCGAAGATCACCGCGTGGTAGAGCGACTGGAGCTCGTCCACGGTGATGTCCGCGCCGACCTCCACATTGCCGATCAACCGCACGGACCCGTCGGCGAGCATGTCGTGCAGTGAGGTCACGATGCCCTTGATGCGCGGGTGATCCGGGGCGACGCCGTAACGGATGAGGCCGTAGGGCGCGGGCAGGGACTCGAACAGGTCGATCCGGACGTCGACGCCGGCCTCGGCGGCGCGGGTGCGCAGGATGTTGCCGGCGTAGATGCCGGCGGGTCCGGCGCCGACGACGGCCACGCGGAACGGTCGGGTCATTGAGGTGCCTCTCGGTATGGTGCAGTGCTGTGTGCTGCGGGGATGGGGAGGAGGTCGGGGTCGGCCAGTCGGACCACGTCGCCGACGATGATGACGGCCGGAGACTGCACGCCGCGAACGGCGGCCTCCGCGGCGATGGTGCCCAGGGTGCCGACGGTCACGCGCTGCCCGTCGCCGTAGCCGTCTTCCACGATCGCGACCGGGCAGTCCACGCCGCGGCGCCCCGCCGCGAGCGTCGCGGCGGTTCCCGCGAGCCCGGAGACGCCCATGAGCAGGATCACGGTGTGCTCCGGCCCGCCGGGCACCTCGTCGATGTCGGTGTGCGCCGAGAGCACGGTGAACCCGGCAGCGACGCCACGGTGGGTGACCGGGATGCCGGCGATGGACGGCACGGCTATGGCGCTCGTCACGCCGGGGACGACCTCCACCGGGATGCCGGCGGCACGGCAGAACTCGGCCTCCTCGCCGCCGCGGCCGAACACGAACGGGTCGCCGCCCTTCAGCCGCACGACGCGCTTGCCGGCACGGGCGTGCTCGACCAGCAGCTCGTTGATCTGCGACTGCGGCACCGGGTGGTGGTGCGGGCGCTTGCCCACGTCGATGACCTCCACGCCGGGCGCGAGGTCCTCCAGGAGGGCGCGGGGGCCGAGCCGGTCGGCGATCACGACGTCGGCGGCGGTCAGGAGCTGGCGGCCGCGCACGGTGATGAGGTCCGGGTGGCCGGGGCCGCCGCCGACCAGGGCGACGGAGCCAAGGCGTTGTTCGGTCATCGGGATGCTCCCGTCAGTCCGCGGCGGCGCAGCAGCGTGCGCTCGACCGGTGCGAAGATGGCCAGCTCGACGACGATGCCGACGACGAGGATGGTCAGGATGGTGGCGAGCACGCTGGGCAGGTCGGCGAGCTCCCGGCTCTGCTCCAGCATCGAGCCGAGGCCGAAGCCGAGCGAACCCGCGATGATCTCGGCGGCCATGAGCGAGCGCCACGCGAACGCCCAGCCCTGGCGAAGCCCCGCGACATAGCCGGGCATCGCGGCCGGGAAGAGGATGCGGGTCTGCAGCTGGCGGCGGTTCGCCCCGAGGATGACGCCCACGCGCCGAAGCTGCGGCGGCACCTGGTCGATGCCGGCGAGGAGGCCGTTGACGATCGAGGGCACGGCGCCGAGCAGCACCACGAAGTACACTGCCGCGTCGGTCAGCCCGAACCAGAGGATCGCGGCGGGCACCCACGCCACCGACGGCAGCACCTGGAGGCCGGAGAGGATCGGCCCGACCGCGCGGCGCAGCCAGCGCACCTCGGCCAGCAGCAGTCCGAGCGGGGTCGCGATCAGGATGGCGAGCAGGAAGCCGAAGCCGCCGCGGCCCAGGCTGGTGCCGATGGCCGTGGCGAGGTGACCGGAGGCCGCGGCGCTGCCGAGTGCGCTGAGCACGTCCGCCGGCCCCGGGTAGAGGTCGGGGCGCGGGTGCGCGATGACCGTGTAGAGCTGCCAGGCGAGGACGGCGGCGAGCACGAACACGATCGGCGGGACGACGGACCGGCCAAGGCGGCGGGCGCGGCCCGGCCCGGCATCCCCGGCGGTCTGCAGGGAGTCCAGACCGGACTCCAGGGCGCGCAGCTCGGAGGCCCCGGCCTCCGTGCGGGCGGGCGCGGGTGCGATCGTCGACGTGACGGTGGCTTCAGGCGGCATTGCGGATCAGCTCCTCTCGCAACCGGCGGGTGATCTGCTCGTCCAGCCGGGCGGTCTCCACCGGGTCGGCGCCGGCGCGGACGGACGCGGGCACCTCCCATTCGGCGGCGACCCGGCCGGGCCGCGAGCTGAGCAGCACGATCCGCTGGCCGAGGCGCAGCGCCTCCCGGACGTTGTGAGTGACGAAGACGATGGTGCGACCGGTCTGCCGCCAGATCCGCTCCAGCTCGACGTGCAGGAGGTCGCGGGTGATCGCGTCGACCGCCGCGAACGGCTCGTCCATCAGCAGCACGTGGCGGTCCTGTGCGAGCGCGCGGGCGAGGGCGACGCGCTGCCGCATCCCCCCGGAGAGCTCGTGCGGCCGGCGGTCGGCGGCGTGCGAGAGCGAGACGAGCTCCAGGAGTTCGTCGGCGCGGGCCCGGCGCTCGTCGCGCGGCACTCCACCGAGGTCGAGGGCGAGCTCGACGTTGCGGCGGGCGGTCAGCCAGGGCAGCAGGGCGGCATCCTGGAACATCATCGCGACCGCGCCACTGGGCACGGCGATCTCGCCGGCGGTCGGCTGCTCGAGTCCGGCGATCAGGTTCAGGATGGTCGACTTGCCGCACCCGGACGCCCCGAGCAGGCAGACGAACTCGCCGTCGCCCACCCGGAGGTCCACTCCGTCGAGCACGACGGGTGCGTGTGCGCCGAAGCGCTTGCTCACTCCCGTCAGCGTGACGGCGGTGCGGTCGAGGTCGCTCATCGTCCTACCCCAGGTTCCCGGCCGAGACCTTCGCCTGCCCGGCGGCCGCGCGGACGGCGTTCAGGGCGGTCAGGTCGAACAGCCCCTTCAGCGAGCCCTTGGTCCCGAGGCCGACCGCCGCGGCGTGCTGGACGAGCGTCGGGAACGCCGCCGCATCCGGGTCGGTGTCGAAGGCGACGTGGTCGAGCGCCCGCGCGAGCACCGGGGTCGGCAGCGTCTTGCCGGTGTCGGCCTTCAGCTGCGCGTTGATGTCGTTCGCGGCCTTCGCCGGATTCTTCAGGGCGGCGACCGCGTCGGCGTTGCCCTGCACGAGCGCCTTCACCGTCTGCGGGTGCGCCTTCAGGAACGAGGCGGAGACCGCGAGCACGGTGGTCGGGAATTTCCCGCCCGGCCACAGCGACGCCTCGTCCACGAGCACCTTCGCGTTGCCGTCGAGCACGAACCGGGACACCCACGGCTCCGGCACCCAGGCGCCGTCGATCTTGCCCGCCTGGAACGCCGTCAGCGCCTGGGCATTGTCGGTCGGGGCGATCGTGAGGTCTCCCCCGCCGGTCGTCGAGGTGTGCAGGCCCTTCGTGCTCAGCCAGTGGCGGAGCGCGACGTCTTGCGTGTTGCCGAGCTGCGGGGTGGCGATGGTCTTGCCCTTGAGCTGGTCGGCCGAGGTGATGTCGGCCTTCACGACGAGGGCCGCGCCGCCGACGGCGACGCCGGAGACGATCTTCAGCGACTGGCCCGCGCTCTTCAGGTAGGAGTTGATCGCGGGGCTCGGGCCGATGTAGGCGGCGTCGATCGCGCCCGCGGTGAGCGCCTCGATCTCGGCGGGGCCGGCATTGAACTGGGTGGTCTTCAGCGCCGTCGTCCCGAGCGCCTTCTGCAGCAGCCCGTCGTGGATGCCCACGAGGGCGGGCGCGTGGGTCACGTTGTCGAAGTAGCCGACGCGGATGGCCGTCGCCGGGGTGGGTTCGGCGCTGACGGCCGAGGCCGCGCAGCCGGTCAGCGCGGCGGTGGCCGCGGCGAGCGCGAGGACGGCGACGGTGCGGAGCGAGGTACGCATGCGGGGTCCCTTCAGGAGACGATGCCGGCGGCGAGGGTCGCGCCGGACTGCGGGTCGATGAGCAGGAAGGCGCCGGTCTCCCGGTTGGCCGCGTACGGCTCGACCGGGAGCGCCTCGGCGAGCTGGAGGGCGACGTGGCCGATGTCGTTGACCTCCAGCGCCTCGGCCGGGACGACCTGCAGCGTGGTGAGGTCGCGGCGGCCGTCGATCGCGGTGAGCCGCGCCTGGACGGTCGCGGTCCCCCACTTCAGCAGCAGCCGCGCGCCGGCGACGCCGCGGGTCGGGTCCAGCCAGAACACCTCGGCCGTGATCGCCGACCGCGGCTCCGGGAGGGTGCCCGCCGCGCCGAGGAGGGCGCCGCGGGCGAGGTCGAGGTCGTCGGCGAGACTCACGGCGACGGACTGCGAGGCGACCGCGGACTCGACGCTGCGGCCCGCGACATCGATCCGGGTCACGACCGAGGTCGCACCGCCGGGGTGGACACTGACCCGGTCGCCGACGCGGACGGAGCCCGAGGCGATGCGGCCGGCGGCCGAGCGGTAGTCCCGGTACTCGGTCGCGTCGAGCCCGGTTGCGAGTGCGCCCTGCGGCCGCAGCACGAGCTGGACCGGGAGGCGGAGGCCGTCGGTGGCCGCCTCGGTCTGGTCGGCACTCGGCAGCGCCTCCAGCAGTTCGAGCAGCGCCGGCCCGTCGTACCAGGGCGTGCGGGCCGACCGCTCAGCGACATTGTCCCCGGCGACGGCGCACACGGGCACGACGTGGAGGTCGCGGATGCCGAGCTCCTCGGTCACCGCGACCAGTTCCTCCGTCACCTGGCGCACCCGGTCGGCGTCGAAACCGATCAGGTCGATCTTGTTGATCGCGACGATCACGTGCGGCACCCGCAGCAGGCTGATCACCGCGAGGTGCCGGCGGGTCTGCTCCAGCACGCCGTTGCGGGCGTCGATAAGCAGCACGACCGCGTCCGCGGTGGTGGCGCCGGTGACCATGTTGCGGGTGTACTGCACGTGCCCCGGGCAGTCGGCGAGGATGAACGAGCGCGCGTCGGTCGCGAAGTACCGGTAGGCGACGTCGATGGTGATGCCCTGCTCGCGCTCGGCGCGGAGCCCGTCGGTGAGGAGCGCCAGGTCGAGGCCGCCGGCCTCCCCGCCGAAACCGCGCTCCCGGGAGGTGCGCTCCACCGCAGCGAGGTGGTCCGCGAGGATCGCCTTGGAGTCGTGCAGCAGCCGGCCGACCAGGGTCGACTTGCCGTCGTCCACCGAGCCCGCCGTCGCGAAGCGGAACAGCGTCCCGCGGGTCGCCGCCGCAAGCGCCGGTCGCGTGGTGTCCGGTCGCGTGGTGTCGTCGAGTTGCAGCGTCATCAGAAGTATCCCTGTCGTTTCCGGTCTTCCATCGCGGCCTCGGAGATGCGGTCGTCGGCGCGGGTAGCGCCGCGCTCGCTGAGCGTGGAGGCCGCGACCTCCCGCACCACCGCGGTCACGTCGCGGGCGTCGGACTCGACCGCGCCCGTGCAGCTCATGTCGCCGACCGTGCGGTAGCGCACCAGCCGTCGCTCGACGGTCTCGCCGCGGTCGGCGGGCGAGACCGGGCCGACCGCCCGCCACATCCCGTCGCGGGCGAACACCTCACGCTCGTGCGCGTAGTACAGCGGCGGCAGCTCGATGTCCTCGCGCTCGATGTAGCGCCAGATGTCGAGCTCGGTCCAGTTGCTGATCGGGAACGCCCGCACGTGCTGGCCGGGAGTGTGCCGGCCGTTGTAGAGGCTCCACAGCTCGGGGCGCTGGTTGCGCGGGTCCCACTGGCCGAAGCCGTCGCGCAGCGAGAGGATGCGCTCCTTCGCCCGCGCCTTGTCCTCGTCGCGGCGGGCGCCGCCGAAGACCGCGTCGTGCCGTCCGGCCTCGATCGCGTCCAGCAGCGGCAGGGTCTGCAGCGGGTTGCGGGTGCCGTCGGCGCGCTCGGTGAGGCGGCCGTCGTCGATGTAGTCCTGCACCCGGGCCACGGCCAGCGGGATGCCGAACCGCTCGGCGGTCGCGTCGCGGAAGTCGAGGACCTCCGGGAAGTTGTGCCCGGTGTCCACGTGCAGCAGCGAGAACGGGATGCGCGCCGGCCAGAACGCCTTCGCCGCCAGGTGGAGGACGACCACGGAGTCCTTACCACCGGAGAACAGCAGCACGGGCCGCTCGAACTCGGCGACGACCTCGCGGATGATGTGGATGGACTCGCTCTCGAGCTGGTCGATGAGGTCGAGAGCGGGCGCTGTGGTCAGGCTGGTGTCGGTCATTCGTGCAACCCGCATTCCGTCTTGGCGAGCCCGGCCCACCGGCCCGAGCGCGGGTCCTCCCCCTCGGCCACCGGCTTGGTGCACGGTTCGCAGCCGATCGAGGGATACCCGTTGGAGAGGAGCAGGTTCAGCGGCACCGCGTTCGCCGTGGCGTAGTCGAGGAGCTCGTCGAACGTCCACGCGGCGAGCGGGTTGACCTTCACCAGCCCGTTCTTCTCGTCCCAGCTGACGAACGGCGTCGCGGTGCGCGTCGGCGCCTCCTCGCGGCGGACCCCGGTGAACCAGAGCTCGTAGCCGGTGAGCGAGCGCTGCAACGGCTCGACCTTGCGGCGGGCGCAGCACAGGTTGGGGTCGCGGGCGAACAGCTCGGCGCCGAACTCGGCATCCTGCTCGGCGACGGTCTGCTTCGGCTTCACTTCCACCACCCGCACGTCCAGAGAGCGGGCGACCTCGTCGCGGGTCACGTACGTCTCCACGAAGTGGTAACCGGTGTCCAGGAACAGCACGTCGACACCCGGCAGCGCCGCGGCGACGACGTGCGGGAGGACGGCGTCGGCCATCGAGCAGGCGACGGCCGTGCGCTCCACGTCGAAGTTGTCGGCCACCCAGCGGACGACCTGTTCCGCGGTCGCGTCCTCCAGCTCGCGCGCGCCGCGCTCGGCGAGCTCCTTGAGTTCGGAGACCGGCCGCAGCTCGGCGGGGCGGAAGGGCAGGCTGCCCAGGTTGGTCGCGCTCACTGCAGCGCCTCCTCGTCGGCTCGGTGCGCCCACTCGGCGAACGTCTCGGTGTCGGTGCGGTCGGCCAGGTAGCGGGTGACGACGCGCTCGACGTAGTCCGCGATCCCGTCGGCGGTCACCTTCAGCCCGCGCACGGTGCGGCCGAGCCCGGCTTCGTCGCGGTCTCGGGAGGCGACGCCGCCGCCCAGGTGCACCTGGAAGCCGGGCACCTGGCCGCCGTTCCCGTCCGGGAGCAGCTGGCCCTTCAGCCCGATGTCGGCCGTCTGGATGCGCGCACACGAGTTGGGACAGCCATTGACGTGCAGGCTGAGCGGCGCCGGGAGGTCGAGCCCCGCCAGCCGCTCCTCCAGCTGCTGCACCGCGGCGGTCGCGGTGACCTTGGTCTCCACGATCGCGAGCTTGCAGAACTCGATGCCCGTGCAGGCGATCGTCCCGCGGCGGAACACGCTCGGCTTCGCGCTCAGCCCCAGCTCGTCCAGCTCGGCGACGGCCTGCTCGACGTTCGCCTCCGGGATGTCCAGCGCGAGGATCTTCTGGTGCGGGGTCGTCCGCAGCCGGGTCGAGCCGTGCCGCTCCAGGAGGTCGGCGAGCTGTTCGAGCGTCGTGCCGGAGACCCGGCCGACGAACGGGGTGACGCCGATGAAGTAGCGGCCGTCCTTCTGCTTGTGGACGCCGACGTGGTCGCCGGTCGTCGTCGGCGCGGCCGGGGCCGGGCCGTCCGCCAGCGGCTCACCCAGGTACTCGTCCTCCAGCACCTGCCGGAACTTCTCGACGCCCCAGTCGGCGAGCAGGAACTTCAGCCGTGCCTTGTTGCGGAGGCGGCGGTAACCGTAATCGCGGAAGATCTGTACGACCCCGTGCCACACCTCCGGCACCCGCTCGGGCGGCACGAACGCGCCCAGCCGCTCGGCCAGCCGAGGAGTCGTGGACAGTCCGCCGCCGACCCACAGGTCGAAGCCGACACCGAGCTCGGGGTGCTCGACCACGACGAACGACACGTCGTTGATCTCGTGGACGACATCCTGGCTCGGGTGCCCGCTGATCGCGGTCTTGAACTTGCGCGGGAGGTTGGCCAGTTCGGGGTCCCCGAGGAACCGGTCAGCGATCTCCTGGATCAGCGGCGTCGGGTCGATCAGCTCGTCCGCCGCGATGCCGGCCACCGGCGAGCCGAGGAACACGCGCGGCACGTCGCCGCAGGCCTCCGTCGTGCTGAGGCCCACGGCCTCCAGCCGCCGCCAGATCTCCGGTACGTCCTCCACCCGGATCCAGTGCAGCTGGATGTTCTGCCGGTCGGTGAGGTCGGCGGTGTCGCGGCCGAACTCGGTCGAGATGCCCGCGATGGTCCGAAGCTGCTCGGTCGTGAGCTGGCCGCCGTCGATGCGGACCCGCAGCATGAAGAACTCGTCCTCCAGCTCGTGCGGCTCCAGCGTCGCGGTCTTGCCGCCGTCGATGCCGGGCTTGCGCTGCGTGTACAGGCCCCACCAGCGGAAGCGCCCGTGCAGGTCGGTCGGGTCGATGGAGGCGAACCCGCCGTCGGCGTAGACGCGCTCGATGCGCTCACGGACGGCGAGGCCGCCGTCCTCCTGCTTCCAGGCCTCGTTCGCGTTCAGCGGTGCCTGCCCGTCGACCGCCCACTGACCGTTCGGCCGGGCGTCGCTGCGGCGCGGCCGGGCAGCCGCCGGAGCGGTGTGCTGTTCGGAGATCGTCACGCGGTTCGTCCTTCCCTCCGCTGCGGGGCGGATCGAGTAGGGAACCTAGGCCGGATACGTTTCGCGACGGAAGGGCGACGGTAATAAACAGACGCAATACAGAAAGGCTGTACGGCCGTTCAGGCATCCTGGATCGACCACCGCACGTGGTCACCCGGCCGCGTCCACGACCCTCCCCGAGAGCCCATGATCGCCATCCTCACCGTCTCGCACGGCACCTCCGACCCGCTGGGCCAGCAGGCCATCGGGGCCTACGTCGAGGCGATCCACGCCGCCGTGGACGCGGACGTCGCGGCCCACGCGTTCGTTGACGTCCAGCAGCCGGACGTGCCGACCGCGCTCGCGGCGCTCCCGCCGGAGGCGACGATCGTCGTCGTGCCGCTGCTGCTCTCCCGCGGCTACCACCTCGGCCACGACCTCCCGCTCGCGGCGGCGCCGTTCGGCGAGCGCGTTATCGTCGCCGACGCGCTCGGCCCCGACCACCGGATCGCGCAGGTGCTCCGCCGCCGGCTCCGGGAGGCCGGCGCCGACCCGGACGATCGGCTGGTCCTCGCGGCCGCCGGCTCCAGCGATTCCGCCGGCGTCGAGGACGCCCTCCGCACCGGACTGCTGCTGGAGGCCGCGACGCGGCATCCCGTCACCGTCGGCTTCCTCAGCGCCGCCGCTCCCCGGCTCCACGAGGCCATCGCCCGGAACCGCGCGAACGACGGCGCCCGCGTCGCAGTGGCGAGCTACCTGCTCGCTCCCGGCTACTTCCACGACCGGACCCGCACCTGCGCAGCCGACATCGTCAGCGCGCCGTTGCTGACCCCGGACACGCCTCCCGCCCCCGAACTGATCGCCGTCGCGCGCGACCGCTACTCGACCGCGCTGTCCGCGTCCCCCGGCTCAGCGTCGGCCGCCCGCGGGCCGCGCACGAACGCCACCGACGTCGCCACCACGCCGTAGCACGCGCCGATCAGGAGCAGGACAGCCGTCACCGTGACACCGGCGGTGGCCTGCGGCTGGGGCAGCACCAGGCTGACGACGGCCACGACGCCGAGCAGCACGCTCACGACCCCGAGGAAGACGAGCGCACGCCTGCGCTCCCTCACGCTCTCGGACATCCGGACCTCGTCTCTTCGCCTGCTGCCGGCCGTCCGAGAACGGACGACCCGATCCGGGGAAGGATAGGCGCGGCGTGGAGGATGCGGGAAGCGACCGTTACGGAGTGTGAACGGACTCCCGGCGATGCGGGTCATGCCGGAGGGAGTTCGCCCTACGGCGTGAACGGCCGCTTCTCGTCGCAGAACGCGCACACCAGATGCCCGTTCGTGTACTCCCAGAGGTGGGCGTGCGGGGTCCCGAAGTACCGGCATCGGTCTGTCACGAGGGTCGGGTTCGGGTCAGCGTCGAGGGTGGCTGTGTCGATGCTGTCTCTGCGGATGCTGTCTGTGGTCTGCATTTCGGGTCGGCTTTCTGCGGCGGGACGTCGGCGCGTTTGGCGTCTTCGTTTCAATGCGTTACATCGGCACCAGTATCCGGTCGTGCGCAGACCACCCGAAATACCTAGTACTGGTGCCGCCTGATGGGGGGCCATGATGGCAGCATGTCTCATCCTCGAACTCTCGTCCGCGTACTTCTCGGTTCGGCGTTGGTCTTCGCCGGAGTGAGCCATCTCACCTTCGCGCGGCGGGAGTTCTCCGCGCAGGTCCCGGAGTTCGTCCCGATCGACGACGACACCACGGTCGTGCTGTCCGGCGCTGTGGAGATCGCGTTGGGGACGGCGCTGGTGGCCTCGCCGTGGCGAAGGACGATGGGCTGGGCCGCCGCGGCGTTCTTCACGGCGGTCTTTCCCGGCAACGTCTCGCAGTGGCGGCATCACCGGGATGCGTTCGGGCTCGACACCGATCGCAAGCGGCTCGTCCGCCTCGCCTTCCAGCCCCTCCTCATCGCGGCGGTGCTCTGGGCGACGTGGAGGCGCCCGACCCGTTGATCGCCCGTGGTCGGGACGGCTGTCGAGTTCCCGCCGACCGCAGCACTGTCGGCTGTGCGCGCGACCACGGGGCTGGTGGTCCTTTCCTCGCCAGGCGCATGCTTGAAGGACCCGAGCGGACGCTCGACCGGAGGTCGGCTCCCGGATCGTGCAGAGGACGGCAGCGATGGCGAGCAGGATTCTGGAGACCGACTATCTTGTCGTCGGCGCCGGTGCGTCGGGGATGGCGTTCGTCGACTCCCTGATCACGGCGTCCGACGCCGACGTGATCATGGTCGATCGGCGCTTCGCACCCGGCGGCCACTGGAACGACAGCTACCCGTTCATCCGGCTGCACCAGCCCTCCGCGTACTACGGCGTCGATTCGCTGCCGCTCGGCACCGACACGATCGATACGACCGGCGTCAACGCCGGGATGTACGAGCGCGCGTCGGGCCGGGAGATCTGCGCGTACTACGAGCGAGTGATGAACGAGCGGCTCCTCGCCTCCAGTCGGGTCCGCTTCTTCCCGCAGTGCGACTACGTCGGGCACGGGGAGTTCGTCAGCCGCCTGACCGGCGATCGCTTCGAGGTCAGTGCCCGCCGAGCCGTCGTCGACGCGGTCTACCTCGAGCCACGTGTTCCCGCAACGAGCCCTCCCGTTTTCGAGGTGGACGACGGAGTCCGGTGTGTGCCGGTGAACGAGCTGGCTCGCCGGGAGGAACCGCCGGACGGTTACACGATCGTCGGCGCAGGCAAGACGGCGGCGGATGCGATCCTCTACCTGCTGCAGAACGGCGTCCCGCCGGCGTTCATCCGCTGGATCAAGCCTCGCGAGGCCTGGTATCTGAATCGCAGATTCACCCAGGGCGGCGAGCTGCTCCCCACACTGTTCGAAGGGCTGGCGCTGCAGGCGGAGGCGTGCGCGGAGGCCGGTTCGCAGACCGAGCTCTTCGATCGGTTGAGCGACACGGAGCAACTGCTGCGCGTCGACACGAGCATCGCACCCACGATGTTCCGTGGCCCGACCGCCAGCACGGCCGAGATCGAGCAGCTCCGACGGGTCGATGGGGTGATCCGCCTCGGACGGGTACGGCGGATCGAAGCCGATGCCATCCAGCTCGAACACGGTTCCGTCCCCACGACGCCCGGAACCCTGCACGTCTACGCCGCGGCCGGCGGCCTCAACCCTGCCCCCGAGGTCCCGATCTTTGCACCGGAGCGGATCCGGCTGCAGTCAATGCGGATCGGCCTCACACCGTTCAACTCGTCACTGATCGGCTACGTCGAGGCGACTCGTTCCGACCCCGCGATCAAAAACCGCCTGTGCCCGCCCAACCGTCAGCCGAACACCCCGGCCGATTGGATCCGCGGCACCCTCATCGCGTGGCAGGCCGACGCCCTCTGGGCCCGGGAACGCGACATCGCGCAGTGGATGGACGCCGCACGGACCAACATCTCGCGCGGGCTCACGGAGCAACGGTCCCGCCCTGAGCTCGCCGCCGCCTTGGCACGCTATCGCGCTGGCCTCGAGCCCGCGATCGCGAACCTGCACCGGCTACTGGAAGGGCGTTCGTCCGAGATGTCCTGAAGGACCTGAAGAGCTCCATGTCGCGCGCCGCGCGACGACCGCCCCTGCTGTCGCGCGCGCGGCGCGCGCTGCCCCCGTGTTGCAACCACGTCACCGGGCCCGAGACCTTCAAATAGTCGCTTTGTATGGGTCGAAGTCTGCAGGCAAGAGCGGCACCCGCTCGACCGTGCTCTCGATCTTCACGAACTCGTGGCGGGCGATGGACTCCTCTGTCGCTGCGAGGGCGTCGAGGACGTGGTAGCCGAGTCGGCCGGTGGCGACGTGGAGGTCGTGACCTCGCAGGGTCCTGGCCATCGTGACTGCTCCGACTCCGCGGCCGGCGGGCGCGCCGCGCTCGGGGATCGTCTCGAAGTCCTGCTCGAACGTCGTCGGGAAGCTGGTCCAGCGCCGATAGACCCGTATGGGCTCCGCGCTGTAGTAGACGGGGTCCCCGATGACCATCGTGCCCTCCGTCCCGGTGACCTCGAAGATCCCGTGCGCGAATCTCGGGGTGTCGACGCTCATCAGCGACGTCGCCATCTCCCCTCCGTCGAAGAGCATCGTGGCCGCGACATGGGTCGGGACCTCGACCCGGAAAGTGGTCCCGGCGAGCGGGCCGAGGTGGACGGAACGGGTCTCCTGCGCACGGCTTCCGACGGCGGCGACCTCGCGGATCGGGCCGAGGATGCTTACCAGCGCCGAGAGGTAGTACGGACCGTTATCGAAGAGCGGCCCCGCCCCTGTGGCGAATAGGAATGCCGGGTCGGGGTGGAACCAGTCCGGCCCCTGCGACTGGAACTGCGTCGTCGCCGAGAGTGGCTTCCCGATGACTCCTGCCTGGATGGCTCGTCCGGCGGTCTGCCACAACGGGCCGAGCAGAGTGTCCGGCGCCACGCCCAGGAGGAGATCCCGCTCCTCGGCGAGCTCGACGAGGGTCCGCGCGCTGTCGCGCTCGATACCGATCGGCTTCTCGCTCCAAACATGCTTGCCTGCCATCAGGGCAGCCGTCGACACTTCAACGTGCGCTGCGGGGGTGGTCAGATTGAGGACGAGTTCGACGTCGTCGTTCGCGAGGACCGAGTCGATGTCCCCGGAGGACGGGATTCCGTATTTCTCGGCCTGGGCTGCCGCCCGCCCGCTGTTCCTGCTTCTGATGGAGAGCACCGCGAGGTCGGGGTAGCGGGAGAGCTGGTCCAGGTATTGGTCGCTGACCATTCCCGCGCCGACGATTCCGACGCCGACGGGACCTGACCGGGTCATCGCGCGTCCTCCAGAACATCGACCGGCCGCGACGCGGATGCGGAGAGCTGTGAAGCGATCCGGGCTGCTGCTCGCCAGGCGAGGGCGACGGTCGTCAACGTCGGGTTCGAGGCCGTGGCGGTCGGGATGACACCGTTGCCGCCGACGTAGAGGTGCTCCACGTCCCACACTCGGAGGTACTGATCGCACACCGATGTCCCGTCATCGCGGGCGCCCATGCGAACGGTGCCCTGGTAGTGCAGCGAGGAGCCTCCGGCCGCGAGCTGCAGCGCTTCGGTGAGCATCCCTACTCGCTCCGCGCCTCGTCGGGCGTTCTCCGTGAGCTGCTCGATCATCGCCAGGTCTCGAGGCGTGTGCGAGTAGTGGATCATCATCTTCGGCATCCCATAGAAGTCCCGCTCGGTCTCGCTGAACTCGACGCGGTCGTCGAAGCGGATGTCCTTTGCGCCGTACCAGGGGAACACCGCCAGGCTCGCGGTGCCTGGATCGTCGCCGATGTCGAGCGCGTAGGGCGAGCCGGCCACGGCCATTGCCCCGCCCTGCATCGGTCGGGCGTCCGAGAACGGGACGAGCACGTAGCCGGGCCGACTGGACCCGGCGTAGCGCGCAGGGTCGAACTCGTCACGGAGGACGGCGAGCGCTGTCACCTGGAAATGCTCGTTGAGGTAGTGGCCGAGGGCTGCGGGACGGACACCGGAGGCGAAAAGCACCTGAGCAGTGCGCAGGCCGTCCGCGCACACGACGACATGCGCAGCTCGGACGTCGTACCGTTCGCCGGTGATCCGATCCTGGAGCCGGGCGCCGACGGCGCGGCCGTCGTCCACGATGACGGAGCTCGCCAGAGTCTCAGCGCGCAGCTCGAACCCCGGCGCGTCCTCCTCGAGTCGGCCGAGGATGGCGCCGGTTCCGCTGAATCGGGCGCGAGCGCCGTCCCAGCTGATCGCCGACTGAAGCACTCCGACCGGGCTGAGCCCCGGCCCGTCGAACTCGTCCGCCAGCTCTCGACAGATCGCGTCCGTTAGCCCTGTTCCGTCGCTGTCGTGGGAGGTGACACCGAGGAGCTGCTCGGCGTGATCGAGGGCTTCATCCAGCTCCGCCGACGGGATGAAGGGGATGCGCTCGGATTGCTGCGGACGCGGAGTGGATGCGCCCCAGTGGATGCCCATCCCGCCGACACCGCTGGCCATGCTGGCGGCGGGCAGCCCGACCTCGCCCGGGGCGAGCTCAGGGCGGGGATCGAGGAAGAAGAGCCCGGGCAGGATCGTCTGCCGGAACTCCGCGCTCGGGTCCAATCCCTCGGCGATGTCGGAGAGCGCCTTAGCGCGCTCGACACCGGTTTCCGGTCCCTGCGTCCGCAGTTGAGCGGCGACACGTGCCTCCTCGGTCATATTCATGGTGTGTTCGCCGCGCGGGCCGGGGATGCCCGGCCCGACTTCCACCATGAGGATGCGTGCGGTGGGCACGGCGTCGCCGATCGTGCGCGCGTAGGTGGATCCGGCGGGACCGCTTCCGATGATGAGGACGTCGACGTGCTCGGTCATCGTCGGCTCTCGTGAGCGGTCGCGGGGCTCGACTCATACCCTCGGGTGATGTCGACAATCCGGCCGGTTTTCCACCACGGGTCTCCGCCGGTGCCCTCGTACTCGACGGTCAGCGGCCCTTCGTATCCGTGACGGTGGAGGATGCCGAACGCTCGCGTCAGGTCGACGGCGCGGGTCTCACCGGTTTCGTCGACCTCGTTCACCTTGACGTGGACGAGCTCGGCGCGGCCGGCGAGGGCGTCGATGCCGTCGTAGAGGGGTGTGAGGTCCAGGCTGTCGACCATCGTGGCGAAGTCCGCTTCCGGCGCGACACCCGTGATCCCGGCGAAGGCTGTCGCGAGGACGGGCTGCAGAAGCACATCGAAGTTGCCCAGATCCAGGAGCAGGCCCAGACGGTCGTAACCCACTCCATCGAGCAGGTTGTTCATCCATACCGGGTCGCTTCCGGGGCCGCCGTGGTTCTCGACCAGTAGCCGCGTGCCGCGCCGGATCGCGTGATCGCCGAGTTCGATGAGCGCGTCGACCAGATATGCGGGCGGCACCTGACCGGTGTGCGGCGTGAACGGCGAGCCCGGGTTGACGCGGACGAAGGCGGAGCCCATCGCGGCGAAGCGGTCGATCCATTGCTTGTTCAAGTCGATGTCCGCGGCTCGCTTCTCCGGGTCGGAGCCGAGGAGGTCCCCGGCGTCGATCGCCACGTTCACGAGCCGTACGTCGGCGGACTCCAGCGCCGACGCGAACCGATCGAGTTCTGGGTCGTCGAGTCCGGCGAACTGGGTCGCGACTGTCTCGATGGCGTCTACGCCGAAAGTCTCACGGGCGCGTTGCGGGAAGTCGGAGAGGTCCAGCAGCTTCTCGTACGGGAGTTCGAAGTGGACGTCGTTCCCGGCCGGGTCGGTCACGTCGAAGACCATCGGACCGAGGTGCTCGCGGATGCAGTACGTCGATACGGACAGAGTTGTCATTCGGGGTTGCTCCTAGAGTTTCGAAGACGGATTCGGGGGATGCGGTAGGTATCTCAGTCGGAGGTCTGAATCGGGAAGGAGATGTAGGCGAAGCGCGTCGAGTCGGGGCTCCAGCTGTTGACGTTGATCGTGCCCTGGCCACCGAACAGCGGGATGCGCGCCAGCGGCGCCGACCAGTCAGCGGTCTCCACGACGACAAGCTCGACCTCCTTGTTCTCCGGGTGGCCCACGGTGCCCGCGGGGTACTGGAGGTAGACGGCGAGGCGCCCGTCGGGCGAGAGGTGCGGGAACCAGTCGACGGTGTCGGTGGAGATCAGTCGTTCAACGGCGTCAGCGGCAAGGTTCCCGCTGGGTACCCGCGCAAGCTGCGCATGGCCCGGTTGAGTCGCCCAACGCTCCGTATTGAAGTAGATCCACTCGCCATCGGGTGACCACTCCGGGCCGTCGATGTGACCGTCGCCGGTGTCCACCACGGTCACTGGGCCTCCGGCGGAGTCGACCAGCGCCAGCCTGCTCGGACCCGGCTCCCCGCTCACGCGGACGAACCCGAGCGTTCCGCCGTCGGGCGAGATCCCGTGGAGGAAGTGCCAGATGTCGTGCTCGTCGGTGATCCTGTCGATGCTGCTGCCGTCGAGCGCACCGCGGTAGATGTGGCCGTCCATCGCCGAGAGGTAGATGGCGTCGCCTGCAGGGTCGAGGACGTGGTCGTTGTTGAGTGCCGGAACGCCTTCGTAAGGGACCCGGTGTGCCTCGTGCGGCGCCTCGAGCGCGATGGCCCACAGGTCGCCGTCGCCGTTGAGGTAGAGCACCTGGCCGTCGACGCTCCAGTTGGGGGCTTCGAATCGGCGGCCGTCGAACTCGGCGACTACGGTCGACGACAGGGTCGTGGCGTCGAAGATGTGGAGGCGGCAGGTCTGTCCCTCGAGGAGGACCTGGCGGATGCCCTTCAGGTCGTCGCCGAAGAGCTTCATCAGCCCGCTGGGCGTGAGGGGTGCACCCTGGAGGGATGCGATGTCGGGGGCTTCCGGCTCGCGGACGTCTTCAGCGCTGCCGGACGGTGCGGGTGTGTTCACGTGTGATTGCTCCTTTGTTGCGTGTTCGGTGCAAGGGATCAGCGGACTCCGCGGATCGGGATGATCAGTAGCGCTCCGATGGCGACGAGAGCTGCTCCGACCGGGAACAGCGCCGCATAGCCGCCGAAGGCCACGACCCCGCCGGCGACGGCGACACCGATCGTCTGCGGGAGGCTGGTGGAGATGTTGACGATTCCGAGGTCCTTGCCCGCCTCCGCGTTCGAGGGAAGCACCTGGGTCACGAGCACATAGTCGACGGACTGATAGGCGCCGAACCCGAGTCCCGCGACGAACGAGTAGACCAGGATGGCCGGGAAGGTGTGGGCGAAGATCGGAATGAGCAGCCCGACGGCGAGCACAGCGGAGGTGACGTAGATCATCGGTTTGGTGCGCCCCAGCCGGTCGAGCAGCAGACCTCCGAGCGGTGTCGAGATCAGCATCCCCACCAGTCCCACGACGCTGACCAAGGGGATCGCAGCGACGGCGCCGGCGCCCAGCCCCACGTAGCTCTGAAGCCAGTAGAGGGCATACGCCTGCACGACGAAGTAACCGAGGAAGAAGGCGAACCGCGCCGCGAACGTCCAGGCGAAGTTCGGATGCGCGATCGGATTCACCCAGAAGGTCTGCAGGACCGCCTTCACGCTGATCGGCTGCTTCGGCTCGTCCAGATTCGATCGCTTGTTGACCAGGGCGAACACCACCGTGACGACGACCAGGATGCCCGCGACCGTCATGTAGCCGACGGGGATGACGGACGCGAACGCCGCCCCGACCGCTTGGCCCAGCACCGAGCCGATCAGGGTACCCAGCCCGAAGACCGCCGAGAACGTCCCCCTCCGGAGGAGCGGCACCCGATCCGGGATGTGGGCGCTGAGCGGCGTCATGATGAAGTTGGTCGAGATCTGGATCAGGATCCAGTACGCGAGGACCTCGCCGATCGTCGTGGCGAATCCGAACAGCACCGCGACGACCAGGGTGACTGCTGCGCCCACCAGCATCCACGGGATACGGCCGCCGACGCGGGTGCGCGTGCGGTCCGAGAGAGCGCCGGCGATGGGCGCCGCCACGATCGAGCCGAGTGCTCCGATGCCCACGATGAGAGCCAGGTCGCCGAGCTTTCCGGCGGGGTCTATGGTCTGCACCTGCAGCGCCAGGTAGAGGCCCTGCACCGCACCCCAGAGCATGGGCACGACGAGAGCGACCGAGGCCAGCGTGACGAGGAGGCCGCGCAGCTTCAAGGCGCGCAGCGTGGGGGTCTCAGCTCCGGTTGCGCCGCCCATCGCTGGATCGGAGACCGTGGAGTCGGGTGTGGCGGACATGACACTCCTTCGTGCATTTCCAAATAACGGGTGTGACTACCAAGTATGAACTCACTACCGACTTGGGCGCAAGCCCGGGCTTCGATATAGTCTGTGGCTATGGGGCTACGAGAGCGGAACGCCGAACGAACACGCGACCACGTCATCGACGTGGCCCTCGAGCTGTTCTTCAGCCAGGGCTACGAGCAGACCACGATGGAGCAGATCGCGGAGCGCGCGGACGTGGGCTCGACGACCCTCTACCGGTACTTCCCCACCAAGGACCTTCTGCTCCTGACCCAGTTCGCTGCGTTCGACTGGGGCCAGGCGCTCAGAGAGCGGCCCGCGGATGAACCGCTGGGCCGGTCCCTCGCGCTGATTCTGCAGTCCACGCTGGAGTCGACCAGCAGTCGGCCAGAGACCGGTCGCCTACGCGCCCTCATCGATCAGGTCCCCGTCGCCCGAGCCCGCCTGTGGGACATCGCGACCCAGTCGCGTGGAGGTCTCGAATCAGCTCTCGCCGATCGCACGGGACGCCCGGCCGACGACGTCGCCGTGACGATGACCGCGCGCATGATGTACCAGATCTACGAAGTCGCCTTCGATCAGTGGTGGGCAGGCGACCACTCGGCCTCCGCGGTCGATGGGCTGAACCGCCTGCTCGGCAGCCTCAACCAGGGCGAACTCATCCTTCCCAGCCCTTTAGAGAATGCGACCACCTCGCGTCGACAAGAATGAAGCCATGTTGATCGTGATGGCGGGGCTTCCCGGTTCGGGCAAGAGCACGCTCGCTGGAAGAAGTCCGCTGCCGCGAAGGACTGATCCCGCGCTCGTCAGCTGACGACCGCGATCCCGTACTCGGTCGTGTCGAGCTTCCGCGCGACCAGCATCGACAGGAAGATGTAGTGCTCCGGGCCGTGTGCGGTCTCGATCCCGCCGAGGTCGATCCGGGACTCGGCGGCCCAGCCGAGGTCGCCGAGGAGTCCCTCCACTGCCGCCTTCGCCGCAGCGTCGTCGCCGGAAAGGAAGACCGTCGTCTGCGGCAGCCGGCCGGGGTCGGCCATCAGCGGCGCGCTCACGGTGTTCAGGGTCTTCACGACCCGGGTTCGGGGGAAGTCCTGTTGCAGCGTCGCGCCGAGGCTGCCGTTCGGGAAGCTGAGTCGGAATCCTTCAGTGAGCGAGTTGCCCACGTCGATGAGGACCTTGTCGGCGAGCGCGTCCGGGCCGACGCCGGCCAGCACCTCCCGCGTGATCGAGCCAGGCACTGCGGCGATCACCACCTCGGCCCCGTCGACCGCCTCGGGGATACTGCGACTGGGTGCGGACAGGTGGCCGGCCTTCTCCGGCGTCCGTGAGCCATAGACGACCTCGTGACCGGCTCGGGCGAGGCCCGCGCCGACGGTCGATCCCACACGCCCTGTTCCGATGATCGCGATCCTCATGGGCGCACGCTAGCAGCGGGCCGCTCTTTCAGGCATCGCGTCAGCGTTCCGCCTGCTGAATGTTGACGGGGAGGGGCGCATCCGTCCCGCCGAGCATGGCGATGATCTGGTTGGCGTAGTCGACGGGATCGGCCGGGTCGAGGGTGCTCCGGTTGTGGGCGTGCAGGGATCGCATCGACGCCCCGGTGACGTGCCGAACCGGAGCCGGCCGCCCGGGTCGGCCGGCTCCGGCTCACGGCTGGTCGATGAGGCTCCGCAGCAGAGACGCGACGCCACGGTCGTCGGCGTTCGCCGCGTCCGGAACCGTCATCGGATCGCGTTCAGTCCCCCGTCGCGACCGGGGCGTCGATAGTGAGCCCGAGCGCGCGCAGGAGGTAGGCCATCTGTCTTCTCAGGTCGATGGTCCTGTCGTACATCCACTGGATGCGCAGGCCGTCCCAGCTGGCGAACACGAGGGCGGCGACCGCTTCTGCGTCGATCTCGGGCGCCAGGCGGCCGGTCTTCTGAAGCTCTGTGACCGCGTCGCGCACGACGGCTCGAACCAGCTCGTAGCGGCGGCCGATGAACTCGTGCGCGAGGTGGTCGGGCTCCGTCGCCTCTCCGGTGACCCGCAACGCGAGCTGGGCGAGTCCGGGCGATGACGTCTCCTCATCAACGGCGTCGAGCAAGGCCTCGACCAGGCCTTCAGCGAACCCGGGACGCTGCGTGTTGATCGCGATCTCGGCGAGTTCGTCACGGCGGCGGAGGATCTCGGCGAAGAGCGCGTCCTTCGAGCCGAAATAGTGCAAGAGGCCGTTCTGGCTCAGGCCCACCGCGTCGGCGAGCTCTTTGACCGTCGCCGCGGCGTAACCCTGCTTGTCGATCACCTCAAGCGCGGCGTCGAGGATCTCGGCGCGCTTCGCCCTGCCCTTCGCGTACGGTCCGCGTTCTGTCATAAACAGCATGATATGCGGGTTTGACTTGCGAAATTCGAAACCCGCATGTCATGCTGTTTTCACATCACCGTCGATGGGATACCCGATGAGCGACACCCTGGCGCCAGAGCCACAGCAGACCATGCCCTCCCCGAAGAGCAAGCGCGACATCGTCCTCGACCCGGCCGAGCCGGGCACGTCGCCGATCCTGATCAAGGGCCGACTCTCGCGCCGGTACCTCACCTGGTACACGATCCTCACCATCGCCATCAGCGCGGTCTGGGGTGCGGTCCTCGGAATCCTGCTGCCGAACCACGTGCAGATCCTCGAGTTCGGCCAGTGGTTCACGGGCGCGAACGCGGGCATCGACCTCCAGAAACTCACCCTCCTGCAGCAGGCGGTCGATGCGGGAACCACGACGGCGACCGCGGCCCAGGCTCACCAGTTGGAGCTGCTGAAGGAGTTCAACTCCGCGCGCGCCCAGGCCCTCGCGGTCATCACTTCCATCGGGGTCGTGCTCACGATGCTGATCCAGCCCGTGGTCGGCGTTCTCGCGGACCGCACGCGCAGCCGCTGGGGTCGCCGCGCGCCGTGGATCCTGTTCGGCAGCCTCGTCGGGTCGCTGCTCCTGGTGCTCATGCGCTTCTCGCCGACCCTCGTGGTGCTGGCGATCGTCTATATGTTCGCTCAGGCCTTCATCAACGCGGCCGTGGGCCCGCTCGCGACCACCGTCGCCGACCGGATGCCGCAGAACCGGCGGGGAACCGCCTCCGCCCTCGGCGGCTTCGGCAACTTCTTCGGCGGTCTGCTCGGCGGTCTCGCGGCCGGCTCGCTCTTCGCCACGCTCGGGCTCGACATCTACTTCATCATCGCGGCGTTCGTCGCGTTCTCCGGCGTGATGTTCGTACTGTTCGCCCGCGACCGCTCGTCGAAGAACCTCCTGGTTCCGAAGATGGACTGGAAGGGCTTCTTCGTGGGCTTCACGATCGCGCTCCGCTCACGCAACTTCCGCTGGGTGTGGGTCGCGCGCATCCTGCTCAGCTTCGGCTACACCGTCTCGACGGCGCTCAGCCTCTACATGCTGCAGAGCTATATCCGGCCCGCGCTCAGCCAGACGCAGGCGACCCAGCTCGCACCGCTGCTCACACTCGTGGGCGTGCCGGTCACGATCATCGTCCTGTTCATCGCTGGCAGGCTCTCCGACCGGATCGGCAAGCGACGCATCTTCGTGATCATCGCCTCCGTACTGATGGGCTTCTCGATGCTCATCCCGATCATCTCGCCGACCGTCCTCGGACTCTTCGTCCAGGCGATCGTCGGCGGCATCGCCTTCGGCATCTACCTGCCGGTCGACCAGGCGCTGTTCATCGACGTGCTGCCGGACGAGAAGGCGGCCGGCCGCGACCTGGGAGTGGCCGGCCTCGGGTCCAACCTCGGACAGGCGCTCGGGCCGATCCTCGCCGGCACGGTCGTCGCCGTCACCGGCGGCTACGTCGGGGTCTGGATCGCGGCGTTCGCGCTCGTCCTCCTCGCGGCCGTCGCCATCTCCCCGCTGAAAGGCATCAAGTAATGACTGCAGAGCAGATCGCGACCCGCCCTACCGACGAGCCGGCGATCGCAGATGAGCTGTTCGCGCATCCCTTCGTCGACCTCAACGAGTGGCGCGACGCACCGGTTCACCACCGCTACGTGCACGGCGGGTTCGAGGGCACCGACACCCGGTTCTCGTTCTACTTCCCCACCGAGGATGCCTACCAGGGCCGGTTCTTCCAGCACGTGACGCCGGTGCCGCAGAGCGAGAATCTCGCTCCGGAGATCGTCGGCGAATACAACAAGATCGCGTTCTCGGTCGACAGCGGCGCCTATTTCGTCGAGACGAACGGGGGTGGTCCAGATGCCGCGAACCCCTTCTCGGGCATGGACCCCAGCATCGGCGCCTACCGCGCGAACGCCGCGGCCGCACGGTTCTCGCGTGAGGTCGCGCGCGACCTCTACGGCGACCACCGGCCCTACGGCTACCTCTACGGAGGCAGCGGCGGCGCCTACCGGACCATCGGCGCCGCCGAGAACACGACCGGCGTCTGGGACGGCTTCGTGCCCTACGTGCCCGGCAGCCCGATGTCGATCCCGAACGTGTTCAGCGTGCGGATGCACGCGCAGCGGGTCCTGCGCGACGTCTTCCCGGCGATCGTCGACGCCTACGACGCCGGCGGCGACCCGTCGGCCCTCGACCTCACAGAAGAGCAGAGGGATGCCCTGGCCGAGGTCACGAGGATGGGCTTCCCTCCACGCTCCTGGTTCGGCTGGAAGACGATGGGCATGCATGCCTTCAGCGTGCTGTACCCGGGCGTCCTTGCCGCAGACCCGAGCTATCCGGACGACTTCTGGACGGTCGAGGGGTACCTCGGCGCCGACCCCGCGGCGTCCGTCAATCGTGACCGGGTTCAGCTCGCGACCACCATCGCCGCCCTCGTGTCCGACGCTTCCGAGCGGGCCGACGAGCCCGTGGCCGGAGGCGTCGACGAGTCGTTCCTTCACACGGCGCCGTCGGGCTCGGCTATCGCGGCGGTCCGACTCGCCGACGTTCCGACCGGCTGGATTCTCGGGGCGCAGCTGACGATCACGACCGGCTCGGCGGCGCGAAGAATCCTTCGGCTCTCCAGTGTCGACGGCGACATCGCCCGCATCGAGCCCGGCCAGGACGACCTCGTCGCATCGCTGTCGATCGGCGACGAGGTCCTGCTCGACAATTCGAACTTCCTCGCCGCCCAGACCTACCACCGGCACCAGGTGCCCGGCCCCGAATACGCCGTGTGGGATCAGTTCCGCGGTGCCGACGGCACACCCACCGCACCCCAGCGCCCCATGCTGCTCGGCCCGCTGTTCACGCAGGCAGCCTCAGGGACCGTTCCGAACGGCGCCATCACGCAGAAGATGATCGTCGTCGCATGCCTGCTCGACCGGGAGGCCTTCCCCTGGCAGGCGGATTGGTACCGCAGCCGGGTCACAGAGCACGTCGGAGACCGCACAAACGACACATTCCGACTCTGGTATATCGAAAACGCGCTGCACGGCGACGACGACCCGCAGGAGTTCCCCACCCGCACCGTCAACTACGTCGGCGCACTGGAGACAGCGCTCCGCCAGCTCGCCGCGTGGGTCGAAGACGGGATCGAGCCGGCCGCGACCACGTCATACGAGGTTGTCGACGGCCAGGTTGCCGTGCCGCTGGATGCCGACGAACGCAAGGGCGTGCAGCCTGCGGTCTCGCTGACCGCCAACGGCCTTGAAGCAGTCTCCGTCGGTGTCGGCGAGCCGGTCACGATCCGGATCACGGCGAGCGCTCTCGGTTCGGGCGTTGTCGTCGAGGTCCGCACTGACCTCAGCGGCAAGGGTGCTCTCGGTGAGCCCGAGGACATCACCCCCGAACGTCAGGTCGTACTCGAGCGCCAGGTCTCATTCGAAAAGCCTGGCACCCATCTCCTCTCGGTGCGGGTCACGGCTCAGACCAGCGACGATCCGACCTCAGCTCACGCCCGGATCCCGAACATAGCGCGTGCACGGGTCACGGTGGCCTGACCGATCGATCGCACGCAGACAGGCAGGTGGGCTGCGTCCATGGCGAAGGGCAGCAAGAGATCTGGCCGAGTCATATGTACTGGCGTCACGAAAGGCGCGTCGGATCGGGCGACACCCTAAGCGCTCTCAAGAGGCCACAGGACCGCAGGATTTCGCGTTTGTTCGATTACGTGCCCTGGTGCTCGTTGAAAGCAGTCGCGGGGCTTTTGTGGGGCACGGTCGTAGGTAGGCGATTCGTTCGTGATCCTGACGCAAGAATGAAGCCATGTTGATCGTGATGGCGGGGCTTCCCGGTTCGGGCAAGAGCACGCTCGCTGCTGAACTCGCGAAAGCGCTACGTTGCGCGCTTCTCTCGGTGGATCCCATCGAGGCAGCCATCTGGCGGGCCGGAGTCGAACGGACCCAGCCGACCGGACTCGCGGCATACGTCGTCGCGGAAGATCTTGCCAGGGAGCAACTGCGCGTCGGGAATGATGTGCTGATCGATGCGGTGAACGACGTGGAGGAAGCCCGCGGCCAATGGAAGTCGCTCGCCGCAGACCTCGTAACTCCGCTGGCTTTCATCGAGGTCTTCTGCAGCGATCCGGCAACACACCAACACCGGCTGCAGAAGCGACGGAGAGGAATCGCAGGATTCCCCGAGCCGACATGGGAGTCAGTCGTCTCTCGGCAAGAGTCTTTTCAACGATGGGGCGACACCCGGCTGCGCCTGGACTCGATGCGCGCGCTCGACGAGAACACGGCCGACGCGATCGCCTTTACCGACAACATTCGACAGCCAGACTCCCACCACCCTCAACACGGGTAGCAAAAGGTTCGGGACTTCAGTCGTCGGCGGCCGCGACGTGCCACGGCTGCTGCCCCCCGTGAAGCGACGAGCATCGCTCCCGGCGGGCATAACGACTCGCGCTGGGATCGTATTCGTAGTGGTTGTCACCAGCATCGATGCCGTCGACCCGGTTGCCGACGAGGGTCAGCTCCGCGACGCTCGTGAAGGCCACGAGCGGCTCCGCGATTTCCGGGAGCGCGTAGACAGTATTGCGGAGGAGCTCGATGGTGCCGTGGACGGGCTCTCGGAGACCCGAAACGTCACCACCGGGCTCGATCAGCACCGCCGGCCCGTTCAGAAGGCGGAACTCGTTGTCACTGATGCGACAGTCGGTGACCGGGCCCGATTCCCACCAGCTGCTGGCATCCGATGAGATCAGGATGCCCGCCATTCCGAGGGAATCGAACACGTTGTTCTCGATGACGATGGGTTTTCGCGTCGAAACGAGCACGCCCCTTGTGGGCAGGTTCTTGAAGGTGTTTCCGCAGATGTGAACTGCTGGCGCCCTCGTGATGTTCTCGATCGCCAAGGTACCGGCTCGCGCTTTGACAACGACGTCGGGCAGATCCTCGAAGGCGACAGACATCGTTAGCAAGTCGCGCTCGTGATCCCGGCCGGACGGGCACGACACCTCAACAACGGTGAGCGCTCGAGCGATGACCTCGCCGGTCGCCGCGACGATGACATCGGCGTGTTCCCCTCGTGCGAACTGAGGAAACCCTGCTGTCTGCGGATGCGCGTACTCCAGCAGAGCCTGCCGACCCGAGACTCCGACGATCCGGAGGTAGGTACCGTGGATATTGATCGCGTCGTCGTGCGCGCCGTCGAACAGACAGTCGGCAACCCGGATCTCACCTCTCATTGCTGAGCACTGGACGAAATCCGCGAAGCCCGCAGATTTGCGACCTGACCCAGGAATCGTCTGGAACCGAACCCGTTCGAGTACGAGGTCTCGACCGTTTTGCGCTACCAGGCCGAATCCGTGAAGGTAGCCGACGCATACGTCGCGAATTGAGACCGATCCACTGTCGAGGGCGAGCAGTCCGGGATGATCTCGTGTGATGTTGCGTAACTGATAGACCAGACCCACATCGCCTGGTGGGGTGGGGCTGCTGTATTCGACCAGGATTCCCCGGCCTTGCGACGTCAGTGACACCACATCGTCGAACAGGGTGCATGGAGCCCGCCAGGTTCGATCGCGGACTGGGTCGTGGACCTGCGAGTACTCCATCGCCCCACGACCGGACCAGCTGAAGTCGCCTACGCCCTCCTCACCGTGCCAGACGATCTCAGTGCCGTGAATCGACCATCCGAGGTCAGGCGGAACCTCCAGGATCCGGAAGCTGCGCTCGCCCGTCGTCCCCCCGTCGCGGACGGTCAGTTCGACGACGGTCGGGGCGATCATGTCGATGGTGAAGTCGTGCAGCTCAGCGACGTCTGTGTCGATGACACCGACCGTGGTTTGGCGCCCGTGAAACTCGAGGACTGCTCCTCGTCCGTCGACCTCGATGTCGTCGAACCCCTCCACCAGGATCCCAATCGCCTTCTCACGATGGTCTGGGTCTGCTCCAACGGTGTTGGAGATATAGAGCTCTCGGCGTTCCGCATTCGGAGCATGGATGGCATAGCGACCTGGCGCGAACGCCACTCTGACGGCACCGCCTTCGTCACGTGCGGCCTCGAGCGCTTGTCGAATAGCCCGCGTCGCGTCGCCTCGCCCCGTCGGGTCAGCACCGAAGTCCGTCACTTCGAAGGTTCTTCGCGGGCCGCTTTCGCCGCGGCATCGTGCTCCGGTGCACATGTGCTTCCCTTCACAACATCAAAGCGTTTGACGCACTCTTGACGTATTTATGAAACTAATTGCAATTGATCGGGCAGCTAGCTTACCGTCGAGCCATGAACCTGGCAACGACGCCCCCGGACGCGCCGATCACCTTCGTGTCTTCATCGCCCCTGCTGAACGACGGATTCGAATGGGCGCGGCTGCGGGCGCTGGAGTGGGTTCAGACCAAACGACTGAGTACTGCCTTGCCGTCCTACTGGGCAGGACTGACTGACCGTCCGATGTTCTACTCCCGCGATGTTACGCACCAAGCCCTCGGCGCACACCTTCTCGGGCTCGATGAGGAAAACTTCGCCATGATCCGGCACTTCGCCCGCTCGGCGACGCAGCGCAGGGGATGGTATCCGCTCTGGGCGTTCACCTTCGACGGCGAGCCGGCCGCGATCGACTATCACTCGGATGACGACTTTGTGCGCGAGGTTCCTGCCGCATTCGAGCTGACTCAGATCGCGCTGGAGCAGCGGCTGTGGACGGGCGAGGACCGGTGGCTCGCCGACTCCGACCTCGCCGCCTACTATCGCCGGTCGCTCGGGGACTTCGTGAGGCTGCACGACATCCGCGGCGACGGTGTCGCCGGTGCGCACAGCGCACGAGACATCTTTGCGGGAAGTCCCACGTATAACGAGGCGCAGACCACGCCGGACATCCAGGTCGCCGCAGACGGCATCGCCAGTCAATGGGCCGCGGTGGATGCGTATGCCCGCATCGCGGCAGACGACGATGAGCGCCTGGCATTCACAGCGGAGGCGGCTCGGCTCCGCGAGCTCTTCGATCTCGAATGGTGGGACGCCGGCGCGCAACGCTACCTGACTGGGTTCGACCCGGCTGGCCCTGTGCTCGGTAACGGCCTGGAGGCCGTATGGTTCCCGGCCGTGAAGGGTCTGATCGCCGACCCCGATCGCGCCAAGGCCCACCTATCCCGACTCACCGACCTGCTCAGGACGAGCCCGCCGCGCAACATCGAGGCCCTCACCTATGTGCCAGAGGCGTACCTCAACTACGGCGAGGACGACGAAGCCCGGCGTTGGATCCACTACCTTCTGGAGTCACGCGACGACTACCCCGAAGTGTCCTTCACGGCGATCGCCCACCTCGCATCGGGCCTCACCGGCCTGGTCCCCGTCGCGGACGGAGCGATCTCCACTCGATCCCACCTGAGGGACGACGAGTGGGCCGAGGCGGGTACTGTCCGAATCGGCACCGCGGTCGTCACGATCCGGCACGACGGGCGCAATTCGAGCGAACTCACCGTGCACTCGTCGCCCTCGCCCATTCGCTGGACCGCCCGCTTCGGCGACGGCAGCGTCACTACAACAAACGTCCCCACCGGTACCACGGCGCGCCTGTCGAGCCATTGAACCCAACCCAACCCTCACCATCACGATCAAAGGCGAAATGATGAAGAAGACGAAATTCCTCGCAGCGCTGGCCGCCGCCGGCGTCCTTGCACTGCTGGCCGGTTGCAGCCACGCTCCAGGCGGCGGGTCCGACAACGGGTCGGGCGCCACGATCACGTTCGCCCACTGGGGCAACAACCAGGAGAACGCGACGATCAAGGCGATCGTCGCAGCCTTCGAGAAGGCGCACCCCGATATCAAGGTCGAATCCACGTGGGTGCAGAACAACTACGAGCAGCAACTCCAGACGACGATCGCCGGCGGCACCGCACCGACCGTCTCGCAAATCTCCAACACCTCCCTTGCCAGCTTCGTGAGCGCCTATCAGCCGGTCGAACTCAATCCCTCCGCGTACTACTCGCCGAATATCGCAGAGAGCGCGAAGGTCGACGGCAAGTACTACGAGACCCCCTTCACCGTGAAGACCAAGGTCATGGCGATCAACAAGACCTTGTTCGAGAAGAGCGGCGTCGCTGTGCCCGACGCGAGCACTCCGATGACCCCCGACGAGTTCGCCGCGGCAGGCGCCAAGCTCACCTCCGGGAGCGGCAAGGACAAGGTCTACGGCTCGGCGCCCCTCTGGTATCAGGGCTGGCTGACGGCCGAAGGCGGCTCGGAGTACAGCGCCAACGGCAAGACCTGCGAGTTCGACTCGGCCGCCTCCACCCGGGCGGCCGACCAGGTCATCGCGGCTCAGGGTCCTAACGGATACGCGCCGACCCTCCTCGACGCGCAGGGACAGGATATGTTCGATTGGCTAAGCATCGGGCGCATCGCGATGTATCCGGACTTCGGCCCGTGGAACATCGCGCAGCTGGCCGGGCTGAAGAACGCGTCGGACTTCGCCGTCGTGCCCGTGCCCGGAAAGGGCGAGCCGATGGAGATCGACGGTCTCGGCATCTCGAAGACCGCCAACGCCGCCCAGACCAAGGCGGCCAAGACGTTCGTCGACTTCGTCTCCACAGACAAGCGCGCCCAGGACCTCCTCACGACGAAGACCTCCTCGCTCGGCGTGCCGGTCATCGCGGCCGCGGAGAAGCCGTTCCGCGCGGCCGCACCCGACCTCGATCTGAAGACGTTCATCTCCGCCGTCGACCAGTCGAAGATGACGCCGTCCGTCAAGCAGACGACTGTGATCGAGACAAAACTGACCACCGACCTCGGATCGCGGACCGCCGTCGGGTCCGGGCATGAGTCCCCCTCGACCGTGCTGCCCGAGCTCAACAAGGCCTGCCAAGCCGCACTCGACGGAAAGTAGGCGCCATGAGCCCCCTCATTCAGGCGCTGGAGGACTTCCTGCAGTGGGTCGGCATCGAACCGGGCCTGCGCCCGATCGTCGCCTTCGCGCTGCTGGTCATCGCCCTCGCGGCACTCGTAGCGGGCGGGTTCGCAGTCGCCGTGAGGCGGCGGTGGCTCAGTAAGACCACCGCCGCCTTCTGGCTCTTCGTCTCACCGTGGATCTTCGGATTCCTCCTGTTCACTGTCGGTCCGATGATTTACTCGCTCGGCCTGTCGTTCTTCGACTGGGACCTGATCAACCCCCCGGTTTTCTCCGGCCTGAGCAACTACCAAAAGGCTGCGGCAGACCCCCTTCTCGGTCAGGCGATCAAGGTGACTCTCACCTACGCGGTCGTCAGCGTTCCATTGCAGACCGTCCTCTCCCTGGCCGTCGCGCTGTTGATGAACGTCAAAGTCCGGGGAATCCACATCTTCCGCACAATCTGGTACCTGCCCAGCCTTGTCACAGGCGTCGCGCAGACCGTCCTTTTCCTGTGGGTCTTCAACCCGAACTACGGTCTGGTCAACGGCGTCCTCGCCTTGTTCGGCATACAGGGACCGAGCTGGTTCAACGATCCGAACTGGGCGCTCCCCGCCGTGATCCTGATGAGCCTCTGGACCGTCGGCGGAAACATGATCATCTACCTGGCCGGCCTCCAAGACGTCCCCACCGAGCTGTACGAGGCGGCTCAGCTCGACGGTGCAGGCCGGATCCGGCAGATGTGGAGCATCACCGTCCCCCAGATAAGCCCGGTGATCTTCTTCAACGTCGTCACGGGCCTGATCGGTGCGATGCAGATCTTCACCCAGGGCTACCTTGTCACTCAGAACGGCGGAGGCCCCGCGAACTCGCTCCTCTTTTACGTCTACTACCTGTTCCAGAACGGTTTCCAGTTCTTCAAGATGGGCTACGCCTCTGCACTTGCGTGGATCCTGCTGGTGATGATCCTCATCCTCACCGCGCTCATCTTCCGTGGAAGCTCCTTCTGGGTCTACTACGAGTCCGCCGCTCCGAGCCGAAGGAGGCAGCGCCGTGTCCGCTGATGACATCGCAACCCCGGTCATGGAAGCGCCGGCCACTCTGGTCGAGGATCAGGCGCCGAGATCCCGACGCCGGAGACGGCCGATGATCCCCGGGGAGGCTTCTCGCCCGCGCAGGGCGATCCAGGTCGTCATCCTCGTCGTGGGGTCGTTCGTCTTCGCCTATCCGTTCCTGTGGATGATCGCGACCTCGCTGCGCACGCGCTTCGGCGTCGCTTCCGGCGGCATCGCCCTCTGGCCCGTGCAGTGGCAGTTCTCGAACTATGTCGACGGCCTCAACAGCTTCCCGTTCTGGCAGTACCTCACGAACAGCGTCCTGAGCACCGTCATCCCCGTCGTCGCCACGGTGGTCGTGTCGTCCCTGGTCGGATTCGCCCTGGCGAGGATCCCGGCCCGGGGCGCGGGAATCGTCTTCGGCGTCATCCTTGCGACGATGCTTCTCCCCGGCGAAGTAACGCTCGTGCCGCAGTTCGTCCTTTTCCGCCAGCTGGACATGATGAACTCGCTATACCCGATCATCCTGCCCGCGATGCTCGGATCGCCGTTCTTCATCTTCCTGTTCCGCCAGTTCTATCTGCGACTGCCGCTGTCGCTCACCGACGCAGCGATCGTGGACGGGGCCGGCTGGTTCCGGATCTGGCGGTCGATCTACCTGCCCCTCTCGAAGCCTGTCATCGTCGCGGCTGCCGTGCTGCAGTTCATGGCCTCTTGGAACAACTTCCTCACGCCGGCGATCTACCTCACGTCCGACCGCTGGAAGACGCTCCCTCTCGGCCTGGCCGGCTTCTCGTCGGTCAACGGCACCAACACCCCGCTTCTGATGGCGACCGCCATCGTCGTCGTCCTGCCCTGCGTCGTCATCTTCTTCGTCGCCCAGAAGCAGATCGTCGGCGGCGTCTCATTCACCGGCAGCAAGTAGCGATAGGAACTCCTGCATCCATGACCAGCCAACTCATCGATGACTCCGTGTGGATCCCGGGAGTGCAGCCGTCGGGCGCCAGCCAGGTCTTCAGCGTCGACGGCGCGCCGCACGTGCGCGGCACGCTCTCCGCTGCGACGGAGATCGCTCTGCCTCCGATCCGGCAGGGACACACCGCGGAGGGGTTGATCGTCCTGAACGTCGGGCCCGACAGCTCAGGGTCGTTCACGCTTTCGCTGCGCGTTCCCGCTGCCGACGCTGTGACCCTGTGGCGGCCAGGCAGCACGGCACCACATGGGTCCATCCCGCCTTCATGGGGCGACGCGCTGAGGGCTTCACCCTTGGACGGAATGGCCGTCGTCAACCTCGTCGCGACCGACGACCGGTCGATCCTGACAGTCGGCGCCGATCGCGGGCCCCACCCGCTGCACATGCGCGCCGGCATCGTGGAGGAGAGCGGCGACATGCTCGTCTCGTTCGAATGGGATGGGATCGACGGCCAGTCGATGACAGTGATCCTGGACGCAGGCGGTCGCACGTTCGCGGATTCCACAGGAGCCGTCACCCGGCTCCTGTGGGGTGCCGTCGAGCCGGTCCCGTCGATCAACGAACTCCCCGTCTATTGCACCTGGTACGCGGTCCACCTCGACGTCACCGAGCGGACCCTGCTCCCGCAGCTCCACGAGGCCGCGAAGTACGGGTTCGGCACCGTCATCGTCGACGACGGCTGGCAGACCCGTGAAACGGGCCGCGGCTACGGAACGGCCGGCGACTGGCGGCCCGAGGCCGGCGCATTCCCCGACCCGAGAGCCTTCGTGCGATCGGTCGAACAGCTCGGGATGCGCACCATGTGGTGGGTGGGAACGCCCTTCATCGGCTACCGGTCGGAGGCTTATCAGCTCGACAAGGCTGCAATCGTGGCCGACGAGCCGGATCTCGAGACCGCCGTTCTCGATCCCCGCTCCCCCGCGGCTCGGGCGCACCTTGTCGGACGCCTGCTGCGTCTGCTCGAGACCACCGGCGCCCACGGTCTCAAGATCGACTTCCTCGAACGGTTCGCCCGCGACCACGATCAAGCGCCACCCGCTGACGCGGACGGCGCGTCCGTCGAGGTCTCCGCCCTCCAGCTGCTCCGCGAGCTCACGGAGCAGGCAGCGGCGATCCGGCCAGAACTTATGCTCGAGTTCCGCGAGCCCTACATCGGCCCCGCGGCCGCCCGATACGCGACCATGCTCCGCGTCTCAGACTGCCCGCTGAGCCCGCTGCAGAATCGGCTGGGCATCGTCGATCTCCGCCTGACGTCACCCGGCGTCTCCATCCACTCTGACCCGGTGATGTGGGGGGACCAGGACAGCCCGGAGCGCGTCGCCCAGCATCTGATCAACACCCTCTTCGGAGTGCCCCAGGTCTCCGTCGACTTGGTGGCTCTTTCCGATTCTCAACGCCGTGTCCTGGGCTTCTGGATCGAGTTCTGGAAGGAGAACGCGAATACGCTCCTCCACGGCAGCTTCCGGCCGGAGCGTCCCGACCTGGGCTACCCGATCGTGAGGGCGGCTGACAATCGTGTGCACGTGATCGGCCGATATGCGCCGGTCACGGTCGAGGTACCGCAGGGCGACTGGCGCATCGTGCACATCGCAAACGCAGACGCGAGCGGTGTCGTACTCCGCGGCACGGACACTCTCGATTCGGTGGAGCTCACGGTCCGCGACGCCGAGGGACGGCTCATCGACTCGGTGCTGCTCGACGGATCCGCAACGCTCCTCGACGTGGAAGTGCCGACCGGCGGTCTCCTGACGCTGAGTCGCCGCCCTGTCCGTCTGAAAGTTTATGCTCGATAATTGACGTAATTGCATCAGTTCGAGCAGCTATAGGGAACGGGGGCCACCATGGCACGCGTCGGCATCAGCGACGTCGCGGAAGCAGCCGGAGTCAGCGAAGCGACGGTCAGCAGGGTCATCAATAACCGGGGCATCGTTGCTCCCACCACCCGCAAGACGGTGGAAGATGCCATGCGCCGCGTCGGATATTCAAAAGCATCGACATCGAACGTCGTCCTTCTGATCACACCCGGATTGACCGATCCGTTCTTTGCCCAGCTGTGCGAGCGCCTCGGTGAAGGACTCAACACTCAGGGCTTCAGGGGGGTGATCGCGTCTGCCCCGGGTGGAAGCTCGCAGGAATTCGACTTCATCGCGGCGATGGCCGACCTCGGAATCGTGGGCGCCGTCTTCGTCTCCGCGAGCAACACCCTCGACGAGGCCGACCCCTCCGTGCCCAACCTTCTGGCGATGCGCGAAATCCCGTTCGTGTGCATCAACGGGGCGTTTCCGCGCGTGCCTTCACCGACCCTGTCGACCAACGACGATGTCGCCGCGCGGATCGCCGTCGACCACCTGTGGTCCCTCGGCCACCGGCGCATCGGACTCGCCGCAGGCCCGATCGGCAACCGCCCGAGCGATCGACGCGCGCGCGGCTTCCTCCGCGGCGTACAGGACGTCGGCGGCCTCGCAGCAGCCGACTCGTGCCCCATCGTTCACACCGAGTACTCGACTGAAGGAGGCTACGCTGCGACCGAGACGCTCCTCGGTCGTGGGGTCACCGCAATCGTGGCAGCGAGCGACGAGATGGCCCTGGGGGTGATTCGTGCTGCCCGGAGGCGGGGCATCTCCGTGCCTGCCGAACTGTCGGTGATCGGATACGACGACGCGCTTCCTCTGGATTTCGTCGAACCACCACTGACGACCCTCCGCCAGCCGATTGACCGGCTCTCGCAAGCGGTCGTGGCACTGCTCACTCGGATGGTCCACCGCCGGCCAGTGGAGAACGGCGAACTGCTGTTCGAGCCGGAACTGATTCGCCGCGCGTCAACGGCACCGGTCGCTTCCGACTGGGAGCCCGCCAACGCTGCGCGCACGTCGTCTGGCTTCCCGAGCTAACAGAAAGCCCTCCTCTCGATGCAGAACTCCGCACTGTTCGTGCCCCACTTCCACTGGGACTGCGAGTGGTACGAGCCGTTCCAGGTCTTCCGGCATCGACTCGTCGAAGCGCTCGACGCGGTCGTCGACACGGCCGAGGCCGTTTCGAGCTTCCGATTCACTGTGCACGGCAAGATGGCCGCCATCGAGGCCTACCTGGCGATGCGACCGGATGTCCGTTGAGCCAGGCGGCGCCCGCCATCGGATGGCGACGCCGCACCGCAAGTACGTTGGTTTTCCTGTGACATCAACGATTGCTCACCGCTGGGTGAGGACGATGCTGGACCACGATCCGAGGGTGAGGAAGCCGGAAACGATCGCGCCTGTTCGAGTGTCGGTAAATCCGACGCCGGAGGGCACAGGCAGGGCTGCCCCTTCCCAACTGCTGTTGGAGACGAACCAGATTCGTGCACCCTCCGGGCTGCGCACACTGGTGACATTCACGCTCTTCGGGCGCTCAGCCCACCAGTCCGCGACCGGGTCGCTGCCTCGCTCAGAAAGCGCCCACCGCACCAGGACGGACATCGAATCCTGATCGGGAAGGACTCCAACCCAGGTCATCCGTCCTTGTCCCACCCTGTTGCTGGTGATCGCCGCGTATGCGCCCAGGAACGGGTCGTCGACGCTGGCGAGGACCTCGGCCTCCTCGGGGACGAGGAGGTCCATCCATGCCTCCGCGTACGCTTCCGCAGGCAGGGTCAAGGCAGGTGCGTCCGCGGAAGGGGTGGATGTCAGGCGCCGTGACCCGATGATCGTCGATGACTCCTGGTACGACGCGCCCACCGCGTCGCGCAGCAGACCCGGCGCTGATTCCCAACGGGCTCGAACCCATTCGTCCGCGTAACCCGAACGGAACGTGAGAAGAACATGGGCCCCATTGGCGGCGTGCTCGACCAAGCGTTGAAGCAGGGTTTCGTCCGCAACGTAAAGTGCAGGAACGAGCAGTACCTTCTCCCCGGACCAGTCGGAGTCCGGGTGGACGACACGGACTTGGAATCCGTCGTCGACGGCGGCGTTGTACATCCGCATGAACACCCGGTGGTAGCTGTGCACATCAGGCTGCGCCGTGCCGGGGACGAGAAGCATCGGGTCGAACTCCAACGCCTGCAATGAGTCTCGTGAGTACAGCACTGCGATGTCCGCATCAGGCACAGCGCCTTCAAGCTTGGGGGTGAGTTCGCGAAGCTCCGCGCCTAGCTCGGCCACCTCTCGGTAGATCCGGCCGGGCTCCAGGTCGTGTCCGAGGACACCGCCCCAGAACGTTTCTGCACCGTAATGGAGCGTGTGCCAATGCCAGTACGCGAGCAGGTCTGCACCACGAGACGCGAACAGGTACGCGAGCAAGCGCAGCTGGCCGGGAAACGGCGGCACGTGGGTTGCCTGTGCGCCGATTGAACCGGCCTGAGCTTCGGTGACCGCGAATGCGGATCCGCGCGGCCCGCGCAGGCTGTACGCGAGGTCGGCTTTCCACTGCGGAACCGACGGGCCAGCGTCAAGAAGCCACCACGGGGCCAACCCTGTGGTGAACTCATCCGGGGCTTGCGGCCGTTCGAGCGCTCTCTGCATCGGGAGGTAGACGTTGACCGCGGTGTGGTCCAACGCCTCCGCAATCGGGCGAAGAGCGGTGCTGGCCAGGCTGTCACCGCCGACGGTGTCGTGGAAGATGAACTGGTCCGCGGCGACATGCTCCCGCAAGATGTCGCGTTGCCATGTGAGGAAATCGACGGTGAGCGTGGCCTGGAATCGTGCCCATTCCAGGGCGTACCCCGGGTTGGTGTTGCCCTCCGGCCCCCACAAGTCGTCGAATGACGACAGCCGTTGACTCCAGTAGGTGAGGCCCCACTTCTCGTTGACGCTGTCCACATCCCCGAATCGTTCCTCGACATGCTGCCGGAACCGGTTGATTACGGCGTCCCCGGCCAACCGATACACACCGATCTCGTTGTCGACCTGGAAGCCGATCACGCCCGGGCGGTTCCCGAACGCGTCGCCCATCGCGCGGATGATCCGCTCGGCGTAACGGCGGAAGGTTGGATTGGTGAAGTCGACGTTCTGACGACCGCCGTACGGGACGGGGCGACCGTCGGCGAGGACAGCCATCACCTCCGGATGGGCACGAGCCAGCCACGGAGGGATCGCATACGTCGGAGTTCCGACGATCACCTCCAGCCCGCGTTCGTAAGCCGCGTCGACCACCCGTTCCAAAGCAGCGAAGGAGATCTCACCGTCGGTGGGCTCATAGGACGCCCACGTCGACTCACCGACACGGATGGTGGTGAAGCCAGCGGCGACCATCAGATCGAGGTCGGTTTCCAACCGCTCGTCTGGTTGATACTCGTGGTAGTAGCTGGCCCCGAACCGCACGGTCACAGCTCCGCAAGGACGGCATCCGGAACGTACGCCACCCGAACATCGGTCACCAGCTCACGCGCCGGGCCGGTCTCCCGAACGTCACCGCCCAGCACGACGGAACCGGACAGGCCGTCAGCGGTAGCCGACGGAGCCACCGTGAACACGAACTCGCCCGGCTCGACCTGCCATCGCAGATCCCTGCCCACAAGCGCCAACCGGTCAGCCGGAACAGTGAAGACCAGTCGGGCACGCTCGCCCGGCTCCAGATCAACGCGCGCCCAGCCGACCAGCTGACGCAACGGACGCGTGACGGACGCGGCGGTGTCCCGCACGTACAGCTGGACCACGTCAGCGCCTGCGCGAGCGCCCACGTTCTCCACGCTGCACGACACGGTCACCGTTGATGACGTGTCCGCCGGAGTGGCCGCTTCCACGTGCACCTCGCTGTGACGGAACGTGGTGTACGACAGGCCATGCCCGAACGGGAACGCCGGCGCCGGGTCGATGTTCGAGACAGGGTTCGCGCCTCCCAGCCGCGGATGACGGTACGTGTACGGCTGACCACCCGCGTTCTTCGGCATGCTGACCGGGAGACGACCACTCGGGTTGACCCGACCGCTGAGAACACCCGCGATCGCCGCAGCGCCCTCCTCGCCCGGGAAGAACGCCTGAACCAGCGCTGCTGCGGACTCCTTCCACTGACCGACCGGGTAGGGTCGGCCCGTCACCAGCACAACAACAACAGGTGTTCCAGTGGCGATCAGCGCATCCACCAGATCCCGCTGCCGACCGGGCAACTCCAGCTCCTCCGTGTCGCTGCCTTCCCCGACAGTGCCACGTCCGAACAGGCCAGCGCGGTCCCCGACAACAGCCACACAAACATCCGCGGCTTTAGCGGCCGCGACCGCAGCGGCGATGCCGAGCGCAGCCTCCTCATCCGTCTGCTCCTGCGCCCGCACAGTCGTTCCCGGCGCGAAAGTGACCCGGCCGTCCGGGAACTCCTGACGGACCCTCTCCAGCACCGTCGGCAGTTCGATCCCCAACGGGGTTCCCGCCGGCACATCCACATGGTTCGTGAACGAGTAGTTGCCCAGCAGCGCCTCACTGGCGTCCGCGTTCGGACCGACAACCGCAATCGACGCCAGCGCCGGCAGCGGCAGCACCTGACGCTCATTCGTCAGAAGCACGACAGACTGCTCACCCAGCTCAGCAGCGACCGCTCGCGCCGCCGGGGGGTCGAGTTCGACGGGTCCCGGTTCGATCCTCGACTCGAACACTCCGAGTCGGAGCTTCTGTTCGAGGACGCGTCGCACCGACCGGTTGACCTCGTCCTCGGGGATGCGTCCTTCACGGACTGCTTCGGCGAGGGGCTCGAGGTAGTCGTTCCCGGTGGGGAGTTCGACGTCGACGCCGGCGTGGAGTGCGAGGACTGCTGCTTCTCCGTGGTCGGCTGCGATGTCGTGGAGGTTCTTGAGGAAGGCGACGCCGAAGTAGTCGGCGACGACCGTGCCGTTGAACCCCCAGGTGTTGCGGAGCAGTTCGGTGAGCAGTTCGGGGTCGGCGGCCACTGGGACTCCGTCGATTTCTGCGTATGAGTGCATGACGGCTTCGGGCTGGGCGAGGCGTACGGCCATTTCGAAGGGAACAGAGAAGGTTTCCAGGACTTCTCTGCGTCCTGCGTGGACTGGGGCGAGGTTCCGTCCGGCTTGTGATCCGGAGTACCCGAGGAAGTGTTTGAGTGTTGCTCCGACGCCGGCGGATTGGACGCCTTGAACGTATTGGGTGCCGATTGCTCCGACGAGGTATGGGTCTTCGCCGATGCATTCTTCGACTCGGCCCCAGCGTGGGTCGCGGATGACATCGAGGACGGGCGCGAGGCCGAGGTGGATACCCAGGGCGCTCATCGACTGGCCGATCTGTTGCCCCATCTGGCCGATGAGGTCGGGGTTCCACGTTGCGCCCCAGGCGAGGGATGTGGGGTAGGTGGTCGCTCCGTTGAGTTGGAGGCCCGTGAGGATTTCTTCGTGGACGAGCGCGGGGATGGCGAATCGGTTGTTGGATTCGATTTCCTGCTGCACTCGTTCGACGGAGCGCAGCATCCGTTCGATTCCGGTGACTTGGCTGCCGAGGGGTCTGGTCAGTTGGCCGACGCCGTGGCGGATGAAGGTGTCGAAGTCGTCGACTTTGGCGATCATTTCGTGCTGCATGGGGGCGATGTCGCCGCCGTCGCCGGCAGAGTCATCGAGTTGCAGCCAGAGCCCGACGAGTTGGGCGAGTTTCTCGTCGAGGGTCATGTCGTCGATGATCCGGTCGATGTCGATGTCGACGTGTGCGGGTCGGGGGTTTTGCGCAGGCTGGCGCTGGTCGTGAACGGTCACGGCTCTCCTCAGATTGTTCGTATGAGTCGGGGTCGGCTGTGTGTTCAGCCTTTGACCGCGCCTTCCATGATCCCGGCGACGAGCTGGCGCCCGGCGAGCAGAAACAGGAGGAGCAGGGGGATGGTGGCGAGCACCGATCCGGTCATGACGGTCGAGTAGTCGATCGTGTATTGGGTGCGGAGCTGCTGGATGGCGACCTGTGAGGTGAAGTTGTCGGGGGTGTTCAGGATGACGAGCGGCCAGAGAAAGTCGTTCCAGGCTGACATCGCCGCGAACAGGCCGAACACGGCTGCGGAGCCGCGGATGTTGGGGAGCACGATCGAGCGGAAGACCCGGAACGTGGAGGCGCCGTCGACCTTGCCGGCCTCCACCAGCTCGTCGGGGATGGATCCGACGATGACTTGCCGCATCCAGAACACCCCGAATGCCGAGACGGCACCGGGAACGATGAGGGCTTGGAGTGTGTCCACCCAGCCGAGGCTGGACATGATCATGTACATCGGGACGAGGCCGAGCTGGCCGGGGATGGCCATCGTGGCGACGACGGCGACGAACAGCCAGTTGCGTCCGCGGAATTGAAGCTTCGCGAAGGCGAAGCCGGCGAGGCTGCAGAAGAAGATCTGCAGCAGCGCGACGCTGACGGCGACGATCGCGCTGTTGATCAGCGAGCGGCCGAACGGGACCGTTCCGTTGATGATGTCGAGGTTCTTGCCGAAGTTGCCTCCTGGCGTGAACACCGGGGGGAACTGGGACACCGCGGAGCTGCTGTTGGAGCCGACGACGAACATCCAGTACAGCGGCGCGAGAGCGAGCAGCACGGCTACGACGAGCACGGTGTAGGTGAACCAGGAGACGCGGCGACTCTTGCGCAGGGAGCCGACCTTTCGGTCCTTAGCTGTGCGATCGGCCTTGGCGGCGGACCGGGAGACGGGCCGTTTCGGCGTCGGGCGGTTGGCGTCTTCTTCGGTGCCGGGCCGGGTGGAGGTGGTGGTCATCAGGAGCTCCTAATCAGCCGGGCGAGCGCGAAGTTCACCAGCGCGAGCATCAGCACGACGAACAGCAACGCCATCGCGATCGCTGACGCGTATCCGAATTTGAAGGAGTTGAACGCTTGTCCGTAGAGCAGGAGCGTCATGGTCAGACCCTGCCCGTTGCTGCCGCCGGTCGGTGAGGTGAACAGCAACGGTTCGGTGAAGATCTGGAGACCGCCGACGGTGGAGGTGACGACGGTGAACAGGACGGTCGGCCGGATCATCGGGAGGGTCACCTGTGTGAAGGTTTGCCAGCGGCCTGCGCCGTCGATCTCGGCCGACTCATAGAGCGAGTCGGGAACCGCCTGCATGGCGGCGAGGTAGATGAGGGCGTTGTAGCCGGTCCAGCGCCAGATCACCATGAGGGCGATGACGGACTGGGTGGTCCAGGGGTTCGCTCCCCAGTCGATCGGCGGCAGTCCGAGCTCGTGGAGGATCCAGGCGATCGGGCCGTAGTCACGGCCGAAGATCGAGCTGAAGACCAGTGTCACGGCGACGAGCGGGGTGACGTTGGGCACCAGTAGTGCCATCCGCCAGAAGGTCTTGACCTTCAGGCTGCGGTTGTTGAGCGCCGTCGCGATCAGAAGGGCCAGAACCAGCCCTGGGATGGTGGAAAGCAGGAAGATCGAGAAAGTGTTTCCGAGAGCTTTCCAGAACCGCGGGTCGGCCAGCATCGCCTGGTAGTTGCCGAGCCCGACGAAGGGGTGATCGGTTTCCAACGGCGCCCAGTTGTGGAGTGAGACCCAGGCGGTGTAAATCAGCGGGCCGAGCCCGAATGCGAGGAAAAGCAGGAAGAACGGGGCGATGTACACGTAAGGAGCCATCCGCTCCCGGAAGGTGACCCGCCGTCCGTGCAGGAGCACGGGGCGGGCAACGGTCATCGTTGACACGAGCAAGTCCTTTCGGTCGCCGGCGCGGCAGCACCGGCTCAACGAGAGTCCCAAATCGGGAAGGACTTGTCAAGACTTTCGCGAAAGTTGCTTGCGTTAGTTTCTTGTGAAGGGCGCGGTGCTCTGACGCACCACCATCTCGGTCGCGAGTTCGACCGCCGCGGATACGCGAACACCGTCGATCATCTGGCGGAGGATTCGCACCGACTCGCGTGCGGTGTCGTCGATTGGCTCGTGCACTGTCGTGAGTGGAGGGGACGCCCACTGGGCGATCGGCACGTCATTGAAGCCGACGACGCTGAGGTCCTCGGGGATGCGCAGGCCGTTGATTCTCGCAGCTTCATAGACGCCGAGCGCTTGTTCATCGGAGGCTGCAAAGATCGCGGACGGCGGTGTCGGCAGTGCGAGGACGCGTTCGGCACCGTCACGGCCGCCTTCGTAGCCGAATTCTGTTTCGACGAGGTAGTCATCGGGGACGGAGATTCCGGCCGAGGAGAGCGCTGCACGGTACCCGTCGACTCGTGCACGGCTGAACACCAGGTCGAGCGGTCCACTGACCATCGCGATTCGGCGATGCCCGAGGTTGACGAGGTGTTCGGTGGCCGCCCAGGCGCCCCGCCAGTGCGTGATTCCAACAGTGGGAACGTCGGTCGACTGCATTACTCGAGGGTCGATGACGACGAAGGGGACGCCGAGATCCTCCATACGCGCCTTCTGCGTTGCCGACATCTCGACGACTCCGAAAACGACGCCGTCGACGGCGCGCGCGGCGATGAGGTCGATCCAGCTTTCATCGACGCTGCTACGCATGCGGGTGAGGATCATCCCGAGCCCGCTGGAGTGTGCGGCTTCTTCCAGTGCACCGACAAGCGCGACAGACCACGGGCTGGTCAGCTCGCCCAGGACGACAGCGATCATGCCGGTGGTGGTCGGCCGACGCGGTGTGTACTCATGCTGCTCGAGCAGGGCCGCGATTCGAGTGCGGGTCGTTGCCGACACGCCCGGCCTGTCGTTGAGAACCTTCGACACCGTGGGGACGGACACCCCGGCGGCAACCGCGATGTCGGCGATCGTGACCCGGTCAGTCGATGCGGTACTCATGGTGCTCCCCTCGCGCATGCCCCGGAGGCGGGACAGACTCACCTTAGAACCTTCGAGAAACTTTCGCGACACGAACTGGAGCCCCGACGGCCCCCCGACCGCGGGCGGGGGAACCGCAGTCGGGAGGCCGAAGGAGTTTCAGATGCTAGCCGTTGGCCGCTTCTCGCTTCGCGTCCGATAGCGTTTGCCGCCAGGAGGCGTCACCGCTTTGCTGGCCCTGGTCCACGCGGCCGAGACCGTTCTCGAACTGGTTCTCGATTGCACGGTCCTTCGGCCCGACCGGGTGGCCGTGGTACGCCTTCACACTGTCGACGTAGATCTGGCCGGCGGGGGCGTCGCTGAAGAACGAGTCCTTGTAGCTCGTCACGACGGGGTTCGTGTAGAGCGACGGGACAGCGGGGAAATCAGCGGTGTCCTTGAACAGGGAGAGCTGCTGCTCCGGCGCCTCCAGCCACTTGATGAAGTCGTACGCCTCCTTCGGGTGGGCGGCATGCTTGGGCACTACCAGGAAGGACCCGCCGTCGTTCCCGGCAGCACCAGGCAGGGTGGCGATGTTCCACTTGCCCGCGGTGGCGGGAGCCTGCTGTTTGATCGAGAGCAGCATCCAGGCCGGCGCGATCAGCGTGGAGATCCCGCCGTCGGCGAGGGCCGCGTTCCACTGCGGGGAATAGGTCGGGACGTTCGCGGACAGCCCGGCGTTGATGGCTTCGACCCCGTAGTCCCACGACTGCTTGATGGCCGGGTTCGTCGCGTAGACGAGCTTGCCGTCCTTGTCGGTGTACTTCAGGTCGGCTTGGTTCGACGCCGCGCGGAAGATGGCCTTGCCGCTGTCGATGAACTTCTTGCCGGTGGCGGCCACGTACTTCTTGCCAGTGGCGATGTAGTCGTTCCACGTGGGCCAGAGCGCGCTCACCGCCTTTGGGTCGGTCGGCAGACCGGCCGCCTGGAAAAGGTCCGTGCGGTAGGCGACGGCCATCCCACCGACGTCGGTGGGGATGCCGACGACTGTGCCGTCCTTGGCTACGCCGCCGCTCCACCGCCAGTCGAGGTAGTCGCCCTTGATGTCGTTCGCGCCGAGCGTGCGCAGGTCGGTGAACGCCTGCGGAGTGGCGGTGAATTCGGCCATGTAGTCGATCGCGATCTGGCCGATGTCCGGGCCCTTGGCGGCGCTCAGCGCGGTGAGCAGGGTCTGGTGCGCGGCGTCGTAGTCACCGATCTTCTGCTGGATCTTGATGTTCGGGTGGAGCTTCTCGTACTGCTCGACCTGCGGCTTGTACAGCGACGAGAACCCCCAGAAGTTGAGGGTGATCGGACCGGACGACTCGCCACTGCTGCCGGAGCAGCCGCTGAGGACCAAGAGGCCGGCGGAGACGATCGCGATCAAGGCAGCTCTCTTAGGTGCCTTCATGGGAAACAGACCTCCAAATAGGGAAGAGCTCGTTCTCTTCGCAATGAGCGTGACTTGCGTTTGTGCTTTTTGTCAAGACTTTCTAGAAAGTTGCTTCTGACACTTTCTAGTCCTAGCCCGCGTATTTGGGGCGATTTCCCATACGCCCGCTGCGTGTCAGGCATGAGTTTCGAAACTGTGGCCAAACAGTGCGTTGACTCCGGAGGAGCTCTGCTCGTACCCTGACATAGAAAGTTTCGCGAAAGGGTATCTAATGGCACGAGTCTTCCTCATCGGTGCGGGAGCGATCTCCAGACATCACGCCGCCGCGGCGTATGACCGCAGCGTCATCAACGAACCGGTGGAGGTGCACGTCACGGACACGAACGCCGCAACACTCCAATCGTTCGTGGAGCAGTTCCCTGACGCGATCGTTCACCGGGACATCGCCGCGCTTCTGAGCGGCACGCGAGAATCGGATGACATCGCTGTCATCGCCACGCCCCCGTTCACTCACTTCGAACTTGCCTCCGACGCCCTTGCAGCGGGCTTCCACGTTCTTTGCGAGAAGCCGTTGGTGTTGACAGCAACCGAAGCCACACTTCTGGCCGCGCGGGCGAACGCGGCAGGCCGGGCGCTTGAGGGCTGCGATTCGCGGTTTCGTTCTGTGGCGACGACTCAGCGTGTGCGTGCGTTGCTGGCAGAGGGGAGCCTCGGCGAGGTTTACCATGCCGAGTTCATCAATCGTTCGCAGCGTTCACGCAGCGGGTACGAGTTCCAGAGCGAGTCGAGCTGGTTCCGGGATCCGTCGCTTAGCGGCGGTGGGGTAATGATGGACTGGGGTCCGTACGATATCGCGGTACTGGATGAGATCTTCGAACCGATGGCAGTTGAGATCCGTGACGCTTGGTCGGGTCGCCCGCACACCGGCGGCAGGTTCGAGGCGGACTCGGACCGTGCAGAGCAGCACATCGGTGCAACCTTTCGGCTGACGTTGGCTGACCGGTCTGTGGTGGACCTGTCGTACGAACGGGCCGCAGCTACCCACGGGTCGGAACGGACGTCGGTGGAGATCACTGGCACAGCTGGAGCGGTGTCGTGGGACTGGCTGGACTGGGAAGGCAACTCCGTCCAGGTGAGCTCCGACCTCGAAGGCGCTCTCGTGACTGAGACGGAGCATCATCCGACCTCAGGGCCGGTGTTCCACGCCCGTCCGCTCGCGGAGTTCCATTCGGTGTTGGAGGCCGGCGCTGACCCGCGCACCCGGACCGCTCGAACCCTTTTCGTTTTCCGGTGGCTGCGTGCAGTGCTCGATGCCGCCGAGTCTTCGGAGCCGAAACTGGTGGAGTATCCCGCTGTCCCGCGGCCGACTCGGTTCGAGGCTGAAACGGCCGGAGTCCTCTGATGGCGCACAAGCTTGTGGGGATGGATGTCGGGTTCTACAGCCGCGGAGGCGCCTACCCGCTGAACACGCGATTCGAGATACTGGCCGAACTCGGATACGACGCCGCAAATCTGACCCTGTGGAGCGAGCCGGCGTGGGCGGATCTGCCCGCGCTCGGCGAGACCGCGGGAAAGCATGGCCTTGACGTCGCGTCGATCTACCTGACGGTCGACGTCGCGGCGCCGGACGGCAGCGAGTGGAACCGAGCACTGGACACGATCGGGTCGGTCGAGGCGACACACACCGTCGAGCTCGCGTTGCTGAACGAGCACGCAACTCGCTCGGATCCTGCCGCGGACGGTGACGCCCACCGATTCCTGGATGCTGCGCTGGCTCGGGCTCGTTCGAATGATGTGCGCCTGCTGCTGTACCCGCACACGTTCGCGTGGATGGAGCGTCCGAGCGACGCGGTCCGCCTCGCTTCCAGCTATGGTGCGGCCGACCTCGGCATCACCTTCGCCGCGTTCCACTGGTACGCAGCGGACGGAAACGACTTGCCGGGCACGCTCGAGTCGGTAGCCCCCTACCTCGGAATGGTGAACACCAACGGCAGCAGACCGCAGTCTGGCGGCTACTTCCCCGCGACGATCGAACCAATCGGGGACGGGGAGTTCGACAACTTCCACCTGCTGGGCCTGTTGCGCGAGCTCGGATACGGCGGGCCGCTCGGGGTGCAGTCCTATGGCGTCGGCGGCGACCCGTACGTGCACTTCGGTCGCTCGCGCGACGCAGTCCGCGACATCGAGAGTCGCCTGGACCGGCACCCCGGATGGGTGCATCTGCGCGACGATCACATCTGAACCCTGTCGGTACGGGGCGGGTCAGCGACCTGCCCCGTACCGCGCTCGCTCAGCACGGAGGAAGCGCAGTCCGTCCTGTGCGAGCTGGTCCTGTGTGGGAGCGAGCGGTCGCCAGATCGAGGCGGCCGTTGCGATAGAGGCGTTGTCCGCGGTGAACGACTCGATCCCCAGCAGCCCGGTGTAGGCGATCTCGTCGAGCGCGCCGAAGATCTCGTCCCACGGGGTCAGGTCGTCGCCGGGCGCGCCGCGGTCGTTCCCGCAGACCTGCAGGTGCAGCAGCCGGTCGCCGGCGGCGCGTAGTGGATCGGCGAAGGACCGCTCCTCGATGTTCATGTGGTACGTGTCGAGGTTCAAGCCGATCACCGCCGAATCGAACGGCTCGATGAATTCGAGCAGCTGGGCGGTCGTATTGAACAGACTGGTCTCGTAACGGTTCAACGGTTCAAGCGCGATGCGGACACCGCGTTCCCCGGCGTAGTCGGCCAGGCGGCGATAGTTCTCGGTCAACTCGGCAAGCACCGACGACCGTTCGACGGGGCTGAGCCGCCACGTACGGCCGACGGAGGTGTATGCCGGCCCGATGACCATGTCAGACCCCTGCCGATGTGCCACGTCGATGGCCGTCCGCATGTAATGGAGCGTCGAACTCTGCGTCGCCTCGTCGGCAGCCGCGAGTTCCCGGCCCGGGGCGAAGACCGCGCCGACAACGGCGGAGAGCCCCGTCTGCGCCAGGAGGTCGCGCGTGCGCTCGGGATCCCAGTCCCCCAGGTTCTCAAGCGGGAGCTCGACAGCGTCGAACCCCCAGTCCGCCAGGCGTGGCAACCGATCGGCGAGGATCTCGTCGGTCAACGGCGAATGCCAGATGAAGGTGTTGGCAGCGAGCAACCAGGTCATCGAATCTCCTCCGTGACGGTCGACCATGTTCGGTGAATGTAGGCGCCGGTGCGGCGCACAGCCTCATCGGGGTCACGCTCGGCGAGGAGCGACTCGTCCTCGAAGGCGATCCATCCCCGGTAGCCGACATCGTCAAGGGTTGAGACGATAGCGGGAATGTCGAGTACTCCCTCGCCGGTCGGTGCCCAGGTTCCGTCGGCGTCGATGTCTTTGATGTGGACGTGGCGGATGACGTCGGACGCCTGCCGGATCAAGGCGATCGGGTCCATGCCGCCCTTTGCGATGTGCCCGACGTCCGGCGTGAAGCCGAGCGGCGCGGGAAGCTCGTTCAGTAGCAACGTGTAGTCGTCGGGAGTGCGGAAGACGGATCCGGCCGGGGAGTTCGGGTGGAACGTGGCGATCACGCCACGGTCGGCGGCGCGTTTCGCAACCTCCCGCATGCACGCGAGGGCGTTGACCTGCCTCTCGCGTCGGTTCGTCCGGTCAGCGCCTGGCATGACTACAAGGTTCAGCACGGCACCAGGATGACCGGCGACTGCGTCGATCGCCGCGTCGGCCTCCTGTCGCTCGTTGTCGGTCTCGCGCTCGCCGCGCCAGTCGCGGACGAGGCACAGCGCGGCCAGCCGCAGCGGAGCCGACGCGAGATCCTCGTCGAGCCGCCGTGCGGTCCAGCCGGGACCGAGCATGAAGATCTCCGGCTCGAACCCGGCGAAACCGGCGCGTGAGGCGGTCTCAGCCATGTGCCGAGTCTCACCCCGGAAACGGTCAGCAGACATCTGCCAGCTGTACGTCTGACACGCGAAGCGATCGACACCGTTCACCTCAGCCACTCCCCCACGATCGTGTTGAACTCGTCCAGGCGCTCCCAGTGGTGCACGTGTCCCGTCCCGCCGAACATCCGGAGTTCTGCACCGGAGATTCCATCAGCGACCGCATAGGACAGCCCGGGGCGAATGAAGACGTCCTCGGTTCCAACAGTCACCAAGGTCGGCACATCGATAGCGGCGAGCCGGGCGCGCGTGTCATGCGTCGAACATGCTGTGGCCTGAGCCGTGAACGCCTCCAGACTGATCACCGGCTCCTGGGCGAGGTCGGACTCGAACTGCTCCGCGTGCTCATTGATCCACTCCGGCGTCCACACCGTGTTGCGCAGGTGGAGGGCGAAATGCCGAGATGACGAGTCGGTCCGCGATGCGACCAGAGACTCAAGGACGCCGTCGGTGTATGCGTCGCTCACGGCCCACGGGGCGACGAGTACCAGTCGGGAGACCAGGTCGGGTCGCTGTAGAGCGAGCTCTTGGGCCGTGCACGCTCCCATCGAGATGCCCGCGACCGCAACCCGCTCCATCCCGAGCTCGTCAAGCAGGGCGGCCACGCGCGCAGCGATCGCCGCCACAGTCAATGGTTCGCCACCGAGTTCCGAGCCCCCGGCCCCCGGGTTGTCCACTGCAATGCAGCGGAATTCTGCTGCCCAGGCGTCCAAGTGCGGCCGCCAGGCTTCAGCCGTCGCGCCGAGGCCCATCAACAGCACGAGCGGCGGACCGGAGCCCTCGTCCAGGTAGCCGAGCGAAGCAGCCTTCATCGGTCGCCCTCAATGGCCCAGCGGGAAGCCTGGGTGAGCAGGCGCAGCACCTCCGGTCGCTCGAGATCACTTTGACTGCCGAGACTCGTGTAGAACACGCGACGACCTCTGTCGTCCCAGGCCCACGCGACCGGCGACGGCTGCGGATCGATCTCAGGGTCGATCGGGTCGCCGGCGAGCAGGACCCGCGCGGCGGCGGGCGGCTCGTTGACGTAAAGCCACGAGTCGACCTCGAACTCTGCGGGGAGACCAGCGGTGATCGGGTCGTCTGCAACGACCTCCACACGTGTGCGGGAGGTGTGGCCGTGGTGAGTCGACCAGGCGCTGCCGAGGTAACGTCTAGCAAAACCTGCGGTCCAGCTCTCCCATGCCGACCCAGCCACCGGGTGGAACGCATGGTTGGAGGTGCGCAGCGCCACGACGGCGCCTCCGCGCTCCAGGTAGGCCGCGAGCGCGGCGACCTCGTCGTCCGGCAGCACGCGGAACCGTGTGTAGAGCAGCAGGAGGTCGGCGTCGGCGAGCGCGTCGAGGCCGCCGAAGCTGGACTCGGGGAAATCGGGGACGTCCTCGATGACGCTGGTCGTTCGGTAGTCGAGTGTGGCGCCGAGGTCGCGTGCGATGCCCTCGGCGACCGGTCGCATTGTGACGTCGGATTCGTACTCGCCTTCACCAGCGAGCGTGACGATGGTGGTCACAGATCGCTCACCCCCTGGGGGAAGAGCACCACTTTGCCGCATCGGCCGGAATCCTGCACATCCATCGCGTCGGAGACCTGGTCGAGGGGGAAGCTGTGCGTGATCGCCGTGTCGAGGAGGTCGGTCGACTTGCGGATTGTCTCGATCATGCGCCAGCCGTCGGTCTGATGCTTCCAGTGCCAGACACCGTGGATGTCGAGGCCCAGCGGAACGATCGGGGGCAACGCGATGTCCAGCCCCCAAGCGACGACGCTCAGACCGGCCCGGCGGGCGGACACCGAAGCGAGGAGTGCGGGGTTGGAGCAGACGCCGCTGGTCTCGATGGAAGCCGTGACGCCCCAGCCGCCTGTCGCGTCGAGGATCTGCTCGACGACGCCGTCCGCTGTTGGGTCGAAGACCGTCGCTCCGAGGGTGCGGGCGAGCTCGGCGCGCCAGGGGTTCACCTCCAGGGCGAGGACGTCCGCGTTGCGGGTCACCCCGTTGATGATCGCGCCGAGCCCGACCGGTCCGCAGCCGGCGACGAGCAGGGTGTCCGAAGCGGAGACGTTCATCCGCTGGCTGGCGTTGAAGCTCGGGCCGAGAAGACAGCACGCCGCCGAGGCGTGGATCAGCGAGACATCGTCGGGGACGGGGACGAGCAGCCAGTCGGGTTTCAGCACATACTCGGCATAGGTGGCAGTGCCGTATGTTTGCGCCGATTCAGTCAGCACGTCGCGCTGGAACGGGCAGTGGATGTGCTCCCCGGCGATGCAGTAACGGCAGGTGCCGCACGCGTTGCCCGGCATCACCACGACGCGGTCACCTACCTCTACCCGCGTAGAGGACCCGGCGTCGACGACGACGCCCGCGGCCTCGTGGCCGAGCGAGTCGGAGACGTCGCCGGATTGCCGGGACTTGAACTCCGTGCACATCGGTGCGACGAGGATCTGGACGACGACGAGGTCGTCCAAACCGTGGGGCTGTGGGCGGTCAACGATCTCGACAGCGCCCGGTCCGGTGATGGCTGCTGCTCTCATGCGTGCTCCCTGATGCTCTGCTGGCGGCTGAGGAACGTGTCGCGGATCGCGCGGAGCTCGCTCGCCCCGCGGAGCGCATCGAACTCTGTCTTCGGCCAGAAACAATAGTCGGCCGTCCACCACTCCAAGCCTGCGGCGACGGGGCCGAGCCCGTCCAGCACCTCCTGGAAGTCCAGCTCGCCCTGCCCGAACGGGAGGTGAACGCTGGTGTCTTCGTCATGAAGGCTGCCGTCGCTGTCGATCAGGTGCAGGTGACGCACCCAGGGGGCCACCCGCGAGGCGAACTCCGCAGCCCCGCCGCTCAGCAGCTCGGGATCCTGCCCCTGCCGGCGACCATAGCGGCCAAGGGTGTGGGCGTGCGAGGTGTCGAACAGAAGCCCGAAGTTCGCGTGATCGACCTCCTCGACGACCCGGACGATGTCGCTCGGACGGTTGATCCAGAAGCCCGGCTCGAACTCCCAGACGAGCCGGGCGCCGACGTCCGCCAGACACTGCGCGGAGGCGCGCCAGGTCTTCGCGAGTCGTGCCAGTGCCTCCTCCGGATCGGCCGTGGCCGGTCCGGTCGGCGGGGTGATCGTGTCGACGCGCACGGTCCGGATCTCCGCGGCGCCGACGAAGTCGGCGATCCGCGCGATCCGCGCGAGGTAGACCTCCTCCGGCACCTCGGCGGGCGGGGTGGACCGCAGATCGGGGGCGAAGCCGGAGATGCCGAGGCCCTTGTCTGCGAGCTGGACGCGAAGCCGCTTGGCGTCGGCCTCCGCGTAGTCCTCCTCGTGCGGGTGAGGGCGGAATCCGTTGATCTCGACTCCGTCGTAGCCGGCCTCCGCGGCGAAATCAGCGAACCGGTCGAAGCTCCACGGGTGCGACTCGTAGGGGCCGAAGCTGAATGCCCAACTGCCGATCGAGACCAGTGGTGGCGGCGCCGACGCGGAATGCGTTGTCGGCTCCTTCACTGCGCGGGCGTCATCGTCCATGTCTCACGAGTCCTTCCTCATTGCCTCCTTCGACGATAGGAAGAACCGTCTCGAGGTGTGTTGGAAATTCCGATTCGTTTCTTGTAAATTCCAGCCGACTCGACCGTAGAACCGTTGTGCTGTGATCGACCTCGGGGTGATGCTTGTCCTGACATGAGCGGACAGCTCACCCAGTGATCGCAACGCACGAGGAGGTGCAATGGAAACCCACGCAACGTTCACAACCTCACCGGACGGCAGTGCGCTTCCGTTGAGCGGTTTGGAACAAACCGGCAGGGCGCTGATCAGCGCCTTCGACCACGTGCCCGATCTGTTCATCTTCGTGAAGAACGCCGACCGTATCTTCGTCGACTGCTCCGAGCCTTTCGTGTCGCTGATGGGCTGCCGCAGCAAGGCGCAGATCATCGGCAAGCGCGACGAGGATTTCTCCCCGGAGTACCTGGTCGAGCACTATCGCAACTACGACATTGCGGTCCTTGAGACCGGCGAGCCGCTGATCGACCTGGTCGAACTCGTCCGCAACCGCGACGGATCCTACGACTGGTTCGTCAGCACGAAGACCGCCATCCGCAATCCGGAGGGCGCGATCACCGGACTTCTCGGCGTCACCCGCAGCCTCACCATCAAGGAGGCCGCCTCCGACAGCCTGCGCACACTCACGCCAGCGATCGAGCTGATCACCCGCGACTACGCACGAGCACTCACGGTCGGCGATCTGGCCGGGAGCGTGCTCATGTCGCCCAGCAACTTCAGTCGCCTGTTCAAGCAGCACTTCGGCGTCACCCCGCACAAGTACCTGCTCCGGGTCCGACTGATGGCCGCGTGCGACCTTCTGGCCACGACCTCCCAGTCGATCGGCGAAATCAGCGTCCGCACCGGCTTCTACGACACCAGCCACCTCACACACGAACTCCGCCGCAACCGCGGGATGACCCCGACCGACTACCGGTCGGAGTACCAGACATCCCACTCGTACCGCCAGCGGCACCACGCGTCCGACGCCCCCGTCGCCGACGCACTCGAACTTCAGCCCGATCCCATCGGCTGACCGGGGGAACCCCCACCCGACTGGTCCATTGACCGGTCCCCCACCAAGAGGAGAGACGATGAAGTCAACACAACGGCGCGAGGGTCGCCGCGTCCGACGTCGCCTGGCGACACTGCTGGCAGGAGCCGCAGTCGTCGGGCTTGCCCTCGCCGGCTGCTCGAGCTCCGGTTCGAGCGGTTCAGGCAGCATCAGTGTCATGAACCGTTGGTCCGACCCCGTCGGAAAGGTCGCCGCACAGCATCTGTTCGACGGCTTCACCAAGGCGACCGGCATCAAAGTGCAGAACCAGGTCCAGCCGAACAGCGGCTCGACCTACCAGCCGGCGGTGCGCACCGCGCTCTCGTCGAGCAATCCGCCGTCGCTTGCGAGCGACATCTCTGGGCCCGAGGTTTACAACTTCGCGAAGTCGGGCGTCATCCAGGACATCACTTCCTTCTACAACAGCACCATCAAGTCGAGGGCGCTCGGCGGAGCCGTCACCGGCAACACCTACGAAGGCAAGGTGTATGGAGTCAGCACCGGCTACAACGTCGGCAACCTGATCTGGTTCAACCCGGTCTACCTCAAGAAGTACGGCATCGAGGCGTCCTCGATCCACACTTTTGAGGACATGCTCGCCGCGATGAAGAAAATCAAGTCGGCCGGCGGCAACGCTGCGGTGATCGGCGCGAAGGACCAGTGGCCCGGCGGTCACTACCTGAACGACCTGGTCCAGCGTGCGCTTGGTTCGAAGGCTACCCAGCAGCTCTACGACCGCAGTGTCAGCGCCGGCCAGCCGGACACCCCCAAGTGGACCGACCCGGAGGTCGTGAACGCACTTCAGGCGTACGTCGACATGAAGCCCTACTTCCAGGACGGCTTCCTCGGCGAGGCGCAGGCGACAGCTGACTCGCTCTTCCTGAAGGGTGACGTCGGGTTCTACGAGATGGGCTCCTGGTTCCTGAACACCATCCAGGCATCTCAGCCGTCGTTCACGCCAGGTGTCATGCTGTTCCCGCCGTTCAAGGACGGCAAGGGCAAGGGCACCGACATCACGATCGCCAACTCGGTGCTCATGGTGAGCAAGAAGGCCGACACAGCCTCGACGGAGAAGTTCCTCGAGTACCTCAGCCGGCCGGAGGTGGCCAGCCAGTACCAGAAGGAATCGCTCTCGTTCATGCCGTACAAGACGAACAGCAGCGCGCTTGACGTCGACAAGTCCATCAAGACGCAGTGGAACACCATCTCCGGCTTCGTCAAGGACACCGGCTCGGACGGTTCCGCCCTCTACAACGACCAGGGCATCGACGTGAACATCTACACGAAGTACATCTGGCAGGGCAGCGTGGGCCTGATGTCGGGCGATATCACCCCCCAGCAGCTCGCGCAGCAGCTGGAGTCGGCCACCGAGGCCGCCCAGAAGGCGAACGGCTAGAAACCTCATGGCAACAGCAGTGATCTCGACTGCGAAGCTCCGCGTCCGGCGCGTGTCACGCGCCGGCGCGGAGCCGTCGTGGAAGGCGTACGCGCTCATCGCACCTGCCGGCATCCTCTACGCGGTGTTCCAGCTCGTGCCTATCGTCGGGGCCGTGGTGCTCAGCTTCACCTCGTGGAATGGCATCAACCTGGCGGACATCAAGTTCGTCGGAGTCGCCAACTATCAAAGACTGTTCACGGACGGCCTGTTCTGGAGCAGCTTCGGGCACAATGTGTTCGTCGCTGTCATGGTGTTCTTCTTCATGTCCGCGGGGAGTTTCGTCCTCGCCGCGATCATCCACGCGGGTATCCGCGGCGGCGCGTTCTTCCGGATCGTCTTCTTCGCGCCGGTCGTCATCTCCACCGTCGCGATGGCAATGCTGGCGATCTTCTTCTTCAGCCCGTCGCAGGGACTGATCAACGAGGGGCTTCGCGCAGTCGGGCTCGGTGCGTGGGCGCAACCGTGGCTCGGAGATGCGAAGTGGGCACTGCCGTCGGTGACCGCAACGTACATCCTTCAGAACTTCGGCTTCTCCGTCGTCCTCTTCCTCAGCGCTCTGACGCAGGTGAATGACGAGATCTGTGAGGCGGCGGAGGTGGACGGGGCGTCGCAGGGTCGCATCCTGTGGCAGATCGTGCTGCCGACGATCAAGCCGGTCGCGTCGGTCGTCGTATTGCTCGGATTCATCAACTCGTTCCGGCTCTTCGACACCGTCTACGTCATGACCGCCGGCGGGCCGTTCCACGCGTCGGACACGCTGGTGACGTACCTCTATAGCGTCTCCTTCGGCGGCAACGACGTCGGCTATGGCAACGCGATCGGCGTCGCCCTGTTCGTCATCCTCTGCATCATCGCAGTCATCCAGCTCCGGATCACCCGCGGCGAGAAAGCCCCCCGTTAGGAACGCCATGAAATTCGCACGCTTCTCACTTCCGGCGAAAGTCGGCTCCTACGTCTGGCTGTGCGCACTCGCGATCGTCGTGCTGTTCCCGCTGCTCTGGGTCACGACGAGCGCGTTCAAGAAGTCCTCCGACATCATCGGCAACCCGTTCTCGCTACCGACCTCGCTGAACTTCGACAACATCGTCAACGCGTGGAACCAGGGCGCGTTTGGGTCTCTGTACATCAACAGCGCCCTGATCACGATCGTTTCGGTCACCGGCATCCTCATCATCGAGGGCCTCGCGGCCTACGCGTTCGCCCGAATGAAATTCGCCGGCATGGCGATCCTCTTCGCGATCTTCGTCGCCGGTCAGCTCATCCCGGCCCAGACGATCGTCCTCCCCTCAGCGCTGCAGATGTCGGCGTTCGGTCTCAGCGACACCCTGGTCGCGCTGATCCTGCAGTACTTGAGTTGGGCACCGTTCGCGATCCTTTTCTTGCGCGCCGCGTTCATGGCGGTGCCGGTCGAGCTCGAGGAGGCGGCCCGCATCGACGGGGCGGGGCTCTTCACCACGATTTGGCGGGTCGTCCTTCCGATGACGCGCTCCGCGTTCGCGACTGTCGGCACGGTCTACGCGCTGTGGATCTGGAACGACTTCCTCTTCCCTCTCGTGTACGAGCGGTCGGCGGAGAACTTCACCGTCCCGCTCGGGCTCGCCCAGTTCCAGGGGACGTTCACCACGTTCTGGGGTTACCTCGTCGGCGCCATCTTCGTCTCGGTGTGGCCTCCGCTGCTGGTGTACGTCGGGCTCAGCCGACAGATCCAGGACCGGCTCTCGTTCGCGGGATCGAAGGGCTGAACCGAAGTCACCGCAGCTCGCCGCTCCACTCGTGGACCCGGGCGCCCTCTCCGGCGCCCGGGATCGCGAAAAGCGCTCCGGCACTCCGCTCCGCGGCCGCGCCGAGTGCGTAACGGGAAGTGGTGACGACAAGGCCGCCCGCCAGCTCCCCCGCTCCAACAAACGCGACGGCCGTCGGCTGCGCGACGGGGATGGGCACTACCGCCTCCTCCCTGCCTTCCGGTCCGTATCTCCGCACGCTTGCGCCACCGAAAAACGCCACCCAGACACCGCCGTCTGCTGCGACCGACAGACCGTCCGGGATACCGGGAGCGTGCGACACGTCGACCCAGGGACGCCTCCCTGTCAGACCGTGGATCGGATCCCAGTCGAAACGATCGATGCGGCGCAAGGTGCTGTCGATGTAGAGTGCGCCGCCGTCGGAAGTAAAACCGAGACCGTTTGAGATGGTGGCCGCACACACACGTCGTGTGTCGCCCCGCTCGACAGCGGCGAGGAACCCGCGGTCTTCCGTCGCATCATCGGCCATCGTGCCGAGCAAGAGGCTGCCGTCCGGTGCGCAGGCGCCATCGTTGCTGCGCACGTCGGCGGCCGACCAGAGCTCCGGCCCTACGTCGAGTTTCGCATCGAGGTCGTCCCCGCTCGTCGCCGACAGTCGGGACCGGCCGGCGACCATCCAGCCTCCACCCGAGCGAGGCCGGGTGAACGCAGCAACGCGGTCGGTATGTCTGCGCCGCACGGACCCGTCCGGCTGCAGTTCGAGGACGTCACCGGCCAGCATGTCCACCCACCGCGGCCCTGCCCAGCGTTCCGACCAGGCAGGACCCTCGCCGTGTTCGCACAGCGGGCCGGTGAGCTGCTCGGCTCTCACGACGCCGTGTGGTTCCGGATTAGGTCGGTCATGGTCCGATGCCACTCGACATCGGCCCAGAGCTCCGGGAAGTGCGGCTCTGCGAAATTGGATGTACACACACCTTCCCACCCGAGTGCGAGCGCTTTCGGGACGGCATATTCGGCGACGGATTTCACATAGTCCCAGGCGTGGTGCCCCAAAGGTGAGGTGAAATCGTCGAGCAAGATGTGCGACCAACCCTCGGTGGTCCAGAGGGAACGGTTTTGGGCTCGAGCGACAGCGGCCCAGCGCGCCATCTCTTCCCCGAGCCGGCGGTGCCATCGCTCCGGGTGAGGCCAGTAGACGTCGTCAAGGCTGTCGACCTGCTTTTGCCACGCCCCGGGGAACCCGTACTCGTCGAGCGAGAAGTTTGTGGCAGCAGCGAACTCGGCCACGTTGCTGGAGAGCCAGATGTGGGTCTCGATGAGATCCAGGTCGCGGTAGTCGAGGTCGTAGACCGATTCGGAGACCGGAGCGACCGACACCGTGAACCGCAACTGCGGCCAGCGCGCCCGGAGGCCATTGACCGCGGCGAAGTAGGCGCGGATACGCTCGCGCTGTTCCGCGCTCCAGACCCAGCCCCCCTCGACGGCCTGACCGGGGATGCTCGGCTGCGTGTCCTGCGGGCGGCCGAAGATCGCTTCGTGCGCGGCCGGAAGCCAGTCGTCGAGGGGAAACTCGTTGCACAGGTCGACGTACTCGATAGCGTCGAGGAGGCCGCGGGCCTCCAGCGCGCCGAGCGTCTCCTCCCACACCCGCGCGAGGTCGGCCGGGGTCTCGATCCCGAGACGCCGGTGCTCGTCGTCGTCGTTGAACCAGCTGGATAGGGCGACGGTGATCCCGCGGTCGCGACAACCGGTGACGAACGCGGCCAGTGCGCCCGCCGGGTCCACCACGGTCACGTTGCCGCCGTGCGGCCCCCACATGAAATGGTCTGGCTGAGGGTGCACGGCGAACGTGCCGCTCGTGTGTCCATCCCTGTCGGCGGCGATGAGGTGTGGGAACGCGTCAATTCGGACGCAGTCGTAGCCGCGTTCGGCGAGCTCGTCGAGCACCCGCTCTGTGTCGGCGTACTCGCGCTGCTCCCCTTGCCGCCGCAGCAGCCAGGAGAACTCCCACATGGTGACGGCCCGTGCCATCTGATACCTACTTCCGTTATGTTCCTTAGACGTCTCGTACGCTGCCGTCGGCGGCGTACGCCTCACTCGGGACCACAATGGGTCTCGGCGGCTGGTCGAGAATGGCCTCCACGTCGAGGTCGATACCCAGTCCGGGTCGATCCGGCACAAGGAGACGATGGCCGTCGAGCGTCCACGGCTCAGCGACGACCTCCGATGCTCGTGGGCCATCGATGCAGAGTTCAAGGATGTCGAAGTTCGGGATCGCCATCCCGACGTGCGCGGCCGCGGCCGTCGAGACTGGACCGGCCGGGTTGTGTGGAGCGACGACGGCGCGGTAGACCTCGGCGAGGGAGGCGATCTTGACCACCTCGGTGATCCCTCCCGCGTGGCAGAGGTCGGGCTGGACGACATCGACGAGCTGACGTTCGAGGACGGGCCGGAACTCCCAACGCGAGAACAAGCGCTCCCCGAGAGCGATCGAGATTCCGTGCCGACGCGCGGCCTCGGCCACGGGTGCTACCAGCTCGGGCGCCTCCGGCGCAATCGGTTCCTCTATCCAGCGTGGACGTGAGGCAGCCGCCGTCTCGATCAACCGGATCGCCTCGTCGGGGCGCGCGCGGCCGTGGTTGTCGATGAGGATCTCGACGTCGTCGCCGACGGCCTCGCGCAAGGTCCGTAGGCGATGCTCGGCCCTGCGAAGGCGTTCGCGCTCGGGCGCCGGACTGTCGGCGACCCACGCACCGGTCTTGAGCGTGCGGGTGCCGGCGGCGATCAGGGCGCGTGCCTCCTCGGCCAGCCGGTCCGGGTCGTAGATGCCGACGTGGCGGTACGTCTCGATCCACTCTCGCGACGGGCCGCCGAGCAGGGCGTACACCGGGACCCCGTGGAAGCGACCCCGGATGTCCCAGAGCGCCTGGTCGATGGCGGCGAGCGCGCTGGAGAGCACGACCCCTCCCCGCCAGAATCCGTGGCGGTTGGCGCGTTGCCAGAGCGGCTCGGTGGCGAGGGCATTGGAACCGAGGAGGCGGTTCCCAAGCTCGTGGACGGCGGCCTCGACGGTGGACTCCCACAGCTCGGTGGACGCCTCGCCCCAGCCGTGCAGCCCGTCGGTGGTGGTGACCCGGACGAACAGCCAGTTGCGCACGCCTCCGAAGGTGGCGAACGTATCGACGGCGGAGATGCGCGTGGTGGGCTCAGGCACAGTCGACCAGCACTTTCAGCACGGTCGGGTCCCGGTTGTCGAGGAGCTCGATCGCGTCGAGCACGTTATCGAGCGGGACGCGGTGGCTGACGAGGTCGGCCACCTGCACGCGGCCGGACGCGATGAGGTCGAGCGCTACGGAGCTGTCGTCGTCCCAGAGATGGGCGGCGGACCCGACGAGGTGCTTCTCGCCGAGCACCAGGTCGATGCGGTCGAGTGCCACCGGCTCGGGGGCGATACCCAACGCGACGGTGATGCCTCCGCGCCGAGTGAGCCGGACGGCGAGCGGGAGGGCGGAGGCTGCGCCGCTTGCTTCGACGGCGACGTCCACGGTGCGGTAGACGCCATCCACCTCGTCGGGACGGAGCGCGGCGGCGCCGTGCCGGCGTGCGAGCGCGAGGCGCTCCGCGACCGGGTCGACGACGATCACGTGGGCGGCCCCTACAGCGGCAGCGACCCGGGCGACCAGCTGTCCGATCGTCCCCCCGCCGACCACGGCGACGCTCGCGCCGGCGACCGACCCGGCCTTGGCCAGGGCGCGCACGGCGACGGAGGCCGGCTCGACAAGGGCCGCTTCGGCCGCAGTGACGCCCTCGGGAACGACCAGACAGGTGCGGGCGCGCGCGGCCATGAAGGTGGCGAGGCCGCCGTCCTCAGTCTGACCGCGCACCGCCAGCTCGACACACAGCCCCTCCTGGTGGCGGAGGCACCACCAGCATTCGCCGCAACCGATCACGACGTCCGGAACGACGAGCGCGCCGATCGGCGGCCCACTGCCATCGGCTGCGGCAACGGCGACCCGGCCGACCACCTCGTGGCCGAGCGTGACCGGCGCCCGGGAGCCTCGCCGCGGGTGCGGACGGTCGACCGGGATGGTGATCGGTCCCTCCCGGTACTCTTCGAGGTCGGTGCCGCAGATCCCGCACCACTCGACCCGCAGGATGAGCTCGTCCGGCGCGGGCACCGGATCCGGCACCTCCTCCACGCGCACGTCGCCGCGCGCGTGCCAGCGCGCCGCCTTCACGAACCGCACCCCGTTGGCGCGAGCGGCTCCGGCAGGACGAGTGAGCCGTCGACACGACGAGGGAGGTCGACCGGGCCGTCGCGGAGCTCGCGGGGCAACACCGACTGTGGCGCGTCCTGCCACGCGAACGGTCGCAGGAAGCGGCGCATCGCCGTAACCCCGACGGACGTGTGCTGGGTGTTCGTGGCCGGCCACGGACCTCCGTGGTGCTGCGCCCACGAGACGCGTACGCCGGTCGGGTAGCCGTCGAAGACGAGTCGTCCCGCCTTCGGGGTCAAAGCGCCGATCAGAGCGTCGAGGCGATCGCCCGGTTCGCTGTGGATCGTCGCCGTCAGCGAGGCGGGGATCCGTTCGAGCGCTGCGGCGATCTCGTTCTCGTCGCGATAGCGCACCGCGACGACGAGCGGTCCGAAGCACTCCTCCGCGTGCTCTGGACCGAATCGTGTGGCGTCGATCTCCAACACCTGTGGTTCGACCCGGTAGCCGGGGCCGGTGTCGCCGTCCCCGGCGGCGATGACGGGTGCGGACTCGGCGAGCCGGGCGCTGATCTCCCGGTACGCGTCGGCGATCCGCGCGTTCAGGAGGACCGCAGGCGCGGTCCGCATAGTCGCCTTAACCAGTTCGGCGACCAGCGCGTCGCCGGCCTCGCCGGCGGGGATGAAGGCGAGGCCAGGTTTCGTGCAGAGCTGACCGCCCGACCCAGTCACCGAGCTGTGCAGCCCGCGCGCGATTCCGGCGCCGCGTCGGCTCGCCGCAGCCGGGGTGACTATGAGCGGGTTGACGCTACTGAGCTCGCCGTAGAACGGGATGGGGGTGCTCCGTTCGGCGATGGCGCACTGAAGGGCTTCGGCGGCTCCGAGCGATCCGGTGAAGCCGACCGCTGCCACCTCGGGTTCCCGGACCAGAGCGCGCCCGGCCTCTTGGCCGTACACGATTCCGACGGTTCCCTCAGGGAAGCCGGCGATCAGGACCGCGGCGCGCAGCACGCCGTGGGAGAGGACGGAGGTCTCGGGATGTGAGCTGTGCGCTTTGAGTACGACAGAGTTGCCCGCGGCGAGCGCTGAGGCGGTGTCGCCGCCGAGGATGCTGAACGCGAAGGGGAAGTTGCTGGAGCCGAACACGGCGACCGGACCGAGCGGGATCAGCATGCGCCGCACGTCGGGGGCGGGACCGAGAGCTGTGGGACCGGCGTGGTCGACGGCGGCTTCGAGGTGGCTTCCCTCGCGGACTGCCTCGGCGAAGAGGCGGAACTGGAAAACGCTGCGACGAAGCTCACCGGCGAGGCGTTCTGTTGAAAGCCCGGTCTCGCGGGCGGCGACGGCGACGAGGTCGTCCGCGTTGGCCTCCGCCGAGTCCGCGATCGTCTCCAGCAGCTCGGCCAGTCGTCCCCTGTCCATTCGGGCGAGTTCGCCTGCAGCGCGTGCGGCTGCGGCGACGATCGCCTTGACCTCCCCGGTTGTGGTCGGGTCGATGCCGATCGCCACCGAGGCGCCCGTGCGCGGGTCGTGGGTGAGGATCATCGCTGTCGTTCTCCTGTGATCGTCGTTGCTGCAGGCAGGGTCAGTCCGCGGGAGGCGAGGTTCTGGAACAGCGCCGAGAGGCCGAACGTCCAGGGCGGACAGTCCTCGCTGTGCTGAACGCGATTCGTGAGCGTGCCCAACGCCGGCGAGGAGATCCGCACAATGTCGCCGGGTTCGTGCGAGAAGCCCAGCCCGGGCTCGCGCCGATCGGCTGTTGGCGCAAACAGCGTCCCGAGCATGAGCACGGCGCCGTCGGGGTACTGGTGGTGGTCTCCGATGAGCTGACCCACGAGGTCGAGCGGGTCCCTGCTGATCTGGCCCATATCGGACCAGCCTTCGAGTTCGAACCCATCATGACCGGTCACATCGAGCCGGACACGTGCCGTTCGTACGTCGTCGATCCCGAATCCGTCGTCGAACAGGCGCACGAACGGGCCCAGGGAACAGGAGGCGTTGTTGTCCTTAGCGCGGGGAAGCAGGAGAGCTGATCGCCCTTCGACATCCCGGAGGTTGACGTCGTTGCCGAGCATCGCTCCGGCGACCGCGCCGTGTGAGTCGACCAGGAGCGCGACCTCGGGCTCAGGGTTGTTCCACTCCGACGTACGGAGTACCCCGATGTCGGCCCCATAGCCGACCGCCGACAGGGTGGGGGCCTTGGTGAAGATCTCTGCGTCGGGGCCGATGCCGACCTCGAGGTACTGGCTCCACCAGCCCTCCGCAATCAGGTATTCCTTTGCCGCGAGCGCCTCGGGCGAGCCGGGGCGCAGTGCAGCGAGGTCGTGCCCGATGCGGTCGCTGAGCTGCTCCCGGATTGCGGCTGCCGCGGCGAGGTCGCCGCGGGCACGCTCCTCGATGACCCGCTCGATCATCGAGACGGCGAATGTCACCCCTGCGGCTTTGAGCACCTGGAGGTCGACGGGGGCAAGCAGCGAAGGCCGGGAGGAGTGGGCGCCCGTCCCGGAGTTGCCGGCGATTTCGTCGACGGAGCCGATGACCGTTCCCGAGGCGCTCCGGAGCGCGTCGGCGGCGCGGCCTGTCTCGATCACGCTGCTCACGGTCGGGAAGGTCGCTGTCACGTCGTGCAGCTCGCCGTCGCGGACGGCGACGACCGCGGGGCCGATGTTGGGAACCCAGGCGCGCCCAATGAGCGTGGCCCGTTCGTGGTCGGCGGGGAGGATGCCGAGGCTCATCGGACGAGCTCCCTTGCTGCGTCGAAGTCGATCCCGGCCTCTGCACGGATCGCGTCCATCAGCTCGAGGAAGGCGATGGTGTCGGCGAGTGGCCGGACCGCCGACTCGGTGCGGCCGTCCGCGATGTCGCGGGCGACGGCGGCAGCCTCGAAGCGCAGGCCGGCGTGGCCGATGCGCGGCTCGTCGAAGACTGCGCGGGCTCGTCCGTCCCTGGTGCGCAGGAGCACGGTGCCCGGGTGGTAGAACGGGCCGGGGAGCTCGATCGAGCCCTCGGTTCCGATCAGCGCCGCGGTGGTCGCACTTCCCGCGATCAGCGAAGTGTGGAGGACCGCGATCCGTCCGCTCTCGTCCTGGACGAGCGCGCCGGTCTGAGCGTTGACCCCGGAACGGTTCGTCTCACCCACCGCGCGCACGGTGGCGGGACGGCCGGTCCAGCGGGCGGCCAGCGCGATCGGGTAGGTGCCGAGGTCGAGCAGGCTTCCGCCCGCGAGCGTCGGGCTCATCGCCCGATGGTCGTCGGGCAGGTACTCGCCGTACTCGGCGAGTACGGTTCGGAGGTCGCCGATCTCTCCGCGCTCGACGAGGCGACGCACAACGTCGAACCGTGGGAGGAAGAACGTCCAGAGCGCTTCCGCACAGTAGACGCCCGCCGCGTGGGCTCGTGAGGCGACCTCCCTCGCCTGGGCCGCGTCGAGTGCGAGTGGCTTCTCGACGAGCACATGCTTGCCCGCGTCGATGGCGGCGATCGCCAACTCGGCGTGCGATGGGTGCGGGGTGGCGATGTACACCACGTCGACGGCAGGGTCGGCCAGGAGGGCCGCGACGTCCGGATGCGCCGTCGGCACTCCGTGGGTGCCGGCGAATGCTTCCGCACTCCCCGGGCGTCGCGCCGCGACGGCGACGACCCGCTGGCGCGTGTGGGCGTGGAGCGCGTCGACGAAGCGCTTGGCGATCCACCCGGTGCCGACGACACCCCAGCCGAGCGCGGGAGCGTCCCTGGAGTCCGGCACCGCGGATGCCAGGACCGGAAGGCCGTTCACCGCGGCACCTCCACGGTCCTGCGCTCGTGCATCGAGTCGATGACCGCCTGGGCGAGCACGGTCGCCGCGCGGCCGGCGCGGGCGTCGGCGAGCGGGCTCGGCTGCTCGTCGCGAAGCGAGTCCACCCACGCCTGCACCTCGATGCGATATGCCTCGGCGAACCGGCGGCGCCAGTCCGCGCCGTAACTCTCGGCGCGGTGCAGCTCGCCGGTGATCGTCACCCGGCCGTCGTCGGTGGTGTGGATGGCTGCGGTCCCCGTAGTGCCGACGGCCTCGCAGCGGATGTCATAGCCGTAGCGGGCGTTGAGGTAGGTCTCCACCACGGCGAGCGCCCCGCTCTCGGTGCGCAACGTGACGACATGCGGGTCGACCAGCCCCTCTACTGCCGAGACGGGGGCGTCCCACCGCGCTTCGACGACGGGAGAGTCGAGCAACCACGGGACGATGTCCAGCTCGTGGATGGTGGAGCCCGTGATCGCGCCCTCGCTGGTCGTTCCCGGTCCGCTCGTCACGCCGCGGCTCTCGCAGTTGAGCAGAACCGTGCGCCCGATCGACTCCTCCACGATCGCCTGCTTGAGTGACACGTATGCGGGGTCGAATCGCCGCATGAATCCGACCGAGACCAATCCTCGGCCGAGGCGCTCTCTCGCCCGGTCGTCGGCGTCGACGATGGCGTCGCAGGAGCCCACGTCGGGCGCGAGAGGCTTCTCGCAGAGCACCGGCTTGCCTGCCGCGATCGCGGCGAGGGTGTACTCGGCATGACTGGCGTCGGCGGAGGCGACGACGATCGCGTCGACATCCTCAGCTGCGATCAACTCGAACGGGGACTCCGCCACTCGCGCGTTCCTCAGGCTTCGCACAACGGCGGCCGCACGCTCGACATCGAGGTCGGCCACGGCGGTCACCGTCGCGCCGGAGACCCGCCCGTCGGCGATCGCAGCGTGGTCGGAGCCCATGATCCCGGCGCCGATTACGCCGACCCGGATCGTCATCGGACCAGCTCCACGACGCGCTCCGCGATCGGCACGCGGGCCCCGGCTTCGGAGCTGGCGGCGATGGCGTCCAGGACGTCGGCAGCTGCGACGGCGTCGGAGAGGTCGGCGCCGTCGGCGGCTTCGACCCCCGCGATCGCCTGCATGAAGCCCTCGGCCTCGATCACCTTGAGGTCGTCGTAGCTGAGACTGAGCGCCGAGCCCGGCTGGAATGCCGCCGAGGCCCCATCGCCTGGCCCGGTGAAGACGGTTGCCATCGGCAGGTCCTGCGCCTGCTCTCCGCCTGCCTGCAGCAGCTCCCCCATGCGCCGGAAGTCCCACTCAACCGCACCGTGGGTGCCGTGGATGCGGAATCCGTAGTCGTTCTGGTGGCCGACCGCGATGCGGCTGGCCTCGAGGGTGACCTTGGCTCCGGAGGCCAGGGTGAGCATCGACGCTGACCAGTCCTCGTTCTCCACGGGGATCAGATCGCCCGTCTCGACGCGGACGTGACCGGTGGTCGCGGCCGACGGGCGACGCCGTTCGCCGATGAAGATCGCGCCGGACGCGGTCACGTCGACGACCTCTCCGAGAAGGTAGCGGATGAGGTCTACCCCGTGCGCGGCCAGGTCGCCGACGACGCCGTGTCCGGCTCGCTCCAGTTCGTAGCGCCAAGTGAACGCACCGGCGGGATCGGCGGCGTAGTCGCCCAGCAGCCGGAACGAGGCGTGCGTCGGCGTGCCGATCGCGCCCTCTTCGATGAGCCGCTTGGCGCGTCGCACCGCTGGAGCGTTGCGGTAATTGAAACCGACGCGCGCGGTTACTCCCGCCGCGGCAGCGGCGGCCTCGACCGCTCGAGCGTCGGCGGCGTTGACCCCGACCGGCTTCTCGATCCAGATGTGTTTGCCAGCGCGCGCGAACGCCTCGCCGATCTCGCGGTGCAAGAAGTTCGGGGCCGTGATGCTGACGGCATCGATGTCCGGGGCGTCTACGAGTGTTCGCCAGTCAGTCGCCGCGCGCTCGAATCCGAAGAGCGCTGCAGCCTCGTCCGCGCGGCCTGGGACCTCGTCTGCGACGGCACTGAGCCTCGGTCGGAGCGCCAGCCCGGGGAAATGCTCCACCGCTCGGCGATAGGCGAGCGTGTGAACGCGGCCCATCCAGCCGAAGCCGACAACGGCGACCCGAAGCTCGCCCGGGGTTGTGCGTTCGTTCTGCACTCGTCCTCCACCTCATCGTGTGTTCCTGGGCCGTATTGGACCGGTCCAATGCTGACAGCATGCCGCACCGGAAGCCGCGCTGTCAACGCCGTCGACCGGGTTAGAGTTGCGGCATGGACTCCCCTCGCGCCGAGCCGACCATCCGGACGGTGGCTGCGCGCGCGGGCGTCTCGAAGTCGCTGGTCTCGCTCGTACTGCAGGGCTCACCGAAGGTCAGCCCTGCGCGGCGCGCGGCCGTGGAAGCCGCAATGGCGGACCTGGGCTACCAACCCAGCCTGGTCGCCCAGAGCCTGAGCGCCCGGCGCACCGGCGTCTTCGGCGTGGTGATGAACGACCTCCGCAACCCGTGGTTCGTCGACTGTCTCGAAGGGTTCGCCAGCGCAGCGGGAGAAGCCGGCTATCGGACCGTTCTTGCGGACGAGCGCCTGGACGATGCAGGCGGCGGACTTGTCGAAAGTATCCTCCGCCTCCACGTCGACGGTCTCGTGCTGATGGGCACGATGACCCCCTCTCCGACCCTGCGCGACGCGGCTCGTCGTCGACCGACGGTCGTCGCCGCCAGTCGAGATTTCCCAGGCACCGGGCTGGACGTCGTGGCCAACGACGACGCCAAGGGAACGCGGCTCGCGCTCGATCACCTCTGGGGGCTCGGCCACCGGCGAATTGCACACATCGACGGGGGCCCTGGCGCGATCCCCGCCATCCGCCGGGACACCTTCCGGGCCTACCTCGCCGAGCGTGGGATCACTGATCCCGTCGTTGAAGCAGGCGGCACAACCGAGGGCGACGGCTACGTGGCGGGGCTCCACCTCCTTGCGTCGGGCTGTCCACCCACGGCCGTCTTCGCGTTCAACGATGTGGTCGCGACAGGCGTGCTCGCAGCCGCGCGCGAACGCGGCCTGGCGGTACCAGAAGACCTCTCGGTTGTCGGGTACGACAACACTTCGCTAGCGGCGATGCGCCTGGTCCAACTGACTTCGGTCGACAACGCCAGCACTGTCGTTGGGGCGGCGGCCGCTCAAGCGCTGATTACGCGGCTCGAGAACCCGGACACAGAAGGCGGGCTGACGCTCATCGAGCCGAATCTCGTGATCCGAGAGACTACAGGGCCACCGCGCTGATCCACCTCCTCCGGCCTCCGAGTGACAACTCAGAACCAGGGGCGCAGCACGTCCCTGTTACGGCGGTGCTCCTGGACGATCGCGTCGAAGTCATAATGGTCCACTGCCAACACATCCTGTTCGATGACCACCCAGCCTGCGTAACCGGCTTTGACGAGGTCGTCGAGGAATGCCGTGGTATCGAGGTCTCCGTCGCCCAACGGCACGAATGTCCCGCCAGACCAGACCTCGACCATTCCGCCTCCCGCGCCGACGATCGCACGGAGGCGGTCGCGGTTGACGTCCTTCAGGTGCACGTGGTTGATACGCGACCCCCAACGGTCCCACGCCTCCGCTGGGTCTCCCCCGCCGATCAGGAGGTGACCCGTGTCCAACGTCAGCCCGACATCCACACGATCGAGCAGGAGGTCAATTTCGTCAGGGGTCTCAACGAACGTTCCCGCGTGGTGGTGGAACGTGGGTTCGAAGCCACGGCTGCGCACCCGACGTGCGGCGTCGGCGAGGTTGCGGCCGACGCGCTCCCAGCTGGCAGCGTCGAGGCCGTGATTAGCCGCAGCTCCGGGGTGGGCGCGGCGGAAGTCGTCGCCGGAGTCGGCCAGCGTCGGCCGGGGCGGGATTGCGCCAGAACCGGCAGCTGAGAACACGTCAAGCGCAGCCTCGAGCTCCGGGATGGCCGCGGATTAGCTGGCGTCGTCGCTCAGCGGGAGCTCGATCCAACCCCCCGCGAGATCGAGGCCGGAGGACAGCAGACGCGCACGCAGATTGTCCCCGTCTGCGCTGCCGCCACCATCGAGAAATCCACGGGGACCGAGGTCGACGCCGTCGTAGCCTGTTTCGACAAGAGCCGCCAGGACGGCGGCGCCATCCGGGAGCGCGACGGACGTGTCCTCGGGCGTGAGCTCAAATACGCCGAAACTGACGGGAGCGCCGGCGACGCGGACGGCGGGCGTACGTGGATTCATTCGATTGACCTCCCGGAGCAAATGTGCTTACATCATCACATACTCGGGCGACGGTCTTTCATAGTTGCCCGAAGTACAACTTCCGACGTCGCTCGTCAGATCGAAGTCACCGATGGCGAGCGAACCCAGCAAGTAGACGCCGATAAAGTTGTCCGCAAGCACGGAGCGCGAGGTCTCCGCGTAATCGATCAGGACCTCGTCCAGGTCTCGATACGGCGTAAGCTCCCTATTCATCGGACCGATACTCACGCTCTTAGTCTGCCGCCGGTCTCTCTGAAGCAGATCAAATTGGTCAGGCGGTGTTTCTGACCAGGGTGGACGGAATAGCGGCCATCGCGCTCCGGAGGTCGATCAGCTCGCGGGCCACCGAATCGAGCGCCCGGTCGTCGCCGCTCAGCAATGGCAGCTGCCGCACGGGTGCAGCATGTCCGTCCAACGCCTTGTCGACGAACACCGTGATGCACTGAGTCGTGAGCTCCAGGTCGCCCGGGGTCGACGGGTGAGCCGATCGAACGGCAACGCTGATGTGCATGCTCCGCGCGGTCGTGTGGATCAGCCGTGCTGCGATCTCCACGAGATTGCCGATCGGAATCGGCCGGAAGAAGTGGATCCCGCCCGAGTAGACCGCGACGACCGAGGTCGACGCCCAGCCCGCCGCGCACGCCGAGGCGGTCTCGTCGATCCACCTCAGCACGGTGCCGCCATGCACTTTGCCGCCCCAGTTCGTGTCACCAGGGCTGGCTAGAAACCGGAATACGGTCGGCGCGACACTGCCGGCGCCGATGCTCTGCAGTTCGAGCATCTTCGCTCGGATCTCCTTGCGCGGTTCGATCCGCGCCTCGGCGCGCGCGTAGATCGTCCGGTCACCGCTGCTCCACGGGTCCCAAGATGGGACCTCGCACGGCGTGCCGTCCTGGTCCACCGCCACGAACACGAGGAGGCAGTGCGTCGCCTCGGAGAAGGAACGATTGCGCAGTTCCGACGTCTCGATCGACACGAACACGTGCATGCTCGTCCGGCCCGTGTAGATGATCCGCGCCCGCGCCTCCACGATGGAGTCCGCCGAGATCGGGCGACTGAACTGCACGTCGCCCACATAGGCGGTGACGCAGTACGACCCGCTCCACCCGACGGCGCACGCGTAGCCCGCCTTGTCGATCCACTCCAGGACCCGCCCGGCCTGCACGCTGCCGCCGGCGGCATCCATGTCGGACGGAGAGACAAGGAAACGCAGGGTCACCGCACCGTCGGCACACACGGGCACTCAGCCTTTCGTATCGTCGAAGACCACCACGACTTTGTCCGTCGCGCCCGGGGTGGACGCGAGCTCCACCGCGCGAACGGCCTCCTCGAAGGGCACGAGGTCGCTGATGATGTGCGCGTACTTGTCGGCGTTGGCGATGATCGAATCGGTAACTTCGAAGATCTCCGTCGGGTAACCCATGGCCATGCGGATGTCGACCTCGCTGGTCAGGATCTCCTGGAGGTCGATCTCGACCGGCTTCTTGTGGACGGCCACGATCGTGACGACTCCACGATGCTTGACCGCGGCGAGCGCGGTCTCGATCACCACGGGCGCGCCGGCGGCGTCCAGGTACACGTCGGTGTCGGGTCGGCTCGGCGCTCCCATGAAACCGGGCGCTTCACCGTGCAGCTCCTTCAGCCGCTGGATGACGTCCTCCTCGGCCGAGTTGATGACGGCGTCCGCGCCGACCTTGAGCGCGTTCTCCAGCCGTTGGGGGACGACATCGACGACGACCACGTGTGCAGCGCCATTCGACTTGAACCCGATGGCCGCGCCGAGCCCGACCGGGCCGGAGCCGAAGACGACGACCTTGCTCCCCTCACCCGCGCCGGAGCGGTTGACGCCGTGGTAGGCGACAGCCATCGGCTCATTGAGCGCTGCGACATGCCACGGGATGTCCGAGGGGATGACGCGGAAGTGCGATCCCGCCTGCGCGTCGTAGAGCACGACGACGTCGGACAGGGCCCCCTGGGCTCCCCCGTTGCCGATGATGCCGTCGCGGTTCGCCATCGGGTTGATCACCACGTGGTCTCCGACGGCGACGCCCTCGACCTCGTCGCCCACCCAGGTGACCTCGCCCGCCGGCTCGTGGCCGAGCGGGGTGTGTCCATCGCGGGGCGGGATACCGCCGCGGTGGACGTAGTAGACATCCGAGCCGCAGATGCCGCACGCCTTGATGGCGACGACCACGTCGCGCGGTCCCGCGTCGGGTTGCGGGACCTCGACGAGCTCGGCAGTGCCGGGGCCGGTGACGGTGAGGGTCTTCATGGGTTGTCCTCTGTTCTTCTCTGAAGCGGGATCGTCTCGTCAGTGTCGCTCGCTCAGAGCGCGCGGCCGCTCTCGTCGTCGCGCTGAACGTACGGAGCGACGATCATCGCGCTCAGGTCCATCGTGTCGCTCATTCCCAGCCCCGCGCCGAACATCCGGTTCCGCGCGTCCACGGCCGAGCCGTCGATCTCGTAGATCGTGCCGTAGCGGAACGGCGCCGCCCCACCGGGCTCCTCCGCGAGCCGGAGGACACGCGCGCCGACGAATCCGGGCAGCTGCAGAACCGCCGGCACGTGGACGTCCCAGTACCAGGAGCGGAACTCCTCGTCCCGGCCGTCGACCGGGTTGACCAGCGCGATGAGCGCCTCCCGCGCGGCCATCAGGCGCTCACGCTTTCGAGCGCGCCCGACAGCGCGCCGCCGAAGTCCGGCGTCGACGTCATCTCGTCGAGGATCTCGTGGAGCTTCGGCCGGCCGCCGGGGTTGAGCAGGAACTTGCGGACCTTCCCCTGCACGTTCGCGCCGTAGTAGTGGCTGTGCTCGGCGGAGAAGATCGAGCGCGGCGCCAGGGTCTCCACCATGGTCATCCAGCCCTCCTCCTGCTCGGCGGTCGGCTCGAAGCGGTCGAACCCGTTGTCCCGTGCGTACTCGATGGTGTCGGCGACCCAGTCGACCTGGTCCTGCGAGTAGCGCGGGTAGTTGCCTCCGCCGGCGCCGTGCGGGCCGCCGGGGAAGAAGAAGTTCGGGAGGCGGTGAGCTGCGAAACCCCCGAAGTCGAACGGCCCGTCCTCCCAGTCGGTGCTGAGGTCGAGGCCGTCACGTCCGCGGACGCCCATCCGGGTAAGCGCTCCCGTGCCGAAGTCGAACCCGGTGGCGTAGACGATGATGTCGTAGTCCCGGTGGCCCTCGCTGGTCTCGATCCCGTTGGCGTCGATGCGCACGATCGGGGTCTCGCGGAGCGCGATCAACGAGGCGTTCGGCTTGTTGAACGACTCGTAGTAGTTGTGTATGAAGGGAGGCCGCTTCGCGCCGAACAGGTGGTCCTTGGGGATGAGACGCTCCGCCGTGACGGGATCCTTCACGATGCCGCGGATCTTGTCGGCGAGGAACGCGCAGAACTCGAGGTTGGTCTCGCGGTTCGTCGTCATGTCGTAGTAGTTCGACGTGAGCTTGCCGAAGCCGGGCGCCTTCCAGATCTCCTCGTAGAACGCCTGGCGCTCCTCCGGAGAGTCCTCGGTCGAGACCTTGCCGGCGGGTGCGTGCAGGAAGCCGGAGGGGCTGGTGCTCAGGGTGTGCACGACCTGGTCGAAGTTCTCGCTGAGCCAGGCGCGCTTCTCGTCGGTCATCGGTGCGTTGTTCAGCGGTGTCGTCCAGGTGGGGGTGCGCTGGTACAGGTCGACCTGCTCGACGATGTCGACGATCGCGGGCAGGATCTGGGCGCCGCTCGGGCCGTTGCCGATGATCGCGACCCGCTTGCCCGTGAAGTCAAGCGGCGTGTGCGGCCAGGCTCCCGTGTGGTGGCCCTCGCCCTGGAAGTCGTCGATGCCCTCCACCTCGGGGTAGTGCGGGACGGACAGGCCGCCGGTGGCCGAGATCACCCAGCGGGCCCGGACGGTCTCACCCTTGCCGGTGGTGACCACCCAGCGGGTGCCGTCCTCGTCCCAGGTGGCGGACACGACCCGCTGTCCGGTGCGGATGTGGTCGCGCAGTGCGAAGCGATCGACGACGTGGTTGAGGTAGCGCTCGATCTCGGGCTGGGTGGCGAACTCCTCCTCCCACTTCCAGTCGTCGAAGAGCTCCTTCGAGAAGAGGTAGCCGTAGGTGTAGCTCTCGGAGTCGAAGCGTGCGGCCGGGTAGCGGTTCCAGTACCAGACGCCGCCCACGTCGTCGCCGGCCTCCAGCGTCTGCGCGGTGAATCCTGCCTGGAGCGCTCGGTAGAGGGCGTAGATACCCACCACTCCGGCACCGATCACCAGTACCTCGACGTCGACTTCGCTGTCACTCCTGCTCGTCATGCGACTTGCTCCCGCTTCTCGTCCTCGGCCGAGCGTCATCGCATCGGCGTTCGTTAATCTAAGCACAATCGCTCAAAACTGACAAGAAGTGCTGATATTGCAGGGCAGATCAGCCGTGAGCGCGTTGCGCAAAATCAGTACCTGTGATCAAATCGGGTCGACACTTCACTTCAAGGGAGAATGATGAACGCACCAGCCGACCTCCGATTCGACGGACGGGTCGCCCTCGTCACCGGCGCCGGCCGAGGCCTCGGCCGCGCACACGCTCTGCTGCTCGCCTCCCGGGGAGCGAAGGTCGTCGTGAACGACTTCGGCGGCTCCAAGGAGGGCGTGGGCAGCGACCACGGGCCGGCGAACGATGTCGTCGCCGAGATCGTCGCCGCGGGCGGCGAAGCCGTGGCCGACACCAGCGATGTCGGAATCGAGGCGAACTGCCACGAGCTCGTCGCGACGGCGATCCGGGAGTTCGGCCGCATCGACATCGTCGTGAACAACGCCGGCATCTCGCGCTGGGCGACCTTCCCGGAGGCCGACGCCGACAACCTCGAGCGCACGCTCGACGTGCACCTGCGCGGCACCTGGCACACCACGCGTGCGGCCTGGCCGCACTTCCAGGAGCAGGGATACGGACGCGTCATCACCACGGTCTCGACGGGAATGCTCGGGCTCGCAGACAACCTGGCCTACGCCACGGCGAAGGGCGCGCTGATCGGATTCACGCGCAGCCTCGCGGTCGCCGGCGGCCCGCAGAACATCCTCGTGAACGCCATCGCACCGAACGCGATCACCCGGCCCAGCGAGACGGCGACGAAGCCCAACATCGTCACGTCCGCCCCGCTCGATCCGGCTCGGGCGCAGGCGATGGAGACCGGCCTCGTCTCCCCGATGGTCGCGTACCTCTCGCACGAGTCGTGCCCGGTCAACGGTGAGATCCTCGTCGCCGGCGCCAAGCGCTTCTCGCGCTGGTTCCTCGGCATCACTCCTGGCTGGCTCTCGGACGGCGAGCCGACCGTCGAGGAGGTCGCCGGCCACTGGGACGAGATCAACGACCGCGACGGCTACTACGTGCCCGCCAGCCTCAACGACTGGGCGTCACGTTTCATGGCGCACCTGGCCGGCTGAGGCTACTAGGCGCGGGGGTCGCCCGGCACCAGCGGCGCGATCAGTCCTGCGCTCAGGTATGCGATGAGGTCGTCGATCAGGATGTCCATCCGCGCGAGCTGGGCGCGCTTCTGCTGCGCAGCCTGGTAACGGGCGAGCGTGTGGACGGCGCTGGTGAGCGTGACCCACCAGCGCTCCTCCAGCACGGGCGCCGGGATCTCGGGGATCAACCGGTTGAGCAGCGCCCGCAGGGTGATGACGGACGCGCCAGTGTGGACGCCCACGAGTCCCTCGTAGCCGCCCTCCTCGGTGATGAGGAGCGAGAGGAACGCCAGGTAGTGGTTGTCGGGCTGGATGTGGATGGCGAGAGGCCGTACGAAGGCGCTCACCACGTCCGAGACCTGCGGGACCTCACCGCGCGCCATCAGCCCGGCGACGACCTCGGTGCGCACGGCCTCGCTCTCGGCGCCGCGGGACTCCATCAGCGCCTTGACCAGGCCGTCGCGGTCGCCGAAGTGGTACTGGACGACGGCGTGGTTGCGCTGGCCTGCCTCGATTCCGATGTCTCTCAGCGGAACTGCTGAAATCCCGTGCTCGGCGAAGAGCCGCTCCGCCGCGTCGAGGATGAGCTGCCTGGTGGCCTCTCCGCGCAGGTTTCCGCGCTCTCCGGAGGGTCGCGGTGCAAGGACGGGCGGCACCCTATCCGGTGCGGATTGAGACATGATTAAGAATCTATCGTGATCCGCATCTCGATGGGGGCCATTTCCTCGCCTGCGGGATACACGGTTCCGAAAAGGTCGACCGCAGCCGGCGCGAGGTGAGTGGGCACTCCGGTCCACGTCAGGTCCGCAGCGTCGGCCTCAGCCTCGGCGGCGTCGAGGGCGACGACGGCCAGGAGCCCGTCCGGCTGGTCGGCGAGGTGCGTGGCCAGCACCCCGCCGTCGGGACCGACGACGATCTCCGGATCGGCGATCAAGATGTCCATGAGCCCGTGGTGCGCCTGCAGGCGGACGGATCCGGCGAACGACAGCCGCCAGTCCGGACCCTCCTGCACCGCGCTCCGGAGAGGGAAGGCGAAGACGCCCCCGTCGCCTTCCGACGCGCCGCCGGACACCTCGCACGTGCCGCGGGCGATCCGGGTCACGTAGCCGAGCAGGGACTCCCGCACGGCCCAACGCAGCTCCCCGGCGCCCGACGCCGTCACGGCGTTCATCGTCCCGCGGGTGGCCGGTGGTCGGCGGGGAACCCGGTCATCCCGTCCTCCAGCTCCAGGCCGAGGTTGCGGAAGGCCGTGCAGTGCATCTCGTAGGTGCCGACCGTGAAGACGAAGTCGATGAGCTGGTTGCGCTCGAACTGCGCTTCGAGCTCGCTCCACGTGGCATCCGACACGAGCTTGTCGCCGGTGAGCATCTCGTCGATCGCGCGCACGACCGCCGCGTCCTCGGCGGACCAGAGCTCGGCGTCCGGGCCCTCGGACAGCGCTGCGACCTCGGCCTCGGTCAGGGCGCCGCCGGCGGTGCTCATCCAGACGTGCTGCGCCCATTCGTACTCGCCGTAGCCCAGCCAGGTGGTCCGCAGGATCGCGATCTCGCGGTGTCGGTCCGACAGCGTCGAGTGGCGCAGGTGGTTCGAGAAGGGCAACCAGCCGCGGATGAACGCCGGGTGCCAGGCGTAGATGCCGAGGATGTTCGCCTTGGGCCGTGCAGCGGGCTCGTTGGTCGTGCCCTCTCCGGGAGCGTGCGCCCGGAGGGCGGCGAACGCGTCGTCGACGTCGTCCGTCCAGTCCTCGGTGGCGCGGGGCGGGACCCGAGGGGTCGAGGTCTTGATGGTGTCGGTCATGTCGTTTGGCTCCGTTCAGCCGATGAAGGATCCGCCGTTGACGCCGATCGTCTGGCCGGTCACGTAGGAGGTGTCGTCGGAGGCGAGGTAGGAGACAGCACCGGCGATGTCGGCGCCCGTCCCCATCCGGCCGACGGGGATGTACTTGGCCATGTCCTCGGCCGACGGAATCTTGCCGTCCGCGCGCTTCTTCTCGACGCTCGGGGTGTCGATGGAGGACGGCACGACGGTGTTGACAGTGATACCGGTGCGCGCGAACTCCACGGCGAGCGCCTTCGTCAGCGCCAGCTGGCCGCCCTTGGAGGCCGCGTAGTGCGCCATCTTCGGGGCGCCGCGCTGCGCGCTCGACGAGGAGATCAGCACCACGCGACCCCAACCGGCCTCGACCAGGTCGGGCAGGCACGACTGCACGGTGTTGAACGTGCCGGTCAGGTTGATGTCGATGATCGTGTTCCATTGCTCGAGCGTCATCTCGAGGAACGCCTGCTGCGGGGCGACCGCCGCATTGGCGACGACGACCGCGATCGGGCCGAGCTCCGCGCGGATCGCCGCGACGGCGGCGTCCACCTGCGCACGGTCGGCGACGTCGGCGTCGTAGCCGGCGGCCGTGCCGCCGGTCGCGGCGATCTCGCTCGCGGCGGCGGCCGCGGTTCCCGGCGTGCGGCCGATGAGGGCGACCGCGTAACCGTCTGCTGCGAGGCGCTCGGCGATGGACCGCCCGATGCCGGCTGCGGCCCCGGTGACGACCGCGACTCTCTTCGGGTGGGAGTCGGGGGTCTCCAGGGTGGCGACCGCAGGCTCTGCTGACGACATGGCGTGTTTCCTCTCCATCGAAGACCCGGGCCCGCACCCACCGCTCGTCGATGAGGGTCGCAGACGGTCCGCAGCTAGTATCGTGTTCAACGGAACATTTGTTCTGTTGGGCGACGCCAATAGGATTGCCTGCAAGCGGATGAATGTCAAGCCGGGGCACCGCACGCCCCGCGCCGATGAACGGATGGACGATGAGCATGGTCAAGGACGCGGTCGAGAGCGACGCCGAAGAAGTCGGCCGCCGCCGCCAGCCGCTGGCCCGAGGCGTCGAACTGCTCACGTACATGATCGAGAGCAAGCAGGACACCCACGGTGTCCGCGAACTCGCCGGGCGCCTCGGCGTGAGCCCGAGCACAGCGCACCGGCTCGTGACCGACCTGGAGCGCCTCGGACTCGTCCGCCGCGCCGAGAGCGGGACGTCCTATCGGCTCGGGCTCGAGTTCCTGCGGCTGGCCTGGCTCACGACCAGCCGGTATCCGGTCCACGACCTCTCCGAGGGCGTGCTCCGCCGCCTCGTCGAGCAGACCGGCGAGTCGGCGTTCTTCTCGCTGTACAGCGAACAGCGCCGCGAGATGATGTTCACCCTCTCGATCGAGTCGCCGCATCCCCTCCGCTACGCCCTGCCCCTGCAGCAGTGGCTGCCGCTGCACGGCGGCGCCAGCGGGTTGGCGATCTTCGCGTACCTTCCCGACGCGGTGCGACGCGAGGTCGCCGCCGGGCCGCTCGAACCGCTCACCGAGCGCACCGTCATCGAGCCCGAGAAGGTGCTCGAGCGCCTGGAGACCGTCCGCAAGGAGGGCTACGCGATCACCCACGGCGAGCGCATCGAGGGCGCCGTCGCGATCGCGGCCCCGGTCTTCGGGCCGTCGGGAGAGGTCATCGGCGCAGCGGGCGTGTCGATCCCCGAGGCGCGCTACGACGCCGGCGCAACGGAGTCGCTCGCCTTCCAGGTCCGCCAGGCCGCCGCGGAGATCACGACCAACATCCAGGGGCGACGCGGCGACCGCTGACGGTCGTCCCACACCTTCCCACTCGAGCTCCCGGGGCGATTCGTCGCGCCCGTCGATCCGTCGCGCCCGCTCTCCCGCAGTTGACAGCGCAGGCGGCGCCGTCGATACTGGTGTTGCGTTATAGCGAGCACGTGTTCCGTTCAACGGTGACCGACACGAAGTAAGGATTCAGATCATGAGCGACTCCGGCGCCACCCGTCACGTCGTCGTCGTCGGCGCTTCCCTCGCCGGCACGCGCACCGTGCAGAATCTCCGTTCCTCCGGGCACAGCGGGCCGATCACTCTGATCGGCGCCGAGTCCGAGCTGCCCTACGACCGGCCGCCGCTGTCGAAGGACCTCCTCAGATCCGACTGGGCCGATGAGACCGTCGAAGGTTTCCGGCTGCTCACCCGGGCCGAGCTCGACGCGCTGGAGGCGGACGTCCGGCTCGGCGTCGCTGCGACCGCCGTCGACACCACGGCACGGACCCTGACCCTCGCGGACGGTACGACCATCGGCTACGACGTCCTCGTCATCGCCACCGGAGCCTCCGCTCGGCCGTCCCCCTGGCGCCCCGCCTCGGGTGTCGTGCAGCTGCGCACCCTCGACGACGCCCGTGCGATCGCCGGGCGCCTCGCGCTCCAGGAGCCGATCGTCGTGGTCGGCGGCGGGTTCATCGGGACGGAGATCGCGGCCGCGGCCGTCGGCTACGGCTGCCCGGTGACCGTGGTGGACCCGGTGCCGGAGCCGATGGCCCGACTCGTCGGTCCCGAGATCGCGGGGATCATCACCGACCTTCACGAGCGCAACGGCGCGGCCACGCGCTTCGGTGTCGGCGTCGTCGACATCACGGGCGAGGCGGGCGCCCTGACGGTCGTCCTCGCCGACGGCACTGAGCTTGCGGCCTCCACGGCGGTCGTGGGCATCGGGACCATCCCGAACATCGACTGGCTCGCGGGGTCCGGACTGCTGCTCGACAACGGCGTGATGACCGACCAGTACCTGCGTGCGCTCGGAGTGGCGGACGTCTACGCCATCGGCGACGTCGCCCGCTGGCCGCACCCGGGGCGCGGAGGCATCCGCGCCGAGCACTGGACGAACGCGAGCGATCAGGCCCGGTACGTGGCGGGCGCGATCGTCCATGGCGTCAGTGCGGCCTACGAGCCCTCCGACTACGTCTGGTCCGATCAGTACGACTGGAAGATCCACACCGTCGGCTGGCGCGACCCCGCCGGCACGTCTGTGCTCGTGGGGGACCTCGAAGCGGACGGCCGCGTCGCCGTGATCCACTCCGACGAGAACGGCAAGGCGTGCGGGGCGGTCACCGTCAACTGGGTGCGCGCGTTGAACCAGATCCGCCGACAGCTGATGACGGGCGGGACCCCGGATTCCATCGTCGACTCGCTGCGCGAGCGCGCCGCCTGAAGTCACGCGGAGAGAGCGAGAGGAGCGAGCCATGGTCTACGTCGTGACGGAAGCCTGCGTCGATGTCCAGGACAAGAGCTGCATGCAGGAATGCCCCGCGGACTGCATCTTCGAGGGCGGCCGGATGACCTACATCAATCCGGAGCTCTGCATCGACTGCGGCGCCTGCGTCACGGCCTGTCCCGTCGACGCCGTCTACTACGAGGCCGAGCTGCCCGACGACCAGGAGCAGTTCCTCGAGCTGAACGAGCGGTTCTTCGCCGAGGTCGAGACCCCGAAGAGCGGTCGCAAGGCCGGAAAGATCCATTTCGACGTCGAGCTGGTCGCGGCGTTGCCCCCGCGAGGAGAGGCCTGAACACCATGTCCGTCAATCGTGTCGCCGTCATCGGCTCCGGACCGTCCGGCGCGTACACCGCGCAACTACTCACCGAGGAGTCCGAGGCTCCCGTCGAGGTCGACGTGTTCGACCGCCTGCCCACCCCGTTCGGGCTCGTGCGCTACGGCGTCGCGCCCGACCATCCCCGCGTGAAGTCCATCACCACGTCGTTCGCCGACGTCTTCGAAGAGACGCCCGGGCTCCGGTTTCTCGGGAACGTGCGCATCGGCGCCGATCTGGGCATCGACGAGCTGCGCAGCCACTACGACGCGGTCGTCTTCGCCAACGGCGCCCCGCTCGACCGCCGGCTGGGGATCCCCGGCGAGGACCTCTCCGGGGTCAGCGCGGTCCGCGAGTTCGTCTCCTGGTATCAGGGGCACCCGGACCAGGACCCGGACGCCTTCATCCTCGACGGAACGCGCGCCGTCGTCGTCGGCCTCGGCAACGTGGCGCTCGACGCTGCGCGAATGCTCGTGCGCGAGACCGAGGACCTCCGGCGGACCGACATCCCGGAGCACATCGTCACCGCCTTCTCCGAGAGCACGATCGACGAGGTCGTCGTCATCGGCCGGCGGGGGCCCGCGTTCGCGCGCTTCACCAACAAGGAGTTCATCGAGCTGCTGGAGGTCGAGTCGACCGACGTGCTGATCGATCCGGCCGACCTGGTGCTGGATGCCTCCCAGCAGGCGCAGCTCGACAGCGACCCGGCCGCGCGCCGGCTGTTCGCGACCTTCCAGAAGGCCGCAGAGCGCGGCTCGCTCGGGCGCGCGAAACGGATCCGCTTCATCTTCGACCGCACGCCCGCGGAGTTCCTCGGCGACGAGAAGGTCACCGGGCTCCGCCTCGTCAGGACCAGCGACCCTTCGAAGAGCGAGGTCCTCGACGTCGACCTCGCCCTCCGCTCGGTCGGCTACCTCGGCGAGCCTTTCGCCGGGCTTCCGTTCGACGATCGCACCGGCACCATCCCGCACCGGGACTCTCGCGTCGTGGACGGCGACGAGGTCGTGCCCGGCGTCTACGTCGCCGGCTGGATCAAACGCGGCCCGAACGGCGTCGTCGGCACCAACCGCAAGTGCGCGCTGGAGACCGTCACCTCGATCCTCGAGGACTTCGCCGGCCGCGACCGCGGCCCTCGCGGCACGGATGCCGCGGCCGTCGACGCGCTGCTGCGCTCCCGCGGGGTCGAGGTCGTCGACTGGCGGGCGTGGCGGGACATCGAGGCGGCCGAGATCGCCGAAGGCGAGGCGGCCGGTCGCGAGCGCGTGAAGCTGCATCGCCGCGACGACCTACTGCGTGCCGCGGCGGGCGCCGAGCTCGTCGGAGCGCGCGCTGGTGTCTGACAGCATCACCCACCTGCGGGGCCTCGTGGAGGCTGTGAGTGACGCGGTCGGCGCGGTCACGGACCCGGAGTTGCGCCGTCCGCTCGGCGAGCTCGGGATGATCCGCGACGTCGTGATAGCTGAGGGTGTCGCCGCCGTGGGACTGCTGCTGACGATCGCCGGCTGCCCGATGGCCCGACGGATCGAGCAGGAGGTCCACGACGCGGCCGCGGCCGTTCCCGGCGTCACTGGCGTGAAGGTCGATGTGGGCGTTATGACGGACGAGCAGCGCGCGGCTTTGACAGCGCGCCTCCGCGGCGGCCGCGCGCCGGCGCAGAGCCCGTTCACCGCCGACTCCCTCACCCGGGTGATCGCCGTGACCAGCGGGAAGGGCGGAGTCGGCAAGTCGACCGTCACGGCCAACCTCGCCGTCGCGTTCGCCGCGCGCGGCTTGCGCGTCGGGCTGATCGACGCCGACGTCCATGGCTTCTCCATCCCGGGGCTGCTGGGACTGCTCGATGCGGAGGGGCACGCGCTCCGGCCGACCCGGGTCGACGAACTTGTGCTGCCTCCTGTCGCGCACGGTGTCAAGACCGTGTCCATCGGCATGTTCCTCCGCCCGGGCGCCGAGGATGCGCCTGTCTCCTGGCGCGGGCCGATGCTGCACCGCACCCTCGAGCAGTTCCTCGGCGAGGTCTTCTTCGGCGACCTGGACGTGCTGCTCATCGACATGCCGCCGGGGACCGGCGACGCGGCGATCTCGATCGGGCACCTTCTGCCCCACGCGGAGGTCCTCGTCGTGACGACCCCGCAACCCGCGGCGGCCGGTGTCGCTGTGCGCACCGGCCTCCTCGCCCGGACGCTGGGCCAGCAGGTGATCGGGGTGGTCGAGACCATGTCGCCGACCGTGCTGGCGGACGGGAGCGCCTTCGAGCCGTTCGGCTCCGGCGGCGGTCACGCCGTCGCGCTGCGGCTCTCCGACGGAGCCGAGACCGTTCCGGCGATCGCCTCGATCCCGTTCAGCACGGCGCTGCGCGCGGGAGGCGACAGCGGCCTCCCCGTGGTCGTCGACCGGCCCGGCGATCCAGCGGCCGTGGCCTTTGCAGAGCTCGCCGGATCACTCGTGGTCAAAGCGCGCGGTCTGTCCGGACTGCGGCTTCCCGTCTCGCCCCGCTGATCCAGTCGTCGTCAGCGTGCGCCGACGACGACCGACTGCGAGACGACCACGCCCTCCGCGCTCAGACCGTCGACGTCCTGGTCGGAATAGCCCAGTTCGTTCAGCAGGCGACGGGTGTCGGCGCCGAGCGCCGGCGGATACGTCGGCTCGACGGCGTGGGTCGCGACGAAGCGGATCGGCGTGGCCACGTTCTCGAAGGACGCGTCGTCGCCCGACACGGTCAACAACGAGCCGTCGTCTGCCGCGCGGGCGTCGGACAGTGCCTCCAGCACGTTCTTGACCGGCGCGACGGGCACGGAGGCCGCCGCGAGCTCATCGATCCACTCGGCCGCCGGGCGGAGGTCGACCTGCGCTTCCAGGAGCGCCCAGAGCGAGTCCCTGTTGCGCAGTCGCGCGGCCGCATCGATGAAGCGCTCGTCGTCGATCAACTCTGGCACCCCGAGGACCCGGCAGAGGTCCTCCCACATGCGCGGCGTATTGGCCGTCACGACGAACTCGCGGCCGTCGCCCGCCCGGAACGACCGGTAGGTCGCGATGGAGTCGTGCGCAGCGCCCTGCGGGCCCGGCGCGACGCCCGTGAGGCTGGTGTACAGCGCCTGATACGACAGCATCGCGAGCTGTCCGCGGAGCATCGAGACGTCCACGATCCGCCCGACGCCGCTCTCGGCTCGCGCATGCAAGGCGGCGAGTATGCCGATCACGGCATACAAGCCGGCCACGACGTCCCCGGCCGGGATACCCAACCGCGCCGCGGGGCTGCCGGCGTGCCCGTTGAGACTCATCACGCCGCTCAGGGCCTGCACGACCATGTCGTAGGCAGGGCGGTCGCGCAGCGGCCCCTCCTGACCGAATCCGCTGATCGACGCCCACACCAGTGACGGCTGGGCGGCCAGCACCTCGGCCGGGTCGAGTCCGAGGCGTGTCGTGACGCCCGGGCGGAAGTTCTCGATCACGACATCGGCTCCGCCGATCAGTCGTCGTGCGATCTCAAGGCCCTCCGGCGATTTCAGATCGATGGCAATGCTGCGCTTGTTGCGATTGTTCGCCAGGAAATACGCGCTGTCGCCGTCGAGCTCCGGCCCGGCGATCGCTCGGCTGGAGTCCCCGCCGATCGCCTCCACCTTGATGACGTCCGCGCCGAGGTCTCCCAGGAGCTGCGTCGCCGACGGGCCCGACAAAAAGGTCGTCAGGTCGATGACCCTGACCCCGTCGAGCGGTGGCCTCTGCTGCGCGCTCATGCCGCCTCGAAGAGATGGACCGTGCACGCTCCGTGGTCGAGGCCGGCGGTGCCGCCGCCGGTCACGTGGGTCATCGCCCAGCGTGCGTCGTCGATCTGGCGGGCGCCGGCCGTGCCGGTGAGCTGCCAGAACGCCTCCGCGATCTGGGCGACGCCGCTGGCGCCGACCGGGTGGCCCTTGGCGAGCAGGCCGCCGCTCGGGTTGACCACGACGTCCCCGCCGAAGGTGGTGCGGCCGTCGCGGATGAGGTCGATCCCGTGGCCGCGCTCGGCCAGGCCGAAGGTCTCGTAGTAGACGAGCTCTGCGATCGAGAACGCGTCGTGCAGCTCGATCATGTCGAGGTCCTTCGGGCCGATGCCCGCGGCCTCGTAGGCGTCATGCGCGGAGTGGGCGCTGATCTCGGGGCTGGTCATGTCGCGGAAGCCCTCTGCCACCGTGCCGGAGTGCAGGACCGACGCGGCGACGCGCATCCCCCGCGCTCCCAGGCGTGCGCGGGCGCGCTCGGACGCGAGTACGACGACGGCGGCGCCGTCCCCCGTCGGGCAGCACATCAGCAGGGTCAACGGGTCGGCTACGGGGCGTGCGGCGAGGACCTCCGGGACCGTGACCTCCGTGCGGAACTGCGCATAGGGGTTCAGAGCGCCGTGCTTGCGCGCCTTCACACTGACCAGCGCGAGATCCTCCTCCGTCGCCTCGGTCTCGTAGAGGTAGCGGGTCGCGCGCATCGCGTAGACGGCCGGCATCACGATCCCCTGCTTGACCTCGCGGTCCTCCGGCGACAGCGGGAGGGTCCCTCCGCCGAACTGCGTCAGCTTCTCGACCCCGATGACGACGGCGACGTCGATGAGGCCCTGCGAGATCGCCTCCCAGGCTTCGTGGACGGCCGTGGCGCCGCTGGAGCACGCGTTGTCGACGTTCACAGTGGGCACGGCGCCGAGACCGATCTCCTTGCAGATGCGCTGCCCGGTCATCATGCCGCCGTAGGAGTGGCCGACCCAGACGGCGTCCACGTCGGACTTGTCGACGCCGGCATTGCGCAGCGCGGCGATGAGCGGCGGCACGGCGAGCCCGACGTACGAGGACGAGCGATGCTTGCCGAACGGCACCATGGCCGCGGAGATGACGAAAACGTTCTCAGACATGGAGTGTCCTCTTCCTCAATCGGAGGTGATGGGCGTGAAGAACCAGGCGTCGCCGTCGACGGCGAGCCGGACGTCCATCCCGGGCCGGAGGGGGACCTTGTTCTCGCGCAGGTCGGCGAGCGTGCGCACGTCGCCGTCCAGGTCGACATAACCGAGGGGACGCACCCCGTCGCCGCCCACGTGCAGGCGGGTGAACGAGTAGAGCACGCCGGCGGTCGGCAGCGCGACCCGGGTGACGTCCGTCCCGACGCAGGTGCTGCAGACGATCCGGGAGCCGATCATCAGCTGGCCGCAGGCGTCGCAGCGCGTTCCGACCAGCCGCGGGCCCTCGGCGAACTCCGCGAGGAGGCCGTCGGACTCGAGATCGGCGATCGGCAGCGGAAGCTCCGTCTCCTCGACCAGTGTCGTGTCGCTCATTCGGCTGCTCCCGCCGCTGCAGCGAGCGCCCGCGCGATGGAGCGCGTCGGGCAGACGTCGATCGCCTGCTGGATGTTCTCGTCGGTGTCGCCGTGCTCGTCCGTGACGATCGCGATGCTGAGGTCGTCCAAATCGAAGGTGTTGGGCGCGTAGAACGTGCACTGTCCGGAGCCCATGCAGCGGTCCCTGTCGATGGTCAGATGCTCCGTCATCGGACCGGCTCCGCCTCGTCGTAACGCAGGTACAGATGGGTGTGGCCGCGGAACTTGTAGCTGCGGATGAGGTCCCACTCGCGGGCGTCCTCCGGGCCGTGCCTGCGGTCGTCGATCGTGATGCTCGAGGTGCGCTCGAGGATCCGCTGGATGGAGAAGACGGCCTCGGCACGCGCGAGCGGGGCGCCGGGGCAGGTGTGAATGCCACGACCGAAGGCGAGGTGCTGGCGGGCGTTCGGCCGCTCCGGGTCGAAGCGCGTGGGGTCGTCGAAGACCCGGCCGTCGCGCCCGGCCGCTCCGTGGAGCAGCATCACGACGGTTCCCGGCGGCAGGTCGAGCCCGCCGAGCTCGGTGGCGCGCTTGGTCAGGCGGAAGGAGCCCTTGATCGGCGCCTCGACGCGGAGGGTCTCCTCGATGAACTTCGGGATGAGCGAGAAGTCGCGACGCAGTCGCTCCTGCAGTTCGGCGTCGGCCGCGATGCGCTGCATGGTGATCCCCATGAGCTGGACGGTCGTCTCCTGGCCGGCGGCGAACAGGTTCGACGCGATCCGGGCGACCTCGATGGGCTCTGGGAGGCTGCCGTCGGGGAAGGTGGCAAGGGCCATCCCGGTCAAGACGTCCTCGCGGGGCTCGCGCCTGCGCTCCTCGATGCGGGCGACGAAATAGTCGTAGAGACGCTCGATACCGGCGTGGTGGTTGGACTGCAGCTCGAGGTTCCCGAGCACCGGCCCGGGCTGAGTGGCCAGAAGCTCCAGCAGCATCGGGTGGTCTTCGACCGGGACGCCGAGCAGGTCGGCGACCGCGAGGATCGTGTAGCCCTTGCAGTAGTCCCAGATGAACTCGCACTCGCCCTTCGGCAGGATCTCGTTGAGGAAGCGGTCAGCGGTGTCCTTGAGGAACTGCTCGTTCTCCTTGAGACGCTTCGGGGTGATGAGTCCCATGAGGATCGCGCGGTGGTCGGTGTGCACCGGCGGGTCGAACGTGACGATCTGATCGTTATTCGTGAAGTAGTCGCGGTGCTTCTCGAGGAGCTCGCCGATGTCGTCGCCGACGAGCTCGACCGGGAGGTCGACCACGGGGCCGCCGGTGCGGTTGATCGAGGAGTACACGTCCGGCTGGTGGTAGACCTGCAGGGCTTCCTCGTAGCCGGTGACGATCACGACGCCGTACTTCGGCTCGCGGAAGACGGGGTGGTTCGCGATCATGTAGTCGAACCAGGGCTCGGCCTTCGCTGCGACATCGGGATCGGTGAAGAAGTCGACCTCGGTGGGGGTGGTCTCGACGGTGGTCATCGTGTGCGGTTCCTCTCGGCTGTTTCGTTCTATCGAACGCTTGTGCCGTAATACGGTACAAATATCTTCGCTGTTGCGCGATCCGGCGTCAAGCACTCTGGCCGCGGAGGCCCCAGCGCAGGATGCGCCGGGGCCTCCCGTGCCTCACTGGAAGACGCTCGGAGCGCCGTCCAGCAGGACGGTCTTCGACTCCAGGTACGGCGCGACGCCTTGGATGCCGCCCTCGCGGCCGACACCGGACTGCTTGAAGCCGCCGAAGCCCATCCGGGTGTCGGTCTTGAATCCGTTGTGGCCGACCGTGCCTGAGCGCAGCCGACGCGCGACCTGGTAGGCGCGATCGACGTCGTTCGTGAACACCGCGTTGTTGAGGCCGTACTGGGTGTCGTTCGCGAGCTCGATCGCGTGCTCCTCGTTGTCGGCCGGGATGACCGAGATCACCGGACCGAACAGCTCCTCCTGGGCGATCGTGGACCGGTTGTCGACGTTTCCGAAGACCGTCGGCTCGACGAACCAGCCACGCTCGAGGTGCGCGGGACGCTTCCCTCCCGTGACGAGGTCCGCTCCTTCGGCGACACCCTTCTGGATGTAATCGAGGACGCTCCGCTGCTGCTTCGCGAGCGCGAGCGGGCCGAGCTGCGTCTCGGGGTCGAACGGGTCGCCGACGGTGACCGAGCCAAAGGTCGAGGCGAGCGCCTCCACGAGCTCATCGTGGCGGGAGCGGGTCACGATGACCCGGGTGAGCGACATGCAGACCTGACCGTTGATGGAACATTCCTGCTGCGAGACGGCCGCAGCGGCTGCCGCGAGGTCGTAGTCGTCGAGCACCACTGCAGCGGACTTGCCGCCGAGCTCGAGCGTGTAGCGGGCGAGACGCCCTCCGGCCACGGAGGCGATGTGGCGTCCGACGGCGCTCGAGCCCGTGAAGGCGATCTTGTCGACGCGGGGATCGCGGACGAGCTGCTCCGAGACGTTCCTGTGCCCGTTCACGACATTGAGCACACCGGCGGGGAGGCCGATCTCGTCGGCGATCTCGGCCAGGATGTAGAGCTCACCCGGAGCCTCCGGCGGCGCCTTGAGGACCACGGTGCAGCCGGCGAGCAGTGCGGGCGCGATCTTGTACGCGGCGAGCGAGAGCGGGGTGTTCCACGGGACGATGGCGCCGACGACCCCCACCGGCTCGTTGACCACGGCGCCGAAGGCCGCGAACTCGGGCGAATCCTGGGTCGCCCACGGGTAGGTGTCGGCGAGATCCGCGTAGTACTCGAAGAGTGCGGGGACACGGGAGATCGAGCCGAGTGCCATCCGGAACGTCGGGCCGGTCTGGCGCGTCCAGAACGTGGCGGCCTCCTCCGCGCGTGCCCGGAGGCCCGCGGCGATTCCGCGCAGGTAGTGGGCACGCTCGCGGGGCTCCAGGAACGGCCACGGCGAGTGGTCGAACGCCCGCCGGGCGGCGGCGATGGCGGCGTCCATGTCCTGCGGGGTGGTCTCCCCGACGCGGAAGAAGGTCTCCTCGGTGGTCGAGTCGATGACGTCGAGGGTGGAGTTGCCGGCAGGGACGACCCAGCGGCCGTCGATGTACACCCGGTCCGGGTGCTGCAGGCTGATGGCGGTCTCGCGGACCGTGAGCACGTCGGTCACGTGTCTCTCCTCATTTTCGTTGTGGTGCGTGGTCCGCGGCGGCCGCCGCGGACCCGGTCGGAGTGGCGGCTCAGGCCGCCTGGCGCGCGAGCACGCTGCGGAGGGTCCAGCTCAGCCGGTCGGGGCGCAGGCCCGCGACCTCCAGCCCGTTCATGCCGTAGTCGACGGACAGGTGCACGCCGGAGACGTATCCGGCGAGGTCGCTCCCGAGGAACGCCAGCACGCGCGCCATGTCGACCGACTCGGCGAGGCGTCCGGCAGGGCCGACCTCGGCTTCGACGACGTCCCTGCCGCCCTTCATCTCGGCGAACTCGGGGAGCATCCCGGAGACGGTCATCGCCGGCAGCACCGCGTTGATCCGGATCTTGCGGAGGTCGGCGAGCGGGGCGACCTGCTCGGCGACCCAGTAGTTCAGCAGTCGCTTGGACAGGATGTAGCCGAGCGACCCGGGAATGCTCCCGAACTCCGCTTCGAGCTCCGTGGCGACACGGACGACGTCGTCCCAGTCGCCGCGGGCGAACGGGACGAGCTCCTCGCGAATGGCCGGCGTCTCCCAGCGCACTCCGCCGTTCGAGGTCACGAAGGTGATCGAACCGCCCTGCGCGACGCGGTCGACGAGGTATGTGTCTGTCACGTACTTGTTGGCGATGAAGTTCACGGTCACGGTCTCGAGGAACGAGTTGTGCACACCGGAGATCCCGGCGACCCCGAAGAACGCGTCGATGCGCGTCGGGAGCTCCGCGAAGGCCGCATCGATCGACGCCTTGTCGCCGAGGTCGGCGATGATCGAGGTCGCGACACCGGCGACGGGGGACTCGACGCGGTCGAGCGCATGGACGTCCGCTCCGAGGTCGACCAGGATCTCGGTCAGGGCACGGCCCATTCCCGACGCGGCGCCGGTCACGACGACCGTCTTTCCTGCGTAGCCGAAGTAGTCCGTCATGGGTGCTCCTTTGTTTCGGGCCGGCGGCGCCCGATTCCGCGGGCGCCGCCGGCAGAGGGGGTCAGTGCGTGGCAGTCGGCTCGTTGGCCGCGGCGGTCGCCTCGGCGGAGGCGGAGGCCGGGCCGCCCTCGGCCGCGACCGCGTCGAACCCGATCCCGGGCTCGACGGTCCGGTTCACCCGCAGCGCGAAGGCGATGAACAGCGCCACCAGGCACAGCACCGCGACCAGGACGAACGCCGCGATGTAGCCGCCCGCGGAACTGAAGTGCGCTCCGGGCAAGGTGAACGCCGCAAGGATGGACACTCCGACTGCGGTTCCGACACCGGAGAACGCGGTCTGGACGACGGTGTACATTCCCGTCGCCTCACCCGTGTTGGCGGCGGGAGCGGTCTCCACGACGAGCATCGGCAGCGACGACAGCACGAAGGCGGTCGAGACGGTGAGCACGATCTGACTGATCACGAAGCCGGGGAAGGAGTCCCAGACCGCCGCCGACAGCGCCGTGAGGATCGCGGCGATCACTCCGGCGGAGGCGCCGATGATCAGCGAGGTCCGCGCGCGGCCGTGACGGGCGATCCGTCCGCTCAGGGGCGAGAGCGCGAAGCCGAAAAGACCGATGCAGAACGAGACGGTTCCGGCGGTGCCAGCCGAGATCCCGAACCCGACGGGGGCCTGGGTCGGGTACTGCATGATGAGCTGCCCCATGAAGCCCGAGATGCCGAGCGGGATGCCGAGCAGCGCCCCGGCCAGCATCGTCAGGCCGAAGTTCCGCTTCGCGAACAGTCGGACATTGACCATCGGCTTCGGGTGACGCACCTCCCAGAACACCCACCCCGCGAGGACGATGAGGCCGACGCCGATGGACCCGATGACGATCGGAGACGCCCAGCCCACGCCCTGCGCGGCGTTGATGCCGAGCAGCACGAGTCCGAGGCCGGGGGCGAAGAGGATGCCGCCGAGCCAGTCGATCCGGTCACGGGGACCGTCGGGCCTGGTGCCCTGCAGGAACAGCGCTCCGGCCGTGGTCACGACCGCCAGGACGGCGGCGAACACGAAGATGTAGTGCCACCCGAGGGTGTCGACGATGTTGCCGGCGACGATGTTGCCCGCAGCGCCGGCGAGCATCGCGGTTCCTGCGACGAGGGAGATCGCGATGGACAGCGACTTCTCGGCGACCGCCTCGCGGATGATGCCGAAGCAGAGCGGCAGAAGGCCGCCCGCGAGACCCTGGACGGCACGACCGGCGATCACACCGAGGATGTCGTGGGAGAGCAGGCTGATGATCGATCCCGCCAGCGACGCGATCAGCAGGATGATGAGGACGCGCTTGCGGCCGAAGATGTCGCCGAGCCGGCCGCTGATGGCCGCGGACGCGGCGCCGACCAGCAGGAAGCCGGTGAGCACCCAGCTTGCGGTGCTCGCGTCGGTGTTGAAGTCCTTCATGAGACTCGGAAGCGCCGTGTACATCATCGTCGACTCGAACGAGCTGACGATGGCCACCAGCATCAGGACGGCGATCACATAGCCGAGAGGACGACGCCCGCGCACCGCGGGCTCAGTCGTCAGGGTTGAGGTCATGTCTTGCCACTCTCCACATTGAGGGTCGGTCAGGGCCGACGAGGCGATAAGGGATGAACCGTGGTGCCGCTCCACCTTCGGAGCATTTGTTCTTTTATAAGGAACATGCGATCCTTATAACAGGAACAGTGTGCGGCACAGAATCCGTCGTGTCAATCGGATTTGAGCTTTCGCGCTCAAAAATTCACGCACGCAATGCGAAAGGGCCCGGCGAGATCTCCTCGCCGGGCCCTTTCCGTCGTCAGCGCGTTCAGCCCTTCGGCAGCTGAGCGACGAACTCCGCGTCGTGGTCGATCATCCCGGACTTGCGGCCGCCCTTCGAGATGTCGATGCCCTCGAAGAACTGATCGTTGATCGCCACGAACTGCTCTTCGTCTCCATCCAGTTCATCGTCGTAACGGATCGCCTGTGTCGGGCAGACCGCCTCACAGGCGCCGCAGTTGATGCACTGGTCGGAGTTGATGTACATCATCCGGGCGCCCTCGAACAGGCAGTCCGCCGGGCAGACCTGGATGCAGCTCTTGTCTTTCACGTCCACGCACGCCTGCGTCACCACAAATGCCATTTCGTCTTCCTCGACTTCCTCGTCTGAGTCGAAGTGCGCTGGACTCGACGTCGTCGACGTGGGTACACTGACTGCACTTCTAAGCGTTGATTCTCAAATCTAACACCACGAAGCGCAGTGACCAAGGCTGTTCACGACAGGAGAGCTCGATGACGACAGCGACCTTCTCGACGCAACGCGTCGACCCGTACGCCCCGCCCGCCGAACATCTGCGGCTGCAGCAGGAGGACCCGGTGAGCCAGGTCCCGTGGCGGGACGGCTCCACCATCTGGGCCGTGACCCGGCACGCCGACGTGCGCGCGGTGCTGGGAGACGCCCGGTTCAGCTCCGACCGCTCCCTGCCCGGCCACCCGATGAACGCCGGTTACACCTCCGCGGCGAAGCTGAAGAACCTGATCGAGATGGACCCGCCGGACCACACCGCGCAGCGCGTGCGGGTGATAGGCGAGTTCACCGTGAAGAAGATCGCGGGGATGCGGCCGCGGATCGAGCAGATCGTCGAGGAGACCATCGACGCCCTTCTCGCAAGCGGTGACCACGCGGACTTCGTCGCAGCGTTCTCGCTCCCCGTCCCGTCCGTCGTCATCGCCGACCTGCTCGGCGTGCCCGACGAGGACCACGACTTCTTCCAGGTCAACAGCGCTGCCTTCGTCGACGCCGACACCACGGTCGAGGCGAAGATGGAGGCGATGAGCAGCCTTAAGGCGTACATCGCCGGGCTGGTCTCCGAGCGTGTCGCCGAGCCGGGCGATGACATCCTGAGCCGGCAGCTCGCCGCGGGCGCGGCGCCCGATGAGCTCGTGGGTCTCGGCTTCCTGCTGCTCATCGCCGGGCACGAGACGACAGCGAATATGATCTCCCTTTGCGTGGCGACCCTCCTGGACAAGCCGGAGCTGCTGCAGCAACTGCGGGATGACCCGGCGCTGCTTCCCGGTGCCGTCGAGGAGTTCCTGCGGTACTTCACGATCGCCGAGGTGGGCGGCCTGCGGCTCGCGACGGCCGACATCGAGGTGGGCGGCACGACCATCAGCGCCGGCGACGCCGTGTTCGCGCTGTCGAACACCGCCAACCGCGATCCGGAGGTCTTCGCCGATCCGCACACGATCGACTTCACCCGCGGCGCGCGCAACCACGTCGCGTTCGGCTTCGGGCCCCACCAGTGCCTCGGGCAGAACCTCGCGCGCCTCGAGCTCGAGATCGCGCTCGGCGCGATCATCCGACGCATCCCGACCCTCCGGCTCGCGGTCCCGTTCGACGAGATCCCGTTCAAGGAGTTCGGGCCGAACTACGGGGTCTACAAGCTCCCGGTGGAGTGGTGACCATGGAGATCCACGCCAATCGAGCGACCTGCATCGGATCGGGACAGTGCGTCTTCTCCGACCCCGACGTCTTCGACCAGGACGACGACGGCATCGTCCTCGTCACCCGCACCCGGCCCGGCTCCGCCGAGGAAGCCGCGCGCGCGCGGGAAGCCGTGAATGTGTGCCCGAGCCGCTCGCTGTCGATCGTCGACGCGGGCTGACCACGAAGAGGACGAGACGATGACAATTCAGGAGACCGCACCCGAACTCGCAGGACCCGATCCGCTGGCGCCCTGGCTGCGGCAGATCGCCGACGCGCACGAGGGCGCCCACCACGACGACGGCCGGCAGTGCCGCGGCTCGATCGCGCTCATCGACGAGGCGGCCCGGCTGCGCGGCGTCGCCGAAGTCCGGAGCGGACGGGCGATCTCGCTCGAACGCGAGGTGGAGACCCGCCCCGACCGGCTCGCAGACGGTCGGGCGGTCGCCGATGCCGAGAAGGCGCAATGGCAGAAGCTCGGAATCGCCGACCTGCCCGACGGCCACGGCAGCGTCGAGCTCGACGTCACGGTCGGAATCCACGGTCGCCATGCCCACGGCGGCGACGTGATCCGCTACGACGCGCACGGAGTCCACAACACCCACATGGACGGCCTCGCCCACATCGGCGCCGACGCGTCCTGGCACGGCCCTATCCCCGCATCGGACTCACAGACCGACGAGGACACGATGGTGAACTGGGCGCAGCACGGCATCGCCACCCGCGCCGTCGTCCTCGACATCACCGCCGTCCGCGGCGTCGACTGGGTCGTCGCCGGCGAGCCGGTGACCTCCGCCGAACTGGACACAGCCCTCGCGGCCACCGGCGTCGCGTGGGCGGCGGGAGACGCACTCGTCATCTACCAGGGCCGAGACCGCTACGAAGCCGCAGGCAACGTCTACCCGAGCGGCGCGGCCGCAGTCACCCGCCCGGGCATCGGCCAGGACGGAGCGGAATGGATCGCGGCGCGTGAGCCCGGCCTCGTGCTCTGGGACTTCCACGACGCGCGCGACAACCCCACCGGCTCCCTCGAAGTGCACAACCTCATCTACGCAATCGGCCTCTGCCTGGTCGACAACTGCCTGCTCGGACCGGCGGTCCGCGTGCTCGCAGCGGCCGGCAGGTCGACGGCGCTGGTCGTCGCTGCACCGACGGCGATCCACCGTTCCACGGGCGTGCTGATCAATCCGTTGCTTCTCTACTAAGGCGGGCCGGCGGCGTCCGAATCGGGGTGGGAGACGAAAGGATCACGCTTTAGCACTCGCCCACAAGCAGCCGATCTTGGCGTTTTCAAGTGCGGGCAAAATGCGGGCAAATCGCCTCATCAACGACAAAACGGCGGCTGTTCGACAGCCGCCGTTCCCCGTGTTTCCACTGGTCTTGTAGCGAGGGCGGGACTCGAACCCGCGACACCACGATTAGGTTCCCCTAGTTCACGTGGAGGCACCCACAGCGAGTTTCGCTCTATTTTCCGGGCCTTTCGGTCGCGCAGGACGATCTAGGATCACGTCGGATTGATTTCAATGTGCGGGGTAAATGCGGGGCGACCACCCATGTCGTGGAACATGGACAACGACAAGCGCAGCCGTGCGAGTCCCGCGATCTCGACGCGGCAGCCGTGTTCGTATACGTTTCACCCATGACTGCGATGGACTACGCGCAGGACGTTGGTGCCCTCGCTCGTTCGGCGTCCTTCGCGCTCGAAGGACTGACCGTCTCCGAAGCGCCTCGTAGCGCCGGGGTCTATCTGCTTGAGCTTCATGTCCAGACATCACGAATCGGGTCGTTGGGTGCCGCCCAGGCAGCACTCCGAATCGCGTTCGATGCCGCCTCAATCGCCGTACTCCATCCCGACGCAGCGGACGATCCCGATGCAGTCGAGGCACTTCTGCGCGATCCGGACATCGTGCTCAACCTCATTTGGGCTGGGCCGGGGTCTTTGCGCCAGGTCTTCACTGTTGACCCGATCACGGCTGCGGGCCGCAACAATATTCGCAGGATCTTCGCCGGCGGCTTCATCATCCTCGGGCTCATCCCAGGCGGGCAGATCTTCGCCGCCGTGTATTGGGGGGCATTGGAAGGCATTCTGCTCGTCGGGGAGCTGATCGAGCACTACGAGAGCGAGCGGCCCGTAAGAGTTCGAACTATCGACGATCAGGCCCTTGCGGCGTCCAGGCCAGAGTTGCGGATCTATCCACCGGGTACACCCTGGCGTCCACCCGAGCACGCGGCCCCAGACCCGAATGCCGAGGCCTTCGCCGACCTTCGTGACCGTATCGATGAACTCGAACGGAACGCACAACGCGACCGCGCAACGATCGGTCAGCTCAACGCCAAGATCGCTGCGCTTACCCACCCGCCGAAGAACCCTGAATAGCAACAGGCGAGATCTGACCCATCGCGTCGCACGCTATGAGTTGTCGCACCCACTCCGGCTAATACTCGATGTCCTCGGGGGAGCAACTCAGATCCCAGCGCTCGGGGCGTGGGCGACCGACCGAGTGGACGCTTAGTGGGGCACAAAACCATACATGCAGAACCTTGCTGACCAGACCAGGGGCCTATCTAAGGTGCCCTGCAGCCCAGTATTGGCGGGGTGCCGATTCTGATAATCCCCTGCGGCCTGAAAAGAATCCCCTGGTGTGGCAACTTCGTCTCCGCACCGAAAGCGACGACGAATCGGTGAGGCCGGGAGTACCCTGGCTACAGGGCGCGTACGGTGAGGGCGCAAGCAGCATGGAGCAGCTCGAAGAACTTCGCCGAGTCGGCGCTGAAACCCATGTGCGCATTCTTCGGCCGACCGCTCTGTTCGCGCTGGTCCACGATGGTTCGCCCGTAGGTGTGGAATCCGACGGTGTCAGAGTCGACTCGCACGTGTCGGAGCGTAACGACCTCCGGGTCGAGGACGTAGGCGACGCACAACGCGTCGTGGACCATCGCCTCGCCGTACTCGGCTGCCTCGGCAGCGACGTAGAAATCGAGGATGCGAGCTGCGGCGATGCCGGCTGGAGTGCCGAGGTCGGCGAGCTGCTTGATCTGCGCAGTCGATACGGTCGCGTGGCGGGTCGCGTCGAGGGGGACGAGGACGAGTCGTTCGAATCCTGCGTCGAAAACAATCTGAGAGGCGACCGGATCGGCCCAGACGTTGAACTCCGCCTGCGATGTTGAGTTGCCGTAGGTGGAGCTGCCTCCCATGATCACGACTTCTTCGATGACGTCAACGATCTCGGGTGCCAGGGTCACGGCGGTTGCGATGTTGGTCAGCGGCGCAGTGGGGATCAACGTAACCGGCTGGGTGCGCGCGCGAAGCGTCTCGACTAGCCATTCGACTGCCGTCTGGTCTTGTTCTGTAGCTCTTGCGCGGGGCAAATCGAGCTCGTCCTGGTGGACGGAGACCTTGTTCTCGCTGACGACGAACGGGTTGGTGGTCAGCGGCTTGCTCAGCCCCTTGTAGACGGGGACGTCGCCGCGCCCGATCCAGTCGAGAACTCGGAGCGTGTTGTCGGTGGTGTGATCGATGGTGAGGTTGCCCGCAACGGTGGAACAGCCGAGCAGTTCGATCTCGGGGCTGAGTGCCGCCATCATGATTGCGATGGCGTCGTCGTTTCCGGTGTCGACGTCGAGGATGACGGAGCGCATGTCGTGGTCCCTTCCGAGGTCTTAGCTTAGGAGTGGCCGGCGGTCAGGCGCCGACCACAACATCAGCGTCCGCCCTCGCATTGGATGGACTGTGTGCGAGGACAGAACGCCGATTGTTCAATTCAGCCACGTCGTGCGAGCGTAAGCTCGGTCCTCTTGAGCGATCCCGTCTCATATCCGAGACAGGGCCAGGCGCGGGGCTATATGACCTCGCAGTGCGTGGTGAGGTAGCCGATTCCGCCGATGGTCACCGTGACGGTCGACCGATGTTTGAGGAACACGCGTGGATTCCGTGAGTAGCCGGCACCTCCGGGGCTCCCGGTGGAGATCAAGGTTCCGGGTTGAAGGGTGGCGGTGCGGGAGAGGAACTCGATGACCTCGGCCACGGATCGGACCATATCCGCTGTGGACGCGTCCTGGAGGATTGCGCCGTCGACATTCGTGGTCAGCCAGAGATCCTGAGGGTCTGGGATCTCATCGGCGGTAACAACGACGGGACCGTTGGGCGTGAATCCGTCGAATGATTTGCAACGCGACCATTGCGCTTCGGAGAACTGCAAGTCACGAGCGGTGATGTCGTTAACGATCGTGTAGCCGAAAACGTAATCGAGGGCGTCGAGTGCCGAGACGTTCCGTGCGGGTTTCCCGATGATGACGCCGAGTTCGGCTTCGTAATCGACTTCGGAGGTGAGGTGGGCGGGCCAGATTGTGGTGCCTCGGTGGCCGGCCAATGAGTTCGGCCAGAGGGAGAAGACAGTCGCAGACTTCTCCGCGCGCAGTTTGAGTTCGGAAGCGTGGGCGGCGTAGTTTGCGCCGATTGCGATGACCTGCGGTGGCCTCAGAACAGCGGACGCGTGACGAAGGTCGTACACGGGATGCAACGTCGCACCCGCGGTCACCGCATTGTTCACGACCGAGCGGACGCCGCTGAGCGCCGCTGGGCCACGCTCGATCAACTCCTGAAGGTCGCGTGGCGCGCCTTCGATGACCTCGTCTAGGAACAAGGCACCATCGCCGATCACGGCGGCGAGACGCGGAACGGAGTTCGTCGGGCTGCTGAGGTGTGAAAATCTCACTCGTTGTCCTGGTGCGGCTGGTTCGGACCCGTGGGTTAGGCCCGATGATGATGTGGTTGGAGTCGTCGCGCCGGTGGGATCCACGAAACCGTCCACCGGCGCGACGAGCTTGGAGCTACCGGATAACCGGCAGCAGGCTTGTTCAGTCCTTAAACATCGGAATGTGGAGCCCGCGCTCGCGCGCGACCTCCGCCGCGTGCTCGTACCCGGCGTCCACGTGCCGCATCACGCCGGTGCCCGGGTCGTTGGTGAGCACGCGCTCGATCTTCTCGGCCGCGAGCACGGTGCCGTCCGCGACGACGACCTGGCCGGCGTGGATGCTGCGGCCGATCCCGACGCCGCCGCCGTGGTGCAGCGACACCCAGGTCGCGCCCGAAGCGGTGTTCAGCAAGGCGTTGAGGAGCGGCCAGTCGGCGATCGCGTCCGACCCGTCCTTCATCGACTCGGTCTCCCGGTACGGGGAGGCCACCGAGCCGGAGTCCAGGTGATCGCGGCCGATCACGATCGGCGCCGAGAGCTCGCCGGAGGCGACCATCTCGTTGAACTTCAGGCCGGCGAGGTGGCGCTCCTTGTAGCCGAGCCAGCAGATCCGCGCGGGGAGGCCCTCGAAGTGCACCTTCTCGCCGGCCTGGGTGATCCAACGGCGGAGCTTGTCGTCGTCGGGGAACAGCTCCAGGATCGCGCGGTCGGTCGCGGCGATGTCCGCCGGGTCGCCCGAGAGCGCCGCCCACCGGAACGGGCCGCGGCCCTCCTCGAACTGCGGCCGGATGTACGCGGGCACGAAGCCGGGGAACGCGAACGCGCGGTCGTAGCCGCCGAGCTCGGCCTCCGTGCGGATGGAGTTGCCGTAGTCGAACACCTCGGCGCCGGCGTCGAGGAAGCCGACCATGGCCTCCACCTGCTTCGCCATCGACAGCCGTGCGGCGATGGTGAACGCCTCGGGGTCGGCGGCGGCGCGGTCGTGCCACTCCTCGACGGTGATGCCCTCGGGGAGGTAGCTCAGCGGGTCGTGCGCGCTGGTCTGGTCGGTGACGATGTCGATCGGGACGCCGCGGCGCAGCAGCTCGGGGAACACCGCGGCGGCGTTGCCGACGAGGCCGACCGACAGGGCGCGGCGCTCGTCCTTGGCGGCGAGCACGCGGGCAATGGCGTCGTCGATGTCGTCGGCGAGCTCGTCGAGGTAGCCGTGATCGACGCGGCGCTGCAGGCGGGTGCGGTCCACATCCACGATGAGCACCACGCCGCCGTTCATGGTGACGGCCAGCGGCTGCGCCCCGCCCATGCCGCCGCAGCCGCCGGTGAGGGGTGAGGGTGCCGGCGAGCGAGCCGCCGAACCTCTTATCCCCGACGGCCGCGAAGGTCTCGTACGTGCCCTGCAGGATGCCCTGCGAGCCGATGTAGATCCAGGAGCCGGCGGTCATCTGGCCGTACATCGTCAAGCCGAGCGCCTCCAGGCGACGGAACTCGGGCCACGTCGCCCAGTCGCCGACCAGGTTGGAGTTGGCGATGAGCACGCGCGGCGCCCACTCGTGCGTGCGGAACACACCGACCGGCTTGCCGGACTGCACCAGCAGCGTCTCATCGGCCTCCAGGTCGCGGAGGGTGGCGACGATCGCGTCGTACGCCTCCCAGCTCCGCGCCGCGCGGCCGGTGCCGCCGTAGACGACCAGATCGTCCGGCCGCTCGGCCACCTCCGGGTCGAGGTTGTTCATCAGCATGCGCAGCGGCGCCTCGGTCTGCCAGCTCTTCGCGCTGAGCTCCGTCCCGCGCGGCGCCCTAACCGGTCGTGTATCGGTCATTCGAAGACCTCCTTCGGTCTAGTCCTTCTTGTACTCGTCGTAGGCGCTGATCAGCGCCTGGGAAGCCTCGCGGTCGCCTAGGGTAAATCGGACGCCCTCGTCGGCGAACGCGCGGATGGACAGTCCACGCGTCAGACAGAATTCGCTGAATCCGACGGAGTCAGCACCCAGTGGAAGCCAGACGAAATTGGCTCCGCTGTCGGGGATTCGGAGACCCCGCGCGGTGAACGCATTCTCGACGCTTCGCCGTTCGCGGATGGTCGATTGAACGGTGTGCGCAAGTTCTCGGGTCTCTCGCACTGCGGCTTGCGCTGCCGCAGCCGCAATCGAGCTGACAGCGAATGGTGGCAGCGCGGCGGCAAGGGAGGAGCGGATGTCTCTGCCGGAAACGGCGTAGCCGACGCGGAGGCCCGCCAGCCCGTATGCCTTCGAAAAGGTGCGAAGAACTACCAGGTTCGGGTAGTCGTTGAGGAAGGCGACTCCGTCCACGTCGTTACGCGCGAACTCGCGGTACGCCTCGTCGAGAACGACGATCACATGCGACGGGACGGCGTCGAGGAAGCGTCGAATTGCCGCTTCATCCACTTCTGTTCCGGTCGGATTGTTCGGGTTGCACACCAGGATCACCTTGGTGCGATCCGTGATCGCCTCAAGCATTGCTGGAAGGTCGTGCTCGAGCTCGACGGAGAGCGGAACGGTGACCGGAGTACCGCCGGCAAGCTTCACGAGGATCGGGTACGCCTCGTAACTACGCCACGCAAGGACGACCTCATCGCCGGAATCAACGTACGCAAGCAGAAGATGCTCCAACACCGACAGAGAGCCGGCGCCGACTGCGATGCGCTCCGAGGACACGCCAAGGAATTCGGCGAGTGCCTCCACCAGATCACGGCCGGCGACATCCGGGTACAGGTGGGCGTTGGAGCCGGCATGGTAGATGGCTTCGAGAACGCTCGCCGGTGGGGGTGTCACGGCTTCGTTCGAGGACGCTTTCCAACGCACACCGTTCGTTCGTGCGCTGGAGTATGTCGGCAGATCCCGGATCTCCGGCCTCGGCGTTGGCAGACTCGTCATACGAGCGGGCCCGTCTCCTGCTCCGCGCTCTCGACGAACACCCGCTGCTGCAGCAGGGCGACGGAGGCTTCGATTTCGGGCGACAGGAATCGGTCCGTTCCGGGGCCTGCGACCTCGGCTCGGAGCGCGTCGATCACGCGGCCCGTTGCTGGTGAGGGCGCCAGCGGTGCGCGCAGATCGATCCCGCGGGCAGCCGTCAGAATCTCGACCGCGAGGACCCGGGAGAGTCCATCGAGGCTCCGGCGGAGCTTGCGAGCGGCGTTCCACCCCATCGAGACGTGGTCTTCCTGCATCGCCGACGACGGGATCGAGTCAACGCTCGCGGGGACGGCCAGTCGTTTCAGTTCGGAGACGATGCTCGCCTGGGTGTACTGGGCGATCATGTGGCCGCTGTCGACTCCGGGGTTGTCGGCCAGGAACGGGGGCAGCCCGTGGCTGCGTGCCACATCCAGGAACCGGTCGGTCCGACGTTCGCTGATGCTTGCCAAGTCGGCGACGGCAATTGCGAGGAAGTCGAGAACGTACCCAATCGGTGCGCCGTGGAAGTTTCCGTTGGACTCGACGCGATCGTCGATCGTGACCACTGGGTTGTCGATGGTGGACTGGAGTTCACGCGAGGCGACGGTCCTGGCGTGGACGATCGTGTCCCGGACGGCGCCTGCGACCTGAGGCGCGCAGCGGAGCGAGTAGGCGTCCTGGACGCGCTTGTCCTCTGGGCCGGCGTGGCTTGCGACGATCGCGGAGCCGCGAAGAAGCCGGGAGATGTTTGCGGCGGAGAGCGCCTGACCAATCTGGGGACGGAGAGCTTGGAGGTCGGCGGCGAATACCCGATCGGTGCCCAGGAGACCTTCCACGCTCATCGCGGCGGCGACATCTGCGGCCTTCACAAGGTGGTCGAGGTCGTTGAGTGCGAGAACCAGCTGGCCGAGCATTCCGTCGGTCCCGTTGATGAGGGCGAGGCCCTCCTTCTCCACTAGCTCCAGCGGGGTGATCCCGTGCCGCTCCAAGGCGGTTGCCGCGTCCAGGAGCACGCCATCGGCATCGCGCACGTTGCCCTCTCCTGTGAGCACGATTGCTACGTGGGCCAGCGGGGACAGGTCTCCCGAGCAGCCGAGGCTTCCGAACTCGTGAACGACCGGAGTCAGGCCGGCGTTGAGCAGAGCGGCGTACGTCTCGGCGACGACGGGTCGCACCCCGGTTCGGCCTGAAGCGAGGGTGGCCAGGCGAAGGAGCATCATCGCGCGAACGACCTCGCGTTCGACTTCTGCGCCGGTTCCGGCGGCGTGCGAACGAATGAGGCTGCGCTGGAGCTGACCACGCAGATGCTGGGGGATGTGTTTGGTGGCAAGTGCGCCGAATCCGGTGGAAACGCCGTAGACGGGTCGGTCCGCGAGCGCGAGGCCGTCGATTACGACGCGGGTGCGTGCGATTGCAGTGAGTGCCTCATTGGTGAGTACCACGCGCGCGTTCTCACGGGCGACGCTGATGACGTCCCGCTCGCTGACACCGTGCGTACCGACAAGCACGGCGTCGTGCGAGGTGGTGTCTGTAGTAGCGGTCATTGTGACGTCCTTCTCATAGGGCGAATGGGTGGGTCCCTGAGAGTTCACACCCCTGGCTTGCTTGCCGGGGCGGTCATATGCTTCGATCTGTCTCGGATTTGAGACGCGCGGAGGCACACATGACTGACTCGAAGTCGAAGCGTCGCGCGAAGCCGGTGGTGGTTCCTGCGGTCGAGAACGCGCTGGAGATGCTCACGTTCCTCGCCGGTCAGCGCGGACCTGTGGCGGCCGCAACCATCAGTCGCGCCCTCGCCTTGCCGAGGTCTTCGACTTACCACATCCTCTCGGCGCTTGAGGCTCACGGGTACGTTTCCCACATCGCCGAGGAACGAAAATATGGGCTGGGTGTCGCGGCGTTCGAGCTGAGTTCCGGCTTCTCACGCCAGCAGCCGCTGGCGCGTTTGGGGACGCCGCTTCTGGCAGATCTCGTCGACCATGTGGGGGAAAGCGCACACCTTGGTGTTCTGCACGGACGTGACGTCCTCTACATCGTGGAGATGCGGGCCAAGAACCGCCAAGCCCTGATCACAGACGTCGGAGTGCGACTGCCCAGTGACATGACTGCGAGTGGCCGCGCCATGTTGTCGCTGCTGCCGCCGAACCAGCTACGCGCCCTGTTTCCTGGACCCGAAGCGTTCTCCTCCACGAAGGATCCTGTTCGAGCCCCGTACGCGGCGCTGAAAAGCCGGCTCGCTCAAGCGCGCCAAGACGGCTTCAGCAGGGAAGACCAGGACGTGACGAGCGGGCTCGCCTCGATCGCGCTACCGGTGGTCGACCACCTCGGTTGGCCGGCAGCAGCAATCGCGGTGACCTTTCCACGCGAGCAGATCCTTGAGGCGGATTATCAGCAGCTTGCGGCGAAAATAAAGCCCTACGCGGACGAACTGACGCGACGCATCGGCGGGGTAATCCCGACAGACAGCTGAACGCCAGCTACCGGTTGTCTCGGATTTGAGACACGAACGAACGCGAATCTATAGCATTAGACCGCATCAAGTGTGATCCTCGAATGAAGCGAGAGCTGCGCCCCACAGCGGTCGCCTCGGGCTGGTATCGCCGGCACGATCACATTCCCTAGACACTGGAGTCACCCGATGAAGAGCAATGTCAAAGTCGCCATCGCCGTCCCGCTGATCAGCCTCGCAGCCCTCGCGTTCACTGGCTGCAGCGCCGCGGACGGGGCCAAGCCGTCACCGTCCGAGTCGAAGTCGGTCACGGTCCCGAGCGCAAAGCTGGACAAGGAGGCGCAGGCCCTCCTCCCCGCGGACGTCAGGGCAGCAGGAGCCCTCACCGCCGTCACCAACGCCGGCTACCCGCCCTACGAGATGTTCGCCTCCGACAACAAGACGATCATCGGTCGCGACATCGACTTCGCGAAGGCACTCAGCGAGACGCTCGGCGTCGACATCAAGTTCGACAACGTGTCGTTCGACGCGATCATCCCCGGCATCAACTCCGGCCGCTACCAGCTCGCCATTTCGGGCCTGACCGTCACCCCGGAGCGCCTCCAGGCCGCCGACTTCGTCACCTACAGCGAAAGCGGCAGCAACCTGGCCGTCGCCCCCGGCAACCCGCAGCACCTCAAGGCCAGCGACGCGAAGACGCTGTGCGGCAAGACGATCGGTGTCACCAAGGGCTCCTCCGACGCGCTGGTGAACCTCCCCAACCTGAACAAGCAGTGCCTCGCCGCCGGGAAGAAAGCCATCGACGCCAAGGAGTTCCCTGACGAGGGCTCCCGTCTCGCCCTGTCCTCCGGCCGCGTCGACGCCATCCTCGACGACGCCCTGAGCCTGGCGTACTCGGCCCAGAAGTCGAACGGTCAGTACGAGCTCGCCGCTGGACCGGACATCGCGCCGGCCGCATCCGGAATCGCGCTGGTCAAGGACTCCCCGTTGACCCCGGCGATCGCGGCCGCGGTCAAGAACATGGTCACCCAGCAGAAGGCCGTCTACGAGGCCATCAACGAGAAGTGGGGCGTCCCGGCCGACCACATCCTCACGGCCGACCAGGTCGACAACAAGTAACACGAACCAGACAGGAACGACAATGACGACGGCGCCACTGGAGCCACCGGCTCCCGACCAGTTCACCTTTATCCGGAAGAAGCACCTCTGGAGGTGGGTGGCCGGAATAGTCGTGGTGGCTCTAGTGGCGGCGCTCGTCTACTCCATTGCTACCAACCCCCGTTTCGGCTGGCCCATCGTCGCGGAGTTCTTCTTCTCCCCAGCCGTTGTGGCCGGCATCGGCATCACCCTGTTCCTCACCGTGGTCAGCATGATCATCGGCGTGCTGCTCGGCTTGTTGCTCGCGGTAATGCGCCTCTCGCACAACCCTGTGGTCAGTCAGGTGGCACACGGATACGTTGCCCTCTTCCGCGGCACCCCGGTCCTTGTGCAGCTGCTGATCTGGTTCAACCTCGCCGCGCTCTACCCGGTGATCAGCTTCGGCATCCCCGGCGTTGCCCTGAACGCCAACCAGCTGATCACGCCGCTGCTCGCCGGCATCCTTGGCCTGGGCCTCAACGAGGCTGCCTACATGTCGGAGATCATCCGCGCTGGCATCATCTCCGTGCCCTCGGGTCAGCACGAGGCCGCATCGGCACTCGGTCTCAATCGCCGCCAGGGGATGGCCAAGGTGATCCTTCCGCAGGCCATGCGTGTGATCATCCCGCCGACCGGCAACGAATTCATCGGAATGCTCAAGTCGACATCGCTGGTTTCGGTCCTTTCGGTCGCGGACCTCCTCTACTCGGCACAGATCATCTACTCCCAGAACCTGCAGGTCATTCCGCTGCTGATGGTGGCGAGCATCTGGTACATCATCCTGACCACCATCTTCAACTTCGGTCAGGGTTATGTGGAGCGCTACTACGGCCGCGGCAGCGGACCCTCGACGCAGAAGACGGTTTGGTCACGAATCCGGAAAATCTTCCAGACCCACGCCCCCGAAGCGCTCACCCCTCTTAAGGACACCCGGTCATGAACGACGAACGCCGCACCCTCGTGCAAGCAGTTGACGTGCACAAGAGCTTCGGCTCCAACGAAGTCCTCAAGGGCATCGACCTCGAAGTTCACGAGGGCGAAGTGGTGTGCCTGATCGGAGCGTCCGGATCCGGCAAGAGCACTTTCCTGCGATGCATCAACCAGCTGGAAACGATCGACTCGGGTCTGATTTGGGTCGAAGGACAACCGGTCGGCTACCGCCGCGACGGCATGGTCCTCCACGAGAAAAGCGAGGCCGAGTCCAGCCGCGACCGAGCGAAAGTCGGCATGGTCTTTCAGAGCTTCAATCTGTTCCCGCACATGACCGTCATGGAGAACCTCATGCAGGCTCCACGTCTGGTCAAGAAGATGCGCCGCTCGCAGATCGAGCCGCTCGCCCGGGAACTCCTGGAGAAGGTCGGACTGTCCGAAAAGGCCGACGCCTACCCACGACACCTCTCCGGTGGTCAGCAGCAACGCGTCGCCATCGCCCGCGCCCTCTGTATGCAGCCAGACTTGATGCTCTTCGACGAGCCGACCTCGGCACTCGACCCAGAGCTGGTCGGGGGTGTCCTCAACGTCATGCGCGACCTTGCCCAGTCCGGCATGACGATGATCGTCGTGACCCACGAGATGGGCTTCGCGCGCGACGTCGCCGACCGCGTTGTCTTCATGCATGACGGACAGATCATCGAGAACGGTCCCGCCCGCGAAGTCATCGGCAACCCGAGCCACGAGCGCACCAAGGCATTCCTCGCCTCCGTTCGCTAGCGGCCATCAGAACCACACCGACCACAGACGAGGAGCAGTGATGACTCACAGTCGCACGCCGCGGGCGCTGACGCTCGGGTCTATCAACCAGGACATCCGCGTCCACGTGTCGGAGTTCCCGAAGCCCGGAGAGACCGTCCTCGCCACAAGCGGCGGAACGGCTCTTGGTGGAAAGGGCGCCAACCAGGCCGCCTCGGCCGCGTTGCTTGGGGCAGACGTGGTCATGATCGGCGCCGTCGGAAACGACGGCGCCGGTCACGACGCCACTCAACAGCTGAACCAGCTCGGTATCGCGACCAGCCACATCGGGCAGGTCGACGAAACAACCGGGCTCGCGGTCATCACCGTCGATTCGACTGGTGAGAACACCATCGCCGTGCTGCCGGGCGCGAACACGCGAATCTCCGCCGGCGACGTCGAGCAACACCTCGACCAGCTTCTGACGAACGAGGACGAGACGTTCTCCATCGCCTGGAGCCAAGGAGAGGTTCCCCCTGAGGCAATCCTCGCGTTCTCTGACCGCTGCAGGATCCACAACATCCGCTTCGTTCTCAACTTGGCTCCATTCGTCCCCGTGGCCACCGAGGTGCTCGAAGCAGCGGACCCGTTGATCGTCAACGAGACTGAAGCGCGTGCGCTGCTGGAATCGGTGGGGTTGGATACCAAGATCGACGACCCGCAGTCGGCCGCAAACGCCGCTCACGTGATCGCTACGCGGGTCGCGCGTTCGGCGATCATCACCCGAGGGTCTCTCGGTGCAACCATTTCCGACGGCACGAGGACCTGGCACGAACCGATTACCTCGAAGCCGGACGTCGTCGACACCTCCGGTGCCGGCGACGCATTTGTCGGGGCCGTAATCGCTGCACTCGCTCGTGGCGAGACCTTGGTCGAAGCAGGCAGGGACGGTGTGCGGGCCGGGACTTACGCCGTCGCCCGATCGGGAACGATCGACTCCTACCCAACTTCCAGCGAGGCTCTCGCTGCTGCTGCTGTACACGCATGATCGACTCTCTCCGGCGTACGCTCCCCGCTGGGAGCGTCCTTCACAGCAAAGGCGACATCGCCGCATACCTGCATGACAGGGCCCCAGCGGCTCGCGTCGGCGAAGCGTCCGCGGTCATCCTTCCCACTTCCACGGAACAGATCGCAACCGTACTCGAGCTCGCACACGACACCAAGACACCAGTCGTCACACGCGGCCTGGGCAGCGGCGAGGCCGGCGGAGCTTCAGCCGTCGACGGTGCGCTCGTGATTTCCACCGAACGCATGACGGAGATCCTCCACCTGGACGCAGCAAACCGTAGCGCTGACGTCCAGGCCGGAGTCACCGCATACCAGCTGGACACCGTCGCTCGGACGAAATCGTTGCGCTACGCACCGGAACCGGGCAGCTGGCGCATCTCGACTCTCGGCGGAAACATCGCGACCAATGCGGGTGGTTTCCGCTGCAACAAGTACGGGCCCACGGGAGATGCTGTCCGTGAGCTCACTGTCGTCACCGGAAGAGGCGAAATCCTCCGGACCGGCTCCAAGACTCACAAGAGCGTCGCCGGCCTCAACCTGACGCAGCTGTTCGTCGGCTCGGAAGGCATCCTCGGCATCATTACCGAAGCCACCCTACGGCTGGAGACCGCGCCGGAAGACCCACCCGTCACCGCATTGGCACACTTCGAGACCTTCGCCGGCGCCATCCGCGCCGGTGTAGAGATCAGCCGCAGCTCTCTCGACCCGGCGCTCGTTGAGGCGATGGACTCCCGCACCCTCCAGTCGATCGACGAATGGAAAGGAACCGACTACCTCGCCAAGGGCGCCGGCCTGCTCATCGTTCAACTGGACCGAGACGTCACCCGGAACCGTGCTCTCTTGCAGGATGCTCTGGGAGAAGTTGGAGCCTCCGCGGTCACCGTGCGGCAGGGAACCAAATGGGCTGACCACGTGCTGGACGTCCGGCGTCTCGCGCTGCCGGCAGCGGAACGGCTCGGTAACGTCCTGGTCGAAGACGTCGCCGTCCCGCCAGACAGGCTTGCCGAGCTCGTCGACTATGTCCAGGCCATCAGCATCGATTTCGGCGTTCCGATCCTCAACGTCGCCCACGTGGCGGATGGGAACCTACACCCGACCTTGCTGTACACCGGAGCGCGACCGAACAGGCGAGTTACGGGCGCGGCGGAGGAAATCTTCAAACTTGCGCTGTCCCTAGGCGGAACCATCACCGGCGAGCACGGGGTGGGAACCGTCAAACGGACCGCACTCGCTGACGAAGTAGGCGAGCTTTCGATCGGGCTGCAACGAGGGATCAAGGCGGTCTTCGACCCGGCGGACATCCTGAACCCAGGAAAGGTCCTCTGACCCCATGCACACCGAACGAGTCAACGTTGACGAAGCCGGGAAGTTGAACGGGCGGATGTCCGGAACGCACGAGGGGATCGTTTAGGGTGACCCCAATGAGAAGAGCCAACCAGCGGGACGTGGCCCGCATGGCAGGAGTGAGCACTGCCGTCGTCAGTTACGTCCTGAACAGCGGACCGCGGCCTGTAGCGCCGACTACACGCGATCGGGTTCTAGCTGCGATGAATGAGCTCGGTTACCGCCCCAACGAGAATGCCCGCGCGATGAAGTTCGCGCGCACCAACGTCATTGGTCTTCTCATCCGAGACATCACCAACCCCTACTTCTCCGAGCTGGCTCAGAAGGTCCAGGACCGTGCTCACGAGGCCGGCTACGGACTGATGATCGGCAACGCCGGAAGCGACGGTGTCGAGGCCACGGCAGAGTTCAAGAACATGCTCACCCGCGAAGTGGACGGCATCGCCGTCTATGGGATCCGCCGACCGGAGACCCTTTCGGCGATCTCCAAGTCGGGAATACGCCTCGTCTCCCTCGACTGGCACCTTGAAGAATCCGATGTCCCGTTCGTGGGTATCGACGATTTCGGCGCTGCACGGGAAGCGATCGAGCACCTGCTTGGACACGGATACGCTGATATTGGACTCATCGCCGGTGACCGGCCCGACCCAAGGGTGGTTGCCTGGACAGAGATGATGGCTACCCGACTCGCGCCCGATAGGGCTGATGAGCTCAAAGTCGCAGGCGAGTTCTCGCTCCAAGGCGGCTACGACGCCGCATACCGGCTGCTCACCCTGCCCGTCCCGCCTCGCGCGATTCTGGCATCCTCGGACGTTCAAGCATTCGGAGCGATCCGAGCCGCGCAGTATCTCGGCAAACGAATCCCGGACGACGTCGCCATCATCTCGATCGACGGAACGGACGCCTCAGCGTTCACATTTCCTTCGCTCACGACCATTCAGCTGCCGTTCCAGGAGATCGCTGAGTTCATCGTGGACGAGCTCACGGGCTCAGACCCGCCGTCCACGCATCGAATGTTCGCGCACACTCTCGTGACCCGCGAAAGCTGCGGATGCATTCCCCTCCGGCTCGCTCCTGATCAGGTGAGGCTGTAGATACTCGACTGCCGGTGTCGATGCGAGTTAGGGCCGATCCCGCAGAGTCGTCAACGCTCGCTCCATGATCTCTGCAGGGTCCTCACCGTTTCGAAGGTGGCCACGGTCGGCGACGACGTTGCCTCCGACTAGGACGCGCAGCACATCGGCGGACGTTGCCGCGAAGATGAGCTGCTCGAGGTCAGCGCCAAGCGTTCGTATCGAGCGGGTGTCGACCTCCAGGAAATCTGCGGGGCCTCCGATGTGTAGCGGCGGAACGCTCCAACCGAGGGAGCGGTAGCCCCCTCCCGTGGCGGCATGGAGCACTTCACCGGGGGTGAACCGGCCGCGTCGACCGGACTGAAGGCGCTCGTCCATCTCAAGCCCCCGCATCTCAAGGAATGGGTCAACCACGGCGTTCTGATCGGACCCGAGCGCGAGCGTAGCCCCGGCATTGGCCAACTCCCGGCCGGGCCCGACTCCGTCACCAAGGTCAGCCTCAGTCGTCGGGCACATCACGATGGAGCTTCCGGCACGCCCCAGGAGGTCAATATCGGTAGCAGACAGATGCGTTGCATGGACCGCGCTCAGACGTGAGGTGAGCACACCGTGCTCCTCCAGCAACTGCGTGGGGGTGACACCGTACTGGTCCAGGCAGTCCTTGTTCTCTTGAGGCTGCTCGGAAAGGTGGATGTGCAAGGGCACGTCCGCTGGGAGCCCCTCGGCGATTTTCAGTATCGCGGCGGGCGGCACGGCGCGCACAGAGTGGATTGCAGCCCCTAGGTGTTCAACCTTCTCGTTCAGCGCGTACCAGCGCTCGAGGTATCGTTCCGCGCTGCCGTCCCCAAAACGCAGTTGAGCGGCGGACAGCGGCTGATTGATGCCACCCGCTAGATAGGCCGTATCGAGGAGGGCCAGTCGAATGCCGACCGATCGCGCAGCTTCGACGAGGGCAAGTTCCATCTCGTGGGGGTACGGGGCGCCATTGCTGCGGTGGTGGACGTAGTGGAACTCTCCAACGACGGTGTAGCCGGCCGTCAGCATCTCCGCGAATATCGCGCGGGCAAGCGAGTAGTACGTGTCGGGTTCAAGTACCGCAGCCGCTTTGTACATCTCCTCTCGCCAAACCCAGAAATCACCACCGTTGGCATGAGTGCGGCCACGAAGGGCTCGATGGAACGCGTGTGAGTGACTATCCGCTGCGCCTCCGATCACAGCACCGAGGACGAGGTCTTCCGGGTGCGGTCGCGACCCTGTGTGTATGGCTTCGACGTTTCCAGACTGATTCACGGTGTAACGCACCTCGTGCACTACACCCTCCGGCGCGATGACCGTGTCACACCAGACCGTCGTCATAGCAGCCCTCGGAGCACCGACTCGAGCGCATCGATGCCAGCGACGCAATCGGCCAACTCGGCGAACTCTTCGGGAGCGTGGGACACACCTGTCGGGTTGCGGACGAAGATCATCCCGGTGGGCGCGACATCGGCAAGTACACCGGCGTCATGGCCCGCTCCGGACGGCAGCATGGGCACCTCCCCGATCGCCTTCCGCAGCTTCGTGGCAATGTCACTGTCGAACCGCACCTCCGGCGACCATGAATCCTCCGTGACCGATTTGGCCCCGACACGCTTCACGATGTCATCGACGAGAGCACGCGTGCTCTCGTCGCTGTCTGCCCTTGCGTCCAGTGTCATGGTCACGCTCGACGCGATTACGTTAGCGCCACCAGGGTTGGCTGAAATCTTTCCCACGGTGGCTCGGGCACCCTTGAAGCTAAGGGCAGCGTCACGGATCTCGAGAACGGCGCGAGCCGCCGCGACCATCGGGTCGTCGCGGTCCGCCATCAAGGTCGCACCCGCATGGTTCCCTTGACCCTTGAACGTCAAGGTCCACCTGCCGTGGGCAAGAATGCTGCTGGCCAACGCCGTTGGAGATCCGAGCTCGATCAATCCACGGCCCTGCTCGACATGCAACTCGATGAAGACCCCAATGCGTGAGAGCGCCTCCTTGTCGTAGCCGAGCGCACTGGTGGAGAACCCCGCGTGCTTCGCCGCATCGGCGAAGGTGATGCCGTCGGCATCAGAGAGTGCAAGCACGCGAGCTGGGTCCAGCTTGCCTGTCATCAGGCCGGAGCCGAGGCACGCGACACCGAATCGTGATCCTTCCTCCTCGGCGAAGACGAGGATGGCGAATGGCTTCGTTGGGTGAACGCCAGCTTGTTGGAGACGCCCGACCGCTTCGAGGGCGCTGATCACCCCTAGCGGCCCGTCGAACGCACCTCCACCAGGGACGCTATCGAGGTGACTTCCGGTGACAACAGCGCCCTCACCTGGCGGTCCCCACCATGCCCAGATATTGCCGTTTCGGTCCGTTTCGACGTCCAGGTTGAGGTCGCCGGCCCGCTGGATGAACCATTCTCTAAGTTCGAGGTCCGCGGCCTGCCATAGGTGTCGCGAGTAGCCTCCTCGCTTGCGATCCTGGCCGACCTGAGCGATCCGGTCGATGTCTGCGAGGTGGCCGTGCGCAATCGAGGTACTCATCTAAGACTGTCCTCCATCTAGACCCGACGCTCGTGCTCATCTTCGAGGCCATCGGCACGCTCGCTGACGTTGTGTCCCGACATTCCACACCATCTCACCGAGCCGTCGGGGTTACGGAGCGCCGAAACTGTCTCGAATACGGGACAGGAACTTCGCCAAGGTGAAGCCGGACGTCTGCGTGTCTCGCTGGTGAGACACTTCGCGAGCGCTTTCTCACTATTTCTTCGTCGGCAGCGGTGAAATTGGCGTTATGTTCCGCATCGCCTCAGCCGCACAGCATCCCAACCAGGAATCATGATGGACGTCCTCCGTAGAAACGCTCGATCGCCGCGACCGTGGAAAAACGGTCTCGGAGTGAGCGAAGACATCCTGGTGGCGGACTCGCCAGACCCGGCCCGCGACCCTGCCTGGCGGATCAGCATGGCGACAATCGAAAGCGATGTGCCCTTCTCCCGATTCGACGGGACGGACAGGCTTCTTATGCCGATCGGCCCGACGGGACTACGCCTCGACGTGGACGCTCAGACTCGAAGCGTCCCTCAGTTCGGCGTAGTCGCCTTTCCTGGGGAGGCAAACGTTGCGACTAAGGGCGTGTCCAAGCCGGAACAGGATCTGAACGTGATGGTCGATCGGCGTCGGGCTACCGCGACGCTGACCCACCATTACGTCGTTGGGACGTCAGCTCCACCTGTCGCGGCGCCTGGTGAGATCGCGATTGCGGTGGCGCTTAGCTCGACTTTGCGGCACAACGGTGAACTTCTGACGGTGGGCGATGCGCTACTTCTTGAGTCGTCATCCACCGACAGCCTCGGCGGATTTGGCACAATCGCCGTAGCTCGGATCAAGCCGCTCGCCGAATAGCTCTGCGGCCGCGACCGGCCCGGTTCATTCCAACGACCCAATGTTTGGAGCCGTCCGCTACTTGTAGTCGCCTGATCCGAGAGGATTCGAGATGACCGAACCGACCGATATCGCGGAGTGGCTGATCGCGAAGATCCGCGAAAACGGAGCACGGCGCACCTATCAGGACCGCACCGTTCGCGAAATCCGTGAGCAGTTCGGCGAAGAGTGGTCCTATCGCAACCCGAACGGCAACTGGGCAATCAACAAGCGGGTTCTAAGGGAGTTCCAGCCGCTCAGGACGAATTCATCGTCTGGAACCGAGGCAGCCAAAGCTGGAGCGTGTACACGCAAGAGAAGCTGGACTCCGAACGCGAGCGTGAGGAACGACGGCAGGCCGCAAAGAAGGAACGCGAAGCCGCCCAAGCTGCCTGGGAAGCAGATCAGGCTGCGCGGAAATCGCGGGAAAACGACTAGTCGAATTCTGTTCGCGTTTGGGCCGCTGGCGCAGGCGACTCCGCGGTCAACAAGTGGAGACGAAGGCTCTCTGACCGGGCCGGATCAGGTACTCGCGGCGCTCCGCCGATGCACGATTGGGTCAGGTCACCTCATTCAGACTGAGCACCGTTAGTGAGACTGGGATCGACGATTGCGGCGGACGGTGCATGACTCACAACCGCTCACGCAGATTCGTTACCGACCGACTTCCACCCGAGGATGTGCTTCGATCTCTAGGCACGCGTCTTGGATCTCGCCCACAACTGCCACCATCTCGGCGATCACCGCGTAAAGATCCTCCGCAGTTGTCGGCCGGCCCCTCGTCCATTCGTGTGGGGCGTCACGCTGCCCCTTCGGAAGGTGCCTCCACGACAGACCATTCACGAATGACGGTCTCGCCCACACACCATGCAGCAGCTCGTTTCGTTCGAACATCGTCGTTTCGATTCGTTGCAGCAGCGTGCGAATCTGTTCGCGATGCGGCTCCGAAACGGTGGGTCGTGCGGGGATCCTGTTGTTGATGATCTTGCGTGCATTGGTGAGCTGCTGGCCGACACCGTCGCCGGCGTAGCGGCTTTGTGGGTTGTGGTCGAGTGAGGCGACGAGGTTGTCGACTTTGCTTTCGATGAGTGCGCCGAGCATTGCGATGCGTCCGAGTGCGCCTGCGAAGTCGTCGTCGATCGGTCCGAACATGTTGTCCGGTAACCCGAATCTGTCTTCCACTGCCCCTGTCTACCATCGATCAACGCGATTGCCCCGCGTCGTCAGTGTTTTACCGTCGCCGTGCATCACTGGGCGCGACCGAGGCGCCAGCTTCTCGAACCTTCTCTGCCAGTTTCGGGTCCTGCAGCGCGTCTCGCGGTGCCGCTCCGCGTTGACGGCGCGATGTAGCCCACCCCTGTCTGCGTGCGTCAACGTGCGAATACATTCGGCATTGCTGGGTGTTCGCAGACTTTTGCGAGCACATCTGCGGTAGCGGGAGTCTGACTTGTCCTGCTGCGTAAGGTTGGCCTTCATCCGTGACCCGTTACTGGCACACTCTCCTTAGCCACGCCAACACCTTGGCGGAGGGCGTGGGATTCGAACTCTATCCAGTGCCCTTCTGTCTCCCGGACGAAAGCCGAAAAACCCGGAAAATCAACGATCTAGATGCTCAGGCGACCCTATCCGAACCCATACGACCTCACTCAGTCGTGCGCAAAATGTGCGCAGATTTGGTGCTGCAACGATCTTGGCCGTCTGATGTCTCAAGACACGCCGGTGAGCGTGCGGCGACGGTGCTCCTCCCGGTCGTGGCGCTCGTGTGTCCGCTCGATCGATGGTTTCGCTCATCACGTCAGCACTCCCTCCACCGGATGGTCCAGCTCGATCACCTGGGTCCATCCATGTTTGTCGGAGGTTCATTCACCCGAGACGGAAGACGGGTGCGAGATCCGTGACGTCTCCGGTTACACGCTTACGCGAATCCCATTGGTCGTCGGGACATTGCGGGTGCGGATGCCTCCGTCGCCTGCTCGGAACAGCGGGTCCGCCGTGTCGAATGGCACGTCTTCGCGTGAGGTCTCCACAGCCGCCATGCTTCGCGGCAGGTCGAACGGGAGTCGGGCTCCAAAGCGGTTGCCGCCCGCGATTGCGTCGACGATCACCTGGTCGCTCGCGCCGAAGTGGCCGACGATGGCCGCGGCGTGCGGCGCGACCGCTGTCAGGACGGCCGGCCGTTCGAGGTAGACGAATAGAAGCACGGGCATCCGGGAGGCCAACTCGCGGAGGTGTGCGACGGTCTCGTCCGCGAACTCGAGACTGCCGGTGCGGAAGTAGTCTCCGAGCGGGCTTGCCGGGTCGGATTCCCATGGCGAGTCCAGCTGGACCAGCGCGATCTCCGCCTCGTCCGGCGCGTCGACGGCGACGAAGTCGTGGTCGGTCGCGGCCAGGTCGACGCCTTCCGCGTACACCCGGGTGAGCGGCCGAACCGGCAGCGCACCCGGCTGCTCTCCGCTGAGGAAGACCATCGCGTCGGCCTGCGCCCGGGTACCGCGCGCAGCCAGCTCGGGATCGGAACCGACGACGCGCGCATTGTCGAGGTCGACATACCGGCGCTCGAAAAGCCCGAGACGGAACTTCTCGAGAAGCAGCCGTTCGACGGACTTGTCGATCCGGCCCTCGTGCACGAGGCCGTCCCTGACGGCCTGGGCGAGCTCCGCCGTCAGGGTGTCGCCGCCGAACTGGTCGATCCCGTTCGTCAGGGCGATGCTCAGCCGCTCGGCGATCGTGCGATCCTCGACCCCGTACGCGTTGGGGCCGAAGGTCTTGCCCTCGATGGTCGCCGTTCCGACGACGTTCCAGTCGCTCATGACGATGCCGCCGTAGCCGAGGCGGCCGCGGAGCAGGTCGCGCACGACAGGAGCGTTGAACGCGAAGCCGACCTCCTCCCACTCAGTGCCAACGGGGCGGCCGTAGTAGGTCATGACCTGGGTTACCCCGTCGGCGATGGCGTCGACGAACGGCTGGAGGTGCAACTCCTGCCTCCCACCCGGGTACACCTGGTCGGGGAAGCGCGAATCGACCGCATCGTTCCCGTCCTTCTGCGGCCCTGCCCCCGGGAAGTGCTTGAGTACGGCCGCCACACTGTCGGCGCCGAGAGAGGAACCGCCGCGCAGACCGGCGATGAACGCCCGCGTGAGCCCGGATACGATCCGTACGTCCTCGCCGAAGGTGCCGAACCCGCGGGTCCAGCGGGGCTCGGTGTAGAGATCCGCCATCGGGCCCAGGTACACCCGGATCCCCATCGCGAGGAACTCCTTGCGGATCGCGTCGCCGAACTCGCGCGCCCGCTCGGGATCTCCGATGGCGCCGAGGCCGGTCGGCTCGGGCCACTTTGAGAGCTCGTCGATGGTCTGCCCGGTGAACGGCGTGCTGCGGTACCCGTTGCGCGGGTCGGACGAGAAGGTGATCGGGATACCGAGACGCGTATCGGCCGCCCACTCCTGCAAGCGGTTCGTCCATGTGGCGACCTCGACCGCGCTCGTGCCGTTGAGGACGTTGAAGTGGGAGATGAGCTTGTCCGACACGTCGCCACGCGCGATCTCATCGGCCCGCGCCTCGCCGAACCCGACCGACGAGGGCAGCTCGGTCTGCGGGTGGAAGAGGAGCCCGGCCTTCTCCTCCAGCGTCATCCGCGGGATGAGGTCAGCGGTCCGCCGGGCCGGAGTCAGGGACGGGTCGAGGTAGTCAGGGGTGGTCATCGAGTTCGCTTTCGTGGGGAGAACAGGGGTCGGGTGGGCTCAGGCGGCGTGTACGCCGGTGAAGGCGTGGAGGCCGTGGGGAGAGATCGCGAAGCGGACCTGTTGTCCGGCGGCGAGGGTGTCGGCTTCTTGGGAGAGCATGGTGACCGGGATGCGGAGGTCGCCCGCGACGATCTCGGCCCGCGCGAACGGCCCGAAGAAGTCGACCGCGCGCAGCACGCCGGAGGCCGACCCCGCCGTGGCCGCGTCGTCGGCGAGGATGCGCACGCGCTCGGCCATGACCAGCACGTCGACGCGGTCGCCTTCGCGGAGGTCGTCCTGCGCCGTCGTCAGCGACAGTCCGCCGATCGCCACCCGCGCGGCCCGGCCGGAGCCGTGGACGATGCCGGTGCCGAGGGGCTGGCCGCCGAGGAACTGGGCCACGAACCGGTTGCCCGGCGTCCGGTAGAGCGACTCGGGGGTGTCGTTCTGCTGGACCACGCCGTGGTCGAGCATCATCACCTGGTCGCCGAGGTCCATCGCCTCCTCCTGGTCGTGGGTGACCATGATCGTGGTGAGGCCGGTCTCCCGGTGGATGCGCTTGAGCTCGCGCTGCATCTCGCCGCGGATCTTCTTGTCCAGCGCGGACAGCGGCTCGTCCAGCAGCAGCAGGTCCGGGGAGGTCACCAGCGCACGCGCCAGGGCGACGCGCTGCTGCTGACCGCCGGAGAGCTGCGCCGGGGATCGTCCGCCGAAGTCGCCGAGGCCGACCAGGCCGAGCATCTCCTCCGCCTTCTTCTTCGCGGCCGAACGCGGGGTGCGGCGGGCGCGGAGCCCGTACATCACGTTGGCCAGCACCGACAGGTGCGGGAACAGCGCGTAGTTCTGGAAGACGAACCCGATGTTGCGCTTCTCCACCGAGAGCCGGGTTACGTCGCGCGACCCGACCCGGATGGAGCCGCCGTCGGGGTCCTCCAGGCCGGCGACGATGCGCAGCAGAGTGGACTTGCCGGACCCGGAGGAGCCCAGCATGCAGCAGAAGGCGCCATCGCCGACGGTGAGGTCCAGCGGTTCGAGGACGCGGGTGCCGTTGAACGTCTTCGACACACCCGTCACAGTGAGCTCGGCCATCAGTTTCCTTTGTTCGTAGAGGTCGTGAAGAGCTTGGCGGCGTTGCCGGACAGCCAGTTGAGGATGACCACCAGCAGTACCGTGGAGAGGATGATGATCGTCGCCAGCGCGTCCACGTCCGGTGTCACGCCGAGGCGAACCATCGAGTAGATCTGCACCGGCAGGGTCGAGACCCCGATCGGGGCGAGAAAGAGCTGGATCGCGAAGTTGTTGAACGTGATCACGAACGCCAGCAGGCCTCCCGCGATGATAGACGGCCCGATCAGCGGGATGGTGATGGTCAGGAACGTCCGCAGCGGACCGGCGCCCAGCGAGTGCGCCGCCTCCGCGTAGTTCGGGTTCAGGTCGCGCAGCCGGCCGGAGACGATCAGCACGACGAACGGCAACGAGGTCACGATCGAGGCGAGGATCAGCCCGAGCGTGCTCGACCCGAGGCCCAGCCAACCGAACACCACGACGAAGCCGGCGGCGAGGATCAGCGCCGGCACCGTCAACAGTGCTAGCAGTAACCCGTTGATCGGAAGGGTGACGAACGCCTTCGCCCTCGCCATGCCCAACGCCAACAGGGTGCCCACGATCACTGCGAAGATCGTCGCCTGCGCGGCCAGGTTCAGGCTGGTCAACAGCGCATCCACCAACGCCTGATCATGGGCGAGGTTCGCATACCAATCAAAGGTGAAGTGGAACGGGAAGGTCCCATACCGGGACTGATTCAGGCTCAAGGTCGTCATCGCGAGCAGCGGCAACGCCAGGATCACCAAGAGTACGTACAGCCAGATTTTCATCAGGCGAGGGAGGACGGCGGTCTTCATCGGAGCACCCCTTCCGTGGTCAGCGCATCCTCAGCGATGCGAGTCTGGGCAGTCACGCTCTCGCTCCTGGGCCGATGTGCTCTGGACACACCCGAGAGCGAATTCCGTGACCAGGTCAGCAGCCCGGTCACGGCGCCGACGATCGCCAGCGACGCCACGAGCAGCACCAGCGACATCGCCACCGCGAACTGCTGGTGGACTCCCGATGAGAGCTGCGACGCGATCGTGTTGCCGAGCATCTGGCCGTTCGGGCCACCGAGGATGGTCGGCTCGGCGAACGCACCCACCGTCTGCACGAACGTCAGCGCGAAGTTCACGGCGATCATCGCGGTGGACAGCGGCCAGACCACCCGCGTGAATACGAACCCCTTGGACGCACTCAGAGTCCGGGAGGCCTCCAGCACCGACCCGTCGATCTGCTCGGACGCCGAGTACATCACCAGGATCGCGGTCGGGATGCTCTCGATGACGAGCATCAGGATGCTAGCGGCCGGCGTGTACATGATCGATGCCTGCGCGTCGGTCAGCCCGATCGCCGTGAGCAGCGACATGATCGGTCCGCCGGCCTGGATCAGGCTCACGAAACCGTAGATCAACAGCAGTTGGGACGTGATGTACGGGATGATGACGAAGCCCAGGATCATCGGCTTGGCCTTGGGCCTGGTGTACCGGGCCAAGGCCCACGCCGCGGGCCAGGCCAGCGCGATGCTGACCACGGTCACGCAGAACGCAATCAGCAGCGTCCGGCCGAGCAGCGAGACGTAGACGGGGCTCCCGAGCATCTGCGCGAAGTTCTCGACGGTGACGCCACCGGCGTCGTTCGTGAACCCAATCACCAGCAGCGCCACCAACGGAAGCAGGGCGAACAGGATCAGCAGGATCCCGCCTGGAGTCAGCAGTAGCCCCGTGCCCAGGGCCCCCCTGGCCTGCCGCCGGGGACGGCGGGCCAGAGACAGCGGGGTGGTGGTCATCAGGAACCGGCCTTGACCTGGGTCCACGCGTCGACCCATGACTGCAGCCGGTCAGCGGGCTCGGGCAGCTGCAGGGCCAGACGGGAGATCTTGTCGGGGTTCGCCTGCAGACGATTCATGGTCGAGGCGGGCAACGAGTCCACGACGCTCTTATTCGCGGGCGCGGGCGACGCGTCAGCGGGAGTGTTCGCCCACTTCGCCAGGAAACTCGGGCTCGTCATGAAGTTCAGCCACGTGTAGGCGAGATCGAGGTGCTGCGTCTTAGCAGCGATCGCCCAGTTGTCGATCCACCCGACCGCGCCCTCCTTCGGGATCTCATACCTGAAGTTCTCCGTGCCCGCGGCCTTGCTCGCGATCAGGCTCCCGAGGCTCCCGGAGTCGCCGGTGCCGGCCACCACCGAACCGCTCGCGACTGCCTTCGCCAGGTCATCGCTCGACGAGTACAGCAGCTTTGCGTTGTCCTTCAGCTTCTGCAGCGCCGGCGTGACCTTCGCCATGTCGGGATTCTGCGGGTCCTCACCGAGATACAGGGCCGTCAGCGGGACGAGCACGGTCGGATCGTCGAACAGTGCGATCTGACCCTTGTACTTCGGGTCCCACAGCACGCCGAGCGAGTCGGTCGCCGGGCTGACCTTGGCGCTGTCGTAGAAGACTCCTGAGCTTCCCCAGGTCCACGGGACGCCATATAGGTCACCGTCCTTGCGGATCTCCGTGCGGCCGGAGAACTCCGGGTAGAGGTCCTTGTAGTTCGTCAGCTTGCTGGAGTCGAGGGAGTGGAAGAGCCCCTGATCGATCCCCTGGCCGATGTACTGGATGTTCGGCAGCGCGACGTCGATCGCACCGTTCGCCTTCTTCAGCAGCTGTAGCTCGCTCGACTCGGAGTCGATGAACTCGTACTTGACGGTCGCGCCGGTCTCCTTCTTGAACTCGGCAGCGGCCCAGGGCAGGTCGGCCCCGTAACCCTTCCAGGTCGCTACGGTCAGGGTGTTGCCGCCGCTCGCGGTGCTCGGCGACAGCGAGCAGCCGGTCAGGCCGACGGCGACGGCGGCCGCTCCCGCGGCCACGATGGCGAGCGCCCGGCGGGAACGACGGCGCCGCCCGCTGATGCTATGTGGTCGATTCACGTCGAATCTCCTTGATCTTCGTTGACGTATGGAGGGCCGCCGGATCGCAGTTGCTCGAGCCGGAGGGACTGGCGATCCGGATTCGATACCGGTAACGTTTCCGGTGGCGTTACCGGTAAGCTATTCCGCAAGGGCCGAGATGTCAAGCAGCACTTCTCGCGCCGCACGACCGAAGGGGGTTAACGGATGGCTCGCAGAGTCACTCTGGCCGACGTATCGAAGGAGGCCGGCGTCGGCATCGCGACCGTTTCACGAGCGCTCGCCCCCCAGGATCATCCGGACGTGAGCGCAGACACCCGCTTGCGGATCCGCGCCGTGGCCGACCGGCTCGGCTACCGCCCCTCCGTCACGGCGCGGGCGCTGCGCACCTCGGACTACCGCGCGGTGAGCATCCTGCTCCCGGAGGGGATCTGGGGCTGGTGGGACCCCGCGGTGCGCGGCGCGACCGCAGCGGCCCACGAACTCGGCTACCGCGTGCTGGTCCAGCCGTTCGCCACGGCGGAGCGCCCCGCGGAGGAAGGCCCGCGCACCCTCCCGTACGCGGGGCCGTCGACCGCCGCCGCCATCGTGGCGAGCCTGGTGGAGGTTCCGACCGAAGGACTCCTGATCTTCGGATCGGCCGACGACGCCGGGGTCGCCGATGCGGCACACCGCCTTCGGCTGCCGGTGATGACCATCGACGACGTCGCCGAGGACCTGGTGCTTCCTACAATCGTGACCGACAGCAGGCTCGGTGCCAGACAGGGCGTGGAGCATCTCCTCGGCCTCGGTCGGCGCAACATCGCCTACGTCGGCAGCGACTACAGCGCGTTCTACGTCAAAGAGCGCCTGCTCGGCTATCGTGATGCGCTCGCGGATGCCGGTATCCCCTACCGGGAACAGCTCGTGATCGCGTGCGCTGACACGGTCGACGAATCGCAGCGGACCTACCCGGAGTTCGAGCACTTTCTCGCCTCCTCCCCAGAGATCGACGCGATCTTCTGCGAGGCCGACGAGATCGCCGCTCCGGTCCTCCGTTCCCTTCGGGCGGCGGGGCGAAGCGTGCCGACGGACGTCTCGCTCGTCGGCTTCGACGACGAACGGGCCGCCCTCATCGTCGACCCGCCCCTGACGACGGTCCGGCAACCATACGAGGAGCTGGGCCGCCGGGCGCTCGACGCACTTCTCACGCTCATCGGGGGCGGGAACGTCGGGCTCGGCCGCGAGTTGGTGCCGCCCAAGCTCGTCGTGCGGGACTCGACCGCACCTCTCGCCTGAATTCCCCCGTCAACGACAAACGGCGGCTGTCCAACAGCCGCCGTTCTCGTCCGCTTCACGTTCGCGCGTTCAGGACAGTCCGTGAGTGGATGCCCCAACCGTCGACGGCCCGACGACGGGACCGCCCCGCTGCGCCACACGGTTGAAGGCCACGAACGGAACACATGCCGTCTCGGCTGTCAGCGCCGCCAGCCGACCGATCGCTGTGCGCGGGTCCGCCGCGATCGCCCACCCATCGACGGCATACCGGCTCACCGTGTCCACGCACTCCTTCTTCTCCCCCGCTGATGGGCTGCTCGAGCCGACCACGCCGATCAGTCCGCCCTGCAGTTCCGGACCCATGTTTCTCGTATCGATGACGAATACCCGCATCCTGATCACTCCCTGGTTGATCGTTTGTTTGCCTTTCCGGCGGGGAGATCAGTGGCGAGTGGGAGGGGCGGAGTGCGGGGACCGTGGAATACCGGAGGGAGCGCAGCGAGTGAGGATATGCCGCGAAAGCCCGGCACGGAAGCACCGGGAACGAGCTACGATCGGGCGGCGGAAAGACACACAACCGTCAAGGACAGCGCCGCCGGCGGCGGTTCAGATCGGGTGGTTTTGTTGACGCACTCGGGCCAGTTGCTGCCGATCTCCGACGCCCTCGACGGTCTTATGTGCCGCGAGATCGGCAGGCCGCGGGGGACGTGCGGAACCAATTGAAGGTCCGGATCTCCGTCGTGGGATTTGAACTCTAGTTCGGGGCCCTAAGGCCCGCCATCGAGGTGAACTTCCGCGGAGTGTCAACGAAGTATGACCTCTTGTGATCTCGTAGAACCTCATTTGATCTTGCACAGTTGTAGCCAAAATGTAGTCAAATGAGATCCGCTTTGACATGTGACATTTGTACACCCGAGTCCGTGATCATCCCGTCCCTCTCAAGACCGCGAACCGGCGTCGATCCAGCGCTGGAACAGAGCGACATCCGGTTTCGGCCAGGCGCCGTCGCACGGCATTGCTCCGGAGGTGAGCCGCTCCAGGATGGCGTCCTGATGCGCGACGACGTCGTCCCGGTCCCACAGATCAAACGCCTTCTGCATGCTCGACCGATCGAACTCCCGGAACAGCGGCTTGATGTCGGCCTCGAACCCCGGCGTCCGCTGTAACAGATAGCGGTGCTCGCCGGCGAGGACCAGTTCACCCTGTTGGTTGTGCACCGTCGCCCGCGCGGTCACCGTGCCGGTGGCTCCGGAGGGCGTCAGCGCGGTGATCTCCAGTTGCGGGTAGAGGGTGTCGCCGGAATGCACCTCGCCGAGGAACTCGCAGCTCAACCCCGTGAACGCGACGAACACCTCGCCGATGACGTGCGGGAACAGCGTGGCGCCCGGGGCTGTGAACGCCAGCACCTGCAGCCCGTGGACAACGGGCGCGGAATGCCCGTGCGCCCGCGCCCACTCCACGTCGTAGTGCACGGGGTGGTTGTCGGCGGACACGGCCTGGAACGCCGACGCGTGCGCGTCGGTCAGGGTACGGCTCGGGGCTCGGAACACCTCGCCGACCGTCAACTCCTCGAATGTCCGGGCCTCGACGAGAGCGAAGGTCGCCGGGTCGAAAGTGTCGGTGTTGCTGGATGTCGTCATGTCTCTCCTCTTCCGAAGGGATGGTGCCGTGGCCGGGGCGCCTCTTTCCCCGGCCACGGGCCTAAGCGCCGAGCGCGTCGGACAGCGCCGCGACCGCCAGTCGGATCGCCGCTTTCGCGGCGTTCGTGTCGTGCATCGAGTTGACCATCACGAAGTCGTGGATGATCCCGCCGAACCGCACCGAGGTCACCGGGACGCCGGCTCGGCGCAGCTTGCGGGCGAACGCCTCGCCCTCGTCGCGGAGCACGTCGGCCTCGCCCGTGATGACGAGCGCGGGCGGGAGCCCGGCGAGCTGCTCGACCGACGCCCGCAGTGGGGACGCGGTGATCTGCGCCCGGTCCTTCTCGCTGGTCGTGTACTGGTCCCAGAACCACTTCATGCCGGCGCGACTGAGGAAGTAGCCTTCGGCGAACTCCTCGTAGGAGCCGTCGTCGAAGGAGGCGTCGGTCACCGGGTAGAACAACACCTGCTGAGCGAAGCGCACGTCCCCGCGCTCCTTCGCCATGAGGGTGAGGGCGATCGCCATGTTGCCGCCGACGGAGTCGCCCGCCACGGCTAGCCGCGAGGCGTCGAGGCCCTTCTCGGCGCCGTGCTTCGTCACCCACTGCGCCGCGGCGTACGACTGCTCGTTGGCCACCGGGTAGTGCACCTCGGGTGAACGGTCGTACTCCGGGAAGACGACCGCCGCGTTCACGCCGACCGCGAGGTCGCGCACCAGCCTGTCGTGCGTGTGGGCGTCGCCGAACACCCAGCCGGCCCCGTGCGTGTACAGGATGACGGGGAGCGTTCCGGTGCTTCCGGCCGGTTTGACGATCCGGATCTTCACGCTGCCGGTGGGACCGCCGGGGATCTCCAGCCATTCCTCGTCGATCTCCGGCTTCCAGATCGACGAGTCCTGCACGCCGTCGACGGCCGCGCGGCCGTCCTCGGGCGTCAGCTCGTAGAGGAAGGGCGGCTCGGAGGTCGCGTCGACGAAGGCCTGCGCCTGCGGCTCCAGGGGGATCTTCTTGGGGTTTCCTGCCATGGTGGTCTCTCCTGTCTCTCAGCCGAGCTCGGCGATCGCGTCGGTGATGAACTTCGCGACGTCGGCCGGGTGGGTCTGCATCACCAGGTGCGGTGCGTCCAGCTCGACGACGGAGCGCACACCGGCGCGCTGGTAGCCGAACCGCTCGACGTCGGGGTTGATGGTGTGGTCGGCGCCGGACACGATCCCCCAGGCCGGCTTGGTCTTCCACGCGGCCGCCGACGCCGGCTCGCTGAAGGCGAGGGCCGCGAGCGGACGCTGCGACACCGCGAGGACCTCGGCCACGGCGGGCGCGACGCCGGCCGCGAACACGGCGGGGAACGCGTCGATCTTCACCGAGACGTCGGTGCCGGGCTCCCCGCCCTCCACCGGGAACGGCGTGTAGACGAGGTTGGCCGCGAGGTCGGAATCCGGGAAGCCGCCCTGCAACTGGCCGAGGCTCTCCCCCTCGTCCAGCGCGTAGCCGGCGACATAGACTAGCCCGACCACATTCGCGGCGACACCCGCGACGGTGATCACGGCGCCGCCATACGAATGGCCGGCCAGCAGGACGGGACCATCGATTTGCTCGACGAACGCTCGGATGGACGCAGCATCGGCCGACAGGCTGCGGTTGTACACCGGCGGGACCGGACGGTGTGACCGCCGTCCAGCAGCGCTCTGGTCACCGGCGCCCAGCTCGCGGCGTCGGCGAACGCACCGTGTACGAGCACGATCGTTGGTTCGGACATGGTCTCTCCCTTGTCGAGGACGGACAGGACCCGACCGGGTCCCACGGAGACAGTCCAGCGAGACCCGTCGGCGTGTCGCCACGAGGAACGCACGCAGAAGGCACGAAGGAGCCACGGTGAGCCGAACATCGAGCGCAGGGCCTTCGGCGGCCGAGCTGCTCCGCACGCACCGCGTGGGCAGGTCCATGACCATCGAGTCCCTCGCCCAGTCCTCGGGTGTCAGCGACCGGACGATCAGCGACATCGAACGCGGAGTCAGCCGCAGCCCGCAACAGCGCACGCTTCATGCGCTGGCGACGGCACTCCGGCTCGGCGACGCGGAGGCGACCGCGCTGTACCGAGCTGCGCGCCCGGCCGCACGCCGCCCGCTGCCGCCGGACCGGGCGACCGCGATCGCTCCAGTGCCGGTCGGGGACTTCACCGGGCGCGAGCTCGAACTGGCCGCCATCGCCGAACGCCTGTCGGAGAGCGCGTCCAGCGGTGTGCCGCTGCTCGTCGTGATCTGCGGCTCCCCCGGCATCGGCAAGACCACGACGGCAGTGGAGGTCCTCCACCGCATCTCCGCCGGCGCGAGGGAGCTCTTCGTCGATCTCGCCGGCCTGGAGGCGCTGCCGCTCACTCCGCTGCAGACGCTGCAGTCCCTCCTGCAGCAGAGCGGGCAGGGTGCCACGGCTCGCAGCCTCGACGCCGCCGCCGCCGCGTGGCGCACCGTCTCGGCGGCCGAGCCGACGGTCGTGTTGCTGGACAATGCCGCCAACGAGGAGCAGCTGCGCCCCGTGCTTGGGGCGAGCGCGCCGGGGACGGCGGTCATCGCGACGTCGCGTCGGAGCCTGTCCGGTCTGGCGGACGCCGCACGGGTCACGCTCGAACCCCTGGCTCCGGGCGAGAGCATCGACCTGCTCGCGCAGATCATCCCGGCGGCGCAGCGCACCCCGGCCGAGCTCGCCGAGCTCGCGCGGCTCTGCGGCGACGTCCCCCTCGCCCTGCGCATCGCCGGCAACCGGATCGCGAGCCAGCCGTCGTGGACCACTGCTGACTTCATCGAAAGGATGCGCTCCGAGGAGCACCGACTCCGAGCCTTGCGGGCGGGCGACCTCGCGGTCGGCGCAGCCTTCGCCTCCTCGTACGATCACCTCGCCCCGGAGCTGCGCGACCTCTACCGCTCGCTTCCGCTGATCGAGGGGATGACGTTCGACGCGCGTCTTGCCGCGGCCGTCATTCCGACGGATCTGCTCGACACGGAGGACCTCCTCGACGAGCTCACCGATCTGGGCCTCGTGGAAGCCCGCGGCAGCACGCGCTACCGACTGCACTCACTCGCCCGCCTCCACGCTGCGGACCGGATGCGGAGCGAACTGGACAGCGAGACCATCCGCGAACGGCGGGACAATCTCCGGGGCTGGCTGATGACGACCGCGGCACGTGCGGGCGCGTGGTTCGAGCATGAGCAGACCGAACGCACGCTGTCCGACGCGAAGGGCCTCGGTTTCCTCGATCGCGACGCGGCGCGCGCCTGGCTCGAGCTCGAGGCCGACAGCTGGTTCGCCGCCTACCGCGAGTCGGCCGCGCTCGGGATGCACCCCGACGTCCTCCGCGTGGCGGACTCGCTGCACTGGTTCTCCGATCTGTGGCTGGCGTGGGGCCACTGGCACGAGTTCTTCAGCGTGTCCGCGGCCTCGGCATCCGCGCTCGGCGATGCGCTCCAGGAGGCCGCCCAGTTCGGGTATCTGGCGTGGGCCGACATCGTCGAGCTGTCCGATCCCGCTCTGGCCGAGCGCGATGCGATCCGCGCCGTCGAAGCGGCCGATCGTTCCGGCGACGACGATCAGCGCGGGTGGGCGCGGTTCTATCTGGCGTGGGCCCGCGACCTGCTCGGACGCTCCGGAGACGCGATCGAGCAGGCCGAGGACGCCGTCGCGCTCTTCGAAGCGGCGGGCGACCGCGAGGGCGTGTTGCAGGCGACGTCGCTGATCGCCGCAGCGTTCCAGAAGCACTACGGGCCCGAAGAGGCGATCGAGGCGCACCGGGGGCTTCTGGAGCAGCTGGCCGTCCACGAGGCCGACCTGCCTGAGAACATCGCGCTGTTCACCCGCAGTTCGGCCGAGCAGTTCCTGGCACGCGCCTATCTGACGGTCGGTCGCTTCGCCGAGGCCATCGGGGCGGCGCGATCCAGTCTCGCCGCCGCCGAGCGGATCGGCTACCAGCGCGGCATCATGTTCAACCTCCTCTCCATCGCCCAAGCCGAAGCGGAGTCGGACGACGGCGATCTCGACGAGGCACGGCACGCGCTCGACCGCGCCGAGCGCCTGATCGCCGACGGTCTCGCCCGGCCCGCCCGGTTCGCGGCCGCCTCAGAGGCCGTGCAGCGGCGCCGGAACGGGAGCACGACGACCCTCGGCCGCACGGCGGACGCGGACTGACGCACAGCGGTGGAGGTTCAGCCCACCCGTCGGAGCAGCACCGCCGACCTCGCCGAGAGCGCCGGATCCTGGTCAGCCGAGAGCGCGTCGACGCGTGACGTCGCGACGATCTCCTCGCCGGGCGCCAGCACGAGGCCTGCCGGTTCTCGCGTCCAGTTGATGGCGAATCGCAGTTCGGCGCCGTCTGCTGCGGTCGCCCGTCGGGTGACGAGACCCGGCCGGGGCGTCGTCCACGGCGTCGGCGGTTCGGACGCGGCAAGGAGGCGTGCCACGGCCCTGCCGCTGCGGGCGTCGGCGCCGAGCGACGGGAAGGTCCCGATCAGCACTGCCCTCCCCTGCCCGTAGACGTGGGTGACGACAGCGGGCTCGCCGTCGTCGAACACGGCCTCGACCCGGCCGCCCTCCGGCCTGATCGGCGAGCGCAGCCAGTGGCAGCCGATGGAGTCGGCGGCGAGTTGCACACGCGTGCCCTCCTCGGCGGTCGTGCTCTCGACCTCCTCTGCTCCGAACACCGCTCGCAGACGCGCCGCCGGCACGTTCGGCCGGCGGAAGCCGAGCTCCGTGTACTCGCCGGGCGTGGCCTCGCTCACGAGGGTGCCGCCCTGCTCGACGAACTCCGTCAGGAGCTCCCCCAGGGCGTCGGAGGCGACGGACGGCATGGGCCAGTAGATCGCTTCGAGTCCGGAGGGGAGGCCCTCGGCCTCGGCGCGTTCGGCGGAGACGATCGTGACGGCGATGTCCTGGTCGACCAGCATTCGGTACGCGCCGAGCACGGCGTCGCGGTAGAGGTCCATCGACCGATCGGTGGCGTAGGCGTGCAGTGCCGACCCGCGGGAGACCAGGAGTCCGACCCGAGGCGTCTCGGTGCTGCGCCCCTGCAGTTCCGGCAGCCCGGCGACGCGGGCGAAGTCGGCCACCCTCTCGACGCGGGAGGTGGGCGTTCCGTCGGGCGCGGTCAGCCCGTACCCTGGGCTCTCCGGGCCGAGGAGCTCGGGGCGCCACTGCCAGAACATCACACCCGTTGCGCCGGCGGCGATCGCATTCCACATCCAGAGGTCCACCACGTCGTCACCGGGCTGCCCTGTGGTGCGTTTCCCGTCCCTGCGGCCCCGGCCGCCCTGCAGTTCGGCCTGCCAGAACGGCACCCCGGCCGCGGCGTCGCGCGCGGTGTCGAGGTTGAAGAGGTGCTCGACGTGGTCGTCGCCCATCAGCCAGGTCGGGAAGCTCGACGTTCCGAACCGGTCCACCCCGCCCGTGAGGGTGAACTCGTCGAGCGTGTGCGTCGCGAGCTGCCCGGTGAAGCCGCTGAGGGCCACGTGGGTCATCACGACCGCCTCCTCGCGCCGCGAGCGGACGGCTTCGACGCGGCGGTCCAGCCAGTGCCGCAGCGCCGCGAACCACGACTCGCGCCAGTCGATGAGGTCGGGGACGGTCTCGAACACGCGCGGCGCGGACACCTGAGCCCAGTCGCTGTAGCGGCGGGCCCACGCGCCGTTGAGCTCGTCGAGGGACGCGTACTTCGTCTGCAGCCAGTCGCCGAAGCGGGCGAGGGAGGCGTCGCAGTAGCAGAACTGACGCTCCGGGTAGTACGACGCGGGCTCCAGGTGCGGCTCGTTCCAGACGTCCCACACCGCGACGTCGTCGCCGTAGCGGTCGACGAGCGCGCCGAGGAACCGCTCGGCGGCCTCCCACACCGCGGGGTTGTCGAAGCAGAGGCCTGGCCAGCCGCCGCCCGGGGTGTTCATCGCTGCGGTGAGCTGGACGGGGCGCCCGTCCTGGTCGACGTAGCGGGCCTCGGGGTGCGCCTGCTCCAGCCAGTACGGCGCGTTCTCGACGATGGTGTTGATCACGATCGTCAGCCCGACCTCCCGCGCGATGGCGATCAGTTCGTCGAGCTCGTCGAAGTCGTACTCCCCGGGTGCCGGGTTCATCCAGCTCCAGCACGCCCACAGCTTCACCGTGTTCATGCCGGCGTCGCGCATCCGCTCGAGGTCCGTCCTCCAGTCGGCGCGGGGCGGGTTCGGCGGGCGGAAGTACTGTGCTCCGAGCGTTGTCACCCTTTGACTCCTCCGAAGGTCAGCCCCCGGACGAGGAACCGCTGGGCGGCGAGTCCGAGGATGAAGATGGGAATGATGGCGACGATCGCCGCCGCCGAGCTGCCGCCCCAGTCGATCGAGACGGAGCCGATGAAGGACGAGACGCCGACCGGCACGGTCTGCGTGCTCTGACCCGAGAGCACCAGGGCGAAGAGGAACTCGTTCCACGAGAAGATCACGCAGAGCACCGCCGTCGCCGCCATCCCCGGCGTGGTCAGCGGAACCGCGACGCGCAGGAACGCCCCGAGCCTCCCGGAGCCGTCGACCATGGCGGCCTCCTCCAGTTCGATCGGCAGTTCCTCGAAGAACGACCGCATCATCCAGATGACGATCGGGAGGTTGAAGGAGGTGTGGGCGAGGATGAGCGCCAGGTAGCTGCCGGTGATGTGCAGCTGCTGGAAGATCACGAACATCGGGACCACCAGGGCCACGGCCGGCACCATCCGGCTGAACAGGACGATCCGCGCCCACCACTCGCGCCCGCGGATGGGGAGCCGGGCGAGTGCATAGGCGAACGGCACGCCGAGCAGCAGCGAGAGCAGCGTGCTCCCGAACGCGACGACGATGCTGTTCAGCAGGTAGTGGCCGAAGTCGAGTTGGCCGAAGACCTTGCCGTAGTTCTCGAGGGTCGGGGTGAACGCGAGCGACGGGTTCTGCGCGAAGATCTCGTCGGGGGTCTTGAAGGAGTTGACCGCGACTGTCAGGACGGGCACGAGCACCCAGACGAGGAAAACGGCGATGACGACGTAGCACCCGATCACCCAGCCGTCCGGCCGGCGCCGACGTCGGGTGCCGGTAGCGCCGGTGCCGGAGCCGCCGGCGGCGGATCGGGGCGACGGCGCCGCATCCCCCGGGGCGACCGTGCGGGCGGCGCGCGGCGAACGGCTGGCGACCAGCTCGTGGGGCACCTGGTGCCAGGGAGCGAAGCTCATGAGAAGACCCTCCGGCGGCGCAGCAGCCGCAGATAGATGCTGGAGATGATCGCGACGGTCACGAGGATGAAGACGCTCAGCGTCATCGCGTATCCCATGTCGAAGAACGAGAACCCGGTCTGATACGTGTAGAGGCCGATGGTCTCGGTCGCCCCTCCCGGCCCTCCGCGGGTGAGGACGTAGACGGTGTCGAAGATGCGGTAGGTGTCCATCGTGCGGAAGAGCAGCACGAGGAGGATCTGCGGCATGATCGCCGGCAGCACGATCGACCAGGAGATGCGCGCGCGACCCGCGCCGTCGATCCGGGCGGCTTCGAACTGCTCCTCCGAGATGCCGAGCATGCCGGCGTGCAGGATGAGGATGACGAACGGCGTCCACTGCCAGATGTCGACGAGGATGAGCGAGGGCAGGGCCAGTTGGGCGTTGCCGAGGAAGTCGATGCCGCCCTGGTGGCCGAACAATGCCAGGACGCGGCTGATCAACCCGAACTGCGGGTCGAACATGTACCGCCACAGCAGCGCCGTTATCACGGGGGCGATGATCATCGGGAGGAGGATGAGCGAGTTCGCGAGCTTGCGCCCTTTGGTGATCTCGAAGAGCGCGCTCGCGATCACGAAGCCGACGACCAGCTCCACTCCGACGCTGCCGACGACGTAGACGATCGTGTTGCCGAGCGCGTTGAGCACCTTCGGGTCGGTGAACAGCTTCACGTAGTTGTCGAGCCCGACCCAGGTCTTGCCCGTGTTGATCTGCGTGAGCTGCCACTTGTAGAGCGACAGGACCAGCGAGTACACCAGCGGGGCGAAGATCACGAGGGCCAGCACGAGGGCGGGGAGCACGGTGAGCCAGCGCCCGAGCCGTCGCCCTTCTTTGTCCCAGTTCCGGCGCGACGCGCCCGACCTGCGGGTCACGGTCGTTGACATGGCGTTCTCCTCCTGATGGATGTGCGGAGGGGATGGGGCCGGTGGCCGGCGCCCATCCCCCGGTTCGGCACTACTGCCCGAGGGCTTTCAGCGCGGTCTGCATGTCGGCCACCGACTGCTCGACCGTCGAGGACCCTTGGATCGCCTTCTGGATGCTCGTCTCGATCTGGTTCTGGATGCCGGGCCAGCTGCTCAGGCTCGGCTGCGGGTTCGAGTTCTTGAGCGCTTCGTTGACGGCGGGCAGGAACGGGATCTTCGAGGTGAGCGAGGTGTCGGTGTAGAACGACTTCGTCGCGCCGAGAGTGCCCGCGGCGAGCGCCACCTTGGCCTGCTGGGCCGTGTCGGTGTAGTACTGCAGGAACGAGTACGCGGCGTCCTTGTGGTTCGAGTTGGCCGCGATGCACCAGTTCCAGTAAATGAGCTCGCCGCCGGCCTGGTCACCGAAGGAGATCGGCGCGTACGCCCATTTGCCGACCGTCGACGACTTCGAGGAGTCCTCCAGCGCCGAGAGCGCGGGAGTGGTGTCGATCACGATGGCCGACTTGCCCTGCGCCGCCACGGTCGCGGCGTCGTCCACGGCCATGTTCAGCATCCCGGTCGGGGCGAACTTGGCGGCCTGGGTGTAGAACTCGAGCGCCTTGGTGGCCGCGGCGTCGTCGAGGGTGCTCTTCTTGCCCGACGCGTCGTACCACCAGTTGCCCTGGGCGGTCAGCATCGAGCCGAAGACGTCCGCGACGGCGCCTGTTGCCTTGCCCGGCATCACGATGCCGGCCGCACCGTCGGTGCCGTTGAGCTTCTTCGCGGCGGCGAGCACATCGTCGACCGTCTTCGGTGCTGCGATGCCGGCCTTGTCGAACAGGTCCTTCCGGTAGCCGACGACGACCGTCGAGACGAAGTCGGGAAGGCAGTACTGCTTGCCGTCGTACTTGCCCTGAGCGAGCACGTTCGGCAGGTACGAGGCTGCAGAGAAGCCGGGGGGATTGCGCTTGCTGTCGCTCAGGTACTCGTCGATCGGGGCTAGGTAGCCGGCCTTGGCGAACTCGCCGAACCAGCTCGGGTGCACGTAGACGATGTCGTAGTCCGAGCCGGAGGACAGGGTCAGGGCCTGCTTGTCGTGCAGGTTCTCGTACGGGACGGCGGCCATGTCGATGGTGGCTCCGGTGTCCTTCGACCAGTCCTTGGCCGCCGACACCTGGCCGGCGGTCCACGGGTCTCCCGCCCACCGCGAGAGCGTCAGCTTCTGATCGGTGAATTTGCCGTAGGGGCCGCCGGAGCTTGCCGGGGCGACGTGCGGGTCGCCGGATGAGCTGGAACCGGAGGTGCAGGCCGTCAGTGCGAGCGTCACGGCGCTCACCGCCGCGAACGTTGCCGCGAGGACGCGGCGTCGGCGCTGTGCTGGGTACATCATTCTCTCCTTTGAGGTAATGCCGACCGAGCGTCCGACGCTCGGTTCGAGGGTAGCGGTGCTAGGGGACGATGCTGACTGCCACACCCCCTCTCGCCGCCGAGTCGTACCCGGCCTCGATCACGCGCAGGCAGGCGACGCCGTCGTCGAACGTCGGGCCGAACGGCTTCTCGCCCTGCTTCACGCGTTCCAGGTAGGACGCGACCTCGCGCTTGTAGTGGTGGACGTGCGGCGCCCATCCCGAGTAGTCGTGCGGCTCGGTCTCGGCGGGCTCGATGTTCGGGACGGTCCAGCCCCGGTAGAGCTCGTCGTCGGTTGCGCGGTACACCTCCACCTGCGGGAACGGGTCGGTGGCGCGCATGATCAGGGTGCCCTCCGTGCCGTAGATCTCCAGGGCGTTGCGCATCTTGATGTCGACGTTCATGCTCCACGCGGTGGTGATCTCGCCGAGGGCGCCGTTGCGGTACCGCACGATGGCGACCGCGACGTCCTCATCCTCCAGGCCTGGTTTGGCACGGTTCGCGGTGAAGGCGGACACCTCCTGGATGTCGCCGACGAGCCAGCGGAGTAGGTCGATGCCGTGCGAGCCCTCGTCGATCCAGGCGCCTCCGCCGTTCAGCGCGTGATCGGACATCCACTCGACCATGTCGGGCGGGCAGCCGATCTCGGCGATGCCGGCCAGGCCGATGATGCTGCGGGTGAAGAGCACCTTTCCCAGCACTCCGCTGTCGACGATCCGCTTGGCGCGGTCGGCCTCCTTGGAGAACCGGCTGACGAACGCGGCCGTCCCTTGCACGCCGCCCTCGGCCACGGCCGCTGCCATGCGCTCGGCGTCTTCGGTGCGGGTCGCGATGGGCTTCTCGCAGAAGACGTGCTTGCCGGCCTCCGCCGCGGCGATGACCTGGTCGACGTGCCGGCCGTTCTCGGAGTGGACCATGACCACGTCGATGTCGTCGCGGGCGATGAGCTCGCGCCAGTCGGTGGTGAAGTCGGCCACGCCCCACCGTTCGGCGGCGGCCCGTCCCCTGGTCTCGTCTTCGTCGGCGATGGCGACGATCTGTGCGCCCGGGATCTCGGCGATCGCCCGCGCGCGGAATTCCGCGTGCACGTGCGCCCAGCTGATCATCCCGATGCGGACCGTGTCGGTCGCTGTCATGCGGTCACTCCTTCTCTGCTGTCGTTGGTCTGGTACTGGATGGCCTGGCGCTGTCCGGTGCGTGCGGCGACCAGTGCGGCCTCCGCCACTCGCAGCACGGCGAGCCCGGCCTCCCCCTCCGATCGGGAGGGCGCCCGGGTCTCGCGCGCGTCGAGGAAGTGCCGCAGCATGTCCTCGTGGCCGTCGGCGAGCAGGCCGGGGATCGGGAGCGGGTAGGTCCATCCCCCGCTCGCGCCGACCTGCTCGATCGGCTGGCGGTGGAGGTTGTCGATGAGGATGCGGCCGCCGGTGCCGACGATCTCGAACCGGGAGTCCATCGCCCCGACGAGACTCCAGCTGTCCTCGCAGACGCCCAGGGCGCCGTTGGCGAAACGCAGCGTGAGCACAGCGGTGTCCTCCGCCGTCGTGCGGTCTCCCCACACGTAGGTGCCGACCTCGGCGGACACCGTGGCGACGTCCGAGTCGGCGAAGAACGCGCAGAACGCGATGCTGTGCACGGCCATGTCGAGCACGGCGCCTCCGCCGCTGCGCTCGGGGTCGAAGAACCAGGCCGAGTGGGGCTCGCCGATGCCCTCCCGGGCGGCGACCCGGAAGACGTCGCCGACGCGACCGGCGTCCACCGCCCGCTTCGCCTCCTGCACGGCCGGGATGAACGGGACGTTCTCCGCGTAGAACAACCGGGTCCCCGCAGCGCGAGCGGCCTCGATCATGCGCTCGGCCTCCGCGACCGTGCGGCCGAGCGGCTTGATGCAGATCGCGTCCTTTCCGGCGGCGGCAGCGAGCAGTGCGGCCTCGGCGTGGACGTGCGGGGGCGCGACGATGTCGACGAGGTCGATGTCGTCCCGGGCAACCGTCGCTGCGATGTCGGTGCTCCAGCTCGGGATATCGAACCTTTCGGCCGTCGCCCTGGCCGACTCCTCGGTGGCGGCGACGACGCAGCGGACGTCGGCGCCCACGATGCGCTGGAAGGCCGGCAGGTGCATGCTCTCGGCCCAGAACCCCGCGCCGACGACCGCGATCCCGGTGCTCATCCGTCGAGGTCCCCTGCAGTGAGGCGCACGGTGCGGCGCTCGTCGAGCGACTGCTGGGCGGCGAGCATCAGCGCGAGGGCGTCGCGGGCCTCGGCCGCCGTCGCCGCCTTGCTGCCGTCCTCGCGCCCGAGGATGCGGTCGACGAAGTACTGCTGCTCGCCGCTGTAGCCGTAGTCCCAGACCAGGTCGGGGTAGACCCAGCCGCGCTGCCCGGACTCCGCGGAGGCCGTTCCGCCGTCGTCGATCAGGTGCAGGTTGAGCGCCTGCGAGTGGACGAGGTCGACCGTGGCGCTGCCGTCGTTGCCGTAGACGTCCAGGGTGAAGTTGCCGCGACCGGCCGTCCAGGAGACGTACATGCTGGAGACGACGCCGCTGGTGTGGCGGACCGTGACGACCGCGTTATCGGGGCTGCCGTACTTCTTAGCGCCGTCGAGCTTGTACGCGCCGCCCTCGGTCGTTACGTGATCTGCGGGGCCGAAGAGCCAGAGCACCAGGTCGCCGAAGTGTACGAGGGTGTCGAGGATGACCCCGCCGCCGTTCGCAGGATCGTAGAACCATTCGTTGGAGGGCTCCCAGCCGAACACCGCGGCCTGCGCGGCGATCAGCGGGCCCAGCTCTCCCGCGCCAATGCGCTGCTGGAGCTGGGGAAGCGGCGGAGTGAAGCGCAGCATGAAGCCGAACTGCACGACCCGATCCGATGCGGCCGCCGCAGCGACGACGCGGTCGGCGTCGGGGAGCGTCAGGGCGATGGGCTTCTGGCAGAACACGTGCTTGCCGGCCTCGAGCGCCTGGATCACCTGCTCGGCGTGGAGGAAGTTGGGCGTGGCCAGCAGCACCGCGTCGACCTGGTCGTCGTCGAGGATGCTCGCGAACGACGGGGCGACCTCCAGGCCGAACTGGCCGCCGAGGCGTTCCGCCGCCTCCAGGATCGGGTCGGTCACGGTCACGAGGCGACCGCGAGCGATGCGCTCGTAGGCGGCCGCGTGGACCTTCGCGATCCGTCCGGCGCCGACGAGTCCGACCCGGACGGTGTCGGTGAGAGTGGTCGTTGTCGTCATCGTCAGGCCTCCTGGTCTGCGCTGGTGAGCGGGAAGGCGATGCGTCGCCCGGTGCGGTGCGACTCGTAAGCGCCGAGGATCATCTCCAGCGCGGCCCGGCCGTCGGCGGCGTCAGGGACGGGGCGGTCGCCGGTGCGGATGACCCGCTCGAACTCCACGAGGAGATCCCGGTAGCAGGCCTCGTAACGTTCGTCGCCGACGAGGTCGACGTAGCGCCGGCCGATCCACGGCTCCTCGATGCCCTGGATCTCGTATTGCGGGCTCTTCTGGTAGTGGAGCTCGATCTCGCCCTTGTTACCGCTGAGCGACGCGTGGTCGGGGCTGTTGAGAGGACCGAAGTAGTCGGGTGCGTGCCAGGTGCTCTCGACCGTGACGATCGCGCCGTTCTCGAGCGTGTAGGTCGCAACACCGTAGTCCTCGACGCCCAGGTCCTTGTAGGTCAGCGACCCGATGTGCGCGGTGACCGATGCGGCCTCGCTGCCGAAGAACCAGCGGAAGAAGTCGGTGAAGTGGACTCCGTGGTCGAGGAAGCCGCCGCCGCCGCTCTTGATCGGGTCGGCGTACCAGCCCTGGTCCGCCGCCCCTGGATGGTCGAGGATCGCCCCGACCGGGAACCGGATGGAGTAGAACCCGGAGACCAGCTCGCCGACCGCGCCGGCGTCGACGGCCTCCTTCACCTGCTGGTAGGCCGGGAGGAACCGCAGCAGGTAGGCCAGCATGACGGGCACCTTCTCGCCGGCGCGCACGATTCGGTCGGCGTCGTCGAGGGTGGTCGAGATCGGCTTGTCGAGGAGGACGGGCTTGCCCGCGGCGGCGGCCAGTTCAACGTGGTCGGCGTGAGCGGAGGTGTACGAGGTGACGATGACCGCGTCCACGTCGTCGCGCTGGATCAGCTCGGCGTAGTCGGTTGTCCAGCTGCCGCCGAACTCCTCGACGAAGCTCTGCGCGACTTCGGGGCGCTCGTCGGCGACGCCGACCAGCTCGAGCCCGTCGATCCCGCGCAGTAGCTCTTTCGCGAACGGGTACGCGTGGTAGTGGTTGTGAAGGCCGGCTATGCCGATCCGGATGTTGGCCACAGAAGTGCTCCATTACAGCTCTGTCCCCGCGGAGGGGCTCGGTGTAGAGTTACGCAACCGGTTTACTAAACCGCTTGCGTTATCATTGCACGAAGCCGGGGAGCTACGCAACCGGTTTAGTAAACGAAGCCGAAGGAGTCCGCATGGACGGGAAACCGACGACGATCCGAGAGATCGCCGCCATCGCTGGCGTGTCCGCCGGGACGGTCTCCCGAGTCATGAACGGCAAGCCCGGTGTCGGCAAGGAGGCCCGCAAACGGATCTCCGAGCTGATCGCCGAGTACGACTTCCGCGGCGACGGGAACGCCAGGCAGCTCGCCAAAGGCCGCAGCGACACGATCGGCATCGTCTTCCCGCTCCACGCGTCCGAGGTCGTGATGCACCCCGTCTACCCCGACCTGCTCGGGGCGATCAGCGACTCGGCGCAGCTCCACGGCAAAGACGTCAACCTGTTCACGACCGCCAGCGGAGACCCGTCAGAGCACATCATCGACGCCTTTCGGCGCCGCAGGGTCGACGGGCTGATCCTGCCCGCCGCCAGCTCGGAGGACCCGCTGATCGCCCGCGTCGTTGAGGAGGGCATCCCCACGGTCCTGATCGGCCACCGCCAGGCGTCCGATCGTATGACCTGGGTGGACTGCACGCACGACGAGGCGATCGAGGAGATTGCGAGGCGGCTCATCGCCGCCGGGCGGCGCCGCATCGTGCTCCTCAACGGCCCGCGACGCGTGTGCGCGTACGGGCTTCGCTCCGAGGGCTTCTGGCGAGCGATCGAGGCGTCCGGCCTCTCCGACCTCGTCGGCGAGGAGGTCGAGCTCGACATGGGCTACGCGGCCGGCATCGGCGCTTCGGCCGCCGTTCGCGATGCCGACGCCGTCATCTGCTCAGCGGACAGCACCGCGGGCGGCATCCTGGAGCTGCTGCGCGACTCCGGGCGGGAGGTCCCTGCGACCGTCGATGTGACCGGCTTCGACGACACGCCGTTCAGCGCGCACGCCAACCCCCCGCTCACCACGGTCAGGATGCCGCTGCGCGAGACCGGCGAACTGGCCGTCCAGCATCTGATCCGCCTCACCGAGGAGAGCATCACGCCCGCTCCGACCATCCTGCCGACGACCGTCGTCTGGAGGGGCAGCACCGGTGAACGGGCCGGCACCCGCGAAAGCTAGAGTGGGTGCCCTGACGATCTGACGCGGCGACCGGACACGCCACTAGCGAAGAGGGAGCACATGGCAGACGACGCATCCTGGCCGACCCTCGCGGTGGAGAGCTGGACGCCGACCCGCGACACCCTGCACATGTGGACGCAGATCGTCGGGAAGATCCGGATGGCGCTGGCCGCCCCCGTCAACCACTGGTGGCACGTCACCCTCCGCGTCGACGCCCGCGGGCTCACGACGGGCGGCATCCCGGTCGGCGGGCGGCTGCTCGAGCTGGCCTTCGACTTCGTCGACCATGTGCTGCTCGTGCGCACGAGCGACGGCGGGCTGGTGACCGTCCCGCTGGTCGGCCGCTCGGTCGCGCGGTTCTATGCCGAGGTCTTCGACGCGCTGCGCCTGCTCGGCGTCGAGGTCGCCATCCACCCGTCGCCGAACGAGGTGGAGGTGGCGATCCCGTTCGCCGACGACACCGTGCACGCCACCTACGTGCCCGAGCAGGCGAACGCCTTCTGGCGGCAGCTCATCCACGCGGACCGCGTCCTCCAGCGCTTCCGTTCCGGGTTCCGCGGCAAGGTCAGCCCCGTGCACTTCTTCTGGGGCGCAATGGACCTGGCCGTCACCCGCTTCTCCGGTCGCACCGCTCCACCGCACCCGGGCGGGGCGCCGAACTGCCCGGACAGCGTGATGCGCGAGGGCTACTCGCACGAGCTCAGCAGCGCCGGGTTCTGGCCGGGCGGCGGGACGGAGGGCGCGTTCTACTCGTACGCATATCCCGCCCCGGATGGCTACGCGGAGGCCGACCTGCCGCCTGGCGCGACGTTCAGCGCGGAGTATGGCGAGTTCCTGCTGCCCTACGAGGTCGTGCGGGCCTCCCCCGACCCGGACGCGACGGTGCTCGCGTTCCTGGACGCCACCTACGACGCGGCCGCTCGTCGGGGAGACTGGTCCCCCGACCTCCTGATCGCCCCGAACCCTGCGAGGAGTGAACGATGACGGACGGAATCGACCCGAGCGTGCCGCCGAGCGGCACCGGCTGCGTCGAGTGCGAGGCCGACGGCAGCTGGTGGGTGCACCTGCGCCGCTGCGCCGCGTGCGGGCACGTCGGCTGCTGCGACGATTCGCTCTCGCGGCACGCACGCGCGCACGCCGCGGCGACCGGGCACCGCTACATCCAGAGCTTCGAGCCGGGCGAGGACTGGTACTGGGACTTCGTCACCGACCAGTACGCGGAAGGCCCCGCGCTGGCTCCCGCGACGAGCCACCCGGAGGATCAGGGCGTTCCCGGACCGGCGAGCCGCCTCCCCACCGACTGGCGCACCATCCTCATGCAGCGCGCAGACGCCGAGGCGGCGAACTGACGCGCCCGCTCCCGTAACCGAGAGAGAAGTCGAATGCACCCCTACCTGGACAAGTCCATGCCCGCGGCGTGGGAGGCGGCACGAGCCTGGTCAGCGGTCGTCGCGGACGAAGCGCTCGCGGGCGGACTTACGGCGCAGGAGACCGAGCTCCTCAAGGTGCGGGCCTCCCAGCTCAACGCCTGCGCCTACTGCCTCGACCTGCACTCCCGCGAGGCCAGGACGGCGGGCGTCCCCCAGCAGAAACTGGACATGCTCCCGGCCTGGCGGGACGCGGAGCTCTACGACGAGCGCGACCGGGCGGTGCTGGCCGTCGCCGAGGCGGCGACGCTCTTACCGCTGACCGAGGACTCGCGCGCCGATCTCGTCGGCGCCCGCAACGTCCTCGGCGAGTCGGCCTACGTCGCGGCCGAGTGGATCGCCGTGGCGATCAACACCTTCAACCGAATCTCGATCCTGAGCGGCCACCAGGTGAACACGCGCGACTCAGAGGGGCGGCTGGTCCGGTGACATCCTCCGATCGTTTCGTCGTGGAACCCCGTGTGGAGGAGTCGCGGTACCTCCTGATCGATCGCGGCGATGACGGCACCCAGCACACGCCCATCGGTCTCGAAGCCTACGTGGACGTCGACTCCGGCGAGACCCCGCTGCGCATCTACTACCACACGGTCGTCTCGGAGCAGTACGCGGGAAAGGGTCTCGCATCGTTCCTAGTCAGGACGGTCCTCGACGACGCCATCGCCCAGGGTCGATCAATCGTCCCGGTCTGCCCGTACATCGCAGCCTGGCTCCCGAAGCATCCCGAGTACGCGGACCACGTGGTCCGCCCCACCTCCGAACACCGGCACCTCGCGCAGTCGGCCCTGAGGCGCGGGCGTTAGGAGCGATCACGAGGCAGCGAGCCTCGCGCACCTCTCAGGAACGGATGCCGCGTTTCTCCCATAGGTTGAACTCAACAAGAAGGGAATCGATCTTGGTCAGCACCTCCCCGGCATCGAAGGTCGCGTCAACCGTGTCGGCGTGGGCGCCAATGGCGATCCCCGCTTTCCGCGTGCTCTGGTTCGCGCAGCTGGGGAGCAACATCGGTACGTGGATGCAGACGGTCGGTGCGCAGTGGTATTTGGTCGACGCCGCCGCGGGAGCGACCGTCATCGCGCTCGTGCAGACTGCGAGTCTGGCCCCGGCGATGCTGTTCTCCGTACCGGCCGGCGTCCTCGCCGACTCGTTCGACCGCCGACGGCTGCTGATCTGGGGCAACGGGGCGAGTGCAGTGATCGCGGTCGCCCTGACCGTCGTCGCGGCGTCGAACCTCCTGACGCCGTGGACGCTCCTCGCCTTCACCTTCCTGCTCGGGGTGACGAGCGCCCTCACCTCCCCCGCCTGGCAGGCGATCCAGCCGGAGCTCGTCCCGCGCGAGCAGATCGGGGCCTCGTCGGCGCTCGGCGGGGTGACGGTGAACGGTGCGCGCGCTGTCGGCCCGGCGCTCGCGGGCCTCGTCCTCTCGGTCGCCGGCGCTCCCGTCGTCTTCGGAATCAACGCGCTCAGCTTCGTTGCCGCCGCCATCGCCCTGCTCTGGTGGAAGCGGGCTCCCCAGGCCGACCTGGACGACCGGGAGCAGTTCACTCCCGCGCTCCTCGCCGGTGTGCGGTACGTGGCGTCGGCCGGACTGATCCGTCGCATCCTGTTGCGCGCCGCGCTCTTCGCTCTGCCGGCCAGTGCCCTCTGGGCGCTGCTCCCGGTGACCGCGCAGCACCTCGGACTCGACTCCGGAGGCTACGGTCTCCTGCTGGGTTCACTTGGCGTCGGTGCGGTCGCGGGCATCTTCGTGCTCCCCCTCGCGCGTCGGCGATTCTCGGACAACGTGATCATCGCCGTCAGCCCACTACTGTTCGCCGTTGGCGCCGTCGCGGCCGCGTACCTCCCTTTCGTGCCCGCCCTCCTTCTGCTGGTTCTCTCCGGCGTGGCCTGGATCGGTACCTTGACCGTTCTGAACGCCGCCCTCCAGCTGACCCTGCCGCAGTGGGTGCGCTCACGGGGTGCGGCCGTGTACATCGTGGTGTTCATGGGGACAATGGCGATCGGGTCGCTGCTCTGGGGCGTGGTCGCCCAGCTTATCGGCGCGAGCGCGGCGCTCGCTTCGTCTGCCGCGATCCTGCTCCTGGTCTCGCTGAGCACCCGCGTACTGCCCCTTCTGCACGGCACCGGGACGATCGACCGCACGATCAGCCTGACCTGGGCGACACCGACACTGATCTTCGAGCCCAACCCGTCGGACGGCCCAGTGCTGGTCACGTTCTCGTACACAGTGAAGCCCGACAGTATCGAGGCCTTCCGGCACGCGATGCGCGCCGTCGAGAAGTCCCGACGCCGCACTGGCGGATACCGCTGGCGCCTCTACCGCAGCGGCGACCATCGCGACCTGATGCTCGAGTCGTTCATCGTCCCCTCGTGGGGCGAGTTCCGACGACAACAGACCCAACGACTCACCGGCGCCGACCGGGAGATCCTCGGAACGGCCCTCGCCTTCAGCGAGGGAGCCCCCGACGAACGGCATTACTTCCAGACGGTTGTGGATTGAGCCTGGTCTGAAGTCAGACGCACTGACGGCGGACTCCCCTTCCCGCGCCAATGCTCCCGTAGAAGCGCCGCTCGTCAGGCCACCCAAACCGTCTTCAGGTTGCAGAACTCCCGGATGCCTTCCATCGACAGCTCGCGGCCGAAACCGGAGCGCTTGATCCCGCCGAACGGAAGTTCAGCAAACGAGATGGTCATGCCGTTCACGAACACGGCACCGGCTTCGATCTCACGGACGACGCGGTCGATTTCCTCTTGGTCGTTGCTCCAGAACGCCGATCCGAGTCCGAAGTCGCTCTCGTTCGCGATGTCGAGCGCCTCGTCGAGGGACCCGACCTTGTACAGCGAGGCGACCGGCCCGAATGCCTCTTCGGAGAACAGACGCATGTCGCGCGTGATGCCCGTCACGACCGTGGGCGCGTAGAACCAGCCGTCTCTCTCGTCGACCGGGGCGCCCCCGGTGAGAACGTGAGCCCCCTTGTCGCGCGCATCCTCGACGAGGGCTTCGATGTCGCGCCGGCCGCTCTCCGTGGCGAGAGGCCCGATCTCCGTCTGATCGTCGGAGGGATCTCCGATGACCAGCGCCGACATCCGCGCGGCGAACTTGCGGGAGAACTCATCGAAGATCTCTTCATGGACGATGAACCGCTTGGCGTTGATGCAGGCCTGCCCATTGTTGATGGTTCTCGCCTTGACCGCGATCTCGACCGCCGCGTCGAGCTCAGCCGAGGGCATCACGATGAAGGGGTCCGACCCGCCGAGCTCGAGGACGGCCTTCTTGAGCACGTCGCCGGCAGTGGCACCGATTGAGCGCCCTGCGCCTTCCGAGCCGGTAAGAGTTACGGCGGCGACGCGGGCGTCCCGGATCACCTCCGCAACGCGTTGCGAGCCGATGAGAAGAGTCGAGAAGGAGCCCTCCGGAAACCCGGCGCGTGCGAAGAGCTCGCCGATGTACCGCGCGGACTGCGGAACGTTGGAGGCGTGCTTGAGCAGCCCTGCGTTGCCCGCCATAAGCGCCGGCGCGGCGAATCTGACAACCTGCCAGATCGGATAGTTCCACGGCATCACCGCCAGCACGACGCCGAGCGGATCGAATCGTGTGCCGGCGGCGGAAGCGTTCACGACGGACGGGTTCTCGAGCGTCCGGCCCTCGAGGAACTCGTAGGCATGTTCCGCGTAGTACCTCATCGTGTGCGCCGACTTCGCGACTTCAGCGCGGGACTGCGCAATCGGCTTGCCCATCTCGGCCGTGATCATCGCAGCCACCTCGTCGCCCTCGGACTCGAGCAGATCAGCCGTCGCAGCCATCCATTCGGCGCGCTGCGCCCACCCTGCCCGTGCGAGGAGTTCGACGGCCGTGGCTGCGGCGGCGATCTTGGCGTCGACGGTGGAATCGTCGTCTTCATCGAAGGCGGCAAGGGTCTCGCCGGTGGTGGGGTTGACGCTGCGCATGCTGGTCATGGTTCGCTTCTTTCGAGGGATGGCGTGTCAGATGAGGATGGTGAACGGGTCTTCGATGCGGCGGCGGAGCGCCGCGAGCCACTGAGCGGCTACGGCTCCATCGAGGACTCGATGATCGGCGGACAACGACACGGTCATCACGGAGGCCACGGCAAGCCGTCCCTCGCTGTCGACCACCGGAGCCTTGCGTGCGGCGCCGACGGCGAGAATGCCCGACTGGGGAGGGTTGAGGATCGCGGTGAACGCGTCGGTCCCGTACATGCCCAGGTTGGAAATGGCGAAGGATCCGCCTTCCAGCTCGTGCTGCATGAGCCGGCCACTGCGTGCCCGCTCGGCGAGGTCGGCGACTGTGGCGCTGACCTCGGTCAGTGGCATTCGTTCGACTCCACGCAGCACGGGGGTCGTGAGACCGCCGTCGGTGGCCACCGCCACGGCGAGGTCGACGCTCGAGAATCTGCGGATCGAGTCGGTGTTCCAGATGGCGTTCGCCTCCGGTACCTCCATCATGGCCGCGGACACCGCTTTGATCACGAGGTCGTTCACCGAGATCTTCCGCGGCGCGTGCAGATTGATTTCTTGCCGCAGCGCCACCAGTCTGTCGACATTGCAGTCCGCGACGAGGTAGAAGTGCGGGACTGTCGACTTGCTCTCAGTGAGCCGCCGTGCGATCGCCTTTCGCATCCTGTCAAGGGGAACGTCGCTGTACGCAGTGCTCTCGTCCACGCGGACCGGCGCGTCGGCCGCCAGAGTCGGCGCTTCGGGCACCCTCCCGCTCTCCCCTGCCTCCGCGGAGGTCCGCAATCTCTCTTGCAGGTACCGTTCGAGGTCGCGGCGGACCACACGCCCCTCGGGCCCCGTGCCTGTCAACAGCCCGATCTCGATGCCGTGCTCTCGGGCTCTGCGTCTGACGAGTGGGCTGATGAACCGGCGTTTGATCGAGTCGGGCACCTCCGGAGCAGGCTCATTGCCAGTCTGAGCCTCCAGGCGCGGCTGCTGGGTCGTCGGGCGCGGCGGCTGATCCTCCGGGCGCGGCGGCTGATCGGTCACCAGACCCGTCGCAGCAAGCGCCGGGGCGATCGCGTCTTCTCCCTCGCCGGTGCCGAGCAGCACCAGGATCGGGTCGCCCACTGCGACGCTGTCTCCCTCTGCGGCCAGCACACGACCGACGATGCCCTCGAACTCGGATTGGAGCTCGACGATCGCCTTATCGGTCTCGACCTCTGCGATGGCCTGGTTGGTGCTCACTGACGCGCCCGGTGCGACCAGCCACGTCTGGATGGCTGCCTCTGCTGCGCCGGCGAGTACTTCCGGCATTCTGATGATCTCGGCCACCTCATGCTCCGAATCCGCTGCGCACAGCCTCGATGCCGACGACGATCTCCTCGGTCCGAGCGATCGCTGCACGCTCGAGGACCCGGGAAATGCTGGGCGAGGCTTCGCCGCCGGTCACTCGCGCGACCGGCTGGTCAAGCCAATCGAAGTAGCGTCGCTGAATCTCGTCAGCCAGCCATCCGCCATACGAGGTTCCCTGGGCGCCCTGCTCGACGATGAGCACGGCGTTGGTCTTCTTGATGCTCGCACCGATGGTTTCCCAGTCGATCGAGGCGCGGTCCAACCAGCGGAGGTCGATGAGATCGGCATCGATCCCGGTCTGGTCGATCGCTTCTTCGGCATGGGTGATCATCGACAGGTAGCTGATGACGGTGAGCTCGGTGCCTTCGCGAAGGACCGCGGCCTCGCCTGGAGGGAGGACGTATATCGAGGTCGCCGACCGGAACGGTATCTGCGGTCCCGTAAAGATCGACGTGTTCTATCACGAGGACGGGATCGTTGAGGGCGAGGGCCGCGTTCATGAGGCCCACGTAGTCCGTCGCGTTCGACGGGGCGACGATCCGCCATCCCGGGCTGGCGGCGAAGATCCCTGCCGGGTCCATCAAATGCTGCGAGCCGTACCCCGAGCCCATCGCGACCTTGGTCCGAAGCACCAAGGGAACCGCGTTTTCGCCGCCGAACATGTGCCGGGCCTTGCCGATCTGGTTGAACACCTGGTCGGCGGCGACCCACATGAAGTCCGGGTACATGAACTCGACGACCGGGCGGAACCGGCCGTCGAGCGCGAGGCCCCCGGCCAATCCGACGAACGCGTTCTCGCTGATCGGCGTGCCGACGATGCGCTCTTCGCCGTATTTCTTGACCAATCCCTTGGTGGCGCCGTTGGTGCCCCCGCTGAGGTGATGGACGTCTTCTCCCATCACAACGATGCGAGGGTCTTCCCCCATCCGGCGGTCCATGACCTGAGCGACGGCGTCGATGAATTTGAGCGGCCGAGTGTCGCTCGCGTGCTGCGTGGAAAGGCTGTCAAGTTCGCTGCCGTCGCCGCGCACTCCGACGTTGACGAAGGTGGTCTCCGGCCAGAGTTCGGGGCGAATCCGCCGCTTCCCGGGATTCTCAGGGTCCGCTTCGAGCAACTGGTCCACGGCATCGCTCATCGCGCGTTGAGCGCGAAGCCGCAGCTCGTCGACGTCGTTCTGCGAGATGAGGGACCGCTCGATCATCTTTCGCGCAACGAGGTCGAGTGGGTCTCGGGCACGCCAGGCCGCCTCTTCTTCCTTGGTGCGGTATCCGAACGCGCTTCCGGGGTAGGCGCCGTTCTGGTGGAAGAAGCGGTACACCTCAGCTTCGATGATGGTCGGTCCCTCACCCGAGCGCATGCGCTCGGCGGCTTCTTCCATAGCCAGGTGGACCGCCAGCGGGTCCATGCCATCCACACGCCACGATGGGATGCCGAATCCCTGCCCGCGGATGGAGAAGCGCGAGTCGGCGGTGATTTCGTCAGCGCGGGTGGACACGGCGTAGAGGTTGTTTTCGATGAAGAAGCAGACCGGGAGCTTCCACGCTGCCGCGAGATTCATCGACTCGAGCACGGAACCGATCTGCGAGGCGCCGTCGCCGAAGTAGTTGATCGTGAAGTCCGTGGTGTGGCTGTGCTTCTGCGCCCAGGCGTTGCCCGTGGCCATCGGAGCGCCACCACCCACGATGGCGTTCGTGCCGAGGGCTCCGGCCTCGAACCACTGGAGATGCATCGAGCCGCCGCGCCCGTGGCAGTATCCCTGGGCGAGGCCGAGGATTTCAGCGAGCGTTCGCTGCAGAACCGTCTGAATCGCGGGAGTGACGGGGTCTCCCGGCGGAATGATCCCGCCGCTCACATGCGTGAGGGCCTTCGCCAGGAACTGATGGTGCCCTCGGTGCGAACCGTTGACGCCGTCGCTCGAACGCAGTCCGACGATCGAGCCGACCGCCCCACCCTCTTGGCCGATGCTGGAGTGAGCCGGCCCGTGAACGAGGCCTTCGCCGGCGAGTTCGAGCACGGATTCTTCGAATGCCCGGATGAGGTGGAGCTGGCTGAGCATCGTGCCCAGGAGCTCCGGGTCGGCGGCATTCCAGTCGGCGCTGGTGGTTGAGAGCTCGATCCAGTCGACCCCGGTCTGCAGGCGCTTGCGCTTCGGCATCGTTGCCTCTTTCTCGTGGGTGGGCGGTCGTCGGGACCGCGTCAACCGTCAATCTAGATCAAGATTGTATCCAATGCAAGCCAAATTGAACGCACAACTGGCGCCTTCTTCATTCTTGAGCTTTATGCTGGATACAATCACTACTATTGGAGGCGAAGATGACTCGAGACGGCTTGAGGGGAATCCCGGGGATCAGAGGCACCGACCACCTGGGGTTCACCGTCCCTGATCTGGAGGAAGCGCACACCTTCCTTGTCGACGTACTGGGCTGCGAACCCATCTACACACTGGGGGCGAAGGAGTCGGACTCCGACTGGATGCAGACGCATCTCGGCGTCCATCCCCGAACGGTCATCAGGGAGATCCGCTTCTACCGCCTCGGACATGGCGCCAACTTCGAAGTGTTCCTGTACGAGTCGGCGGACGGGCAGCAGCCCCAGCCGCGCAACAGTGACATCGGCGGGTACCACATCGCCTTCTACGTCGACGACTTGGACGAAGCGGTGGACTTCCTTCGTCGGCACGAGGTGGAGGTCATGGGGGAACCGACGGCCAGTCGCCAGTCCGCGGAAGGACAGAGGTGGGTTTATTTCCGCAGCCCGTGGGGGCTGCAGTTCGAGCTCGTGAGCTTTCCGCACGGCAAGGCGTACGAGAATGGTGCGGACAGGATTCTGTGGCACCCGGCGCATCCAGAGCTGTAGAAGAGTCGAGAGGGAGATCCGCATGTCGGCGACGTCCACTCAGCACGGGGTGACCGGCGCGAGGATCGCCGGCTCCCTCCGCGACGCGATCCTCGATGGCGGTTACGCGCCAGGCGAGCGCATCAGACAGGAGGAGCTCGCGGAGCAGAGCGGTGCGAGCAGAGTGCCCGTGCGTGAAGCGTTGAGGATGCTGGAGGCGGAGGGCCTGGTGACATTGGTCGCCAACACCGGGGCATGGGTCTCATCGCTCAGCGTGGCCGAGTGCCACGAGCTCTATCAGATGCGCGAGCGGCTCGAGCCGCTGTTGCTTCGGCTCAACGTACCGCTTCTGTCGGAGGAGACCGTCCAGCAGCTGGGTGCCCTCGCTGGGAAGATGGAGGCCACGGGCGACGTCGAGGAGTTCCTCCGGCTGGACAGAGAGTTTCATCTCTCCGCCCTCGACGTCGCCCGGACCACCGTTCTCGGCGACACGGTCCGATCCCTCTGGAATCGCACCCAGCACTATCGTCGAGCGGTCACACGGCGCTTCTTCGAGCAGGGCGATCGAAGCGTCCATCACGACCACCATCTGATCGTCGATGCGCTTCGCCGCAGAGATGACGAGGAAGCGGAACAGGTCCTCGCCCGTCACATCCGGCGGAGCCGGCTCGAGCTGTTGCAGCATCCAGACGTGTTCGCGAGCCGGTGAGGCTGGGTCAATATGCGTTGGCGACGACCAAGTCCTGGGCGGGGAACTTCGTGAGCAGTTCCGTCCCGGTCTCCGTCACCACGACCTCCTCCTCGATGCGCGCAGCGGAGATCCCGTCTGACGCGGGATAGTACGTCTCCATCGCGAAGACCATTCCCGGGCGCAGCTCGATCGGGTGATCGAGCGAATTGAGGCGGGAGATGATCGGCCGCTCATGCAGACCGAGGCCGAGCCCGTGCGCGAACTGCAGCCCGAAGGCCGCCAGCTCGTTGTCGAATCCGAATTCGTCGGCTTTCGGAAGGACCCGTGCTACGGCGTCGGTGCCGACGCCTGGTTTGATCGCATCGAGCGCCCTGTCCATCCACTCGCGGGCCTGCGCGTACGCGTCCCGTTGAATCGAGGTCGCGCTGCCCACGGCGAACGTGCGGTAGTAGCACGTGCGGTACCCGTTGTAGGAGTGGATGATGTCGAAGAACGCCTGGTCCCCTGGACGGATGAGGCGATCGGTGAAGTTGTGCGGATGCGGGTTGCACCGCTCTCCCGAGATGGCGTTGACCGCTTCAACCTGGTCGCTCCCCATCTCATAGAGCCGCTTGTTCGCGAGGGCGACGATCTCGTTCTCCCGGACGCCCGGCTTCAGCGCCTCGACGATGTCCTGGTAGACGCCGTCGACCATCGCGGCCGCCTGGTTGAGGAGGATCAGTTCGTCCTGCGACTTGATGACGCGGGCGTCCAGCATGTGCTGCTGGGCATCGACGACCCGGATGCCCTGCGCCTCGAGCTCGAACAGGAACGGAGGCTCGACGATGTCGATGCCGATCGGGTAGGAAGCGACGCCGGCGTCCTCCAGCAGCCCCTTGATCTCACGCACAGCGTCTCGCATCAGTCCGGCATCCGGCGGAACCGCGCCTCGGAATCCGAGGAATCCCGGACGCCAGTTCTCCTCGGGGAGCCACTTGGAGTAGAGCTTGTGGTGGCGAACCGCCGAGCCGAAGTCCCACAGCACGGGTTCACGATCCCGGACGAGCAGGCAGTACCGGATCATCTTGTCTCCGAGAGCACCGCCGATCCACGTCGAGGTCGTGTACCTGATGTTGTAGAAGTCGAACAGCAGGAACGCTCCGCACTCGCTGGCATCCAGGGCCGCTTTGGCACGCTCGATGCGATAGTTTCTCAGCCGATCGAAGTCGACGCGCTCCTCGTAGTCGACCCCCATGTGCCCCGGGGCGCCGATTGGTCGCCCGCTCATGCGGAGACCACCGCCGGCGCGAGGCCGTCGTCGAACGGCGCCGCCTCTGACTCCGGCGTGTACCCTGAGCGGCGCGTCTGCTCGAGGAAGAGGGTGGCGAAATCGTCGGACACGTGCCCGGCTCCGACAGCCTCGGCCACGAGCATGTCGGTCGCCGCGGCGATCGGCATCGGCACACCGAGCGCCTTGCCTGCGGCCAGGCCGAGCTGCATGTCCTTCCGCAGGAGCACGTTCGTGAACGTGGGCGTGAAGTCCAGGTTCACCAGCGCGGGAGACTTGTAGCGGGTGAAGATCGATCCCATCACCGAGTCGTTGAGGAAGGCCAGGAAATCGGCACGGCTGACTCCGCCGCGCTCGGCGAGAGCGACGATCTCGGACAGTGACTGAGTCACGACTCCGAGGAAGACGTTGTGGGCGATCTTCACGAGACGAGCGACATCGTCGTCGCCGACATGGGTGACAGCACGGCCGAGGTCTTCGAGCAGATACTCGATCTCGTCGAACACCTCACGCGGACCCGACGCGGCGATCGTGAGCATCCCCGCGTCGATGACCTTGGCGTTGCCGCTCACCGGCGCAGCGATGAACTGGATGCCGCGCATCGCCGCGGCGCGACGAATCCGCGCAGAGGCCTCCGGGGAGACGGTCGAGGAATCGATGACGATCTTCGGCGCCCGGTCGGGGTCGGAGAACAGACCACCCTCGCCGATGAGCACCTGCGCCAGATCCTCTGAGGTCGAGACCATCGTGAAGACGACGTCGCGGTCCGCCAGGTCGACCGGCCGGTCGACGATCCTACAGCCGAGCTCCCCGAGGGGGTCCGCCTTGGCGCGTGTCCGGTTGTACACCGTGACATCGCGTCCTGCGTTGGCCAAGCGGGTGGCGAGGGCGAAGCCCATCCGTCCGGTGCCGATCCATCCGATCGTGTGCTGGGACATCATTGTTCCTTCCGTGCAATTCGCTGCAAACTTATTGCAATCGATTGTTATGAGTGCAGTATGGACATCGAGAAGCGACGTGTCAAGGGCATAGGGTGAGCGGTGTGGCTGAGGGACCAACGATCGCGGATGTTGCGCGCCTGGCAGGCGTGCACCCCGGAACCGTCTCGCGTGCGCTGAACCCGAAGGAGGAGTCCAAGGTCAACAGCGAGACGCGAGCGCGCGTCAAGCGGGCCGCGAAACAGCTCGGATACGCGCCGAATTCGCTCGCGCGAAGCCTGCGGACGAGCTCGTCGATGACGGTGGGGATCATCATCCCGGACCTGACGAACCCGATCTTCCCTCCGATCGTGCGCGGGGCCGATTCGTGTCTGGCGACGCACGGGTACTCCGCGTTCGTCGTGAACACCGACAGCGACGAGCAGAACGAGCGTGCGCTGTTCGACTCGCTGATGCAACGCCACGTCGACGGCCTCATCTTCGGTACGGGCCACGCCGGCCCTTCAGTGGCCGAGGAGGCCTTCCAGCGAGGGATCCACGCCGTCATGGTCAACCGCGACGCCGGCGGCGTTCCGTACCCGTCGGTCGTCGGGATGGACGCCGATGGGATCCGTTCCGCCGTCGAGCATCTGCACGCGCTGGGCCACCGGCGAATCGCGCACTTCGCAGGGCCCGCAGAGTTCTCCACCAGCCGGGTCCGTGCCGGCGCTTTCGTCGCCGCCTGCGAGGCGTGCGACATGGACCGCGTGGTCATCGACGCCGGCCAGTACTCCATCGAGGCCGGAAGGGCGGCCACCGCCCAGCTGATCGAGCTGGGCACGGACCTGCCCACGGCCCTGGTCGCCGGAAACGACCTCCTCGCCCTCGGCGCCTACCACGCCATCCGGGCGGCCGGGCTCAGCTGCCCGGAGGACTTCTCGATCGTCGGGTTCAACGACATGCCCTTCGCGGAAGACTTCATGCCGCCTCTGACGACCGTGCGCGTCCCCTTGTTCCAGCTCGGGGTGGAGGCTGCGCAATTGCTGGTCGACCAGCTCAACGGCGGCCGTATCCGGAACGTTCAGGTCGCCCTGCCGGTGGAACTCGTCGTTCGCGGCTCCACGGCTCCCCCTCGAGCCTGATCACTATCTCCTCAGCCCTTGACAAGGCCGGACTTCGTGTGTGAATGTTCTGCAATCGATTGTATTGACGATCGTCCAGATAGGGAGCAATGATGCAACCACTACCTCGCGCCACCCGTGCGCGCACGAAACGTCTGCTACTCGGTGCCGCCGTGGCATCGACGGTCGCCCTTGCGCTGGCCGGCTGCTCGCAAGGCACCGCCGGAACGCAGAGCGGACCGCTCACGATCGGAATCTCTCTGTCCCTGACCGGTGACTTCTCCGACTCCGGCAAGGCCGCGCAGCGCGGCTACGAGCTGTGGAAGGACGACGTCAACAAGCACGGCGGCGTGCTCGGCCGACAGGTCCAGTTGAAGATCGTGGACGACGCTTCGAGCCCGAACCAGGTGGTTTCCAACTACACCAACCTCATCGCACAGGACCGGGTGAACCTCGTCTTCGGTCCCTTCTCCAGCCTGCTGACGGTTCCCGCATCGCGCATCGCGAACCGGAACAACTACGCATTCATCGAACCCGCGGGCGGTGGCCCGTCGGTCTTCGCACAGAAACTGCACAATCTCTTCTTCGTCCAGCCCGCACCGACCACGTCCGGAGGCACCGTCTTCGCGAACTACATCCTGTCGCTGCCCGCTGACCAGCGGCCGAAGACAGCGGCCTACGTGAAGCTCGACGACCCATTCGCCGCACCGATCGCCGACAACGTGAAGAAGAAGTTCGAAGCGGCAGGCATCAAGACCGTCTATGACAAGACCTACGAGGCCGAGACCGCAGACATGACCCCGATCATCGCAGGCGTGGCGGCCACCAACCCCGACGTGATCGTCGGCGGCTCGCAGGAGGCGGACGCCTTCGCGCAGATCAAGGCCATGATCCAGTTGCACGTGAACCCGAAGTTCCTCTACGAAGCGAACGGCCCGAACGCTCCGGCGGACTTCCCGGCCGCAGTCGGCGTCTCCAACACGGAGGACGTCTTCTCCAGCATCGACTGGTATCCCGGCTCGACCCAGGCGGGCAGCGCCGCGTTCATCGCCAGCTACCTCGCGAAGTTCGGCGGCACAGCAGCTCAGATCGATCCGACATCGGCTGAGGCGTACAGCGCCGGAATGCTCGTCGAGGCGGTTGCCAAGAAGACGGGCAAGGTCGACAACCAGACGATCATCAACACCCTGCACAAGGGAACCTGGCCCACGCTGGTCGGGAACCTGAGCTGGGATCAGTACGGTGCGCCGCAGGGCGAGTACAAGCTCGTGCAGTGGGTCGGCGGCAAGCTCCAGACGGTCTACCCGGCCGCGCAGGCGCAGCATGCTCCGGTTGCCCCCAAGCAGCCCTGGTCGGGACAGTGAGGCATAGACCATGCATGCGCTCATCCAAGCTCTGATCCTCGGCATTCTGACCGGCGGCGTCTACGCCCTCATGGCAAGCGGGCAGACGCTGATCTTCGGAATCATGAAGGTCGTCAATCTGGCTCAAGGCGCCATGATCATGATCGGGGCGTACCTGACGTACTCCCTCTTCACCGCCTTCGGAATCGATCCGTTCCTCTCGCTGCTGATCACCACGCCACTGCTGTTCTTCGTCGGTGTCGGCGTGCAGTGGGCGCTCCTGCGCCCGCTGCACGGCGATGACGTTCCGCAGCTCTCGCTGCTGGTGACTTTCGCTGTGGCGCTCGGAATCGAAGGCGTGCTGTCCTTCGCGTACGGTGCGACGCTGACGAACATCCAGCCGAGCTATGCCAACGCAAGCTGGACGGTCCTCGGCTTCCAGATCAGCGTCGTACGCTTCTGGGCGTTCGCCATCTCGATCGTTCTCCTGCTGGCGCTCGGAGCCCTTCTGAAGCGGACGAAATTCGGCCGGTCCGTGCGCGCCACTGTGCAGAACCCGACCTCGGCTGAACTGCTTGGCGTCAACGCGAAGAAGGTCTCCGCCATCGGCTTCGGCCTCGGTTCGGCAACCGCTGCAGCCGGCGGAGCCGTGTTCGGGATGCTGAACTCCTTCAACCCCGGCAGCCACTACGACCTGATCAGCCGATTGCTCACCGTCGTCATCCTCGGAGGACTCGGAAGCATCGGTGGGGCGATCTACGCGGCCATCATCATGGGCGTCATCTCCAGCATGGTCGCGGCAGTCGCCTCGCCCGTCTGGTCCGATTTCGCATTCTTCATCGTTCTGCTGCTCGTGCTCCTGATCCGCCCGCAGGGCTTGTTCGGCGCGAAGACCCGAGGTGCACTATGAAACGCTCACTCACGAAGGCCGGCACACTCCGTGCCGGCATCTTCTTCCTGGTGCTGATCGCCGTTCCCCTGCTGGGAGGCCCGTCGTGGCTGCTGGGCGTTCTGATCTTCACGATCATGTACGCGGCACTCTCCAGCTCGTGGAACATCGTCGGCGGCTTCGCCGGCTACCCATCCCTCGGTCACGCGGCCTTCTTCGGAATCGGCGCCTACGCGATCGGAATCACATTCACCAACAGCGTCGGAGACGGCTACACGCCATTCTGGGTCCTTCCGCTGGTGGGCGTCGGCGTAGCGCTGGTCGCGGCACCGATCGGCTGGCTCTCCATGCGAACCCGGCAGGATGTCTTTGCGATCGTCACCATCACCATCCTGTTCATCGCGCAGACATTGGCCTTCAACCTCAACGGGCTCACGGGTGGCGCGCAGGGCAAATCGGTGGCCCCTGCTCCCTTCGCGGCAGCCACGTACGACTGGCCGTTCTACTTCGCGATGGTCGCGGTGCTCGCGGTGACGATGGGGATCTCGTTCGCGATCTCCAAGTCGAAGTTCGGACTCGCCCTGCTGACGATCCGAGCGGACGAGGACAAGGCGCAGGGCATCGGCGTGCGGGTCACCGCGGTGAAGGTGATCGCCTTCGCTCTCAGCTGCGGCCTCGTGGCAATGGTCGGCGGGATCTGGGCATACTACGTGGGCTTCATCTACCCGCAGTTCGCTATCGATCCACTGATCACCATCGGCATGGTCCTGATGACCTTCCTGGGTGGCAAGGGCACTCTGTGGGGACCTGTGCTGGGCGCATTCATCCTCGTGCCGGCGCAGGAATACTTCGCGCAACTCTTCGGCGCTAGCGAGCTCTACCTGCTCGCCTACGCTCTCGTGTTCCTACTGATCATGCTGTTCCTGCCGCGTGGAATCCTCCCGTCGATCGCCGCGGCACGCCAGCGACGCAGGAGTCGTGACACTGAGAAACCGTCCGCCCCTGCCGCTGCGCCGGAAGTCCCGGTGTCAGCTGTGACATCAGAACCGAAAGTAGGGCTGACACGATGAAAGCAATGCTGCAGATCGGGAGTCTGATCAAGCGCTTCGGCGGGGTCACCGCGGTGGACTCCTGCTCATTCGAGATCCAAGAGGGCACCATCACCGCCCTTATCGGACCGAACGGGTCAGGCAAGACGACCGCGTTCAACATGATCACCGGATATCTGAAGGCGGACTCGGGAAGCATTGTGTTCCGGGGAGACAGCATCAAGCGTCCCCGCCCCTCGCCGCTCTACCGCCGCGGTCTCTCACGCACCTTCCAGCAGGCCCGGATCTTCCCCGACCTCACCGTCGAGGAGAACCTGGTGATCGCTCGCGGTGGATCATGGCGGACCATGTTCCAACGGCGAGTCAGTCGCAACGACCACGAGCTCGCCATCCAGATGCTCGATGAGTTCAAGCTGACCGCGCTGGCGGATCTCAAGGCATCCGAACTGAGCTACGGGCAGCGGAAGCTGCTGGAGTTCGCATCGGTCCTGATGAGTGAACCGAAGCTGGTCCTGCTGGACGAGCCGACCGCCGGGGTTAACCCGGTGATGATCGACACGATGGAGCGCCACATCCGAAACCGGCACGCCGCAGGGACGACGTTCCTCATCGTCGAGCACGATATGCAGTTCGTGATGCGACTGTGCGATCCCGTGATCGTGCTCGACCGTGGCGCTCCGATCGCTCACGGGACCCCGTCCACTATTCAGTCCGATCCGAAGGTACTGGAGGCCTACCTTGGCTCCTGAAGCGCTGCTCACACTGAGCAATGTCACGGCCGGCTACGGCGCCGGCCTCATCCTGAAAGGCGTCGACCTCACCGTCGACGTCGGGCAGGTGGTCTGTCTGATCGGCCCGAACGGAGCCGGAAAGTCGACCGTTCTAAAGACCATCTCGGGGCTGCTTCGCCCGAAATCGGGATCCGTGCGGTTCCGCGGCGAGGAGATCGGCCAGCTGCGACCACGAGAGCGGCTGCTTCGGGGAGTCGTCCACGTACCCCAGGACCGCAGCCTGTTTCCCCAGATGACCGTCTGGGAGAACCTCATCATGGGGGCATTCAGCCTCAGTGACAGCACCGTCGTCCGGGAGCGAGCGGAGGAGATCGCAGCAGACTTCCCCATCGTGGTCAAGCGTCGGCACGCTCAGGCCGGATCGCTCTCCGGCGGCGAGCAGAAACAGGTGGAGCTCGCGCGTTCGCTCATGCTCGATCCCGCCCTCATCCTGCTCGACGAGCCATCCATCGGCTTGGACCCCAAGTCCCGGGTGTCCGTGTTCGAGAGCATCCGAACGCTCGCTGCCGGAGGCCGGACCGTGCTTCTGGTCGAGCAGAACGCACGCTCAGGGCTCCAGGCCGCGGACAAAGGCGTCGTCCTGGAAGCCGGACGGGTCGCCCTCACCGGAACCGGTGACGCACTGATGAACGATCCCGAGGTGGCCCGCCTCTACCTCGGCGCCACTTCCAACGTCACGCCGACGCCGACGCTAGAAGACCAGCCTTCCTGAGGCGGAACGGGCCGCTACCAGGAGGCTGGCCGGTTCCGCAGGCAATCCGTTGCCTGCGGAACCGCGTCAGCGCCGGCCGTCGCGTCAAGAGATTCAGAAGAACGAGGTCATCTCATGGTCGACTCTCAAACCGCCGCATGGTTCCTGGTCAGTGTGGTCAGCATCGCCGCGCTGGTCGCGTACATCCTGGAACGACCCAAGGGGTCCCGGCGAACCGATCATGCTCTTTCGGAGAAGGGCGCGGGCGTCCCGATTGCTCGGGACGCTGAACAGGGAACGGACATGAGCGAAGCGACCGACCAAGAAGCAGAAGACTGATCAAGGGCGCATGCACGGTGACCGTTCACCGTTCTCCTCGTCGTCAGTCGCGTTGGAGGGCTTCGGTGAAGGTCTGGAGGTTCGTGCTCAGCACGGCCCGGCAGCTGTCGGCCCACTCGGCAGCGGCGCGTGCGTGGTGGCGTCGCTGGTCGCTGAGCCGCTCGTCGTCGGCGTTCGCTCCCTCGACCCGGATGATCGAGTCCTGGCACCCCAAGATCGCCTCGATCAGAACGTCGGCCCGCAGCTCCGGGTCGTAGCCGTCTGCGAGCAGGCGCAGCCGTCGAGCTTGATCGACAACCGGCACGTTCCCCGTTGCATAGATGCACCAGGTCCATCCCGCATAGCCGACGTCCTCCATCGGGTTACCGGGATGGACGCTGTCCCAGTCGATCAGCGCCACCGGCATCCCCTCCGACATGACCACATTGAACGGACCCGGGTCACCATGGACCAGACACTCGGCGCCGGACGCGAGTGGCATGCCGCGGCTGAACTCGTGAAGCTCCCGCAGGATTCCTCCGAAGGCCGCATAACAGCGCTCGTCGCGCTGCGAGGGGTGATCGGTGGTCGCCCCGGGGATGTAGGAGAAGGTGTCGCGGCCCTCTGCGTCGATGCCGAGGTAGGTGGGCGCCCACGCGATGCCGGCCGCATTCAGGGTGCGAAGCACTTCGCACGCGAAGGTCGAACGATGGCCACGCGGGCGTCGGACGGTTTGGCCTGCCTTGACGACGCCCGTGGTCGTGTTGCCGCCGGCCAGCAACTCCTCCATCAGCCCCCCGATCCTCGCCACGAGCATACGACCGATCTGACCGGGCGACGCTCCACGCATCATCGCCATGGGAATCTCCTGCTTCGCCATAGGACCCCACCTGCCGATCTGGCCGTTCCTTCCGTCTTGGCTGTTCTCGCTCCTGCCAGCGAGCATCGGGACACCGCTCATCATCAGGGCTGTGGCTCGACGTCCTCACCATCAGCAATCGAGTTAGCAACGGACTCGGGCGTGGAGCCGACTGCGTCGGCGCGGCCATGTGCGTAGTCTCCCCGCTCCGGCCTGCGATCGTAACGGCCTCCGGCCGCTTCGCAACCCACACTCGCTATTTGCAGACTCCGCCGCTGCGCTCCTCCGCTTAGCAACCGCTCCTGCCGCTCGCTGCTCGGCCGGGGCCCGTTCTTGATCTTCGTGCCGGGACGGCGAGAAAGACGAGTGGACAAAGGAGCAGGCAAATCATGAGTAACACGATCATCATCCGAGACACGCACGACCGTCAGGCAGCGGCGGAGGCACTGCACGCATCGATCGTAGAGCAGGTCCAGCAGCTCGCCGACAGCGGCCAGTGGCGGGCATTCCTAGAGTTCGCCCGCTCCTTCCACAACTACAGCCTGAACAACCTTCTGCTGATCCTCGCGCAGCAACCAGACGCGACCATGGTCGCCGGTTTCCGACAGTGGCAGGCCAAGGGGCGACAGGTACGCAAGGGCGAGAAGTCGATAAAGATCTTCGGATATCGCGAGAAGAAGACCGAGACCGCTACCGACGATGACACCTCAGCTGAGGAAGGGCGTCTGATCCGGTACTTCCCAACTCTGTCCGTGTTCGACATCGCGCAGACCGACCCGATCGCGGGAGCCGACCCGCTCCCGAGCGATCCCACGCGGCGACTCGTCGGCGACGACGACCACGGCGTCATCTCTCCGCTGACCGATCAACTGGAGTCCCGAGGATGGAGGATCGGCCGCGAGCCGTTGACCCATGCCAACGGATACACCGACCCTCAGACGCTACGAGTGATCCTCGCGGAGGGCATCAGCGTCGAGCAGTCCGCGAAGACCTTGATTCACGAGACGGCGCACATCGAGCTCCGCCACATCAAAAGCATCGAGGAGTACCGGCAGCACCGCGGACGCATGGAAGTCGAGGCTGAATCGGTCGCCTACGTGGTCGCAAGTCTGCGTGGATTCGATACCAGCACGTACAGCATCGGCTACATCGCCGGATGGAGCGACGAAGACGTCACCGTGATTCGCGACTCGGCCGCCCGTGTCCTCGCGGCGGTCCACAGCATCGCAGGGATGCTCGACCAGTAATCACGAGTGAACGAAGAACCCCGGCCCATCTTGAGTGGGTCGGGGTTCTTTCCCGCTCGGGAACGGCGCGAAGTGGGCGCAGAGCAAGCGGCGACAAATGCTCAGCGGAGGAGATTGCCGTCACAAGAAGAGACGAGACCAAGGGGACGAGAAGCGACGAAGGAAACCAGGAGCAAGGAGACCAACGAGAGAACGAGACCAGAAACGAGACAAGACAAGAAGGACGACAAGCAAAAGGGAAAGGAGCGAATGCACGCAGGCACTCTTTGAGATGAATTTCCGATTTTGCGCGTCAAAATCGCCTGTTTAACACAACGTGTAGGTATGAGGGGTGGGGTTCAGCGATGGAAACGCGGCCAGACTTCACAGGGAGTGAAGCAGGCGGTCCAGTACGCCTTCGCCGGGGTCTGTGATTCGACACTGACCGCGAAGACCGCCGACGGCGTAATCGCTGCTGCGGGCTATGCGGACGCAGTGATGACCCGGTACATCGTCGAGGACGGCAACATCCGTGACGACCTGCTCACCCGGTCCCAGTTGAAGAAGTGGGTGAACGGGGTCGACCCGTTGACTGGCGAGCGGCGCGGTCGGGATCTCGAATCGCCGGTGGCAGACCTGATCTTGGACGCGACGATCAATGCTCCGAAGTCGTTCTCGATCGCGGCGATGTTGGACCCCGAGCTGGCGGCTGTGTACGAGGATCTGCAGGACCGCCTGCGGGACCGGATCATCAAGCTGTGGCAGTCCGAACTCAACGCGCGGCGCGGGAAGCAGGGTTGTATCCGCGAGGACCTCGCACGGGTCGAAGTCGTCGAACTCCGGCACGAGCGGTCGCGGTCCCTGGACCCGCACAAACACCGCCACCTGTGGTTGAACGTGAAAGTCCAGGGACGCGACAGGAAGTGGTCGAACGTCGACACCCGCGTCGCGCTTCGGTTCCAGAACGTGATCAACGCGGAAGGTGACCTGGCCTCACGCACGGATCCGGAATGGCTTGCGGCGCTGGCCGCGAAGGGCTTCACCCTCAACGCAGACGGCGAGATCGCGCAACTCAAGCACCTGGTGCGCGCGCTCTCAAAACGCTCCGCACAGATCGAGGCGAACAAGGCGACTCGGGTCGCCGAGTGGAAGGCCGAGCATACGGAGCAGGAACCGTCCCACGAAGTGCTGAACCAAATCGATCGGTGGGCGTGGGCATACGGTCGACCGGACAAGCCGGCGAAACTGGACGCCGAGGACTGGGCAACCGTCGTGCGAAACGAGCTCCTGACCGCCGATCCGACACTCGAGCGAGAGCGCGATTCGAGGCCCGTCATCGTTAGTCCGCTCGACGACCTCGACCTCGAGCTGCTGGCGGCGATGGCTATCGTCGACGCCGATGCCCGGTCGACCGGGACGGGTGGTCGTTTTAGCGAGATTGACATCCGAGCGGGCGTGATCCGCGCACTCTCGAAGTCTGGGATCGTTGCCGCTCGGTCTGACCTCGAGCCCGTCATTGATCACATCGCCGAGGCTGCTACCTCAACGCACACGGTCACCCTCTTGAACGAGTCCGATGTACCTCGCCACGTCAAGCACCTGATGGCGACCTCAACGGCAGCGCTCAAAGCCAGCGTTGCCCACCGCATTGAGCTGATGGCGGGACCTGGCGAACCTGCCAGGACGCAAGAAGTCGCGGCCATCGGGCGCCTCGTGGGCCCAGATCGCGAGCTCAACCCAGAGCAGATAGATGGTGCGGCAGCGATAGGTGGAACGGGCCGAATAGTCTGCGTAAGCGGTGCCGCTGGCACCGGGAAGACGACCATGTTGAAGGTCGCCGGCGCTACTCTGCGAGGCCACGGCCGCAACATGATTATCGTCGCCCCGACCAAGAAGGCGTCCTCGGTAGCCGGCCGCGAAGCGGAGAGCGCCTCGTCATCTCTGCACCAACTCCTGTTCGACTACGGATGGCGCTGGGCATCCAATCAAGCCGGCGGAGCCGAATGGACGCGGCTTACCCCCGGAGAGGTCGACGCGAGCACGGGTCGAACGTACGAGGGTCCAGCTCGTCGAGTTGCGCCAGGCGACAGGATTGTCGTAGATGAGGCGGGGATGATGGAGCTTGAGGCGGCGAACGCGTTGCTCGAGGTCGTGCAGCAAACCGGTGCGAGCATTGCGCTCGTCGGAGACCAACGTCAAGCCCTCCCAGTCGGGCACGCTGGAGCAATGGCACTATTCTGGCGTCGCGCTTCGAGCCTCACTGAGCTGACGACGGTCCATCGATTCAAGGATCCAACTTGGGCCGAACTCTCGTTGCGACTGCGCGATCCCTACAGCCCCGAGGACGCTGCATCTGTCGCGGACCAGCTCCTCGACACAGACCACGTCACGATTGTGAGCAACGACGTCGCCGCGAAGGAAGCGATGGTCAACGCTTGGTTTACGGCCATGCACGACGGTGCCTCAATCGCCTTGGTCACGGCCACGCAAGCGGAAGCGCAGAGCATCAACGAATCGATCCAAGCCCGGCGGCTGTTGTTGGGGTGTATCTCGCCCGAACGGATGGTGAGTGGTCAGGACGGCCAGATGCTCGTTGAAGGCGACATCGTGCAGACGCGCCGAAACAACTCCCGTGCGGGCGTCGACAATAGGCAGACCTGGACGATCAAAAAGATCGAGCTAGACCATGTAATTCTCGCCTCAACGACCGACTCTTCCGATTTGCGCAAAGTCACCAGCGAGTACGCTGGTCAGCACATGCACCTCGGATACGCGTCAACTGTCTATGGCGTGCAAGGCGAGACCACCGATCGTTCGCTAGTCGGCCCCGGTGTCGATGCCGCCGGCCTGTACGTAGGGCTGACGCGTGGCAGGCAAACGAATGACCTCATCCTGACAACATCGACACGTGCTGGAGCGCGAAACGAGCTGGTGCGGATGATGCAGCGGCAGGCTATTGAAGAGAGCCTTGAACGGTCCCGTAGTGCGGCACGTCAAGAACTCCGTCGCGCCGCAGCGACTGCGGGAATCGCTCCCGCCGGGGTGACGCAAGGCGGCAGCGCGCTGGACCGGTAGCGCGTCAGTGGTCGCTGAGGTGCGAGGCGCGAAGCTGATGGCCCAGGATGTTTGCACCCTCCAGCACGCCATCCGAGGGCGCGTAGTAGAAGAGTGCGACGCCATGCAGGTCGGCTTGTCTCTGCGCCTCAAGTCGGATTCCACCGCGCTTGAAGATGATCGGCTGCCGGCCGTCTCTAGAAGCAACTCCAGCCGCGAACATCACCTTCTCACCGTCGAGATTGCCCCGCGTGTTGTCGACCCAAGCCAGGTAGCGTCCGCTGAAGAGGTCACAAATATCTCGAGACTCACCGGAGGCGACGACCGTATCTAGAGCGCCAAGGTGCAGCATCCAGTCACGACAAAGCGAGACCGCCTCTTCGTCCGAAACGCCCAGCGATCTTGCGTCTGGCTCCTCAATGTCCATGCGCATAGTGTGCCCCTCACCTCTGCATTTCCGAAGGGCGACTTGGCCTACCTGGCCTACCAGTCAGCGAGAGTTACAGCTGCCGTAGGCTGTGTTGGCTCTAAGAATAGGCTCCGCCTAAGATCTAGCAATTCCCAGAATCCGCCAGTAACCGCTTCACGGACCTCCTCAAAAGGAAGGCTGACGCTTGTGTCGAGCGTGACAAGGTACGGAGCCACGAGGGTCGCAGTGAAACCCAAGTCGTATCGCGGCCCAATCGGCGGAAGCTCGGGCCTCTCGACAACCACCGACGTGACTTGGGAATGGCCGATCGCAGAGCCCGAAGCCAGATTGCGTAACTGCCCGGCCCGAATTGCGTGACCGCCACTCTCGTGAATTGGCTCTGAGCGGGAACAGACGAGAGCGAAGTGTTTCCGTCGCCCCCGCGCACCTGCACGACTGGTGACTACTGAAGACTCTGGGACTCGGAACGTCTCTCCCCGGATTCCGATGCCCGAATTCCAGAAGGCGACGTGTTCAGGTCGAGCGTCACGAGCTGCCGCTTGGCTCTTCATCGCGGAAAAGACGACCATAGGACTCGCTGACATTTCCAGGAGCTGCATCAGTGAGGGCCGGATACTCGAGCCGATTCCCCATAGGAACACACCGCCATTCGCCGCACGCTCCGCCTCCTTGCGAGCGAGTATCCCTCCGGAGCTCTCACCCGATTCAGCGGCGTACTTAGACCAGCAAAATGCCGGACCGCGCTGGACCATTGCGCTAACGTCGGATACACGGGCGGCACCCTCATCGTTCCGGTATTGATCCTGCACACAAGGAAGCTACACGACGCTACCGTCACCAGTTGAATCCGCCAGTTGGAGGACCGTCATCGCTACCTTTGCATCACCCGCAGACCTTCGGCGGAGACTTCGCCAGGCCGGCATCTCGTTGGAGCTCATCGACGCGGCATGGCCACAATGGTGGTCTGACGACGCGTCCAATTCAACCGCCGCCTCGGCCGAACTCCGCTTCACCTTGGCCCGGAGGCTCGGACTGTCTCCTACTTCGCTCCTCGAAGAAGATCCGGTCTTCGTTTGGCATGACACAACAAGGTTCAAAGGCTTCACAGCGTCCACCGCCGAGGAGGCCGCGCTGGCTTCGTTTGCTCTCTCGATTGGCCGCCTGGCGGCCGCGGGAACCGCAGAACACTACCGGCCACTTCAATCGGCCAAGGAGATCCGCACGGCCATTTTGAATCAGTTCCCGACCGTGACGCTCCTTAGCCTCTTGGCCTTGTCTTGGGGAGTCGGAATCCCCGTCCTGCACCTTCGCGTTTTTCCGCTCGACGCGAAACGCATGGACGCCATGAGTGTGATCGCCAGCCAACGCCCGGTGATTCTTCTGGCTCGTGACTCTCCCTACCCGGCACAACTGGCTTTCACCTTGGCACACGAACTTGGACATATCGTACTCAACCACTTCGATGGCCAAACAGCCGTCGTCGACTTCGGGGATCCAGTTATGCACACCGTCGATGACGAAGATCCGGATGAGGCTGCAGCCAACGACTTTGCACTTGAACTTTTGACTGGCAACCCGGATTTTGTCGTTGAGGTCGATCAAGAAAACTTCAACGGCGCTCAATTGGCTGACGCAGTCCAAAATGCCTCTGAGCGATTCGCGATCGAGCCCTCGACGTTTGCCCTGGCAGTCGGACACCGGACCCACCGCTGGGAGCAGGTCTATTCGGCAATCAACATTCTCGGTGACCGATTAGAGAACTTGCCCTCCGTTGTGAACCAAATCGCGTTCGGGCAGCTCAACTGGGAAAACCTTGGCGACGAGAACGCCTACTACCTGAGTCGTTTGCTCGGGGAGCCGAGCGATGCTTGAACTCGTCATCGACAACGATATCCTCGTCAAAACAAGTCAGTACGGTCGGGCAGCCGAACTAATTCACCTGGGCTGCAGTCAACCCTGTTCGAACAGTGCCGGCATCCTCGACAGCGCTCCCTACGTTTGCAAGGCGCGGCTCACTAGGTTGGTCGAAACCGGCAAAGTCGGCCCCGAAGCGATCGCGGACCTTGAGGCGGTGCTGGCTCGCGCAGAACTCCTTAAGCCGGACGACGCGGAGCTTGCCCTCGCAGCTGAGATCGAGGAACTGGCACAGCAGAATGATCTACCAATCGACGGCGGAGAAAGCCTTCTCCTTGCGGTTTGTTGCACCAGAGGGAGCGCCGTTCTTACTGGGGACAAGCGAGCAATCGTAGGCGCAGAAAACGCATTGGATGAGCTCCCGGTTCTCGAGGCAATCAAACTCCGCACGGCATGCCTCGAGCAGGCGATTGGCACTCTCGCTGAGCGCCATGGCGGCCTCGCCATTCGGGCGGACGTCTGTAGCAAGCCGGACGCCGATATCGCACTGACCAACGCGTTCGAATGTGGCCGCTCGTCGGTGCCAGATGACTACGCCCCCGCCGGCCTCCACAGCTACATTGAGGCCCTCCGTCGAGATGCACCTCGCGTCTTGATGCCTGGCGACGACATGAGTTGGGTTTCTGCCTAATCCCTCAAGAGAACTGCATACGGCTGAATTAGGTCTGCTGACAGCGAGATCCGAACAGCGGAGTTTTCAGACGGTTCGGCTTGCCCGTCGAGCAGAGTCAGGCAGGCCTTGTCAACGTGTCCTCGCAAGTACTGGTTGCCGGGCTTCCCTTGCTGGAGGCCGATCGGTACGACGGTTTCTGCGAGGTCAAGCGCGAAGTCAACGTCGTCCAACGTGGAAAGGCACAGCGCGAACTTCGACCCGAGAACGTTAATACCCCTGGGCACGGCTTGCCATGTGGCTCCGCCGTCCGCCGAAAACTCGCCCGCACGGCGAGGGTCAGCAAAGTGATTGGACTTGATCTCCTGCATGATTAGCCGGATCGGTGCATTCGCATCCTGAGCAAACTCCTGTACGCGGCGTGGGTGGCAAGAGTTGCCACCATAACCCCACATCGAAATCCCCTCATCGTCGATTTCCTTGCGCTTCCTCGCCAAGATGTCCTCCAGCGTCTCCCCCGCGTGGACCCCGACCTTCATAAAGATGAAGTTATCCCCAGGTGCCAATTCGCTCACTTCGTTTACTCCTCGAACAATTCGAATCGATAGTCTTCTTGCCGTTCCGTCCCGCGTGCACGGCCCGATGCATCTCGGACATAGTGAACGTGGGGTCGTCTGTCTTTGCCGTAAAAGTGAGCTAGGTCTCGCTTGTCACGCGTCTCGCTGCTGGAAGTTCTGGCATTGCCTGGAACTGCGGACACCATGAGATTGCACGAACGAAGGTCGGGCGCGTCGTCCAGGTGGTAGGAGTGCAACCGAGGAGTCATTCGGCTGACGTAAAAGCCCGATTCTGTGGCAAATGTCTGGACGGCGTGTAGAACTTGCTTCGGCCAGTCGAGGTCAAGGTCATCGGCAATAACGATGAGACCGTCCCCCTCGTAGCCAACAAGCTCGAAGCCACGTTCGACAAAGAGATTGACACTCTCTCCTCCGTTGCTAGCTCCCCACGGGGGATTCGTGTAAAAGCAGTCGTACGACGCAGCAGCGGGAACGGCGTCGAGGCAGTTGTAGAGCACTGCATCGAGATTGTCGATGCCCTCTGCGCGTGCAAATCGTCTGACTGCGTTGACTATCCGCTCGTCGAAGTCAAAGACAGTGATCATGCTCGGCCCCTCGTCAAGGATTCCGCGCGCGACGAGATACGAAACACAGACGCTAATCGCGTCGCCGTCTCCGACGAACGCGAGTCTCTTGCCAGCCGCCCACCTTGCAACAAACTCGCTCTGCATGACCATGTCGCCGGTCTTCATGTAGATCTGATCGAATTCGCGCAACGGCAAAGGACGATTCTGGACTACGTCCGATACCGCGTTGATGGCGGCTCGAAGGTCTATTTCACCTGCCATATCTAGACGCCCACGAAATTGGCCATTGCCGCGACTACATCGTTGATTGGCATGTCCGCCTCAAGGAATGCCGCGGGGACACCTGCTGAGTGCGAATATGTAACGGCGAACGACGACTGCAATGCCGCGTGTTGATCGAACTGCTCCGGCGTCAACAGCGGGCGACCGCCGCCATCTCGGGAGATTCGATCATGAATAGTGGCGCCAGGAACCATGAGACAGATCAGGTGTGTGAACTGCATTGCCCGCAGGGTGGGCGGATCGAATGGAATCGCGCGAAAGCCATACATTTCGCGGGTGACCACGTGCGAATCGACGACCAGGTCTCCGGTGGTGTTTGCGATTATGTCTCGAACCCGGGCGTCTGCCCTGGCGACGTCGTCCGGCGATATCGCCTCAGCCGACCTGCGTCGCAGCTCTTCCTGGCTAGAAACACCCAAGGCCTTCGTTAGTAGATGGCCATAGGAAATGTACTGGCCGCCGACCCGCTGGGCCAGCGCACGGCCAGCGGTCGACTTCCCGCTTGCTGGTGCGCCCGTGAGATAGAGCCTGAACACTGCGCCCCCTGATTGCAGTACTGCACTCCTCCCAACGGTACCGGGAGCTGAGGAGTCGTCAGTATCCCCCGTTCGCGTGACGCCAGCGAGGGCCGCGGTCGCTGGTGGACGTTGAAGCTGGGCCAGGTGAAGACAAAAGGATAGGGTCGCTCGAGGGCGACCCTATCCTCTGAGGCCAGGCAAATAACCCGCTGGCTAGATGGGAGGCGCGCTAGCCTACCGCCATTGAGGAAGTCTCCTCAGCCCCTAGAGCCCGGGTCGCATTCACGTCCGGGCTGTCAGCTTTTGGGCGGCGGGCGACCTCAGCTGTCGTGTATCGAAGCGAGGGACCCACGCTGTCAGCGACGACTTCGGTGGCCGCGCGGGGTTCGCCGGTGGCCTGGTCGGTCCAGTGGCGGAACTCGAGGTTGCCGTTGACGATGACGGTGTCGCCCTTGGCGAGGCTGGCACGGACGTTCTCGGCTGTGCGGCCGAAGACGGTGGTGCGGTGGTACTGGGTGTCGCCGTCCACCCATTTGCCATCTTCGAGCTTGCGGTCGGTGACGGCGACGGTGAACTTGGCGAACTTGGTGCCGTTCTGTGATTCGCCGTAGTCGGGGTCGGCGACGAGGTTGCCTTCGATGCTGATCGGGACTCGTGTGCTCATGATTCCTTTTCCTTTCGATGGGTGCGGCCTTTTGGCCGCTTTCACTTACACGTTGTGTTTTCGGTCGCGGGACGACGTCGTCGTTACGCGCATCCGCCTAACTGGCGTGAGAGGTATGGATCCAGTCGGCCCAGTCGGTCGCGATGGCGGTGTCGATGGCATGCGGGAGTTCCGTGTGTCCGTTGTGGCATTCGCCGTTGTACCAACCGGCAAGACGTGGGAGGGCGGCGGCGAGGCGTTCGTGCCAGCCGATGGGTCCGTAACCAGCGTCGAGGGCGTCGTACGAGACGAGCCAGGCGGTGTGGAGTGCAGAGAGCTCTTCGACGAGGGCGCCGTGCCGGTGCCAGCACGGCGGGATCTTCCGAGAGGGAAGGTCGTACCGACGGATGAACCAAGTCACCCAGTGGCGGAGGTCCGTCCACACCTGGGGTGCGTCGCCGTCTTCGAGGGTGCGCCAGTTGACGACGGCGACGCCGAGCATCCCGGGGCTGCGCCTGGGGGCTTGGTCGTCCCAGCCTTCGGGGAGCGAGTCGAGGAGTTCCTCGATTCGCGGCTTGTCGGTCACGGCCACTCCGATGCTTCGATGAAGCGGGCGATCTTGGCCTGGAGGCGGGAGATGGCCTGGGTGGAGGCGGTACGGCGGGAGACGAATCCGGAGAGCGCGCGGTCGCGGTCGATGAGCTGGTGGACGTATTCGTGGCAGCGCGGGTGCAGGGCGGTGAGGTCTTCGTGGCGTTCGTGCGCGGCCCAACCGCGTGGGGTCTGGCTGACGCCGTTGTAGTCGAGGTGGTGGAGTTCGAGGGTGTGGGTGCTACCGATCCCGAGGCAGAGTGCGCAGCGGACCTCGCCAGCGCGTGTGTGCTCTTCGGTGAACCAGCGGTCACGGCGCGCGAACCAGGCCGGCGAGTGGAGATAGCGGGTGCGGTAGGTGTTGGCCCGGGCTGGGCGACGACGGTTGGACATCAGTTCCGCTCCTCTGCTGCGTGCCGACGATCGACGGCGGCTTGGTACTGTTTGGCGAACACGACCTGCTGGTCGAGTTCGGTGAGCTGCTTGCCGGACTTCACCTGGGCCGCGTCCTCGCGGTCGGTCCATCCGCGGAGGTCGAGGAGGATGCCCCGCCGGTTTCGGTAGGCGAGCAGTCCGATGGTTTCGGGCATGCGCCGGATTTCGTCGAGGGCCATGACGGGCACCTTTTCGTTGCTGATGTTGGTGGATGATCCGGAGTCGTTGTACGAGTGGCCGGTGTTGTGGATGCGTCGGCCGCCGAGCAGGGCTTCGATGTCGCGGAGGTGGTCGACGTCGGATGCGCCGCCGAGGAGGAGCTTGGCTGTCGCGGCAGACCAGATCGTGTCGGCTTCGGACCGGGACCAGGCGGTCTCCGCTTGGGACAACGCTTGGAGGACGACGATGGTAGAGATGCCTATACCGCCGCCGTCGGCCATGATCCGCGGCAACGCTGGCCAGGAGAACATGTTCGCGATCTCGTCCAGGATCAAAGCGAGCGGCGGGTCCAGCCGGGAGCCGGGTGAGGCGAGGGCTTTGCGGCGGGCGGTTTCAACGATGTCGTCGAGGATCGCGCCGAGGAATCCGCCGACGGAGCCGGCGCCGGCGCCGGTGCCGACGAGGTAGAGGCTGTTGGATCCGGTTAGAAAGGCGTCGGGGTCGAATTGCTCCCCCGGTCCCGGTGTCATAGCCCTGCGGATGGCGGGAATGGCGAGGGGACGGATGGCGGCAGCGACACCGAACCACGAGTTGGCAAGGAGCTTCTGGTCGCCGTTGATGATCGCATCGAGATCCTCTGACCAGCCCGGCGTGCCTTCATTGGCGAGGACGCTGACAGCTTCGCGCGCGAGGCGGGGGTTGGAGCCCCAGCGGGCGAGGGCCTCGACGCCGCGGCCCGACACCGCGGCCGCGTGCAGCAGTCGGGAGAGCACGGACGAGGAGACCTGTGCCCATTCCTGGTTCGTTTTGGATGCCCCGAGAGCGGTGCCGGCGACGATGGCCTGTCCGCGCTGGTCGGCGACGAGCGGTTCCTCACACCCGGTCACCGGAGAGATGCGAAGCGGCGACCGTACCCCGGATAGTTCCTGCGGGTCGAACACTGTGACATCGCCGAGACGAGCGCGCTCGCGCATCGTGGCTGCGAGGTTGTCGTTACGGGTTGAGGTGGTGATGACCGGCCCGTCCCAGTCGAGGATCGCGTTGATGATGAACCGGTAGCCCTTGCCGGAGCGTGGTGCGCCTTCCACGACGATCGAGTCCTCGATCGACACGTAGACGTCCTGTCCGTGGGCGCTGCCGACCTTCCACCCCGCCGCGGACGGTGTTGGGTAGGCCAACGACGGCCGGAGCGTCCTGGCGCGATGAAGCGCGGTGCGGGCGGAGGTGTGCTTGCGGACCTCACCAGGCTTTGCGAGTCCGTCCCGGCCGCGGAGCTCGTTGATGAAGTGTCGATCCGACTGGCGGTAGTGCAGCCACCAAACAACCGCTGCCGCCACCACGCTGAGAAGGAGAAGGACCGCGAGGACGTCGAGGGCTCGGACCAGGGTCACCGGGGCCGTGCATCCGGCATCGAGGGCGAATCCGCTGGGGTCGCCGCCGATGGCCAATTGGAGGCCCGCGAACACGCTCTCCGGCTGGCCCCCCGCGCCGCACGTTGCGGTGATGGTGGCGCTGGCAATGCCCGTGGTGAGGGCGCCGGCGGCGACGATGGCGAAGAGGCTGTAGAGCGCGAGTTGGGTCCAGGAGGAGCCGTGGTTTCTCATGCTCGTTCACCGCCCATGGCGTCGGTGCGGAAGATGCCGAGTTCGTAGTCGGTGCAAATGTTGCGGACCTTCGCGACCCGGTCCTGGCCGATCTGCCAGAGCCCTTCACCCTTATGAAGTTTGCGGACCAGGTCGGCCTGGGTGTCGTTCCAGCCGAGGATCTCCCGCGACCGCGCGATCTCTCCGGAGTGCTGCGCGTACGAGATCCGGGTCTCGCAGTCAGCGAGGAGCCCGAGCGCGCGGGAGTGGAGGGCGCTGTTGCGGTCACCGAGCGCGTCGAGGTCCGCGACTCGGTGCAGGAGGTACCAGTTGGAGGTTCCGAGGTGCCGGGCGACCTTCTCGTCCTCGACCCTGTCGGCCAGGCCGTCTCCACCGGAGACATCGTTGAGGAGCTCGACCGCGGCTTCTTCGTGGATGATGACCCGAGCTTGCCGGTTCGCACCGAGGCTGGAGCGGCGGATCCAGTTCGCCGTCGCGAGCCGGGCGAGCGCCTGAGCTTCGGGTGATGCGCCTTTCAGGGCGGAGGTGTCGACGACCATCATTGGTGCGTCGGCGTCGAACCGGACGGTGGAGGGTCCGTCGAAGAACCCGGTGAGGTCGCCGGACACCATCCGGCGCAGTGAGTGTGCGAGCCGGTGTCCGGCCTCCGCGACCTCGACCGGGAGCGCATCGTCGGGGTCGACGAGTCGGTTGTAGACGTGGGTAATGGTGACGGTGGACTGCCCGCGGAGGGCGTCAAGTGCGACGTCGAGGGCGGTGTGTTCGACCGGTTCCAGGTTCCCTCCTTCTCGGAGGCGGCGGATGATCGTCTTTACCGTCGCCCGCCGGTATTGGAGCACGTTCTGGTTCCAGTCCTCATCCGAGAACAGCGCATCCCGTGGCCCTTCATCGAGCAGGTTGATCCGGGCCGCTTTACCAGGCCCGACGCTGATGGAGGTGCCCCCGACATAGGCGGCGACACGCACCCACTCACCGTTCGGGTCGTGTGGCACCGCGATCTTCCGCCCCAACCGCGCCAGCCGGGAGGACCAGGACTTCGCCAGCATCGACTTCCCGGTCCCCTTCACTCCGAGGATGGCGACCGAGTGAGAGCGAACGGCCTCGGCGGAATAGGCGTCCCACGGGTCGAAGCAGAACGGCGCACGGGAGAGCAGGTTCTCGCCGATGTACGCCCCGGTGAGGATGTCTCCGGTCTCGGCCAGGAACGGGTACGCGCCGCCGAGGACCTTGGAGCTGCAGCGGTGTGCGGGTGGGGTGGCGCGTAGTGGGCCACGCAGGTTGTGCGGTTGCTTCCACCCCCAGGCCGGCATCTTTGACGCCGGCAACTCCGCGGTCTGCAGCTTCCAGTTCGAGTCCTTATCCGCCGAAGTGGTCTGGCGGTGCCGGCCGTTGGCTCCGGGCTTCTCGTTCGCGGGGATGCGGCCGATGACCATGTTGGGCTTCATCGCACTCACTCCCCTTCCACCGGCACCGGCAACGCCGCGGTCACGAACCCCGCGGCCTGCTGACCGGACATGGACGCCAATACGAGCCGTGCCGGGTGAGAAGCCTGTTCAATGTCCGTGCGGGCCTTGGCGAGGGCGTCCTTGGACTCGGCGGAGATGGTGACGAACCCGCGGTATTGGACGTCGCCGAACCCGTCGACGAGGTCGTGCTCGCGCACTGCCAGGTCCTCCTCCTCGCGGAGGTGAGTGAGCGGGATCCGGGAGGACAGCTTCATCCGGATCGTCGCTGCGGTCTCCATGTCCGACTGGGCTCGATTCAGCTGGGCCAGCGCCTTGTGCGTCGCCACCGGCCGCACCTGCAGGGTGATCACCCGGGTCGCGTCCCCGGCATAGAGGAGCGGTTCGAGGAATCCGGTGCGGACGTCGGTGCGGGGCCATTCGGCGACCCAGAAGGTCTGGTGCCAGGACTCGTCCACCCGCAGCGCATCCCAGCCCTCGTCGATCCCCATCACCGGCGACGGCGCAGTAACCACACTCGAGTCCTGCTCACGGCGGGTGGCCGCGGCCACAGGGTCTGCGGACAGAGCGTTCAGCTCATCGAGCTCATCCGAGGTCAGCCAGCCGGCCGGGGTGAGCCGGGCATGCTCCATCGACGTCTCAATTCCCGCCACCCGCTCCTTGAGCACCGCAGCGAGCCCGGTCAGGCCCTTGCCTGCGTCACGGATGGCGCCGTTGAGGGCAGCGGTGTCGAAGGTGAGGGTGATGTAGTTGGTGAACCCCATCGACCGCTTCGACGCCGCCTGCGTCAACGCCCAATACTCGCCGCGCAGCTCGGCGCTGACCTGGGGATCGAAATCGCCCTCGCGGGCAACGAGGTAGTCCCTCAGCTGGGTGGACGATGCCCGGTCGACGCGGATTCGGATGCTGGTTTCCCGGATGCCGGGCAGGTTCTCCAGGGAGCTGAGCCATTCCACGAAGCCGTCGTAGGCGGCCTCTTGAGTGCCCTTATCGCGGAGCGCCCACGCTTTGGACCCGACCCTGACGGTGACCGAAGCGAGACGCCCGCGGGCGTTGTAGATGAATCCGCCGGCACCGGGGATCTGAACGATCTGCACGTCTCCGAGCGCACCCGGCAGAAGGAACTTGGAGGTCACGACCGGGGTCGCCGCGGCGATCTGTGCATGCCCCACGTTGAGCGAGGCGACGGAGACCCGGAACCAGACGTCGCGGCGGAATACGGTCTGCCCGGCCATGCCCCGCAGGACGTAGCGGGCGGCCTGGGCGACGATCACAATGACGGGTTCGCGTCGGTAGGTGGCGAGCGCGAAGAAGGTGATCGCAGCGATGACCGGCAGCATCACCCACAGTGCGTTCGGGTCCGCGAATAGTGTCCCGAGCAGGATCGCGACGGCGGCGCCGATGACCATGAGCTGCATGAAGGTGAGGCCGAGGAAAATCCCGCGACGCTCGCGGGCTGCGAAGCGGACCCGGGGTGCGCCCTCGTCGGTGATGAGCTGGTCGGCGGTAAAGGTGGTCATGAGTTATCTCCCAACCTTGATGACCCGTGCCGCAGTGCGGACGGGCGCGGAAGCAGTGGAGGCCCGCGAGAACTGGTCGCGGACCGAGAACCGGTGGTGGAGGGCGGTGCCGACTTCGGCTCCCGCGAAGGAGACGAGTTTGGTAGCCCACAGCGGGCTGAACGAGGCGGCGATCACGGCTCCGGCAGCGACGAGGATCACGCCGATGCTGAGGCTGGCCTTCGTCAGCTCGACCGCGAGGAGCACGACGCCCGCCGCTAAGGGTTTGGCGATCAGCAGTCCGACCGAGAGGTTCATCCAGCGTTGCGCCCACGCGGTGAGCTTGGGTTGGCCGATCATCATCAGCCCGATCGGTGCCATCGCGGCAAGGGCGAGGAGTCCGAATTCGCGGATCGACATGGCAATGAACAGGAAGAGGGAGGCGATCATCATCAGTCCGACGACAAGCAGCGCCATGACGTATTCGCCGATGCCTTCAGGGCCTTGGGCACCTTGCTGCGCCATCACGAAGATGACGCCGCCCTGGGTGAATTGGGCACTGTGCATGACTGTGTTGGCGGATTGCTTCGGCAGGTCGAACAGGCCGACCACGCGCAACAGACTCTGGCTGAGGTCGCCGCCTTGGGCCGCGGTCGTAAGACTGCGGGTGACGTTGTCGGTGATGCCGGAGAACTGTTGCATGGCCCACACGCAGATCGCGCTGAAGGGGATGGCGAGTGCTGCACCCGCTGCGGTGCGTCCGATCCGCGCCCAGTCCTGCAGGATCATCGCGATCCCGATCTGGACGAGCGCGATGATCAGGATGACGGGAGCGGTGACGGCCACCCAGAACAGGAACTGCGAGTGGGCAATGCTCCAGCTGCCCTGGTCGATGTTGGTGTTGAACGATCCGGCGATCATCGTGGCGATGAAGTTGCCGAGGTTGACGATGGTGGAGGCCATGAACCCGGCGACGGTTTGCGAGGCTTGGCAGCCGAAATCGGAGACGAAGCATCCGTAGTTCGGCGTGAACGGATCCGGTGGAGCTGCGGCGAGGATGTCGATCATGGTGATCACGCCACGTGCAGCGACTGGCCCCAGTTGATCAGCCCGGCGATGCCGCCGGCGACGGCGACTCCGGCGATGCAGCTGATCAGGCCGACGATGCCGGCCTTCTGGACGCGCCCGTTGCTGGAGATGTGGCCGACGACGATGAACCCGGCCGCAATCAGGCCGCCGATGATGGCGAGGATGAGCACGATCGCGAATACGACGTTGGCAATCGCCTGCAGGGCTCCGACGCCGGGACCCGAGAAGTCCGGGCTCGGGTTCGGTACCGCGGCGACGGTGACGATGCGTGCGTGGACGGTGACCAGGGCTTCGTTGAGTGCGTTCATGATTCGGTGTTCCTCTCATCGGTGCGGTCGGGGGTGGTTGGTTCGTTGGCAGGTGCGTCGTTGAGTCGTTTGGCGGCGAGGTAGCCGGAGGCGGCGATTCCTGCGAGGCAGAGACAGATGATGGCCAGCAGGCCGAGCAGGGTGTTGACGAGGTCCATTGGGGTTCACTCCCCGCTCGCGGTCGAGGCTCGGACAGCGGCTTCCGGGAGGGTCACGAAGAGGTGGGTGGCTTGTCCTTCGGACGGGACGTCGACGGTGAGGACGAGACGGTCGACGCCGGCCGGGAGGTAGAAGGCGGCGGCGAAGGAGCGGCCTTTGTTGTTCTGGATGGTCCAGTCCGTCTTGCCGTGGAAGAGGCCGCCGGGAAGCCACGGCAGTCCGGCGGCTTTCGCAGCGGCAGGTCCGTCGGCGGTGTCCAGGACGGCGGGCTCTGGTCGGCCGTCGAACTGGGTTCCCTTGAGAGTGGTGCCGGTGACGTCCTGGGTGGTCTGGTTGCCTTGCGATGGCTTCCACTCGCCCGTGAGGGTGACCTTCAGGAACAGCACCGGTGTGCTGGCCGGGAAGAGTTCGGCTGCGGTGCCGGGGAGCGTGCATTTGCAGCCGGTCTTGGCGGTGAAGGTGGTGCCGCCGAATACTTCGACCCACACGGTGTCCACGATGCCGTCGGCGATGGGCATGGTCGGATCCGCTGTCGGAGTTGCGGCGGGTGCCACGGTCGTGAAGGAGCGGTCTCGGGCTGGTGCAGCAGGGCTGACGCAGCCGGCCAGGGCCAGGCATGGGAGGAGGGCTGCGAGTGCGATCAGTTTCTTGTTCATCGTGGTTCACCTCGGTTTCGTATGCGCCCTTCACCTACACGTTGTGTGTCGGGGCGAGTTTTGACGCGCAAATCGGAAATTCGTTTCTCAGGGCACCTGGATGTGCTGGTGTGTGCAGGTATCGGGAAAGGCGTCGGTGAAGTTCAGCAGCAGCCCGGTGTGCGCTTTGGCCCGGGCTCGGCAGTCGCTTTGGCCGAGGCTGGATCCGTGCGGGGCGTAAGGGTCCAGGACGTGGATCAGCTGTAGGGAGAGGTCATCGGATCCGGTGAGGGAGCGATGATTGAGGGCGTAGAAGTCGACGGCTTTGCCCTTCCAGTGCGCGGACGCGGTGCCCGCTCCCGGGGTCATGCCGGTGCAGCGTCGGTTGAGGTCGCTCACCCCGACGCTCTGAAAGGCCTGGGCTGCGACGACGATCAGCTGCAGGACACGAGCGTCGACGGTGCACTCCGGGGTGGCGGTGCCGTCGGCCATGTTGATCACTTGCTGCTGGTACCTCGGCTCGAGGAAGGTCAGCTTCCCCACCTGCATGTCGGCGACCAACGCCGCTGCGGCCGCTTTGGCGTCGGCCGGCACCTGGCAGGTGCTCGTGGCGGTGCCGGTCAGGGCGATCAGAACGTGCTGTGCCGGGGTCCAGAACGGTGTGTAGTGGTTCGGGTCCGCGTTGATCTGGACGGCATTGGCCACCAGGGTCGGGGCGGCGGTCTGCCAGTCCGCCACCGCCAGCATCCGTATGTAGAACGCGCCCGCCGCAGTGGCCGGGTCCATGCGCTTTTCGATGCTGCCGTAGCCGACGCCCTGCTGGAAAACGCCGATCGTCGTGTTGTCGACCGCGTCGCCATGGTTCAGGTTGCGAAGCCCGGACTCCCCCATGGCCACCATCAACGCGAGGACCTGACCATGCGGTGGGACGTTCAACTCCTGGCCGACGGTGATGATCGTCGAGGCAACCTTCAACTGGTCCGGCCCATACCCGTCGACGGTTTGACCCGAGGCGACGGCAGGAGCAGACCCGCCGCACGCTCCTCCGGTTCCGGCGGCCGAGCTGGGGCCCATGGCGAGGACCATGGTGACCGGCAGGGCGACAAGCCCCACCGGGACCACCAGCAGGACGACCATCGCGACGATCAGGAGGTTCCGCGTCGTCTTCGGATGGGCGAGCGCCTGGGCCGCGGCTCCGACCCCGATCATGCGGCCTGCTCCTGGCGCATCACGGTGTGGGCGATGTAGACCAGTCGTTTGGCTTGGGCGATCCTTGCTCGGGCCGAGCCGGGGTGGATGTCCAGCTTCTTGGCGATTGCCTCCGAACTGTCGCCGAGCATCCTGGCGACCTCGCGGATGCCGCCCTGATCGGGGATGCACCGTACGATCACCGGTCCGGTCATGGGGAGGTCCGCATCTACAGCTGCGAGAGCAGCGCGAACGGTGCTGGCGGTCAGGAATACCCGATCGCGGATCGTTCGGACGCTGCGAATGGAGAGGTCGCGTTCGAGCCCGACGCGCTCGGCGTCGCCGTCGGCCAGCGCGATCTCGCCCACGACAGCCCAGTCGCGTGGTGGGACGAACTCCGCGACGAGCTTCATCCACCGACCGACGTCGTACCGTTCGATGAGCAGGGTTAGTGCGTCCGGTTGGACGAGGGACTCGAATTGGTCCCAGTGGCCCATGTAGAGCGGGATGTGCCTGCGCAGTTCGTTGCGCAGGACGTTGCGGGCGACACCGAACACGAACGCGTTCGGCGTTCCCGATTTCGGGTCGTAGGTACTGCTGCGGCGCCAGACCGATTCACGGATCTGCTGCATCACATCATCGGGATCCAGCGAGTGCCGTCGTCCAATGCTGTAGACGACGAAACTGCGCAGGGTGTCGACTTCACGGATGAGCTCCGCTATGCGGGCATCCGCCCTGCTGCCGACTTGAATTCCTCCAGCCACGAGATCACAACCTTCCTTGCATGGAGGTGGCTACTGCGAAGGCTCGGGTTCGAGTCCGAGAGGACCCGTCAGAATTCCGTCTTTCCAGCCGCGAGGGTGCGCGGCAGCTCAGCTCGTGAAGGGAGGATGTTCGTACGGATGGGCGTCGCGAATGGAACTCTCGGGGCGACGTCCTCCGCGTTCAGCGATGGAGAGGTGACTTCGACTCTGAAGTTCGGGAGTCTCAGCCACGATGTGTCACCGCTGTCCTGTCTCGAATCGCGAGCCCAGGACCTCGGCAACCGGGGTAAGAATCAGCCGTTCCATCTGGTGCCGCACGCTACCCCCGAACGGGGGTAGTCCGTAGTGACCACGCCGCGGGTTGCTGCCTGTTCTACTGACAGCCTTCGCACTGCAAGTCATCCATCGGATCGATCGTTACGAGATACCCGTCCACGAAGTCCTGGATGACGCCCGGGGTGGACGGCACATCTGGGACGGGCGAACCCGTCACGCCAGCACCGCCGTCCCGGTCTGTACGCTCGCCTCCACCCATGCGATCACCTCCGCCGGCTTGTAGACCACCTGATGTGGCGTGGGCTTGTAGTAGCGCGGACCCTTCCCCTTGTAGCGAAGCTGTGCCAGCGCGGCGACGGACAGTCCCGTCATCTCGGCCACCTCTACAGGCCGAATGTATTCTCCAGTCATCTCATCTTCTCCATTTCGACTAGAAAGGAGCATTGTTTCAGCGGAATTTACGATAGCGCGCTTTCCTTGTTTTGACAATAGACGGGGGTCTATGCTGTTGAAATGGCTGACTTCCGCATCGAGGACAACGTGGGCGCAAGGATCAAGTTCGCGCGTCGGGAGCGAGGATTTCGCACAGCGCGCGAGTTCGCTGACTCGCTCTCTGGAGGCAATGTCACGGCAGCTGTCGTCGAGAACATCGAGTCGGGCCGCAAGGCCGACATCAGCATCACCCAGCTGCTCAATATCGCCCACGGACTCGGCACCCCACCCTCGTATCTGCTGGCGCCTATCGGCAGGCCGAACGCGAAAATGGACCTCCCGAATCTCAACGATGAGCTGGCCGACATGACTGCCGCAGAGTTCGACTGCTGGCTGTCGGCGACCCCGTTGAGTTCGTACCGCCCAAGGTGGGCCGGTGAACGCGTCGACATCGAAGCGCTCGGCTCGCTGCGACAGCTCGGCACCTTCCAGCGTGAGCTCGAACGACTTCGCCTCGTCATGAACGTGCAGTCAGCCTCAGGCGACGCCGACCTCCTCAGGGCGAACAAGGATATCAAGCGCCAGATCGACACCGTCTCGAAGGAGGTCGCCCGGCTGGTCGGCCTGCTTGAGTCCGGCGGATTCGTGGACGTCGCGAGCGAGGACGACGATTCGGAGTAGTCATGGGCAGCATCACCCCGTACGAGTCAGCCGCCGGAAAGCGGTACCGGGTTCGTTACCGCAAGCCCGACCATTCGCAGACCGACAAACGCGGATTCCGGACCAAGCGCGAGGCCGAACTCTTTCTGGCGTCTGTAGAGACCAAGAAGGCCACAGGCGAGTACATCGACCCGACGGCGGCCCGTGCAACCGTCGATCGACTCGGAGCAGCTTGGCTTGCCTCTCGTTCCCACCTGAAGCCATCGTCGGCCTACGTCTATGAATCTGCGTGGCGCCTGCATGTCGAGCCACGTTGGGGCAAAGCGATGATCGGCAACATCCGACACAGCGAGGTCCAGTCATGGATCACCGACCTAAGTGACGGAATCGATGGAGGGAAGCCAAAGTCGCCGACAATTGTTCGGCGAAGCCACGACATCCTCGCCGGCGTCCTCGATACCGCTGTTCGCGACCACCTCATCCCGTCGAACCCGGCGCGCGGCGTCAAGCTGCCGAGGCGCAGATCTCGCGAGCACCGGTACCTAACGAACGAACAGGTGGCCACCCTTCTGCTTGCCTGCGGCGAGCACGCGCCAATCGTGGCGACACTTGCTTACACAGGCCTCCGGTGGGGCGAAGCGTCGGCCCTACGGATTCGCGACGTGGACACAAGCCGCCGACGACTATTGGTCGTTGAAAACGCGGTGTACGTGAATGGATCGATCGTCGTCGGCACACCTAAGACACACGAACGACGTAGTGTGCCATATCCCGAGTTTCTTTCCACGCCCCTCTCGGCAGCGCGCGTTGGAAAGGCACGCGACGATCTTGTCTTCGACGACGGACATGGCGGCTATCAGAAGACCCCGACCATGGCCGTCAACTCATGGTGGGATCGCGCACTCGCAGAGGCAGACCTACCTCCGATGACGATCCATGACCTGCGCCACACAGCCGCTTCGCTTGCCGTGAGCGCCGGCGCAAACGTGAAGGCGGTCCAACGGATGCTCGGCCACGCCTCTGCAGCCATGACGCTCGACACGTACAGCGACCTCTTCGATGACGACCTCGACGCCGTAGCGGCTCGGCTTGACGCTGTCGCGGCGCCAACCGTCGCACGACTTTGGGAACGCTTGTAAGGCACCCGCAGCCAACGAAATCGCACACTGCAATCGCGGCACACCACCGCCCGCATGCGCCCATTCGTCAGTGTCACAGACCATCCCGGGCGACGGACCAATACGACCACCAGAGCCCATCCGGCTGTGTTGGAATCTCGTGCCTACGTTTTCAACGTCTGGGCATAATTTGGGGTGAATGCAGAGCGCCCTTGGTGGTCCGGCCGTTTACTCGATCTTGAATTTGGAACGCGCAAAGTAGCCGTCGAAATCGCGGCCTCCGTCGAGGTCATCGATCAGGCGCGCGAGGTCGTATTCCGCGCGGGTCGTGTAGTGCTCGTAGCTGCCCGAGGTCGCCGGTTCTCCGAATGACTTGCCATCGATGCGCCTGCTATGGGCGACTGGCAATGTAGCTCTTGAACCGTCTACGCTCACCAGCATTTCCCTTTCCACGACGGCATCGCGGTAGAAGAGGTCGACCCAGAAGGTGTGCACGTTGGGGTCCGCGAACAGCTGAGGTTCATTCCAGGGGTAGAACTCCTTCTCGTCGCGCATTCGTCGCATACCCCACTCAAGTGCGACATCAATGTCAGACCGAAGCACGGCCCGTCGCGTGTGGGACTCCACGCCGGTGATGCTTGCCTGGCCGCTACCTGAGGATGAAACCTCGAATGAGTGGTGGAAAATCGGGTAGTCCGTAATGACGTGCCAATGACTGGCATCGGTGTCCGAAATGATTTGCAAAATCTCGTCTAGTCGCATTGCCTCAGCATTCCAGAGAGCTCTGACACAGCGAAGGCACTCCGCTAGCGTCGGGCCATGATCGACTGGCCGAACCTGCTGGCCGGCGCCGTCCTCGCTTTTCTCTTGGGCGCGCTCTTCTCGTTCGGCTTCTTACCGCTCGAGCGCGCCAAAGGAAAAGCGAGAAGCACACGCGGAATGGCTAACTGCGGCCAGCGAGCTCGAGTTGCTGATCTGGAACCCGGAGACAACCTCAGCGGTGTTTTTCACCGCGACCACACGGTTGCCACTCGACCCCATGCGGCGACTTCTCGGCCCCGACGACTTCCGCCTTCTGAACGGCGTGCAGGGCGCGTTTGACAATGCCGAGGGGATAGCGCAGCTCGCCACTGACGCAGCAGGCAAGCAGCGGCTTGCGCAGGGGCTCGACGCACTTAGGACCGCTTGTGTCGAGTTCTCCAACCGGGTGCGCCTGGTCAAGAGCGAGCAACACACACGCCTGGTTCACCGGGAGGCACGACGGCAGCTCCGAACGGACCTACTCCGCCATCCGGTCCAAATCATGAAGCGCGAATGGCACAATCGCAAGACGCGCCAGACTCAGCAGGACGGCTAGCGCGGAGGGGCAATGAGGGATGGTCGCTCTCGGGAGGCATTCGACCCAATCTCGGCCCCTTTTGACTTCTAATCGGACCCCATCGGGACCGTTTCCTCGACATGCTTCCTGGTATCTCCCGGGGTGGCGGTTCCCCGGAGGGAGAGAACGACCGGTACACACGGTCGTTCGCAGGGCCAGCCGTCCAAGTCGGTGACGCCCATACCCTTCGTGACCTCGACCATCGACATTCGGTTGCCCGGCCGGATCGGTTACGCACATCGTGAGCACCCCTGAAAGGGCTAACCCGCTAACGCCGCGGCAGCGCAGCACTACGCGTATTGACCCCGCTTCGAACCCAAAACTCCCATACCCTACACAGTTGTAGGGCGCTATTGTGGACGTTATGACTGACAAAACCTCAACCGGCGAGGCGGTTTCCTCCGAGAAGAGTCCTGCAGGTGGGAAGGTTGGCCGAGTCTATAAAGTCCTCAAGCTCGGTTCTACCGAAGCGAAGATCTACGGACCCATCGACGGAAAAGTCACACTCAGAGCGGAAGGCGGCTCCGGCGAGATTCAGCTACCGAAGGGCGTCGACGTGGTGGTCAAGGCGCTCGGACCCGCGGGCCGCGTCCTTGCAGTCGAGTCAGTGACGCTGCCCGACGCTGTGCCCGGCATCAAGGTGTCAAACCATCTGTTGGCGTTCAAGAAGCCAGTGACCGGCGACCAGCCGGTTCGGGTGCTTCCCCAAGCACAGGAACGCGCGAACTTCCTCATCGAGACGCTCGGCGGAGCAAGCGCCCTGGCCGAGCTTCTCGACGTCTCCCGTAGCCAGCCCGGCCGATGGAAGACCGGTGCTGAATCGCCTAGCCCTGAAATGAGCTCGGTCCTAATCGACTTGGACTATGTCATGGCGAAGGCGTCGCTTATCTGGGAGCCCGCCGTCGCCCGCCAATGGCTCCTCGGAACCGAGCCGTTCCTCGACGGCGCCCGTCCAATCGACGTGCTCCGCACACGTGGGAGCAGCGAAGTTATCGACGCCCTCGAGTCGGTCCTCGCTGGCGCCTTCGCCTGATGTTCGTCTACCGCGTCATCGCGTACGACCCTGCCGCGAAGGCAGGCAACTCTGGCAGTCCGACGTACGTTTACCCTCGCCAGACATCGGGCCGGTGGGACAACTTCCCCGAGTACATGACTATCTATGTGTCCTCGTCAGCGGAGGCAGCGATAGGTGAAACATTCGGACGACACCCCGAGTGGGGCGACTCCATGCTCGACGTGCGGTTCACGCCCGGCGCGCGTTACGCGCTCGCCCGCTACTCGATGAACGACGACACTCCCATTGTCACTCTCGACGATGCTGCAACGCTATTGAGTCGCGGCATGCGACCAACGCAGGTCGTCATCCGAAACGTGCCTTACACCCAGTCTGTCGCGCTCAACATCTTCCGAGAACGAGCCGCGTCCGGCGAGCGCCGTTGGGCGGGAATCTCGTGGTGGTCCTTCTGGAAACCAATTTGGCCAGTCACGGCCGTCTGGTTCGAGAAGCACGAAGACTTTCCCCTCGCCCTCGTCGACGTCGAACCGCTCCATCTCGCGCATCCGGCGATGCTCGAGGCCGCGAAATCGCTCGTTCGGGTCATCGTCTGAGCTTGGGCTAGGTCGGCCAGTCACGAGACCCCTCACAATGACTCGAATCCAAGTGTGGGCAAAATGTGGGCAGATCGCCCCTCCGAGCAGAAAACGGCGGCTGATCATCAGCCGCCGTTCCCAGTGTTTTCAAGCTATGTAGCGAGGGCGGGACTCGAACCCGCGACACCACGATTATGAGCCGTGTGCTCTAACCACCTGAGCTACCCCGCCGTAGCCTCCCGGTGTCGCGACCGGGAGACGGAGCCCCCTGTGGGAATCGGACCCACTACCTCTTCCTTACCAAGGAAGTGCTCTACCAATGAGCTAAGGGGGCGAAGCCGGGCATCCGGAAGGGTCCGGGCCGTTTTCGGCAACCGTACGAGGATACCATCCCCGCGAGGGTGCTTCGTACCACCCGGACCTCCGGATCGACGCGCTGATCACGCCCGGATCACGCCGGAATCACGCGGCCTTGGCGGCCTCCGAGGCGCCGTCGAGCGCGTCCAGCTCGTCCGCCGTCAGCACGAGGTCCACCGAGGCCAGGAGGTCGGGGAGCTGCTCCAGCGTGCGGGCGCTCGCGATCGGCGCGGTGATGGTCGGCTGGGCCGCGAGCCAGGCGAGCGCGGTGGTGGCGACCGAGACGCCGTGCGCGGCGGAGACCTCGTCCAGGACGGCGAGCACGCTCCGGCCGGTCTCGTCCAGGTACTTGGCGGCGCCGCCGGCGCGGGGGCTGTCGACGGTCACGCCGTCGCGGTACTTGCCGGTCAGGAAGCCCGCTGCGAGCGCGAAGTACGGCATCACCCCGAGGCCCTCGCGCTCGACGATCGGGCGGTACTTCTCCTCGTAGGCGCGCTCGACCAGGTTGTAGTGCGGCTGCAGAGCGACCGCGCGGTGGAGGCCCTCGCGCTCGGTGATTGCGAACCACTCTTCGATGCGCTCCGGGGAGTAGTTCGAGATGGCGATGTGGCGGACCTTGCCCGCGTCCACGAGGCCCGAGAGTGCGGCTACGGTCTCCTCCAGCGGCACCGACTGGTCGTCGAAGTGCGCGTAGTAGAGGTCGATGTAGTCGCTCTGCAGGCGCTCGAGGGAGGCGTCGGCGGCGCGGCGGACGTTCTCAGCGGCAAGGCCCTTGAAGTCGGGGTGCTGGCTGACCTTGGTCGCGAGCACGACGTCGTCGCGTCGGCCGCGGGCCGCGAACCACTCGCCGAGGATGCGCTCCGAGTCGCCGCCGGTGTTGCCCGGCACCCAGGCCGAGTAGCCGTCCGCGGTGTCCACGAAGTTGCCGCCCGCAGCCGTGTAGGCGTCGAGCACAGCGAAGGACGTGTCGCGGTCGGCCGTCCAGCCGAAGACGTTTCCGCCCAGTGAGAGAGGGAAGACCTGGAGGTCGGAGGTTCCGATGGCGCGGCGCGGTGAAGTCATTCCGTGTTCCTTTCGTGGCTGTCCTTCCACGCTAACGCGGGGTCCCCGTGGCTATTCCGAATGTGTCCGAAGATGTGGAGAGGTCACACGCGCGGCCCTACTGTGGAGGAATGTCCCCCGCCCTCGCCTCCGAGCGCACTCTCGCCGCCGACTGCGCCTCCTGCTCGGGGCTCTGCTGCGTCGCGCTCGCCTTCGCACGCTCCGCGGACTTCGCGTTCGACAAGCCGGCCGGCGAGGAGTGCGTGAACCTGGAGGACGGCTTCGGCTGCCGCATCCACCCGCAGCTCCGCGAACGCGGCTTCAAGGGCTGCACGGTGTTCGACTGCTTCGGCGCCGGCCAGCTCGTCACGAGGCACACCTTCGGCGGCAGGTCGTGGCGCGACGACGCGGGCGTCCGCGCCGAGATGTTCGCGGTGTTTCCGATCGTCCGCCAGCTCCACGAGCTGCTCTGGTACCTCCGCGAGGCCATCGCGATGCCGGCCGCGGCGTCCCTCCACGACGCGTTGCGCGCATCCTGGGGCGAGGTCACGGCGGCGGCCGATGCGGCCCCCGCGCTCATCCTGGAGCTCGACGTCGACGAGCTCCGCGCCCCCGCGGCGTCCCTGCTCCGGGAGGCCTCCCGGCTGACCCGCGACGCGGCGCGCGACGCCGCGACCCACGAGTCCCGCCCCGCCTCCACCCCGCTCCGCATCAAGCGCTCACGCCTCTCCCCCGGAGCCGACCTCCTCGGAGCGGACCTGCGCGGCGCGGACCTCCGCGGCGCCGAACTGCGTGGCGCCCTCCTGATCGGCGCCGACCTCCGCGACGCCGACCTGACCGCCGCCGAGCTCATCGGCGCCGACCTCCGCGATGCGCGGCTCGACGGCGCCATCCTCGACGGCGCCATCTACCTCACGCAGCCCCAGGTGGACGCGGCACGAGGGGATGACGGCACCCGCCTGCCCGCCGCCCTCCACCGCCCGTCGCACTGGCGCACCGCGTCGCGCTGAGCCGCACGCCCCTCCCGTTCACCTCGCGGAACCCGTCACACAAGCCCGCACTCAGTCGAGGGGGCTAGCATTGCTGCCAGCGCCGACGTCGGCGCGCCGATCCCGGTGCCGCAAGCGGCGGCGTGCGAGGAACGATGGCGCCCCCCCGATCGTTCCCGCCACGCGTGCGCGCAGCGACTCCCCGTCCTGAAGCCAAGACAGGTGATCCCCATTACTTCCGAATCCTCCCGCACGCTCTCGCCCAGTACTCCCGGCCGTGAGTGGTGGCGCTCCGCCGTCATCTACCAGGTGTACCCGCGCTCCTTCGCGGACGCCGACGGCGACGGGATGGGCGACCTCAACGGCATCACCAGCCGCCTCCCCGCGCTCCGCGCCCTGGGCGTCGACGCTGTCTGGCTGTCGCCGTTCTTCACGTCGCCCCAGAACGACGCCGGCTACGACGTGGCCGACTACCGCGACGTCGACCCCAGCTTCGGTACGCTCGCCGACTTCGACACGATGCTGGAGACCGCGCACGGCCTCGGGCTGCGCGTCATCATCGACATCGTCCCCAACCACTCGTCGAGCGACCACGTCTGGTTTCAGGAGGCCCTCGCCTCGGCCCCCGGCAGCCCGGAGCGCGCCCGCTACCTGTTCCGCGACGGCAAAGGCGTGAACGGCGACGAGGCTCCCAACAACTGGGAGTCCATCTTCGGCGGCCCCGCCTGGACCCGCATCACCGAAGCCGACGGCACCCCCGGCCAGTGGTACCTCCACCTGTTCGACAAGTCGCAGCCCGACTTCGACTGGGAGAACCCCTGGGTGCGGGAGCAGTTCCGTGGCGTCCTGCGGTTCTGGCTGGATCGCGGCGTCGACGGCTTCCGCGTGGACGTCGCCCACGGCATGATCAAGGAGGCCGGCCTCCCCGACTACACCCCGCCCGCGAACGCCGGCAGCATGGGCGGCGGCGCGATCGCGACCACGACCGGCGGCATCGTGCTGGAGCCGCAGATCAGCGCGCACGCCGAGGGCGAGCCCGTCACGCCGCCGTACTTCGGACAGGACGGCGTCCATGACATCTACCGCGACTGGCACACGGTGCTCGACGAGTACGAGGGCGACCGCGTGCTCTGCGGCGAGGCCTGGGTGGAGCCCATGGAGAAGCTCGCCAACTGGGTCCGCCCCGACGAGATGCAGCAGACCTTCAACTTCGGCTACCTGGAGACGCCGTGGGACGCGGTCGCGCTCCGCGCGGTGATCGACCGTTCGATCGCGGTGTTCGGCAGCGTCGGCGCCCCGAGCACCTGGGTGCTCTCCAACCACGACGTCGTCCGGCACGCCACCCGGCTGGCCCTGACCGGCGACAACCCCCAAGGTCACGGCATCGGCCCGAAGTCCACCGGCATCCCTGACCCGGCCTTCGCCCTGCGCCGCGCCCGCGCCGCGACCGCCCTCATGCTCGCGCTCCCCGGCTCGGCGTACCTGTACCAGGGTGAGGAGCTCGGCCTCCCGGAGGCCATCGACCTCCCCGACGACGCCCGCCAGGACCCCACCTGGTTCCGGACGAACGGCGAGCGCTACGGCCGCGACGGCTGCCGCGTGCCGATCCCCTGGGAGGGAACCGACCCGTCCTACGGTTTCGGCCCGGGCCCGAAGAGCTGGCTGCCGCAGCCCGCGACCTGGGCGGAGTACACCCGCTCGTCGCAGGAGGGGGTGCCCGGCTCGACGCTGACCATGTACCAGGAGGCACTGGCAGCTCGCCGCGAGCACGACCTCGCGTTCGGCGAGCTGCAGTGGTCGAACGCCGGCGAGGGCGCGCTGCTGTTCCGCTCGGGCGCGGTCACCGTCGCCGTCAACTTCGGCAAGGCCCCGCTCCCCCTGCCCGAGGGCACCGTCATCCTGGCAAGCGGCCCGCTCCACGACGGCATGCTTCCCCAGGACACCACCGCCTGGCTCATCTGACCCCTGCCGCCAACGGAGGAGATCCACCCCGACCAAGCCCGGGTCTCCTCCGTTGGCTGCTCCCAGCCGGCGTGTCGGCCCGGAACTCCTCCGTTATCTACGCGTTGGCCCGCAGCCACGCCACCGGATCGACCGGCTCCGTGCCGTCCAGCCGAATCTCGAGGTGCAGATGCGGCCCCGTCGACACCCCGGTGTTCCCCACCCTGCCCACGATGTCGGCCACCCGCACCTGCTGACCCTCGGCGACCCGCACCGACCCCGTCTGCATGTGGCAGTACTTGCTGCTGATCAGCCGTCCGTCGATCAGGTGGTCGATCGTGACATTCACGCCGCAGCCGCCGCGGTCGCCGGTCACGACCTCCCGCACCACGCCGTCGGCGATGATCTGGATGGGCACGCCGTCGCCCGGCGCGAAGTCCACCCCGAGGTGGTTCGTGGAGGCCCCCTCGGTCGGTGCGGCGCGCGGCCCGAACCCCGAGGTGATCGGCACGCCAACCGGGAACGGCCACTGGATGGCCCCCGCCGGGTTGTTGCGGAACGTGTCCGCGATCCGCATCGAGCGCAGCGCGGCGAGCTGCTCGCCGGAGGTCGCCGCGCCGCCGTCGCGGACGATGGCCTCCCGCTCCGCCGGAGTGATGCTGTCGAGCGCCTGGACCTCCCGCTCCGTGGCCGGAGCGCCGGAGAACGGGGCCGAGGCGGTGCGCGCACGGACCTGGTCCTCGGTCAGGAGCGCCATCGCCGGGACCGTGGTCGCGACCGCGATCCCGAGGACCGAGAGCATCGCGAGCGTGCTCACCCCGCGGCCGAAGCGCGGCTCGCGTGCCCGCTGGGCCGCCTGCTCACGCTGCCGGAGCTCGCGGCGGGTCGGGGTCTGGGGCACCCGACCAAATATAACGAAACGGTAACTGCGTCACCACTCGAGAGGTCTGCCGGTCACTCCCAGCGCTGGTAGTACTCCTGCACCAGCGGGTCGAGCTGCGCGTACAGCCCGGGCGCCGCCGCGAGCAGCAGCGCCTTCCCTGCCGGAGCGCCATCCAGCCCGCCGACCGTCGCCCCCGCCTCCTGCGCAATGAGCGCGCCGGCCGCGTGATCCCACGGGTTCAGCCCGCGCTCGTAGTAGGCGTCGAGCCGCCCGCACGCGACGGAGCACAAGTCGAGGGAGGCCGCCCCGATCCGCCGGACATCGCGCACCCGCGGGATCAGCTCGGTCACGAACGCCGCCTGCTTGCGCCGGATCTCCGGGTCGTACCCGAACCCGGTCCCGACGAGCGCGAGCGGCAACTCCACCCCCTCATTGACCCGGATCGGCTCGCCGTTCAACCGCGCGCCACCTCCCGCGGCCGCCGTGAACACCTCCCCGGTCGACGGATTCACGACCGCCCCGGCCAGCGTCCGCCACGTCGCCGGATCGGGGTCGCCCTCCACGACAGCGACGCTGACCGCCCAGGCCGGGATGTCGTAGAAGTAGTTGACCGTCCCGTCGATCGGGTCGACCACCCAGGTGAGCCCGCTGCTCCCCCGCTCGCCGCCGGACTCCTCCCCGAGGAACCCGTCCCGCGGCCGCGACGCCTCCAGCGCGCCGCGGATCAGGTCCTCGGCCTCCCGGTCGGCGCGCGTGACGATGTCGGTGATGGTCGACTTGGAGGCCGCGATCTCCACCCCGTCCCGCCGCCGCTGCAACGCGAGAGCGGCCGCGCGACGCGCGACGGTGGTGGCGATCTCGAGCAGTTCGTTGGGGGTGGGCATGGGGCAAGCCTGGCACACCGCCGCACAGCGGAGGCTTCTCCGCGTCGCACCGAAACGAAAGAGCCCGGCCGATACGGCCGGGCTCTTTCACATGGGTGGCGAGTGAGGGATTCGAACCCCCGAAGGCTACGCCGGCTGATTTACAGTCAGATCCCTTTGGCCGCTTGGGTAACTCGCCATTCGCGCCGCAAAGGCGCCATGTAAGAATACTCGGCGCGCGCCGCCGAACGAAATCGGCGGCGCCAGGCCCGACGCCGCACGTCTGCCTCCCGCGAATTCGCACACGGCAGAACCACGCGACAAACGCCGACCCCCGGTCGCAGGATGACGCCATGACCACTCCTGAGACCTTCTCCCCCGTGCAGCGGCTGCTGGAGGAGCGCATCGTGTTCCTCGGCACCGAAGTGAACGACGAGTCGGCCGGCGAGGTCTGCGCGCAGCTCCTGCTGCTCGACTCCATCGCCTCCGATCGCGACATCTTCCTCTACATCAACTCGCCGGGCGGCTCCATCACCGCGGGGTTCGCCGTCTACGACACGATGAACTTCGTCCGCGCCGACGTGTCGACCGTCGCGCTGGGCTTCGCGGCCTCGATGGGGCAGTTCCTGCTGTCGTCCGGCGCGCCGGGCAAAAGGTTTGCGCTCCCGAACTCGTCCATCGTGATGCACCAGCCGCACGGAGGCTTCGGCGGCACGAGCGCGGACATCCAGACCCAGGCGAAGCAGATCCTCCACTTCAAGCGCAGGATGGCCGAACTGACCAGCGAGCAGACCGGCAAGACGGTCGAGCAGATCATCGAGGACGGTGACCGCGACCGCTGGTTCACCGCCGACGAGGCCAGGGACTACGGCTTCGTGGACGAGGTCATCGGCTCGACGCGGGCGCTCGCCAGCTGAAGGGCACGGCCCGCAGGAGGCTCAGGCGGCCAGCAGCACCGGCTGCGCGACGTCGGAGACCGCATGCTCGTCCACCGTCGTCGCCGCATGGACCCGCTCCGGGACCAGGCTCAGCACCTCGACGCGCGCGAACTCCGCCACCACCTCCGACAGCAGCTCCCCCTCCGTCACGTCGAGCACGCGGCACAGCGCGGCGAGGATCTCCGACGAGGCCTCCTTGCGGCCGCGTTCGATCTCCGACAGGTACGGGATGCTGATGCGCGAGGTCTCGGAGAGCTCGCGCAGCGTCGCGCCCCGCTCCGTCCGCAACCGGCGGAGCACGGAGCCGATCGCGTGCCGCATCAACATGCCTGAAGCCTAAGCCGGAGGCCCGCGTCCGCGCCGATCGATTTTCGGATTCCGCCCACAGCAGAATTCGCGCGGACCCCCGCGACTTCGCGACACTCCCCGGCTCCTGCCGCCGATGTCGGTGGCCGCGCGCACAATCGGGGGCATGAGAACGGTGGAGATCTGCGAACGATGCGACGGAACCGGCGCCGACCCCCGGCAGCACTCCGAGGAGGTCGCCCTCTGCGTCGAGTGCAACGGCGACGGCTGCCACGTCACCTACTTCGCCGAGCTCCAGCAGACGGCCTGACCACCGCGCGCGACGCGCACCGCCCGTAGACTGGATGCCGTCCGGCCCGCTTCGCCGGACACCTGCGCGGGAAGGAACAGTACAGTGGCAGACTCCTCATTCGACGTCGTCAGCAAGGTCGACAAGATGGAGGCGGACAACGCCGTCAACCAGGCCCGCAAGGAGGTCGAGCAGCGCTACGACTTCAAGAACGTCGGCGCCTCGGTCGAGTGGAGCGGCGAGAAAGTGCTGCTCAAGGGCAACACCGAGGAGCGGGTGAAGGCCGTGCTCGAGGTCCTCGAGTCCAAGTTCATCAAGCGCGGCATCACGCTCAAGTCGCTCGACACCGGCAAGCCGTACCCGTCGGGCAAGGAGTTCCGCATCGAGGTCGGCCTGAAGGACGGCATCGAGCAGGACGCCGCCAAGAAGATCAACAAGCTGATCCGCGACGAGGCGCCCAAGAGCGTCAAGTCGCAGATCCAGGGCGACGAGCTCCGCGTCAGCTCAAAGAGCCGGGACGACCTCCAGGCGACAATGGCCCTCTTGAAAGGCGCCGACCTGGACGTGGCCCTGCAGTTCGTGAACTTCCGCTGAGCGCCCCCCGCAGCCAGCGGGCGACCTGCCCGTAGGCCGCCACGCGCGCCTGCTCCTGCGACAGGAACACGTCGTGCAGCGCGCCGTCGATGCGCGCGATCGTCACGGTCGGCGCGAGCCGCAGTGCGCGCACGGCGATGTCCTGCACCAGCAGCACCACGTCCGAGCTCAGCATGTCCGTCGTCCAGTACGGCAGCAGCGTCGAGCGGGCCGACAGCAGCGTGAGCACAGGGACATCGATCGCGAGTCCCGCCGCGACGCGGGTGTGCCCGGCGAGGATGGCGGTGAGCCAGGCGGGGTGCACCGCGAACCCCCGCACCGGACGCCAGGTCAGGTCGTAGTCCCACTCGCCGTCCAGCGTCCGAGACACCGACCGCGTGTAGAAGCCGAGGTCCACGTTCGGCATGGCGGCCTTCGGCTCCAGCCGGGACTGGAGGTCGACCAGCGGCGCGAGCATCGCCCGGCCGGCCGAGTGCGCCTGGAACTCCAGCCACGGGCTGTTGAGGATGAGCGCCGACGCCCGGCCGGGGTGCCGGTCCGCCCACAGGCTCAGCGTAAGGCCTCCCGTCGAGTGGCCGAGCAGGATCAGCCGGCGGTGCGGGCGCTCGCCCTCCGCGTGGCCCATCGCCCGGAGCGCCGCCTCGATGTCGGCGTCGTAGGTGTCCAGCGAGTCGATGAACCCGGGAGTCTGGCCGGGGCGGAGGCTGCGGCCGTACTTGCGCAGGTCGAGCGCGAAGAACCGCGCGCCCTGGTCGTGCCAGAACCGCGCGAGCCCGGTCTGGAAGAAGTAGTCCGACCAGCCGTGCACGTACAGCACGTCGGTCTCGTCGGCGGGACGGCCCGGCCGGAGGTCGGCCAGGTGCGGCCACGGCTCGTAGCGCACGAGCGTCGCGACGACCTCGCCCTCGGCGTCGTGGCCGAGCGGGAGCGTCGCCTGCTGGAACCCGGCGCCGAGGACGTCGGGGCGCCACTCCACTGGGCCGACCATGCCTCCAGCGTGCCAGATCGGAGGGGCGCGACGCGAGGGTCTACTCCGCCGCCGCCTCCACCGCGGCGCCGTTCGACGCGCGCAGCATGTCCTCGCGCGGGACGACCTTGATCCGGGCGCGGCCGCGCTCGGCGCCGAGCGCCTGCTCGTGTGCGTCGAGGTTGTGCCAGCCGTTCAGATTCGTGTACTCCACACCACGTTCGCGCAGCAGGTTCTCCACAGATTCCTCGGAGGGGGAAGCGGGAGACCACCAGTTGCCCTGATCGTTGATCACATGCTTGATCGTCTCCATCGCATCCGACTTGGTGTGACCGATGAGGCCCACCGGGCCCCGCTTGATCCACCCCGTCGCATACACGCCGTACATCCGCTCGTTATCGCGGTTGCGCAGCACCTGGCCCTCGTGGTTCGGGATGACGCCGTGCTTCTTGTCGAACGGGATGCCTGGCAGCGGCGACCCGAAGTAGCCGACCGCGCGGTAGAGCGCCTGGATCTCCACTTCCCGGACCTCGCCGGTGCCGCGCACGCCGCCGGCGCCGTCGGACTCGGTGCGCTCGTAGCGGTACGCCCGCACGTTCCCGTCCTCGTCGGCGAGCACCTCCAGCGGCTTGGCGTAGAAGTGCAGATGCAGCCGGCGGGAGGCCGCGCCCACCTCGCGCTGCCGCCACTGCTGCAGCACGCGGTCGATGACCATCACCTGCTTGTTGCTCGCGATGGCGTCCTTGGAGTGCTCGTCGTACTCGAAGTCCTCCTCGTAGAGGATCATGTCGACGTCGCGCAGCTCGCCGAGCTCGCGCAGCTCCAGCGGGGTGAACTTCACCTGCGCAGGGCCGCGGCGTCCGAAGACGTGCACGTCGGTGACGGGCGACTCCTTCAGGATGTCGTAGACGTTGTCCGGGATCTCCGTCGGCAGCAGGTCGTCCGCGTGCTTCGCGAGGATGCGCGAGACGTCGAGCGCGACGTTGCCGTTGCCGATCACCGCGACCGACTTCGCCTCCAGCGGCCACGTGCGGGGCACATCGGGGTGGCCATCGAACCAGCTCACGAAGTCGGCCGCTCCGTACGAGCCGCCGAGGTCGATGCCCGGGATGTCGAGGTCGGAGTCGTGCACCGCGCCGGTGGCGAAGATCACCGCGTTGTAATGGCGCTTCAGGTCGTCGAGCGTGATGTCGACGCCGTAGGTGACGTTCCCGAAGATCCGGATGTCGCCGCGGTCGAGCACCTCGCGCAGCGCGGTGATGATTCCCTTGATGCGCGGGTGGTCGGGGGCGACGCCGTAGCGCACCAGCCCGTACGGCGCGGGCAGGGCCTCGAACAGGTCTATCGAGACGTCGAAGCCGCGCTCCGCCTTGAGCAGGATGTCAGCGGCGTAGATCCCGGCCGGGCCGGCGCCGACGATCGCCAGTCGCAGTTTGGTCATGCGTTGATTCCTTCGTGCTCAGCTCGAACGTTCGACGATCGTGTCGGAGAACCGCACGAGCGCCTTCTTCACGGGGCCGTCGGGCAGGGGCTCGAGCGCCTCCACGGCCTCCCGGGCCCAGCGGTGCGCCTCCTCGAGTGTGTCCGCCGTGACCGGGTGCTCCCGAAGTGCAGCGATGGCCGCGGTGGCCTCCGGGGTGATCTCGCCCTCCTCGGCGGTGCCCATGACATCGCGCTCCAACCGCTCGAGCAGGGCGCGCGCCTCGGGGTCGGTGTCGGCGCGCTCCCGCAGCTTCAGCACGGGGAGCGTGGCGACGCCGGCGCGGAGGTCGTTGCCCGGCGTCTTGCCGGTCTCGGCGACGCCGACGGAGGAGAGGTCGATGACGTCATCGATGAGCTGGAACGCGACACCGATCTTCTCGCCGAAGGTCACGACGGGCTGCTCGTACGCGGTGTCGGCGTTCGAGAACGCCACGCCCATCTGGGCGGCCACGGCGATGAGCGAGCCGGTCTTGTCCTCCAGCACGCGGATGTAGTGGGCGATCGGGTCCTCGCCGTCCTGCGGCCCGATGGTCTCGTGGAGCTGGCCGAGGCACAGCCGCTCGAACGTGTCGGCCTGGAGCTGGATGGCACGCTCGCCCAGCGCGGACACGAGCTTGCTGGCCCGGGCGAACAGGAGGTCGCCGGTGAGGACGGCGACGGAGTTGCCCCAGACGAACTGCGCCGTGGGAACGCCGCGCCGCATCTGCGAGTCGTCCATCACGTCGTCGTGGTACAGGGAGGCGAGGTGGGTGATCTCGACCGCCTGCGCGGCCTGGAGCACGCGCGGGGTGTTGCCATCGCCGAGCTGCGCGGTGAGGAGCGTGAGCATCGGGCGGACGCGCTTGCCGCCGGCCTCCAGGAGGTACCGCGTGGTGACGTCGGCGAGATTGTCGGCGAACCGCATCTCGCGATGCAGCGCCTCCTCGACCTGCGCGAGGCCGTCGTCGACCGCATTGGCGACCTGGCGGTCCTCGCCGCGGACGAAGATCCGCTCGGTCAGGCCGAGCTGGCTGCTGAGCGACGCGGGTCGCCGCACCACCGGAACGCTACGTGGCACTTACTCCCCCTCGGATGGGACGGCGGTCGTGGGCTTCTTCGCTGCGGGCTTCTTCGCCGCAGGTTTCTTCGCCGCAGGCTTCTTCGGGGCAGGCTTCTTCGGGGCGGGCTTCGCCACCTCCACGGGCTTCCACCCGCGGTGCAGCGCCACGATGCCCGCGGTCAGGTTGCGCCAGGCCACGCGCTCGAAGCCGGCCTCGCGCATCCAGGCTGCCAGCGCCGGCTGGTTCGGCCACGCCTCGATGGACTCCATCAGGTACTCGTACGCCGCGGGGTTCGAGCTCGCCACGCGGGCCAGTACGGGCATCCCGTAGCGCAGGTACGCGCCGTAGCCCGCACGGATCGCGGCCACCGGAGGCTGGGAGAACTCGCACACCACGACCCGGCCGCCCGGCTTCGTCACCCGGTAGAACTCGGCGAGCGCCGCCCGCGGGTCGACGATGTTGCGCAGGCCGAACGAGATCGTGACGGCGTCGAACGTGTCGTCGTCGAACGGGAGCTTCGTGGCGTCGGCCTGCACGAACGTGACGAAGGGGTTGCCGGCCTGCCTGCGCCGGCCGACCTCGATCATGCCCTCCGAGAAATCGGCGGCGACCACGCTGGCCCCGTTGCGCGCCAGGGACGCACTGGAGGTGCCGGTCCCTGCCGCCACGTCCAGGATCGTCTCGCCGGCGCGCGGCCCGACGGCCCGCGTCGTCGCCAGCCGCCACAGCGTCGCGTTGCCCATCGAGAGGACGGTGTTGGTCCGGTCGTAGTGGGTCGACACCTCATCGAACATGGCGGCGACCTGGGAGGGCTGCTTGCTGAGGTCGGCCTTACTCACCCCCCCAGCTTAGGCTGCGCCGACATGCCGTGCATTTCGGGGCGCCGCACAGGGCCTCCCGCACCGGGCCAACGCCCAGCCGCCGCGCATCCGGCGCCCAGCGGCCCGGGCGTAGGCTGGTCCGGTGACCGCACCCTCGACCACCCGCCGGGCTACGGGCGTGACCGCCCTGTCGGTCGAGACCACCCCCCTCGACGACGTCCGGCATCTCGTTCCCTTCCTCGACTCCCGCCGGCCCCTCGTGTGGATCCGCAAAGGCGAGGGGATCGCCGGCATCGGGGAGTCGCTGCGGCTCGAGTTCCGCGGGCCGGACCGCATCCGGCAGGCGTCGGAGGCGTGGCGGGCGACCGTCCAGGCGGCGACCGTCTCGGACGATGTGCGCACGCCGGGCACCGGGCTGGTCGCGTTCGGGACCTTCGCGTTCGACGACGAGAGCACGGCCATGAGCGTCCTGATCGTGCCTGAGATCGTCCTCGGTCGCCGCGGCGGCCGGAGCTGGATCACGCGGATCACCCGTGTGGACGAGTCCCCCGCGGCAGCGAATGCGGCCGACCCCCGAACGCAGCGCGGTACGGCGCGGGACCTCCCGCGGCCGATCGCCTTCGGTGACGAGTACCGGCTCAGCCTCCTCCCCGCCGGACTGGACGAGGGCGGCTACGAGTCCGCCGTCGCGACGGCGGTGGAGCGGATCCGCGAGCACGACCTCTCGAAGGTGGTCCTGGCCAGGGAGCTGTCGGCGCACCTGCCACTCGAGTCCGACGTGCGGCGCGCGCTGGTGGAGCTGGCCCTCGGCTACCCCGACTGCTGGACGTTCGCCGTCGACGGGCTGGTGGGCTCCTCTCCGGAGACGCTGGTGCGCGTGCACCACGGCACGGTGACCGCCCGGGTGCTCGCCGGCACGATGTCCCGCGGCCGCGACGCCGAGAGCGACCGCGAGTCGGCACTGGCCCTCGCGGGCTCGGCCAAGGACCAGGGCGAGCACCGCTTCGCCGTCGCGAGCGTCCTCGACGCGCTCCGCCCGCACAGCGCGGACCTCGGGGCGAGCGACGAGCCGTTCACCCTCAAACTGCCGAACCTCTGGCACCTCGCGACCGATATCGCCGGCACGCTCAGCGACGGGTCGAGCTCGCTCGACCTCGCGGACGCGCTCCACCCGACGGCCGCCGTCGCCGGGACGCCGACACCGGAGGCGCTCGCGCTGATCCGCGAGCTGGAGCCGTTCGACCGCGGGCGGTACGCCGGGCCGGTCGGCTGGGTCGGCGGCGACGGCGACGGCGAGTGGGCGATCGCCCTGCGCTGCGCGCAGCTCGGCGAGACCGGCGACCTCACCGCGTACGCGGGCGCGGGCATCGTGGCCGACTCCGACCCCGCCAAGGAGTACGCGGAGACGACCATGAAGTTCCGCCCGATCGTCGAAGCGTTCGGCTGAGCGCCTGGACGCTCGCTAGCTCGCCGCCAGCCGCGCCTTCTCGACCTGCACGTCGTAGTCCGGCGCCGGCCACCCCAGTTCCAGGTCCTCCAGGGCGTGGATGAGGAGGTGCTGAACCGCGAGCCTCGCGTACCACTTGCGGTCGGCCGGCACGACGTACCAGGGCGCGTACGCCGTCGACGTGCGGTCGAAGACGACCTGGTACGCGTCCTGGTAGCTGTCCCAGAGCAGCCGCTCGTCCACGTCGCCTGTCGTGTACTTCCACTGCTTGTCGACGCGCTTCAGCCGGTCGCCGAGGCGCTTCTTCTGCTCGTCCTTGCCCAGGTTCAGCATCACCTTGACGATCGTCGTCCCCGACTCCGCCAGCTCCAGCTCGAACTCGTTGATCGCGCTGTAGCGACGCTCGATCTCCTCCTCGGACGCCAGCTTGCGCACCCGGCCGATGAGGACGTCCTCGTAGTGCGAGCGGTCGAAGACGCCGACCTCGCCCGCCGCCGGCACGTGGCTCCAGATCCGCCAGAGGAAGTCGTGGGCGAGCTCGACCCGCGTCGGCTTCTTGAAGCCCGCGTACCGCACGCCGCCGAGGTTCATCTGCCCGACGACGTGGGTCACGATGCCGCCCTTGCCCGCCGTGTCCATCGCCTGCAGGACGAGCAGCACGCTGCGCCGGTCGCCGAGCGTCCCCGCTGCGAACAGGCGTTCCTGGAGGTCGGCGAGGATCGCGGCTCCCTCGGCGAGCGCCTCCGCGCCGTCCTTCTTGCGTCCGTCGAACCCCGGCTTCCCCGCGGTATCGCTGCCGGCGAGCAGGAAGCCCTCGCCGACGCGCAGCAGCGGGTCGGGGTCCTCGGCCCAAAACGTCTCGCGTCCCATGTCCCCTCCTCGCCACCGGGTCGCACCCTCCGCGGTGGACCGTCCCGCCGATCGTACGACGCGATCAGACCCCTGCGGCGTCGAGCACCGGCTCGAACGCGTCCGGTCGGTGCAGCACCACCCGCGTCCTCACACCCTCCGGGAACAGCCGGGACACGTCCTCCGGCCTGGCCCGGTCGTCCACGATGACGTCGATGGTCTCCCGCCAGCGCCCGTCCGGCATCCGTTGGAGCGTGGCCTCCCAGGTCAGTCCGGGGGTCTCGCGGGCCTGCAGGCGCAGGTGGATGCCGACCGCGCGCCGCCGGCCGAGCAGCGACAGCAGGCCGCGATAGATCGCCGCGCGCCTGGTGGGGGCGAGCCAGGGTCCGAGCGCGCGGACCAGCACGTCGGCGCTCCACAGGATCGTCGTCGCGAGGCCGCCGCGTGACTGGTACACGTCCACCGCGTAGACGCCCGCGAGCCGGCGCAGCGACTGCCGGAGCGCGCCGCGGGTGATTCCCTCGTCCACGGTGCTGTGCAGGTACAGCGGCACGGCGGCCTGCGCCGTCAGGCTCCCCGCCCGGAGCGCGGAGCGGTCGTGGACGCGCTGCCCCGGGCCGAAGAACGGCCGCAGCTCGCCCAGGAGCACGGCCACGGCGTCGCCCGGAGGATCGGTCTCGATCGCGCCTGCGGTGTCGGCGTATGCGATCGCCTGGTGCAGGGCGCCGAGCCGGAAGCCGGGTGCGAGCGCCGGGCCGGCCTTGACGGTGACCAGCACCCGCGCGCCGTCGAGGTCCAGGCGCACCGGGTTCTCCCTGCCGTCGATGCGCGGGACGAGGTCGAGCACGTGCTCGATGGCCAGGGTGCGGATGCCGGCCGGGATGGGCAGGCGGCCGAGCGGCGTGCCGGCGACGACCAGGTGCGTCACGGCGAACCCCGCGGCGTGCGCCCGCACAGCGACCTGCGAGGCGACCATCCCGCCGAGGCTGAACCCGGCCAGCACGACGGGCTCGCCGGGGCGGATGCCGGCCTCCCGCATCGCCTCCAGCGCCGCCCGGGTGATGGTGGCCTCGTGCTCGGCGCCGATGACGAGGTCCGCGGTCAGATCGTTGGGGGCGATGCCGGGCCGCGGACTCCAGGACTTCGTGCTCGGGAACTGCACGATCCAGTGCCGGACGCCCTCGTGCTCGCGCTCGACCAACCGGATGACCGCGGTGTCGATGCGCTCGTCCAGGTCGGGGTCGCAGAGGTCGTCGATCTCGCGCTGGCTGAGCAGCAGGTCGCGGAGCGTGTGCACGGACCGGCGGCGCATCGCCCCCGCGGCAAGTCCGGGCTGGCCGAGCGGGTCGGGGGACGGGCCGAGTTCCAGGCCGAGCAGCCCGGCGGGCACGTCGGGGAGGCCGGGCGTCGGCGTGTAGTCGTCGCCGCGTCCCGGGTCGCCCCACCAGGTCAGGAAGTCGTGCAGGAGCGGGAACCGGCGCTCCAGGAGGTCGTCGTAGCCGAGCAGCACCGCGTCGTGCCCGTCGCGCAGCAGCCCGCGCCTGCGCCCGAGGGCGACCGTCTTGCGCAGCAGCGCCGGGAGGGTGAAGACGGCCAGGTAGGGCCGGGCGCGCCAGCGCGGCAGCACGATCCCGACCAGCCCGATCAGGAGGGCGACCGGCCCGAGCACCCAGCCTGCGACCCTGGCCAGTCCGCCGGTCAGCCGGGGCGCGGCCGTGAGGTAGAGCGCGCTCAGAGCGGTGCGCCTGGCGCGACGGCGGCGCGGCGCGGGCACAGGGAACGGGTACCGCACGCGCGACGCGCGCTGCACGAGGTACCAGACCCATTCGGCGGCAAGCGCGAGGAGTGCGACCACGGCTCCGACAACGACAGCCACGACACCGAGCGTGAGCAGCACAAGCCCCGCCGCGAGCGCGACAGGGATTCCGACGATCAGGCCTGCGATGAGGGCGACCCAGCCGCCGGGCGTCCTCCCCCGCCACACGCGAGGGGGCAGCTGGCTGAGCATGCGGTCAGCCTAACCGCGCCCACCGTCGCGACGGCCGAGCACTGCCGTCTAGCCAGGCGAGCCGCGGCGCGGCTACGGTGTGCACACCGATCGAGAGGAGCCCCGTCGTGAACGGTTTCTGGAACTTCATCTGGCTGATCTTCTGGGCGTTCGCCTTCGTCGCCTACCTGATGGTGCTGTTCACGATCCTGGTCGACCTGTTCCGCGACGAGAAGCTGAACGGCTGGTGGAAGGCCGTGTGGGTGATCTTCCTCATCTTCGTGCCCTTCCTCACCGCGCTGGTGTACCTGATCGCGCGCGGTCGCGGCATGGCGGAGCGCAACGCGCGCGACCGCAGGACCGTCCCGGAGGACACCGACTACTACACGCACCCCACGCCGTCGGCGACCCCGGCCGCCGACATCGAGCAGGCGAAGGCGCTCCTGGACAAGGGCGTGATCAGCCAGAACGAGTTCGACGCGCTCAAGGCGAAGGCGCTCGGAAACCGATTCTGAGCAGGACCCAGGCGCTTTTCAGCCGGATCCGGGCGCTTTTGGGCGCCCGGCAGACTATTCTGCGATACGACACGCCTAACTTCATCACGCGATGGCCTTGCACCCAACGCAGGTGGATGTAATATTCATGTATGCCTGTACCCATCGCAGAGGCCGTCAGTCCCCGACGGCTCATCCGGGACGAAGTATTCGTTCGTCTACTCGACGCAATCGTCGACGGGGACCTCACGCCAGGAGAACAGCTCTACGACGCTGAGATCGAGAAGTGGGTCGGAGTCTCCCGAACCCCCGTCCGCGAAGCCCTGAACCAGCTCGCGGCAATGGGACTCGTGGAGATCATGCCCCAGAAGCGCACCCGCGTCACGCCGATCGACCCCGTGCGCCTCCGTGCGCTCATCGACACCGTTGGCAGCCTCCTCGTCGGCATCGTGCGCGACACGACCCCGCTCCTCACCGAGGACGACAAGGACGCCCTCCGCGCCTTCAAGGAGCGGATGGGCGACGGCGACGACATGGCGCAGCTGGTCAAGGAGCGCGTGCTCACCGACGGCTTCGTCAACGTCTTCCTCCGCCGCCTCGACAACCGCACGCTCGCGAAGCTGTTCACGCGCCACCTCCCCGAGGTGCGCCGTGCGCTGATCGCTGCGCCGTCGTCGAAGGCGTTCACGAAGGGCGCGGCCCACGTCGCGACCGCCGTCGACGCGGCCATCGCCGGCAATGGCGCCAAGGCCGCCAAGGGCGTGTCCGACTTCTGGAACAAGGGGCTCGTCACCGTCGTGGACGAGTTCGCATCGAAGGAGGCCCGCTGATGCCGCTCCCCGTCAAAGACTCCGCACCCGTCGAGCGCCAGCTCCTGCGCGACGTCGTCTACAACCGCCTGTACGAGGGCATCCTCGACGGCACGCTGGAGCCGGGCGAGACCCTGCTGGACGAGAAGCTCACCGCGTGGCTCGGCGTCTCCCGCACGCCGATCCGCGAGGCGCTGATGAAGCTC